>NZ_AUBW01000022.1 GCF_000429445.1 Algoriphagus terrigena DSM 22685
TAACCCGAGGCCCAGTTGGGCTGAACAGTCTTTACTTTTCCGTCGGAGGCTTTGATTCGAGGGAGCCGACACTTGATGTAAGTCCTATATTGCATCGTGTCCAAATGCCTCCAAGAACGCTCCGGCGCATAATCATAAACCTTGCAGAACTCTCCGGATCCAGCGTCTTCCAATTGATCCAACACACAAACAACCTGTATGTAGATCTCCTCCTTTGTTAAATCCGAATCTACAGATTCAACTATCCAACCGTCTTCCAGATCAAGCAGCTTTGTGAAAAAATTCTCTGTGAACATCTTTTTGCCTAAAGATACCATTTCCATTAAATTCGTGGTAGAACCAAATTTTTCTAGAGAATTGAAAAGGAGCATTTGGGATTCAATGGTTATGATTTTTAATTTCTAATCTTTGGGCGATGTATTTGTTAAATATTTTTTTATGATTTTTTATTTGAATTTCAATGCTGGGTTCATTCATTAATTCAGATGCACGTTTAACATAAGTTAAATAATTGCCTCTAAAAGGGGGTTCCTTTGAGGATATTTTATATACATGATATCCATATATGTTTTTTACTAGCTTTTTTCTTTTTTTGATCAATGAGGAGTTTTCTAAATTTAATTTCGTATAAATTTTTGTAAGCTGTCTTTTGTATATCGATATGCCAGATCTATGGATCTCGTCTTTTTCAAATTTTTTATATGCAATATTTATTTTCTTTTTTATGGAGGTTTTCATTCTTCGGTAAAATTTTGATAGATTTTTTGATGCTATCAAAGTTTTGTTTCCATAAAAATCAAACCCTAGATAGTTCAGTGGTATTTGACCTTGTTTGTTGTTTGTACCATTTAACTCACCAACTATTGTAATTTTTTTAGGAGTAAATATTTTTTTGAAAGTAAATATTTCAGTTTTATCCTTACTGATTTTTACATTTCTCTCTAAAATAAGATTGTTAATAAATTCATTAGCCCATTCTTGTTCTTCTTTTGGTAAAATTATTAGTATATCATCTGAGTACCTCCGATAACATCCGTTTCTTTTTAAAACAACTTCTTCAACCACCCTTTTATCAAAATCCAAAAGGTACAAATTTGCTAATATAGCAGATATAGGAAGTCCTTGTGGTATTCCTTTTCGTCTTTTTTCATTTTTAGACCAAAATGGGTTTTTATAGATTTTAAGCTTTCCAGATTTTATCGCTTCTCTAAATTCACCTGCATTTGAAAAGAATGATTCGACTCCATTTTTTCTATTTTCTGCTATTTTTTTTTCATCAAATCCTAATTTTCTTCCTTTTCCTTTCTTAAAGATTCTCAAATCATCCTTTAAAACATAGGAAAAATCCGTTGTAGCTTTAAAAACTTTGTAATGATCTAGAGGTAATCTATCTTCTTTAAGTAACTCGCTCCATGAAGCTTTTAGTAGTACGTGATCAATTTCACTAAAATATTTTTCTATATCGAATTTAAGGACACTACATTCGCCAAGTTTTTCTGTTTGATTATTGATTTCTTGAAAAGCTTCATTTGCAAAATGGATAGTGCTTTTGTTTTTTCCTGGATTTTTTAGATCAGGTATTTGTCTATATGCAATTATGCATTCAGAGGTTAAAGAGTCTTTTCCAAGAACTTCTTCATAAAGTGTTTTTAATTTTTCGGCATAAAACCCAAATATCATGCTGTCAAGATGCGATGCAAAATGTAGTGGTCTAACTTTTGCGTTGCTTTTTCCAGAAGAGCTTATATGGGACCTTATGCCACTAGACTTGTTTAGCTTGTATCTTCTTTCTTTTATGGTGGAATGGATTAGTGGAAAAAATGAATACTTAGAAACAAATTCTGGATTGGTTATCCATTTCAAGATCACCTTCTTTTTTTTATCCAGGTCTAGTTTTGGGCTTAGGTGAAGGTATCCCCGATTTTTGAACCATTTTTTTCTTTCTTCTTCATGCATAAAAAAGGGCCTCGCGGGATGTATGGCGTATCTATAATCAATCTTACCCTTTTACAAGTCGGACCGGCACCCAAGTTCTTGAGTCACGCTAATTTTCAATTGTGTTAAACAAATAAATATGAAGTCAATGAAGAAATTAATCATCAAACTACTGGTCTTATCTGTAACTTTAGTAATTGGTTCAGTATTTGACCTGTTTCCAGAGTCTGAACACTTAGAACTCTTGATATTTCCCTTCATCAGGGTATTTATCAGAAAGATTCCTCAGTGGTGGAACCATTACATGGACAATCCTTTTCCTATTTCCCTTTGGTAATAGTCAGCCCATGATTCAAATAGATTCATGAAGCCGTATGGTCCTAAGCCAAATGATCGATAAAGCACATTTTCCGCGAGGCTTAGATCAAACATAATAAAAGATTAGTAATTTGTAAGTCTAAAATTTAGACTAAATGGAAATTTTTGAGATTGGTGATATCGTTGCAATCAAAACCCATCATTATTTTGACGATCAGGGTGGGGTTTTTGACCCAACTTTGGCCGGGGAGCCAAATCACGTTCCACCTTTAATGGTAGTTGGTGAGATTTTAATTCACAAAAAAGGCAGCTTTGATCCTATTGATGGTGAAGAAATTCATGAAAAAGGCTCTAAAAGCTGCAAGTGTTTCTGGTTTAACCATGATAAACATCAGTTTGAAGAATCGTGGTTTGAAGAGAAGCAACTTAAAATCATCGAAAAATCAGAACCAACAAAATCTGGAACAATCATTAACTATAATGTGATTTTTAAAACTGCCAAATTAGAGGTCGGTAAAAGGAAACTGTCACTCTCTTTCCGCAATGAAAGCCCGACTAGAAGCGAAAATCATATTAATTCCTTCGTTCCTCCAGTTATGCTTGTTATGAGTGTTAAAAGCTCCGATAATAGAGATGTTAAGTTTGATTTAGAAACTGGAAAGGCTTCTAGAGAAATTTCGAGCCGACTTGTAAAATGTAAGTGGTTTAATCCAATTGGCCAGAAATACTCTGAGAAAGTATTACCAGTTGAGTTACTTCAGGTCCTTCCAATTTATAGTAATGATTTTGTCAAATGGATTAATCAATCCAAAATTGATAAACTGACATATCTTTTTGAAATTGAATCTTCCAATTATCCTGTTTTACTTAGAGTTTCAACTGTTTTTTTCCTTAATGGTTGGTATTATTTTCAAGGTTTCGATTTTGTTAAAAATCAACCAAAGTCACTTATAATCGACCCGGAGAAAGGAATTTTGACACCAATAGAATACAAGGAAGATTCATGGCCAAAATTTGAACCAGACCAGAAACTAATTCCAGTTGAGGATTTTATTGAAATGAATAAATCACGATTTCTCCGCATTGAGTATGTTGGACGGATTGGTGAGAGAACTGTTAGAACAGTTACCGATTTTGGAATTACTGAGTATGATCATAGCACAGGCCTTGTTCCGGAGGAGAAGATAATTAAATATTTGGAAGGGAAATGTCTTTTAAGAAATGCCGATCGCAGGTTTAGATTAGACAGAATCCATTCAATTGAAGTCCTCAATATTTCGAAAGACTAATAACTAAATCAAGGTGAGTTTCAGAAGGGAAAAAAAATCTAGCTCTACGAAATTACCAACTACCACTAAATGCTAAGCTGTGTTTTTGGTTCTATCCGTTCTTCCGCATCCTCCACCGTCACTTGCCCATTCATCAGCATCGGCAATTGCCAATCCCGAAGAGAAGAAAGATGTTGATTTTGAATTAGGTTCTTTTGGATCCACCTACCACTTGTCAGCCGGTGGAAAAACTTTCTTCCCAAATCATCAAAACCCAGTTCTAAAGTGATTTCGTCCAGTAATCTTTTGATGTCCGACTCATCCAAATGGGGATTGAGTTTGAGTATGCTTTCGGTGAAGATTGTTTGAAAAATATTGGTGTCTTCCCGACGATACTGTTCACCCTGAGGAATATAGGTAAACCCAAGTCGGATCAGGTGGAGAATAGCCGGAATTTTTACCCTTGAGTCTTCGTTAAAAGCCATTAAAAAGAAACTGGAGAATTTATGTTTCTTCCAATATGAGGAATTCCCGCAAGCTTGGCAATGTGAATTTAAATGGTAGGTATAGTTTGGATTAGAAGTATTGGTAAGAGCTAGAAGCCTTTTCCGAAAATGCTTCGCTTTCAAAACAAATAATCGCTGAAAAACAGCTTTTCGATCAGGGATAATTTACCTCCTCCCCAGTTTTTTATCCCTATTCCTTCTTTTGACTTTGGGCCATGTTTCATTTAAAGCCCACAGCATCATGTATCAAGTCACCAATTACAACATCGGCAAGGACAGTCGGACCATTGTAGAAAATCAGATTAATATATCTCCGGAACCAAAGGACTTTGTCCCACAACATCTCTCTAATGATGAGCTTCAAAATCCATTAAAAGTACTTTTACAATTTTTCCAGGATCACTATCCACTGCCTATGGCAAGAACGGCCCTTGGTGATATCGAACTAAAAGCCGTCTATGACGTCACAGGTAACTTTTGGAAAAAAAAGGAAGACAGCATCTTATTTATTATCCAATTTTCCCGGCTGATGGAGGCTGCTTATCTGATCCGCAATGAAGGGTATGCAGCCTGCAAGGTGGAAAAGTTGTCCATGGAAAACATGATCCCAAAAGATATCCTTGCTAAGGGAAGGGATCTTGAAACAATTGTGCCTTATCTCCCATATTCTCATGATCCACAGGATTCTCATGATCCCTGCCTCAATTTACAGATCCTATTCTATGACACCCGAATGCACAAACTCCTTGAAAGCTTCAAAGGTCTTGGGGATTTGGTTTCGTCTGACCGTAAAGCAGATATGACTCACCGGTGGAAATCCCATTTGGATTTGAAAATCTTTGTATTGATCCTCGAAATATGCCACCTGATCTATGTCCGGTCCCAAACCTAGCAAGGGCAAGTACACCGAATTGGAAGATCAGACCCTTAGCAGTCTCCCTCAAAAAAATGACGGACATCGTCAAATTTCATAGAGTAGAGGGAATGGTAAGTCTCCGTGCTTCAAATCAAACAGCTAAGCAGTAACCCAATCAGCTATACGGTACGAACCCTGTACCTCATTCCGGTATCAGCGTAGTGGATGTAGTAACAGTTTCTAAGGAGATAACCAGACCAAAACCAATTCAAAACCAAGTTTGACTCTAGTCAAAAGGATCAGGTATCTGCTTTTAACTACTTTTTGGATAGTGAATATTCAATGATAACTTTCTGAATACTTGTAGTTTAATATTAGTTTCACTATACTCGGATACCGATTTAACCTAGGGGAACTATGGCTAGAGTAGCAAATACCCTCCTGAATGGTATCCAGGGAACCATGGGGGACATGATTTTTTACCAGATTAATGGGGTCACCTACACCCGGAGAAAGCCCGGCAGGCGAACCAACGCCCAAAAGAAGCGGATGAAGAAATCTCCCCTCAACGAGCGGTCACAGGGGATGTTTGCCATGGTTCAGAAGTATCTCAAAACCCTCCGAAGAGCGATTGCCTTCGGGTACCAAGAACATACGGTAGGAGCGAGTTTGCCCTATCATGCCTGTGTTTCCTATACCCGCAAAAACTGTTTTGCGCTCGACGGAAGAGATTATCGGATCGATCCGGCATTGATCAAAGTGAGCCGCGGATCGCTGATGCCTCCCGAAGGTGCTAAAGCTGAGAAAGTGGAAGAGGGGATTCTGTTTATCTGGAGAAACAATTCCTGGATATCCAGCGCCAAACCTTCAGATCAGGCATTTATCGTCATTCATGATACCGAAAATACTACCATGGATTGGATTGATTTGGGAAATTTCAGAGAGCAAGGTGAGCACCTTTTTAAACTTCGCAGTTATTATCTAAGCAAGTCATGGCACGTTTATCTGGCATTCAGTCAGAAAAATTATATCTCCAAAAAGCGAACACTTTCTGATTCGGTGTATTTGGGAGTGGTCTGAATTAAGGCTTGAGTAAAGATCGAATTCTGGACTTTCCTTTGATGTATGGACTTCAGGCTTCCAGGCGTGTCACCATAATCTTATCAATCCTTTGCCCGTCTTTGTCTACCACTTCCAGCTGTAGATTTTCGACAATCACCTTGTCGCCGACCTCCGGGATACTCGCTGACTTGTGGATCATCAATCCAGCGACAGTCGTGAATCCTTTGGTTTTCAGAAGGATATTGAGATCGAAATATTTCACAAAGTCGATGATGGCAAACTGGCCGTCGACCAGCCAGCTGTTTTCGTCCCGTTGGGTAATTTGGTATTCTTCGTGATCGGATTCACTCGCGTCTCCCACCAAGGCATCGATCACATCATCCATTGACACGATACCCATTGTGCTGCCGTATTCGTCGATGACGATCCCGTAGTGCATCTTTTCCTTTTTGAAAAGCTCCAAAACCTGGTAGGCAAAGGAGTTTTCGTTGATGAAAAGCGGTTTTCTTGAAACTTTCCGGATATCAAAATCCTGCTCCAGGCCGGGTGCGAAAAGGTCTTTGACCAACACCATCCCTACGATATCGTCCAGGTCATCCTCTTTGCAAACCGGATAGGCGGAGTGTTTTTCATTGTTGATCTTGGAGCGGACTTCTTCCCAAGTGTCCGTCAGATTGAAGTAGACCAACTCTGTCCGATGGGTAAATAGCGTGTTGATCCGCCGGTCGCCGAGCTCAAAGACGCGCTCCACGATGTCCTGCTCGATGTCCATGATCTCGCCGCCCTCCGCGCTCTCCTTGATGATGGCTTTGATCTCTTCTTCGGACACTTTGGATTCGGAGGTGTTTTTGATGCCAAAAAGGGTCAACAGGAAATCATTGGAGATAGACAACAGCCAAACAAAAGGTGCAGCGACCATGGAGAGGATTCGCATCGGCTTCGCTACCACCATTGCGATAGGCTCCGGAAAGGTCATTCCCAGTCGCTTTGGGAACAATTCCCCCAAGACTATCGACAGGTAGGTAACCAAGAGAACGATCAATCCGGTAGCGATTGGACCTGCATAGGGAGCTAGAATCTCAACTTTAGAGATCGAAGCTGCCAGATCGGTGGTGAGGTTTTCGCCTGAGTACACACCGAGCAAGATCCCGATAAGGGTGATGCCGATTTGGACGGTCGAAAGAAATTTGGTCGGGTTTTCGGCGAGTTCCAAAGCGATCTTTGCGTTAGAGCTGCCGCGTCGCTTTGCATTTTCCAGTTTGAATTTTCTGGAGGAAACCAGTGAAAGCTCGGACATTGCAAATACTCCATTGAGCAATACCAGCAAAAGAATAATCAGGAGTTCCACTTTGGATAGGTATAGGTTGGTATAAATTCTGACTAAAAATAGGGATTTTCAAAGCGTGTTTCGAATACAGAGGCTATGCTTAAGCAAAAAGAAAAAGGACAGCGTGCGGCTGTCCTTTTTCCTTTGTATCAGGAATACCTGATCAATCCTTGCTTTTGCTGTTCTTTTTATCAGCCTTTGCGGCCCTCTTTTCTTTCAGAGACAAGGCAGGTTTCTTCTTGTCATTTTTTTTGGTTTCAGGTTGCTTTGCCATTGGGATGAATGTTTATCAGTTGATTTGAACTATGAGTAAGATACTCATTTGGTCTTTGGAATGTTCTGCTTGGAGCCAAATTTTTTAGGGCAGTATCCGTGCTTTCAAGATTCGTACGTCACCCAGCGGCCTGTCCCGCGAGTCGGTGTCGACCGCGGCAATGGCATCGACGACTTCCAATCCGGAGATCACCTCTCCAAAAACCGTATAGTTCTGATCCAAATGTGGTGTGCCACCGAGGGTTTGATAGACTTGGCGATGGGCTTCCGGAATCTGATACTTGTCAAAATTCCAATAACTGTCCAAGATCGAATTCAGGCGGGTGTCCAGTTCTTTGGATAGCACCGTATCCTTTTGCGTTCTGGCGGCTTCCAGAGAGTCAATGAGCGGTTTGTTGGCGGGATCATTCGTCCCATAGTGTCGGGCGAGCATCTTATTGATTCTCCCTTCGTTGTGTGTCAAGAGGCTGTCATTCTGGATTTTTCCCTGCACGATGTAGAACTGCGTGCTGCTGGATGCACGGGCTGGATTACCGGTGCGGGCAGCTCCCAAGGCTCCTTTTTTGTGATAAAGATCGGGAACAATCTCCGCCGGAATGGTATAGGGCAGATCAGAATCCCCCAATCGAGCCACGGAATCAGCGTGCTTGCTTTTCGTGTCGCCCCCCTGTATCATGAAGCTTTGGATCACCCGATGGAAAAGCAAACTGTCGTAGGTCCCGCTCTCAACGAGTTTGATAAAATTGTCCCGGTGAAGGGGAGTTTCATCCGATAGTTGAAGGACAATGGTCCCGTAGTTGGTCACCATCTCCACTTTGACGGGCGGATCGCTTGGGAAGCCAAAGAGCAGAAACGTGGAAAAAAGGACGGTAAAGCTGTACATCATAGGAGGTCAATATTGGATCTCAAGTAAGATTGAAAATGAATATCCGTTTTTTGCACCAGTATCTAAAATTTACGAATTGGTCTCGACAAGCTCGACCACCGAAACATTGTTTTGGATGGAGCGGAGGATGAAAAGCGGCGCAGCCGCTTTTCATCCTCCGCCTACAAGACCAATAGCTCCCGGACACCGAGCTTGTCGAGGTTGTAGTCAAAACACTTGTACCTAACTCGGTTGATGAGCTCGTCGAGTGGTTTGGCAAAGCTCACGGCCCGCCACTCAGCTTGACTTTCCCTCCAGCGAAAGCACGTACATCACCATTGCTTTGGCATCGTCGATCGACACTCTGGGATGCGCACTCATCACGGGATATCCCCACACTCCAAATCCGCCGCTAATGACTTTTCGAGCAAGCATGTCGATGTAGGCTTCCTGCATTGGGTAGCGTCGGGCGATGTCAGAAAAGGATGGCCCCTTGGCTTTGTCTTCTTCCTTATGGCATTGGTAGCAGTCGGAATACGCCACCAGCACTTGGCCTTTTTTGACCAGGGCGGAATCTATCTTTTCGTCTTCGCCCGGCACCACGTTAAACTCCTTGACGCTATTTCTCCCGGGAGATTGCTGAACCTCTTCCTTCGAATCGCAGGACTCCAGGAGGAAGCAAAAGGAAAGAAGCGCCAGGATCCATCTGGGTTTCATAGGGCAAAATTGGTCAACGAGTCCGGTGAGGAGCGAAATTTAAAGAAGAAATCCAGCCCGTCCGAATTCCAGCAGTCGGGTGAGGTTAAAAATCAAGAAGCCGGAAGAGGTTCTCTTTTCCGGCTTCTGAGTGGGAATATTAAAGAAATTACTTCTGCTGTGACAGGAAGTTCACCAGCGAAGCAAGCTCCTCATAGGAAAGTGAGTTGGCCAGTCCAGCGGGCATCATCGAGTTTTCAAGCTCTTTTCTTTCCTTGATATTTTTCTTTTCCAGCTTGGTCGCAGTACCCGTGATGTCCCGGATGGTCAGTTCCTGAGCAGACTCAGCCGTGACAAAGCCCATGTAGAACTTGCCATCGTTGGTTGTGATCTGAACGGAAGCAAATCCCTGAGAGATTGACGCATTAGGTTTCAGGATTGATTCAACGATTTGGTCTCTGTTCATGATCGAGCCAATCTGACCCATAAACGGTCCTTTCATTACCTGGCCTGCCTCGATGGCATGGCAGGCGATGCAACCCTGGCTGGTAAACAAGGTCTTGCCCATGGCTGGATCACCTTTGAGCGCGCCTACTGCCAAGATTACGTCTTCGATCGAAGCCGCCCCAACCTGGCCTTTTTTATTTTTGATGGATTCAAGATCAATCGTGGCTTCCTCCACAGCCGGCGGTGCTGACTCGGTGCCCATCTCGACGATTCCCAATCGGTGTCTGTCATTGAGTGCTGCGAAATACAGCTTTTGAGAATTGTCAGCCTTGCTTACTTCCGACACAAGGAAGGTCTTGATTTTTTCGGATTCAGACCAATTCTCTGCTTTGTAGTAAGGGCCATGTGTATCCGGACGGGTTCCCCACCACCAGCTGCCGTCGTAGGGAGCTTCCTTCTGATAAAGCCTGGAAAGTGTCGTGAGGATCTCTGATTTTTTATCCGCATTGTCAGTCTCTGCGAAAGCAGCGATTAACCCATCCACAGCCTTCGGGTCGTGCATGCTTCGAAGCGCCCAAAGCGCCAATTTGTAATTGTCAGAGTCAATGGCCTCAACCGTCGCATCCACAGCATTCAGATCCAATAAGGCTTTCACAGCCAAGTGGGGAAGGACGATGGCGGAATTTGGAGTCGCGTGAGGACCTTCGGTGTCTTTGGCAGGAATCTTAGCGGAGGCAGGAACTGCCACGTCCAAGAGCACATCTACCCCTTTTGGATCTCCCAATCTGCCCAGTCCGACGATTGCCGCAGCCTGAACCCGTGGATTGGCATCTTCAGCAGCAGCGATCAATAGATCCACCGGAACACCTGTGATACAGCTTTTCTGGTCAGTCATCGCCCGAAGTGCAAACTCACGGATCTTGTCTTCTTCTGCCAGTTTCAACAATTCCTGAACGCCGGAACCACAGGCTGCCTGGGCATAGGTGAAAATCCCGGCTACTCTCGCATCCAGTGGGAGGGAAGTGTCCTGAGCGATCAGCAATGCTGCTGCGGCCGCTTCATCTTTGGATCGGGTCAGCATTTCCTGCTGGGCATCCAGTCGGGTGACAGAATTTCTCGCTTTGAGCAGTTCGGCCAATTCTGATACAGATGCCGCTTTCAGGTCAGGATATGCTTCGTATTGGTAACCGACAGGAACCACCCGGACTACGTAGCCTTTGTCCGGATTGCCACGGAAGCCGGCACCGTCCCAAGCAGCAAGATACATCTGGCCTGAGCCATCCAAGTCCACGTCGGTGATCTGCGAAAGCTTGATGAAGTTCTCATCCTGCTGCGTAAAGCTCGGTCCGTCCAACGATACACGGTGGATATAAAGTTGACTTTTGCCCCAGTCGGCCATCATCGGCACGCGGTTGTACTTGGCAGGCCAGCGCTCGTCATCCATAAAGTACGCGCCGGTACCAGATCCTCCGCCTACGTCCACGAGAGCTGGCAGGATTTCGTCAGTGAAATTTTTGAAAAGGCTTGGGTATCCATATTCTCCGGATTGGATGTGATGGATAAAACGGATGTTCCAGCCGCCCCCGTCATTGGTATTGCCTCTGGTATAGACGTTCATGAATGGGTCAATCGCCACGTCATAGATGTTTCTCGTGCCGTGCGTATAGGTTTCCATCCCGGTGCCATCAGGTCTTACCCGTACGACTCCACCGCCAAGCATCGTCAGCTTGGTTCCGTCGCGATCCTCTGCGTCGACAAAGCCAAAGTCACCCACGGCGATGTAGATCCAGCCATCAATGCCCATGCGGATGCCATTGGTAGAGTGATCTGTACCACGGCTTTGAAGTTGATTTTTGGTGCTGATCCCAGTGATCAGAGGCTTGGATGCGCCGTCGGCTATTCCGTCTTTGTTTTTGTCCTCAAAGACCACCAAGTCCATTCCTGTAGCGAGGCTGTCTGCCCCAAAGACGGTATGCAGGACAAATACCTGGTCTCCCATGGCGATGATACCTCTGGGATTATCGACTTTGGTGAATTCGGTATGGGAATCCATCACGCCGTCATGATCGCTGTCCACGAGCTTGACTATACTTCCTCTGCCCGGCAATTTGCCCAAGGAACCCATCATATCGACTCCGACGAATACTTCTCCGGTAGCTGCTACGGCGAGACAAGAAGGGCTGGGAACCAGGTCCGGGCCGGCAAAATTGGTAATGAGCAATTCGGTGCTGTCTGCTCCGATGCTGTCAGAAACGATCCCCTCGGAAGAGAAATAGGCCGTGAGTTCTGCGAGATCAGCGGTTTGGGATGGCTTGTACTTGCTGCAGCTGACTAAAAGTGGTAGGGCAAGCAAGCCTAGCAGGGTCTTTGAAATTTTTGACATGTCAAAAATGAAATTAGGGTTTAATCAGAATGGATTCTTAGCGAATCGGCCACGAATATATCGTTTTAGGATGGTGGGACTTTCCTGTTTTATGACAAAGGATGACATTAATGCGCTTTTTTTACAAACGGCATGTTTCTCCAGGCTCCCGTCAAACCTATCCAATCAAGTGCGGGACATAGATCAATAGTGCGATCAGGATTGCGGTCAAGACAGCGAAAGCGACAGCACCGGAAGCGATGTCTTTGATAAAACCGATCTTTTCGTGATAGTCAGGATGGATGAAGTCGCAGACTTTTTCCACAGCTGTATTTAGGCTTTCGACAGAAAGCACCAGCCCAATGGCGAACACCTGGAGTGCCCAATCCACCCGATCAATCTTCAAATAGAAGCCCAGCCCGGTAAAAATCAACCCGATGATGCATTGGCTGATGATGGAGTGCTCGGTTCTGATTAAGAGAAAAAATCCCTTGACCGCATAGCTGATGCCTTTGATCCGACCGATGATAAATCCTGACATGACGTGTGATTTTTGAACCGAAAATAGGGAAAAACTGGATCAGGTGGGTAGTTTGAGCCGGTTGGACTCGTTGCTTTTTCCAGTAGAAGAAGGGAATGGCAAAAAAAAAGGGTGGAATTATTCGTCCCACCCTTTTCTATCAATCTTCAGATCAAGCGTTTTTCTTTGAAAGAAGGAGCTTGGTCAGTGCGTCGATCTTCTTGCTCAGATCCATGATCGCCTTGGCATATCTCGTGTCCCACTCTTCCAGTCTTGCGGTGCTGCGGATGGCCACTTCATACTGGATGCCGGGAAGAATCCAGGACGCGTAGCCGGAGAAGGGATCGTTGCAGACGTAGAGGGACTGGTACCATTGTCCGTAGTACATGCCTTTGGGGTCGATCCAGCTTTTTTCCAAGCCGATGAGTCCGGCATTTATCTTTTTCAAATGTTCAGTTTCCAGGACTTCCTCCGACAACGCTTTATACAGCGAGTGCTTATAGGCCTCCGAACTGGCCTCCAAGGCCTTCAGCGCTGCCTCCACCTGATCAAATCCCGAGAAACTGGGCTCGAGTTCCTTGACATTTTTCACAGCCTGCTCAAAATGCCCCTTCAAATCCTGAGAATACCTCGGCACATCGTAGGGGATCACTGCGGCATTGGCCTGCCGGATTGCAACCAAGCCGAAAACCTGTGCAACGGCTCCTCCCATCTTGAAGCTAGGATCGGAAAACTTGGAGTAGTAATGGAAATTATCAGAGTTGGAGTGGTAGGCCGTAGGGCCGCCGGAGCCCCCGCTCAGAGACGGAATGCCCGCATGCATGTAGAAGGCAATGTGGTCGGAGCCGCCACCCAAGTTGCCGATTCCCGGCTCGGGATTTTTTCCTGCCCAGATTTCAAAGACTGTCTTGGCCGAATCGGGATAGGTGACTTCCTTGGATGCGTCGATGATAAGTTTTTTCAAAGTGGGCGCCGCGGAAGCACCGAAGTTGCGGCCGGAGGCACCTCCGTCAAAGTTCATGTAGGACACAGCTTTGGCACCGAGTTCGTCTTTCAGATGCTCCACCCATTCCGTCGAGCCAATCACGCCTTGCTCTTCCGCGTCCCAATGTCCGATGAGGATCGACCTGGAAGGTTTCTGGCCGCTTTTGTACAAGTCACCCAGTGCTTCCGCAAAGGTCAACAACATGGCAGTGCCTGAGTTGGGGTCCGTGGCTCCAAAGCTCCAAGCATCGTAATGTGAGCCAAGGATGATCCATTCATCGGGATAGTCTTTGCCGACAAAAGTGCCAACGACATTGTTTGCACGGATGAAGTCAGGCTTTTGGTCTACCATCACACGCACTTTCAGTTCAGAACCTCCCGTGATCCGGTATTTGAAATCGAATCCGCCCTGCCAAGCTTCGGAAACTTCCGAGCCAGTCATGCGGCTGAGGATTTCTTTGGCAGCGCCATAGCCAATCGGTGTTACCGGGATCGTGTGGAAGGCTACATCGGCCGGGTCGTCCCGCTTGATCTTTTTCTTACCGTCCAGTGGCAACGCCGGTCTGCCAGGTGTCAAAGGATCGCCCGTGAAGTCCAGTGTCAACATGGACCCCCGCTGAATGGTCGTTTCATTGAAAAAAGGCCCCTTCGGGTAGACTTCACCTTTGGTAAAACCGGAATCCTTTGGATCGGTGTATACGACCAAACCGACCATTCCGTATTGCTCGGCATATTTGGCTTTGTATCCGCGGAAATTGCCTCCATACCGTGCTACGGCTATCTTTCCTTTGAGATCAACTCCCATCTCGGCAAGCTTTTCGAAATCTTCTCTCGTGCCGTAGTTCACATAGACCACCTCTGCGGTGACGTCACCGCTGCCGGAGAAGGCGTTGAAACCGAGGTGAAGTCGCGGATCATCCGAGAACGGATCTTCGTCAATCACTCCTTCTTTCTGCGAAAGAGTCATCTGAACAGGAGAGATGATCTGGAGTTCGGACTTGCCGGGATTGTTGGGCAGGTAGACGTCATAAGGCCAGACCTTGACTTCCATGCCCGCGTCCGCCATGATCTTCACCATGTAGTCCTTCACGAGTTCATTTTCCGGCGTGCCGGCGATGTGCGGGTTCTTGGTCAGCTCGGCTAGGTGGCCTTTGAAGCGGCTGAATTTGTCTGATTTCAGGAAGTTTACTTCGAAATTCTTTTCATCTGCAAACTGGGAGGGGAGAAAACCGTCCTGCTGGGCCATTGCAGCTGCTGAAAGCAGGGTGGCCGCCGAAAGGGTGAGTAGCGTGTGTTTCAAGTGAAGGTGGGTTAAGGTTGGAAGGTTGGAGGTTTCAATAACTAAACAGTGTCTATCGGTCAATTTCGTAGATAAATTTCATTTGTCTCGCATTTCTTTACCGACGTCCTATTTTTTCCTCCAATGGACTTCAAGATACCTGAACTCCTGAGAATCGACCAGCTGCCATTTTGCAAGTTTCCAACCAACAACGAAGCGTGGATTAGTTAGCAGGAGTCAGCCTGACTTCGGTAAATGTCCGGTCAGACCGACTTTGCAATTTTCCCATTTTCCAATCCTACAACTTTTTGACTTTCAGTCTCAAGCTGTTCATCACCACCGACACCGAGCTGAAAGCCATCGCCGCTCCCGCGATCATCGGATCGAGCAGAAAGCCGTTGATGGGGTAGAGGATACCGGCTGCGATGGGGATGCCGATTAGGTTGTAGATAAACGCCCAAAAGAGGTTTTGCCGAATGCCGTTGACTGTCAGATGTGAGAGACGCAACGCCTGCGGGATCTTCTCCAGATCGGACGTGATCAGCGTGATCTTGGCGACATCCATCGCGATATCCGAGCCGTGTCCCATAGCGATACTGACGTCCGCCTGTGCCAAAGCCTCTGAGTCGTTGATCCCATCACCGACCATGGCTACGACTTTGCCTTTTTCTTGCAGGTTCTTGACAAACTGGGACTTGTCCGAAGGCATCACTTCAGCTCTGAAATCCCGGATTCCCACTTCCTTGGCCACGGCGGTGGCGGTCGGGAGGTTGTCTCCCGTAAGCATATATACTTCCACGCCGGAACTTTGGAGTTGGACGATCGCTGCCTTTGAACTGGGTTTAAGCTGATCCTGAATGCCCAAGATGGCCAACGCATCTTCCTCATCTGCAAACCAGATAACAGTCTGCGCCGCTTCACTCCAGGTTTTGGCGACTGCAGCCAGGTCATCGGTGATAGCGATCCCGTTCTCCTGCAAGAGTTTGGGGTTGCCGATAAAGTAGGTTTTGCCCTCGAAAGTCCCCTTCACTCCGCGTCCGGTCAAGCTCTCAAAGCTTTGCAACGGCGCTGGTTCGACGCCCTTTTCCTCCAAAAACTTTACCACCGCTTCAGCCAAGGGATGCTCGGATTTGGATTCTAAGGCATGCAGGATTGGTAAATAGTGAGTGGTGAGTGGTAAATCGTCAACGCCACCGCTTACTACTAAAGGTTTATCGCTGACATCTTCCCCATTACCTACTGCATACTGCCCTCTGCTCACTGTAAACTGCATACCGCCCACCGTGGGTTTTCCTTCCGTGATCGTCCCGGTCTTGTCCAGGATGACGGCATTGACGCGATGTCCGAGCTCGAGGCTTTCGGCATCGCGGATGAGGATGTTGTTTTCGGCACCTTTGCCCACGCCCACCATGATTGCGGTTGGAGTCGCCAGTCCCAGGGCGCATGGACAGGCTATGACCAGCACCGAAACTGCAGCCAGGAGCGCATGGGAAAAGGCATTTTCTCCCCCAAAGATCAACCAGATCACAAAAGTCACCAGCGATATCCCGATCACCACAGGGACAAAAATCCCGGCGATCTTGTCTACCAATTTCTGGATCGGAGCTTTGCTGCCCTGCGCTTCCTGCACCCGCTGGATGATCTGGGCGAGGAGCGTCGTGGCCCCGACTTTCTCTGCAGTGATCTCCAGGCTCCCTTTTTGGTTGATCGTCCCTGCAAAAACGGTATCTCCTGATTTCTTTTCTACAGGCACAGGCTCACCGCTGATCATACTTTCGTCGATGAAGCTGCTGCCCTCCAGCACTTTGCCGTCCACGGGGATTTTCTCTCCTGGCTTGATTAGAATCCGGTCGCCCAACTGGACTGATTCAATAGAAATCTCTTCCTGTTTACCGTTTTGAATGCGGGTTAATGTCTTTGGCTGCAGGCCGATCAGCTTTTTTAAAGCTGTTCCGGTCTGGGATTTGGCTTTTTCCTCGAGCATCTTTCCGAAGGAAATGAAGACGATGATCACCGTCGCGGCTTCAAAGTAGACGTGTGGATGAATACCCCGGCTGTGCCAAAACTCAGGGAACAACAGGTTGAAAGCCGAGAAAATAAAAGCGATCCCGGTGCTGAGCGCGACCAGCGTGTCCATGTTGGCTTTCCCGTGACGGGCCTGCTTCCAGGCATTTTGGTAGAAATGCCTTCCGAAAAAGAACAAAACAGGGATCGAAAGCCCCAGACTGATCCATTTGCCTGGCTCCCAATCCATAAAAAACATCCCCAAGATGAAGACAGGCAGGGTCAATAATGCTGCACCAATCGTCTGCTTTTTGACTTCCTGATACTTTTTTTCCTGCTCTTCACGGACAGTTTCATTCACATCCTGCGAATCGATCACCAGTCCGTAGCCGATGTCTGTCAGCGCCAGATTGAGTTTTTCGGGCGTGGTGGTGGCATCGTATTCGACTTGGACGGTATTGGTGGCAAAGTTCACCGCGGCAGACTTGACGCCGTCGGTGTATTGCAGTATGGTCTCAACACTGGAGGCGCAACCCGCGCAGGTCATTCCCGTGACCGGAAAGATCTGCTTTTGTGTAGAGTTGTTCTGTTTCAATTCCTTTTCCATGGCTTCGTTGATTTTACCTTACAAAGTTGCCAAAGTCCAAAGCCGAATCTGTTACGGAATTTTGGGAAAAGTTTATAAGATTTTGTGACTTGCCGACCGGATCGGTGATCATTAAACCACATTAACTCTCTTCGTCGCAGCTTTTATTGCGAAAGGAGAGAGGCTTTAAATCTCGCTTAGTGTTTTCCGGCCAATTTTCCCGTTTTCCCGGAATTCGCTGGGAGTCATGCCGGTTTCCTTCTTGAACTGGGCACTGAGGTATGCCACGCTGCTGTAGCCGAGCTGATGGGCGATCTCTGAGAGGGTAAGTTGGTTGTAAAAGATCAACTCCTTTACCTTTTCGATCTTTTGCCGGGTGTAAAACTTTTCAATCGTGATGCCTTCTACCGAAGAAAAGAGCTTGCTCAGCTTGGTGTATTCCTGCGCCGTTTGTTCCGAAAGGTAGGTGGATAGGTTGATTTCGGGAAGATCGTCCTGATGGTGGATCTGGTCGATAATCAACGTTTTGATCTGTGAGATAAGTGCGGCGTTGCCGGACTCGAGTAGTTCAAAACCCCGGTTTTTCAAGGCCAGGGCTAGGGTTTCTTTTTGTTCGTTGGGAAGACTTTGTTTCAGAGTGACCTTTCCCAGTTCCACTTGCGCTTCCAGGTTTTCCTGAGAAAAAATATCCGTCACTGCCTCGATGCAGCGCGGGCAAACCATGTTTTTGATCAAAAGTTGTGTTTCCATCGTGGCGCGTGTGAAAGGAATCTTGTGGGTTGATAACGGCTGCTTGACCCGGATAAGTTCCGGTTGGTTGGCTTACACGAAACCAGCTAGTCTACGATTGCTTTGAGTAGCAAATAGAAAAGCGAAGGACAAACCAAGCATCCCAAACCTGTGTAGAACGTGGCAGTAACCGCCCCATACGGAACCAGTTTGGGATCAGTTGCCGCCAATCCGGCGGCCACACCACTGGAAGTACCCATGATCCCGCCAAAAGCCATGGCTGCGCCGGGGTTGTCCAGACCGATCTTACGGGCTAGCACCGGAGTCAGGATCGTGACCGCAATCGTCTTCACCACGCCGGTACCGATGCTCAGAGCGATGACCTCTGAACTTGCCCCCAAGGCTCCGCCAGTGACCGGCCCTACGATGTAGGTACAGGCTCCGGCTCCAATGGTGCATAGGCTTACCGCATCCCGGTAGCCCATCATCCAGGCGATGGCGACCCCAGAAATGAAGAATACTCCAATCCCTAAAATCAGCGAAATCAAGCCCAAAAGACCGCTTCTCCTGATCAGGATGAAACTGGCTCCGATGGCTGTCGCCACGATGGCAAAGTCCCGAAACATGGAGCCGCCCAAGACCGAAAGTCCCTGGAAAAGCGGCAGGTCAGCGAGGCCTTTTTCTCCATCTGCCAGTACACCGCCCAAGTAGCCGAAGACCAAAGCCAAAAAGATGGCAATGGCAGAACCCGGAATGCGTGAGTTGAGGATTTTTTTGGAGAAAAGGTCGGTGAGCCAAGTCAATAAGCCGACTAGGAGAAAAGCGACGATCAGCCCGTTTTTATCGATGACTTGGATGAGTTCGCTCATCGTTGGGTAGGATTGAACTTTCCGATCAGGGCCTTAAAAACCCAAAAGGCCAATAAAACAGGAAGAATCCCCGCAACGATCGCCAGCCATCCGGAGGAGAGCGCTGACTTGACGTTGAGACTGGCGGCCATGGCGATGACGACTGGGATATAGAGCTTGTTCCAAAACTCAATCCCAAACTCCAGCTCCCCACTCCACCAACCTTTTCTGCTTAGAAACTCCTTGGACAGGAGCAGAAATATCATGGCAAATCCCACCCCGCCGACATTGGTATTGATAGCTAGCCAAGCACCGAGTAGCTGGCCACACCACATGCCCAGCAGAAATGAAAATGACAATACAGCGAGACCTTTGATCATCCCTGTGGAGTGCTTATAAAAAGTGTCTTAAGTTCGTTTTTGACCACTTTGCCCATGGCATTGCTGGGAAGTTCGGGTACGAAAAGGTAGGTTCGGGGAGTCTTGTAAGCGGGCATTTGAGCTCTCATCCAGGTGTTTAGTTCCTTCAGATCAATCTCTGCTTCGACGACCAAAGCCGCCGCAACCCGCTCGCCCCATTCCTCGTCGGCGACTCCCACCACGCCGCAATCGAGCACTGCCGGATGCTTTCTCAGTACTTCTTCGATCTCTAATGCGGAGATCTTGTAGCCGCCTGACTTGATGATATCCACCGAGTCCCGGCCTAGAATCCGGTAGTAGCCATCATCCAACACGGCAATATCACCGGTCTGAAACCAGCCATCTGGAGTGAAAGACTTGGCGGTTGCCTCCGGCTTTCCCCAGTACTCTTTGAAGACGGAAGGGCCTTTGATCTGAATTTCCCCCGGCTGTCCAGCTTCGACGGGTCCATTTTGCTCGTCTACCAGTCGTACTTCCACTCCCGGAAGCGGCTGGCCGATGTGTCCAGCTCTTCGCTCGCCTTCGTAAGGATTGCTGACTGCCATTCCGATCTCGGTCATGCCATAGCGCTCCAGGAGGTAGTGGCCCGAGATGGACTTCCATCTTTCCATGACAGAGACAGGCAAGGCGGCAGATCCGGAGATCATCAGGCGAAACCTTTCCATGGCCGCGAAAAGTGTCTGCTGATCTTCCGTTGAATAAGATTCAAACTCGGAGATCAGCTTAAAATAGATCGTCGGGACCGCCATGAATACATTCAATTGTCCTTTCAGGAAAATCCCGAAAACGGCCTTGGCGTCAAATGAGGGCATAAATTCCACCGTGGCTCCGGCCCAAAGTGCGGAGGAGACCACATTGATGATGCCATGCACATGGTGAAGTGGAAGCAGACAAAGTGTATGATCCTCGGAAGTCCATCTCCAGGCTTGAATCAAAGTCGAAATCTGTGATTCGATGGTTGCGTGAGTGGTCAGGACACCTTTGGGAAGGCTCGTGGTGCCGGAGGTGTAGAGGATCATCGCTCCGCGATTTCCATCGATCTTAGGAAGGGACCTTTGTGCCTGAAAGGAGTCTACTTCTGACAAAGTCAGGAGCTGTATCCCTTTTTCCAACAAATAATCTTTTAGAATTTCCTCATACTCCGGACCCGCCACGACGATCCCGGCATGTGTGTCCTCGAGGACATAAGCGAGCGAAGGAAGCGGATAGGAAGTACACAGAGGGACGGCGATGCCGCCGGATTTCCAGATAGCCCACTGAATTCGGACATAGTCGAAGCCTGGGGCTATCATAAAAGCCACTCTTGCTTCGTTCAAGTCTGCTTTGTCCTGCAGCAATACTGCGGCTATCCGATCACTTTCTGCGTGGAGCTGATGATAGGTATAGCTTCCTTTCGGGTCAATGATCGCGGTTTTGTGGGGTGATTTTAGGCTCTGGGCAAAAAGGTCCTGCATGCTGGAATATTTTGCAGTAAGATACCCATTAAATGGAATTTTGAAAGTCGACTTGATAGTCTGAGTCGAGAGTAAGCGAGGGAGCTGCTTTGCAAAAAAAAATATGGGCTATCCCAACACTGGGATAGCCCTGATGCTTAGTTGATGGCTACTGCGGCGGCCTCTTCGGTCAGGATGATTGCGTGTCCTTGCGCGACCTTTCCTGCCGGAATGCTGGGGTCTTGATTGAGAAGACGACTCAGCATCTCTGCTTTTTCTTCACCGGTGATCACCCAGAGGATTTTTTCGGCTTGGTTGATCAGCGGATAGGTGAGCGTCATGCGTTGTCGGCCTTGATAGGGGTCGTTGGTCAAGGCGACATCTTTATCCTGAACTTCCAGAACATTGTCTCCCGGAACAAGGGATGCCGTATGGCCGTCCGTTCCGATTCCCAAATGGATCAAGTCGAATTTTCCGGTTTCGGTGATCCGTTTGATGTTATCGCTGTATTCGGCGCAGGCTTCTTCCAGATCTTCGGCGATGACATGCATTGGGAAGATATTCAGTCGGGTCATCAGGGAAGTGCCTTCGATAGACTTGAATAGTTGGGTCAGATTTCGGTCTGGGTGTCCATCCGGCGCGACCCGTTCATCCACTTGAAAAAGGAATACTTTTTCCCATGGCAAATCCTGGGTTGCCAGTTCCTTGATCATTTCCCAAGGGGTGCGGCCGCCACTGATTGCAAGGGTGAAGAATCCTTTTTTTGCAATGTGTACTCTAATGCTGTCGGCGATGTACAAAGCAGCTTCTTTTGCTACTTCATTCGAAGACTGAAACGTTCTGATTTCCATTTATTTTTTTTTCGTTACGACGGGGTCGTTCCAACCTCCAAGAGGTAGGATCTGTTCATTCACGATATCGGGCCCCCATGATTTGATATCATACCTATAAACGGGGTGATCCGAAGAAAGGTATTCATCGACAATTTTCCATGCCTCTTCGACATAGTCCTGACGAGCAAAATGCGTCGGATCTCCTGCCATTGCATCGGTGAGGACTCGCTCGTAGGCTTCTTTTTCGTTAGGGAAAGGGGTGGGGTTTCCCTGAACTTCGGAGAGAACAGACGACATATCTTCTCCCGGTGCCATAATTAACATCCCAAAAGCGACAGTTACATCCGGACTTATGCGAAAGCGGATATGGTTGGGTTGAGCGGCGATGCCGGAGTAGGCAGAGGGCAGATGTTTGAAGCGGACCACGATCTCGGTACAGGTGACGGGAAGATTTTTTCCGGCACGGATGAAGAACGGCACCCCTTCCCAGCGGGGAGAATCAATGTGCAGTCTCAACGCTGCGAAGGTCTCTGTCTTCGACCCTTCCTTCACGGCTTTTTCGCCAAGGTATCCCTCGTATTGTCCACAGATCACGTCTTGTGCACGAAGCGGCGAGATGGCTTTCAGTACCTTGACTTTCTCATCGCGGATCGATTCGCTGTCCAAAGCTTTGGGTGGCTCCATGGTTAGATTACAGAGAATCTGGAACAGGTGATTTTGGATCACATCCCGGATGGCTCCCGTGACGTCATAGAATGCTCCCCGTCCCTGAATGCCAAAATCTTCAGCCATCGTGATCTGGATACTTTCGATGTACTTTTTGTTCCAAACTGGTTCCAAAAGCGAATTGACAAACCGGAAAAAGACGATGTTGTTTACCGGTCTTTTTCCCAGATAGTGGTCGATCCGATAGATGGCGCTCTCGGCAAATTTTGCCAGCAGAACCTTATTCAGCGCTTTTGCGGAGTCATAGTCGGTGCCAAAAGGCTTCTCGACGATGATTCTCGCGCCTTTGGCACAGCCGGAATTGTCCAGCTGAGCAATGATCGTAGGAAAAAGGACCGGAGGAATGGCCAGGTAATGCGTGGGATTGTTTGCACCGCCGAGTGCTTCCCGAATCCGTCTAAAAGTCTCCTGATCGGTGTAGTCACCGCCGACGAAGGCGAGGAGACTGCAGAATTTCTCGTAGGATTTTTCTTCGTATTGTCCGTGTTTTTCGATGCTTTCCTTGGCTCTGGCCCGGAGTTTTTCGAGATCATAATCTCCGCGTGCCACACCGATAATCGGCGAATCTAGGTGTCCGCGCTTTACCATCATGTGAAGTGCGGGAAAAATTTTCTTGTAAGCGAGATCGCCGGTAGCACCGTAAAAAACCAGGGCGTCGGATTTGACTTGACTCATGAATGAAAAGGTGGATAGGATGGAAAGATTTTTCTGGAATCCGCGTTTGGGCGAAATCCAATTCTAGGTTTGAATGACGAAAGTCGGAAATTAGTTTCCGCGGATTATCAAAACTTGTAGGATTTTTCCCAAAGTCGGAAGCCTCCGGCAAAGGCGTTTTTGTTGTTGCCCAAGACGCAATCTTCGGGAATGTCCTCGAGTAGTTTAGAGTTTCCTCCGCCAAGTACGATTTGATCCGGCTGGAAGCAGCGCCTGAAATGCCCGATCGCTAGGTAAACGTGCTCTTTCCAGCGTTTTTTTCCCATCTTCTTCAGGGCGTCATTCCCAACGTGGGTTTCAAAAGTACCCTGTTTGAACGGCAAGTGTCCTCCCTCCATCGGAAGGATTAGCTCCTCGAAAACAAAGGCAGTACCGAGCCCGGTACCAAAGCCCATAAAAAGTAATTTGCCGCCCTCATAACTACCCAATGCCTGCATGGCGGCGTCGTTGATGATCCTGACCGGACAGCCAAAAGCCGCTTCAAAGTCGTAATCTTTCCAGCCCAAACCCATATTTACGGGGTTTGCAGCGATCTTCCCCTGCTTGACTACACCGGGAAATCCGATACTGATGGCTTCGTATTCCCAGTCTTTTGCGGCTTCCTTGACCAAAGGTACCATGTCTTCCGGGGTGAAATCGCGACCCGAAGGAATCTTGATACGCTCCGGCTGCCCAGTGGCGAGTATTTTGATGTTAGATCCTCCGATGTCAATTACGAGTACTTTCATTTGTTCAATAGGTAGTTAGGCTTGAAGATTCAGGTTGGAAATTACCAAGGGTGATTGATTAAAATCCATCCCGAAATCATATACTGTTGCATTTGGATCGCTGTATCAGGACAAATGCGGATTAAAGATAGTCAATACTTTCAGTCGAACTTGATGTGGTATACCGCTTTTTGCCATGGACGCATCGATTATTTCGGGCTATTTCGGAATAATATTTCATGATGCGGTCCGAAACGAAGTCATCGGAGGAAGAAGCTTTTTGTTTAAGAACGATTATTTGGAGTAAAAGGGAAATGGCAAAAAAAGCATGCCCAGGCTTATTTGCCGATATTTTTGTAGACCATATCGTCTGCAAGCCGGAAGTGAACCTTGCACGGGCATCTTTCAAGGATGCTGAAAATGAACGGGGTACGACCTCGCCAAAAGATATTTTGACCTTGCTGCAAGCACTTCTTATTTGGAATCGGAAACCACCAGTTTCTATTTTAAGAAAAAGCTTAAAAAGTTTAGACTGTTACTAGCTTAAAATGGTAGTTTGAAGGCTCTGTTTTATTCCAGGCGATCTCTTTGCTCAAATGATAGAATGCCTCCAAAAGGGGGGCGTTATTCATTTTACCTGCGTCTATGGCTCTGAATCCGATGAGTTCGATGAGCCTTTTTACGCGGATTTTTTCAGGGATTCGATCGCCACAGAAGTAGGTTTCTTTGATAATTCCCAAAACATCCGAATTGGGATAATCTATTCCCAGGTTGTTAAAAGCTTTAAAAATGGGAGCTTTTGGAGCGGCTTTGACAATCTGCTGGGTATTGGTATTGGTTAGTTTTTGATTATAGGTGGCGTTGGTACAGTCGATGATGATCTTGCCGTAGAGATCGGCAGATTTCAACGCAGCACAGACTTCCGACAGGTAATCGTTGTGACAGCAGATCAAGATCACCTCAGATTGGATGATTGCGGAATCAAACGGACAAATCCGGTTGTGCAGCCGATTTAGCATCTTCCAGTCGCTGGCACCCGTGTCGAACTCGCTGCTCACTCCGAACACGACCGTGAGTCCGGCTTCGAGGTACTTTTTTCCCAATGTTTTGGCCAGAGTAGTTCCTCCTAGGATTCCAAGTTTCATTACGCTCAAAATTGGTTGAAATGAATTTTAGTCAATTCGAACTTCTATGACGTAGAAACGCGGGTAATAAAAATTGTAGAAATTCAATTTGGCGGTTAGAAATATAAAACAAAAAGTGTAATTGTCAAAATATAATTCTGAAAAAAGACTAAAAACAACACAATAATCATTTTAGTCACTCTAAAACACAAAATCGAGTATTTGAAGCATTTCCTGTCGATAGAGAATTTTTGCCGATGATAGTGCAACAGGCTTTCTTACAGCAAATAACAGGAGAAGTTGCCGGAGCAAATCATTCAAACTTCGTCTCCTTTTTCCCGACGGAGGGATTTGTGCTCCTTAAGACGGAGGATTTTGGAAGAGATGTCGGCCGGGCAGAATCTTCCAATGATCGGCTTGTTTCAAAGGCGGAATTCCGGTGGATAGGGAGGCGTATTTCAATACTTTGAGCGGTACTTTTTCGGTGGATTATTATGAAGATATTGTCTTCGAAAAATCAAACATTATATTTAGTCTGAATTGTCTATTGTTTAATCCTGAACCCAAAAGCCAAAATTAACCTTCATGATGAAGTATCTTTCTCCTCAATACGAGGATGTTAAGCCATTGCTGACCGCCGTTGACTGCATTATTTTTGGCGTTCAGGGGACAGAGCTCAAGTTGCTTGTATTCAAGCGGGAGATAGATCCCTTTGCAGGATGTTTGTCGTTGTTGGGAAGATTTGTGAAGGTTGATGAAGGGATCAACGAGGCCGCCGGACGGATTCTTTTTGAGTTGACCGGCCTCGAGAATATTTACATGGAGCAGCTCCACTGCTTTGGCAGAGTGGATCGGGATCCCGGGGGCAGGGTCGTCGCTATTGGCTATTGGAGTCTGATCAGGGTCGATCAAAACCACATGGAATTCAACGTCAGATCCCACGAGACCATGTGGATCTCGATAGACCGAATCTCCGAGTTGGTATTGGATCACAGCGAGATGGCCGAGTTGGCAATTTCAAATCTGAGAGAAAAGGCTCGGTTTAAGCCCATTGGCTTTGAGCTTTTGCCCGAGGAATTCACCTTGGGGCAACTGCTGACGGTTTACCAGGCAATTTTTGATCATCCGATCGATGATAGGAATTTCAGAAAGAGGATGTTAAAATCTGAGCTGCTCATTCCGCTGCCCAAAAAAGACAAATCGACCTCGAAAAAGGGCTCGTTTCTGTACAAATTCAACCAGGAAACCTACCACAGGCTCTCCAAGGAGGGATATAATTTCGGTTTTTAGCCTGAACCTGGTTAGGCTGCTGCTAAGAGTAACTAAGTAAGGAGACATGTTCACTGGCTATGGCTTTTTTTCGCAGTGAGGGCCGACTTTAGGGCTGTGATGACTCTTTTCTCATTTTGGATATTTTTTCCACGGGCAACTCAGGAGCTTAAAGCAAGCCGGAATCTTAAAAATTCCTAAAAATAAAATCCGTTGCATCTTGACTTTGGACTGGGTTTTGCTAAATTTATAAACGTACTAATTACAGTTATTTTAGTAGATTCGTCACTCACTGTTTGATACTAACCTTTTACATAGATGAGATTGGAAGTTTTTGGGAACGCACGAATACAGGGTAGGAAAGGGAGTATGCAGACTTGGGTGGAAGAAGGCTATGCCATCTTTTCTCTGGAGGGACCGTCGTCGATTCAGGTGGAGCGCGTAGCGAGGAGTCTGGGCAAAAACAAATCCGGATTCTATTATTTCTTCAAGGATCGCGAACGTTTCGTTGATTGTCTGATGAGCGAGCATCTGGGTCGTTTGAATTCTATTACAAGACAAATCCGTGAGATTCAATATTTTGATCCTGAATACATCGATCTATTGATTGAGCATCGGGAAGCTTTTTTGTTTCAGATCCAATTGCTGAGGAATCGGGAAGTTGGGCTGTTTGAGAATATTTCGGATCAATTCAGTGCGAAGATTTCTGCCGCCGTGATACCGGTATGGAGCGACTATCTGGATGCCTCCATTGAGGTTGCCAACCGGCTGTGGAGCATGACCAGAGAAGCGATCTCTTCCCGGGCGACCAAAGACAGTTTTACCTTTGGTTGGTTGCTTGATGTGGTGAGTGAAGCCAAGCTTATTGCAAGTTGTCAGAGTTCCCAGACGGTAGCTTGCTAGTGCCATCGAACATGATTTCATATTCGAATTGTAGAGTAGATTAAGGGTTTAAACTATTCAAAGAGGCTATTTCAGATTGGGATAGCCTCTTTTGCTTACTCCCTGAAGGTGTGCTGGGCGCTAACTTGATTTTTATATAGCTGGTTTGGGCGTAGCCTTTGCTTTCATTTTCTTTACAAGAAAAATAACTCACTATGCTATTCAATATGATGAAGCCTTTTTTAGGGCTTTTTCTTTTTGTGTCAGCAATGGTTGCCACCGCCCAAACGGGCCGCTTCCAGCAAGCTGTTGACTACAAAATGGACGTTCAGATGGATGTTAAGACCAATCAGTTTACGGGAACCCAGAAACTGAAGTACACCAATAATTCACCGGACACTCTTTCCCGTGTGTTTTATCACCTTTACTTCAATGCCTTCCAGCCCGGAAGCATGATGGATGTCAGGTCTAGGACGATTTCGGACCCAGACAAACGGGTAGGTGAACGGATCTCCCATTTGAAGCCGGATGAAATAGGCTATTTGCATGCAAAAAGTCTGAAGATGGATGGGAAAGCCGTCTCGTTCAAAGAAGTGGAGACGATCCTGGAGGTGCAGCTGGCTGAGCCCATCTTACCCAATTCTTCGGTGACGTTTGAGATGGAGTTTGAAGGGCAGGTGCCTATTCAGATCCGGCGATCAGGTAGGGACAATGCAGAGGGTGTGCGCTATTCCATGGCGCAATGGTACCCTAAGATGGCCAACTACGACGAACAGGGCTGGCATGCAAACCCGTATATCGGACGCGAGTTTTATGGGATTTGGGGTGATTTTGACGTCAAGATCACCATTGACAAAACCTACGTGTTGGGTGGTACGGGCTATGTGAAGAATGCAAATGAAGTCGGCCATGGCTATGAAGACCAGGGAGATAAGACGGCGCCCGCAAAAGGAGAGACGCTGACTTGGCACTTTGTAGCTCCCAAGGTCCATGATTTTATGTGGGCGGCTGATCCGAAGTTCAAACATGACCGAATGGAGATGAAAAACGGTGTCACGGTACACCACCTCTATATTCCGGGGGAAAAGACTTCCGAGCAATGGGAGAAGCTGAAGGATTATACCCCAAAGGCGATTGAGTTTTTCTCGAAAAACTTTGGACAGTATCCCTATCAGCAATTCTCTGTGATCCAAGGCGGAGACGGTGGCATGGAATACGACATGTCAACCCTGATTACAGGCGAGCGTCCTCTGAACAGTCTGGTAGGAGTGATGGTACACGAGTTGGCACATAGCTGGTTTCGGGGAGTCTTGGCCACTAACGAAGCACTCTATCCCTGGATGGATGAGGGATTCACCAGCTTTGCGAGTAGTCGGGCGATGTCGGCGATTTTTCAGCCAAGCGCTAATCCTGACCGCGGCTCATACGCTGGCTACTACAGACTGGCTAAATCAGGATTTGAAGAGCCGCTGTCGACACACGCAGACCACTATCATCTCAACTCTTCCTATAGTGCAGCGTCCTATTCCAAAGGAGCAGTATTCCTAGCTCAGTTGGGATATGTGATAGGCGATGAGGCGAGGGACCGGGCGATGTTGCGGTATTTTGATACGTGGAAATTCCGTCATCCCAATGATAACGACTTGATCCGGATCATGGAGAAAGAGAGTGGTTTGGAGCTTGACTGGTACAAGGAGTACTTTGTCTATACCACCAAGACGATCAATTATGGGATCAAAGAAGTAGCTGCGAGCGGATCAAACACCATCATCACGCTTGAGCGGATCGGGTTGATGCCGATGCCAGTCGATCTGGTAGTGACCTACACGGATGGGAGTTCAGAGATGATCTACTTGCCTCTGGCAATGATGAGAGGTGAGAAGCCGGCTGAAAAAGGAATGCCAGCACGGATTCATACCGAGGCTTGGCCTTGGACCAACTTGACCAAAACGCTCGTGCTCGCCCATGATCTGAAATCCATCAAATCTGTGGAGATAGATCCGAGTAAGCGCATGGCGGATACTTACCTGGAAAATAATAAAGTGGAGTTTTAGGCTCCACTTTGGTTGATTCATAAAATAAAAAAGGTGGCCTAGGCCACCTTTTTTATTTCTAAGATTGATTACTCGGCGTTTTTCTTGTCCTGAACTTCAGTACGAATGTCCTGAGCCAAGTTTTTCAACTCCTGCATTCCCTTACGAACTCGGGTACCAGCTGCCTGATTTCCCTTGTCATAGAATTTTTCGAAATCACCTTCAAGGCTCATTACAAGATTTTTTACTTCACTAAATCTGCTCATAGTAAAAGTTTATTTTATAGGTTGATGATAAGTTTATTTTGATCCAATATAGCCCAAATACTTACCAATTCAATCCAGAGGCCTTTTTTTTTACTTTTTTTTTATTCGCCGAAAGAAAGGGCAAGTTCGGAATTTTTATAGACGCCAGAATCCAGTTTGTCTTTTACCGCTGCGAAAGCTTTTACAGTTTCTTCCACTTCTTCCAAAGTATGGACCGCCGTAGGAATTAATCTCAAGATTATCATTCCTTTAGGTATTACCGGGTAAATAACTACTGAACAGAAGATGCCATAATTTTCACGCAAGTCCATCGACAGTGCCGCTGCTTCGCCGACCGTTCCGTTGAGCACTACGGGAGTGACGGGTGAATTTGCTTTTCCGGTGCTGAAGCCGTTTTCATGAAGCCCTTTGCGGAGTGCGTTGACAATTTTCCAGAGATTTTCTTTCAACTCAGGCCGAGTTCTCAGCAGTTCAAGCCGCTTCAAAGCGCCTTCTACCAGCAGCATCGGGAGTGATTTTGCAAAAATCTGAGATCTCATGTTGTATCTCAAAAACAGTATGACGTCTGCATCACCGGCGATGAACGCCCCGATGGAAGCCATCGACTTGGCAAACGTAGAGAAGTAAAGGTCGATCTGATCCTGTACGCCTTGCTCTTCGTCAGTACCTGCACCCGTTTTCCCCATGGTACCGAATCCGTGCGCGTCGTCTACCAGGATTCTGAAGTCAAATTTCTCTTTTAGGGCCACGATCTCTTTCAATCTGCCTTGGTCGCCGGTCATGCCGAATACCCCTTCAGTGATTACAAGGATTCCTCCACCGGTTTCGGCAGCAAGTTTGGTTGCGCGCTCAAGTTGTTTTTCGCAGCTTTCGATGTCGTTGTGTGGGAAGACGTAGCGCTTGCCAAGGTGCATTCTCAATGCATCGATGATACAGGCGTGGCATTCGGAGTCATACACGACTACGTCTTTACGGTCTAGGATCGCGTCGATCACCGACATGATTCCTTGGTATCCGTAGTTCAAAAGGTAGGATTTTTCTTTGCCAACGAATGCAGCGAGCTCAGCTTCCAATTGCTCGTGAAGGTCCGTCTGTCCGGACATCATGCGGGCTCCCATTGGATAGGCGGCGCCCCACTTTGCAGCAGCATCAGCATCAGCCTTTCTTACTTCCGGATGGTTTGCAAGTCCGAGGTAGTTGTTCAAACTCCAGGTCAGAACGTTCTTTCCCTTGAATTTCATTCGGGGAGCAATCTCACCTTCCAATTTCGGGAATGACCAATAGCCGTCAGCAAACTCTGAGTGCTTGCCCAGAGGGCCCATATTCGTTTTTAATTTTGCAAATAGATCCAAAGCAGTTTGAATTTAGTGTGTATGCGAGTTGTTGATTTTTCTGTAAAATCCGCCAAAAATAAGATTAATCTGCCTTGGATGCAAAAATCAGTTTTTATGAAAAATCCCGGCGCAAAAAGCCGGATTTATTCCCTTATTTCGCTGAAGTCCTAGGGCTGGACGAGGAAACTGAGGAGAATTATGTCGAAAATAAAGAAACTTTTGGTCGCCAACCGCGGAGAGATAGCGCTGAGAATCATGCGGACAGCCCGCGAGATGGGCATCGCGACCGTGGCTGTTTATTCGGAAGCGGATCGCCTTTCCCCCCATGTCAAGTTTGCTGATGAAGCGGTCTGTCTGGGGCCTCCGCCGTCCAAAGAGTCCTATTTGTTGGGCGAAAAGATCGTTAATGTTTGCAAAGAACTAGGCGCGGATGCGATTCATCCGGGCTATGGTTTTCTTTCTGAGAATGCGGACTTTGCCAGAAAGGTAGGAGAGGCCGGTTTGATCTTCGTCGGACCATCGCCGCAATCCATCGAGGTGATGGGATCGAAACTGGCCGCAAAACAAGCAGTAGCGGCCTACGACATCCCTTTGGTACCCGGTACAGAGGAGGCCATCTCCGATATTACCGTTGCCAAAGCCAGAGCTGAAGAGATCGGATATCCGATCCTGATCAAGGCCTCAGCTGGCGGGGGAGGCAAGGGGATGCGGATCGTGGACTCAGAAGCAGATTTTGAGGAGCAAATGAACCGGGCCGTGTCGGAAGCTCAGTCGGCGTTTGGAGACGGGGCGGTTTTTATCGAGAAGTACATCGGCTCGCCCCGGCATATAGAGATACAAGTGCTGGGCGACCAGCATGGAAACACGGTTTACTTATTCGAGCGGGAGTGTTCCATCCAGCGCCGCCATCAAAAGGTAATCGAAGAAGCGCCCTCGGCGGTGGTTTCTCCCGAGATGCGAAAAGCAATGGGCGAAGCGGCTGTCGGAGTGGCCAAAGCCTGCAATTACTATGGTGCCGGCACGGTCGAATTCATTGTCGACGAGCAGCTCAACTTCTACTTTCTGGAGATGAATACCCGCCTTCAGGTTGAGCATCCCGTCACAGAGATGATCACCGGCAAAGATCTCGTGCGGGAGCAAATTCTCGTCGCCGAAGGAAATCGACTCTCTTTTGCACAGGAAGATTTGAAGATAAACGGCCATTCGGTAGAGATCCGGGTCTACGCCGAAGATCCCAAGAATGGCTTTCTCCCGGATATCGGGAAGCTGGTAACCTATCGACGACCGCAGGGGCCGGGGGTCCGCGTGGACGATGGGTTCGAGGAAGGAATGGACATCCCGATCTATTACGATCCGATGATCGCCAAGCTGATCACCCACGGCGAAAACCGTCAGGACGCCATTGATCGGATGATCCGGGCGATCAATGACTATCGGATTACCGGTATTCAGACGACTTTGGACTTTTGCCGATTTGCGCTACAGCATCCGGCTTTTGTGTCTGGCGACTTCAATACCAAATTTGTCGAGCTCCATTTTTCTCCTGAAAAACTGGAACCGGTCTTTACGCAGGAAGAGCAGGAATTGCTAGCGGCACTGGCTGTCGAATTTTTCCAAAAAGAAGAAAACCTCCTGAGTCCAACCCATCCGCTCCATGCGAAGCCGAGTACAAACTGGAAAAACCGCTTGATCTGATGGCGGAGATCTTACCCTTCAAGGCCTGGAGATACAACAGGCGTCTGAGTGAAAATCTGGAAGAATATACGGCGCCGCTATTTGATGTGGTGTCCGAGCGACAGCGTCAAGTGCTGTATGAAAATCCCCTAAACAGCATTCATCTGTCAGTTCCCCAAGGTCAAAATCCCGCGGAAAATGCAAGCAGAATCCTTGAAAAATGGAAGTCAGAGGGCGTTCTGGTTCAAGACAAACTCCCGGGAATTTATGTCTATTACCAATATTTTCGGCTTGCCGGCGATGGGGAAGAGCGCTGCCGAAAAGGCTTCATCGCCTATATTAAAGCCTTTGATTGGGAGGACCGGGAGATCCTGAGACACGAAAGTACCATCGTGTCTGCTGTCAACGACCGTATAGATCTGCTCCGCGCCACTGAGATACAGGCCAGCCCGACCCATGGCTTGTATGACGATGAATCCAATGAACTGGAGCGCCACATGGACGCTGCGATGGCTTCTCCTCTTTACGAACTGGAGGATTATCAGGGTGTGAGGGAAGTTCTTGCTGTGATCCATGATGCGAAGGTGATCGCGAGATTTTTGGCTGTTTTGGATAAGACAAATGTGATTTTGGCGGATGGGCATCATCGGCTTGAGGGCGCGATCGAGTACCGAAAACAACAGCAAAGCTCTTTTCCGGAGGCAAGATGGAGAGGCGCGGACTATCACATGATGTACTTCACCAATGTCCACGGCAATGACCTGAAGATCCTACCGACCCATCGGCTGTTCTATGGCATGGACATCTCTGAGGCTACGCTGATGGAGGGCATTCGGGAGTGGTTTGACGTTCGCCCTTTTGAGGATGCGGAGGAGCTGGCCACCTATGCATTTCAGCGGAAGTGGTCTTTTGGATTGATTCTGTCCGAGGATTCTTATGTCATCAAGTTCAAGCAGGACCGATTTACGGAAGTGCGGCCGGAGTTGCCGGAGGTGCTGAGAAGCCTGGATTTGGTCGTTTTACACCACATTTTGTTTGAAAAAATACTGAAAATAGATTCTGAAAAGCAGCGGAATTCAGATCAATTGGCGTTTGAACGCAACTTTTCCCGATGTCTTCGCGAGGTGAAAAGCGGCAAAGCGAGTTTCGCTGTCGTGACCCGGGAAATCGATTTGAAACAAGTTTTGGAAGTTTGCAAATCGGGAGCTTTAATGCCTCAAAAATCTACTTACTTTTATCCGAAAGCGCTCGGTGGGTTGCTTTTTGGAAGTATAAAACAAGATGAATTTGATTACGAATATGGAGCCTTTTTTGAGCAAGCTTAAAGAGAAACGCATCATCCTGGCTTCAAATTCCCCGAGACGGCAAGAGCTGCTCCGGGGATTAGAACTTGACTTTGTGGTCAAAGTCAATCCGGTCGACGAGACTGTGCCGACCGACCTGCCTGCGGAGTACGCCGCTGCCTACCTGTCCAAACTCAAAGCAGAAAACTACCCTGATACGCTGGCTGAAAATGAAATCCTGATCACTGCCGATACCGTGGTTTCGATAAACGGGCGGATTCTGGGCAAGCCGAATTCTGAAAAAGAGGCCTTTGAGATGATTAGAAGTCTATCTGGGACGACGCATACCGTGATGACTGCAGTCACGATCAAAGACCACAAAAGAAGTGTGACGCTGGAGGATGAGACCAAGGTAACGCTTCGTTTTTTGGATGAAGAAGAGATCTGGCATTATGTTCGGCAATACCGGCCGTTTGACAAAGCCGGTGCTTATGGCATTCAGGAATGGATTGGGTTTGTCGGCGTGACCAGCATCGAGGGCTCATATTTCACCGTCATGGGCTTTCCCCAGCACTTGGTCTATCAGCAGTTGAAAAGGTGGTAGAGTCGACGTTTAGGCGGAGTAGGTGATGTTGTACTTTGGCTATTCCGTCTTTCTACTTTGAAAATAGCCGTCAGAAGACTGCACTACCGCCGGTTCAAAACAGAAGTCTCGGACTGGTCGTATTGGTAAACTGACCGCTTTGATTCTTAAGTTTGAGGTATGATCTTCCTTCAGCATATCACTTTGCCCTCCGGCAATCCGAGGGAGTTTCCCTTTAGCATCCCTTCCTTCAAAGGCTTGGAATCTCTTGATCTGTCCAAACCGATCACGGTATTTGTGGGAGAAAATGGCTCGGGGAAATCCACTTTGCTCAAAGCACTGGCCTTGAAAATCAACCTTCCGGCTATCGGAAGTACGGACTTGGAGCAAGACGAGACCCTATCAGGTTTTAGGGCATTCAGTGAAGGAATTATCACCCAGTGGAATCGATCCAGGACTTACCGGGGATTCTTTTTCAGGGCAGAAGATTACTTCGGATTCGTCAAACGACTGAGGACAATCGATCAGGAGCTAAAGGGAGACATTGTGGATTTTGAGAAAAATCTCAGTGGCTACGGCCTCAAAGTGGCCGTCGGGGCGATTCACGGTCAAAAGGAGGCTTTGCAACGAAAATATGGCGATTTGACGCAGGTTTCTCATGGAGAGGGATTTCTCAAGGTCCTTGAAAGCCGTATTCAGCCCGAAGGTATTTACCTCATCGATGAACCGGAAGCGGCACTGTCACCGCAGCGTCAGCTCGCGCTTTTTTCCCTGATCAAAAATCTGGCAACTCATCAAAACTGCCAGTTTATTATTGCCACGCATTCTCCGATTTTGCTGAGTCTGCCAGATGCCCAAATCCTGCAGTTTGATGAGCAAGTTCATGAAGTCGGCGTTGAGGAGACGGAGCATTTCATGATTATGAAAAATTTCCTTAACAACCCCGAGGCATTTCTCCGTTTTCTCTAGGCAAACAAGTTCCTGCCGATCACCGGTTCGACGAGACTTCCGTTGATGGCTTCCGGATTTGCTTTTAACCAATCCAATGGCTCCAATAGCGGCTCGTTGGAGAGATCAAATGTCCCAAAGTGCATGGGGATGAAGTGCTTGGCGCCCAAATCCCCGAAAGCAACAGCGGCGTCCATCGGACTGATGTGTGCCGGATGCATAAACCACTCGGGCTTGAATGCTCCCACGCCCATGATTGCATACTCGGGCGAACCCATCGTGTCGGCGATCATCCTGAAGTGTGGATCGTAGCCTGAGTCTCCCATGAAGTAAAGGGATTTTGTTCCTGTTTCGATGTAGTAGCCGCCCCAAAGTCGTAGGTTGGTATCTTTCAAACCCCTTCGAGACCAATGACGAGTGGGTACGTAGGTGATTCTGAGTGATTCTTTCAGGTCGTAAGACTGAAACCAGCCCGCTTCCTGAATCGCATTCTTTGGCATCCAGGGTTGGATCAGTGAGCTCATGTTCATTCCCGTGAGGATCTTTGCCTGCGGCAAAAGCCCGCCGAGCAGCTTCAACGTCGCCTCATCGCAATGGTCTCGATGGTCGTGCGAGATCAAAATGTAGTCCACGTCACGCAGCCGCTCCGGAACGATCGGGAGAACCGTCTTTCGCTTCAGTGCCCAGTTATCCAGCCACACCGGATCGGTCAGGATCGTCACTCCATCCAGGTAGATGAGGTAGCTCGAGTGCCCCAGCCAGATCAGTTCATCTTTTCCGTTGGGTTTGAATTCTCCCAAATTCTCCACCTGAAGCCGTCTTTTATCTGCTTTCTTTTCAGCTTCCTGAGGGTTTGTACCAAGTTTCCACTTGAGCACTGCCGCAACGCTGGACTCAAAAGGATGATGCAGGTTTTGGAATCTGCCATCGGTCAACTGTGGAGTTCCCTTCCAGTCAGCGGGAATTTTATCGTAGGGGAGTTTGGGGTTGAAGGTATAATCCAAGGTAGCTGTGCTGTTAAAGTCCTGTGCCGAAAGTATGACGCCAGCCGGAATGACTCCGGCCATCGCGGTGAGAAAAGTTCTTCTTTTCATCTTGTTATTGCGGCCACATGGAGTGACGCCGGTGTCATGCTCGATTTCATCCAATCAGATTGATTTCAGTATGCAAACAGGATTTGACGACGGAAGGTTGCCTAAAGGCAAGTTAGAATGTCTGCAATCTAGCTTCTGGACGAACGCTAGTTTCCAAAGTTCTGCACGACCATGAAGTAGGGCATGTTGTAAAAATTCTTCTCCCGATAGACTCGTGCGCCGCAGCCTAATGTCTTGAACTGGGGATTCAGAATGTTTTGGCGATGACCGGGCGATTCCATCCAAAGTTTCACCACAGACTTTGCAAAAGTGAGGTAGGTGTGGGGGAGGATCACCTCCTTTTTGGAAGTAAAAGCATAAGTGAATTCTCCCGAAGGATAGGGCGGATTTACCTTTCTACCAGCCTGGTATTGGAGGCCATAGGTTGAGCAGATGTTTTCGCCATAGTACTCCGGATTCAACCCTTCCAAATGGAAGCGGTCCAAGAGGGTTCGCTTGATCCGGATCTTACTTGTATGAGAATAGAAGCCATATTTGACCATGTCCTGCGCATGTCCGGAGGCCACGTTTTCGATTTCTGACCGAAATTCAAACGGACTTAGCTTTGCCTTTTTTCGCTCTTCATTGGTCACAAAAAAGATGGCTGCCTGCAGCAAAGGAAAGTTGACTTGACTGAAGTCGATCGCTGAATACAGTGATTCTATCCGGTAAAATGAGGTTTCGTTGTAGTTGGTGTAAGAATCGGGTGTCCAGGTTTGGGCTTGGGTGGATAGTGAAATCAGGATGAAACTTAGGATCAGCAGTCTTCTCATTGGCGTAGGATACTCGTCAAATAAGACGCTGTCGAAGCCAGAATATTTTGAACGCGATCGGGATTTTTTGCTCGCTTTCTCTCCAAAATCTATCGGACAGTGTCTGGAGTGGGTCTGGTTGATATCGGCGGCAATCTAGAGTCGCTATTTTTTAACCGTGAACGTAAACTTTGACCCGATACCCGGTTGAGATTCCAGCTGAATTTCTCCCTCAAGGACCTCGACTGACTTCTTGACGATCGCCAGACCGATTCCAGTTCCTTCATATTCTTGTTGCAGATGCAGTCTTTGGAAGACCACAAAGACCTTTTTGAAATATTCCGGGTCGATTCCGATTCCGTTGTCTTCGACGGAAAATTCCCAGAAATCCGGCAGTTCCCGACTGTCAATCGTGATGACGGGAGTGAGGTCGGCCTTCGAAAATTTAAGGGCATTCCCGATCAGATTTTGGAATATTTGAAACAACGGAGTCTTGTAGGAATAGATCACCGGGAGGTTATTCAGTTTGATGATGGCATTTTTCTCTTGAATCGGCTTTTTCAGATAGTGGCTTATCTCTTGGACCAAGTCGTCAATTGCCAGTCTGCTTTTATTTTCGGCCATCTTTCCCACCTTGGACAATTCCAGCAGATCCAAGATTATCTTTCTCATCTGACTGGCACCGTTGGTGGCGAAGGAGATATATTCCAAGGCCTTGGCGTCCAGTACGTGAGCATATTTGCGTTCTAGCAATCCCATAAAACTGGAGATCATCCGCAGGGGTTCCTGTAGATCATGGGATGCCACGAAGGCGAATTGCTGCAGCTCCAGATTGGAGATCGCCAGCTCTTCGACATTCTTTTCGAGCTTTTCGTTGAGGCTTTTGAGGGATTTTTCGTTTTCTTTTCGTTTTGAAATATCCTGCATCGCGCCCACCACGCGGGTCACTTGCCCTTCCTCGTTTCTTATGAAAATAGCCTTATCCAAAACGTCGGTGTAGGTTCCGTCGTTTTTTAGAAAGCGGTATTCTTCCAGCCAGTGGTTTTTGCTGGAAGCGGGATTCAAGTAAGACTGGATAAGCTTGAAAACTCTTCCACGATCCTCCGGATGAATCAGGTTCAGGAGGTACTCGAGGTCCGGCTCTATGACGGTTGGGTCGTACCCAAACAGTGTCAAAAAGCCCTCGCCCCAGTACAGGCTGTTTTTGGTGACGTCAAAGTCCCAAATCGCGTCACTGGTGGCCTGGGTCACTTTCCGGAATCGCTCGATGTGCTGCACGGTGGATTTGCGGCTTTCGACCAACTCACTGATGTCCTGACCTGTGCCAAAGATGCAGAGCTTATCCTGATATTTTAGTTGGGAGACAGAGAAGAGGAAAGGGATTCTTTTCCCGGATTTGGTGACGATGGTAAGTTCTATGTCAGTCTGTCCTTCACCAATGACCTGGTGCACATGACTGCCAAAGATGCCGTGATCTTTGACAGTAAAGAATTCCTCAGGACTCATCTTTTCGATTTCTTCCGAAGAATAGCCCGTCACCCTTTCGAGCTGCCGATTCCAAAGCTGGAACTTGCCATCGGTATCGAAGATGAAGAAGACACTGGGCAATTGTTGGATTAGCGACTGATTGAGGTTGATTTCCTTTTGCAGGGCCAGTTCGATGTCTTTTTCGCGTGTGATGTCCACCATCATCCCTTGGATCCTATGTGGTTTGCCGCCTTTGGCGATCACTTTGACGCGGTCGTTCAGCCAGATAGTCCTGCCGTCTTTGGTTAGGAAGCGATAGTCAAACGTATGGTCGTTCAGGTTTTGGGTTTCAATATGACAGGTTTGAATGGCATGATCCCTATCCATGGGATGAAGGTGGCGCTGCCAGAAGTCTTTGGATGCCATCCATTCTTCAGTCGTGTAGCCGGTAATTCGCTCAAGCTGAGGACTGATGTAGGTAAACTCAAGGGTTTCGGCGTCGGCTTCCCAGAAGATCCCATCCAGATTATGCATCAGCGAGCGGTTCTTCTTTTTGGCAGTTTTGAGTTTTTCTTTCGTTTGAGTCTGTTGGTGGATGTTTTGGATCACCCAAATGATCTTCTTTTCACCGGTTTTAGGGTCAAGAATTGACCGGCCTTTCGCTGCCACCCAAATCGTCTTTCCGTCTTTCCGAACCAGTCTCTTTTTTAGATCATAGCCGCAGTTGCCGCCAAGAAAGCTTTCACAAACGGTTTCAGCATATTCCAGATCTGGTGGGGATACGGTTGATAGGGCCGTTTCGGCGTCCACTTCAAATTCAGACGGAGCATATCCCAACATCCTGAACAGCCCATCCGACCAGTACATCTTGTTGGTATCGAGATTCAATTCCCAAATTCCCGAGTTGGTCAGCAATTCAAACTGTTCGAGTAGGATGTCTTTGTCAGTCTCCTGAACCCGTGAAGATTTCAGGATAGTGTTTAACTCGTTTTTACTCATTGTACTGTAGGTTGAATCGACGGATTGTGGTGATAGATCAGTAAAAAAGCAGAGAACTCTTAAATGGTTGGGTGCGATTGATCCGTAATTCGCCTTAAAGGTGCGGGAATTAAAATCTATCCGGAACAATGTGTTTCAAAATGTAAACCAACATTGTCCCCGGGGGAATTGTGTTAAAAAGATATCCCCGAAAAGAAACAGTACAACCGCGAAGCGGTCGTCTCGAAACAATACCGATGAAAAAAACAAAAGCGAAGGGGAGGCCTTCGCTTTTCTGTCAGTTGTCTTGGGGAATCTCCAGGAGTAGATCGATGATCTCCCGCGGAGTGGAAGCATTCCTGAGCTTTTCTTCCTGGATGATTACCTGTAGCTGGTACTCCAGCTCGAAGATCAGTCCGTTGATGAAGACCGGATGCATATCCAGTTGCAGGATGAGATGGGCATTTTTTCGTTGGCCGGTCAGGTCAATTCCATAGGAATGAAAGACTGTCACGACTTTTTTTAACATGGAGTAGTGTTGGTTCATAGGATCAAATTTTAGGTGGCAAAAGTTTATACATCACCGGAGTGACGATTCTGGAAAGCAACGTGGAACTGATCAGACCTCCTATCAAAACGATGGCCAAAGGCGCGATCAGCGGATTGGTACTCAAAGCGATCGGAATCAAGCCTCCAATCGCCGTAATCGTAGTCAGCACTATCGGTAGAAACCGAATTTCCCCTGCTTCACGGATAGCAGCCTCCAAAGGTTTGCCTTCTTGCCGCAATTGATTGGTAAAGTCCACCAGCAGGATGGAAGTCTTCACCTCTATCCCCGCTAACGCGATCAACCCGATGATCGCTACAAAGGACAGCGAATTTCCTGTCACCCAAAGTGCTATCAGTGCTCCGACCATTCCTAAAGGGATGACTGACAGTACGATGATGGTGCTTTTGAAGGTCTTGAAAAGCAAAATTAACACCGCGATGAAGAGAAAAACAGTGACAATAATCACTGTATTGAATCCTGCAAAAGATTCTTGGCGGGTTTCGTATTCCCCAGCCATCTTGAAGGAATAGCCATCGGGAAGTTCCACCTGATCCATCTTTTGCAGGACCTCCGAGATCACCCGGTCTGCCAGGAAATTTTGATCCACAAAAGCCGACACAGACACCGAACGGATCTTGTTGTAGTGGTCAATAGTGAGCGTGCTGCTCTCCAGTTCCAGTTGGGCGATCTGGGAAATCGGAATCCCGGCTCCCTGTTGATTATTGATGTACAACCCATCAAAACTGGTCAAAGTGGCCTTTTCAGCTCTTGGAGAGGTCAGCAGGATCGAGCGCTCGGAACCTTGGAGATCGGTAAAAGAGCCGAGATTCAGTCCGGCCAAAGCCAATCTTACCGTCCGGTCCACATCGGCAATATTGACTCCGAGTTGCCGGGCTTTTTCCTTTTGAATGGCGACCCGAATGTCGGTTTTCAGATGAGCTACAGGATTATTGATGTAGATCGTTCCCTGAGTCTCTTTGAGTAGTAGCTCCACCTTCGCTGCCAGACTGCGAAGCGTATCGAGATCTTCTCCGGAGATCCTGACCTCCACAGGGGCGGTCACCGGCGGACCTTGTTCGAAGTTTTTGACTTCAACTTTTGCTCCCGCAAAGTCCGCGAACTTAGCCTTGAGGTCTTCGATCAGCTCCATCTTTCGGGGAGGAGAAGTCTCAGGATCGAGCTGGACAAAGATCTGAGAGTAGTCTGTGCGCTCGTTTTCGGGGATTTCGTTGTAGTAGATCCTCGGATTACCTTTGCCGACATTCGTCGCAAAGTTCATCAGCTCCGGTATTTGGCTAAGTTCGGCTTCCACCTTTTTGGCGACCTCATCCGTCGTATGGAGATTCGACTGGAGTGGGGTGGTGATGTTGATCAGAAACTGGGGCTTTTCCGAAGGAGGAAAAAGACTGAAACCAATCACAGGAAACAAGCCCAAAGCCGCCACGAAGATGACTCCGGCGATCAGAAGCGTTTGGACAGGCTTTCGAAGTGCACGCTCCAGTAGCGGCGCATAGGTCATGTGGATGCCCTTTTGGAACAGATCGTAAACTCGGTTGGTATGCTCGGGGCCTTTGTCCTTGAGAAACCAGGTGGAGAGGAAAGGAATGATCGTGAGCGAAACCAGCATCGAGGCTAGCACACTCATGATCACAGCCATGGGAAGACTTCGGACAAAGTCGCCCGAACCCTCAGGTAAAAAAACCAGTGGCAAAAATGCGATCACCAAGGTTACGGTGCAGCCAACTACCGAGAGCGAGATCTGCTTCGTGGCTTTCAGCGCGGCATCCTGCTTGGAAAAACCATCCCTGATCCATCGCTCGATGTTTTCGACTACGACGATGCTGTCATCCACCAACAGCCCCAAGGCGACCACCAGACCGACGATGCTCAGCTGATTGAGGCCATAGCCCAAGGCACTTAACAGCACCAGACCGATCGCCAGAGAAAGCGGAATCGAGATCATCACGATGATCGAAGCCCGGTTACCCAAGGGAAGCAGGGTGATGAAAACCAGGGCGATGGCGATCAGGAAATCAAATCCCAGGCCGCTGAGTCGCTGATTGACATAGTTGGCTTGGTCAAAAGAGACGATCAGATCAATGTTTTCGGGAAGTTCGGACTTGACCTTTTCGATAGCGCCCAGATACTTTTCCTGGACGTTGCTGATGTTATTTCCCTCTTTCAGAGCCGCTGTGACAAAGACGGAACGGTAGCCATTGAGCCGGGTGATGTGTTTGGTTTCCTCGAAGTCGTTTCTGATCTCGGCGACGTCTTTGAGCTGGATGGTTTTTCCCTGAACAGAATAGACAATAGTTTCACCGATTTCCTCGGCCGAAGTGTAGTTACCGCTGGTTTTGACATTGAAGCTTTTGCTTCCTGCCTCTACCTGGCCACCCGGAATGTTGCTCAATTCACTCTGGATGCTGCCCACAATCGCAAAAAGAGGAATGTTCATTTCGGCAATTTTATCCAGCTTTAGATCTATCCGGACGATCTGCTCCGGCAGTCCAAAGAGCTCAATCTTCTTCAGTTCGGTGATTTTCTCCAGCTCATCCTGCAGTCGTTCGCTGTATTTCTTCAGGTTGTCACGGGAGGCGTTCTCGCTGATCAGGCCGATCTGGAGGATGTTGACATCGGAAGGCCGGACTTTGTTGATCTTGATGGAAAAGATATCCTCAGGCAGCTCGGGCCGGAGGGTGTTCACCTCGCGCACCAGCTCCTGGTATTTCTCATTGACGTCCTCGTTGTAGTTATACTCCACAAAAAGTACCGCGACGCCGTCCTGGATCTCCGTCTTGATCCGTTTGATGTTTTCCAGTCCGTAGATCACTTCTTCCAGCGGGTCCACGACCAGCTCTTCCATGTCCTCGGGACTTGCTCCGGGATAGATCACAATCACGGGAAACTGTGGCGCTTCGATCACCGGATCTTCGCTGCGGGGCATGCTGAAAAAGGTCGTCAGGCCCACAGCTACCGTCATCAAGAATATCACCAGCGTGAACTGGTAGTTTTTCACTGCAAAATCAGAAATCCGCATCAGTCCTTGATTTGAATAGTGGAACCATCTGTGAGGTACGCGCTGCCAGACACAATTAATGTGGAGTGGCTTTCCAGTCCGGCGAGCACCTGAACCGTATTTGGAGAAATCTTGCCCAGCGTGATCCGGACCTTTTTTGCCTGCTGTTTGTCGTCAGCGACAAATACATATCCTTCACTTCCGCTGGCGTCCAGAACTGCCTCGTAGGGAATTTCCCAGCCATCTGTCTGCTCCGTAGGATGAATCAGCACTTTGCCAAACATCCCCGAGGCCAACTTCAGGCCCTGGCTTTGATTGGGAGAGATCTCCACCCAATAAGCGCCCGTGACGGGATCGGCTGCCTGGCTCTTGCGAATGACTTTACCAGGAAGACTGTCCGAGTTGGAAGGGAAGATCGTCGCTGAATCGCCGATGGCGATCAGCCCCCAGTTTTGATCATTGACGCTAGCCTTCAGCATCCAATTTCCCTGATTCGCGCCGTTGATCTGGAGAACCGAAGCTCCGGAAGTAACGAGTTGGCCTGGATTGACAAATTTCCGAAGTACAAAGCCATTTTGCGTGGCGCGGATCTGAGAATAGGAGAGGTTAAACTCCGTGGTCCTGAGCTGTTGCTCCGCGATATCCAGCGCTGTTTTGCTGTTTTGGAATTGCTCCAGGGTGGCCACGCTGTCGCGATAAAGCCTGCCAGCGCGCTCGTGATCCCGGAGTGATTTTTCGTAGGCGAGTTTGGCTTGGTTGAGTCCCGCCTGAATCTCGGTCAGGTCCAGCGTGGCCAGAATCTGTCCTTTTTTCACCGCATCGCCCTCTTGGACCAAGATGCTGGATACGATCCCGCCAACTTTGAAGGAGAGGAGCGTCTCGTCATTGGTGGAAAAATTTCCGCTGGCGGAGATCGGCGAGGAAAAGCTACCGGGTGTCAGACGCATCACTTTGACGGGTATTGTTTCACCCTTCGTGACGGGTTGTGGAGCGTTTTCGGATTTGCCACAGGCGAAAAGTAGCGCCGCCAGCAAAAAGAGCGATAAAGAAGCAAGATGTCTCATAGCTTAATAGGTTTGGGTAGCAAGTTGGCGCTCAAGCTGTGCCATGGACTTGAGCAGGTTGTATGAATTGATTGTCTTTTGGAGTGAGGCTTGGGTGAGCTGGTTTCTCGCATCGATGAATTCGATCAGGGAATTGGCGCCTTCACGAAAACCTCGGTCTACCAGGCGGAAATAAGCGGCGGATGACTCGAGTTTTTTCTCGGCCGACCGGAGTGCAGCCTGATTGGTTTTGACTTCGTTTTTGGTAAGCTGAAGGTCCAATTCAAGCTTGTCAGACAGCAGGTCTTTTTGCGTTTGGACAGTCTGCAGACCGAGTTCATTTCTGTAGATCTGGTTTCGGTTTCTTCCACCCTGAAATACCGGCACACTGAGATTAAGGCCCAGTAGCGCATACCTCGAATCCTGGTCAAATGCCCAATCAAAACTCTGGGAGCCCAGATCCGCGTAGGTGTTGAATTTGGGAACCCAATAGCTTTTGCTGGCTTTGATGGCTGTTTCTTGAATGCTTTCAGCAGTCTGGATCTGCAGGAGTTCTGGGCGTCCGCTGAGGTCGTCTTCGCCCATCAGGCCGGCTAGCTCCGCCGGATTTGCCAGATGTTCTTCAAAATCCAGTTCGGTATCGATGGGGCGATTGAGGAGAAAATTGACGTAGTGAACCGCGTTTTGCTTCCTGCTTTCCGCCTCTATCATCAGCGCATTGATGTTTTCGACTTCACTTTCAGCCCGCAGCACAGAGGAAGGAAGCCCCTTTCCATTTTCCAAAAGCGACCGGTTGTCTCTCAGGTTTTGTTCGACGAGACCTTTGCTGCTACGGATTACCTCAATGGCGGTATAGGCTGTGCAGAAGTTGTAATAAGCCAATTTGATGTCCTGGACGAGGTTGGCCCGGTAGATCTTGAGCTCATATTCGGAGAGCAACACCTGCTTCTCTCGGATCTGCTTCTGATAGATCAGGTCCGTATTGAGGATAGGCATCGAAGCTCGGAAGCGGGCATCATAGAAATTGTCCGGCAGAAGCTGCTCCGACACGTTTTCCAACTGGGGAAAGGCGCTGGTTCCGGTGAGTTGATTGAGCGTGGAATAGACTGGATTGAGCAGATCTCCCACAGGAAAGCCAATGGTCCGACCGCCGCTTGCCAGCGTGTAGCTCGCACCAAAATCGAGTGATGGAAGGAAGAAACTTTTGGCGTCCTTCAGCGCCAGCAGGCTGCGCTCCAGTTCGATGTTCTTTTCCTTTAAAACCAGGTTGTTTTCCAATCCCTGCCGGATGTATTCATCCAGCACGCCCTGTGCCTTGGCAGCCAAAAAAGGATTGAAAAGCAGATAGATCAGAAAAATCAGTGCTGTCTTTCTCATTATATTATTCGATGTTAATTTAATAAACAGTGTTTAATGGATGGATAAATTTTTTTAGAGTTTATCCAAGATCTTAAAGAACTCTTCCAAGCCATCTTTTACAATTGTCTGTTGACTCTCTGGGAGCACCACCTCGCATCGTTTGCGGATATGCAGCGATACCATCCCATGTACCGTTGACCAGATCAAAAAGGTAAGCGCCTCCTGCTCGTGTCCTTTGAAATGCCCGGCGTTGATACAGTCAGCGATGGTAGACCTCAGCGAATTGAATGCTCCTCCGCCTTCTTTCCAATGATCGTGCTCGGTATTGCATACATGGTCAATCGGAGCCTCCTTGATAAACATAAGATCGTACATGTCAGGATTTTCCATGGCAAAATCTATATAGATGCTTCCCATGGCTTTCAGCCGCTCGAGAGGGTTTCTAACCGAACCTAGAACCTGCATTTTTTCCATAAGTTGGAGAAAACCGAGTTGGTGCAAGGCATGAAAAATCTCGTTTTTATCCTTGAAATAATGGTAGATAATTCCCGGGCTGTATTCGATGTGATCCGCGATGTTCCGAATGGATGTCTTATCGATCCCTTTCTCCAGAAAGAGGAATTTGGCAGCTGCCAAGATTCGTTCTCTCAATTCTTCCTTGTCTCTCTCTTTTCGATCCGCAATCCCCATGTGGTTTCTAATGAACAGCTAAAATTAATTAAACGGTGTTTAATAAAGCAAGCAATCGCTCGAAAATAATTTTCAAAAAGTCAGCTATTCGCTTTCCTCTTTCAATTGATCGCTGTCCCAAGCCGAATCATTCATCGAGAATTTGCGGGAGAGTTCTCCGGAAAGAAGAGCCTCTTGGATTTCGATCTGCTTGCGGATCTTGGAGATGTATTCGGTTTCATTGCTCCGGTATTTGACGAGAACTTTTAGCGAATCTTCGTCATATTTTCGAAACTGCGCAGCCAGTCTTTGGACGGTGTGCGCCCGGAATCCCAATTTTTGGAGCGCTTCCTGTCCCATCCGTATCGAGGTGTCCAAGTGCTCTCTGTAGATATTTTCTACTCCCATCTCCATCAACTCAAAGGCCTCGTAGCGGTTTTTGGCTCGGATCATGACTTCCAGATGTGGGAAATTCTCATGGCAGAGCTCCACGAGCTTTTTATTAGTCTCGGTGGACCTGATTGCGGAGATAAGAATCTTGGCGTTCTCCGCTCCGGCAGCGTGCAATAGATCCAGACGGGTAGCATCTCCAAAATAGACCTTGAATCCCATCTTCCTCAAAAAGTCCACTCGGTCGGGATCGTAGTCCAAGACGGTAGCTTCGATACCATTTGCCCTCAGAAATCGTCCCATGGTCGATCCGAAATGGGAGAATCCCACCAGGATCACCGTATTTCTTTCGTCGATCTGATCTGCTTCCGGTTTTGGTTTGGCATTTCTCTTCTCTAAACTCGGGAGGATTATTTTGTCCAAAAGGAGGCTGAAGATCGGCGTGAAGGTCATGCTGAGCGCTGTGATCGCCATCAGAATCCCAGATGTTGTAGCCGTCAGTATTCCCAACTGAAGCGCGAAGGCATAGGTGACGAAGGAGAATTCCGACACCTGAGCCAGCCCAACCGAAAACCGGAGATTATCGGGAAGACTGAGTTTTCTGGTTTTACCGATTACACCAAGTACAAGAGCCTTGATCAGGATGACCCCAAATGTGATCGAAAAGACATTGACCGCGTCGGAGAAGATAAGATCGAAGTTGACGGTTGCACCCACCGCCATGAAGAACAAGCCCAAAAGCAATCCTTTGAACGGATCGAGATCGGACTCCAGCGCGTGCTTGTAGGGTGAGTTTGCCAGGATGACTCCCGCGAGGAAGGTTCCCAATGCCGGGCTGAGGCCCACCAATTCCATGAGAAAGGCGATTCCCACGACGATCAGCAGCGCCGATGCTGTGAACAGTTCGCGGAGCTTTGTCTTTGAAACCCAGTTCAAGAGCGGCCCAAAGCCAAAGCGTCCCAGTAAGATGACCACCCCGATGGCTACGAAGATCATCAGCGTTTGGACCCAGCCGGGCTGATGCTCCAGGAAGCCGCCATGCTCACTTCCGCTCAATTCCGGACCAGCAACGGCTAACAGCGGCAAGATGGCCAAGATCGGGATCACGGCGATATCTTGCAGGAGCAATACTCCAAAGGACAGCTTGCCGGTGGACGTGTCCATCTGATTCTTCTCTTTGAGCGATTGCAGTACAATCGCCGTAGAGGAAAGTGCCATCGAAAGCGCCGCTGCAAGACTGATCCTCCAGTCAATCTCCAAGATCAATCCCAGACCAAAGATCAGCCCTGATGTCGCTACTACCTGCGAAAGTCCGACCTTCAGGATCATCTCCCGCATCTTCCACAGATTCTTGGGCTCGAGCTCCAGCCCGATCAGAAACAGCATCATGACCACGCCAAATTCCGTGCTGTGCATGATGTCCTGTCCCTGAGATTCGTCCTGGATAAATGCGAACCCATAAGGTCCAACTAGGATTCCGGCAATCAGATAGCCTAAAACAGAACCCATTCCCAGCCGCTTTGCGATCGGGACACAGACAATTGCCGCCAGGATGTAAACGATCGCATTGAATAAAAATCCGTCCATGGCTTAAGTTCTTTGGATGTAGGGTAGGGAAATCTCGGCCGAGTCACGGAGACTGAGGATCAGTTCACGGTACTCATCGGCTCTCTGCAAAATCTCGGACTCCGTGCTACGATGTGTGCCAGCCAGATGAAAAGGCGGAAGATAGCGCATGTTGCAGAGGTAAGCCGTCTGTTCGAAGGGCCTCAGATACTCTTCGATAGTATATCTATTCCTTCCCAGGGAGGAGTAGATTTCTTTAGATCCGCCAGAGGTAAAGGCGTTGAAGATGTACTTGTTTTTCAGAAAGATCCCACCCGTGCCGTATGCCCAGCCGTGTTCCAGGACCAAGTCAATCCATTGCTTTAGCAGCGGAGGGCAGGAATACCAATAGAACGGGTGCTGCCAGATGATGACTTCGTGCTCAAAGAGCGCCTCCTGCTCGGCTTGAACGTTGATATTGAAGTCTGGATAAAGCTCGTAGAGATCGCGGACCTGGACGTTTTCCAAGTCTTTGACAGAATCGACCAGGGCCTGATTTGCGTCAGAATGCTCGAATTTGGGGTGGGCAAAGAGGACGAGGATTTTGCGCATGGTAGTTTTAGATAGGGGTTAAGCTCCCGATTTATCTTTGAAATAGTAGCCAAGCGCTCCAGAGGGGCATCTTTTGATTTGCTCGACTAGCTCCTCCGAGCTGGCGTTGCCGATTTCTATCCAGGGTTTTTTTCTGGGGTTAAAGACCCGGGGAAGTCCTCGGACACAGTTGCCTGAATGGGTGCATTTTTCGGGTTGCCAGGTGATGACAACTTCTCCGTTGTCGTATTCTTTGGAAGGTGTGGAGCTCATAGAAAAGTGGTTTTGGAATGTCTAATAATACCAAAATCCGGGGATTTGTTCCTTTTCCCGGAGGGTAAAAAAAGAAAAACCTGCCGCAGTTCCGCAGCAGGTTGGTCAATTTCCATTTTTTGTTTGCGTGCTCCTTTTCCGGTTGTTGGGAAAAGAGGCCCAAAAGGCCTTTCAGGATGACCAAAGGCGCCTTATTTGGCCTTCCATCACTTGTGCTGAGCGTAGCCGAAGCATCGGTTTTCGAGTGATTGCGACATTTAGCTCGTTGCCGAAATTACACGCAATCAACCTATTTTCCGGTCTTGGGTTTTTTCAAAACCAGGTAGAAGCAATAGAATGTGGCTGTCAGGATCAGACCTTGGGTGACGATCGAGAGTATCAGGGCTGAAGTGTTCATAGCAAGGCTGATTTACGTTTTTGATGAGAATACCACACGATTCCTACGATCAATAGAAACAGGAGGACAAGCTGGGTACGTGCCATGCTGGCAAAGAACATCTTCTTTTCGAGCATCTCCGTATTTTCAGGATTGAGGAGGATTTGAGCCTTCAGATCGGTGTGGGAAAATTTCGAAATCAGCGAGCCGTGATCCAGCGTGTACAGCTGTCCGTCCAGCAGATTGGAGATTGCCCCATTCCAGTCATTTCCCGCAGGAGTGAACAACGCGCCCATCAACACCAGGAAAAGGAGTGTCGGAGTGATGTACTTGATGATCCATTTGTAAGCGCCAGGCACCCGAATATCCGCGCCCCGGGTGATTTCTTCCCATCCTCTTTTCATCCCAAAAATCCAGGTAAAGAGAATCGTCTCCAACAGGGCAAATATCACCAAGCTCACCGTTCCACCCCAATAATCGTATTCATCAAAGTAGCCGTATTTGAAAAACAACACGGTGGGAAGTCCCATGATCAGCGAGATGATGCCAAAGGAAACGGCTCCTTTGACTTTGCCCCAGCCAAATTCATCCTGCATGAATCCCATCCACGGCGTACCCATAGCCAGGGATGAAGTGATCCCCGCAAAGAAGAGCAAGCCAAACCAACAGACACCCGCCACCATGCCGAAGACCTCCCCCCATTGCTGGAAGAGGTAAGGCATCGTCTGAAAAGCCATCCCGAAACCGGCATTTTCCATTACCCAATCCATGCCGAGGAAACCCGCTGCAATTGGAATGACAATGGCACTTCCCAAGACAATTTCCACCGTTTCGTTGGTAAAGCCCGCAGTGACTGAATTGAGTGCGATGTCTTCGTTTTCCTTGACATAGGAAGCATAGCACTGGATGGCGCCCGTCCCGACCGAAAGGGTGAAGAAGATCTGCCCGGCTGCGGCGAGCCAGACTTTAGGATCAAGGAGCGAAGAGTATTGCGGAGTCCACAGGAAGTTGATCGCGTCCCATGCATTGGCCTCTGGGAATTCCGCGGACGCAAAATCTGATCCCATCGTCCAGCCCCGGATCGCCAACACGACTCCAAACAGCACCAGGATCGGCATCCCGATCTTCGCGACTTTTTCGATTCCTCCCAGTCCCGCGGAGAGGATGTAAATATTCACAGCCATCACCAACACATAGATAATGACCGGTAGCATTGGGATGCCCAGATCAGACCCTGAGAGCGTGACGTAATTATCAAAAAACGAACTGATCTCCGCAGCGCCCATCCCGGTGAAAGTTCCGATGACGCTGTGAACGACATACATGAATGTCCAGGACTCGATGTAGGTGTAGTAGGCTACCACAGCGATATTGGTGAAAATCCCAAATACACCGATGTATTTCCAGATCGGCCTTTTGGCCATCGAATCCAGGATGTAAGGTGTGCTATGGTTTCCAAATTTCCCACCGAAGCGTCCCACAGACCACTCGATAAAGAGCATGGGAATCCCCATCAGCAGGAAGCACACCAGGTACGGAATGATAAATGCGCCGCCACCGTTCTGCACGGCCTGCACAGGGAAGCGGAGGAAGTTTCCCAGCCCGACGGCGTTGCCTGCCATCGCCAGGATCAAGCCAACGCGGGAGCCCCAGGATTGATTATTTGTACTCATTTGGTTGGTTTTAAAAAAAGAGAGGGCTCCCTTGTGAGGAGGAGCCCTTGGATTTATTTTGATAATCGTTCGTTGATCAGCTCAGCCCATTTGGAAGCGAGCAGCGTCTCACCGAGCAAGTCGGAATAGTATTCCTGATTGTAGATCTCCAGATTCAAGGTTTTTTTAGCCGGGTCTTTGAAATATAGCTGGATGGTCACTTGCTCTAGAGATTTGCTTGTTGCGGTTGGATTGTCACTGTTCAAATAAGACTGATGTACGACAGCATTTGAGAGTTCTTGAAGTTTTACTTGGCTTTTCGTCTCATTTTCACCGATTTGGTAATAAACCAGTGTTTTTTTGGTGCTGTCAATGCCTAAGATATAGCGATTTCTCCAATCTTCCTGTACATCAACCTTTAAATTTAGACCAGAGACATACTGGTTAAACCCGTTTAGAAATTGGGCTTTGGCTTTTTTACTCTTAATAGAATAGGAAATAAACGGCGTAGCCACGCCAAGCAGGATTACACTTGACAAGACAAGTGTAGGGATATCAATAGCGATCATTTTTTGGTAGAATAAAGTGTAAGATGTGTTTTGTGCCTAGTGGGTCAAAACACGGACTACCAAGTGTGAAAGAAATAAAAGAAGGTGATCAATACGTCAAACAGTGCCCTGGACTTTGAAAAGAAGGAGGGCGACAGGTATTGACTAAGGGAGGGGACAAAATCTACCTTCCAGTGACTACCGAGAAAGGCAGATACGTTCAGATCCGCCTTGAAGGCCGGGACAGAGGTAGTGTGATCCGAAAGACTGGAAACCAGCCCAGGGACTGAGACATGACTCAGTTCTGATTGCCGGGGATGCTCACTGGTCGATCTTTTGGCAGCCGGGGGAAATGAAAAAATCGCAACCATCCCAATCAGCCATGCAAGGCTCAGGAGGAAGGCTGTTTTTTGTTTTTTCATTTTTAGTGTCATCAAATCAACCCCAAATGTACGTGGGGTTTGGGGAATTGCAAGTTTGGAGGATTGAAAAATGTGATTATCCACCACTTTGCCAGAAGGTTAAAATGGAGATATCCAACAGCGGATAATCGTCAGCAGTCCAGGGCAGGGAGATTTAGATCGCAAATCTTGTATTCAATAGCTACCGTCAACAAGGAGTATGATCATATTGAAAACTGCTTGGGTCAGCCGTTGCTAGTCGATAGCTCCTTGTTGGGGCCTATTTTTCCAAAGGATAAACGACACCGTCCTCAATTCCCTGCTGCAGTTCAACTGTTTTCCAGGGAGAATTTGGGAAAAGAAGGGAAGTCATGACCAGCTCACCGTCATTCACAAAAAGCTCCACGGAACCAGCGTCGAGGAAGATCCGAACGCTTTCAGCTTTCCAGCTCATCGGAGCGGAATGCATGGCGGCAAAGTCTCCATGGAAATCCGACTGCCCGGCCTGAGATCGATCAATGGAAACCAACCCCATTTCTTTGGTAATGGTCACCTTTTCCCCCAACTCATTGGAAAGGACCAACGAAAAGGTATCCGAACCATCCAGTTTGCCTTCGATCTCCACTGCTTGGGAGGGAAGATTGGAGGTCTGATCTATCTCAATACCGGCTTGCCGTAGACTCTCCAGTTCCTGGGCCGGAGCCGACTTCAGAAGCAAAACTCCGTTTACATCGATCAGGCTCAGTTCCCTTGGGACCGTCATTGCCGATCTCCAGGATTGGGTAGGAACGACCTGTGCATAGAGCCAGTTGCTCATCCAACCGATGAATAAGGTGCGGCTATCGCTTTGCGGCAGATTGGCCCAGGTCACTCCTGCGTAGTTGTCCGGACCGTAGTCCAGCCATCGGATCATGTTGTCATCCGGGGTGAAAGAGCCGTCTTTGAAATCTCCTATAAAGTATTGGGTGGCAGATCCTTTCTGTGGTCCACCTGGATTGATGCTTAGCAATAGTACCCACTTTTCCTTTCCGTCAGGAGTGGACATCTTGATCAAATCAGGGCATTCCCAGACACCGCCATGCGCTCCTGTATCCTGACCAAATTCTCCGGTTTTGCTCCAAGATTTCAAGTCCGGCGAACTGTAAAACTGAACCCTGTCCTGTGCCGCCAGCGTCATGACCCATTCCTTTTTGCCCTCCGAGTTAACCACTTGAGAAACTTTTGGATCCCGGAAGTCCCGAACTCCCTGATTCGGCAAAACAGGGTTTCCTTCAAACTTTGTCCAAGTCCTTCCTTTGTCAGTAGAAAAGGCGATTCCCTGGCTCTGGAAGTCGACCGCTCCGGACTTTTCTCCCGCCATGTCATGGTAAGTGAAGATGGCAACGATCGGAGGATTCTCGGCTGTGCCGAGGCCCGAGCTGTTTTCGGTGTCCACCACCGCGCTGCCTGAGAAGATATAACCCAAACTGTCCGGATAGATGGCGATGGGAAGCTCTTCCCAAGTAACCAGATCCCGCGAAACGGCGTGGCCCCAATGCATCGGTCCCCAGACGGTTGTGTCCGGATAATGCTGGAAGAAGAGATGGTATTCGCCATCCAGGAAAAACATGCCGTTGGGGTCGTTCATCCAACCCTTGGCAGGTGTGAAATGGTAATCGGGTCGGTATTGCTCACCTTCCGATGCGACGAATTGTACTTCCTGACCGGAGCCGCAAGCGGAAAGAATGAGCGATAGTGCGACTAACGTGAGGCAAAACTTGGAGGGCATACTGTTCTTTAAATAAGACTTCGAATCCATTCTATTCTTGGGTTATGAGTTGAATGAGAGCTGTTGGATCAGCTTCGGGGGTCATTTTTTTCGCCATATCGGCGGCCTTGACTTTGTAGTGTGGGTTATTCCAAAACTCTGTCAGCACCGATTCAAACTTGTTGGGATCAAAGTTGTGGATGCTTGTCCCCAGCGGACCCAAGCCATTGGCAAAGATTAGCCTGTTCCAAAAGTACTGATCCATAATGTGCGGTACAATCAACTGCGCTGCAGCGGACTTGGCGCCGTAGTGTACGGTGCCGGAGCCTCCGTGATGGATGATTCCATAGAGCTTTGGCAAAATCCAGTCGTAGGGAATCTGCTTGACGTAGTAGATCGACTCGCCACTGGAGTCAATTTGCTGAAGTCCGCCCCAGGAGAGATTGACGATGGCCGGGATCCCGTGCTTTTCGAAAAGCTGGATGATCTGGGTGGAAATTTCCAATGGTTTGGGATTGGACATAGAGCCAAAAGTCACGAGAACAGCTTTTGGATAGTTGGCCAGCCAAGCCTCGAGGTCAGGTTCTGGTTGGTAGTCCTGGTTTTGATTTCTTGCGAAAAACCCCGTGATGTGAGCGCAATCGGGCCAGTTAGAAGGTTTTGGATAGAGTGCAGGAGAGATTTGATACAGGACTTGCAGCTGATTCATCTCAAAGTTTTTGATCGATCGGGTCGAAAAATCGATTCCCGGAAAGTCTTTGAAATAGGGCTTAACAAACTTATTGAAGGCAATGTACCGTGCTCCATTGACGAGATCGTAAGTTCGGAGGTTCCACTTGGGCGAAAACGGTTTCCACTTCGAAAGGCTCAGATGCTGATAGTCCCGGGTAGGGTGGAGCAGGTTGGGGATTGGGGAAAGCTGGAAGTACTTCTTTGGCTCGGCCATCGCCGGAAGCGTGCAATAGAGTGCTTTTGGGTGATAGATCACGCGGTCAGGCAGTACCGAATCGATCGCATCCTTTTGCTGCTGGATCAGGGTCTTCTGAAGACTGAGCGAGTTTCGCATCAGCTGATAGAAGTTTTTGACCGTTTCAAAAAGACTCCCGCCGCCACCCATCACAGACTTGCCGACTTTCGAATCCAGTAGCTCCAAAAAACGCCTGTCGAAACCCAAAAACGAAAACCCCATTTGATCGACCGTCTCCCGAAATTGCTCCGGGAAGAGGCAAGATACCTCATGACCGGCCTTTTTCAGAAGCTCCGCCTGAGCCAAAAAAGGCTCCACGTCGCCTCTGGTACCAATGGAAATCAGAAGAATTTTCATGGTGGTGGTTTGGGTTGTTTTGGGAGGACTGTGCCTCTAAACTTACTGCTTTCCTGCCAGTTTTAAGACAAGCTCCAGGCCGATTCCACTGATAAAGGATCTCATCTTCTGGTTGCCGGTGAGCGAAGCGACCCAATCTACCGGTCCACCGTCTGCAAAGTCGATCCTGTTTTCTCCCAACGTCACGTAGATTTTGAACTGAAAAAGCCGATAATACTCCTGCGAGGGGTCGATTTCAAATTGGATCGGGTAGGGCGACCAGCAGTTTTGTTTTTCCTCCAGACGCATCTTGAGCTTTGGGTTTTCATCCCGGAGAAAGAACTTGAAGGTTAGATCTTCCTTCGAAAAGAACTCACTTAAGAGATTGATGATCATATCAATATGTCGGTTCGCTTCGATGAGCTCGAAGTCAAAACTTCCGCTGTCCTTTCCCGCTGAAGCCAGACAGAAAATCCCGAAATGCGCCGTGAAGTTTGGATTGTCGTAGTGCTGGGCGCGGACGTGTCGATGAACGGTGGCGTAGCGAAGGGTATTCGATTGCGGTGTTTTTTTGAAATCGGATGCCAGCTGCAAGGCCAGGACGTTGGTCGCATCAGCCACTACTTCGGTGTGTCTGAGTGCGCTGATCACGTTGTTTTGATTCACTTTGGCCACGGTCGCGCAGGTGCCCAGTGGAGACACCGGAGAAAGGAGAATCGGGGAAAACTCGGATTTCTTTGCCTGTTTGAGCCAATTGGCTTCCGTCTCCAGCAATCGAATCGGATCAAGAGAAGTTGGCTGAGTAAAGCGGTTTTCATTAAAATTCCGCAACAAATCAGCGGAAGAAATTCGCTCCGAACGCAGCCTCAGGATCTCCAGCATCAGACTGTTAAACTCGGACGCCGAAAGGCTCTCAATCAAAAAATCGACCGAGGCAGCGTCGGGTATTTTCGATTTCAACTTCTCGAAGCTGGGGTTTGTGGGCATGGGAAAACGGAAAGAATAGAAGCTGAATTTACAGAAAAGGAATTTCCGCAGTTCATTTCAACTGCTTTTAAGCTCAACTTCGAACCCAAGACGGTGGCTTTCAGCCGTTGCTTTGCGGCCAGCGGAACAATCTCTCGTTATGCCTCAAACAAGCCGTGTCGGGTGAGGAAGTCGGTAAGATGTTTTGCCGACAGTGGCTTGGTGATGTAGTCCAAGACCTCCGGATAGGAGAAAGCCTTGATGCGGTCGTTGGTGTCTATTGAGCTAGTGATGATCGCAATCAGGAAATGCTTTTTGATATCCGGACTCAGCTCGGTGAATTCATCAAGAAAACCCCAGGCATCCAGTATGGGCATATTGATGTCCAATAGCAATAAAACCTTTTCGTCGCCGGAATACTTCCGCTCTGCAAACCTGCCGGTGATTTCTTCGATCGCCAGTTCACCGTTTTCAAACGAAGAGATGGCGTTATTGAAATCGATGCTCTTTAATATTTTGGTAGCTACCATTCTGACGATCGCATCATCATCAACCAAAAAAACTTCCTGAATTCTAAAAGTACCCATCGAATTTGTTCCAAATAATTTACCCTAATCCGTAAATATATAGGATCTCGATTTATTTAAGATGGAAACAAATGTAAAATACTTGTCGAACTGATCGATCTTAAATAAAAGACAATAATCTGTGTTTCAATACGATAAAAGTCGCTGTAAAATATTCATCACAAAGGCGAGGTGTTTTTCGAATGGCATGTAGCGATCTGGTTAGGTCCACTGGCAGATGTCTTGAGGTGAATATGCTTTCGATCAAAATAGCGGAACTGAGTGCATCGTCACGAGGATTCTAGAATGAGATTTGATTCTTTAATCTAAGACACATCTCATGAAAGGAACCCGACCAGGCTGACGTCCGATAAACCGTTCGCTATTCTATTCTGCTTACTTTATCTCCCTCTGCTGGAGGTTGAATACTGTTCCAGCCGGATCTTGGATCCAGTGCATGTTTTTCGGAAGCTCTTCAATTTCATCGCAAGTTTCCACCCCATTCGATTCCAGATAGTTTGTCGCTTCTTCGACGTCAGGGACGGTAAGCTGCAGCCAGGTCTCTGAATGGGTGTAGTTATCCACGCAGTCTAACCAAATAATATTGTGGCCGAATTTTACCTCGTGTGTCCTGGAAACAGTTGGGTTGTCGATTGGTTTTTCTTCGACTTCCAGCTTCAGGATATCTCTGTAGAAGGCAACTGTTTTGTCATACTTGACTTTTGGGATCTTGATTGCAATGTTGATTCCTGCTTCAAATTTTGTGTTCATAGCGTTCTCTAATTTTTAATGAGGTTGTTCTGGACAGTCATTCTTTGACTTGACAGTCGATTTTGCTAAAGTATGTTGAGTAAATAAGTTTTGAGCTGAGCTTAGATTTTCTCCAAAAAATAGACCCAAATTTCTCTGCGCACCCGAAAGCCCACCTTCTCATAGAGCTTGATTGCGCCGAGGTTGGTGGTGTTCACGTGCAGAAAGGGGATCTTGGACTCGGTTAGGATGCAATTGACCTGATTGGCCACCAACTCGGCAGCAAGCCCTTTTCCCGCAAAATCCGGATCTGTACAGACTGCACTGACTTCCACATAGGGATCCGGACGCAGACGCTGGCCGGTCATCGCTACAAGCCTGTCCTCCTCAAACACGCCTTCATAGTATCCCAAGTCGATGGTTTTAGAGAAAAAAGGCCCCGGATTGGTGCGCGCCGTCAGGTCCAGCATCGCCGGAATATCCTTGTCTGCGAGGGGCACTGCTCTTGGACCTTTTCCAGGCGCGGGTGCGTCTATGGTTTCATAGACCATCTGAAGAAGGGGCCGGTGTGCGTGGATCTTCCAAGTCGAAGGAATGGGTATTTCCTGCGCCGTAAATAGGATGATTTGACTGTGGGGCGGAAACCATCCGTCCAGGTCGAGCCATTCGGCGGCGCTGTAGGTTTCGAACCCGACAAAAAGCCCCTTGTCCCGCTGCATGTACCGCACCCGATCATTTCCCAGGGCGTGATCGCTGCTTCCGGTGATCAGGGCGTTCCAAATGGGATTGTCAAGGACGGGGGAATTGGGAGAAGGAATTGGTTTCATTTGATATCAATGAAAAACGGTCGTAAGAAAAACAGAATTAAAGTAACAGCAGTTGGGAAGAGGATGGGCGGCCTTACCAAAATAATGCAACGAAGGGGCCGCATCACATAAACTTTTTCCTCTTAAACCACAGGAAGATAACCACTGATATCGCCAGCATCACGCCCCAGGTGGCGTAGTAGCCCCATCGCCATTCGAGTTCGGGCATGTAGGTAAAATTCATTCCATACACGCCGACGATAAAAGTCAAGGGCAGAAAAAACGCCGAGAAGACGGTGAGCAGCTTCATGACATCGTTGTTTTTTTGCGCTGTAAGGGAAATGTGGGTGTTCAGGATGGATTGGGCGTCTTCGATGACCTCATCCAATTGCAGCATGTAGTTGACGACCGATTCTCTGATATCCTGGAGGTTGGAGAGATTATCCTGTTTTACGTCCACCTGATTTAGGACGTTTTGGGAAAACTGCAACAGTTTGCGGCAGATCCGGGCCTTGGCTTTTTGGTAATACAGCTGGTCGATAGAGATTTTGCCGTGCTTTTTGAGGAAAATCTCCTTTTCACTGTCGTCCATCTTATCACTCAGCCAGTTGATGGGCGGCTCAAAAGTCAATATCATTTCATAGACGATGGACAGCATGAGGGCTTCCGGATTTTCAAAGTTTCGGCCTTTTATGTCTTCCAAAAAATCAAAGGGCTTTTGGTGCACCGTAATCAGATGGGAATCACTGAGTAGAAAGGCGATTTTATTGCTGAGCTTGGCGACTGTGGTGTAATTGTGCTGAGGAGCTGCGGAAAACGCTCTGAAGATGAAGAACGTGAAGTCCTTATGCTTCTCCAGCTTGGGAAGGTGTCCGTGCTCGAGGGCATCATCTAATAGGTTATGGTCGATGTGAAAGGGTTTGACCATGTTTTCGAGTTCTTTTGGAGCTGGCTTCTCAAGGTCCAGCCACTCAAATTTTTCAAAGGATTTTTTGAATTGAGTCATGTGGGACAAGCTAATTTGGGGACTGCATCGGCTGCGGAAAAATTGATTGCTGCATCGGTCAATTGGACAGAAAGGCTAAGTTGAAGATAAAAGTTTTTTTTCCAAGGGATGTGGAAAGTTTCCTCCAAGCTCATTTCCTGATACTATTTGATCACCTGGTGGAGACTAAGCCGGAGGATCTCGCCCATGTTTCGGCAGTTCAGAAACGCTTCATTTTTGTAATGCTTCGAAAGCTCCGACCGAAGGCTGATCACGTTTTCGATGGGGGAAAGGTGATCTTGCTCCATGCACCGGAGGATGTCTTCAATCTCGATGTGGGAGGACTTGACACGTGTGGCGATCAGCGCACGTTCTTCCCGCTGATACTGATGCATGGACTCTGGAGTGATGTAGTTCATCCCCAGCTGGATCAGCGCGTTGTTTTCCTTGAAGTATTGCGGGAGATAGATGGATTTCTTTCCCTCGTAGGTCTGCTGGTCAAAATCTATCGCCCGAATCCGATAGTGCGTTTCCTCGAAGTCCGGCGTCACGTCAATCACAAAATTGGAGGAATGCATGTCTCCAAGTAGCCGGGCAAAGCAGCGCTCATTGAATTTGACAAACTCTTTGGCCAACCGGATCGGGTTGAGATGCGGGTCATCCATGTGTAATTTCATGAATTTTTCGCCCGGTATTCCAGCAATATGCTCCTCAATCAGCGTGTTGCGATGGACGAGATAGCTGATTCGGTTGGGGGACAGCAGATCCTCCAGCTCCAGTCCATATACCCGCGAAGCGTCGGCGTTTTTGATGTAGAAATAGTCGAAGTTGTCATTGATCCGGTTCACAATCCGCACCCGGAAGGGCTGTGTATTGCCATAGACGCAGAGGTCTATCCGATCCACAAAGAGATGGGCCATCACCGTCATGTCTCCGCCCGCCTTGAGAAGGGCATAGATTTTTTTGACGTTGAGATGAATCTCCTCCCGGTCACTCTCTGCGAAAAAGACGGTCTCCCAGAGTGTATCCTGGTCTTTGGAGTCGTACAGCGCGATCGAGCTGGTGTAGCGGAGAAGCTCGTGATAGTGGATGGGGATGTCCACTTCCCGTGAATAGTCGATCAGGTAGCGCCTCAGAACAGGACTGATGGGATAAATGAGTTTTTTCTTGCTGATCAGCGCCATGACCTAGAGGTGCACCTGTTGGCTTTTTTTCAGATATCTGTGAAAAATGAACGGCCCGAAGGGCAGCACGGATGCGATCAATGCAAACAGTGTCTTGGCAAAATCCCAGTTCAGCTTGCGTGCCGTCGGGAAAACCGTGTAAATATACACGATGAATAGAATCCCGTGAGCCCAGCCGGTGTATTTGACTGCCAAGGGCAGATCAAAGATGTACTTCAGCGGCATGGCGATCCCCAAAAGGATCAGAAAAGAGAGTCCCTCCAACAGACTGATCCATTTGAATCGTCTGGCCCATTTGATTTGATCGGTGTTCATTATTTTGATTTGGTAAGGTTAAAGAGCACTTGCAGCGAAGTCCAAAGTTTCTTTTTCAGGGCGACTTCCTCGGCGATCACGGTCAGCGAATCAGCAAAGAGGAATTCTGTTTCCTTTTCGGAGTAGACTTCGTAAGGTCGCGCCGGCACCGCATTGATCGGATGCTTGACCCGGCCAAATTTCAGGATCGTGTGGGCGTTGAGATTTTGAAAGTCTTCCATGCTTCTGCCTTCGAGGTGCTCTGAGGCAAGCAGTCCCACTTCGTTCATGGAATGGCCGCAGGCATTGATCATCTTCACGAGCATTTCCATCACATCGGCCGGAAGACTTGATTCCTCATGCAGGATTAGGAGACCCTTGGAGAAGTTGCCGCGGACAGGAATCGGCTCAGACACCACCTCTTCGACCACCGGTAAGGGCGCTGATCTTGGCTCAGAATGCTTTGGAGCGGGAGCCGAGACTTCGGTCGCTGCTGGGACAATGGCCTGAATAGGTTCCATTGCAGTCACAGTCGGAATCTCAATGGATTGGGTTTCCAGCTGCGCCAAAATCGCCTCCCTATCTTCAGGAATCAGGTAGATTTCTTCTTCAATCAACGATTTGAGAGCTTCAAGACTGTCGTTTTCCATGGCTGGAAATTGGGCAAAAAATGCCGCACGGCAAAGTTTGACCGGGATTTAAAAGCCAAGTGACTAGAAGTAAGACGTAAGAGCTAGGACGTTAGACGTTAGATTGGGGGAGGCCCCAGAGTAAGTTGTAGGTGTTAAAATGTAAAATAGTCTTCAAGTCAGCTGCCAATGACGGCGCATTTTTGCTTCAGCAAACTGACTCCTCCAACTTATTAGGTCGTCCTCACCAAGCAATCCCGTAGTCATCCCCGTAGTTGCTGGCGCCGCCCCAGAGGGTGCCGTGCTTCCAATCCACCCAGATCGCGGTGATGGGCCCGGAGGTTTTCGTCCAAAAATCCATGACATAGCCACGCTTGAGCAAGTCACTCCGCACCCAATCCGGCGTGTCCTGCCGCAGCGTAATGCCGCCCGGCTTGATCTCATGCGCTCCAAAGGAACTCTGCATCTGGTAGGAGTTGAAGTTGGCCGCTTCAACCGCTTCCTGCACGTTCATGTCAAACTCGACTACATTGAGGAAAAATTGAAGCAGGTTTTGATCCTGGGAATCTCCGCCTTGGACAGAAAATGCCAGGATCGGCTTGCCGTCCTTCAGTGCCAAACTCGGGGTCAGGGTCACCCGTGGTCTTTTGCCCGGCTCGGGGAGGTTGAATGGATTGAGGTTTTCGTCCAAGACGAAGCTTTGCATGCGTTGGGAGAGGCCCACGCCGGTATTGCCGGCGATGACGGCCGGAACCCAGCCGCCGCTCGGGGTCACGGACACCACCCAGCCTTCCGCATCGGCAGTTTGTACCGAGGTAGTTCCACTTTGGAATTCGCTTAGGAATTTTTTGTCTACTTCAGAGTCGATTTCAGCGGGATCCAGCGCCGCAAGAGCCAATTGTTGCTTTTTCAAAAGATCCAGATGCGGATTGGTTTCGCCTTGGAAAGGGTAGGGGTCGCCAGCCGTGACCTTGGGATCATTGGCAGCGCCGATCAGTTTTGCCCGCTCTTTTGCATAGCCTTTGGACAGGAGACCTTTCATCGGAGATTGGACGAAAGCAGGATCGCCGTAGTAGAAATCCCGGTCAGCAAAAGCAAGATTCATGGCCTGATAGACTGTATGGATGTAGTTGGTGGAGTTGTAGCCCATCGACTTGAGGTCAAAATTCTCCAGGATATTCAGCGACTGAAGCAAAGCCGGACCCTGTGTCCATTCCTGAAGTTTGTAGACGTCGATTCCCCGATAGTTGACGTGGAGCGGCTCTTCGATCTTAACGGTCCAGTTTGCCAAATCGGCTTCTGTGAAAAGCCCACCCTGTTCCTTTGTTCCCCGCACGATTTCCTTGGCAATGTCACCTTTGTAGAAGCGATCGTACGCCGCGTAGATGGCTTCTTTTCTGGATTTTCCGGCTTTCAGAGCCTCTTGTTCAGCTGTTACGAGCTTGGACAGCATCTGAAAGAGATCCTCCTGGACGAAGATTTCTCCAGGAGCGGGAGCTTCCCGTTTTTCGCCTGGATGGGTCAAAAAGACCGCCTTGGAATACGGCCATTCCTTGATTCTGGCTTTTTGCGCTTCGATCGCATTGGCGGTTTGCGCTTCGATCGGATAGCCTTTGGCGAGCTCCATCGCAGGTTTTAGCACCTGCTCAAGACTCATTTTCCCATACTCGGCCAGCATGGTCATGATGCCCCCTGGTGTTCCAGGAGTGGTGGCGGCCAGCGGCCCATATTCGGGCGGATAGGGCATGCCTTGGGATTTGTAAAAGTCCACAGTCGCACCTGTAGGAGCATACCCCATTGCATTGATGGCGATGACCCTTTTCTCTCCCGGATGATAGATCAGCGCCTGCGTCTCACCACCCCAAGACAACACATCCCACATGGTCGCCGTGGCGGCGATCATGGCACAAGCTGCGTCGACGGCATTGCCTCCCTGCTGGAAGATCTGCGCTCCTGCGGTTGCGCCAAGCGGCTTTCCGGTGATGGCAACCCAGTTTTTACCGTGAAGGATGGGCTTGTTGGTGCCGATGGTGCCGGCTCCCAAGCCGGGTAGGCCCTGACCTATCGAATTGAAAGAAAGGGCCAGGAAGACGAGGAAGTAAAGTTTTCTCATGGTAGGGTGGTGGGTAGTTTAATTGTCTTCGTCGAGGAGTTGATCCATAATAGGCACAAATCCAGGGAATAGCGAATTGTAATAGGTGAATAGCTGGAAGATGGATCCGCTTTTCTTCAGATCGATTTCATTGGAATTGACGAAGGCTTCCATCTCTGCGGCTTTCTCTCCGAAGATGGGGAAGAGGTCTTTCCGCTTTTTTGGGACTTCAAAGAGGTCTTTTCCTTTTAGGTAGAAATAGACGTTCCGCTTGATGATTTGATCGTTTCGATTGCCTACCATCAGCGCGGTGTTGTAGTTGGACTCTTTGAACACAGCGATTGTCCTTCGCATCAGCGGCAGTTCGCCTTCCACAATCACTTCAAAAAAGCCCGAAATCGGCACGCCTTCATCTTTGAAGTCCATGCCGTTGACAAAATACCGCGGAACCTTGTATGCACTATCCATCCAGACGATGTTTTGGATGCGGAGACCGGCTACGGTAGTGATCAAGTTTTTTTCCGGCTCCATCAGTTCAAAGGTGTTTGAATTGATATTGTATCGTACCCGAAAGCCTTCCAGCACCTTTTGCTCACGGTAGAGCAGGATCGAAGCCAGGTTCCATTTACTGTCCAGGTAGAAGTTACCCTCGACCTTTTTGGGTTCGGGAGCAATGCCATAGATCGTGTTCCCGATTAGATTGGGTCTTTCGACGAGCAAACGACTTACGTTGGTGGCACGAATAGATTTTTGCAGCGCAGCGCCAGTCCCTTCACTGCCGTACTTCACTAAGTACACCGATCCGAGATTTAGGTCTTCAGTCAGTTGAATTACCTTTTCGAAGGGATTGTATCCGGGCACATTGATGGCCAGGGTGTACTTTTCTGCAAGGATATTTTCGATCAGAAAATTTCCCGCGCCGTCACTTAGATCCGCAAAGACGGTATTTCGAAGTGTGACAGAGGCACCTTGGATTTGCTCTTTGGTGTCCATATCCATCACTCTGCCGCTCAGACTGAAGTTTTCAGCATGGGAAAAAAGCGTAGTCCCCAAAGTCAACACATACAGGCCAAAAAGTCTCAGTTTGATCATGATTCAGAAATTAAATGAACAGCTAGGTAATATAAGTCAAACTTAAGATTGTTGCTAAATGATTTGTTTTCGATTTATAGAATTGGCAACAATCACTTTTGGATTGGCTTTCTATTCATTAAGAGCTTATCTTTGAACGGGTCACGAGTTTCCGACCCCAATTTTACCCTCTAAAATCACCAATAACTTGAGTTTTCAATCATTTAATTTTGAGTCCTCGCTTCAGGAAGGACTCGACGCCATGGGCTTTGATCGCCCGACTCCGATTCAGGAAATGGCAATTCCGGTCATCTTGCAAGGCAGAGATTTGATTGCCTGCGCTCAGACCGGCACAGGAAAAACCGCGGCATTTGTCCTCCCAATACTGAATAAAATCTCCAAATCAGGTTCCAGCACGCTGAATACCCTGATCTTGGCACCGACCCGCGAGCTTGCGATCCAGATTGATCAGCAGATTCAGGGGTTTTCCTATTTCCTCGGTATCAGTTCTGTCGCCATCTACGGTGGCGGCGACGGCATCGTGTGGGAGCAGCAAAAGAAGGCCCTTGAGACCGGCGCCGAGATCGTCGTCGCTACGCCGGGCCGATTGATCGCCCTGCTTGCCGGTGGCAAGATGGATCTGAGTACACTGGAGCATCTGATCCTAGATGAAGCGGACCGGATGATGGATATGGGCTTTTCGGATGACATTCTGAAGATCGTCAACTACCTTCCCCAAAACCGCCAGACGGTGCTTTTTTCGGCGACCATGCCTCCGAAGATCCGCCAGTTCAGCATGAAATTTCTGCGGAATCCAGAGGAAATTTCCCTGGCAATCGGCAAGACTGCCGAAGGCGTTACGCAGTCCATGTATTCGGTCTACGACAGCCAAAAGGAGGATCTTGTCCGTCATATCCTTTCCAAAAAAGCCTACGAAGCGGTCATCATCTTCGCCTCAACCAAAGACAAGGTCAAGGCGCTGTACAAAGTGCTCAAGAAGCAGTTTGACATCGAAGCCTTCCACTCTGATCTGGAGCAGGCAGAGCGGGAGAAGATCATGTCCAATTTCAAAAACAAGGCCGTAAAGATCCTGATCGGTACCGATATCATTTCCCGCGGGATTGATGTGGTGGGGATTGAGTTGGTGATCAATTTTGACACACCAAGCGACCCAGAAGATTATGTGCACCGGGTTGGACGTACCGCAAGGGCAGACAAAGAAGGTGAAGCGATCACCTTTGTGAATCCAAAAGACCAGCACAAATTCGTGAGAATCGAAAAGCTGATCGGCATGCAGGTGACTCAAAATCCGCTTCCCGAAGGACTGGACAAAGGTCCCGAATATCTGGGAGAGAAAGCTAAGTCTTCTGATTTTCCCTCTTCTGGAGCCAAGTCCAAAAACAAGAAAAAGAAAAAGCCGGGTTCTGGTCACTCCGGAGAAAAGCGAAGACCTGAACAGGGGTCAAAACCACAGGGTAGCGCTCCGAAACCTCAGAGTAACGCTCCTAGAGTACAGGAGACGCCCAAACCTGAGGCTGCAAAGCCAGAGCAGCCATCAGCTTCTGGCGCTGAAAAACCAAGTAAATACGGGCAGCGAAAGAATGTAATCGAGTCCTGATATTCAAGCGCTTGTTTTGGCTATTGTGAAGTACTTCAAGTAACTTGAAGTACTTTTCATTTTTAAACCAGCCATCATGCAAACCATCAAATTGAGATCGCGGGGCACCTCCGTCTCTTACCTTCAGGAACTTCTCGGCAAATTAGGCTATCAGATCCCCGTCACGGGCTATTTTGGGGACTTGACCGATGCGGCAGTCAAGAGTTTTCAGCTGAAAAACAACTTGGTGTCCGACGGGGAAGTCGGGATAAAGACCTGGACGATCCTGATCGAAAAGACCAAACCGGCGGTCACGCTCGGAGACAAGTTTTTATCCGAGCAGGATTTGAAGGATTTTGCGCAAAAGCACGACTTGGAACTCGCAGCGGTCAAGGCTGTCAATGAAGTCGAAAGCAGCGGGAAAGGTTTTTTTGTCGACGGCAGACCAAAAATCCTTTTTGAAGGTCACGTTTTCTGGGATCAGCTCAAGAAAGCCGAGATTGATCCGACGACGCTCTCCAACGCATCAAATGCAGATGTGCTCTATAAGAAATGGACCAAATCCCACTACGTCGGCGGGACCAGGGAATACGACCGGATGGAGAAAGCTGCCGGGCTCGCGGCAGATCCCAGGGTAAGGGCTGCGGCACTGGCCTCAGCTTCCTGGGGTAGCTATCAGATCATGGGCTACCACGCGGCAAAACTACGCTATGCTTCTGTCCAGGAATTTGTCGATCAGATGTATGTCCACGAGAGAAATCAGCTGGAGGCGTTTGGGAGATACATCACCGAGTTTGGATGTATCGCGGCACTCCGATCAAAGAACTGGGCGGCATTTGCAAAGTGCTACAACGGCAGCGGGTATGCCGCCAATAAATACGATATTAAGATGGCAAACGCCTATCAAAAATTTTCTAACTAATCTGATGAATCAAAAAGAACTGAACCAGCTGTTTCAGCGGGATCTCGACAAGCTGGGAACTGAATTGGCCGCTTATTCTGACGAAAGCAAACTTTGGGTGGTTGACAGGGAAATCGCCAATTCGGCCGGAAATCTAGCCTTGCATCTTTTTGGCAATCTCAGGACGTTTATCGGACTCGATCTCGGCAAGATACCGTATGCGAGAGACAGGGAACGGGAGTTTGCAGCGAAAGACATTTCGAGAGACGATCTACTAGCGGAGTTAGCAGAGGTGAAGAAGGTCATCGCGACCTCCCTGCTGGAGATGAATCCCAGCAGTCTGGGAGATCTGTCAAAGCATGCTTTTTTCGGCTATCAAATGACTATTGGCTATTTCCTTATCCATCTCTACGGCCATTTCAGTTACCATCTCGGACAGGTCAATTACCATCGAAGACTGCTAGGCTGATGCAAAAGATATGGTTTTGAGGTAAATCGGACTGTCTAGAAGGGCTATTTGCCGATTCAGAAATCTGAAATCCTGTGAATAAGGCGTTTTTCTTAAGATGTCGGGCAGGTTTGTTGAGCACGTAAGCTCTCGTGAGGGGCAACTTAGCGACAATAGAATCTACCAAGTAGAATGAACGGGCTTTTTTTTGAGCCCTTTTTTCATGCTTCATTCTTCTCGTTTCATAGTTGAGAAACTTTTTGTTCTGGCATTTTCTGAAGTACACATACCATCTCACAAGCTTTTTCTATTTCCGGTTGAGAATAGTCTGTGGATGTTCAAATTGATTTTCGCATGATCGAAAAGTAACTCCAGGCCGTTGGTTGATTTTGGGATCATGCAGGTAAGCAAATGGTTCGGCAATGCACTTTTTTATAGAGAAAGGAAACGTCTCGACAGTTTGTATCAATATCAATACTTTCCCGCTAGGGAATTTGCTGTAAAATCTGGGTTAACTGGTCTTATTATGAGTGAGACGGGCGATTGGCCATCGAAAATGTGTTTTTGTTCACACCTCCGCCAAGCCCCCAAAAAAGAACCCTATTTCATTCCAAACTACTTCTGGAGAAGCACTAGACGGAGGTCAATTTACATCGTCAGACGATCTCCCAGCCTGTATGGGGAAAAATAAGCAAAGCGTTAAAAGAATCCTGTCACCGCCAATCGCTCGAAAAATGGTCAGTCTGAGCATCTCGGCCATCTCTCGGTGCTAGAGCTGTCTGGAAGCTGAGGTTAAGGTCATCTGGAAGAAAAACCTATGACGGGATCCGGCGACTGGAGTAAGAGGTCCATCCACGAGACGGTTTTCAAAAACAAAAGCTGGGAATCCTCTTTATGGATCGTTTCCGGCAGAAAGGAACAGGAATAGCAAAATCCTTATCAACTAGCAAAATTTCAGGTTTCAGCTCCATTGCCCGTCAGGGTAGGCACACCGGCCAAGATATTTTTTTTTATGATCATTAATATGTAGTATAAAATGAAAAAAATGCATTTAAATTTTGGAAATCAAAATTTGAGGCTTAACTTTGAATCAGTTGAGGGTCGCTAAAGTATTTGTTTTTGACTTTCAGTATGTTTTTAAACACGAGTTGGTTTTTTAGTTACCCTTTTTCCAAGGAATTATGAGAGAATTGAATTTTCCATATCTGATTTTAGACCCGGACGACTTGAAGCGTTCTTTTTCGGCCCACGGTCTTTTAAGTAACCCGAAAAACTTAAATAGTAAAGAAAATAGTTCATTAATCTTTAACCGTTCCCTCACAGGCTCAGGCAGAACAGGGTTGAAGGCAGAGGTCTTTGGACTCTCATTCAATTATCCAAAAAATGTATTTTTAACGACGATTTAGTTGATTATGGATCTACTTAAAATATAATATTCTTCATAGATATAGTTTCTACAGAAATCGACCGGAAGGTGTTCCTCCGATTAAACAGCGTCGGACTAATTTGTATTTAATATAGTGTTAATCTATGATAAGATGATTCTGTATTTGAAAAGCAGGCTTGACCTATTTACAATTTTTAAACCGGCTTTACATCGTATTAATTCTACTATAAAATAAATCTAAAACTTAAGCTTTTAACCCTAATGAACTTTTTGAAGAAAAGAATCTTTGTGGCTGGGCATACCGGTATGGTTGGATCAGCAATTTGGAGACTCCTAGAGGCGAGAGGCGCTGAGCATTTGATTGGAGTGAGCAGCAAGCATTTGGATCTAAGAGACCAAGCAGAAGTGGCCGGCTTCTTTGAAATCCACCGACCTGAGATTGTTATTGATGCAGCGGCAAAAGTAGGGGGGATTCTGGCCAACGATTCCTACCCATACGAGTTTTTGATGGACAATCTGCAGATTCAAAATAATCTAGTCGACAATTCATACAAGACTAGTGTTGAGCGGTTTTTGTTTTTGGGCAGCTCGTGCGTTTATCCCAAGAAGTCTGTTCAGCCTATCCGCGAAGAGTATCTTTTGACTGGGCCTCTTGAACAAACCAATGAAGGATATGCAATCGCGAAAATCGCTGGAATAAAGGCATGCGAGGCCGTTTTTTATAAGACTGGAAGGTCTTTTTCATCCATCATGCCCCCCAATCTCTATGGTCCATATGACAATTTTGATCTGACAAGTTCTCATGTACTTCCAGCCATGATCCGCAAGTTTCATGACTCAAAGATCAACGGTAATCAACCGGTTAAACTTTGGGGTACTGGTGAGCCGATGCGAGAGTTTTTGCATGTGGAAGATCTTGCAGATGCCGTGCTTTTTCTCTTGGACAAAGATGTAACCTATCCGATCCTAAATGTGGGGACTGGCATAGACATTCCTATCACGAAGCTCGCAGTAATGGTTCAGAGCGTAGTAGGCCATGAAGGTGATATTCTCTGGGATCTGGATAAGCCGGACGGCACTCCACGAAAAGTAATGGACGTGAGCAAGATCAACAGTATGGGCTGGACGAACAGGCTAAGTCTTATAGAAGGTATTACCCAAACGTATAAGTGGTATTTAAAAAATCAACATAGCATCAAACAAGTGAAAATGGGTATCTAATTATTAACTGAATATTTTAAACTATCTAACTATGACTAATAAAGTCGCTTTAATTACAGGTGTAACAGGTCAAGATGGGTCTTATCTTGCCGAACTTTTATTGGAAAAAGGCTATACTGTCCATGGTATTAAAAGGAGATCTTCTTCATTTAATACCCAGCGGATCGATCATTTGTATCAAGATCCGCATTTGGCAAATCCCAGTTTTATCCTCCATTATGGTGATCTCACTGACTCGATGAACATCACCAAGATCATCAAGGAAGTTATGCCCGATGAGATCTACAATCTGGGAGCTATGAGCCATGTAAAAGTCAGTTTTGATTCTCCGGAATATACCGCCAATGCCGACGGATTGGGCGTTCTTCGGATACTGGAGGCGGTGAGGTTGTTGGGTATGGAGAAGAAAACCAGAATTTACCAGGCCAGTACCTCTGAGCTATATGGACTTGTCCAGGAGATTCCCCAGTCAGAAAATACTCCGTTTTACCCAAGATCTCCCTATGCGGTAGCCAAACTATACGGTTTTTGGATTGTGAAAAACTACCGCGAAGCATACGGTATGTTTGCTTGCAACGGCATCCTGTTTAACCACGAGTCACCTCTCCGGGGCGAAACGTTTGTCACTAGAAAGATCACCCGTGCGGTAGCCAGAATAGGCATGGGCATGGAAAAAGTTCTTCACCTTGGAAATTTAGATGCAAAAAGAGATTGGGGTCATGCAAAAGACTATGTGGAAGCGATGTGGCTGATGTTGCAGGTTGATACTCCGGAAGATTTTGTAGTTGCCACGGGTGTGACTACTACCGTAAGGGATTTCCTCAACCTGGCATTTGCCAAGATTGGGTTCAAGTTGGACTATATGGGTAAAGGTGCCAATGAAATCGGGTTGCTCTGCGAGATCGATTATGACGTAGCGTTTGAGCGGTTGGGCAAAACAAGGGAAGAATTGCCAAAACTGGGTGAGGTCATCCTGAAAGTAGATCCGGAATATTTTAGACCCACAGAAGTGGATATCCTCATCGGCAAGCCGGACAAAGCTTTCGAAAAGCTGGGATGGAAGCCTAAGTATGACCTGAATCTATTGGTAGAGGATATGGTCTCAGAAGATCTTAAGCATTTGAAAAAAGATATCTGTCTGGTTAACGGTGGCTTTGAAGTCACTTCTCATTTAGAGTATTGATCGCATAGTAAGCAATGTTTTTTGGTTTCTGACTTAAAGTAATTAAAATGGAGTCTTCAGTATCTTTTGATTCACCCAACCTTTTTTCGAAAGTCGAAAATGCATTTCGCTTGTATCCTGACCAGGTTGCATTAGTTTCCAATGAGGAGGCAATCTCCTATTCGGAGCTGGAAATGCGGGTAGCGCGTCTGAGTGAACTTATCAAAACCAAGGTTCCGGGCGAACAACTCATTGCAGTTTCTTGCACCAGATCCATTCAGACGATTGTAAACATTCTGGCCATCTTAGCTTCCGGCAAAGCGTATTTGCCGCTTGATTTGGATGTGCCGGAGGAAAGACTTCAGAAGATTGTAACCGAAACCAAGTTGAAGTTTGGGTTAACCGGAAGCTCCCAGGAATCCTTTGATGCGATCCATGTCAGAGAAATCAATGATACACTGCCTTCACCTATAGGTGTTGTTAACCGCCGGGCGGAGCAGGCTTATATCCTATTCACATCCGGATCTACGGGCACACCCAAAGGAATTGCAATCCCACATTCTGCGTTGATTAGCTTCTTTGATTGGCAGAACGGAGTTTCCAATTCCAGACCTGGCTACAAAACGCTTCATTTTGCCAAGCTCACGTTTGATATTTCTGTCCAGGAAATTTTCACAACGCTATCTACCGGGGGCACGTTTTTCATAGCTGAGGATACCACGCTCAAGGATCCTTTATTGTTGCTTGAGTTTATTGAGAAGAACCAAATAAACCGAATCTTTTTTCCGTTTATCGCGCTTCAAGGTATGTGCAATGCCGCAAATGCCTATCGTATCTTCCCAACATCGCTCAAGGAAGTCACGACCTGTGGTGAGCAATTGAAGGCCAGCCTTGCTGTCCGGAAATTTTTCAAGAATATGAAAGACTGCATGTTGATTAATCAATATGGTCCGACAGAAGCCACGATTATCATGACCGAGCTACGTCTGGGAAGCGATGTCGATCAATGGGAGGATCTTCCAACTATTGGAAAGCCAGTCGCCGAGGCAGGCGTGGTTTTGGTCAGCGGAGAAGGAAAGCTTATCACAGAACCTGGGGTTGTCGGCGAGATGTATATCTCCGGGCCCGGATTGGCTATTGGCTATTTCAACAATCCCACCTTGACGGCTGAAAAGTTTCCGACCGTAGCCTTTGAAGGAGTAGCGCCGAGACGTTACTTTAAAACCGGAGATTTGGCAGAATTGACTCCAGATGGTGAGCTTAGATTTAAGTGCAGAATCGACGACCAGATAAAGATCAGCGGTTTCAGAATAGAACTTAGCGACATTGAAGCTAATGTGTCGATGATTGAGGGAATAGATGAAAATGTGGTTATCACTGATTCCTACAGCGACGGAGCACTTTACTTGAAGCTCTTTTATACTTCCGGAGATGCATCTCTTACCAAGGAAGTGATCCGCAGGAAGCTTGAAAAAGTACTTCCGGAGTATATGATTCCGGCCCAGTTTTACAAAGTCGATCACTTCCCTAAGACGGGCAGTGGAAAGGTGGATAGGAAGGCTTTGGCAAAAACCGATGTTATTTCAACACAAGCTGCAACCGAGACTAAGGGGCAGGATTCACAGGACTTAGCCAAGGTTTTGCGTAAGATATGGAAGGACATTCTTCAGGTAGAAGACTTTACCGCCGAGAGTAACTTCTTTAATCTGGGAGGTCGGTCTATACTCGCTCAGAAACTTTCCCTTGAAATAAGTGAAAAGTTGGGAATTAGATTTCCAGTAGCCTTCACTTACCAATATCCGACATTGAAAAGTCAGGTGAAATTCCTGTCTGAAAAAACCAAGCAATGGGAAAATCAATCTGAGAAGCCTACAGATAAGGAGCAGTCGCGCCAATCCAAAGATGTGGCAGTAATTGCAATGGCAGGAAAATTTCCCAAAGCCAACACCGTCGAGGAGTTCTGGGAGATGATCAAAAATAAACGCGAAGGGATCACATTCTTTGATATTGAAGAAATTGACCCGCTAATCAGGGCAGAGGCAGAGGAGTCAAATTATGTCAAAGCAAGAGGAATCGTTGAAGGAGTCGAAAATTTTGATGCGGAGTATTTTGGGATCAATCCAAAGCTTGCCGCAATTATGGACCCCCAGCAGCGGCTGTTTATGGAGATCTGTCACGAGGCGCTCGAAAAAGCGGGATGGATTGCCAATCGACCGGATTTCAAAATTGGTGTCTTCGGAGGTTCCAATTATAATAGCTATTTCAATAAAAACATAGTTTTTGACCAGGAGCTGCTAGACGTTTTTGGAGCGGTCAATATTCTTTCCCTGAACGAAAAAGATTACCTGACTTCCCGGACCGCTTTTCAGCTTAACCTCAAAGGGCCCGCAGTAAGTGTTTACTCAGCCTGTTCGACCTCTCTGTTGGCGGTGGCGCAGGCAGTGGACAGTATCCGCAATGGCCAATGCGTAGCTGCACTGGCAGGAGGAAGCTCGGTTACTTTTCCGGTTAGAAGTGGACAGGTATATGAGGAAGGAGCAATATTCAGTATTGACGGGCACTGTAAACCTTTTGATGCTACCAGTACCGGGACGGTATTCTGTGATGGTGCAGGTGTTCTTCTGCTTAAATCTTACGAGCAAGCCTTAGCCGATGGGGATCCTATTTTTGCGGTCATCAAAGGAGTCGCAGTCAACAACGATGGTTCCGACAAGGCAAGCTTCACTTCGCCCAGTGTATTAGGCCAGGCAGATGTTATCAAGAGTGCGATGAGTGATGCGAATGTTGTTCCTTCACAGATTGGTTTCATAGAAGCACATGGCACAGCAACTCCAATCGGAGACCCTATAGAAATTGAGGGGCTGAAACTAGCCTTCGGTGATGATGTTCCCTTCCAAAGTTGCTCAATAAGTTCGGTGAAGAGCAACATCGGCCACCTCACAGCGGCGGCAGGAATCGCCGGTTTAATTAAGACAATCTGCGCGCTGCACGAAAAGGTGTTGCCGGCATCATTGGGGTATGACCGTCCAAATCCTGAGATCGATTTTGAGCGCTCTCCTTTTTATGTCCAAAAGGAAACAGCTCCTTGGTCGAGTGACCAAAAGCGGATAGCAGGGGTTAGCTCTTTTGGATTTGGAGGAACTAACGTCCATGTAATCGTAGAAGAATTTACCGCTGCAAATCAGAAGCAAAGTAACCCTAGTCAAGAAGATAATCTGATCACCTTTTCTGCAAAGACAGAAAAAAGCTTGACGCTTTTTGCCGGTCAGTTGCATGAGTACGTTTCAGCCAGACCGACACTTGATCTGACGAAATTGAGTCAGAACCTATTGAAAAGAACTGCTCCCTTTGAGTTGCAGCAATCTCTCCGGGCCTCTTCCAAGGAGGAGTTGCTGGACCTATTGCAAAAGGCCGGGGCAGGAGATATTAAGCCAGTCCAGAGATTGGGTGACTTCATCTTTCCTGTATTTCTTTTTCCTGGACAAGGCGCTCAGTATTTGGGCATGGGGAAATCATTTTACGAAGCAAACGAAGTGTTCAGAACTGCATTTAATCAATGCTGTGAAGAATTTGATCGATACCTGCCCACTTCCCTGAAATTTGAGATTTTCGGAGGCTCTTCGGAAACGCTTGCGAATACCCGTTATACCCAACCGGCAATTTTTGCGGTGTCCTATTCTTTGTCGATGGCGCTTATGGCTATGGGAATCCAGCCCGCTGCTTTTTGTGGGCATAGTATCGGGGAATATGTGGGGGCACACTTGGCTGGGATTTTTTCCCTTGAGGATGCAATCAAAGTAGTAGCTTATCGGGGCAAACTGATCAGTCAATTGCCGGGCGGCAACATGCTATCGGTGAGGTCAAAGACAGACATTATTCAGGAACTGTTGCCGGATCAGTTGTCCCTGGCTGCACACAACGCTCCCAATCTTTGCGTCGTGTCCGGCCCTGTCGATGCCATTGAGGACTTTAAAACCGTTTTGGACGGTTATGGAATTCCAAGCCAGATCTTGAAGACAAGTCACGCATTTCATTCCGCAATGATGGACGGTGCCTTGGACGAATTTTCAAGTGTGATTGCCTCTGTGGATCGCCATATTCCCAAGGTTCCGGTGATGTCAACCCAAACAGGGAAATGGTTGACTGATGCTGAAGCCCAGTCAGTGGAATATTGGACAGGACATCTAAGAAATGCAGTCTTGTTCCATGATGCAGCAGCGACACTGTTACAGGAATTGCCGGAGGCATATTTCATAGAGGTGGGTCCCGGAAATGTGTTGAACAGCCTTATGCAGCAGCAATCTGAGGGTAAAAAGTTTCCGATTATTCACACGCTTTCAAGGAGCAATACCGATAGTGAAAGATCCTTACTAATTGAACAACTTGGACTTGCAAAAGCAAAGGGAGCCGGTATTGATCTGAGCTTAATCCTGCAGCATGATCGGTTTGAGTTTTTGGATATTCCTACTTACGCATTCGACAAGAAGCTTTGCTGGAATCAAAGCGGTGCACGCTTTAATCCTGCTTTCCAGAAGAAAGGAAGTCAAGTTAATGGTTCAACGCATCAAGTTGCGAATGCCTCAGTTTCCGTTCCTTTAATAACAACTGTAAACCCAAAAGCTGTTTATAAACATTTTGGAAGATTGAAATCAATGCTGGAATCAGCTTCGGGTATTTCCATCTCAGAAAACGATCTCGAATTGTCTTTTTTTGAACTCGGATTAGATTCATTGATCCTGACTCAGTTCACCTTTTCACTCAAGAAAGAGTTCGGAGTCCAGATTTCTTTCCGTCAGCTAAACGATACGCACAACACACCAAAATCGATTCTCGATTTCCTTGACAAGATGTTGCCCGATTCTGAGTCGGTTGTTCCGGTCTCTATCAGTGAACAACCATTACCTGTTCAAGATGAAAAAGGTGGAGACGACAATCGTCAAAATAGGGGAGATGCTGGGATGGAAGCGGTAAAATCTCCTGGCTTGTCCTGTTCAAAACTTGAGAAGTTCCAGAAGATGCGTAGAATGATCGAATTGGCTTCCGGTGTGGTCATTTCAGAAGATGACTTGGATTCCAGCTTTTTTGAACTCGGTCTGGATTCTTTGATCTTAACACAGTTCGTCTTTTCACTTAAAAAGGAATTCGGTGTACAGATTTCATTCCGACAGCTGAACGACGCGCTGAATACACCAAAATCTATACTTGACTATCTGGAGGCTTCAAATTCAGCAACGGAGGAAACTGCTCCAGTTGTTGCGCAGGCCATTCCCAGTGGCGAAGGTACCATTTCTCTACTCAAGCAACAATTGGCTGAGATTACCCAACAGGTGAAAGAAATCGAAAGTGCCCACGTGAACAGCGCATCAGCTAAGGCGGTTTTGTCCCAAGGTCACTTAGCAAACGGAAAATATCCCTTTTCAGAGAACCTGATCAGCTCAATAGCAAAGACATTCCTGACAAAATTTGGGGAAGAATACTCAAAGAAGACCGCAAGAAGCAAGAGTCAAGCGCTCCGTCTGCAAGGGGAATGGAGTACTCCACATTTTGTGAATGGTTACCCGGGTGCCGGGTCAGAGGATTTTTCCTATACCATTCTCACTGATCGCACGGCAGGTGCGAAGATGTTTGATCTGGATGGAAATCCCTATCTGGATTGGACAAACGGAAAGGGGATTAACCTTTTTGGCAACAGTCCTACGTTTGTCAACGAAGCATTAAAAATACAACTCGCTATGGGGACTGATTTGGTATCTATCAGTGCTCAGGCTGATTCCGTTAGGAGATTGATAGGCAAATTATGTCCAATCGAACAGTTTGCGATTTGCGCATCGGAGCCAGAAGCCAAGATGCGTGCGCTGCAGTTGGCCAAAACGGTATCGTCTAAGCCGGTTGTGGTTAAATTTTCACCGCAGTTTCATCCGATAGAGGGACTCTGCTTGGAAAAGGCAATTTGCGCTTCCAATGATGAGGTTGTTTTGGAATACGGAACAGATGCGACACTGGACCTCATCGCTCAATTTTCAGATAAAATCGCTGCTGTATGGTTTGAGCCAATCCAGGATAATAATCCGGAATCGTTGCAAGTCGACTTTCTCAAGCGACTGAGTGCCCTCACCGAATCATTGGGAATTTGCCTGATCATGGACGAGACCTTTACTGGCTTTAGAGTTCATCCCGGGGGACTTCAGGGACTTCTTGGCATCCAGCCTGATTTGACGGTGTATGGAGCCATGGAAAATTCTGGATTTCCCTTGACAATTTTGGGAGGAAAGTCTAAGTGGCTAAGTCTTTTGACTGAAGCAAACAGAGCCGGATCGCAGGTATTACATCAAGATGGAAATAGCTTCGGTATCTATAGTGCGGAGACTCTGCATCCTCTGGCTTTGACCACCGCCAAGTCAATCCTGAACGAATTGGTACTACGGGGACCTGCATTGCAGGAAAGGCTAGCAGTGAGAACAGATGAATTGGTTAGCAGAATGAATGAAATTTTTGCACGGTTCAATTGCCCTTACAAAGCCGTCAGATTCAAATCCATTTGGAGGATTTTGCCAGTTTCCAGATTTCCTTTCTGGGAAGTTTTGTTCGCGATGTTGCGTCATGAAGGAGTTCATATCGGTGATGAAGGGCTTTGCTATATGACTGAATCCCACACTGCTAAAGACTTGGATTATACGCTGCTCAAACTTGAGAATGTACTTGTAAAACTCATTGAAAATGAGCTGGTGATTGGCGATTTGCCAGACCTGGAAGAGGTGCTGATGGATGTGAAGAATCCACCGTTTCCGGGCGCAAAAATCGGTTTTGACAATGAGGGGAATCCGATTTGGGTCAAGCCATCCAAGAAGTAAATCAAATTGAACACATAGGCAATTTTTTTTTTTATGAGTAATTCAGTTGAATCGACATTAAATAAGATGATTCTCACCAAAGAACCCGTTGAAATAGAGAAAGTCATCCAGACCACGCCTTCTCAAATGGAGATCTGGCTTGCCTGCAAGCTGGGAGGAAAAGAGGCGAATATGGCTTACAATGAATCTGTATCAATTCAGTTGAAAGGAAACTTGTCGGTGAAGAGTCTTCAGGAGGCTTTTCTAAAGATCATTGAACGCCATGATGGGATGCGCGCGATCATCAGCCCGAATGGAAAACACTTGATGGTTTTGTCCTCTTACGAATTACCGATACGGCTGAGGGATATCAGTGAGATGACCTTTGAGGAAAAGGAGCGGTTTCTAAAAAAGCACAGTCTTGAGACCGGTACCTATCAGTTTAATTTGACTCAGGGACCCTTGTACGTCATGGAGTTGATCAAGCTGGATGGAATGCATCATCAGCTGACCTTTACCGGACACCACATCATTTTTGACGGGTGGTCTCTTGGAGTCATGCTGGAGGAATTGGGGAGTTTGTATTCCTCAATTGTAGGCGAAACCGAATCCACCCTGGAAAAACCCGATGATCTCAGTGATTACTCCGTGGAGCTCATCAACTTCACCCGAAAGGCAAGCTATAAGGAGACTAAGAAGTTTTGGACAGAATATTTAAGCAAACCCGTTCCTGATCTGAAGTTGCCCCTGGACAAGGGGAGGCCGAAATACAGAACCTATGCCTGTGAGGTACTGGAAGTGCCTTTCGAAGAGCACCTGTTGGCTAAAACAAAGGAATTTTCCGGCAAGCAAAAGGTTAGCCTTAATCACACACTATTGTCTGTTTTTGAGATCTTCCTGAGTGATTGGACGAACCAGACGGACATTGTGGTTGGTTTGCCCGTAGCAGGTCAACTATTGATGAATAAACCATATCTTATTGGTCACTGTGTTCATCTGCTTCCGCTTCGCAGCAAGGTCGAACCGTCTCAGACATTTTCTGAGTATCTGCAAGCCCGTAGGAAATCCTACAATCAAACCTTGGATCACCAAGCGATCAGTTTCGGAAGCATGGTACAGGATCTGCAAATCAAGAGAGATCCCGCCCGCATCCCCTTGATTCCCATTACCTTCAATATTGATATGGGGATGGATAAAATGCTGGCCTTTAAAGGACTCGAGCATAAGCTGATTTCCAATCCCAAAGCTTTTGCAAATTTTGAAGTCATTATCAACCTGTTTAGTTCTGCAAACGAGAATATTTTTGAGTGGACTTATAACAAGGATTTGTTTGATGAGCTATCCATTGCGGCGGCGGGCAGCCGTTATATCACATTTCTGGAAAAAATCCTTGTGAATCCTGAAACCAAGCTGGGAGATTTAATTAATTCAGAATACAAGGATCATCGGGTCTCGGGTTTCGAAAAGGAAGGTCAAGTAGAAGTGATCCCAGATGATTTCGTACCTGTCTCGAGACTGATTCAACGTAATTTTGAGTTGTTGAATGATCAGTTGGCGCTCCATTTTAACAAGGAGGTAGTATCTTATCAATCATTGGGGAATAGAGCAAAGTCCTTCGCGGGCTTTCTGATAAAAAATGGGATTGGTCCGGGCGATATTGTTGGGATCCATTTAGATCGATCTCCTGAGTTGGTTTATGTTATCCTTGGCGTATTGCAGGCTGGAGCAGCCTATCTCCCGATTGATAAAGATTTTCCGGAGGAGAGAGTGAAGTTCATGCTCAGGGATGCAGATGTTAAGAATTTTGTGACCGATAATGCAGAGTTGAATTGGGGTGACTTGGAATCCAAAAAGCTTCCACATAATCAGGACGTTTACCACGCATATTTGGGAGACTACCGTCAAATTCCAATTAAGGCGAATGACCCCGTTTTTGTTATCTACACTTCAGGGTCCACCGGTGTGCCAAAGGGGGTAACGCTTACCCAAAACAATCTTGCACATTTTTCGAAACACTATGTCAAAATGCCAGGAATCAAAACGGGAGACCGGGTACTGGGAGTGACCTCTGTGTCCTTTGACATGCATTGGATGGATATGGTAATCCCCTTTGCTTTTGGGGCAAGCCTTTTTCTGATGGACAAATACCTGCGGATTGATTCTCGGGAGATCAACAAGGCCCTCGAAAAGCATAAAATCACGCAATTTTCTGCCACCCCATCCCAGCTCCGATCCTTGGTGAGCCATGGATTGAACAAAAAACTGGAAGGCTTAAGAATCACCTCTGCAGGAGAGCCCCTTTTGGTGGGATTGGCCGATTCACTCTTTTCAGTTTGTGATAGCCTGTATAATATCTACGGACCCTCGGAAACCACCATTTTTTCAAATATCAAGAAAGTGGAGCCAGGATCTAAATTGATCACCATAGGCAAGCCAGTGCTCGGCACCACCATCATTATTGTGGACGAAGAGGGTAATCTGGTTAACGGAACAGGTAAAGTAGGAGAACTTATCATTGGCGGTACAGGTGTGGGCGCGGGATATATCAACCGTCCTGAACTTAATCGGGAAAAATTTATTTTAGACCCTTTTCCTTCTTACAGGGGTCGTTTTTATAGATCTGGAGACTTGGGTCACTGGACCGAGGACGGTGAAATTATCTGCATGGGAAGGATTGATCATCAGGTAAAGATCCGCGGACAGCGGGTTGAGCTCGGTGAGATAGAAAGCAAAATACTGATGGATGATAAGGTCCAGTATGTTGCAGTTTTGAAATATACAGAAGAGAACGGGGACGATTTACTAAGAGCCTTTGTGTCCATCAAGGATCCCTACAAGGAGGGTTTCGACAAACAAGCTTGGATTGAGGAGTGCAGAACAACATTGAGTAAACTGGTGGCATCCTACATGGTACCCAGTCAATTTATCGTCTTAAATCAGCTTCCGCTCAACTCCAATGGAAAAATCGATCGAAACTTAATCAAGTCTTTCAGGTTAGATGAGACGATGCCAGTTCAAATGCCCAAGATGCCCAGCATTGAAACGGCAGATGCGCGAGGCAGGGTAAAAGCGCTTTGGGAGAAAATTCTTCAGAGTAACAATGCCGGTCTTGACGACAATTTCTTTGAAGTCGGAGGACATTCGCTTCTGGCGGTTGAGCTCATTTCACTCATCGAAAAAGAATTTAGTGTCAATCTCCCCCTGTCTATACTATTCGAGTACCCAAGCATCAGATCCATTGCTTCGCAAATCAGCAAGCTGCTGGAAGAGAACAACAAGTCCCATTCGGGATGCTTGGTGAAGATCAAAGATGGAGACCCCCACAAGGTTCTGTATTTCATCCACGGCGTCGGCCTCAATCCGATTGAGATCAACACGCTGATTCAAAATATGGATGAGTATCAGACTATTTGGGGTCTTCAATCCCCGGCTGTCGTGGACAGCACGATAGCTCCAATGACCAATCTCGAAGAGATCGCCAACTACTACATCAGCCAGATAAAATCTGCAGGTCTTTCTGGCCCCTATAACCTCATGGGAAATTCCTTCGGCGGCCTGATCGCCTTTGAAATGACCAACCAGCTGAACAAAGCCGGGGAGCGTGTCAGTTTCTTGGGTATGATTGATACCGTGGCATTCCAAACTGACGGAATTCGGGACAACATGACAAGTGGGATCAGTACCCTGTTTAAAAAAATGATCTTCGAAGCCAGATTTATCTTCAACGATTTCCAGTACTATTTGAAGTTCAGAAAAAGATATATACAAGAAAAAGTGGCTTCCCTCCGTGAGAAGGTGTCCAGGACTAAAGGAACCGATCTCTTTTCAAGGATCAAACAGATCGAACGGGTAAATCTGGAAGCATGGAAAAGCTATCACCATGAACCGATCGACACAAAGATTACCCTTTTCCTTGCTGAGAGGAAAACCTTTTATGTCGAAGATGCCAAGACGTTTGGCTGGAGTCTATTTTCCAAAGAAGTCGAGACAATTAGAATGCCTGGTGAACACGCAGAGATGCTAAAACCTCCTCACGGCGAGAAGTTCTCCAAGACCCTTCAGGCTAAACTCAACTCAATAAATTGATCCGGCTATGGTATTGGGAAGAGTAATCTGCGATAAGATAAAAGTGCTGGAATGGAGCAAAGTGTGTGATTTCAATCTATTAAATCATTTTGACCTGTGGAGAATACATATTCCGGATCATTTGGAGAGTGTAACCACTGACTACGATCTGTTACTAAAAGAGGAGCAGGAAAAAAGTAACTCTTACGCCCGCGAAGAGGATCGGATACGGTATGTGCTGGGAAAGATTTACCTTAAAAAATTGCTGTCAAATTACCTTAAAACGGACCCTTACAACCTGGAATTCAAATATTCAGACCAACAGAAGCCCATATTGGAAAACTACCCCATGGTGAATTTTAATATTTCCCATTCAGGTGACTATATCATTATTGGGTTTGCCAACAAGTGGTCCGTAGGCGTGGATATCGAATTGATGACAACCCATGTGGATCTGTATAATATGATTATCAACTGCATGTCTAGTATCGAGGTAAGCGCCATACTGAATAGTGAAATGCCCCGGCATATGTTTTATAAATATTGGACTAGAAAAGAGGCTTTGTTGAAGGGAATAGGTATTGGATTGACTGACCGTTTAAAAGATGTCAATTGCAGCGATGGGCTAAATTTAGTTCCCATCGAATTCTCCGGATTTGCTTCCTCTTGGAAGGTTTGGAGTTTTGAAATGGACGACTCCTACTCGGTAAGTATTGCGCATGACTCCGCAATCAGAGTGATGAGATTTTATGAAGTTTGAATACAGTTATTAGAAATTATGAAACTTAAAATGAAGTATTTATCTACAATGGGAGCGAGACTTGGAATGGTAATGTTATTGCTGTTTTTAATATCCTGCTCAAAAAGGAATATCACTTATTTTTCTAATCTGGACCCGGAGAAGGAAAATGTTTTTTCCGATTCACCTCAGCTGGAGCCCATCCGAATTCAGACCGAAGATGAGCTGGAGATCAAAGTAACTACGCTTAATCCAGAGTCCAATGTATTGTTTAACTATGGAGTTATTTCTGGTGGAGACCAAGTAAATGTCGAGGCAATTGGCAACTATAATCTGGCCAGATATATTGTTGATTCAGAAGGGAATATTGACTTCCCAATACTCGGAAAAGTAAACCTTGTAGGACTGACCAGAGAGGAAGCCAAAAATAAACTGACTGAATTGTTGTCAAAGCTGGTGACTGATCCGAGGGTAGAGCTGTCCATTTCCAATTTCAAGATTACCGTGTTGGGGGAGGTGAACAACCCCTCGACCTTCACCATCGATTCGGATAAGATAACTATACTGGAAGCACTGGGATTAGCGGGTGATATGACTGTGTATGGCAAAAGAGAGAACGTGTTGGTCATTAGGCAGTCAGATTCCGGAAAGAAAGTCATTCGGGTGGACATGTTGGATAAAGCGGTCCTAACCTCGAAAAACTACTACTTAATGCAAAATGATGTGGTTTATGTGGAAGCTGTAACTAAGAAAGTGAAGCAGGCGGACATAAACCCGACCACAATTGCAATCCTATCCATTGCTTCATCAGTAGCGGTTGCTCTGATATTTAGTTTTGACGAAATATTTAATTAATATGAAAGCTTCAGATATCTTGTTGGAGGGCTTTTTTCAGAAGGAAGCCTCAAACCCAAAGGTAATTAAGCAAAGCCTCAATTATTATTTGAGGTATTGGAAACTGTTTCTGGTTTCTGTCTTTGTCTGCTTTTCCGCGGCCTTTGTTTATCTCTACTACTACGTTCCTGTATACAGTGTGAGCAGCGCGATTATGTTAAAAGACGATGCGAAAGGTTCCAGCTTTTTTGAAAACCCGGTACTTGGTGAGTTGGAGGAGTTTCAATCCTCACAAATCACTGAAAACGAAGTGGATGTGTTAGGGTCTGCTGAGCTGATTAAGGAAGTATTTGAGGATTTGAATTACCATAATCTTTATTATACGAAAAACTTGTTTGGGAAACTGGAGGCTTTGCCGGATAGCAGATTGCCTTTTGATTTTGAGGTTGTGGAGACCTTTCCCAACAGATTCGAACCCGTCGTAGATTGGCAGGTCGAAGCAATCCAAGGAGAAACGATCCGTATAAACGTAGACGGAATATCAAAAAATATAGCGTTTGGAAACACGATTAAGAACGACTTTGGAATCTTCGTTTTTAAGAAAAATGAGCTGACTGAATCGTATAGAAATTTTCCCATAGTAATCAAGTTTTATAGCAAGGCTGAGTTAGCCGGCATTATCGGAAGCAGTGTCTATGTAGAGGCAAAAGACAAAAACAGCAGTATAATCTACATCTGGTTGGACACTGAATTCCCTGAGCGGGGAGTCGCGGTGCTTGACGGACTGGTAGACACGTACAATGAGAATGCGCTGGAAGAAAAGAAGGAAGTGGTATTGACCACGCTTAACTTCCTGGACAGTCAGTTGTATCACCTGAGTTCAGATCTGGCTGGGATTCAGTACAATATTGAGCAGTTCAAAAGCAGGAGGAATGTGGTCGATATTGAAAATGATTCCAAGTTTTATCAGGAAAATGCTTTGGAAGTCACCAAACAGTTGGCCGATTATCAAAACCAGCTGGAAATCCTAAGGAACCTTCAGACTGATCTTAAAACAAACGGTGAGCAAAGCATAACCCTTGGCCCCTTATCCAACAATGATCCGGCACTGCTGGGGATGATCGGGGATTTTAATAAGGAACTTGACCGCTTACTCAGACTGAGATCAAGTCTCCTACCCGAAAACCCAGTGTATGTGAACTCTCTCACGAGCCTCAACAATTTCAGAGACAAGATCAATAACCATATCCAAAACCGAATTTCAGCGATGGAGATCACGCTGAAGAATGTGGAGTCAACCAACAGCACATTCAGCAGGAAATCAAATTCGGGTCCGATGCTTCAGAGAGAATACGAAGCACTCACCAGAGACTTGGAGATGAAGCAAGAACATTATTTGTTTCTTATCAAAAAGAGGGAAGAGACTTCGCTGTATCTGGCGTCAGTACCTACCAGCCACTCCAAGAGCATCAACCGGGCGAGTTTTTTCCCGGTTCCTGTAAGTCCAAAACCGTCCATAATTTATGGAATCACCTTGCTGATTTCGCTGATAATTCCTTTTGGATATCTATTTGTCAAAAGATCAATGGACGAGAAACTGGAGGACAAAAGTCTGATCTCCAATCTCTCGGTTAACATGTTAGGTGAGCTTTCAGAGATCCCCAAGAAGGAACGCGGGATGATGATCGATGAGAATCACCGAACTCCGATCGCTGAGCAGCTGAGGTATGTAAGAACGAGCTACTGTCTTCAGAATAAGAGCAATGCGAACCAGGTTGTATTGATCACTTCCACAGTTTCTGGCGAAGGCAAGACCTTTTTCGCAATGAATTTTGCCAAGTCCCTGGCCATGACTGGTAAAAAGACGGCTGTATTGTCATACGATCTCAGAAAACCTCAGATTGATGCAAAGCTGGTGGATTCCTCGACCTCAGGATTATCGGGTTTTCTAAGTGACAAATCAATCGCGGTGGAAGACTTCCTGAAGGAAGGTATACCGGTCAACGGCTTTACTTTTTTTCAATCTGGAAATGTGCCCAGAAACCCTGGAGAACTTATCATCAATGAGCGAAACAGAGAGTTGATTGATCAGATAAGGGAGCATTTTGATTACGTGATCATTGATTCAAGTCCCGTTGGACAGGTGGCTGATGCACTTGCATTGGTACCGCTGGTCGATTCAACAATCTATCTGATGCGCTACAATTGGACTTCTAAACAGGACATTGAGTTTTTCCAACAATTAAACGAAGAGGAGAAATTGGTCAATCCTCTCGTTGTGCTGAACGGATGTAAGGTAGGTCAGGGATACGGTTACGGGTATTATCAATATAGTTGAATTTATAAATTTTTAGGATAATGTATCTGACAAGTGTCAAGAGGAGTGTGTTTAATCTTGGAGAAGAAATTAAAGGTTTTTTCTCCAAAGGAGTACAGCGTTCTATAGAAGCCAAAAAGAATATTGTAGGGTCCTTTCTGATTAAAGTCGCTAATATGGGGATTTCTTTGTTATTAGTTCCGATTACGATCAACTACGTTAATCCGACACAGTATGGAATTTGGCTTACGCTAACTTCTATGGTTGCATGGGTAGCGCTGTTTGATGTAGGACTGACGCAAGGTCTCAGGAATAAATTTGCAGAAGCGAAGGCTTCAAAAGACCAGGAGCTCGCAAGGACTTATATTAGTACAACGTACTATTACGTATCCTTAATATTTGCATTGATAGGAATTCTGAGCATAAGTGCAAGTTATCTGGTGGATTGGAGATCGTTGATCAATGCTCCTCTAGGCAGTGAAAACGAGTTAAGGTATTTAGTCGTCATTGTTATCAGCTACTTCTGCCTTCAATTCATTTTTCAGATTATTAAAGTGGTGATCATCTCTGATCAAAAACCAGCGTTAGCTTCATTAATAGAGCTGTCCGGTCAGATTATTGTATTGGGAATCGTTTGGCTTCTTACTCATTTCACAGCAGGTTCACTTATATACCTTGGACTAGCGATTGGAGTGACACCCGTTTTGGTGTTGATAGTTGCCAATTTGTATTTCTTTGGAGGTAGGTATTATGAGTTTCGCCCCTCGTTGGCATATGTGAAGAAAGAATATGCTTCAGAACTGATGACCATGGGAGGCAAGTTCTTTGTACTGCAATTGGCCTCAATGATCCAATACAGCACGACGCTTTTCCTAATAGCTCACTATTTTGATCCTGAGTCTGTCACTTCCTACAATATTGCTTATAAGTATTTTGTGTCTTTGCAGGCAATATTTATGATCTTTCTGACACCGCTTTGGAGCAGCACAACGGACGCCTATTTTATGAAGGATTACAACTGGATCCTTAAGGTGATTGAAAAATATTTGCTTTTACTGATACCGTTTGCCATTGCCGGAATTTTGATGCTCGTATTTGCAGATGACGTTTATCACCTGTGGCTTGGAGATGCTTATCTCGAGATTGATAATAAAATAACAGTTTTCTGTTGCATCCATATGCTTGTATCTATGTTTTCGAGCGTGTTCGTAAACGTGGTGAATGGAATGGGGACGCTTAAGATTCAGTTTATCTCGTCAATTATCACTTCCGTATTTTTTATCATCCTGTCTTATACATTTATCAATTACTTTCATTTTGGAGTCTGGTCAATTGTTCTTGCCTCCATACTAAGTAATGTCTACGGATTTGCCATATCCCCAATACAGGTGTACAAGGTATTGGTTGAAAAGACATCTAGTAAAATTTGGTATTAAATTTATTTGATATGAATAGAGTTGCAATTTTCGGGGGGTTAGGAAACCAGATGTTCCAGTATGCATTAGCCATTTCTATGGACGCAAATGGTATTCCTACAAAGATAAGTGTAAATGATTTTTTGCTAAACAGACATTACCAAGGCTTCGAATTGGTCAAGGCTTTTAACGTGCCCTTGCCAATTTTCGATCGGATGAAAGCGTCGATTATGACTAAGGTTCGACCACTGTTTGTTGACACTAACCCAGGACTCGTTAAAAATACACTTAGTAGATTGTTTTTGAAGGGCAATAATATCTTCCAGGAAAAAATGGAATACCACTATGACGAAGAGGTCTTACGCCAGAGTTCTTCATTTTTGATTGGAACCTGGCAAAGTCCGAGGTACTTTGAGTCGCAACAGCAACTCATAAGGGAGGTGTTTAACTTCAACAAACCCCATGACGACATCAACATGCAGATGTCCGGTGAAATCGCTAATTCAAATGCCGTTGCCGTGCACGTGAGGAGAGGATTTTATCTGGAGCCGACGCTTACAAGAAGCCGGATGGTGATCGACTCTTCAGACTACTACTATAAAGCGTTTGATGTGATCAGCGAACAAGTTGACAATCCGGTTTTCTATGTCTTCTCCGACGATATTGAATGGGCTAAGAGAAACCTGAGAGGACGCAAATTTGTTTTTGTCTCACACAATAAAGGTGCAAACAGCTATTTGGATATGTATCTGATGAGCTTGTGCAAGCATTTTATAATTGCTAATAGCGCATTTAGTTGGTGGCCGGCATGGCTGTCCGCCAATGAGAATAAAATTGTGGTTTTGCCAAAACCATGGATCAGAGAGACCGACTGTCCTAGTATCTATCCTAATAACTGGTTGGCGGTAAGTGTATTAAACAATCAAATGCAACTGGTGTCATGAAACGAGTATTACACATACAGTTTTCAATGAAGTCCGGAGGCTCGGCAGCGTGGAAATTGCATCAAGCATTTTCCAGACAGCCTGGTTTTTCCAGTGAAGTTCTTACGCTGCATTCAGAGGAGCAGAGACGTCCCGCACTATTCGGTCTATCAAAGTGGGCGGTACTCAAAGCCAAACTAAATAACCGACTGCACAAATTGGTTGTGAAATATGATCAAAAACAATACGGTCTATTTACCTACCCAATCATGGGAACTGATGTGGCTGGACACGAATGCGTAAAGAGGGCCGAGGTAATCTATATTCACTGGGTTCAGATGGGTTTTATGACACTTGATGGATTAGAAACATTGATCAAAACCGGCAAACAGATTATCTTTTTCATGCACGATATGTGGTCAATAACCGGGGGATGTCACAACTCATTTGACTGCGCCGGTTATCAGACCGATTGCAGCAATTGTCCTATTTTGGATAGTAGTAAATCGTTAGCTTCAATGCAACTCAGAAGGAAAGAAGCTGTTTTCAATCATGAAAACGTGAGTTTTATTTCACCAAGCAGATGGCTCAAAGATTGTGCAGAAAGATCAATTGCTACCGCCGGCAGGCCTGTTCATTACATTCCGAATTACTTCAATTCAAGGTATTTCGTACCTCAGGATAAGGTAGCTGCCAAGCAGAAGTTGGGGATAGATCCTGATGTCAGGGTACTTTTATTTGGAGCCGTAAATCTATTCAGCGCCTACAAAGGATTTGAATACTTAGAGCAAGCTCTCAACTATTTCCCTGAGATCTATACCGAAGATAGACTTCAAATTTTGATTTTTGGAGAGGGGTCAGAAGCCGACATTCAGGATCGTTTTCCATACCCTGTTAAATTCCTTGGCTATCTCAACGATGAGAAGGATATCGCTCAGGCTTATGGGGCGACGGATGTATTTGTAATCCCTTCAGTTGCTGACAATCAGCCGACGATGGTCGTGGAAAGCCTGGCCTGTGGTGTTCCTGTGGTTGGTTTTGAAACTGGCGGGATACCGGATATGATCCGGCACCGATCCAACGGTTACCTGGCGGCGTCCAGAAACTACAGAGACCTCGCCGAAGGCATTAAGTATTGTCTTGAGGAAAGTATTCAAGGATATCAACTGGAATCGTTTGATCCAGAACTTATAATGAGTCTCCATAATGAGCTGATAAATGAACGGGACACAATTGGAGTATAAGATGAGGGATGTCTCCGGACTAACCATGTTTTTCCCTCCGGTGTCGGTTGCCCGGAGCTTAAATGTCTTTTGGATCAGTGTGATCCTGTTTTCGGCCGGATATACCTTTTCTTCCAGCCTGTATTCTCTTGCAGCAATATTTCAGGGACTACAAATCATTGGATTAGTTGGTGTAGTATTCGCCTGCTTCAGTCTGGCAGGTTCAGATAAAATAAGTGGCTACTTGCAGTTATTTCTAATAGTCTATATGCTCTGGCAGATTTTCTTTATGATTCGTGGTGATTACCAAGACATAAAGTACGAGGATATGAAGTCATTGATATTTAATGGCAACTATGGAGTTGCATGTGTTTTGATTCCATTGACAGTTTTACTACCCGTATCATTGATTAGTATCAAAAAGCTCATTGATGCCTCGTTCATTTCGTTTTTTTTATACATTATTTTTTCAATTGTGTTATTGACGGACCTGCTTAATCCTGATCCGTTAGATGCCTTTTCAAGAGAAGCATTGGAGACTTCAGTTAAGTTTCTGGCTTTTCCAGCAGGATTTATCCTGTTGACATTTGATTTGCATTCCAACAGACGAAAAATATTTGCGTTGATCGTCTTTTTCCTTTCTATCGTGTTGGCGATTATTCGGGCTAGACGGGGAGTGCTGTTAATGGATGGGATCGTCGCCATATTTGCGTTCACTTTTTACTTTTTCAGGTCGTCAAAAAAAATCGGATGGGCATTGGCAATTGTCTATTTTATGGTGTTGGGATACCAGTTTTATACGTTGGAGTTTTCGCTAAAAAAGATTCATTTTCTGGGAAACTTGTTTGACAAAGGGCTGGAAAATACGAGAACCTATGTAGAAGACTGTTTTTATTCCAGTATGACTCCCGTGGATTGGATTATTGGAAAGGGGTACAATACTGGCTATCGATGTCCGGGAATAGACGAGTCTGTTTTCGGAAGTAGTATAAGGAAAGTAATTGAGACTGATTATCTCCAATTGGTACTTAACGGTGGAATGGTAAACCTGCTCTTGCTTTTAGCTATCATTCTTCCTGCGGTGTTCTTGGGATTTTTTAAGTCTTCAAACCTTTTTTGTAAAAAAGCCGCGACTTGGATTATGATTTGGCTTTTCTTTTTGTATCCATCAAACGGTTACACTTTTTCAATTTTTCATATCAGTATGTGGCTTATGGTTGCGTTATGTTACAACGCCAAGTTCAGGAGCTTATCCGATCAAGTAATCCTTAATTATTTTACTAAAGAAATTAAACAAAATACAAGTGGAAAAGCCTAGAGTTCTGATTTTTGGTCAGTCTTTCAACTCAAATACAGGAGGTGGAATCACATTGTCTAATCTATTTCACGACTGGCCAAAGGAAGATTTGGCTGTCATAGTGACAAGCCATGCCATAGACAATATCAGTGTCTCCTATTGTGATAATTATTATTTTATTGGAAGTGAAGAAAACAGCTGGAAATTTCCGTTCAAGTACTTCCAACGAAATATGCCCTCGGGCCGATTGGACATCCGGAAATACACCAAAAAAGAGGTAGTGACCAGTAAAGCAAGCCTGAGAACCCGGTTTGTCAACCAAGTTTTTTACCCGTTCCTTAATTGGACAGGATTGTTTCATGTCTTGTCGAAGATAAGCCTAACTGACGACCTGAAAGACTGGATCAGGGATTTTAACCCCGAAATTGTCTACATCCAAGTCTCTACCAGAGACTCTCTCCAGTTCGGAATTGCCCTGGCGGAATATTTGAAAATCCCGGTAGTCTTACACCAAATGGATGACTGGCTAAATTCAATCAGCTACGGTGGTGTGGCAAGTTCGTTCTGGAAAACAAAGATCAACAGCGAGTTTAAGGAACTTGTTGACCTATCGACACTTTGTCTGAGTATTTCGGATCAGATGGGAGACGAGTACCAGAAGAGGTTTGGTAAAAATTTTAAGACCTTTCATAATCCAGTTGATCTCAGTTTTTGGGATTCCGAGGAGGAAGCAATACAACTTAATCAAGAGGGAGTTACGGTATTGTATGCCGGAAGGACAGGTTTTGGCATTGGCAGCTCACTGAGAACTTTTGCGCAAGCGGTTGAGGAACTACGGAAGGAGCACAATATTCCGGTCGAATTTTTTATTCAGACAGCAGAGCCACTTTCTTGGATCTCTGAATTTGAGGGCACCCATTATCGGGGTTTAGTGCCTTATTCGATGCTTCCCCGGCTGTTCCGGGGCTCTGATTTTTTGCTTTTGCCCTGCGATTTTTCTCCCAAATCAGTTGAATTTCTAAGATATTCGATGCCTACCAAGGCTCCAGAATACATGATTTCCGGTGCGGTGACCATCTTGCTTGCTCCTCTGGAGACTGCGGTTCATCAATATGGTCTTTCGGAGAATTGGGCCTTTACGATCGGCAAAGACGACGTAGGATTGGTTAAAAAGGAGCTATTGCGATTGATTCAGGATCAAGAGCTTCAGAAAAAGATCTCTGAAAGAGCGATTTATCTGGCGAAAACGAATCATGACAGTCTCACTATCAGGCAGAAATTTGCAAACGAATTCAAAGAGATTCTTAGGGATTCGGACAAGGCAAATGACAGCTACGTTTACTCGGATTGACAGGAAGACTATTTTATTTTTAGAAGATATGCATATTTTGATTTTGGGAGTATCACTTTACGAGGGGATGGCGGGTTCGGTAAGAGTCAGAAATCTTCTAGAACCTATGATCCAGACTAAAGGGGTCGTTTGGAGTAATCTTTTTTTCACCAAGTTGGCGGGAAACCAGATCGCCGTATCTGGGGACAACCTAAAGGAAGTAGAGGTGGAATTGTCCAGTCCTTTCTCTGTTTTCAGGTTTCTTCGTGATTCATTTCGCTTTATCCGGAAGAGAAAAATGTCGGGATCTCTCAATGTGTTTTATGCCTATGATACGCCGGATCTCAAAACTATTTTACCCATCCTGTACGCCAAGATGCTTGGGTACAAGATCATCTTGGATATCGTTGAAGACAACAGCGTTGCGCTGAGTTTTGACGGAGTTATGAACCGGGTCCGCATTAAGAGTGGTCAATATCTTTTGGCCATGTCACCATATTTTGCCGATTTGGTAATCGCCATCTCCACTCATTTGAAGAGCAAACTTGATCATATCTACAATGACTTGTCGAGGGTACTCTACATTCCCGTCACGGTTGACCTGAAAAAAATCCCATTCAATCCCACCTATCGGTCAAGGGCAGAGAAGGTGTTTTACGGAGGGTCGTTTGGAAAGAAAGATGGACTGGATGTATTGATCAAGGCTTTTTCAAAAGTTTCAGGAGAGTTTCCGCATGCGGAATTGATCTTGACTGGGAAGGGTGAGAATAAAAGGGACTTCAATGAAATAATGGAATTGATAGCCTCCTCAAAAGCATCGTCCCAGATCAAATACTTGGGTTTTTTGAATTCCGAAGATTATCTGCGTACCCTTGGAGAATGCGATGTTTTCTGCGTAACTCGGAATAATTCAAAGGCGGCCAATACTGGTTTCCCCAGCAAACTCAGTGAATTTTTGGCCGCCGGCAAGGCGGTGATTGCCTCCTCGGTAGGAGATGTGGGTACAATTCTCACAAATGAAGAAAATGCGCTGCTGATCTCCCCGGAGGATGAAAAGGCCATGTACGATTCTCTAAAGCAGATATTTTTGGACAGTTCACTCATCGAAAGATTGGGGACAAGCGGGAGAAAAACTGCAGAGATGAATTTTGACAATCAGAAGTTTAGCAACCTGCTTTTTGAGCGATTAAAATTTTTGAAAAACTGATCGGTGATATGGAAAAGAAATTGAAAGTTGCAGTTTTATTGACTAATTCATATCTAACTTCCTATGGGGGGATTGGCCCTTTTGTAAGGAATTTGGATATAGATCTGAGAAACTACTTTGACCTATATTATTATTTTTTGCCGGAGAAATTGGAAAAAGTAAACTTGATCCCGCATCGGTTGCTTTTCGTCTTTTTCCTTCTGAGAAATTTTAGACAACTTAAGAATACAGATCTTATCGTCTCCCACAGTCCAGAGGGGTCTTTTGTGGCGACCTACACGTCCAAACCGCTGGTGCATATATTTCATGGAAATACCAATCCGATGGAGATCTCCAGATTCAGTTTTGGCAGGCATCTCAAGTGGGTCTTTGAGTACATCAATCAAGTAATTTACTCTAAATCATTCTTGCTTTACTCAGTAGGTGAGAAGCGTCCCGGCGCAAAAAAGTTTGTCAATCCAATCTCTCACGAGGTGTCCGTTAAATCTTTATCCGAACGGGAGGGATTTATTTTTGCCGGTAGACTGGAAAAGGGAAAATGTATTCCAAAGATCATCGAAGCTTACAATTTCCTACCAGAACAGCTTAAGGCACAGCACAAACTATATATCGCAGGCTCAGGGTCTGAGTTGGCTAACCTGAAGGAATTGGTGAAGAAATATGATCTGGACACCCATGTGGTTTTTTTGGGAAACATGGACAACAGGTCTCTAATCGAGGTGACCTCACAGCGGAAGTTACTGCTGATGGCTTCCGCATTTGAAGGATTTCCGATGGCCATTGCTGAGGCGCTTTCGGTTGGAGTACCGGTCGTGAGTACCGCAGTGGGCGACATTCCCCAGTTTGTTGAAAGTGGATTTTCCGGCCTGCTTTACCCCACAGACTTTTCTCCCCGGGAATATGCGGATGGCATTGAAACGATGTTGGACGACTATGTCAGATATTCTGCTAATGCGTTGCTGGCCAGTCGTCCATTTGATGCCAAGGAAGTTACTAAAGGATTCGCCGAGGATATTCTCCTGGGATTGAGAACCATCAGTTTATCGAAAGTCGCCTAAGATTATGAATAGAATCTGTTTGGATGTGACCAACATCTCGCCCGGTAAAGGGGGAGCAGGAGGGGGCATCACCACGTACGCCAAGAATTTACTTTTGGGATTGGACAATTTGCTGAAGGACGCTGAAAGCCAGAAAGTCGATATGCTTGCGATCGGACACAAAGATTTTCTCCGTGATCTGAAATTGGATCGAATTCAGAAAGTCTACAGGAATGTGGACAATCAGTCCTTTGTGAAGAGAAATTACTGGCTTCATGTATCCCTGCCCAGTTATTTGAGAAAAAATCAGATCCAGGTTCTTCATCGTGTAATTCCTGAATTGCCCTTGGTTAAGTCTTCCAAGTATGTGATGACACTGCATGACTTCATGTTTGATTTTTATCTCGAAACTCCAGCACTCAAAAAATATCTTGGAAACGTAAATCAACTGAAGTTTTTGTTTCTCAGGATGCTGATGCGTTTGGGGGTGTCCAATCACGACACTATCCTGATGCCTTCTTCGTCCATTGCCAAGGAAGCGAGAGAAAGATTCCCAGATAAATCCCTGAATTACAAAGTGACCAAACTGGCCACCAATCGAACTGTGATTGAGAGCAAATCGAACGGGAGCCAAGGACCGGAAATTTTGCTGGGGTATGTTGCGGGCTTTTATCCGCACAAGGGCCACAAACAAGCTATCCAACTGATGAAGATTCTCAAGGAATCTGATCGGGGGAGAAATGTGAAATTGTTCTTTAGAGGGAGCGCGGTTTATCAGAATTATTACGAAGAGATTAAAGTGCTAATTGTAAATGAAGGATTGAGTGACAGTATTTTTATGGAAGGGTTTGACCCGAATATAACAATTGAGGAAATTTATAAAAAGTATACTGCGACGCTCTTGCTTTCCGAGTATGAAGGATTTGGATTGCCCGTGCTGGAATCCCAAACTTTTGCCAAGCCCGTGATCTGCTCTGACATTCCGGTTTTTAAGGAAAATCTAAAAGACTCGGCCATTTATCTCAATAACAATCCAACACGCCAGGAAATCGAGATGTTGTTGGATAAACTTTACGATAGTGAATATCTCGATCGCCTTGTGGAAAAAGGAAATGAGAATACTTCAAATTATTCTTGGACTACGACCTGCCGGGAAACATGGGATAGTTATTTAAACTTGCTGTAGGATTATTAGGCGTTTCAGCTGAGGTTTGGAGTGAATAATTAAATCTAATTTGCTCACAATACACATAAAAAAAAGGGGCGAAACTTCCGCCCCTTCTTTTTTCGTTTCTCTGCAGATTCCATCAAATCTTAATCAGCTTTCGAGTTTGGAAGATTTTGTTTCCAAATGCTAATTTCACCACATATATTCCAGGTTTAAGGAAAGAAAGGTTTAATGTGATGGTTTCCTGATTAGTGTTAAAGTCTGAAGTGAAGAGCTCGACACCTCTGAGGTCGACGACAGATACTTTGCCCCCCCAATCTTCTGGATAACCGTCGAAGTAGAGATTGAGATCAGAACTGGTCGGGTTTGGTCCCATTTTAATACCGTAACCGCTAGTGCCGTTTTCAGAGATTGAAGCAGTCCCGCCCTCCATTTGATTCGCGACAGAATCCAGCTGGGTGTCAGTGCCTGTGCTGTCGGATGCTCCGCTGGTTCTTGAGTTTGGCGAAACTACCTTGAACCTTACAGGTTCAGAATCTATCACATTGCCATTTGAATCAGTGATCCGGGCGGAGGCAAAATATTCTCCAAGTTCGATCTTGGTCCAACTGAACTGGTTTGAATTGGAAACTGAAACCAATGGAAGATACCAGTTGAAGAATTCCACCTTGCTGACAGACTCCGATGGGCTTGCTTTCAGTACGACTGGGTCACTACCCAATACAAAAACCTGGTTATCGGTTGGAGAACTCATTACGACCGTCGCCACAGCAGGAGTGGAAGCTGCCTTATCCAGCTCGCTGCTTGAACTCGTAGCTCCGACCACCTGAAACTTGACTGTATTTGAAGTCGTCGATCTACCGCTTACATCGGTAACCACCGCATGAATCTGATAACTACCCACCTCTATCTTAGTCCAATCAAACTCAAAGGGAGAGGAATTGACAGCTACTAACGGGGATCCCCAGTTGTAAAACTGAATCGTTTTGACTGCGGATGGATCTGTCACGTCTGCTTTTAGTTTCACGGTTTGCTGACCGAGGGTAAACGTTTGATTGTTTAATGGTTGGCTTACATTGATTCCTACATTTATAGAAGGGGCGGCGCTGGCAGTCGCGGCTTTGACCGTGAACTTTACCGCCGGAGTCGTGTAGATATTTCCATTACTGTCAGTAACTTTTGCACTGATGCTATAAGTGTCAGGCTCTACCTTGGTCCAAGGGAATTCGAAAGTACCTGAAGTGACAGAGACCAAAGGATATCCCCAGTTAAAGAACTCGACCTTTTGGATGGTCAGCCCTGAAGTGGGAGCGTTGGTTTTTAAAACTACTTGTTGCGTCCCCAAGTCAATGGTTGAATTATTTACAGGAGAGACCATTTGAGCACTAAAAGAGGGGAGGAGTGCCTTTTCTTCATCTTTTACCGTGAAATTGACCGCGATAGAAGTTGCACTCAAGTTTCCCTCATCAATCACCTTGGCATGGACCTTATAAGTTCCGTTTTGGATCGAGCTCCAGTTATAGGAATAGGGTGCTGCAGTGACGGTGGACAAAAGCGTGGTCCCGTTATAAAACTCTACTTCCTTAATCTTTCCCTCCGGATCCTGAGCGTTTGCTACCAGTTCCACGGGATTGACACCCCTGATGAATGTTTGACCCTCAGTCGGCTTAGACAGTGAGATGGTAGGTGCTTTATTTTCTACCGGTGTAGTAGCGCCGGATACCTTTGCCAATAGCACTGAACCGTAAGCAGGTACAGAGATGGCACTACTGAACGTCTCATTTTTTGCATTCACATAGGTGCCGGAAAGTGATTTTTGCACTGCAGTGCCGGTTGGATTGTGTGCAAAGAATATCAGAGATTCTTTACTGATATCCTCGGTTGTCACCCGGCTTATCTTAATATTGTCCAACAGGAGTTCAGAGATCGTTGGTGGAAATCGAAATACAATGCTTTCGTTGCTTTTTGCGACGAGCGAGGTCAGGAGAATTTTATTGTTTTTGGCTGTTAAGGTGGTAGAGACTTTTCCGTTGCTGACCCCCTTGTCCAAATTGAATGTACCTTCGAGGAATAATTCAACAGGGATATTTGCCGGCGTGCCCTTCATGTCAAACTCGATCAAAAACTTTTGTCCGGTCTGGACAGCTCCGATTTGTAAGTATGCCGTTGCATTATTGGTTGAATTTGGCACCAGTTTCAGCGTTCCACCAGAGATCCCGCTTGACGCCAGTTGTGAAGAAGCTCCATATACACCCGAGACGATGGAAGTATTGCTGCTAAAGGTACTTTCTTTGATCAACGTTGAGGAAGTGACATTGTAGGTAGGGACATTCAATGCAGGCCGCAAAGAATTTGCGTCGTATCCGAAGTTGGTAGCCCAGTTGCTTAGATTTCGGCTGACACCGGAAGGACCATCGGCTGAGCCTTTGGTGAGGATGAAGAAGTCATGATTAAATGGATCGAGAAAGTAATTAGAACTAAAAGATCCAACCGACCCGATGTCATTTAGAGCGGAGTAAACTGAGTAAACTTGATCTGTCTTCTCTACGGACGAAAATTGATTCCTAGAGACTGTTATATTTCTGATTGGGTCTCCCATGAAATCATGTGTCAACTGCAATTGGCTTTTTGCCTTGTAGAACAGGTTTTCAACGATCGTGATATTGTTGGCATTGTGCAGATAGATGCCCTTGCCGGTTACGAATGCAACAGTATTTTTGGACACGGTTACTCCAGCACTGTTGTCATCCAGATAGATTCCCTCTGCCATATCCACTTCCTCGAGCGTTCCGAGTTTGGTACCTTTCCCGTTAAGGATAATGTTTCCGGTGATTTCTCGCCCCACATTGTTCCTGTCCCTAAAGCCATCTGAGTTGGTATAAATCCCGCCTCCGTCTTGCTTATAAAGGCAGAAATCATCAATATAGTTGTTTACCACTTTGGTATTGCTTCCGCCGAAATGTATCCCGTTAAATCCCGATTTGATCAAGGTGTTTTTCTCGATCAAGCTCCCATCACCGTCACTGGCAAGGAAAATTCCGACCCCGGACAGATCGCTGCTCCGGGCCATACCCTGAAATGGAAAAGTGTTGGTCAGCTTATTGCCAAGGATTATAGCTCCCGGAGCGCCATAGGTTATATAGATCCCCGAATTCAGCGCATAGTTAATTTGATTATTTTGAACTACGAAGCCTTTGATATCTGAGGAGTTGATTGCATTTTCGCCCGCATATTCCAGCAGACAGTTTTCGATCTTCACATTCTCACTTTTGGAAATATTCAGCAAATGACTGTTTGATCCCTTAAAATGGAGGTTGGAAAAGGAAAGATTGGTGGTATACTGGCTGTTTGTGACTAGGTTATCAAGTGTGGCGACCGACACATTCACCGTACTTACATTGAGTCCGGATAAGTTGACTGTAAATTTTTTAGTATTTGGGTCATAACTCCATTCGCCGGCTAAGTCCAAAAGAGAGGGATGATTTTGCAAGAAATAGCCATAGTTCTTCTGCGGAGAATAGGGGCTTTCGTTCGCTTTGAATGAAATTGTCGATCCGCCGATAGTAGAAATGGCATGCCGGTCAATAATCCAGTTGTTTTTACGGATAACGACGTCACCGGAGGTTCCGTTATAAGGATTGGAAGGGGTAGTGATACTTGTATTTGAATTAACGTTTGAGATCCTTAGATATCCTCCGTCAGCAGCTCCGGCGTTTGGATATCTTCCGACTTCTTTAATCTGGTCGTTGATCAATGCCACTTGCATCCTGCTGAGATTGAATGCACTCAAGTCTGCTTCATATTTGCCACTTCCAATTGAAATCAAATTGGTGAGTTTGACCAGTGAGGATATAATAGGTTTAGCTCCGGTTCCATAAGATGTGAACAGGATCGGGGCGCCCGCAGATCCAGATTTGGTGATCTTGATGGTTCCATAAAATACATCTCCGGTCTTAAAGAAGATTCGGTCACCGCCTTTAAGCAAACTTGAAATTGTATTTAGCTTGTCAATAGATTTCCACGGAGTGGCTGAATTCTGGGCTTCGATCGCACTCCTAGAATCGTTTCCAGAACTAGACGACAGATAATAATCCGTGGCGTTTCCGATTTGCACAAAGCTGGTGAGGAACAAAAGGGTGAGGATGAGGCGGCTCTTTTTGAAAGGTAGCGCATACTTTTCCCTGCAGATGCTGATGAAATGGGAGGTTTTCATGTCTATGGGTTAATAGGAAATTAGGGTGATACTCAATAATTATATATTAGGGTGAACAACTCTATTTAAGGTGTTAAACTGATTAATTCTTATACATACCTATTCGGCAAGGCAGGGCGCTAAATAAGCGGATCGTGACTTTGAGGAAGTGCATTAGTAACTGATGAGCCAAGTGGTTATGGCATGCGAAATTCAGCTCTATGTTTGAAATAGGGTGTTATTTCAATCCGGGGTTGTCCCAGAACTGGTTGCAATAAGTCTGGCAAGTATAACAATGGAATTTCAATTCTCGGATGAGAATTTTGGGGTGATTTTCCTTTGAACAGTTAACAAATAAGGTATTGGTGGTGTGCTTAGACTATAGGCTTTTTTGGTAAGGGTGGGAGGTGGTTTTGGGAGATTTAATGTTTAAATAGCTAAACTTTTGTTGGTCAATTTTAAGTGTAATCATCTATTAGCCTTCCTGAATTTTTTGAGATTGGAATTTTTTGGATTGGTTCAACGACCTCCAATTTTGTTCAAAACTTGATGCCAGAAAAGACGAAATCGAGTCATATGTTATTTTTTGTATTTCGTATGGAGTAAAATTTATCTTATGTTTCTGCTTGATTTTAACTCAATATTAGTTTATTATTTTGGAGAAATGCAAATGTCAAAATTATATTTCTTCCTGTGGATATTAGCAAAAAATTGTCGTCGTGGGCTTACACTCTGCGAAATTGGTTTTCGAATAATTAAAAGTTCATTCTATACAGATTTTTGACTTTCTATTTTTTTTTCAATTTTTTGATTTTATAGACTTTTTTCTTGTAATCGTTTCATTTCTAGAGTTTTCACAGGGCTACTTTGCTGAGGGGAAGTATGCCTTTATGGAGACCGACCTCATTAAAAAGGCATTTTGGCAAAAAAAAATAGCAGCCGACTCAAATTGAAACTTTGCCATGCCCTCAGCCCGCTCTTGGGATAAGTGGAATATCGGCCGGGGACTCCACAAATTGTCGATAGTTTCCCCACTAGTTCAAAATGCATCCGCTTCATTATAGCTGCAGCGGCCTATCTGAGTGAAAGCGTTTTCAGCTGGACGCCATGGGTCAGAATCCCTCTGAAATCTATTGAAAACGAAGTAATTGAGTCATACAAGGTTCAGGCAGACCTACCTTCAGCTTCATGGCTTCTTTCACTTAAAGCCTGGAAGATCCTAAGGGCGGACAGTCAACAGCGAACTAATCATGCCTTCATATAAAATCATTCCAAAAAAATAGGGATGGAAAACGTCCATCCCCATTATCTCAAGAGTTCACCTTGTTTAAAGCTTGATTAGTTTTTGTGATTGAGTGATTCCCTTGTCGAAACTCAATCTCACCAAGTAGACGCCTCCCTTAAACGAAGAAAGATCTAAGGTGATCACTTCCTGGCTAGTGTTGAAGTCTGCATTAAGCAACTCAACGCCCCGAAGATCCAATAGAGATATTTTCCCTTTGTAATCTTTTGGATACCCATTAAAGAAGATGTTCAAATGTGAGGCTGTGGGATTGGGGCCCATCACTATTCCGTATCCACCGGCATCTACCTGTTTCTCCACCGTTGACGATCCCGGGGCAATTACTTTAAATCTTACTGGTTCAGATTCTGAGGTACGGCCCAATGAGTCTGTAATTTGAGCATAGACCAAGTGGTCTCCCAGGGGCGCATCTGACCAGTTAAATTCTTCCTGACCTTTAAACTCAGCATCCATGGGTAAGTACCAGTTGAAGTATTCTACCTTGCTGACACCATCTGAGGCCGTAATGTCCAAAATAACGGGGTCTTTTCCCAGTTCAAATATCTGATTGTCGACAGGTTTATCCATCGATACCTTAAGGTCCGAATCTGTGGTACTAGTTGAATCTGTGACTGTAACTCTGGCGCTGGCTGAATTAACTCGGAATTTTACCGTGTTGGAAGTAGCTGTGCGGCCATTGATATCCGTCACTATAGCATGAACTTGGTATTCACCGACTTCTATTCTCGTCCAGTCAAACTCATAAGGGTAGCTGGTGTCAGATGTCAGAGGTAGTCCCCAGTTGTAAAACTGGATATTTCGGACCGCGGAGGGGCTGGAGACATCTGCGTTCAGTTTAACCGTCTGCTGTCCGAGTGTAAACGTTTGATTATTAAACGGCTGACTGACATTGATTGTCAAGCTGGCAGCCGGTGCAGTTATCGTGAATCTAATGGGACTTGTCGTATATACCACACCTCTGCTGTCTGTAACTTTTGCGTAAATGTTGTATCTATCGACTTCAATCCTAGTCCAGTTGAAATCAAAATTGCCTCCAGTCATCGTCACCAATGGAAATCCCCAGTTAAAGAATTCTACCTTCTGAATCGTCAAACCTGAGGTGGCGGCGTTAGTTCTCAGGATGACTTCCTGGCTTCCTAGCGCAAAAGTCGAGTTGTTGATTGGCGAAACCATCTGAGCAGTGTAAGAGGGATTGCTCGGGGGAGCCTCGTTTGTTACCGTGAATTTTACTGCGCTGGAGGTCGCACTCAGGTTTTGATCGTCTATAACTCTTGCGGTAACCTGGTGTTCTCCAGGTTCAATGGTACTCCAGTTAAATGTGTAGGGAGCGCTGGTAACGGTCGTAACTGGAATTCCCCAATCGTAAAATTCCACCTGCTTGATTTTCCCTTCAGGATCTTGGGCATTTGCAACCAAATCCACGGGATTTAAGCCTTTGACGAAGACCTGTCCATTGTTTGGATTGGATAACGTCACCACGGGGGGCTGGTTTGACACTGGTGCAGTTGTTCCGGAAACTTTGGCAAGGAGCACCGAACCGTAAGCTGGAATGTTGACGGATCCGCTGAAGGTTTGGTTCCGTGCATTTACATAGGTGCCACTCAAGCCCCGTTGTACCGTCGCATTGGTGGGATTGTAGGCAAAGAATAGTTGGGAATCTTTGTCGATGTTTTGGGTAGTGACCTTGCTGATCTTTAGATTATCCAGCAAGACTTCCGAAGCACTCGGAGGTATTCTCATCACAATACTCTCATTGCTTTTTGAGACAACTGAACTCAATAATACTTTGTGTGTTTTGGTACCTGAAGTGGTGGATACTTTCCCGTTGCCTTCTCCTTTATCAAGGTTGAAAGTCCCCTCTAAAAACAATTCAACCGCTTTGTTTGCGGGAGTTCCCTGCATGTCAAACTCGACGAGAATTTTTTCTCCGGGCTGGATTGTTCCAATCTGAATATAGACAGTGGCGTTGCTGGAAGAATTTGGAGACAATTTCAAAGTCCCTCCCAAAATCCCACCTGACAATAATTGGGACAAGGCCCCATAAACACCTGATATAATAGAAGAGCCGAGGCTGAAATCGCTCTCCTTGATCAGAGACGAAGAGGTAATAGTGTACGTGGGCAAGTTGAGGTCAGGCTTTATTGCATTGTTGTCAAAGCCAAAGGTCGACGACCAATTGTTGAGATTCCGATCAACTCCGGATGGCCCGTCATTAGAACCCCTTGTTTTAATAAAAAAATCGTGATTGAATGGATCAAGAAAGTAATTGGAGGTAAATGTTCCAACGGATCCAATGTCATTTGCAATGGAATAAACAGAATAGATCTGATCGGTCTTATCAACCGAAGAAAACAAATTCTGGGATACGCTGACATTTCTGATGGGACCGCCGTAATTGCTGTGGGTGAGCTGGACCTGGCTTCTGGACTTGTAAAAAAGATTTTCGGTGATCACAATGTTATTTGCATTATGGAGATAGATGCTTTTACCACTCATGAACGCAACAGTATTCTTATTGACAGTTACTCCGGCACTGTTGTCATCGATATAGATTCCTTCCGCCATATCTACATCTTCCAAAGTACCAAATCTCGTTCCCTTGCCATTTAGCACAATGTTGCCAGTGATCTCCCGGCCTACATTATTTGAGGTGCTCAATCCGTCAGAATTCGTGTAGATACCTCCTCCGTCTTGCTTGAGAAGACAGAAATTGTCTATAAAATTGTTTACTACCTTAGTATAACTTCCTCCAAAGTGAATGGCATTGAAGCCCGTATTAATCAGATTGTTTTTTTCAATAAGGCTTCTTTCTCCATTACTCGCCAAATAAATCCCGACTCCCGCGATATCACTGCTTTTGGCCATTCCCTGAAAAGGCATTGTGTTTGAAATGGTATTTCCCCGTACGATTGCCGCAGGAGTACTATGTGCCATGAAAACACCTGAATTTAATGCATAATTAATTTGGTTGTTTTCGACTACCAAACCCCTGATGTCGAAAGCGGAGATTGCATTCTCTCCCGCAAAATCCAGAGTGCAGTTTTCAATTTTCACATTTTCACTTCGGGAGATATTAATCAGGTGACTGTTTGCACCCTTGAAGTGAAGATTGGAAAAAGACAGATTGTTAGTATAAGCATTATTCACCACCAAGTAGTCTTGGGTGGCCACAGAGAAGTTTGTTGATCCAACATTGTAACCGGAAAGATTGATCGTCAACCTTTTTGAACTGGGGTCATAGCTCCATTCGCCTGCTTGGTCGAGGAGAGAAGGGTGGTTTTGAAGGAAGTAGCCGTAATTTCTTTGAGGTCCATAAGGGCTCTCATGAGTGCGGTAATTAATGGTGGATCCCCCGATATAGTCAATGATGTGCCGATCGATGATCCAGTTATTTTTTCGGATCACTACTTCACCGCCGGATCCGCTATAAGGAACGCCATCTTGTGTATTGATGCTGTTAAAAGAATTTACATTTGAAATCCGCAGATACCCTCCGTCCGTTGAGCCAGTGTTCGGAAACCTGCCGATCTCCCTGATTTGATCATTGATCAGTACGACCTGTACTTTACTAATGTTGTATCCAGAAAGATCCGCCTGATACAACCCGCTTCCGATAGAAGCCCAGTTGGTGACCCTGACAAGCGACGTGATTACGGGTTTTGCCCCGGTGCCATATGAGGTAAAAAGGATTGGGGATCCCGCAGCGCCGGACCGGCTTATCCTAATAGTTCCGTAAAACACATCACCGGACCTAAAGAATACTCTGTCTCCTCCTTTTAACAAACTTGAAATAGTGTTCAATTTGTCAATCGTCCGCCATGGGGTAGCTGAATTTTGTGCTTCTGTGGAACTTCTGCTGTCGTCACCCGAGCTTGACGAAAAATAGTAGTCGGTCGAGTATCCCGACTGAATCAAACTAAAAAGTGCAAAAAAGGTAAGGATTAGGTAATTCTTTCTCACGCCGCGGGCATACATTGTCCAGCTCTCTTTGTAAATCTTAATTGTCATGATTGATTAATACGTTGGGGTTCAACCACAAAGGACAAGTACTATGCCAGCATAAAATGTAGTTTGTATATAAATAAAATAACTACATACCTGTAAGATTAGCTGTTTGGATATGCTGAGTCGATCTGTTGAGGTCGCATGCCCTTCAACATGAACGAAGAATGCAGGACTAAGAATATGCTTGATTATTTGGCGAAAGCCAAATGCTATAGTTTGAAGTAAAACTATCGACTTAATTTTCTAGGCCTGGAAGGAGAGGGGATTGAATAGATATGTAAATCCTCTGTCAACGACAAAACACAGAGTATTTGTATTGGAAATTTTTATAGTACGGTATTATATTTTGATTTAGAGGGAATACATCCGTTGTTCAGGCATACTTCATCTCAGTAATTTAACCGAATTTGCAAATAGCGTCTTCAAGTTTTCTATTAAGTAATATATTAGTTAAATATACAATTTAATTGTAGTTGAAATTCGTTTTATATCCTTGATAGTTTAACTATTAAATAACGAAATTTTTATCCGGGAAAATAGGTCTGAAATCTGATAATTTCTAAACTTTTCTCAATCTCTTCAAATTTCTAGTAATCCAATTATAAATTTATAACAGATGAAAATACAGAATAAAGTATGGTATTATGTCTATTTATTTAATTTTTAATGGGTGTAAATTTATAACCAGCATTTTTTAGAAAATTGATCTAAATTTTTACCATATTAAAATGGATTTCAAATTAAATAAAATGTATCTTGTAATGTCATCTGAAAACGGTCGAACTGTCGATCAACAAGAGAAATCTTTTTAACCCAATTAAAAACTATGAATACTTTTGAATCCGAGTTTTTAGGCTACCATATGTACAAAGGTCAGCTGATTGACATCCTCCAAAAAGGGAAAACAATCATTAACACCTTAAACCAGTACTCTTTTTGTTTAGCGGAAGAGGACAAAGTGTTTAAAAAAGCACTAATGAGTTCTGACGTTTTGCTACCGGACGGTATATCCATCGTCTTATCTGCGAAATTTTTAAGCGGTAATAACCTTTCGAAAATCGCAGGCGCAGACCTCCATGAATTTGCTCTAAAATATTTGAATAACGTTTACGGCAGCTGTTTTTATCTGGGATCTATGAATGAGACCATTGAGGCGATAGCGGGTAAAGTTGCCGAAGAATTCCCCAATGTGCGGGTAAGTGGCTATTCCCCACCATTTAAAGACCAGTTCACTGAGGAAGACAACAGGATCATGATTCAGAAGGTGAATGAATTCGGCCCGGATGTCCTTTTCGTAGGCATGACAGCCCCAAAACAGGAGAAGTGGGTATTTCAAAACAAGGACAGAATTCAAGCGACTTACATTTGTTCGATCGGGGCAGTATTTGACTTTTACTCCGGGAAAGTGGAGAGACCCAATGAGTTTTGGGTGAAATACGGTTTAGAATGGTTTATCCGATTTGTCAAAGAACCCAGAAGACTCTGGCGGCGGTATTTCCTATACGGCGCTGTATATCTTAAACACATTGCCCTGAAAAAACTCCATAACTTAACTATCTCTTTAAACTAATTTTTGAAATTACTACCATGTCACTTACCATTGAGAAATATATTGCCATAATGAATTTTAAGCAGGAGAAGGATTTTTTTATTAATTCTTACTCTCTGAACTACCTTGACTCCATGCAGGTCTATTCAAAAAGGCTGACTGATTTGTTGTTGTCTTGCCTTTTTCTGTTGACAGTTGGATGGTGGTTTTTCCTGATTATATCAATCTGCATAGCGCTAGAGTCCAGGGGGCCGGTAATTTTTAAACAATTACGGCACGGCAGAAACAACCGGCCGTTTTACTGTTATAAATTTCGGACGATGAAATTTGACCCTGCCAGGAAGTTTCACCAAGCCCAAAAAAACGATCCCAGAATTACGAAAGTCGGATATTTTCTCAGGACTACCAGCCTGGACGAGCTGCCGCAGATTTTTAATATCCTGCTCGGAGAGATGTCTTTTGTAGGTCCAAGGCCGCATGCTCTTCCGATGAACCGGGAGTATTCTGAAAAACTGCAGCGCTTTATGTGCCGTCATATGGTAAAACCCGGAATTACCGGATTGGCACAGGCAAAAGGACTTAGGGGTGAAATCAAGGACGATAAAGACATTCACTTCCGGCTAACTTACGACCTTTTTTACATAAAAAAGTGGAGTCTGATGTTCGATTTTAAGATCATGATTCTAACAGTTAAATGCTTGCTGTTTAATAACGAAAAAGCCTACTAGTCATTGGGTATGACCCGCATTTTCAAATTTAACTGATCTAGTTTCGCCCAAGTTTTGTCCTATCGAGTACTTTGAAAATATTGCTATAGATTTAGTTATCGAAAACTGGACAAAATTTTTAAGCCTTCCGCGGTGCTACTCAATTCATCAGGGCTCTAGAAAAAAAGTTCTGCTGATGAGTTCGAGTTCCACTTTCTCTGGACCAGGTCTACTCAGTCACTTCTTGGATGGCTTGTCTCAACACGTCGTTTCCAAAAGATCTTTTTGATAGCATTCTTGTAAGCCAATTGTAGTAACTACTTCTGGAAACAATGAAAACCTTACTCATTGGAGCATCTCCATGTGTTTGCCCTTCCCTTGCACAGTAAGCGGAGCGAGCTGTCTCGAAGGCTGTTTATTTGCCCTTACGCGTCATCTTCTTTAACGCGTTTGGAAGATGCTTCGAAGTGCCCCCCGGTTGGAATGATCTCTGTTCTGATGGGGACGGCGTCACTTGATGAAAGAATCGAACGCTTAGAATCAAACAGTCGGCTAAACGGGAATATTTTACTCCATTCTTGAGATAATGAATCGATATGCCAAGCATACGCCCTACACCGTAATTTTGGATACGACAGCTAATTTGTCTCCATCGACAAGATCGACACGAAACAAAGGCATGAACAATCTCACGCTTCCGCAGCAAATTCAATCGCTCATTTGCCTGAAGATTAAAATACTTGAATATAAAACGTTGATACTGGCTGCATCGTGGACCTTTGCCATTGAGCCTATAAATCCGACGTCCATTGATCATAAAACGCGGCTATGTTTGCCATATGCCAAAGGTTGTTTGAAGATCTCACGCAGCTTTTTCTGTTTTAGACTTTCATGTGTTGAAAATAGGGAAGGGGCATCCCTGAGTTCGAGAGTTGGGTAAAAGTCCTCATCTCCAAAGCCATTGCTGATTTGGTATTTGGTGAGTAGAGATTTAGCAGATGCATCAATTAAGCCACCTGTGGTCACTATTTCTAAAAAACAACCCACTGACAGGATGACTCCTGATCAGTGGGTTTCTATTTTGCAATTCCCCGGCTTTATGCCAGTGATGAGATCAGGAGTCTAAAATCTACCATGAAAAATAATAGTCCCTCCGCTTCGGTCTTCCGTCACCGCTCTTCCAGCTCCAAGAGCAAAGGAAATTAGGTTGGTGGTACAATTGCGGATAATCTTGTTAGAAAAATTGATCATGCTGTTACGACCGATTTTGTTTTTGATTTTATCGTCAATTTCCTCTTTCTACCAACTAGGTTCGGAGGAAAAACCAACCACC
>NZ_AUBW01000023.1 GCF_000429445.1 Algoriphagus terrigena DSM 22685
TGAGTGTCTCCTATGTTGAAAAACAAGGGTTTAGCTAAAATTTCACAATACTTTTCCGTCACTTTTCTCTTAAGTGCCTTTCAGTTTCCGGAGAACACCTGTCAAGGCCGGTGCGCAGCACCGTTTATTTAGCCTTTACAGGTGTTCGGTGGAAACTATCTTTGCACTTTTGGAGAAGTGATGGTCGTCAGTCACTTGTTATTTTTTCTTCTTCTTTAGCCTCTCTAAACAATCTCCTATCAGCAGTCGGACTGCAATCTGTTGTTCAATTTAAAGAGGAGGGGACGTAGTCTTCACTGAACGGTCGATTCCTATTGGATTGCCGCAGACACACATACCGTTTGCTCCCCTTCCTTGTTTTTAAGGCTTTTGAAGATCTTATTCGATTACTCCCAATTCATAAGGAGTTTGATTGATGAGTATATACCGGATTCTGTTCAATAGCTTTTTTGCGATTTTGATGATGGCTTTGTTTTTATTCATTCTTTTGGCCAGTTCATTAAAGCAAAGCGTTAAGGCTGGATCCTTCCTGACAGCAACCCAGGAGGCTTCTACCAGCATGATTTTGATGCTTTTTCTTCCTCTGTTACTCAGTTTTCCGGTCACTGATTTTTCTCCGCTGCTATGCATAGTAGGTGCAATTCCCACATAATTGCACAGCTCTGGAAAACTTTTGAAGCGATGGATATCACCCAGCTGAACCAGTAAATTCATCGCAACCAGGGTGCTTATCCCTGGAGTAGATAGTAGCAGTTCGCAGTTTCTCTTGTATCGGTCTGTTTTGGAAAGAGCCTGTATCTGCCGTGTGGCATCTAACAGCTGTTTTTTGAGAACCAGGCCTGTTTCCAGATAATTGTTGATCACCTGCTGAAGTTGGGCTGAGACTTGGGGTATGTCTCTTAACCATTCCATATAAGGCTTAGACCAGGACCGATACTGTGATTTGCTGAAGCGTTCGGGAATCTCTATCCCATATTGTAACAACATGGAGCGAACCCGAATCTTTTGTCTGGTCAGATCCTTAGATAGATTGAACCTCTGTCGAATTAAAGAGCGGTCGATTTCCAGCTCCTCATCCGGAATATGGATGGAAGATATCTCGTTGTTTCTAAGCATCCGAGCCAGTTTTCGACTATCGATGGAATCGGTTTTCTGAATCTTCTCTTTATGAGTGGTAGGAACATCAGCAGGATGGACAACCTGACAGGCTATGCCAAGTGATTTGAGTTCTCTGCATGTACCGAATCCACTGAATCCAGCTTCATAAACAGCCCGAAAGTCTGCGCCAGGATAGTTCCTGAGGAGGAATTTTGCCAATGTATCAGGATTTGGATCTGTACTCATCGTCTTTAACTCATGATGATCACTGAAAATGGAAACTGCCCAGTTCTTCTTATGGACATCAAGGCCGACGTAAAGGGTTTGGCCCGAAAACGAATTTGGGTTAACTTTAGTAGAAGGCATAAGCTAAGTAGTTATGATTGAATTGATTAGAGACCTTTTAATCTAACTATTCTAGCTTTGCCTTTCTAGTTTCAAACATAACAGCTTAACTCACGTTTTTCGCTTTCTAGTGGCAACTTTTTCGCTGATAGCTATTGATGCTCGACTTAGCATACCAATTTCCAACCCATTTCGCGGCAACTCCTCCTTTAATTCCAGTATTCAGAAGGAAATTGAATGTTTGTCAAAGGGGCTGGGGGAGGACCGAGCGTGAAGGATTAGCCCAGTGGGCTAATCTAGCGAGGGGCCAGTCTGCAGCGCAGGAGAAATCTTCATCATTTCGCGTCCGTTGTCCTGCTTCTCCAGAGGACCGAGCGTTAAGAAACAGTCCGGTGGACTGTTTTAGCGAGGGGCCAGGCTGCAGGGGAGTTTTGCAATAACCACCATCTCCGTACCTCGGCATTGACTTCCTGTTACCGCCGATACCCCTGCACCGAGGTCAATGGATTTTGATCTTTTTTTACAGTGGATTCCGCTAGCACGGTAGGTGAGCTCAGTTGATGAGCCTGTGTTCCAATTCCCGAACTTGGCCATCATGCTGGGCGGAACGTATGACAGCGGCGTTTGGCCTCTCTGATACAATGGAATCATTAGAATAGACATTTACACGGCGATTGTTTGTACAGAACTTTGAATCTCAATCTTTCCCGATTCAAGTTTTAACCTTCAATCATTCGCTTATGAAATCGATTAGAAAATGTATACACGTCCTTATTCTTTTGGGATTGGTACTAACCCCCTTTATTACACAGTCTTCGTTTGCAGCTGAAAACAACTGGCCCCTTGGCGACACGACAGCCGTAAATTCCAAGACCAAGTATTTGAAGGCGGAAGGGCATATGATTGCCTACCGCTCTATCGGCAAGGGTACGCCTATCATTCTTTGCAACAGGTATCGCGGGAATTTGGATTCTTGGGATCCGGCGTTCTTGGATGCACTGGCGACCCGCTATCAGGTCATCATATTTGACTACAGCGGATTTGGATTGTCGACCGGTGTGGCACCCTCTGACATGGAGACTTTTGCAGGGGACGTTAAGAGTATAGCGACCGCACTTGGGTTTGAAAAGTTCGTGTTGGGCGGCTGGTCTTTTGGCGGCATGGTCGCTCAGGTCTTTATAGCCGAGAATCCGGAGCTGGTTTCACGTGGGATTCTGATCGGTACAGGCCCTCCAGGTCAGAACAATACGCCCATGGAGCCTGTGTTTTTTGAACGGTCGAGCATACTCCACAATTCCCTGGACGATGAGACGGTGCTATTCTTTGAGCCCGCTTGGGAGGCCAGCAGAGAGGCTGCCAAAAGAAGCCATGACCGGATTGCCAAGCGCACCCATGATCTGGACGTGCTGATTCCGGAGTCCCTCTGGGGAAACTATCACAAAGCTTACGGGGGATATGTACAGGATGCAGACGGGATCAGAGAAAAGATCCTGACCTCCAAAGTGCCGATGTTGGTGGTCATGGGCGATCACGACATTAGTTTTCCCCTGCAAAACTGGTATGCGCTGGCCAGAAAACTTCAATCGGCCCAGCTGATCGTGCTGCCGATGGCCGGCCATGGCCCTCAACAGGAATTTCCGGAGCTGGTGGCGGACTACATTGATAGCTTTCTGACCGATGTTCGATAGTTCAGATGAAGGCAATGGGCATATCTTCTCCTTACGCAGACAGAGTGAGGTCCACGTAGTTTATTTTGTTCAGTGGTTCGGTCACGCTGAAGGCGACCGTGATCTTCAGCCCGCCGTCCGAGTGGATGGCCAGCGAGCCTTCCAAGTCCTCTGTCAGTCCCCGGATTAACTTGAGTCCCAGGCCGTCCCGTTTGTCTTTGGCATCAAGCGGCATTCCACTTCCGTTGTCTTCAATCGTCAGCATCACCTCAGAGACCCCAACCTTGGTCAACTCCACATGGATCTCGTTTTGCAGACTGTTTTGATGAAAAGCATGTTTGAAAGAATTGGTCACCGCTTCGTTGATAATCAGGCCGAGAGGCACTGCCTGGGACAGGTCTACGGTGATCGGGACGGCAGTACAGGTGAGCCGCGCTGCCCTGTTTCCATAGGAATCGCTGAGATGTTGGATCAGTTCAGTCAGGTAGTCCTTGATGTTGATGGCGGCGACATCTTCGGACTGGTAGAGTTTTTTATGAATCAGGGACATGGTATAGACCCTGCTCTGCGTCTCCGAAATGGCCATCAGGGCATCGTCTGTCAACTTTCTTGACTGGGACTCGAGTAGGCTCAACACGGTCTGCAGGTTGTTCTTGACGCGATGATGTACTTCTTTGAGAAGTAGCTCTTTCTCTGTGAGAAGGCGTTCCAAGTATCTGTTGTTCTTCTGCTTGCTGCGATATTGCCGGTAGACCATCCCAAGGATGATGATTAAGAGTAGCGCTCCCGCAAACGTGCCATTCCGCACCGACTGCGCGTTCTGCATCTCATTTTTGTTTGCTAATGATTCCTGTTGAAGCAGTAAGATATCTTTCTCTTTTTGTTTGGTATCATATTGTATCTGCAATGCTGCGATCTCTTTGGTCTTACTTTCCGCGAAAAGCTCGTTGTTCACCGCTGTGTACATCAAGTGATGCTTAAGCGCTCCCGGGTAATTGTGGTTCACAGAATCGATCTGGTACCGGAAGTGGTAGGCTTCTGCCATGGTTTTTTTTAGCCCCCTGCTTTCTCCCATTTGTTGAAAGGCGGGCAGGTACTGTTCAGCTCTTTGATACTGCCTGGTGTCAACCAGGAAGCGCAAAGCCGCTGAAAGGGTAGATGGACTTGGTCTTTTTTCATTCAAGAGCAGAAGCTCATCGCAATATTTTTGTGCTTTGGTTACATCATTAAGTTTCATATAAGCCTGCATTAAACGCATCGGGAAACTGGAGTATGCGGAGCTTGAGGTGACGTACGGATACCGCTCAAGTGTTTCTTCCAGCAAGGTGATCGCCCCCTGAGGATCACCCGTTGCTATCATCATCTTCGCTGTATTCCCTGCAGCATGTGTCAAATCGCTGGGATGATCCTCCGCATTCTTTTTGAATTCATTGAAGGCAATCTGGTAATGCTTGAGGGCGGAAGCCCGTTCTTTTAGGGGTTCATAGATCAAGCCCAGGTAGAGATGGATACTTCCCAGTTCGAGCGTGTCGTCGTTTTCTTCCGATATTCTCAGAGCATCCAGTTCATATTTAAGCGCCAGATTGAAATCGCCTGTGAAGGCATACACATTTCCCAGGAGCGCATAGATATGTTGTGTGTCTTTCACCCCTCCCGCGTCGGCAACGGAGATCGCTTTGAGGTAGGCTTCTTCCGCTCGGTCGAGATTCCCATTTGCATGGTGAGTATAGCCCATTCGATACCAGACATTGGACTCCTGCTCCAAGTCGCCGGCCTTCTGAAAGTAACTGATCGACTGCTCGTAAAGGGTCAGTTTGTACTCATAGGTCTGCGTTGTATAGTCGTTGTGGGCCTTGGCCAACAGTAAAAAAGTCTCTCCCAGCCAGGCAGCATGCTTTTCCGCTCCGAGCAGTGCCGCTGTTTTTTCCTCGATCACCTTCAGCTTGTTCAATTCCGCATTGAAACCTAGGCTGTCTTCGATCTTTCGCTCAATTGCCTTTATCCAGACCTGGTATTCTGTGAGATAGCTCCGTACCAAGCCACTGTCGTACGCGTGCTTCTTGCTCAGGCTGATTGCTTCGGAAGTGATGGCCAAAGCTGAGCCAAGCGCGGTGGAGTCTTCCTGGATTTCCTTGGCTTGATCCGTTGCCAGGAGCAGGAGACGCGTGACTTCCGCGGTGTCCTTTTTTGCCGGACTCTGGCCATAGGAGGCCGGAAGTGCGCCAAAAGAAGCCAGCGCAAGTAAAAAAACAAGGAAGATCTTGTTCATAGTTTTTTGAAAAGTCGGTTTGTAATTCAAAAGCTAGTATGCCCGGTCTGAGGGCTTGTGTGGACGAAATCTAGTAAGCACCGAAACAGATCGAAAAGATAAACCACGGTTCGCGCAACATTGAGTTCATCCATCACACGCTGTTCAGGGCATGTCAATATTATTCTGGTCTTTTGGGATGATTTGCAAGGGTGCATAAAAATAAGCCCGATATGGCCGGGCTTTTCATGTAGATATCAGCGGGTCCCTTGTACAGATTATCTATTTTGAGGGAGTGAAGCGGATGCCGGTTCAAACTCCCGGCTGTCGATTTTAATTGAGCTATTAATTGTTGATATTTCACTAATTGTTATTGAAAAAAACCTGTTTACAGCACATTTGATTTTTATCCTGCCCCGGAAAGGGACACTACCATGGAGAAGAGTAAATCCAAAAAAACGGTTGGTCTGGCGGATTTCCATTCCCTCAAATCCGACGGCGACAACGGCGTTCTTTTAGAGCTGTACCGAAGTATCTGCCGGGTACGCTCAAAGGAGGACTTGCTGGAAAGCGTCTTTCCAAGAATGAAAAAACTGTTTGACACGCAGTCCATTTTTTTGTGCCTGATCAATCAGGAAAGTAAAACGCTCGAGCCGATACAGCGGGTGGGGGACGACCATGTTCTCTGTCAGTCCTTTGAAGAATTGCTTGACCAGAAAATCGTGGCGGCCCGCGGGTTTATTGAATGTATGCTGGAGTCCAAATCGGCGTTGATCTTCGATCTGAAAACGATCTATGAACAGGACAATGAGTCACGTCCTGTTGAGATCTTGCTGGAAAACGGATTTGTGTCGAGCATCTCCAAATCGCTCCGGTTTGACGATGATAAGTTTGGTGTGATCAGCCTGTGGTCGAGAAAGTATTCCTTTCACGCCGCCCACATCGATCTGCTCGACCAGATCGGGGATTTGCTTTCAGTCACGGTGGGCACGCTGATCGCGCAGGAAGAGTCCAAAAGAAACAAAAACGAAAACGACGTCTTACTCGAAATCAGCAACCAGATCGCGTCGATTCGGAGCAAAGCAGATATCTCCGGGATCTTGTCCCAAAGCCTGAAGGCCCAGATCGGCTACGACGACGCGGCAATTACCGTCCTGAATTCGGCCAAATCAGTCTATGAAGTCTATTGCTTTCAGGTTTCCGAAAGGCGGCTTTCCCATCCCGAATTCCAAGAGGCCATCTGCAGGGCCTATCCGGTAAATGACGCCGACAGCTCCTTTGCCCATGTCCCCAAAGTATTGGATGTAGCCCAGATGGTTGAGGCAGGCTATGAGGTCATGGACTTCGTCTTCAAAGCCGGCATCCGGGAGATCGCTGTGGTCAAGCTGATCGACGGAGAAAGCCTGCGCGGACTGCTGGTGCTGATGTCAGAGCAGAAGGACACATTCACAGCGTCCAGCCTCCGGCTGATGCAGCGGATCTCGTTCCAGCTTTCGATCGCGGTATCCAAGCAATGCGTGTTGGAGGAGTTGCTTTGGAAGGAAAAGGAAAATGGAATCCTGCTGACGATCGGAAAGGAGCTTGCTGCAATCCGGAGAAAGCAGGATCTTGGGCCGCTTTTGATCCAGCAGCTTAAAAAACTCGGCTTTTACTCGGATATCAGCATTGCCAAGATCGACCGGGAAAATCCGATAACCTTCAGTTCTTTTTTGGTCAACGAGGAATCACCCAGGGCAGCCAATCCCGACTACCCCAAGATGAAAAATAGGCACCATACCTTTCCGGATGGGGTCTTTGAAAAAGCGCTCTATTCCCCAGTACCCATTCGGTTTGACCTCGAGGAACTGGAGAAAAAGGGGACTATCCCTGCCTATGTTCGGTTTTTGCTGGACAACGGTACCGTGGAGATGGTCGGAGCGCCGCTACGGCATCGAAATGTCGCGATAGGCGTGCTGTTCTGTTTTTCCAGCCAGCGAAAAGCCATCACAGATTTTCAGATGGGTGTGTTTCAGGGAATCGGCAACTTGCTCGGTACCGCTGTGGCCAATATTATGGCAAACACGCAGATCGAACAGCAACTCGTCGAGATCAATAAGTACAAGGAGCAGCTCGAAGAGGAGAAGATCTACCTGCAGCAAGAGATCAGCAACAATTATGCTTTTGGGGAAATCATTGGCTCCAGCGCGGCAATGCAGGAAGTCTATGGGAGCTTGGAAGCTGTGTCCGCTACCGACACCTCTGTGCTCCTCCTGGGTGAAACAGGCACGGGCAAAGAGCTGCTGGCGAGAGCGATTCACAACTGCTCTGACCGGAAGAAAAGACTCATGGTCAAGGTGAACTGTGCCTCCATTCCCGAAAACCTCATCGAAAGCGAACTCTTCGGTCACGAAAAGGGTGCCTTCACAGGAGCACAGGAGCGCCGGATCGGTAAGTTTGAGCTGGCAAACCATGGGACGCTTTTTCTGGATGAGATCGGCGAACTGCCCCTGCACCTTCAGCCCAAGCTGCTCCGGGCACTGCAGGAGCGGGAGATCGAACGGGTAGGGGGCAGCGGTACCATTCAGGTAAACGTCAGGATCATCGCTGCCACCAACAGGCACCTTGAAAAGGCGGTGCAGGAAGGGAGCTTTAGGAGCGACCTCTTTTATCGGCTGAATGTCTTCCCGGTGCTCGTCCCGCCGCTCAGGGACCGAAAGGAAGACATCTCTACGCTTGCAGCGCATTTTCTCCACAAGTACGCGCAGCAAACCGGGCGAAATGTGACTTCAATATCCAGCAGCGCGATGAAATCGCTGATGGCATATTCCTGGCCGGGCAACGTCCGCGAGCTGGAGCATCTCCTGGAGCGAAGTGTCCTGCTATGCAAAGGCAATGTGCTGAAAGACATCATTCTGCCCAGTGAACGTAACCTCGGCGCTGATTCTCCCACGGGCTTTGCGATTCTAAAGACCCACGAGGAAAATGAGCGGGATTACATCCTTCATGTCTTGGAGACTTGTGGGGGTAAGATCTTTGGGAAAGGGGGCGCTGCCGAGACGCTCGGCCTCAATGTCTCCACGCTGAATTCAAAGATCAAAAAACTCGGAATTAAGAAAGTGAATCCGTTTGACCAAGGCTGATTATGACCCACCAAAAACGACAATTCTGGACACTGCGGCCTTCTCTTGCGAAAAGCATCGGCCTGCTGCTCCTGCTGGCATCCTGCGGAAAAGTGATAAAGGTATCTCCCAGTTACCCGACCGACACGGAGAGGTTGACGATCCTGGCCAATGCCAACGAAGGGAATCAGGGCCTCTTGGACTATACAGGCGACGTCTATGTGCATCTGGGCGTAATCACCAATAAGTCTGAGCACGAATTGGACTGGCGGTATGTCAAGTTCGCTTGGGGATCCCGTGATTCGGCAGCGCTGGCCACGCCGGTTGGCAAAAACAAATGGGAATACCCGATCGGCAATATCAGGGAGTTTTTCGGAGTGCCCCAAGACGAAAAGATCTACAAGCTGGCGGTGCTGTTTCGTTCGGGCGCATGCATCGACGTCTACTGCAAGGTCCTCCGCAATCTGGACGAGTCGGACCTCATGATCCCGATCGAATCACAGCCAAGTACAGACTAATACGGTGTATATGTCCAATTTATCAGGTCGGTATAGGATCAGAGGGATGATTTTACTCCCGATGGCCTGCTTGGGTATGATGTCCGGGGCCTATTGCCAGACTTCATCCAAAGCGGAGGTAAAACGCCTGGTTAAGACGCTGGCTGAGAGCGAGCTTTACGACGAGCAGAAGATGATCCGTCTGGAAACCCTTGGCCAACGGAAAACCGACTCCACGGATACTTTTCTGTTTGAACACTATCTTGCCGGCTATCGGGAATATGAGAAGTTTAGGGCAGACTCGGCGCTTGCCTTTTCCAGGAGAATGCAGGAGGTTGCTTTGCGCCTGGGTGACTCGCAGAAAGTCGCTTTGTCCAAACTCAAATCTTCTTTCATCCTAGTCTCATCGGGGATGCTCAATCAGGCCTCGGACTCGCTGGAGCGGATCGACGCGGCGCTCCTCTCAGGTGTCGACAAGGCAGACTACTATGCCTTGCTGTCGAGGTATCACTACGAAATGGTTGACCAAACACCAGATAAACTTTTTCGGTCAAGAACTGCGGAGAAGGGAAAGGCTTACCTCGATTCCGCAATCAGGCACTATCCGGATACAGGATACCACCATGCATATTATCAGGGTCTAAAAGTGTTGATGGATGCTGATCTCGATTCTGCTTCAGTGCTGTTTCACCAGCTGCTTGCCCTGCCGAAACTGAGCAAAAGCCAGGTGGCGGTGACTGCATCGACCTTGAGCGATATCTATACCCGGAGAGGGAAAACCGACGAAGCGATCCGTCTGCTCGTCCAGGCATCCATCGCCGACATTGAATCATCGACCAAGGAAACCGCCGCCACCTACTACCTGGCAAACCTGCTTTTCAAGGAAGGGGATTTGGCGAACTCTGCCAAGCTGATCCAAAAGGCAGCCGATGACGCCAATTTTTACGGTTCTTTTACCCGGAAAACCCAGTTGAATGTCTTGCTCCCCCTGATCAATCAAGAACGGATCAGAGCAGTAGAGAGTGAAAAGATGAAGCTCATTACTTACGCGGTCTTGGTCACGCTGTCCTTCTTGATACTGATAGCCCTGACCACTATCATCTTTCGCCAGATCAAGAAGATGAAAACCCAGCAGCGCCTCATCAGTGAGAAAAACGAGGCACTCGAGCGCCTTCTTGCAGAGAAAGAGTGGCTGCTCAAAGAGGTACATCACCGGGTCAAAAACAACCTCCAGACCGTGATCGGCCTGCTGGAATCACAGTCTTTTTATCTTGAGAATGACGCACTCCTGGCCATCCAAAACAGTAAAAACAGAGTGTATGCCATGTCACTCATCCATCAGAAACTCTATCAAAGCAACGCTTTTGGCGAAATAGACATGTCAGCCTACATCCCCGAGCTGGTCCAATACCTCAGGGACAGTTTTCAGGTGAAGCAGGAAATCCGTTTTCATCTACAGGTGGAAAAGATTTCCCTGGATATCTCCCAGGCGATTCCTGTCGGGCTGATCCTCAATGAAGCCATCACGAATAGTATCAAATATGCTTTTGGCAACCGAAATCAAAATGAGATTCACGTGACTTTTGCCTGTATTGGTGATGAGACGATTGAACTGCTGATCGCTGACAACGGAGTTGGCTTTCCGGAGGAGTTCCAGACGGATAAGCTGGATTCGCTGGGGATCAAGTTGATGCGGGGGCTTTCCGAGGACATCGGCGGTGAATTAAAGATTGATTCACTCTTGGGTACTACGATCCGGGTTACTTTCAAAGAGTCCATGCTGCTGGAAGAAGGATTTGTCAACGGATAAAATGATGAAACAAAGTCCTTTTCAATTTTCAATTTGGAATAGATCCCCTCGACTTCGCTTGGGGATCGGGATTTCTCAAGCTGGAGGAGAGGGATAGAATCTGTAATTCCGGAGGCCGAGCGAAGTCGAGGCCATATTGTCGATACGTGCATCTAGCCGATAGGCATTAATTATAAACATATGCAAGAAAAAATCCTGATCGTTGAAGATCAATTTGTCGAAGCCAACAACCTCCAGGAAATGCTGGAAGGGAAAGGCTATCAGATCATCGGAATTGCACGCTCAGTTCCGATTGCCCTGACGCTGATCGAAAAGGAAGTGCCCGACTTGGTGCTCTTGGATATCTACCTCAAAGGACCGCTGACTGGGATAGACTTGGCAAAAACACTCCGGAAACAGAATATTCCCTTCATCTACCTCTCCGCAAACTCCAACAAGGACACCCTGGAGTCTGCCAAAGCCACCTGTCCGTATGGCTTTTTGGTGAAGCCTTTTCGCGAAAAGGACGTGCTGGTCACGATCGAGATCGCCCGATACCTTCATCAAAACAGCCTGGAAGCCATGCGAAGGAGGGGCGAAATGGAGCCTCCTCAGGCATTGTCCGGCGATCCGAAGCAAACCGACACGACTCAGGAGTATAGCGCCGATGAAGAGATTGCCTTCCGGGGAATTGTTGGGAAAAGCCAGCGTCTGAAGACTGTCCTTAACCAATTGGCTATCGTGGCGCCCACGGACACATCCGTCTTGATCTTGGGCGAAAGTGGTACAGGAAAGGAAAAGATTGCTGCTGCCATCCATGCACTTTCGCCGAGAAAGGGGAAGCCGTATATCCGCGTCAACTGCGCGGCGCTGCCCACTGCCTTGGTCGAATCGGAACTTTTTGGCCATGAAAAGGGCGCATTTACCGGCGCTTCAGATCGAAGGATCGGCAAGTTTGAGCTGGCGCAGAACGGCACGATCCTCCTGGACGAAATCAGTGAAATGCCCCTCGACGTTCAGGTGAAATTCCTTCGCGTATTACAGGAAAAAGAGATAGAGCGCATCGGTGGCAATGCCACCATCAAGATCAACGTACGGATCATTGCTGCTACCAACAGAAACCTGGAGTACGAAGTGGCGATGGGCAAATTCCGCATGGATTTGTACTACCGCCTGAATGTCTTTCCATTGACACTTCCTTCACTTCGGCAGCGAAAAGAAGACATCCCGGCGCTCGCCCGATACTTTGTCGACCAGCATTCCAAAAAGCTGGGAAGAGGACACATGACCCTGTCGGAGTCCGCGATGGACGCGCTGCTGGACTATGCCTGGCCGGGAAATATCCGGGAACTGGAGCATCTGCTCGAGCGGACCGTGCTGGTGAATTCCGGCCCGGTGATCCATTCCATCGTGCTGCCAGAATCCGGCAAGCCTGAGATCAAAAAGGACGACGAACCGATTCAGACGATCGATGAGATGGAGCGCGCGCACATCATCACTGCGCTGAAGCATTGCAAAGGCAAAGTGTCAGGGATGGATGGTGCAGCCAGCCTGCTCGGTATCAACGTCTCCACGCTCAACTCCAAGATGAAGAAACTGGGAATCGACACCGGAAAGACCTTTTTTGTGAAATCCAGCTAGGTTTTCAGTGCTTGGCAGTCGGGAGGCTTGTTCTTTCTCCCGTGATCAGGTAGCGGATCTTTTTCGAAATCAACAGGTCTTCAGCAAGTGCGTTCTTCAGCGCACTTTCGGATTCTTTGAAATGTGTCCAGCCGCATGAATGTATCGGGATTGCCAGTCTTGGCTTGAGAATGCGGATTGACTTGATCAGGTCTTTGCTGTCCATGGTGTATTTCCCAAAACCCGTCAGATAACGAAACTGAACCGATCCCACATGCATGATGGCCAGATCGATCTGAAACCTGCGGGCTACTTCATCGATTCCCCTGAAATACACGGTGTCACCGGAGATGTAGATGACACCGTTTTTTTGACTGTCAAATTCGATCACGAAGCCGATCACTTTTCCGGAAAGGTACTCGGGCAGCCACCAGGGCCGATGCTGGGCCGGAGTAGCGGTGATCTTCAGCCCCGGCACAGCGGGAGTCCGGATCGCGATTGACTCCCAGTCATCCAGACCGGATACACCGGGAACTGCCTTTGCAGCTTGCTTGGTCGATAGGACCGTTGAGACGGTGGCAGTAAATTCTTTTCCCCTTATGTCAAAATTATCCTTGTGTTGATGGTGACTGAGTAAGACCAAGTCGACCTTCGGGAGCTGCACCGGCTGCAGCGCAGGATCGGAGGTCTTCTTCGAAAAAGTCCCAAACCCATGATGGTAGACTCCCCCCGCCTTGTCCAAGGTAGGATCAGTCAGGATCTTGAATCCATTGATTTCCAGAAGAATGCATGCGGTATCGATGTGAGTAATCTGGATGTCCATACCTTATTTTTTCGAAAAATACTGGGCAAAGTAACCGGTGGGAGAGTAATATCAAGGGTTAGTTAATTGGCGTCGCTGCAATCTCGCACCTAGCCAAAGAATAGAAAGGTTTGATGCTGGCCTTTGGCAAACTCCCCCTTTTTAAGGGGGTAGGGGATTTAAAACATTGTACCGGCAACAAGATCAGGAGACTAGAATCTACCATCAAAGACCATAATTCCGCCTCTTCGGTCTCCCGTCTTCCAATCTCAATTCAAAACTCCCCCTCCCGAATATACGGTTCTGTCCAGAGAATAACAGTCAGCGTGATGGCCTTAAACCATGCGTTCATCATGCAGTCAATGTCTTCCTGCGGCTTGTTTTTGTTTGTCAGAAAGTTCCTGATCGTGGAGGTAATCGGATAGATGAAAGCAACCAAATATCGGTAATGGATAATCGGTACGGCGTTGGCTCCGTCAGTCACATTCTTTTTGGTGCTGTGGTGCCGCTTGGCGATTTCATGCTGGTAATTAAGCCAAGTCTGGTCATAGGGCCTGTTGCAGATGTCCAATACCCACTTCTCAAACCTGGCCCTGACCGCGGCCAGATAGTTCATGTCCGGCTGTTCTTCCTTTGCAAAATAATGCAACAAATGACTGTGACTGCCCACGTAACCGTACCACAGATCGAGGATGTCACCCGTCTGATCCTGCAGTACTTCGCCCGCCATCTTCAAGTATGCATCATCTTCGGGTGTCCAGAGAAGTGTCTTTTTGAGCAAATCCAACTGCTCCATTGTCACCGGGCTTTGCTCCAGGGACGGGCTGTCGTAGTCGTATCCTTTGATAGTTTCCATGTATATTTTTGGTTAAAGAAGATTTTAATTGATTGTTTGAGACTCTAGAATCTGGAGGAACTCCAGTGTGCTATACATCGCATGCCCATAGTTGGGAAAAGTGATCCCTGTGACGGCTTCCACTTCAGCCCAGTTAAATGCCGCAATGGCATCCTTGATCAGGGTGACGTGATACCCCAGCTCCACCCCAAATCTCGCCGTTGAGTCGATGCAGGTGTTTGCCCGCATCCCCATAATGATGAGGTGATCGATCCCGTGCATTTTTAGGAGAAAGTCCAAATCCGTATTGGCAAAGCCACTGCTTGTCCAGTGATTTTGGGCAATCAGATCGCCTTTTTGGGCTTTCAGTTCAGGATGAAATTCCGCTCCCCAAGAACCCTTTTCGAAGAAATTTCCTTCAAAAGTTCCTTTGTGCGTTGGCGAAAGGAATTTCCAGTTGAGGTAGTCGCCTTCACCGGTATGGTGATGGGGCGCATAGATCACTTGGATTCCCATTCTTCGGGCGGCGGCAAGCAAGGCCTTTACATTGCTTACCAATCCTGAACCTTCGACTGTTTCTTGAGTCCACTTCCAAAGCTTTCCCCCTTCGGAAAGAAAATCATTGAATGGATCAACCAGAATCAGCGCGGTCTTGTCGGTAGGATAGTTGTTCATCGGACCTTACTTCAGGGCGTTTTTCAACTCCGATCCGGCATATCGCAGGGCCGACTGGATCTCTGGAATTCCGGCCAATGGATTCAATAGCCCGTAGTCGTGGATCATCCCCTGATATCTCACCATCGAAACAGGCACCCCGGCTTCATTCAGTTTGCGGGCATAGGCTTCGCCCTCGTCTCGAAGGACATCGTTTTCGGCAGTTTGCACTAGAGTGGGAGGTAGGCCTTTGAGTTCTTCAAGCGTTGCCTGAAGCGGAGAAGCATAGATCTCGGCTCGCTGGCCCGGCTCAGAATAATGATTCCAAAACCAGCGCATCATGTTCTTGGTCAGGAATCGGTCTTCTGCAAACTGGTTGTAGGAGTGCGTCTCTAGATTGGCATCAGTGACGGGCCAAAAGAGAACCTGGAATTTCAGCTCCGGGCCATTTTCAGCCTTGGCTTTGAGGGCTACTGCGGCGGTCAGATTTCCTCCGGCACTGTTTCCTACGACCGCCAATCTGCTGCCATCCACACCGATTTCCTTCCCGTTTGAAGCCACCCACTTGGTAGCGGCAAAACACTCATTGAGCGCTACTGGGTACTTGGCTTCCGGCGAAAGGGAATATTCGACATGGACAGCGACCGCCCCGGAGCTGATGACTAGGTCACGAATAAACCGCTGATGCGTGGGGAAATCACCAATCACCCAGCCTCCCCCGTGGAAGAACATGAAGGCTGGCAGGTCTTCTTTGGTTCCCGATGGTCTCATGACGAAAAGCTTGACAGAAAGCCCGTCCTGGGTGATGGTTTTCTCGGAGATTTCCACTCCCGATAAGTCCACGGAAACCGAGGTCTGCGCTCCTTCCAGGACTTTTCGGGCATCTGTGGCGGCCATCGTCTCCATTGGCTGTCCGCCGCCCGTATTGAGCGCCTTCAGGAATGCTTTGGTCTGTGCTTCGATGGCCGGATCTGTGGCGTAGTCTGTGATTGTGAGTTGCATGGTAGTGTCAGTTGAAGGTTTGGTTTCGGCTAAATCTGTTTTGGTGGTTTCTGTACAGGCTATCAGTAGAGAAACGAGCGGTAGATAGTAGGTTTTCATAGCTCAATGCGTCGAGGCGGTGGACAATTCGGCATCCAATTCCCGGGGCTTGGCTATCCAGTCGAGGATGAAATCAGCGTCTTTCTTCCACGTCGCTTGGCCCATTGCAAAGTGGTTGCGCCCTTCAAACTCCTGATAGACGATGATGGAGTTTTCGTCCTGATATTTTTTGAAATTTTTCCTGTTAAGCGATGCGGGGATGATATGGTCTTCCGATCCCGAGACAAATAGAAGCGGCGCATGCGGTTCTTTAAAGTCGATCTTGGCAGCTTTTCCTATCGCTCCACGGGCGACGCGGCGGGATTCCGGTACCGTGTTTTCATCATAGGTGAGTTGCTGCTCTTCCGGAGTCATGCCGTTGGTGAAAGCATATTGCCATTGTTTCAGGCTCATCAGATAGGTTTTGTCCGCAGATTTGAAGGGGCCAAAGGCTGGGGTAACCGATTTGATAAAGGAAAACTTGGACGACAATACGCCTTTCGGGGGAACCGAATGATACGCCACCGCGGAAACTCCCAAGCCGCGCTGAAGGAGCAACTGCGCAATCAGTCCTCCGGTAGAGTGCCCGATGATGACGGGCTTCTCGGGAAGCTTGGCGGCGTAATCTGCGAAATAGTCCACCAGCTCGTCGAAGCGGAGTTTTGCAAGTTCTCCATCAGGTTGCCGGCTTCGGAGTTCGGCTGCCGAAGCGTCTTTGTATGGCCAGGGTGGGGCATAGGTCGTGTAGCCTTTGGATTCAAAATAGACCTTCCACTCGTCCCAACCGGTATTGGTGACGAATGCACCGGTGATGAACAGGATGGTTTTTGAGGCTTCCGCTTGGGTAAGCACACTGTCGTTCGGTTGATTTGCCTCTGCAGAAGTGGGCAAGATCAAGGATAGACTGGCCAGAAAGACTAGAATTGGGACAGTTTTCATAGTGGTTGTTGTGTTTGATGATCGAATAGCGGTTGGCTTAGCTGTACTTGATGAAATTGCGGATGTATCGGGCAGAGAGTTTTGGGAACTCGTGCTGGGGACCATGCCCGGCCATCGGGAAAACGATCAACTGTGCGGTCTCCAGCTCTCGGGCTAAAGCATACCAGTTTTGCACCGGGAAGCTGATGTCGTGATCCCCCATCATGACCAGAATAGGGACTTTGGTTTGGTTGATCTTGGCCCGCGTATTTTCTGTGTCCTCGATGCACTCGATAAAAGCCATCGTATAATGTCCCCACAGTCTTTCGGGGATGATGACATCGAGGTCCTTCTGCCGCTCTGCAATTCTTTTGTGACTTTTTTCGGCGGCTTTACGGCTGGCTTCCCACTCAGGTTCAAAAAACAAAACCATCTCATCCTCCAGCTTATAGTTGAGTTTTTGGGAAACTTCATAGAAGATGGGTTCTACGGGAAGATCATTTCTTCCCATCGGACCGGTGCCGATCAGGATGCCATGACTGACTGATTTGGGAGAATCGGCGATGTATTTTTGGGCTACCAAACCTCCAAAAGACCAACCTCCTACCACGCATTTCTTGATACAGAAAGCCTCCATCAGGTCCCGGAGATCAGCTACAAAGCCATCAATTGTCGTTGGTGCCGGCCCGGTAGAGAGGCCAAATCCGGTGTAGTCAAAGATGATGACTTGGTACTTTTGCGCCAGTGCATCCAAAAATGCCGGATCCCAGGTGTCCAGATTTCCCCGGAAGCGGTTACAGAGGAAGAGGTTTTTGCCCGATCCGATCGTCCGAAAGGCGATCGTCCGGCCTTTGAGCTCGGCAAACTGTGTCGGCGCGTCGAGCGCAGGATAGTTGAGATGCTTGCCTTTTTTAGCAGGCATGCGGGTTCCGGTACCCTCTTTCGGGGCTTGAGTAGGGATATTTTCCATGGCTTTAAGTGTAGTGTTTTGAAATGGCTGGCTGAGAAGACGCTGGTGCCTCAACTCAGGTTTTTTCGAGCCAGTTTAGGATGTAATCGGCGTCTTCCTTCCAGCTCGGCAGTCCTAGGACGAAGTGATTCTTTCCGGGAAACTCCTTGTACTCGAGGATGGAGCCGTTTTGCTTGTACTTCTTGTAGTTACGGTAGTTCAGGTGCGCGGGCATGATGTGATCTGTACTGCCGGAAGTGAAAAGCAAGGGAGGGTGGGGTTTGTCGTAATCCACTTTGGTTGCGTCAGTCAGTGCTCCTCTGGCAGCTGTTTTTGATTCCGGGATGGTGTATTTGGCGTAAGCTGCGCGCTGATCCTTGGCATCCATCCCGTTGACGAACGCGTACTGCCAATCCTTGAAGGACATCATGTAGGTTTTCTTCATTGAGGTGAAGAGCCCCAGGACTTTCCATCCCGCATTAAGGAATGAGAATTCATAGGGAAGTACGCCCTTGGGCGGAGCCGAATGTATGGCCACTCCCGCCACTCCGAAGTCACGGTTAAGCAAAACTTGTGTGATCAGTCCGCCAAAGGAATGTCCGATCAGGATGGGTTTTTCGGGAAGGCTTTTGGCAATATTGGCGTAGTGGTCTATGAGCTCATAGGTAGTTAATGTCGCCAGATCGATGTCAAAAGGTTGGCGGTCCCGGAGCTCTTGCGCCGTGGCATCTTTATATGGCCAAGGCGGGGCAAATGTAGTATAGCCTTTGCTTTCAAAGTGTTCTTTCCATTCATCCCAGCAGGTATGGCTTACAAATGCACCCGTGATAAATAGGATAGTTTTGGACTTGATAGTTTTCATTTTCCTAAATAGTTTATGTTAGATTAACTTGTCTTAAAATGCCTGAAAAAGTCTGTTTTCCGAATGCATAACATGTCAAAACTAACTCTATGTAACAGGTTATTCAATGTGTAAGTGATGCATTAAAATGTATATATCAACGGATTAAATGGCTGATCTATGATTGGCGAATGGACGGAGTGCCTAGTGCTTGATGACTTCGTGAGCGTATTGGATTCCGATTCCATAGGCTCCTCCATATTTTTTGAACAGGGAAGTGACCGGGCCATAGGTTTCTGCTCTCGCCCAGTCCCGCTGGAGTTCTAAGACGTATTGCGTTGCGGTCATTGGTTTGGCTCCTTTTTGGATCATCCGCTGGATGGCCATCTCGTGGGCTTGCTCACTTGTGTCCCCACAACCATCAGTAATTACATAAACTTCGTATCCGTCTTGGATCGCGGAGAGAACCGGTCCGACGATGCAAACACTGGTCCAGAGCCCTGCGATGACGATTTTCTTCTTTCCGGCGCCGGTGATCGCTTTGTGTGCCGGGCCATCCTCCCAGGCGTTCATGGTAGTTCGGTCGATGTAATTGGAGCTGGCTTTTGGATAGATCTCTTCGATTTCGGGAAAGACCGGCCCGCTGAAGGATTCCTCCGCCACTGTGGTGATGATCGTCGGAACCTTGAAGATCTTCGACCCACCAGCCAAAAGCCCGACGTTGTTTCGGAGTTCCTCGATGTCAATATTCTCGACCGGGAATGCCATTTGGCTTTCGTGATCGATCATGACCAAGACATGGTTGGATGGTGTCAGCAGTTCGGGCGAAGGCTTTTGAGCAAATGCCGGAAACGCAACGGTGATTCCCAATAGGAATGCACTACAAGATAGGATTGGATTTTTCATGATTTTGTTTAGGTTAGTTTTGAAAAGTATGTGACGGTAAATTTGTGTGAAATATATTAATCCGTCGATTGCTGTTTTATTTATAAAAATGTATTTATCATTTGCTTTTTTTTAATGCCTAATTAAGTTTGGATATCAAGTCACTATTTAAATTGAATTGTACATGTGTAGGAATGATTTGTCTATTTATTGACAATATATGTCAGGCTAAATTGAGCTCTCATTACTCAATAGTGACTCAAATGAAAAAGCTACCTATATTAGGATTTATACTAGTCGCCCTCTTCAACTTTTGCACTCCCAACACAGAGAAGCTCCAGCCCGCCGACGCTCCGGATTTGATTGTATATAATGCGAAGGTCGTCCTGGAATCCGAAGGGCAGTTTGCAGAAGCTTTTGCAGTGAAAGACGGCAATTTTCTCCAAGTCGGGACTTCTGAAGAGATCTTAAAGCTCAAAGGCGACAGCACCCAAGTCCTCGACGCGCAGGGTAAGACGATTGTCCCCGGGCTGAATGATTCGCATACACACCTTATAAGAGAAGGACTGAACTATACGCTGGAGTTGCGCTGGGATGGTGTGACCAGCATCGCCGAAGCCTTGCAGATGCTTAAGGAGGAGGCCGAGCGCACCCCGGAGGGAGAATGGATCAGGGTCGTCGGCGGCTGGGGCGAGTTTCAGTTTAAAGAAAAGCGGCTCCCGACGCTGGAGGAGATCAACGCCGCCGTCCCTGACAAGCCGGTGTACATCATGTATCTGTATTCGCTTGGTTACCTGAATCAAAAAGGCGTGGAGGTGCTGGGATATGACCAAAACACCAAGTTTCCCGGAGGGGAAGTGGCGTTGAAAAACGGAAAGCCAACCGGATTTTTGATTGCCAAACCCAGTGCTTTGGTACTTTACAAGACACTAACTCTACTGCCAAAGCTTAGCAAAGAGGATCAGCTGATTTCAACAGTTTACTACTTTAGAGAGCTGAACCGACTAGGAGTGACCAGCGCAATTGATGCAGGGGGAGGAGGGCAATATTTCCCGGATGATTACGCGGTGGTCAAAGAATTGGCGCAGCAGGGAAAACTCTCCGTACGCACTTCTTACTACCTATTTGCAGTCGACAAAGGCAAGGAACTCCAAGACGTCAAAACGTGGACAGCAAATCAAAAGCTCTTTGAAAACCAGGACATGCTGCGGCCCAACGGCTACATGCTGCATGGCGCGGGAGAAAACCTGACCTGGGCGGCGGCGGACTTTGAAAACTTCCTGGAGCCCCGGCCTGAACTGGCGCAGGGGATGGAGGCCGAACTGGATTCCATTGTTACCGTTTTGGCCAAGAATAAATGGCCTTTCCGGATTCATGCCACGTACGATGAGAGCATCACACGCTTTCTGAAAGTCCTGGAAAAGGTGGACCGGAAACACCCTTTTCTGAACCGGGTCAGATGGATCATCGACCACGCTGAGACGATCAGTGAGGAAAACCTTCGAAAGATTAAACGCATGGGGGGTGGTATTGCGGTTCAAAACCGGATGCTGTTTCAGGGAGAATATTTCCTTGAGCGCTATGGAGCGGAAGCCACCAAGCAGGCTCCTCCAATCAAAAAGATGTTGGAATTGGGCATTCCTGTGGGTTTGGGAACAGACGGAACGAGGGTGTCCAGCTATAATCCCATGCTGGCGCTTTACTGGGCAGTCTCAGGCAAGACATGGGGCGGGACTCAGCTTTACGACGAGTCGGCAAGGCTGAGCAGGTACGAAGCACTGAAGCTGCTGACTATTGGCAGCGCCTGGTTTTCCTCCGAAGAATATGTCAAAGGGTACATCAAGGAAGGGATGTATGCTGACTTTGCCGTGCTTTCGAAGGATTACTTTTCAATCCAGGAAGAAGAAATCAAGCAACTGACTTCCGAACTGACGGTCGTAGGCGGGAAGATTGTCTTTGCCGATGGCATCTTTAAAGAACTGGATCCGACTCCGGCGCCGTTAAGTCCAGCCTGGTCGCCGGTGAAGTTTTATGGTGGGTATCAGAATCGGTGAGAAGTGAAATCATGCTTGACTCATTGATCCATGGCTATATCGAGAGTTTTTCTTTTGTGCTTTTGTATCGCAAACCTGGCTGTGGCGCAGCAAAACGGGATCAGAAATGTCCGGTACGAAGAAGACTATGGCTTTTTGAAAACTGATACCTCGCGTCGGTTTCCGAAGATCAAATATCTGCCCATTTCGGAAGGCAGCTTCCTGAGTCTGGGGGGAGAGGTCCGCTATCAAGCCCAATGGTTCAAGAATGAAGATTGGGGTGATGGACCAAAGGAAGAATACTTGGCCTTTTACACCCGCTTTCTGTTTCATGGCGATTTTCACTATCGAAGGTTTCGGGCTTTTGCGCAGTTGAACAGCACTTTTGCCGCGGGTCGCCCCGGCCCAAACCGGTCGATTGACGAGAACAGGCTGAGTTTCCATCAGCTTTTCTTCGAATATAAACTCCGGGAAAACCCAAGCAAGCAACTGACTGCCCGTGTCGGACGGCAGGAGATGAGGTACGGTTCCGAGCGATTGATCACGGTACGGGAAGGACCAAACAACCGACTGAGCTTTGATGCCGCGAAGGTCCTTTATCGCGCTGAGCGCTATGGAATCGACGCCTTTTACGCCAGACCCGTGCAACTCAAATTGGGAGTTTTTGACGATGAGATCAACCGGAAAAAGGCAATCTGGTCAGGCTATGGGGTTGTTTCCATTGGGCAAACATCCAAGTTGGACCATTACTACATAGGCTTTGAAGATGAACAGGCTTCGTTTAACGGATTTTCGGAAGCTACGGAGGTCCGCCACTCTTTGGGCGGTAGATGGTGGGGAGTTTGCCAGAGATTGAACTTTGATCTGGAAGCGCTGTATCAGTTCGGCGACTTTGGCGATCAGACGATCAGTGCCTACACCGTTTCAGCCAATTTGTGGTACACCTTGGATCAGTTTAAGTCCAAGCCTGGTTTTGGGCTCAAAACCGAAGTGATCAGTGGAGACAAAAGCCAAACTGATCAGCGTCTGAATACCTTCAATCCCATGTTTCCGCGAGGGGCCTATTTTGGATTGGCAGCGCTGATCGGCCCGGCAAACCTGATCGATCTGCATCCTGCTTTTCAGATAGGTGTCGGGAAAATGCTTGTTTTTTCAGCGGATTTTGATCTTTTCTGGAGATACAGCACCAGTGATGGGATCTATGGTCCCAATGTCCAAATGCTCTATACCGCGCAAAGTGACGAAAAGAAGATCGGCAACCAGTTGGGGATAAATCTGGAATACAGTCCAAACGGGCATCTGTCACTTGTGCCGGAATTCACCTGGTTTCAGGCCCAAGATTATCTCAAAGAGGTGGGAGCCGGTGAAGACGTGCTTTTCGGAGCATTGACTGTTCAGTATAGGTACTAGCAGCAAGATTTCGTGTTGACCCATGATAAAATTCAAAAAACTCTTCACTATTGCGACAGTCTGGACGGTGATCGGATTGATCATCACGGCCTACGACTATCTGGTGATCGCTTCCATGAGTTCCGCTGGATTCAGTGCAGAATATGACCTAAAATCGAGCCTGCTGCTCAACGGAAGTGTCGGATTTGCGGCGGGGCTAATAGGTGGAGGCTTTCTGGTTTATTTTGTCAATGAGCGCTACCGGGAGGGGCCGTATTGGACTTCCCTGGCATTGGTGATGGCGTCGTTTGTGGTGGTCAGCGGGAGTTTGGTGCTTGTGGTATCGGTGTTTGAGGCACGACACTTCATCGGTTGGGAAGGGCTGCACGGAGGATTTTTAGATCTATTGTCAGACACGGCCCATCTGAAAAATGCGACCGTGTGGCTGATTGTCCTGGTCCTTACCCAAGTCACTTTACAGGTCAATGACAAATTTGGACAGAACAACTGGATTAACTTTCTCCTGGGCAAATACCATCGTGCAAAAGAGGAAACCAGGATATTCATGTTTGTGGATCTGAATTCCTCCACAGCCATTGCTGAGAAGCTGGGCAATGAGCGATACCATCAGTTCTTAAAGGAATACTTTACAGACATCACCGCCCCGATTGTAGATCACCGGGGAGAGATATACCAGTATGTAGGCGATGAGGTGATTATCTCCTGGATGCTGTCGCAAAAAGGGGGAAATGAAGATTGCCTGAAATGTTATTTCGCGATGAGTGATTTGATCGCCGGGCTGTCAGACAAATACCGGCTGAAGTATGGCGTTGTTCCGGAGTTTAAAGTGGGGCTTCACTTTGGAAAGGTCACTGTCGGAGAGATCGGCGTGATCAAACGGGAATTGACATTTTCAGGTGACGTACTCAACACCACTTCCCGGATTCAGGGAAAGTGCAAAGAACACCAAGTCAGAATCCTCGCATCGGACGAGTTGCTTGCCATCCTTCCCAATGATGAATTCTACCAGCGGATCCCAATCGGGACGGTGGAACTGAGAGGAAGGGAGGCAAGAGTGGATATTAGCACGTTGGCTATTTTTTAGGGCTTTTCAAAACTGGATTTTGGTGAAAAATTACCTGGCATCTGGTTGTTGAAATTGAAATTTAGGTTCCATTGATCAACGATTACAATGTTTTAACAATCTGATTTTCTTGAACTTTGATTGAAACCATTCATCCTATTTTTTGAAACAATTGCTTAAATTCAACTTTCCTGACTTTTTGAAGAGACAAGAAAAATAAGGAGACAAAAGATTCTGCCTGAAAAGTTGGATCAAAAAAGGCAATCAACCATTTATGAAATCAAAAGATTTTTCACGTTTGACAGTCGATACGCTGCTGAACATTTTTTTAATACACTTTTATATTTTAAGACATTTTCGAGAGTCGTTTAGGTGTGATGTCATTGTGTATAAGGCATTTGCCGGAGTTTTAATTTTAGTGTCACTGTTTTCATCTGTTTGCTCAGCCCAGCGTTACCACAGAGATGACTTGCCGGAACTGATAAACTTGATCAATGAATTACCTCAATCAGATACGGCAAAAATCTCGCTCCTGCAGGAGGCCGCTTATCTCTATATCATGAAGGCTGGAGAACTTCCTAAAGATCTGGACAGTGCACTGCTGATGATTGAACAAGCGGAAGTGTTGAGTGAAAAATCAAAACTGTACCCACTCATTTTGAAAAGTCGCCTTTTAAAGGGAGTTGTTCTGATGGAACGAAGTGACTTTGCAGCGGGAAAAGTTGCCTTACTTTCCGTTGCTGAAGACTACAGGAAATTAGAAGACAAGGAAAACCATGCCTACGCGATAAGTATGTATGCGCTCTATACACCCCATAGATCCAAAGACAGAAAAATATACCTACGGCAAGCTGAATTGGCTTATCTAGCTGCCGGCAATGAGAAAAAGGTATTGGAATGCAGGTTGCATCTGGTCGGGCATCAATATGCGAAAGGCCTTCTTGACTCTGCATTGTTCAATGTACAATTGTTGTTAAAAGATTGGGAAGGCGTAGAGGGGCCGGAAATAGTAAACGTGTACAGCTTGCGTGCAGCAATACATATGCAATACGGTAATTACAATGCCGTAATTGAAAATCTGTTGCTGGTCCTGAACATGCTTGATGACGGAGAGCACACCAACGCTGATTTTCAAAAGCGATATCGCTACTTTATGTCCATTGATATCGGCCGTGCTCATTATCATCTCCGGAATTATAAAAAAGCATTCGAATGGTATGAGCGTGCCTTGGAAGAAGGAAAAACAAATTACCAAAATTACATTTATGTTGACTGTGTGACCTATTTGGCCAAATTGATGATTCAACAAGGAAGGCCTAAGGAAGCGTTAAATTTTGTTCAGTCCCTTAAACAATCGCATCCGCCCTTGGGCCCGGCAGAGGAGCAAGCCTCGATCTTTGCACTGGCTAATTGTTATAACGCCCTTCATCAGGATGATCTTGCGGAGAAGAATTACAAACTTGCTATCTCGATGGGACACCTAGTGAGTCTTACGGGGGAATATTTAAACACAGAAGCAGAGTTTTATTTGTCGAGAGGTAATTTCAATGAAGCTAAATCAACTTCGATTAAGGTGATAAGTAATTCCGATTCCACTGCTATGCCTTTGGTTGCGAAGAGTACAGCGCTGTATACTCTATACATGGCAGACTCTGCCTTAGGCAATTACATGCAAGCAATGAACTATCTGAAGCAACACATGGAAACGAAGGAATTTATATTTGAACAAAGCAAAAGTCGACAAATTGAAGAGTTATCTATTCGATATGAGACCGCAAAGAAAGACCAGGAATTAAAACAACTGTCACAACGATCTGAAAGGCAGGCTCAACAACAAAAAGCAATCGTTGCGGCAATTGTTTTCCTGATTTTTATACTGGCTCTTATTTACATACTATATCGAAACAAGCAGAAAACCAACCGGAAGTTAATTCACCTGCTGGACGAAAAAGAATGGCTACTGAGGGAAGTTCATCACCGTGTCAAAAACAACCTACAGACGGTGTTGAGTTTGCTTGAATCTCAGTCCAGACAGTTGAGCAGCGAAGCTCTTCATGCCATTCAGGACAGTCAGAACAGGGTCTACGCCATGTCCCTTATTCACAAGAGACTTTATCAATCCACCGATGTGGCGTCAGTCGATATGGAGGAATACCTCCGTGAGCTGATTCAGCACCTCAATGAAAGTCTTATGGGCTCCAAGACTGTTCCTATATCTCTGGATCTGGATCGGGTTGAATTGGATGTGTCGCAGGCGGTTTCTTTGGGACTGATCGTGAATGAGGCCATCACGAATTCCATGAAGTATGCTTTTCCGGGTGAAACGGAGGGAAGTATGATTTCCGTTTCGCTAAAGAAACTCGAAAACCAAAAGGCCGAGTTGAAAATTTCGGACAACGGTGTCGGTATCCCCGAGCTCAAAAAGAAAAATGCCGGGAGCCTGGGGTTGAAACTAATGCGGGGATTGACTGAAGATATAGATGGAATTTTTTCGATTACATCGGAAGCTGGCGTACAGGTTTTTGTGAGGTTTGTAGCCAACCTGCCTTTACAGATGCTGAGTGAAAAACGGTATTAAAATATCGCAATACAAAAAAAGCTTTGCGGCAATGGGCTTTGGCTTTTTAAACTTTGGAAAAATGGGAGAAGGACTCCCTTCGATTTCCACAATACGGTTGCGTTACATCCCCAATTCATGAGCAAAAAAAAAGACAAACTGAATTTCTTCAATTTGTCTTTTTAAAGTCGGGGTGGCAGGATTCGTGTCTACGATCTTCCCGATCTAAAATCGGGACGCGGTACCGGGCTACGCTACACCCTCAACGATGATTGTGGATCTGTTATCCCGGAATTCAAAAGACATAAAAAAAAAGCCCCTGAAATTCATCAGAGGCCTTAAAGTCGGGGTGGCAGGATCTGTACTACGACCTTCCCGATCTAAAATCGGGACGCGGTACTGGGCTACGCTACACCCTGAACGATGACTGTTCTATTGTTGCTAGAATTCAAAAGGCATAAAAAAAAGCCCCTGAAATTAATCAGAGACCTTAAAGTCGGGGTGGCAGGATCTGTACTACGACCTTCCCGATCTAAAATCGGGACGCGGTACTGGGCTACGCTACACCCTGAACGATGACTGTTCTATTGTTGCTAGAATTCAAAAGGCATAAAAAAAAGCCCCTGAAATTAATCAGAGGCCTTAAAGTCGGGGTGGCAGGATTCGAACCTACGACCTCCACATCCCAAATGTGGCGCGATACCGGGCTACGCTACACCCCGCTTTACTGTTAAAATTTCGAAGCCTAAACCCCTTTTTCTAACGGCATGCAAACATAGCGATTTTATTTTTTGCTAAAAGACAGATGCCGGAAAATCTGTCATATTTTTTTCAACCGCCTTACACTCATGGATATAAAATTATCGGCAGTCAAAAAATTCAAGATAATACGTAGTAAGTAAGTATAAATACGTAATTTTGATTTACATTTAGCTACAATTAGGAAATCAAGATGGTATCTGTCAACACTGCATTAGCTCTTGTCAACCAACATACGTTGGTGTTGCAGCCGAAAAAGCTGCCATTGGAGCTAGCGTTGGGTTATTTCTTGGCGGAGGACATCTTTGCACCGATTTCGATTCCTCCATTTCGTCAGTCAGCGATGGACGGCTACGCAATTACGTATGGGCAGTCCGACGCGTACGAAGTAGTGGGAGAGAGTAAGGCGGGTGATTTTCAAGAATTCGACCTAGCGGGCAATCGCGCCGTCAGGATTCTCACCGGTGCCAGGGTTCCTGATCTGGCTGATACGGTAGTCATTCAGGAGAATATCTGCAGGACGGGTTCCGAGATCCGGATTCAGCAGATGCCAAAGCCTTTTGCCAACGTCAGATGCGTGGGTGAGCAGGTCAAGGCAGGCGAACTGATTGCAAGAAAGGGCGCGAAGATTCAGGCCATGTTGCTTGGATTTTTAGCGGGATTTGGAATTGCAGAGGTTTTAGTCATTAACAAACCCAAGATCAATGTACTCGTCACCGGGAATGAACTGCAAGCTGCAGGTACATCTCTCGGGCCCGGCGGCGTTTACGAAACCAGCGGGGTCACCATTAAGGCGATCTTAGCCGAGCAAGGCTTCCGTATCGAGCGTGTCGACCACGTCAGAGATGACAAGTTGGATACCGCGTTGGCTATCAAAGAGGCGCTCGATGCGGATGTGCTGCTGATCTCTGGCGGGATTTCGGTGGGAGACTATGACTTTGTGAAGGCTGGACTGGAGATGAATGGCGTTCAGGAGCTTTTCCATCAAGTCAACCAAAAACCTGCCCGGCCGATGTGGTTTGGGAAAAAGGGAAAAACATTGGTCTTCGCGCTGCCTGGAAACCCGGCAGCAATGGTTACTTGCATGCAAGTCTATGTGTTGCCCGCGCTTCGCAAGATGACCTCCGCCAAAGCCTGTGATATGAGTTTGAGAAAGGGAACATTGGCAGGAGAGCTCAGTAATCCGAGCGGGAAAAGCCTTTTTCTATTGGCAAACGAGCAGAATGGTAACGTAAAGATCCTCGACAAACAGTCCTGCAATGCGCTGGGCTCCTACGCTCAGGCCAATGCCTTGGTGTATGTGGATGAGTCGGTTTCGAGGCTGGAATACGGAGATGCAGTCAATTTTCTCCCAATCAACAATTCTTAATTTCGTTAGCAATAGTAGAAATGATTCAACCGGAACTGTCAGCTTACATCCTCTGTGGAGGCAAAAGCTCCCGGATGGGAGAGGAGAAAGGACTCGTAGAATTCCAGGGGAAGCCTTTTGTCCAATGGATCTTGGAGGCGGTTTTTCCCCTTGTGGCAAATCCAGTCTTGGTCACAAAAAACCCTGCTTATGGTTCATTTCAGCTGGAGATGATCCCGGATTTGATCGAAGACAAAGGGCCGGTGGGAGGGATCTACACGGCTTTGGCCCATGCCAAAACAGATTTTGTGTTGGTCCTCAGCTGCGATATTCCCAAGATCACGACGGAGGTGGTTTCTTTTCTGCTGGAAAAAGCCCAACAAGAACCTTCCAAGATCACCTTTCTCTCAGATGGAAAAAATGACTACCCGCTCATCGGAGTCTATCCAAGACAGTACATGGAGCCGTTTAGAATAGCAACGGAAAAGGATGAGCTGAAGCTCCGCCGATTGGTTGAAAGCCTCCCTCATCAGAAGATCGAACTGAATCCCAGAGGCACTGCTTCCCTCCAAAATATCAATACCAAAACTGACCTTATTGCCCTATCTCAAACCTATTAGAATATGAACAAGTCATCCAAATCCATCCCCCATCTTACGTTGATCGGTGCCGGGCCCGGTGATCCTGAATTACTGACTTTGAAGGCTGCCAAAGCACTTGAGCAGGCTGAAGTGGTGCTTTACGACGCATTGGTCACCGAGGAAATCCTTGATTTGGCTCCGAATGCAGTGAAAGTTTCTGTTGGGAAACGAAAAGGTGCCCATTCTTTCACCCAAGACGAGATTAACGAACTGATCGTGACCTATGCTCACGAGTTTGGATCTGTGGTAAGACTGAAAGGCGGCGATCCTTTTGTCTTTGGCAGAGGTAAAGAAGAAGAGGAATTTGCCGCGAAGCATGGGATCGGCACAACCGTAATTCCCGGGGTCTCATCCTGCATCGCTGTGCCGGCGGCGATTGGAATTCCGGTCACCTATCGGGGTACTTCGGAGAGTTTTTGGGTCATCACCGGCACCACCAAGGGACATGAACTGTCTGCGGACGTGGCTCTGGCAGCGCAGTCCACCGCCACGGTGGTTATCTTGATGGGCTTGTCCAAGCTGGAGGAGATCGTCAGGATTTACAAAGGACTGGGTAAAGCGGATATGCCCATTGCCATCATTCAAAATGGTACCAGAGCTGACCAGCGGGAAGTAGTCGGCACGATCAAATCGATCCTGAAACTTTCGAAGAATGAAGCCATGACAGGCCCCGCAGTTTTGGTGATCGGAGAGGTGGTTAATCTCGCTACGGTGAAGGCAATCTCGGACGAAAATTACGTGTTTGAGGACGAGTTTATTTTTCAAAACTTGGATGCATATCCTTTTTAAAATGCTCACAATAAAAAAGATATGTCGTCTTGTGTTAATTGTAAGATGATCTATCTGATAAAGCAGCTGCATTCATTTGTCGATGTGTCTTTGAGGTAGATTTTTAATCCCACGATTGATTCATGGAAGACATTTCGGTCAACATTAGCTCGCTTCGGGAGGCCTGTGCCGAAGCGGTGATTTGCGTCAGTAAGTCCGAAACGATCCAAGCCATCCTTGATGGCCGGGTTCCAAAGGGAAACGTCTTCGAAATGGCCAAAGTCGCAGGGCTTTTTGCGGTGAAAAATACACACCTGAGCCTTCCAAACTCCTATCCAGTCCCGATCGAGTTCACCTGCATTGAGTACCGGATCGCAGACCTGGAGATTCATGTCTTGGTCAAAGTAAGATCTGTTTGCAAGTCCAACTTGGAGATGGAAGCGATGCACGGCGCTTCGATCACGGCTTTGACGATCTATGATATGCTGAAGCCCATCGACAAAGGAATCCACATCCAGCAGATCAAAATTCTGGAGGAGCCTAACGAACAATCCAGACCTCAGCCGGGCCATCCATTCAATGCCGCGGTGGTGGTCTGCTCCAATGCAGTCTCGAAAGGAGTCAAACCAGATTCCGCAGGCCAGCTAATCCTGAAAAAGCTCCTTTCCCAAGGCCCAGAAATCACTTCCTATTCCATCATTCCGGATGATTTGGATCAGATAAGAGCGCTTGCAAAGGAGCTTTCTACCAATAACCAACTGGTGATTTTCAGCGGAGGAACCGGTCTGTCTAAGACTGATGTGACCACAGAAGCACTGGAATCACTTCTTGACCGCCGAATTCCGGGAATTGAAGAGGCCATCCGGCGCTATGGACAAAGTCTCACGCCCTACGCCATGTTTTCCAGGAGCCTGGTAGGGACAATCGGAGACTGTCTCGTGCTAGCCTTGCCGGGATCTACTAGAGGTGCCGGAGAGTCGATGGATGCGATCTTTCCGCATATCCTTCATGCTTTTAGACTGTGAACGGCGGCCGATACCAAGATTGAACGTCTTCATTAAGTGATCCATTAATCACATCCAAACTTCCGACTTCCATTCCTCCCGACATACTATTCCTCCTTCAGGGAATGCTTAAAGAGGCTGGGAGTGACGATCAGCTGAGCCCATCCCCAGTTTTGGGTCTTTGCCGGGGCGATGCCACCTTTGAGGACAGTCATGCTTTCGGTATCGAAGTACTGCGAGTAGCCGACGTTTAGCTTGATGTTTTTCGCGATTGTCTTGGAGTAAACCAAATCCAATTCTGATCCTAAATTCTTACTTAGGCCATCATTCAATTCAGCCTGAGCGGAGAAAAAGTGCACAAACGCCCCGATGCTCGAGTTTTTGCCGGTAGGCACCAAGGTCGTCAGGTAGAGGTCGTTCAAGCCCACATTGTTCGCGTGATTTCCTACATAAAAGAGATCCATATAGCCGTTGAACTTGTGGTTGGTGCCGTAAAGCGGGAAGAAGGAATTGGTCTTTTCGGTGGCCACTTGATCCGAACCGCTCAGCGACTCAAAACCCAGCGTGAAGGCTACTTTTCCGGGTTTGTATCGCGCCTCGAGCATGTATTGATACGCTGTGAGGTCGGTTGTGGGAGCGGATTTTCCCGTCTGGAGATACGCCGAACCTGTCAGGGTAAACACCGACACAGGAAAGGTAAAGTAGGTACCGGTCGTCTGTCGGTAGTAGACACCGTCGGGTTGTGGAGTGGCACCCTCTGTATATTTCTGAAAACCGTTGTTCAAAAAGAGGAAACTTACAGAGGCTTTGTCCCAGGTTTTTTTGGCGTGCAGCATCTGCATCACTTTGTAAGTGTAAAGTCCCGTGATTGGAAAACCCGTCCCTTCATTTTTCTGATTTTCCTGGCTGTAGGCTACCGCAAGGTCAGTTTTGAAGCCATTTTTCGCAAAGGTGAGCATAGCTGCGTCATGAAATCTGCCCTGCATCGTCCAGTCCACTTCTCCAAGTATGCGTTGATCGTCATAGGAAAGCGTCTGTCTGCCGAGTTTCATCGACCAGTTTTCGGTGAAAGCATAGCTCAGCCAAGCTTGGAAAAGCGAGAAGGAGTGGTTTTCATCGTTGATCGCCAGCTGTCGGGTGTCTCCCCAGGTGCTGACATCCTGAACACTGAAGTAGACTTTAAGTTTGGAATCCTGGTAGGCAAAGTTGAGGCGGGAGCGCTGCGTGACAAATGCGGCCGGATCGGCGCCGTCCGGAAGTGGGGCACCGAAACCGTGGCGGTACTCGAATCTTGGACGGATGTCTGCATCGAGGGAGAAAGTCTGTGCGTCGACTTCGAAGAATACCAGGAATGAGAGCGCGAGAGCGTAGAAGATTTTTTTCATAATAGCTAGAATAGGTTGATTAAAAATAAGTATAAATACTTATAAAATCTAAGAAAATACTTACAAAAAATAAGTATTTATTCTAGCTGTAGGAAGATGATGAATAAGAAAGAGCGACGGATGGAGTCGCTCTGGGGATTGTAGGAAGTGGATTTACTCCGGTTGTTTGACGAATTTCTTTTTGACAAAGCTCGATTTGGGCGCTTCGCAAAGCGAACAGTGATAGGTGTCCGGAAGATCTTCAAAGGATGTGTCTGCGGGGATACCTTGAGACAGATCACCGTAACTGGTATCGTAAACAGTCAAACATTCCCGGCATTGGTAGGCCTCCTTGATTTGCTGTTCCTTCGGTTTTGTGGGCTTCTCCGGAACGTTTTTCTCCTGACCCAATTGCTCAAAATAGATCTTACTCAGTTCGATGAGTAACTCCGGCAGGTCGGATTTATCGACTTCCTGCACGTACACGATGTATTCCTGCGTGTTGGGGTCAAAGTTTTTGGCATGAAGGAGATTGTAGGTGCTTCGGATCTTGACCCCGTCGAGCTGGATTGCGGGCTCGTTTTTCTCAATGATTATCGAGGTGAAATAATACGCCTTGCGGGTGTAGTCGGTGATGCCGAAGGTCAGCCCGTAGGTGCTGATGTCGTGCTTGTCAAAGTACGAGACTAAGTACTTTTTGAGCTTGATCGCGGACTTGTTGTTGACGGGCAGGTGCCAGTTGAGCTCCAGCATGGAGTGGCGGACGTTGATCCCGTATTTCCCGAGGAGCTTTTCCCATTCCAACTTATATTTTTCGACAATTCCCTTGATGATCAGTGATTTCCACGGGGTGATGGAGATCTTTCCGATCCGACAGTCCGAGCAGAGATCGCAGAGTGCTTTGAGGAAATCGATGTAGTACTTGTTGTTTCTCCAGTACAAGCCCATCCAGTAGCTGTCTGAGCCCACGCGATTGATCCCTTCGTAATAGGGAAAAGGGTGAAACGGCACTTCCAATGGTTTGTCTACGGTTCGGTTGTTGAAGTCGCCGGCATCGTTGACCAGGTCAAAAAGGAACTCTACCGTCTCCGGCTCTTCCTGCAAGAGATCTTCGATAGCGGCCGCAAGCTTTGCCAAGTCCCAACTGTAGATCAGCGCCGGGTACATCTGGTTGGATTCCCAGTGCGGGAGTCGGACATACAAGTACCAATAGTCCTCGTGCTCTGAGGCAATGAAGTTGATATGGCCGGTGAAAAGCGGCACCAAGCGCTGTCTGGGATCAGTGATGTTGATCTTCAGCGTCGGCTGAGCCCGGAATTGCTCCAAGATATACAGGTAGCGATCACTGGTCAGCCAGGGTGTGTTGGAGAGGATGTCGGAAGAAACGTAGGAAGAAACGATGTTTTCGGCGCCTTCTTCTTCGGGAGAGATGATCTGAAACTTGTCCTGTGGATCAATCTCAAAGTCCCCGTCTTCCTTGATAAACAGGATGTCCTGCCTCGAACCGAAGGAAATCGTGTCCAAGCCAGCGCCTTCGGCAATTTCAAGGATTTGCTTGAGCTCGGCAGGAGAGAGGACTCCGCCTTTGACGACTACTCTGGAAAATGTCTGTTTCATCTTTTTAGAATATGGGTCATACTCAATTTTATACTTTTACCTTAGAATTGTTTAGTATCTCCCGCACCTCAGTCTTGCAACTGCCGCAGCCCAGGCCTGCCCCTGTTTGGGTGCAAAGGGCCGAAAAATCCGAACAGCCGCCGGCGATGGCTTCCTGGATGTTTCCTTCCCCAACCCGGCTGCAGCTACAGACCAGTTTGCCGATGACGGGACGGGTTTCTGACGAGCCCATGAGCAGGGATTTTCGTTTTTCGGAAAGCTCGATCTTGTTTTCGATCAGGCTTTTGAACTCCGCAAATTCACTCTTGTCGCCCATCAATACCGCTCCGATCAGCAGGTCGTCCTTGACGATGCATTTCTTGTAGTAGCGTCGGCTGAGATCGGTAAAGACGATTTCCTCAAAACCTTCCTCGTTTTCCGGGATGATAATGTCTCCGATGCTGCATAGCTCCAAGTCTTTGAATTTCAATATATTCATCAACACCGAGCCGGAATACGTGCTGCTGATGTCGCCCAGGATAAAGTTGGCGAGGATCGCGGCTTGCTCCTCGGCAGCGGAGGTGATTCCAAAGAGTTGGTTTTCGAATTCTGCGATCTCGCCGATGGCAAAGATGTTTGGATAGTTGGTCTGGAGGTGCTTGTTGACCTTGATTCCCCGGCTGCATATGATGCCGTTTTCTTTGGCGATCTTGATGTTTGGCTGGGTGCCGATCGCGTAAACGATGGCATTGGCCTGGATGATCTTGCCGCTTTTCAGCGTGATGTTCAGGCTCTTCGAAGCCGGATCGTCAAAGACCGTACTGACCTCATTGTCGAAATAGATGTGAATTCCCCGTTCCTGCACGTCCAGCGAAAGGAGATGGCTCGACACCAAGTCCAACTGGCGTTCCATCAGGCGCGATGCCCGCTGGATGATGGTCACTTTCACGTTCGTGTGCTGGAGCGCAGCCGCGAGTTCAAGCCCCAGCAACCCACCGCCGACGATGGCGACGTGCTGAGTTTCGGATGGTAGTTGCGTCGAGTCCAGATAGTTCTTGAACTTGTCAGCGTCACCCCGACTTCTCATCGTAAACCGTCCCGGCAGATCCAGTTGGGCATCTTTTGGGATAAAAGCCCGGCTTCCCGTCGCCAGGACCAATTTGTCGTAGGAGTGTTCGACGCCGTTGCTGTCGGTGACTTTTTGATTTTCCGGATCGATCTTTTCAATCGAGAGATTGGTCTGCAAGCTGATCTTGAGTTTCGAGAGTTCGGCTTCCTTGATCTTTTGCAGTTGCTCCCAAGTCAGCTCCTCAGTCACATACTCCGGTAGCAAAACCCGGTTGTAAAAGGGGTGTGGTTCCTTGGAAAAAACCTGAATAGTGTCCGTGGAGTTGTGCTCCCGATAGTTTTGGATAAAGCGAAACGCCGCAGCTCCAGCACCGACGACGATGATGTTTTCTTTCGGCTTCTGATATTTGGTCACGGAAACCGTCGTGTATTTGAAGTCTGGCTCTTTAGACTGCGGGTCTACCCGGGTAAAAGTCAGGTTATTGGCCCGGTTGAGGTCATTTTCTAGTTGTTTTCCCCAGTGCATCGGCAGGAAAACCACCCCGTTTCGAATGTTTTTGGACAGTTTCGCCCTTACCCGTACCACGCCGTTTTTGCTTTTTACTTCGACCACATCCCCTTCTTTGATCTTGTAGATGTACCCGTCCAGTTGGCTGATTTCCAGGACAGGATGCGAATAGTGGGTGCGGAGACGGGCCACTTTTCCGGTTTTGGTCATGGTGTGCCATTGATCCCGGATCCGGCCCGTGGTCAGGACGAATGGAAATTCGGCGCTGATTTTTTCAGAGGTATTCTGAATCTGAGCGGGGATGTTGAAGATGGCTTTTTGACTGGGGGTGTAGAATTTTTTGTCTGCGAAAAGCCGGGGTGTACCGGGATGCCGATATTCCGGCACAGGCCATTGGATGCTGCCTTCGTTCTTTAGCCGGTCGTAGTTGAGGAAAGAGATGTCAATGTTGGTGCCCTTGGTCATGGCGCAATATTCCTCGTAGATCTCTTCCGCGTTGGTAAAGTTGAAGCCCCGGAATCCCATCCTTTTTGCAAAATCACAAAGGATTTCCACATCCGGTCTGGCCTCACCGGGAGGATTGATCCCTTTGGCGAGGTAGGAGATGCGGCGCTCGGAGTTGGTCATGGTGCCTTCCTTTTCGAGCCAGCCCGCTGCCGGCAAGACCAAGTCGGCGTAAGCAACCGTGTCGGATCGGTGGGAAATATCCTGCACGACCACAAATTTTGCATTTGCAAAAGCCTTTTCGACATTCGCCAGATTGGGCAGACTGACCATCGGATTGGTGCAAATGACCCACACGGCTTTCATTTCGCCCGAAGCCAAGGCATCAAACATCTCCGTGGCGGTATAGCCGGGAGTGGGGGAGATCCCATCCACTCCCCAAAAATCAGCGACGTCCTGTCGATGTTGGGGATTTGCAAGGTCCTTGTGAACGGCCAACAGATTGGCCATGCCGCCGACTTCCCGTCCACCCATGGCGTTGGGCTGCCCGGTAAGCGAAAAGGGGCCGTTTCCGGGCTTGCCGATCTTGCCGGTCAAGAGGGAGAGATTGATCAGCGAAAAGTTCTTGTCCGTGCCGATCGCACTTTGATTGAGGCCCATTGCCCACATGCTGATGAAACCCTTGGCGTTGCCGATGAGACCGGCCACTTCTTTGATTTCCTCGACCGTGATTCCGCACAGCTCCGCGGCGTCCTTGAGCGAGGTCTCCATCACCTGTTTGCGATAGGCTTGGTAGTTTTCTGTATGGTCTTTGACAAAGTTGTCGTCAGCAAATCCCATCTCGATCAGTCTTCGCCCGATGGCATTGTACAGGATGATGTCCGTGCCGGGGATGAGCTGCAGGTGGATGTCGCCGAAATTTGCCGAGTCAGTTTTCCTCGGGTCCACGACGATTACCTTGACGTTGGGGTTCTTTTCCTTGTGTTTTTCAAGTCTTCGAAAAAGGATCGGATGGTTCCAGGCAGGATTTGCGCCAGCAATCAGAAATACGTCAGCAAGCTCGATGTCTTCGTAGGAAATGGGAACAGAGTCTTCGCCAAACGTCTTCTTGTAAGCCACCACCGCCGAACTCATGCAGAGCCTGGAGTTGGTGTCAATGTTGTTGGTGCCGAGAAATCCCTTGGTCAGTTTGTTGGCGATGTAGTATTCCTCGGTCAGGCATTGGCCGGAGATGTAGAAACCCACGCTGTTGGGGCCGTATTTGCGGATCAACGACTTGAAGACCGCCGCTGCCCGATCCAGCGCATCGTCCCAAGACACTCGCTCGCGAGGGTGTGAGCGACTCCAGCGCATCTCAGGATAGAGAATCCGATCCGAGGTGTCATTGACTACGTAGTGGAGATTCATCCCTTTGGAGCAGAGCATTCCGCCATTGACAGGATGCTCTTGATCGCCTTCCACGCTTACCTTGGCCTGCGCGTTTACTTCAGCGACTATTCCGCAGCCCACACCACAATACGAACAGGTCGTTTTTATTTTTTTTTTGGAATTCACAATTCAGAATTTGGCCCGACGGAAAATTAGAAAAGCACTCTCTCATTTAATAGGCCAAATGAGAAAGTGCTATTGAGGGTTTAGTAAAGCAATTTACTCTTCAATCTTGATTAATTCAGGAGAAAGTTGCTCCAATTCCTTCTTGGCAATCTTTTCATCTTCGAGACTAAAGCGGATGACAAGCGTCGCTATACCGGTGCCGACAATCAGCAGCCCGATCTGCAGATAGCCGCTGGAAACCGCGGCGGCTTCGGCAGCGGTTTGGGCCGCCTTGAGCGCGTCTGCTCCGGAGAGTTCATTCCCCTGCAAAGTCAGCTTTGCCGCTTCACCTGATTTGTATTTCAAAAACAGCGCAGTGATAAAAGCACCGAAGTTGCCCCCTGCACCCACGATGCCGGAGATCGATCCGATGGCTTTCTTGTTGATAAAAGGCACCACAGAGAAGGTAGCACCTTCGGCCATCTGCACAGTCAAACTAAATCCGATCAGGAGAATAACGCCCAAGGTCAGGCTGGTGGCAGTGGAAAACAGCCCCAGCATCAGGCCTTCCGCCACGATGATCGCTGCCAAGAACCAAACTCTCCCCTTCAAACCGCCCGTTTTACCATACTTGTCACCAAACCAGCCGCCGAGGGTCCTGGCGAAGATATTCATCAGTGCAAAGGAAAGGACGAGGTTTCCGGCAGTGATTCTGCTCAGTCCGAAGGTGTTTTGCAGGTAGTCGTCCATCGTGCCATACACGGTCAGCTCGATCCCGAAGCAGGCCGCATAGACAATGAACAACACCCAAACACGGTAGTCTTTTGCAGCTTCTAAGAAGCCCACGACGTCTTTTTTACCCTTTGGTATTTTCTCACCCCGCGCGACTAGTTCGGAATAGTTTCCGGCAGGAGTGTCTTTGGTGAAGAAGTAGTAAAGTAGTCCAGTCAAGAAGCAGACGATGCCGATCAAGACCATGGAATATCTCCAGGCGTCAGTCTCGGCTATGCCGAAAGCGATCACCAAAGCTGCGATTAGCGGCATGCCCAGCCGGTTGGCACCCCCGCCGAGATTGCCCCAGCCAGCAGAAGTAGCGTTGGCCGTACCTACCACATTCGACGCAAACATCAGCGAGGTGTGGACTTGGGTGATGACAAAAGATGCTCCGATGAAGCCTGTGAGCAGACGGCAGATGTAGAACTGCATCGGAGTAGTCACGAGTCCGCTCAATATCACCGGAATCGATCCCAAGATCAGCAGCCACGTGTAGCAGATCCTCGGTCCATACTTATCGCACAGTTTCCCGATCAGCAAGCGGGAAAAGATGGTTCCAGCCACGGCGAAAACCACCGCGTTCCATTTTTGGTCGGGAGTAAGTCCCAGATCCCTCACCACGTCCGGCATGAAAGGGATGATACCAAACCATGCAAAAAAACAAATGAAGAACGCGAAGGATGTGATCCAGAAAGTACGGATCGGCACACTTTTAAAATCTCCCAGATTTAAACGCGTTGCTTTGAGGTGAGCTTGATTCTTCATGTGATTGTCGTTTGTTTTTAGTGTCACATGGAATCTCGCATGCTGGATAGTCATCCGGAGAGATGTCTAAGTCATGCTCGATTTCATATTACTTATTTCTATTTGAAATAAAAGTAAGTAATAATACGTATTACTTGCAAGTAATACGTAATAAATTTACGTACAAAAAATAAAAAACCCATCCAGTATTAGCTGAATGGGTTTTCTAGATTGAAGAGTACTTAGATTTTCTCTAGATCAGATTCAATTCCTTTGACTTTTGGGTCAGTTCGACCAGGTTTTTGACGTTCAGTTTCTTCATAAGGTTAAAGCGGTGGACCTCCGCGGTCCGTTTGCTGATCTTCAGGGCTTCGGCAATGTCATTGTTGCCTTTGCCGTCCAGGATCAGTTCGAGGATCTGCTTTTCCCGATTGGTGAGGATGGAGATTTCTTCCGTGGAACTCAAGGACTTGGAAGGACTCTTGGTTCGGCCATTGACGAAATTGTCGATGATGATCGTGGAGATATCTCCGGAAAAATACTTGCCGCCAGCGGCTATGGAGTGAAGCGCTTTCAGAAATTCTGCCTTAGAGCTCCCTTTGAGCAGGTATCCATCCGCTCCCGACTCAATGGATTCCACCACGTACTCTTCTGAGTCGTGCATGGACAGGACCAGTTTTTTGACATTAGGGAAGTCTCTCGTTAGATTTTTTACCACCTCGATGCCATTCATCTGGGGCATCCGGATGTCCACGATCAGCAGGTCCGGTTGATCGGCCGCGATGATTTTCAACGCTTCCTTGCCGTCAGATGCTTCCGCAATGACCTTAAATTCAGCTTCGTTTTCCAACAAAGACTTGATTCCGTCACGGACGAGTTCATGATCGTCGGCCAGTACGATTCGGGTAGGGTTCATTGTCTCTAAAGTTAATACTTAGTAAAATAAGGAAATTTTACGTAACCAATATAAGGAAATTAGACCAGCGGAATATTCAAGGTGACCTTGGTGCCCTTTTGTGGAGAGGAATTGATAAAAAGCCTTCCGCTGATGTATTTGATCCGCTCCTGCATGAAGGTGAGCCCCATGCCGCCGTCCTTGTCCGGCTTTGGTTTAATCGTTTTCTTGTCAAAGCCCTTCCCGTTGTCATCAATGGTGATGCTCAGGATCTTTGAACTGTGCGAAACGGTCACCAAGATCAGTGTCGACTCGGCATACTTGATGGCGTTGTTGATCGCCTCCTGGGTGATACGATAGAGGTTGATCTCCACGAGAGAGTCCAGCCGCTGGTTGAAATCGGACTTGTTCATCAGGATGATCTCTTTTCCGGTCAGCTTGCCGAGTTCCTGTGTGAGTTCGGTCAGCGCTGGCACTAGGCCATAATCTTTCAGTTCGGGAGGAGTGAGGTTAAACGTCGCCGTCCGCACTCCTTTAATGATGTTTGCCGTCAATTCCTTCAGCTTTTCCAGCTTGGTCTCGGCCTTCTCTCCGTCTGACAAATCCACGCTTTCGAGCAGGTATTTCAGTCCGGTCAGCATCTGGCCGATTCCGTCGTGGATGTCTTTGGCAATCCTATTTTGCTCGTTTTCCTGATTTTCGATGATCTGTCGGCTGATGACGTTCTGTTGCTGCATCTTTTCCTCGAAGCTCTCCCGGGTCAGTTGCTGGACTTCAAGCTGGGCTTCCTTGCGCTTGGTGATGTCGAGGCAGATGATGATCAGCTCGGAGATTTCCCCTGCGTGAAAAGGGATCATGGAAAAGTCGAGCCACAGATCGTCTCCACCTGGTGTGGTGGCCTTGATCTCTCCTTGCCAGCCCGACTTTTTGTTTTCTGAAATGATTCGATCCAGTGTCAGCCGCTCGTTTTCAAGCGGGGAGAGGACGTCGGAGAATTTCGCATTTTGATTAAACTTCTGGAATTTGACCAGCTTCGCAAAACGGTCGCCGATGTGGGTGATATGTCCGTCTGGCGAGATTCTCGCAAAAAGCAGGATCTGGTCCATCGCTTGGCTCAGAGCCCGAAGTTCCCGGACGGACTTCTCTTTGGCTTGGCTGAGTAGATCGGCGTCTTTCGCCATCTTGATGGCTTTTTTCTCCGCTTCCAACAACTCATGAATGCTTGCCTTCATGGCTTTGGCTGAAGGCCAGAAGATGATCAGAAACTCGGCAAGCAAGACAAGTAGCGTAAAGAGAGTGATGATGAGCTCGAGTTGCTCGAGGCTTTCAACCTTTTGCTTTGCTTCGAAATCGTATTGATTGACGATCTGTTCCATCTTAGACAGAAACTCGGCGCTATTGCTCACGACTTGGTCGGTGGCCTGCTGGAAGGCAACAGAGTCCGGTAGATTTGCTCTCGAAAGCTGGATTATTACGTCGGTATTGGCTATGATACTTTCAAAATTCGGCTCAATACCCTCAAACATTTTGGTCACTTCAGGACTGTTCCCCGGTTCGATTCCCAGCTTTTCATCTCCGAACTGGAGCGCGTTGTGGGCGATCTCCCAGGTAGTCTTCGTGGAAAAAAGCGTGTCTGTTATCGCCCGCCGCCTGGTTTCAGTCGGGTTCAGGGACAGTAGCAAGATTTCCTTGTTGAGTTTTTGACTGAGCATTCGTTGCCGACCGGCGACGTTGACCAGTCTGCTGTCGTCTTCCTGGTCGGCCAGGTATTGTCGGATTAGAATCTGGCTGGTGATCAGAGAGATGGCGATGGCGCCCAATGCGATGATGTAGAGCCGTCTGAGTCTGTCAAAGGTGACCTGATCGAGGGTGTTGGTATTCTCAGTCATTGCTGTCGAAAAGTGCTTCCTGGATGATCCGGAGACTTTGGGAGGAGAAATTAATTTGAAGCGCTTCTTTTTGCGCTTTTTCGGACATCTTGGCCCAGGTCTTTTTCAGGATGTCTTTGATCTTTTCGAAGTCGTGCTTGGTGACAAAGTCCTCCAAGTAGTATTCCAGGAAAACCAAGCAAACGACGTCTTCCAAGATCTGGGTTTCGAAGTCCGTCTTCAGTTGTTTTTTGCGGATCAGAAATTTGACTTTGGCAATAAACGCCTCGTCGTATCCGGCTTCAGCCAGCAGCTGGCCGGCCAGTTCTGCGTGCATTTTTTTGAGCTCCTCCCTCCAAGTGAGGTAGCCGGTCCGATCCATCGGGTACTCGGATCGCTGGATCTTCCAGCGGGCGATATGCTGCGCGCGCGCGGCAATGAGTAGGTGTTCTGATGCGTCCGGGACGAACTCCCCCAGCTTTTTTGTCATTCGGTGTGAGTAGAGCAGCTCCTTGGGGAACGCTTTGCCTTTCCAGGTTTCTTTGGTGGGGTCTTCGGAATTGATTTGGTCTATCAGCTGGATGGCTGTTTCGGATCGGGTCATTGAAAAGGAATTAGTCAGCAAATCCAATATATACAATTCCGTTCTCAATCTTGACTGGATAGGTGGCAATGCTGTATTCCTCGCCGTTCAGATTAGAGCCATCCTCCAGCGAAAAGGTCTTTTTATGGATGGGGCAGGCGAGTTTTGGGATACCGGCAGCATCACCGCTCAGGCCTCTGGACAGCACCATCTCCATCTTGTGTGGACAAAGGTTTTGGCAGGCGTACCATTTGTTGGTTCGGGTAAAGTGATAGACCGCGATCTGTCTGGATTTGTGCTTGATACACGCTCCAGCATTCTCCGGAAAATCAGAGACGGAACCGACGCTGACCCAAGAAAGTACTTCGGTAGCTTGGACGGTTTGATAAAGGTTTACAAGTTCTTCCATGGTTTCTGTACGTTAGGGATTACCAAGGTCTTGGCATTTTTTGTTCGCGAAGTGGGACAAAGACGAGCTCCTCGTCAGTTTCTTCAGTATTTACAAAAGGCTTAAATCTTTTCAGGGTTTCAGGATCTTCGATGGCTTCTTTCCATTCGCAGGCATATCGCTCGACCAGTCCGTCCATCTCAGCTTCGAATTCCGCGGCCATGCCGAGGCAGTCTTCCACGACCACTTTTTTGAGGTATTCGATTCCCCCTTCCAATTTCTCCAGCCAAGGGGCAGTTCTGACGAGAGGCCCGGCAGTGCGGATGTAATAGATGAGGAATCGATCCAGGTATTTGATGCAGGTGTCGTCATCCAGCTGGGAAGCGAGCAGGATTGCGTGCTTCGGATTTGCGCCGCCATTGCCGCAGACATATAGGTTCCAGCCTCCCTCGACAGCGATAACTCCGAAGTCTTTGCCCCGGGCCTCGGCGCATTCGCGGATACATCCGGAGACCCCGCCTTTGAGCTTGTGGGGAGAGCGAAGTCCCTTGTAGCGCTCTTCGATGCGGATCGCAAAGCTCACGCTGTCATGCAGTCCAAAGCGGCACCAGGTCGAGCCAACGCAGCTTTTGACCGTTCTCAGGGATTTGCCGTAAGCGTGTCCGCTCTCGAATCCGGCGTCGATGAGTTCTTTCCAGATCATTGGCAGCTCATGAAGCTGGGCGCCAAATAGGTCAATCCGCTGTCCACCGGTGATCTTGGTGTAGAGATCAAACTTCTTTGCTACCTGGCCGAGCACAACCAGCTTCTCCGGGGTGATCTCTCCGCCCGCCACCCGTGGCACGACAGAGTAGGTTCCGTTTCGTTGGATGTTGGCCAGAAAGCGGTCATTCGAATCCTGGATTGCCACCTGCTTGTTGGCGGTTTCCATGAAGATACTGGCGAAGATCGAAGCCATCACCGGCTTGCAGATCTCGCAGCCGTGGCCTTTGCCGAAGGTGTCCAAGGCTTCATCGTATCCAGTGGTATTGTTGAGTTTTACCAAGTCAAAAAGCTCCTGTCTGCTGTATTCGAAATGCTCACAGATGGTTTCTTTGACCTCTTTTCCGAGAGACTTCAGTGTTTCTTTGACGATATCGACGACCATCGGCTTGCAACCGCCGCAGCTGGTAGAAGCTTTGGTATGCTTGATGACTCCCTTCAGATCCTGGCAGCATCCGCTTTTGATGGCGTCGCAGATGGCTCCCTTTGACACCGCTTCGCAGGAACAGATCTGCGCGGTGTCCGGAAGATCGAGTACCGATCCGAGGAGGCTTTTTGATCCCGCTCCGCGTTGACCCAAGATCAGGTCTTCGGCGTTTTCGGGGAGTTTCATCCCATTGATGTAGAGCTGAAAGAGCGTATTGTAGTCAGATGAATCTCCGACCAAGATGCCGCCCAACAGCCTGCTGCCGTCTTTGCTGATGTTGATTCGTTTATAGACTCCGCGCTGCTTGTTTTCGTATCGGATGGCGATTGCGTCCTCGCTTTCTACGAAAGGATCTCCGAATGAAGCCACCTCTGTGCCCACCAGTTTGAGCTGGGTTGACATGTCGATGGAGGGGCTCATGAGCTTGGTGCCACCGGCGATTTGATCCAGCGCCACGGCAGCCATCTCGTAGCCAGGGGCGACTAGGCCGTAGATGTTTTGATTGTAAAGGGCGACTTCCCCGATGGCATAGATGCCGGGTACGGAGGTTTCCATCCTGTTATTGACCACGATCCCGCCACGCTCGCCGACCGCGATTCCGGAGTTTCTCGCCAACTCATCCCTCGGTCTGATCCCGGCTGAGATGATGATCATATCTACCGCCAGCGTCGTGCCGTCAGTAAATTCGATTGCTTCAGTCTCACCGTCTCCGATGATTTCTTTGGAATTTTTGCCCAGATGCACTTTCAGTCCGATGCTTTGGATCTTGGATTGCAGCAAGTCCGATGCAGCCTGATCCAGCTGCCTTGGCATCAACTTGCCCGCAAACTCGATCACGTGTGTGGTCATTCCGAGTTCTTTCGAGGCATTCGCAGCTTCCAAACCCAAGAGCCCACCGCCCAATACGGCCGACTGATACCTGCCTTTTGCCTTCAGCTTGTCAGAGTAGGTTTGGATTGCCTCCAGATCTTCAATAGTTCTATAGATGAATATCCCTTCTTTTTCAGAACCCTTGATTGTCGGGATAAAGGGAGAAGAACCGGTTGCGATGACCAGATGATCGTATTCGAAGGATTCATTTTTGTGGGTAACGACTTTTTTGTTTTCCGTATCGACAGACAGGATCATCTCGGAGGTTCTCAGCGTGATGCCATTGTCGGCGTACCAGTCTCTCGGTGCCATGAGTAGCTCGTCGGGAGATTCCAAAGTGAAATACTCACTTAAGTGCACGCGATCGTAGGCGGGTCTGTTTTCTTCTCCGAAAACCAGAATGTCAAATTGATCGCGGTTGGGGTGGGAGATCAGTTTTTCGCAAAACTTGTAACCTACCATTCCGTTGCCTACCAAGATTATCCTTTCCATATCTACGTAATTTGAATTAAAGGTAAGTAAATATACGTATTTATTGATTTCAGATCCAAGAGAAAAAAGATTTTTCTACGTAAAAATTTCAAAAACTAGATTAGGGTCTCGCGGGGATATTGATGTATGAATTGATAAATGTGGTTCTAATTGAGCCTCGTATGTGGGATAGTGAATAAAAAGGGCAAAAATTATGGCTGTAATATTCCCAGTTAGAGCCAATCTATTCTCTTTTCGATATCGAATCTAATAGCGTTTCGAGTGGATAGGGACTTTTCTGTCTACGTAAGTATTTTATTGGGTGCGGGATAGTTCCACCAAGTCCTTGATTTGACTTGGGTTTCCTATCTTTGGCCAATGAAGTTTTTTTCCCTGATCATCGGAGCATTTGTTTTCTACCTCTCGGTCATGCCTTGCTGCGAGGCCGACGACTCCTGTGTTGCACTTCATGATGGAATTGAAGAGACTTTGCCCGTAGATCACGATACAGAAGCCGAATCTCCCTGTTCTCCATTTTATTCCTGTGGCACCTGCTTCGGATTTGTTGCCGAACGTGCCGTTGATCTTACGCTGATTTTTCAATCAAGCGGATTCAGAGATGAGATTCCGCATTTTACCCTGATTCAGCCAGCTGGCTATTTTTTCCCGCTGATCAAGCCGCCCAGCGTTCTGCCGGGGTAGTTGATTATTTGATCTCCTTCTTTTAAAAAGGACACCTATTTACATTTTCTTAAATCTTAGAAATCTTCCAATGACAAAGTATATTTTGCTCTGTCTGGCGATGTTTTGGGCAAATCTTGCTTTCTCCCAAAACTCCTACAGAGCTATAGTAAAAGACCATGAGACCGACCAACCGCTGCCTGGCGCCAGCGTTCAGGTGTTAGAGTTAGGTAAGGGAGGTGTTGCTGACGAAAGTGGCGCTGTCTTGATCGAAGAGCTCCCAAATGGGATCTACACCCTTGAAGTGAGGTTTTTGGGCTTTGAGACGCTGAAGTTCCAAAGGACTTTTCCTATGGAATCCGGCGCGGAACCTGAGGTCCTTTTTCTCCACAACCATGAAGATGAACTGGAGGAGTTGGTCGTACAGTCGACGCGAAGCACCCGTCTGATTGAGGATGTGCCGACCCGCGTGGAGATCATTGCGGGCGAGGAATTAGCCGAAAAAGGCAACATGAAGCCCGGCGACATCCGAATGCTCCTGAATGAAAGCACCGGAATCCAGACGCAGCAAACCTCCGCGACCAGCTACAATTCCAGCATCCGGATTCAGGGCCTGGACGGCAAATACACGCAACTGCTGCGGGATGGGCTGCCGCTCTATGGTGGGTATTCCGGTGGCTTGAGCTTGATGCAGATCGCTCCACTGGACTTGGCTCAGGTGGAGGTGGTGAAAGGTTCCTCCTCTACACTCTACGGCGGCGGTGCGATCGCCGGTTTGGTCAACCTGATTTCTAAAAAGCCTACGGAGGAACCGGAATTGGGCATTTTGCTCAACGGAACTTCCGCTTTGGGATTGGACGCGAGTGCGTTTTATGCGGAGGATTTTGGGAAAATCGGAACCACCGTCTTCGCTTCCTATAACAAAGGAACGGCTTACGATCCGGCGGACATTGGCTTGACGGCGATTCCCGAGTTTGACCGATTCACCCTGAATCCGAAGATTTATTGGGAGATCAACGAAGTGTCAGACCTGATGTTGGGAGTCAATCTGATGAAAGAAGACCGCTTGGGCGGAAATGTGGATTTCATTAAACGTGAGTCCGTAGTTGATCCTTATTTTGAGGAAAACCTCACCGAAAGGATTTCCACCCAGCTGGATTTTACGCGGGAGCTTTCGTCTGACACTCGTCTGAATGTCAAGAACAGCATCAGTTTCTACGACAGAAGCATTGAGATCCCTGACTATCAGTTTGCCGGAACGCAGTGGTCCACTTTCAGCGAGGTTAATGTGAGCCGTGTCGGGTCTAAAGCTGAATGGATTGGTGGACTCAACTTTTGGTCAGATCGTTTTGTTCAAAGCGCTGGGAATCCCAACGAACCGCTGGATTACAAGTTGAACACGATAGGAGGCTTTGTCCAAAATATCTGGAATATCTCAGAGCAATGGACAATGGAATCCGGATTCCGGTTGGATTACCAGAAGGAGTATGGTGTGTTTGCTTTGCCGAGGCTTTCGGTGATGGTGGAGCCGAGCGAACTGCTGACGTTGCGTTTTGGTGGCGGTCTTGGCTATAAGCCTCCGACGGTTTTCTCAGAGGAAGCGGAGCGGCTTCAGTTCCAAAACATCCTGCCCATCGACCCGACTGAAGTACATGCTGAGCGGTCAGCCGGCGCTAATCTGGACGCAAACTACCGGCTGGCGATGGGGGAAGAGCTGACATTGAATGTAAATGCACTGCTGTTCTGGACCCAAATTCAAGACCCCTTGGTTTTGACGGCCGCTGGTGGGTTTTATGAGTTTCAACAGCCGCAGGGGGAGCTGCAGACCCAGGGACTGGAGCTCAATCTGAAATGGGAGTACCGGGATTTGAAATTGTTTGTGGGGTACACATTGGCAGATGTCGATCAGCACTACGATGGAACGAGCGCCACGTATCCTTTGGTGGCCAAGCATCGGCTCAACAACGTGCTGATGTATGAAAAGCACGAGAATTTCCGCATTGGTCTGGAGGCGTATTATTTCAGTCCGCAACTGCTCAATGACGGCGCGACGGGTAAGTCCTACTGGATCATGGGGCTGATGACCGAAAAGTCGTTTGGCGAGCGGGTTTCTGTGTTTTTGAACTTCGAAAACTTCCTTGACGCCAGACAGACGAGGTTTGACACCATCTATACTGGGTCGATCAGCAATCCTGAATTCCGGGATATCTATGCGCCGGTGGATGGATTTGTGATCAATGGCGGGGTAAAACTGCGGGTTTTATAGCTAAAAAGAGGAAAGGAGCTGTTTTGCGATTTAGGCAGGACGGTTCCTTCTTGTTTTTTTAACGTTTTTAGTCTGTGTTTCAGTGACTTCTAATGGACAAAAATTATTGAGTGAACGTAAAAAAAAATGCTACTTTTTTGTTTCTGGGAGTAAAAATACCCAGTACTGGGTATTTTTTAACCGCCCTCGTTTTATAACTTTGTTAAACACTAATTTTTTACATAATGAAGACGAACACAATTGTTAAAAGCGTCAACTCAATGGCAGCTTCCACTCTTTCCCCAAAAACCCATACTCCGGAGTTAAATGGCAGAGATTCTGGTTTTTGGACTGAACAAAGTTGCCAGAACGGTAAGCTACCCACCCACAGGATCAAGGTGAAAAGCAACTGCGAGAAGAAGCGGTTTTGGGCAAAGCAAACTCACAAGAAACATGAAGATGGAGTGACTGAGCGGACCGACCTTGATGTCACCACAAATTTTGTGATTGATTACATGCCGCTTTGCTGTGAAGAGGACTGGGAGATGATAGCATATTCTCTTGCAAAGGATCAGGCAAACCGAATCAGCTGAGGCCAGTTGAGCGTATTCCGTTTCGGTGCCTTCCAGACTCAGCAGGCTGGATAAAATCAGTTTTTTCTTTCTGAATTGACTCTATTGGACTTACTTCGTGGTCCTTTTAAGTGATGTCATTTTGGAAATACAGAAAAAACGCAAGCTGATTCGATACGCCAACCTATTGGATCAGCCGATCCGTCTCAGCCCGTTTTTGTTCAGCAGAGACTTTTTTCTTTGGGCCATCTTGGGTCTGATCGGCGGTACCATTGCGGGAGTCTACTGGATCGCTTTGGAGACGGTGACGCATTGGTTTGGAGTGTTTAAGGGTTGGGAGGTCGTGCCACTGATGACAATTGCAGGATTGCTGGCTGGCCTGGTGATCCACTTTATCGGCGATCCGGGAGAGATTCATTTGATCGTAAACAACATCAGATTCAACAAGGGGAAACTCAATCCCAAAAACAATCCTTCAATGATCCTGTCCTCTCTGCTCTGTGTAGCCTCGGGAGGAAGCTTGGGCCCGGAGGCTCCGCTGGTTCAGGTGACTGGATCCACCGGAACTTGGCTTGGCAAGATGCTGCGCCTAAAAGGCGAGGCGCTGCGAACCTATAGCATAGCGGGGATGGCGTCGGGATTTACGGCACTGTTTGGTGCTCCGCTTGGAGGGAGCCTCTTTGCTCTGGAGATCCTGCATCACAAGCACATGATGGAGTACTATCGCGCTGTGATACCTGCCTTGGTTGCCAGCTGCTTCAGCTACGTGGTTTTTGCGCTCATTGTCCATCTCGGATTGGGCCCCACGTGGGATTTTCCCAGCTATACTTATGGGGGAATTTTCGATTTTGGGTTTGCGGCTTTGGTGGGAATTGTCGCCTCTGCTGTCGCTTGGCTGTTTATTTATTGCACAAAAATCTGTAAGAAGCTCTTCGAGCAAAAGCCGCTGCCGATCTATGTCAAGACGACGATTGGTGGATTTTTACTAGGTTGGATTTCCTTTTATTTGCCCATCACCCGATATTTTGGTCATCATGAGATCAACGAGCTGATCAGCCAAACCTTGACTTGGGAGGTGTTGGTAGCGGTGTTGCTCTTCAAGATCTTGGCCATCTCCATCACCGTGACGTCCGGCTGGAGAGGCGGATTTATCATCCCGCTATTTTTTGTAGGTACAGCACTTGGACTGTTGATTTGCCAGTTGTTTCCGGGCCTCAATATTACGTTAGTAATCGTGAGCTGCATGGCGGCGATCAATGCATGCGTGACCCGGACCCCGGTAAGCACCACGATTCTGTTAACTGTGCTGACAGGATTTGGACACTTCGTCCCGATCTTGATCGCGAGTATGACTGGGTATTTTTTGGCGCCCAAGATCCCGTTTATTCATTCTCAGCTTAAAGACACAAAAGAGTAGGGGCTGAAAGGACTTCATGCGCTCGTTTGGCGATCGTGAGTTCGGCGGGTCATGGGGGTTTTCAAGCATGATTGGAGCGATTTTTTGAGCTGACAAAGATTTGTAAAGTCGGTCATCACGCACCTCCAGAGCGTGAATAATTTTCCACATCATGGCCAAAAAAAGTCCCTAGGACACGAATTCCCCTGTTTTATTTTGCTTTTCCCAAAAAAATAAAACTGCATTTCCACGGCCTTTTCGGGGCAGGGGCGCTGATTTTTAACGGCCGGCAGGGACTGGTATGGATATGGAATTGTCTTTATCCAAACCGGGGAAATTATGAAGGACAGCAATCCAGAAAACCCTTCACTCGAACTGCAGATCATCCGAAAATTATGTTTGGAGAGGAATCTGAAAATAGCAGGTGAAACTCCTGCTGCAGGATTTGTGCAGAAAAGCAAACGTCTGAAAATCCCGCTGCAGATAGATCCTGTGCCACGCAGTGAGGGGTTGAGGTTGTCGCCTTAGTCTGAAGGTCTCCCCGAATTTTAAAGAGAATATCCATCTTAAATCCAAAGCAAATGACCCTTGTTTTAATGAAAAGCAATTTGACAGTAGCGCTCACAAACTGTATCCGCGACTGTGCCGGTTTGATACGGAAGTTTGAAGCTGATCCAAAATCAGCGGTATATGTGACCAAGGCGATGGAATGCAGGGCCACCTGCTTGGAATGTCTGGAGGCCTATGAAGCGACCCAATTCGCAGTAAGAGGTCTTCTTCTCCATGCCGTGACCCATGCTTGCAACTCTTTCTTGAGGATGGCGCGATTTTCCGAAGATCAAACGATTCAGAAATGCATTGATTCTTGCCGGGCGGCTATTGAAGAATGTGGCCATCTGACAGGTGATCAGGATTTTGCAACCTTTTTGTCTCCGACGGTTACAGCTTCGACAGCACGCTCCGCATGATTCCTGCGCCCTTCAGTAGCACCAGGACATCTTCCGCTGTGTCAATGACCGCAGCGGATTTGATGGCCTATACTATTTACTCTTTGAAAACTTAAACTTCAACAGCCATGAAAAACAAAGAAGCCAACAAGAAACCAGCTCCTACATATCAGAAAGTTAGAAAGGTGTCTCCTCTAGGAAATCTGGAACAAGAACCGCCGACTAGGAATGAGAAACCTCACAGCGAGTTTATAGATGAAGAATCAAATATTACCAAAAAGAAGCCGGGCGCCTGAAACCTGTGTTTTCGCTGGATGCGTGGAACGGCACAAAGCTGCTCGGATCTCGAATTCGATTTTTTTCAATTTTTTGGACCGCCTCCGAGCTATCGCCAGGCGACGGGGTAGCCTCACGGCTTTTTTGCAAACAGAAAATAAAAGTTTTTTCCTCTTAGGACTATCTGTCTTGAGAGCGGTAAAGTCACTTTTCTATTTGAAAGGAAGCGGCCCTTTTTGAAAAAACTCATCCGATTTGCCTTACTTCGCAGGCATCTAGGATTTGTAATCGCATGAACAAGCTGATGGAAGGCACACTTTTGATAATCGATGACGAAAAAGATATCCGCAATCTGCTGGCTAAAATGTTGGAGTACGAAGGATATACCGTTCGATCCGCTGAGACTGCGAAAGCAGGGATGCGGATACTCGGTGAAACCCCGATCTATGTCGTGCTCTGCGATGTCAAACTTCCTGACGCAAAAGGTGTCGAGCTGGCTGGGGAGATCAAGTCCGTCTCCCCAGAGACGGAGATTATCTGTCTGACGGCGTACGGCAATATACCGGATGGCATCCAAGCGATGAAAAACGGAGCTTTCGATTACCTGGTCAAGGGAGATGACAACGACAAGATCATCCCGCTGGTAAGCCGGGCCTACGAAAAGGCAGGATTGCAGTTTCGCATCCGAGAGCTAGAAAACAAGATGGTTCGGAAGTTTGGGTTTGAGCAGATTATCGGAGATTCACCCTTTATCAAGCAAGCAATCTCTCTCGCCCAAAAAGTCGCTCCTTCCGACGCCACGGTACTTCTGACGGGGTCTACCGGCACAGGAAAGGAAGTTTTTGCACATGCGATCCATGCTGCCAGCACGAGGGTCAACCGGAATTTTGTGGCCGTGAATTGCAGCGCTTTTGGAAAAGATCTACTCGAAAGTGAGCTTTTTGGCTACAAAACAGGCGCATTTACCGGTGCGACTAAAGACAAAAAAGGCCTGTTTGAGGAAGCCAATCAAGGCACAATCTTCCTGGACGAAATAGGAGAGCTTGATCAGGATCTTCAGGCAAAGCTCCTGCGTGTGCTGGAATCGGGGACTTTTTTGAAACTGGGAGATACCAAGGAAACTCAGGTGAACGTCCGCATCATTGCTGCCACTAACCGTGATTTGGAAGAAGAGAGCAGCACGGGCAGATTTAGAGAAGACCTATTTTATAGACTTTCCGTTTTTCAGATCAAGCTTCCCTCACTCAACGACCGAAGAGAGGATATCCCGCTGCTGACGGAACACTTTGCCGCTCAGTTTGGACTTAAAACAGGCAAAAAGATTCAGGGGATTTCCAAAGAGTACAGCGATGCACTGAAGAAGCATTCCTGGAGGGGAAATATCCGCGAACTCCGCAACATTGTAGAAAGATCCGTGATTCTCTGCGATGGAGATACACTGACCAAGGATCTTCTACCGCTTGATTTTGACAAGTCCAAATCCGGAAGCGTGAGTGGAATATTTGACTTGAAGGAAGTCGAAAAGCAGCATCTCAAGATGGTCCTGGGCCACACAGGCGGCAACAAAACCAAGGCAGCCAATCTGCTGGGAATCGGCCTGTCTACGCTTTATCGTAAGATGGAGGAGTTTAACATCACCGCCTGAGGACTTCAAGAATCCAGCGAGTAAGATTTTCAGCATCGGCTAAAGCCAATTTTTTCCATTCTTTCAAAAGAAAGAAACTTAATTTTTCACTTAGGCTCACCGCGTCATTTTGGGAAACCACGTCATTTTGAAGTGGTTTTAGGATCGGCTAAATCCTTCTATTTTCTGATTTTTGAATTGTAACAGACTGTAATACAGTTTTTTAAAACTTATTTTTTACTGCGGTTGATTCCGGGGCATTTCATTTGGCATGCTGGGAGAAAATCCAGTCAGGAACATTATCAGAAACTTCCCGACTGACCAAAACTTTATCTCACCATGAATCTAATGATGACAATTTCCATGCTCGTGCTCGGTCTGGCTTTATTCGGCATTTTCTACAGATCGCTGTGCTTCTTCCACCGGCTTCTCACCAACTGACGATGGAAACATTTAGCGCAAATACTAAAACGACCAAGCAAATCCACTTGCTTGATTCCCTGTCGACCTAATCAATTCCAAAAATGATACTTCTCTTAATCCTCTCGGTGGCCACATTCGGCTACCTCTTTTATGCCATTGTTAAACCCGAAAAATTCTGATTATGAATACTGAAATTCTTGGAGTTTTCCTGATTTTCCTGCTTTCAGTCGGATTGGCTTGGCCGCTGGGAAAATACATCGTTAAAGTCTTCCGCGGCGAAAAAACCTGGACGGATTTTCTGTCTCCTCTGGAGCGGTTAATCTTTAAAATATCGGGTATCGATCCGAACCAGCCCATGGATTGGAAGCAAAATATGAAAACGCTTCTTGGCATCAATGTGCTTTTTTTCGTCTTCGCCTTTCTAGCACTGGCGTTTCAGGGATCGCATCCCTTTTGGAATCCGGTGAATATCGGCAACTGGGAACCGACACTTGCATTCAATACGGCAGTGAGCTTCGCCACCAACACCAATTTGCAACATTACAGCGGGGAGAGTGGTGCTTCCTATTTCACCCAGCTGCTGGTGTTCTGCTGGCTGCAGTTTGTCAGTGCGGGCACTGGTATCGCCGCCTGCGCATTGCTGTTTCAGGGATTGAAAAACCGCACAGGCAGTAATCTGGGCAACTTTTATAACCTGATGGTGAAAAGCTGCACACGTATTCTGTTGCCATTGGCGGTCGTACTGGCCGTGATCCTGATGGTAAACGGAACCACAGCAAACTTCGAAGGTCTTGCGGAAGTCACCACACTGGAAGGTGAAATTGTCCAAGTCGCCGGTGGCCCAACTGCCCCGATGGTTGCCATCAAGCAATTGGGTACCAACGGTGGTGGCTACTTCGGACCGAACTCCACCCATCCGTTTGAAAACCCGAATTACTTGACCAACATCGCTGAGAACGTCGCCATTCTACTCATTCCGATGGCGCTGGTATTTGCCTTTGGGTTTTTTCTCAATCGGAAGAAACTGGCCCTGATGTTCTTTGGAGTGATGACGGTACTCTTTATCACGTTTACCGCAGTGTCTGTTTCTGAAGAAATCAAAGGAAATCCAGCCATCGCAGCAATGGGAATAGCCACTGATCAATCCAATATGGAGGGCAAAGAAGTCCGGTTTGGAGCTGCAGCTTCCTCGCTCTGGGGCGTCTCCACCACTGCCACCTCCAACGGTTCGGTCAACAGCATGCATGACAGTCATACACCCCTTTCCGGCGGAATATTCATGCTCGACATGTTTATCAACGCGGTGTATGGCGGAGTAGGAGTCGGCTTTATCAACTTCTTCCTTTTTGTCATCGTGGCGGTATTCATCGCTGGGCAGATGATCGGCCGTACTCCGGATCTCCTTGGGAAAAAGATAGAAGCCCGGGAAGTAAAGATTGCCGCGATGGTCGTCATCCTCCATCCACTGTTGATTTTGGTAGGCACAGCTATGTCAAGCTATGGAATCGTACAGGACCCCTCATTGGGCTGGCTGAAAAATCCCGGTTTCCATGGGTTCTCCGAGATGCTTTACGAAAATACCTCTGCGTCTGCAAACAATGGTTCCGGCTTCGAAGGCTTGGGCGACAATACGCCGTTTTGGAATATTCTCACGGGCGTCATCATGCTGTTGGCGAGGTACATTCCCATCATTGGGCCACTAGCCATCGTAGGCTCTTTGTCTGTCAAAAATCCCGTACCCGCTACCGCCGGATCACTTCAGCTCGATAGCCCCGCATTTGCTACAGTGCTTATTTCGGTCATCGTCATCGTCGCGGCTTTGGCATTCTTTCCGGCCATGGTATTGGGGCCATTGGCGGAATATTACACCTTCTAATTCTTGAATTATGTCAGATAACAATACTTCTCTGTTTAGCGCGGAGACTTTCAGTCAGGCGGTAGGGCAGTCTTTTGCGAAGCTCAATCCGGTCTTGATGATCAAAAACCCAGTGATGTTCACTGTGGAGATCGGTACCGCGATCATGTTGGTGGTGACCGTCCTGTCGGGACTTTCCAGTCACGATAGCCTCGGCGATCTTGGATACAATGCAGTCATCACTTTGATACTTTTCCTCACCGTATTGTTTGGGAATTTTGCAGAAGCAATCGCTGAGGCAAGGGGGAAAGCGCAGGCAGATACGCTGCGAAAAACCAGAAGAGACACCCTGGCTAAACTGCTCAATAAGGACGGATCGATCTCCGAGACAAGCTCTGCGGATCTGAAAAAAGGAGACGTTTTCGTCGCCATCGCCGGAGACGTAATTCCAGCAGACGGCGAGATCATCGAAGGCCTCGCATCCATCGACGAGTCAGCGATCACAGGGGAATCTGCGCCTGTGATCCGTGAGGCTGATACGGATCGCAACAGCGTGATCGGCGGTACCAAAGTGCTGTCAGACCAAATTAAGGTGCAGGTAGTGACTGAGCCGGGAGAGAGCTTTCTGGACAAGATGATCTCGCTCGTGGAAGGTGCCAATCGCCAGAAGACACCCAATGAAATCGCGCTGACGATCCTGCTGGCGAGTTTCACCCTTATATTTCTGATCGTCACGGTGACCTTGAAGCCCTTTGCAGATTTCGCCAACGCGCCGATCACGATCGCGGCGCTGGTATCACTGTTCGTTTGTCTGATCCCCACCACGATTGGGGGACTGCTTTCATCGATCGGGATCGCAGGCATGGACCGTGCGCTCCGGGCCAATATCATAGCCAAATCAGGCAAGGCCGTAGAAACTGCCGGAGATATCGATACGCTCTTGCTGGACAAGACCGGTACGATCACCATCGGAAACAGAAAGGCGACCAGCTTCTCCCACCTGGAGGAAATAAGCGACAAGAAGTTTGCGGAATTGTGTGTGATCAGTTCACTCGCTGACAGTACTCCGGAAGGCAAGTCCATTATCGAGCTGGCAAAGCGACAGGATATTACGGTAGCAAAAGAGTCAATAGGGGAGGCTTTATTTATCAAGTTCAGTGCAGAGACCCGGATGAGCGGAGTGGACTTGGTAGATGGTAGAAAAATCCGCAAAGGAGCGTGGGACGCGATCTCCAGATGGTCTGAAAACAAGGACGATCTGGCGAAGCTGGAGGCAAAAGTGACCGAAATCGCCAACAACGGAGGAACTCCTTTGGCTTTGGCTGTGGATAGAAAAGCCCTCGGGGTCATCCAACTGGAAGACATCATCAAGCCGGGAATTCAGGAGCGTTTCGAGCGCCTGCGAAAGATGGGTGTGAAGACCGTGATGGTCACCGGTGACAATCCGCTCACGGCGGCTTTCATTGCCAAAAAAGCTGGCGTAGACGACTTCATCGCAGAGGCAAAGCCTGAGGATAAAATGAATTACATCAAAGAAGAGCAGCGCCTCGGCAAACTCGTCGCCATGATGGGTGACGGGACCAATGACGCTCCGGCTCTTGCGCAGGCCGACGTGGGAGTGGCCATGAACAGCGGTACGCAAGCTGCCAAAGAAGCTGCCAATATGGTGGATCTGGACAGTGATCCGACCAAGCTGCTGGAGGTGATCGAGATCGGAAAGCAGTTGCTGATTACACGCGGCAATGTGACCACGTTCTCTATTGCGAATGACGTGGCGAAATATTTCGCAATTGTTCCTGCATTGTTTGCCGCGGCTATTCCCGGCTTGAACGCCCTGAATATCATGAATCTCTCCACGCCGGAGTCGGCCATTCTTTCGGCAGTTATCTTCAATGCGATCATCATTCCGATGTTGATTCCGCTGGCATTGAGTGGTGTGAAGTACCGGCCCGTTGGTGCCTCTGCTTTGCTGACCAGAAACTTGTTGGTTTACGGTCTGGGAGGAGTCATTGTGCCTTTTATCGGAATCAAGTTGATTGATCTGGTGGTCAGTCTGGCACTTTAATTTTAACTATTCTAAAATATGAAATCATTAAGAACAGTATTGGGATTGGGACTTTGTACTCTTGTCTTGTTTGGAATCCTGTATCCGCTGGCCATGGTCGGTATTGGAAAAGTAATGCCTGAGCGCTCGGCCGGAAATCCGATTTTCCGCGAAGGTACATTGGTAGGCTTTGAGCAGATCGGTCAGTCATTTACGAGCCCCGAATATTTTTGGGGAAGACCTTCGGCGGTAGAATATAATGCCGCGTCTACAGGTGGATCGAATTTTGGGCCAACCAACCCCGAATTCCTTGCGCTGGTGCAGGAGAGAATTGATGCGTTTCTCAGCTCCAATCCGGGATTGACGGCTGCCGATTTGCCGATAGAACTCATCACTGCGTCCGGCTCGGGATTAGATCCGCATATCACCAGACAAGGTGCCTTGATTCAGGCTTCTCGCGTTGCAAATGCCCGTGGAGTCAGCGAGGAGGCTTTGCAAAAGCTGATCGACACGCATACCGAAAAAGCGCTGTTTGGGATGTTTGGCCCTTCAGACCAAGTCAATGTACTTAAATTGAATCTGGCTGTGGATGAATTGACGGCTTCCAACTAGCCGTGAACCTTCTTTCAGCCACTACCTATCCCGCTAATCACACTGTTATTCAAATGCTTCTTACTACTATTTTAAACCACTTCCGGACTTTATTTTCTTTCCTGCCAAAGCCAAGCAAGAGCGTCAATCTCCTTGTGATGATGTTTGGCTTTTGTCAGGTTGCTTACTCGCAGGATGAAGAAACTGCGTCGCCACTGACGATCAGCGGTTATCTGGAGGCGTATTACATCTATGATTTTGGCAATCCACAGGACCACATCAGGCCCGATTTCGTCTATTCCTTCAACCGTCACAATGAAGTCAACTTAAATCTCGGCTATATCCAGGCATCGTATCGGACGGAGCAGATACGTGCCAATCTCGCCCTGATGGCCGGCACCTATGCCAATGCCAATCTCGCCGCTGAGCCCGGCGCGCTTAAGAATATCTACGAAGCCAGTATTGGTGTGAAGATTTCCAAGAATCATGACCTCTGGATTGATGCGGGGATTTTGCCTTCCCATATCGGCTTCGAAAGTGCCGTAGGGGCCGCTTGCTGGAACATGACCCGATCTATCCTCGCTGACAATTCCCCTTACTTTGAGACTGGAGCCAAAGTGTCCTATACTTCAGCAAATCAGCGCTGGTTTGTCAGTGGTCTTATCTTAAACGGTTGGCAGCGGATTCAGCGTGTCGATGGAAATAATACGCCGGCCTTCGGTCACCAGCTCACCTTCAGACCTACAAAGAAAATCACGCTCAACAGCAGCTCTTTTGTCGGCAACGACAAGCCCGACAGCGTTAGACAGATGCGTTATTTTCACAACTTCTATGGCCAGATTGAATTGACTGAAAGACTCGGACTGACTGCGGGATTTGATATCGGAGCTCAGCAGCAGTCAAAGGGGAGTAAGTCCTACGACGTCTGGTATTCTCCGGTGCTGATTGCCAGCTATCAGGTCAGTGACAAATTGCGAATAGCTGCACGAACCGAGTACTACGCTGACCCAGCGGAGGTGATTATCTCCACGGGTACGCCTCATGGATTTAAGACGGTTGGATATTCCGTCAATGCAGATTTGGCGGTAGCCGAGCATGTACTGTGGCGTATCGAGGCAAGAAGTCTGAAGAGCAAAGATCAGGTATTCGAAGATGACGGAGAACCGTCTCAAGTGAATACCTTCGTGGGGACTTCTCTTTCGGTCTCTTTTTAACGCGACGAAAACCGTAGTAAATCGACATCCTCATGGAAAACGGGACAGACAATCAATTCTTGAAACACATTCGCAAGCGCAAAAAAGGGAGATTGAAAGTGTACATCGGGATGATCGCCGGAGTAGGCAAGACGTACCGGATGCTGCAGGAAGCGCACGAACTGGTCAAAGCAGGAGTGGACGTGAAGATTGGCTTTATCGAGCCGCATGATCGAGAGGAAACTCTCTCTTTGGTGGCTGACGTCCCGCTGATTCCCCGCAAAAAGGTCTTCTACAAAGGCCGTGAGCTCGAGGAGATGGACCTGGAAAGTATCCTGAGAATCCGGCCGGACGTGGTCTTGGTAGATGAGCTTGCCCATAGCAACATACCCGGGAGCAAAAACGAAAAACGCTGGCAAGACGTGATCGATCTCATTGGGGCTGGGATCAATGTCATCACAGCCTTCAATGTGCAGCATCTCGAAAGTATGGTAGACCGGGTCCAAAAGATCTCCGGTATACAAGTGACAGAATGTATTCCTGATAAAATCCTTCACTACGCCGACGAAGTCGTGAACATTGACCTGCCTGCGGCTGATTTGATCAAAAGATTAAAGGACGGAAAGATCTACAGCGGAGACAGAATCCAGCGGGCGCTGGACAATTTCTTTCAGCCAGAGCAGATCCTGCAACTCCGGGAACTGGCTCTCCGGCAGGTGGCTACGCAGGTGGAGCACCAGATCCAAAATGCGCTCCCGCAGGAGTCACGCATGCCCAAAGAGCGCTTCATGGCATGTGTCAGCACCAACTACGAAGGAGGAAAGAAGATTATCAGGAAGACGTCCCGGCTGGCCTCACACTATCAGGCCGCTTGGTTTGTGCTGTATATTCAGACTCCCAAAGAGCATTCGGATAAGATTGATCTTGCTGTGCAGCGCAAGCTGCTTCAGAATCTAAAATGGGCGACTGAATTGGGAGCCGAGGTGATCCGTGTAAAGGGCGATGACGTTCCTGAGTTGATCTTTCAACAAGCCGAAAAATACAGCATCAGTAATCTGATCGTGGGAGGGCCGCATTTCAGTCTCTACCGACAGCTCATCGGGAAAAACTATTTTGATAAATTGCTCAAGAAATTGGTAAACCGGGAGATAGACGTCGTGCTGGTCTTCTAATTACACCCAAAAGATGAAAGTTAAATACAAACTGTTTCTCTCACTGCTGTTCCTTTTCGGAGTGATTATCTTATTGGGGGGCTTTGGAAGCTACTACCTTCGCTTGCTGGCTGAGGATTCGGCAGCAATTATGAAAGACAACAACCGCACCTTGGTCTATGTCCGGATTATTGAAAATAAGCTGGACAGTCTTCAGTATAAGACTTTGGAGGAGACCCTTTCTTCAGGCGAATCAGCAGACTTTTTCACTAAAATCTACGAGACGACAGACTTCCAGCTGGCCAATTTTACCGAAGTGGGAGAGGAGGAACTGACCGAAAAACTGGTCAATGACCTTGGTAGATTAGAAGCGCTGTATCAGGAAGGCGGGTTTCGCTCCTCGGAGAAAATCAAAGATGAAATCCTGCCTCTGATTAAACAGATCAAGCAGCAGACCGACCAACTCTATGTACTCAACTCTGAGGCGATGCTGCGCAAGAATGAACATGCTGCAGCCACCGCCGAAAAGGCTGTATTATACATGAATATCTTTGGCGGTTCCTGTATTTTGGCGGGATTGGTATTTATCATCGGCTTGCCGATCTACATCTCGAGGCCGCTGGAGACTTTTGCCGGGGCAATCAAAGAGGTGTCCAGAGGGAACTACAAGGTCTCGATACCGATCCGCTCCCGTGATGAATATGGCACCCTCGCGGGTCTGTTTAATCTGATGGCGGCAAAGCTGGACAAGTTTGAGCACTCAAACCTCGCCAAGGTATTGCATGAGCAGAAGCGCCTGAATGCGGTGATCAACCATCTGGATGAGGTCATCCTGGGGCTGGACGAACGCAAGAACGTGATCTTTGCAAACGACCACTGTCTGAAGCTTCTCGATCTCAAGCGCGAACAAGTCGTGGGGCAGCATGCGTCCAGTATCGCGATCCACAATCAGTTGATGGACAGCTTGATTCAGGAGCTAATGATTGACTTCTCCGACTTCGAAGAAAAAGAATACCCCTCGATTACCATTGTTGAGGGGAAGAAGGAGAAGCTTTTTACCAAGAATGTAATTGATGTGGTGGAAACCATGGAAGGAGAGTCCCGAAAGGTCCTGCTGGGTCATGTCATTGTGCTCACGGATATCACCGCTTTTACAGAAAAGGACAAAGCAAAGACTCACTTCATAGCGACACTTTCCCACGAGTTGAAGACTCCCGTCTCTGCGATCCTTCTGAGTACCAATCTGCTGAGAAATGCCAAATCCGGACTGCTAAATGAAAGTCAAAGCGAGTTAATCACCACCATTGAAAACAACAGCGAACGGATCCGCAGGATGATCAACGAGGTGCTCGATATCTCCAAGATCGAGAACGGATCGATTGATATCAATCTGTCAACTGAGTCCCCCGGAAATCTAATCGAAAGGGCAGTGGATGGGGTAAGTCTTTTTTTGAAGGACAAAAATCTGGCGATTACCATCTTACCAATTTCCGGTCTTCCGATGATCAAAGTTGACGCGCATAAGCTGGTATGGGTACTGAACAATCTCTTGACAAACGCCATCCGCTATGCGCCTGAAGGGTCTTCTATCGAGATCAGGACACGTTTGCGCTTGGATTTTCTGGAAATCAGCGTCACGGACCATGGACTGGGAATTGGTCTGGGCAATCAGAAGAAGATCTTTCAGAAATTCACCAAGCTCGAGAATGCCGAGATCTCCGGGACGGGGCTGGGCCTTGCGATCTCCAAAGAGTTTGTCGAGGCGATGAACGGAAGTATTGGCGTAGAATCCACCGAGGGGAAAGGCGCTACTTTTTGGGTGAGGCTGCCAGTGGGTAAATAAACGGGGTTTTTTAAAAGCCAGCACAGAGGATTTTGGTGAAAACAGAGGTTTGATGACAGGCCGACAGCTTTTTTTTAAGGGCAGTGAAAAATCCTCCGCCTGGACGAAGACTGGAGTAAGAGATTCTTTCCGCTGAAGAAAGCACACACAAGTACAAAACCACGCTGGAATCACGACGTGTCGGGCTGGGTTATGGTCTGTCGAAATTTTTTTTGACTATTAATCCTACAAAAATAAAAGATATACATTACTTTTACTTTCGTAGAACAAATAAATCAAATAGTGAAAGGATCTTATTTAGGAGAATTAGAAGAGCTTATCTTGTTGACAGTAGGGGTATTGTTTCCCGAAGCTTATGGGGTGTCGGTCATGGATGAACTCAAGATTCAGGCAGGTCGCTCCCTGAATATCTCGGCGGTGCATTCGGTACTGAGCCGTCTCGAAGAGAAAGGGTATGTGAAATCGCAAATGAGCCAACCTACGGAGGAACGGGGGGGAAGAAGAAAGCGGATTTTTACCCTGACCGCTGCTGGAAAGAATGCCCTGGAAGAAAGTCAGGCATTGAGAAACCAGCTTTACTCCATGATTCCCAAGCCGGCATTTGAACTCAAACTCACCTAGGCCGGCCTCTTCAATGAAACCAAGACCTCCCAAATGGGCTGATAAATTCCTGACCTGGTATTGCCGGGAAGATCTCCTCGATGAAATTCAGGGGGATATCTACGAACTCTACGAAAGAAAATCCAAGGAAAGCATACGGGCTGCCAACCGGCAGTTTGTCTGGAATGTGCTGCGCTTTTTCAGGATCAAAAATATCAAAAAGAAGAAATCTGAATCCTATTCAAATTCTATTACTACTGCCATGCTGAAAAACAACCTGCTCGTATTTTTCCGGAGTTTCCGCCGGAACCCAGGTCACTCGCTGCTCTCGCTTTTTGGCCTTTCCATTGCCTTTGCCTGTACTTTTCTAATCTCCCTCTGGGTCATCAATGAATTCTCTTTTGATCGATTCCACCAGGATTCCGACCACCTGTACAAGGTCATCTCCCATGTGGATGCAAACGGCTCTGTGCAGACAGAATTTCTGGCTGGATTCAATATGAACGCAGAAAGCATCCCTGAGGTGGAAGAGGTGACGCATATTTCGACAGGTTCCAGATGGCCCCATGAATTGTGTTTCTGGCCGGAAGGTGGGGCAGAGGAATGCGTTTATTTCAACGGCATATACGCAAGCCCGAGTCTCTTTTCTACCTTTTCTTTTCCGATTCTCAGCGGGGATCCCAATCCTCTAAAAGATGTAGCACAGATAGCGATCTCCGAGAAAATGGCCAAGACACTGTATGGCGAGGAAAGTCCCTTGGGGAAGATCATCAACATAGACGGGTCCAAAGAAGTAGCTGTTGCAGCAGTCTTTCAGGATGTTCCCTCACAGTCATCCATCACCTTTGATTTTGCACTCCCTTTCTCTATCCTCCAGCGGCAATGGGGCATCAATGACGAAGGCTTGCAGGCCCAGTTTTTCGAAGTATATGTGAAAACTTCCTCCCAGCTACCGCCTGAGCAGCTTTCCGCCAAACTCAATCAGTCTACCGTGATAGGCGAGGAATACCTGGGCAAGAAGATCTCCTATGAAGCAGTGCCGTTTACTGACTGGCATTTAAACAATACCTACGAGAATGGGAAGGCTGCCGGAGGACGAATTGATAATGTAAGACTTTTCACCCTGATCGCCTTGCTGGTACTGGCCATGGCGGTGATTAATTTTGTAAATCTATCTACGGCCAAGGCAACCTTGAGAGCCAAAGAAATCGGCGTGAGAAAGGCCATTGGAGCAGTGAAAAGCAGTCTGGTGGCGCAGTTTATGAGCGAATCCTTTGTCATGGTACTGGCGGCATTTCTGTTGGGAATAGGCTGGACCATCCTGACTTTGCCGACATTCAATAGCATCATTGATGACAGCTTGTCCCTTTCACTGATTGGGGGGATGAATGTCTTTTATCTGCTGGTTTTTCTGCTTGTCGTTGCTCTGCTGGCGGGATTATATCCCTCTTTGGTGCTTTCCTCTTTTCAATCTGCCAGGATACTCAAGGGAATGAACAATTTCACGGGCTCCCTGAATATCCGCAAAGTACTCATGGCGGTGCAACTCTGCCTTTCCCTGGGGATCATCCTGTTCAGCTCGGTGATTTATTTCCAGCTGGATTTTATCCGGGATAAAAACCTGGGTTTTGACAAGGAAAACATGATCCGGATGGAGCCAACCTATGGATTGCTGAAGACATACGATGCCTTCAAGACTGAGGCACTCAAGAGTGGTGTGATCACGGATATGACAGTGACCAATGCAAATCCTTTGATCCTGGGCAATAACACCATTGCCGTAGATTGGCAGGGGAAATCACCTGATTCACAGATCAGCTTTCAGACCATTGGAACTATCGACAATTTCCCGGAAATGTTTGGGCTGGAGCTGCTGGAAGGAAGGGGTTTTCTGCCGGTTCCACAGACCAAGGATTCACTTGCCTCAGAGGCTTTGATTACGAAGACAGCTGCAGCCTATCTGGGTTTTGAGAATCCGATTGGTGAAAAAATAAGAATCCATAACTACATGGATTGTGAGATTGTCGGCGTGGTAGATGATTTTCATACGGGTTCTCTAAAAGAGTCTCTGCAGGCGGTGATCATTTATAGAAATGTGGTGACGCAGCTTTCCGGGGTCTATATCAGATACCAACCGGGAGAGGCTCAGGCAGCCTTGGCGGCCATCTCTGAGTCGTATAAAACCTTTGAGCCCAATGTCACCCTCAAGTATTGGTTTCAGGACGAGACATTTGACGACATTTACAAAACCGAATCCATTGCATCCAATCTGGTCTTGGCATTCTCCGCTATCTCTATCATTATAGCAATCATCGGAATCGTAGGCTTGGCGACTTTCAATACCCTGAGGAAAACCAAGGAGATTGGCGTACGAAGAGTATTTGGAGCTTCCCAATTCGAATCCCTTCTGGTACTGGTCAAAGAATTTGGGTGGGTTTTGTTGTTGTCATTTGTTGTGGCGTTGCCACTATCATGGTTTGCTTCGCAAAAATGGCTGAACACCTACACCTACCGGACGGAAATCCCTTGGCTGGCATTTCTGGTGATTATTCTTGGTGCATTGCTTTTGATTGTCTGTATCATTTGGGTCCAAAGTCAGAAAACCATATCCACGAATCCTACGAAATCGTTGAGAAGTGAATGAGAGTATTGGGATAGGATAGACCAAAAAATAGCCTGCACCTGAAGTCGATCCAGGAAAAATAGAACAAAATATTTTGCGGCACTTTGACATGTGTTGCCATTGACTTTTTAGGGTGACATTGTTTTCCAAACCAGAAATCACCGGTTTCGTCCCATTTTTTTTGTTTAGTGGATAGCTGCTGCTAGGTTCGCTAAGGGATAAGCAATCTCAGAAAGGAAAAGAGAGGACAGCGTGAAATTGGCAAGGGGAAAAGCATCAAAGTCAGTCGTCATTTTGTTGGTCGATGGCGAACAAACATGTCCGCTAAATGACTGGGTGCCCCGACCAAACCCCTCCCAGTTACCGATTATCGCACATTCCTGAATGGCATCATTATAGGTAAATGAATTCAAGTTTTCATATTACATACATTTAAGTAAATAATAGGTTACTCATCTAGAAACGAGCCCCCTCCATGAAAGGAACAAATTTGGGAGAATTCGAAGAACTGGTTTTACTCACTGTCGCTGTCCTCATGGATGAAGCATACAGTGTCGCGATCTGTGATGAACTTGAAAAAACCACCGGGCGGGTGGCGAAGCTCGGAGTAGTTCATGCCGTGCTTAACCGTCTCGAAGAAAAAGGTCTGACCAAAAGTCAACTGGGTGAGGCAACAAACGTCCGGGGCGGAAAGCGAAAGAGGTTTTACCAAGTGACTAACGCTGGGAGGGAAGCTTTGATCAAGTCAAAGGAAATAAGAGATGAACTTTGGGGCCGTATTTCTGACCTGTCTTTAAGTGGAATTTGATGGCTAATAGATCTCCATATCCTCCCAAGTGGGCAGAGCGCTTTCTTTCTTGGTATTGCCGTCCCGAACTGCTGGAAGACCTTCAGGGAGACCTCAACGAATATTTCGACAGGAACTTGAAAAAGAAGGGTGTCCGAAAGGCCAGATTTATCTATGTGCTCGATGTCCTGAAGTTTTTCCGTCCCTACACCATCCGCAAACCTGAAATTCTAAATCTACTTATCAACTTTCTTATGCTGGGTTCCTACATCAAAACTTCGCGGCGAAACCTTGTCCGCAACAAACTGTTTTCCGGTATCAACATCTTTGGACTGGGAGTCAGCATGTCGGTCGGGCTGCTGATGATTGCCATGCTTGTGGACTTGTATTCCTATGATCGCTTCCATGTCAACCACGACAGGATTTACCGCCTCATCAGCCGCTTTGAGCAAAATGGGCATTCGAATTCAAATTTCTTTGCCACTTCCTCATTGAAGGCTGGAACATCCATCAAAGAATCGGTGAATGGGGTGCAGGACGTTGCATTGCTTAAAGATGGTTTTTCTGGTGATCTGGAATCGGCAGATAAAAAACTGCCGATAAAAGGGTACTGGGCAAATGAATCATTCTTTGACGTTTTCTCCTTTGAGCTGGTTCAGGGCAATCCGGCCACTGCATTGTTGGAGCCGTTTCAGGTGGTTCTCACGGAGAGTTCCGCACTTAAACTCTTCGGCACGACCCAAGCCTTGGGCATGGAGGTAGGGCGTGAGGATCGGGCGTACGTGGTGACGGGAGTCATGAAGGACCCGCCGGTTTTTTCACACATCAAGTTTGAAATGCTCGGATCGCTCAGGTCCCTGGAAGTCATAAATCAGGATAATCCTGATCTGATGAAGTGGGACAACATCTGGGATACCTGGTCTTACCTGCTCCTGGATAAGGACGCGGATGCAGCCAAGATGAAAGCGAGTTTGGATCAATTCAGCGCCCAGGAAGACAAAACCGTCCAAAACACCCACATCGAGCTTGACCTCCAACCGCTGAGTGATATCATGGTAGGTGAGAACCTTGCCAATCAGATTGGCCCGACGCTTGGAAGTACCGTGCTTCGGATATTTATCGCCCTGACCATTGTATTGTTGTTGTCGGCCTGTTTCAATTATACCAATCTCTCAGTGGCACGGGCAATGGGCAGATCCAAGGAAGTCGGAATCCGAAAAACTATCGGGGCATTTAAGAGTCAGATTGTGGGGCAGTTTATTATCGAGTCAGTCATCATTTCCCTATTGGCTCTTGGATTCTCGCTGGTGCTGTTCTTCTTGATCCGTCCCCATTTCCTGAGTATGGAAGCTTCTCTGCAACACCTTTTGCGACTCGACCTTTCCCCAGTACTGGTGTTCTTTTTCGTAGCCTTCGCGGTGTTCATTGGCATAGCCGCAGGAGTGATCCCGGCGGTTTCTTTTTCCCGGATCAATACAATCGCTGCTGTCAAAAATATGATGTCATCACCGGGAGTGAAGGGAATATCCATGCGCAAAGCCCTGATTGTGTTCCAATACAGCATCTCGATAATTGCGATCACGGCCACACTGATCATCTTCAAACAGTACAAGCATTTTATCCATTACGATCTCGGCTTCAGCACTGAGAATGTACTCAATATCCGACTTCAGGGCAACGGCGCCGACTTGTTGAGAAACGAACTCAACAAACTCGCAGAGGTCCAGGAAATATCACAGTCAATGCTGATTTCCGGGATAGGGCATTACTCGGGCGTTTCAATGAAAAACCCAAATGATCCACTTGATTCGGCTACTGTCTACTACAACACCGTGGACGAGAATTACCTGGCCTTGCATCAGCATCGGCTGCTTGCAGGTACCAATTTCAATCCCAAACCTGTTGATTCTGTTGAGACAGAGGTTATCGTAAATCAGGAAGTGATCAAGCGGTTCAATATTGCAGACCAACGGGTTCAGGATGTGGTCGGGCAGATGGTCAGCTTAGATGGGAAGGATCTGGTGATTGTAGGGGTTGTTGAAAACTTTGAGTATGGAAAGGCAAATAACCAAACAGGCAAAGAGGTGGTTTTTCGCTATGCAAACAATAACGCTAACTACCTCAATGTAAAGGTTCAGTCTCAGGATTTGCCCGCAACCTATGCAAAGATGGAAGCCATCTGGAAACAGCTGGATCCGGCGCATCCCTTTGACGCGAAATTTTACAACCAACAGATTCAAGACGGTTTTAAAGGGTTGGAAGCCAGCGTTAAGATCGGCGGATTTCTGTCCTTATTGGTGATTTGTATCTCCTCGATAGGCTTACTGGGTATGGTAGTGTACACTACCGAGCTGCGTATCAAAGAGGTGAGTATCCGTAAAGTGATGGGATCGTCTGAAGTGGGTCTATTGGCACTTTTAAGTAGAAGTTTTGTAAACCTGCTGACAGTCTCTGCGGTGATTGCTATTCCGGCAACCTATCTGTTTTTCGATAAGATTCTGCTGCCCCAGATCCCCAACTCCCTACCGCTTGAACTGCCCGAAATGGTTCTGGGAAGTTTCGCTGTGCTGATGGTAGCCTTGCTGATGATTGGTTCGCAGACGCTTAAAGTCGCCCGTACCAATCCTGCCGACGTATTGAATCGGGAGTGATCGGAAAAGTTAACTGGTAAATTGCGAGAGGAACCAAAAAAGGTGTTGTAGGGGAAAAGGAAAGAACGGGAGACTGACGTGTCATTCGGCCGCCCAGACCTTTTCACCCGACACCAAACGGGTGTTTCTCACTCCGCCCGGGCCTTCAAAGCGGTATTGCACGCCCACGATCTCGATTGCAGGATTGGCGATGTGGTTTTGGTAGACAAGCTTCCCATTGGCGTAGAAACGAATCTCACGGTCCACACACGTGACTTTGACCTTGACCCAATCGTTCAGCTCGCTGCCAAGACCACTCAGGTCTTCCTCCCGACTGTTTGTCCCCACTCCAAAGCCTCCCAAAAAAAGATCTCCCACGCATTCGGGACGGGAAAGTGCCATGATCAGGATGTCATTTTTGGCCTGCAGATAGATGTCAACCCGCTGACAGGCCGCCTTGCCCTCCGAAAAGCCTGACCTGACTTCGGTTTCAAATTCGAAATTGTCGGTATAGAAGCCTTGCAGGTTGGCCTGGTTATAGAGTCTGACTTCTGGCAAGTCCGGATGAAGGCTCAGGTTATACCGCTGAAGCAAATCCTCGCTGACCTCGATAGCCCCGGCTTTGGCAATCTCTGCCTTTTCAAAATAAAGGGGCCGTTCGCCCCATGGCGCAGTGACGAGCCCCAGCCAGCCGTCGGTCATGATCTGTATGTCATGCTCTTTGAGTACCTGCTCACCTGCCATCAGCTTGGCTCTGAAGTAGCCGGGATAGTAATAGATGGAGGAGTGATGGCGGGCGTTTTTGTCAATGGCATACTTACGGCGGACGTCCCAAGTCTGGCTGATGAAGGCAGAGTCCGAATCCTTAATCCCGGACGCTTCATAGTCAAAGATCACCGAATTGGGCAGCCCACTGGAAAGGACAGTCTTGGAAGAAAAAGTGAAGTCTGCCGGATCGTATCTCGGCATCGATTTCCAGTAGATCAGCGCGAACACCACCAGCACCACCGAGATCCCGGAGAAAAGATAACCTCTCAGTGGCAGGATTCTCTTACGAATCGGGACCGTTGGTTTATGTTCCAGAGGCTCCACCTTTTGTCCCGTTTTCCCCGTCGAGTTTTCAAACTGCCGCCAGTCGGCAAAGCCCGCGAATACAGCCAGGGCATTGAGCGTGGAGATGGAAGGACTGCTGCTGTACTTTACCTTTCCGAAAAACCGCTTTAAGGTCGATACGCTCAGGCTTACCGAAGTCACGTTCAGGATTTCCTCACTGAGTTTCTCAAAATCATAATTGGTCCAGTCCTCGGCCGATCCCCTGGCTAGACGTTCCTCAACGGTATCTTTCAGTCTTTCAGCAGCTTGCATAGTGGTTTAGGCTTTCAAACAAAGCTATTCATTTTCCGGAAGCATGATAGCGCATTTCTTGGGGATATGCGGTAGCCAAACGATGGCATCTCAGGATTGAAACAAACTTGAACTGTTTTTGAACAAGCGGTTTCACCGTTCTCAGGACACTTTGCAGGCATTCCATGAAAACAAAAACCAATGAAATCGAGCATAACCCAAAGCGGCAAACAGAGGGATGATTATGGTCAAGGCGAGATTCCATGTGGCCTTAAAGAAAAAATATAGACACATAAAATCGAGCATAACCCAAAGCGGCAAACAGAGGGATGATTATGGTCAAGGCGAGATTCCCCCGAAAAAAATCGGGACAGGCTATGTGGCCGCAAAGCAAAAATTATAAACACATGAAAAAGCGAATGATGTTGATCGGCATGCTGCTTCCCCTCTGGGGCGCATACAGCCAGACGGGCACTGTTCCGATGAGCCCGGAGAGTTTTGAATTCACACCCGGGACAGTTGAATTTGTCACCTTCAAAGACCGGCCCAGTATAAAGCTGGCAGCCAATTCTGGCCAGGTCGTAATCAAGGGACTTAACTTCAAGGACGGCACCATCGAGTTTGACGTCGAATCGATCTTGCCCGGCTTTGCACAGTCGGTGTATTTCCACAAACGCGACGAAAAAGAGCAAGAGATTGTATATCTCAGAGTTGCCAATGCCGGCGATACCCTGGCCAATGAAGCCGTCCAATATTGCCCGTATATTGACGGTGTAAATATGTGGGACATGTACCCCAACTATCAGGCGCCTGCTCCGATCAAAAAGGGCGACTGGAACCATATCAAGCTGGTGATCCACGGGAAAAGGATGCAAGTCTACGTCAATGGCGACACCTGGCCCGTGTTGGACATTCCCAAACTGGAAGGAATCTATGGAGAAGGTGGAGTGTCCTTTGAGGGAGCTTCCTACATCTCCAATATCAGCGTCAGACCGGAAGACACTGGGAATCTTTCTCCCGAAGAGGGTCCGGATTTGACCCGCCACCAATCCAACTACCTCCGGGAATGGGCTCTTACGGAGCCAGTGGTGCTGGAGTCAGGCCGGGAGGCTACCCGTGAGCAACTGCTAGATGGTGACCTTTACAAGGATGTAATCACTGCCGAGAGAGAAGGTCTGATCAACCTCACCCGGAAGTTTGGAATGAATCAGGAAAGAAAGGTGGTTTGGCTCAAAGCTGTGATAGAGAGTGCCTCAGCCCAAGGCAATTTTCTTGACCTGGGATTCAGCGACGAGGTATGGGTTTTTTTGAACGGGCAGATGGTCTGGGTGGACAAGAACCTCTTCCAACAGGGTGCAGGAAAATATCCCAAAGGAAGAATTTCAGTTGCCAACACACGCGTCCCGCTCAATCTGAAACCCGGAAAAAATGAGGTCACGCTGGCAGTTGCAAATGATTTCTATGGCTGGGGAGTCATCGCTCGTCTTGGAAGTACCGATGGAATCCTGGCGATCGGTAAATTCACCCCACCGCCGGTAGTCCCTATTGAAGACATTAACCAGTATCTGGGGAGCTATTCCAGTAAAATGGCTCCTGTTAAACTGACGCTTACCTCAGAGAACGGCATCCTCATGGCCAAGGCCGGTGACCAGCCGGATCTTGCCCTCAGCTACCGCGGAAACCATCACTTTGAGAATATAAAGGAAAACATCAAGCTGACCTTTCATCCAGACCAGAACACGCTGATTCTGATTTCAGGCGGCCAGGAATATGAATTCACAAAGGAATGAGATGGTAAGAGGGTGGGGTGTGGCATCTTCCGATAATTTTCCGTGACTTGGATGATGCCACATAAAACTGTTGGCCTTCGCTTGATGATACAAGTCCTTCCACTTTCCACCCACCGTCTCCCTCGTTTTATTGCCTGCTCGGCTCAGATCTGGAAAAGGATCCGGGAGAAATCAATGTTCTCTCCCAGCAATTCCCGGGGATCCGGTATTCATTGATCAGGGACTGGCAGAATCCTCCCCCTTCTCGATGTAGGACTTAAAACCCAACTCAATCCCTACTCGAACCGGAGTGGTCGGATAAAACGAAAGGGCTGAAACCGTCCCCAAAGCAATCGGTGCCGATGATGGTTATCCAGTCTGATTCCGAGGGCGCAGCTTAGAGCTTTTTGAAAAAAGACTGACCTTGCCTACTACCACTGCACCGCAAAATGTGGCGTCAGGTTTAAAGCAAAAGACGTAAATGAGGCTTTCCTTAAAAAACTCTCCGAGTTCAAACCAAAACCAGGGTTGAAAGAAGTTTACAAAATCATTTTTGAGGAGGTTGGTAACCGGCTGAATGGAACTGCTGTTTTAGAGCAGAAGAAGCACCAAAAAGAGATTGGAGATCTGAATTCAAAGTTGGCTAAAGCAAGGGATCTATTGATCAAGGGTGATATCTCCAGAGATGACTACAGGGAAGTGAAAAAGACTTGCAGCGAGGAGACTTTTTTTGCTGGAAACCCACCTGGACAACATCGAACCAAATTCCGACAAAGAACTGAGTAAAAATTTTACAAAAGCCCTTTCAGTGGCTGGAAAGCTGGATTTCCTTTTTTCGAAAGGAGACTTAGGTCAAAAAAGGAGGATAGTTGGTTCGATCTTCCTTGAAAATATCACCTTTGAGGGTTAAAAAATCGAAACTGTCGAATTAACGAAGTAGTCGATCTTATCTATTTGTTTAACAATGAGTTAAAGACCAAAAAAATGGGCAAAGTCGATTAAAAACGACTTTGCCCAGATGGGTGGGCCCACTTGGAATCGAACCAAGCACCTACTGATTATGAGTCAGTTGCTCTAACCGAATGAGCTATAGGCCCGGAAATTCCAGTGCTTTTTTCTCCTCAATTTGCAAACTTTTGGTCCATTCAAGAGAGCACTTCAAAACCCCTGTTTTTGGGCTCCAAAGAGCCCTCTACCTTGGTTTTGGGAGTGCAATGTTACATATTTGAGTTCAAATACACAACCACGAATACGAATGAAAAATGCCCCTGATGCCGACTTTTTGATCTTTGATTTGGGCAATGTGATTATCGATTTGGACTACAATCGGGCATTTGATCTGATCAGGGCAGAGGTTCCTGCCATGCACCATTCCAAGGTTGATATCTTTTATCTGACTGACTTTCATAAGGCTTATGAGAAAGGAGAGATCGATTCTCCGACGTTTAGAGATGCGGTTCGAACATACTTCGAACAAGTCTGGGACGACCAAAAGGTCGACAGACTATGGAATAGCATTCTCGGGAAAATCCCTCAAAAAAGACTGGACCTGATTGCCAAACTGAAAGAAAACTATCAATTGGCGGTGCTGAGCAATACCAATGCGATCCATATTGATGCGGTCTACGAGATGCTGAAGACTGATCATCAGATGGATCGTTTTGAGCCGCTCTTTGACCGAATCTTCTACAGTCACGAGATGGGACTGGCTAAGCCGTCCACTGAAATCTATCAAAGCATGTTGACGGAACTTGGCACAACTGCTGATCGGGTGATTTTTTTCGATGATCTGGATGCCAATGTCAAGGGAGCGGCTTCTATTGGCATCAACGCGATCCAAGTGACTGGTCCGAATGTGATCTTTGACTTTTTCGGTCATGTATAAGCCGAAAGAGTACCTCATCCACGGACTGCTCTTGCTTTTCACGCTCATCACGACCACCTTGGCGGGAGGCGAATGGGTCTATGGAAAGTCGGTTATCGGTGATGGCGAGTCGCTTTTGACCTGGGAATATTTCGTCAAGTCTATGGCATTTTCGATCCCATTCATCGGGATTCTGTTGATTCATGAGCTGGGACATTTGTTGACCTCGATCTACCATCGGGTGAAATGCAGTCTGCCTTTTTTTCTTCCTGTTTGGCTGGGATTTATCGGCGTGCCGTCAATCGGCACTTTTGGAGCTGTTATCCGTATAAAAGGCTTTGTCAACAGCCGTAAGAAATTCTTTGATATTGGCGTAGCAGGGCCGATCGCGGGCTTCGTGGTGGCGCTGGTTGTGCTGGTGTATGGATTTACGACTTTGCCGCCTGCGGAGTACATCTATTCGGTACATCCCGAATATGCAGATCCGGATTTCAAAGGATACGGCGAAGACGTGATGGATTTTGAGCTGGGCGGTAACCTCCTTTTTTGGGGAATGGGGGAGCTCTTGGCAGACGTTGATCGCATGCCTGCGATGTCTGAGGTGATTCACTATCCCTACCTCTTTGCTGGCTACTTGGCGCTGTTCTTTACTGCTTTCAATTTGTTTCCAATCGGTCAACTGGATGGAGGACACGTCGTATTCGGACTGTTTCCCAAGCACCATGGATGGATTTCCATCGCGGTCTTCACACTTTTCCTGGCGTATGCCGGGATGGGAGTGATCCGGCCCAATATGCCCTTGGAGGAGCTTATGCTTAGTATTCCGCTTTATGTGGGATTTCTGTATCTCTGCTATTCGAGAACGGATTTTTCGGTTCAGACTAAACTCACCCTTGCACTTTCATTGGCTGCTGGACAATACCTGGTGGCCTTTTTAAAACCGGAATGGGAAGGCTATCAGGGCTGGCTTTTATATGCTTTTCTTTTGGGAAGATTCATGGGGCTTAAGCACCCTGAAGTGTCCGGAACCAAGGAGATGGATTGGAAAAGGAAATGCGTAGGATGGCTCGCTATTCTGATCTTTGCCCTGTGCTTTTCACCTCGGCCATTTATCTTTTCCTAAAAAAAAGCCGGAGATCAATCCGGCTTAATATTCTTTTTTAAAGGGCTCGATAGGCTAAAATTCCCCCGGTTACATTCCGTACCTGACTGAATCCTTTGCTTTCCATAAACTTCTTCGCATTGCCGCTTCGCGCTCCTGATCGGCAGTGGACGACGATCTCTTCGTCCTTGTAGTCGGCTATCTCACTGATTCGATGGGGAAGCTCGCCCAGTGGGATGTTTTCTGCTCCAAGATTATCTTCTTCGTATTCCCATTCTTCTCTCACGTCGAGAAAGTGGAATTTTTCCCCCCTGTCCAGGCGGTCTTTCAATTCGGAAACGGTGATATCTTCCATGTTATCTGTTGACTAAAATTCGAAATGATTTCGTGCCGGACTCGGAAAATAGGTTCACGACGTAGATTCCGGGCCGCTGTCCTTCAAAATTAATAATTTCTCCTTCATCGCTTTGCTCCCGTTGCAAGAAAATCTGTCGGCCAAAGGAATCGAAAATCGCAATCTCTGCAAATTTGCCGTCGATGTGCAGCTGATTCACGACGGGGTTGGGATAGATTCTAAAGCCAGCTTCGGGCGCGACGGCTTCTTCAAAAGGCGGGGCCAGCGATACGTGGGGGCGGATCATCAGGGAGCCTTTCACGTCTTCATTTTGTACCCAGCCTGCGCCAACGTCATAGAAAATCCTATCTCCATGGTCGTTCACCTTGTCCAAGCCAACGTGGATGAAATCATTGGAATATTGGCTGAAGCCGACGTGAAACTCACCCGACACCCGGATGTTTGTGTCCAGTTCGTAGTAGATGAAAGTTTGCCCCGGCACTTTGGCTGGGATAAATGACTCCTTCACCAAGATCGGACTCTGGTCGATTTCGTCCCAGACTACGATATCTACCGCCTGATTTGCCTGGCTTGCATTGCTGAAGTTGATCGAAATGCCTTTGAGGTAGACTGGTTCGGGAGAATTGAATCTCACCGCCAGCTGGCCTGCCCGCTGATTGATTCCGGCCGCGTAGTCCGCCGAGCCGTTGTCAAAAGCAAAAAAGTCACGGACAGGGAAGACGGTCTTTACCGTGTCATTGACCCGATAGTCAACCGAGCTGAAACGGGTCGTATCGCCGTTTTGAACTTGGAAAAGAAAATCATCCCCCGAGGTGAGCGAAGTCCGCGCGATCAGATCTGTTTCGGTGGATGGAACCGGAACCTCGTCAAAATCCCTGCTCAGGAAGGTTCTTCTTTCCAGTGAGTTTGGAACTGGATCAAATGGTGTATTGGAATTGACCGACAAAAGCTGATTGCCGGTGCTGTCTTCGATGTCGATGGAGTATTCCATTGCCCGAAAGCGGTCTTCCAGATTTAGAAACTCGTTTTGAACTTGCGTCCAAAGCCCCGATTGTTCTTGCTGCAGCAATTCCAACGGATATGCGCTGTAATCTCCGAGACTCAGCTGGTTGCGTTGCGTCAGTGCCCGGTCCCGATAGTCAAGATCATCTTCACTTCTGCCCGTGTTCAGATAGATGTAATCAACCAACCAGCTGTCAAATGGGCCTACCTGTCTGCCGTTGGAAAAAAACCGGAACTGAAAGCCGGCGTGTTGCCATTCGGGGAGGATTTTTATGATCTCCTGGGTGAAAACAGTCCTGTCGGGATCTTCTCCTCCAGGTTTGAGCCAGACTGTATTCCAGTTGCCTTGGCCATCTAGCACCTGAAGTGTCAGCCGATCCCGTCCATCTGGTGCCTCTGCTTTTCCTCCCGACTGCCAAAAGAAGCTCAGATACAGACTTCCCTGCTGAGAAGGGGTCAAGGTGCTCAGGTCAAAGGGTTTGCTGGTCAGAAAGTCACTTTCTCCCTGATCCCGGATCTGAAGCGAATAGGGAGCCCCATTTTGATCCACTCCATTGAAGAGGATCTGCCCGAGGGAAGGCGGATTTTGCCCGATGGTCTCTGTGTATGAGGCACCGGAGACGGTCCATCTTAAGGTGTCGATGCCCGTCGAGAAGTCGTCCCAAAAGGGCAGCGAATTAGCAGCCTGAGTCCTGGATGAGATTGTATTTTGGGATCCTTTGTGAAACCGTTCTTGGTGAATCGGAGCAAATTCGACGAACTGGGCCAACGCTTTTTCACTTTGCAAGACAATCAAGGCAAAGCAAAAAAATAACGTCCAGCTTCCAGCGGTCTTTTTCAATCGGTTAGTTTTTGGAGACCCAAATATTGATTAATTCTCCGGTTCTTACTTGAGTGCCGGCAGGAGGCGCTTGCAGGAAAATTCTTCCCGCGGCTACAGAATCAGTCGCTGAGTAGTTTTTGTTGCCAACCCGCAATCCGGAACCTAAGATAAGAAATTCAGCTTCTTCCTCCTCCATACCGGTCAGGTCCGGGGCCAACAGCAACTGATTGCCATTACCGTCGCCCACGACCAAGTCGATCCGGGCGCCTTTAGGAATCTCAAATCCTTCTCTGACAGTGACACCGCGATAGCGTTGCTCCAAGACCACATTGATACCGATATCAGGAACGTACACGATGTCTCCGCGCTCCAGCCCCATGTTTGCCAGCGTCTCCTGCACATTTTTCAATTGCATGTTGACCAGATTTGGCATCTTGATCATTGGCGCATTGCGGGCGTTGAGCGTCAGATATACTTTTCGTCCGGTTTTTACCTGAGAGTTTGCGGCGGGAACCTGCTTGAGAATCGCCAGAGCGGGGAGTTCTGTGCTAAATCCAGAATCCACTGAAACCTCATATTGCAAACTGGAATTTTCCAGCAGTTCGCTGGCTTCGGCATATTCATATCCGGAAAGATCCGGGACAGACACGGTTTCTCCGTGGTTTGTGTAGAGTGGGAGGTAGACTTTTAGAAAAAGAAATCCCAAGAAAATTGCGATGCCGGTGACGATCAGCAGATTGATCAGGATTTTCTTAAGTGGATATTTTAAGGAATTCATTGGGGAAAATATATCAGACTAAGGTAGCTGGATTTTGATCGATTAAGGAACAAAATTGTTGGATAACAACCCAAAGCTACGGGCAAAAAATAAGCCGAAGTCTGATGCATCGGCTTATTTTAGATCAATTAATAATCAATCGCTTCATTTCAGTCAGCGAATTGCTGCTGATCCGGATGATGTACAATCCTGTCCGGAACAAGTCGGTACTGAACGTGTAGGTTTGGTTTAAAGTCCCCGGATAGACTACTTCGTGCACGATTGCACCGGCGGAAGAGATGATTTGGATTGTGATATCTTCCCTTGCTGGCAGGTTGAAGGCTAGGCTGAAGTGCTCTTGGGCGGGATTTGGGTAGAGGATACTGGATCCTTCTGTCGGGATCACCGGTTCTGGATTTGCGTTCAGGAAAAGCTCCAGATTGTCCAAGTAGACCGGAGCGTTGGCATTACCGGAAACTTCCAATACAAAAGCCAATCGGGCATTAGAACTTTCCGGACCAGCCCACTCACTCAAATTCACATACTTCCTGGCGTAATCTCCCGGCGAATTTGGATTGGCGTTTCCGGAAGAGACCGTTGCCAATTCCTCCCCGGCTGCAGTCCATGCGGCGAAGTACGTAAGACCGGCATCCCTGCTCACGACGACCGAAAGTCGGGTTGCGGGGTCTACCTGTCCTGCTGCCAAGTCAAAGAACAAGCCGGCCTGACTTGATTTGCTCAGACTGAACTCCGGTGATCCCAGCCAATAGCTGTTGTCGGCCACTCCGTTTTCCAGCCTTGCCACGTTATTGGGGCCGGATTCACTGCTGACGGGTGCTACTGTCCAGGTCTGCAGGTCGTTCTCAGGATTGATGGTCAGCCAAGGTGCAAGGTTGGTGCTGTTGTCGAATCTTTGTCTCCAGGGTGACTCGATGGAATCTGTATCTTCCAGATGGAACCTGGTGAAAAACTCGGGAGTTCCGCCGTTTTGGTCGAAGTTTGGTTCCGAAACGGCATAGCTCAACTTGCTTTTCCCGCTGCCCGTTGATTTGGCGATCTCAAGATCGATCTGCTCTTCTGGGCCAACAGTCAGGTCAGACACTAGATAAGTTTCCGCTGGAAGGGCGGAATTGGTGCTTCTGCTGAAGATAAATTGGGTGACAGGAAGGTTGCCAGTATTGGTGACCCGGATGACTTCGTCCTCGTGAAGTCCTGAGCTGATAGGTGCGGGATTGACAATACCCTCGATCTTCAGATCGTATCTGAGTTCTTCCGTCGGTAGGATTCTGATATTTCGAATGTAAATGTTGTTGCCGTATGCATTGTTGTTGATGATGGAAAGCCTCACTTTCCCCAATGACTGAAAGTCACTCAGATTGAAAATCTCCGTTCTGAACTGACCGCTGGATGTGGGGATAAACTCATCGACCGTCGCAGGGGAGGTGGCCAGTCTGATCCCGGATTTCTGATAGTTGACATCTACCAAATCAAAATCGGCATTGCAGTCCTGGGACACCGACACGATCAGGCCATCCTGATACCCTTCCTGGTCGTAGGGACCATGCGCCACCTCAAACACCAATTGTGCATTGGGATACTTGGAGAGATCGATGATCGGCGAGATGAAATAGTCGTATTGCCCCGGTGCTTCGTACTCGAAATTCTGAACGTATAGAGCTTGCTGACTTTGCCCATCGACCGTGATCGCTGTTCTTTCCCAAGTTCTGGACTGATCTGGATTGGAAATCACCCAATCTCCAGGAAAAGCTGAAAGATTGTAGGTATAAGGGAGACTGATTTCTCCCTGAAGGACCGGATTGGATGTTTTGGAGTTGTTAGCCGGATTCTCATCCGCCAAGTCGTTCACTTGGGTAATTTGAAACTCAATCTGATTGTTTGCTTCTGGCAGCACATAGGGATTAAAAGCCAGTAGCGCAGTCTGTCCAGTGCTCAGATTGAAGGCGAATCGTCGGCTTTCGATGACGACCCCGTTTCTCTTAAATTCAATTCTTGCTGAAGTAAGCGACGATTCTCCCGTATTCTGAACTTCGACTTGGGGAACCACATTCAGCGCACAGATCGCATCCACGGGCTGGATGATCTTGACCAAGGCTAGGTCGCGATTTGCCAGCACAGGATCCTGTGTAGCCCGGTTGTTCACCAGCGTGACCCGACGGGGGCTATTGGCCAGTACCACATCGAATCGCTCCACCTGGCCGTTTGTGAATAAGTTCATACAAGCGTCAGGGGTATAATCCATGTAGTTTTGGATCATGTTGTTTACCCCACAGGAGGTTTTGGTCGGATTGGCGTTACAGACGTTGTTGGATGAGTCCTGGATCGGCGTGTCAGTGACAAAGTCGTCTACGTCGCAGCCTCCATCACCCCAGATATGGCGAAGTCCGAAATAGTGTCCGACTTCGTGGGTAGCCGTTCTTCCCAACGATCCCGACGCTGCGTTGCCGCCACTACCAAAATATCGGTAGTCGATGGTCACCCCATCGATGATCGCTGGAGTGGGGGAGAAATTCAATCCCGGCAGGTCAGAGATCGGAAATGAGGCATATCCAATGTAAGGCTGTACCAAAGGAACCACCCAGATGTTCATGTATTCTTCAGGATTCCATTGGGTGAGCTGCCCGATCAAGACGGCGTCCGTATCGGGATGATAAGTGGTTTTTGGTCCCTGTATCCGCACAATGCCGCTGGTAGGCAGGCCGTTTGGATCTTGCTTGGCCAGGACGAATTCGACATTGGCGTCTGCCGCAAAGGGTAGGAATTCTGCCGGCGTACGGGTAGTGTCAGCATTCAGCCGTCGAAAATCCTCGTTGAGAATCCGCAGTTGCTCGATGATCTGTGAATCGGGGATATTGGTGCCGACTCCGATCGCGGTGCCGTTGTGGATGACGTTGACGACTACCGGGATGAGCCTTTTTTCTGCCTGCATCCGGGCGATCTGCGGCATACTTCTCCGCGAAACTATCTTTTGATCGATCCAGTCTTCAAAAAATCCTTCGGAGCCAAAATAGCCCATCTCTTTTTCGATCTTGGCTTGGATCAGCGTATGGGCGCATTTGTCGGTATGATCGTGCGGAGCAGAGGTGACGGGAGATTGACTGGCATCGAGCGGGGTGATCTTTTGCCCGAATGAGTCAGTTGTAAGAGATAAGAACCCCTTGAAGAGGAGTAATAGACAAAAAATCCGTAAACCTTTTTTCATTCAAAAGACAATCAGGCGATAGTAAGATTGACAGCTTCCACCCGGGTGATCTCAGGGATAGCTCGCTTGATTGCTTCTTCGACACCGGCTTTCAATGTCATGGTAGACATCGGGCAGGAGCCGCAGTTGCCCATCATCTCTATCTTCAAGACGAAGTCTTCCGTCAATTCGACGATCCTTACATTGCCGCCGTCTGCTTCCAAATATGGTCTGATCGTATCTAAAGCAAATTCAATTTTTTCTCTTAGTCCAGCTTCCATTACTACTTATGCTTTTACTTCTACAACTGATGTTTTTTCTACTGAGGCATTTCGGATGGCTACCTGTCGGGCTACTGATTCTGCCAAGTCCATGTAGGCGTCTTTGGTCGGTCCGGTTTTCAATACTGCGGGGTATCCCGTGTCACCGCTTTCGCGGATACTCTGTATGATGGGGATTTCTCCCAGAAACGGCACCTCGTATTTTTCGGCAAGCTTTTTACCTCCCTCTTTTCCGAAGATATAATATTTGTTTTCAGGCAATTCTTCCGGTGTAAAGTAAGCCATATTTTCTACAACACCTAAGATGGGAACGTTAATTTGAGGCTGTCTGAACATGGACAATCCCTTGTTTGCATCCGCCAAGGCTACTTTTTGGGGTGTAGTGACGATCACTGCTCCTGTGACCGGTACGGTCTGCACCATCGTCAGGTGGATGTCCGAAGTGCCCGGAGGCAGATCGATGAGCAGGTAATCCAGCTCGCCCCATTCCACGTCCACGATAAACTGCCGCAAAGCCGAGCTCGCCATCGGGCCTCTCCACACCACGGCGCTGTCTGTCGGGGTCAAGAAACCAATCGACATCAGTTTGACTCCGTATTGGAGGATTGGGACGATGATGTTCTTTTCTCCGACTTTTTTTACTGTGGGTTGCTCGCCTTCCACATTGAACATCGTCGGTACTGACGGTCCTGATATGTCGGCATCTACCAAGCCAACTTTCGCGCCAAGCTGGGCCAAAGCCACCGCGAGATTGACCGCAGTGGTGGATTTGCCGACGCCGCCTTTGCCGGAAGCAATGGCGATGATATTTTTCACTTCTGGCAGGATCGGCCCTGCATCCCGGATGGTGGTCACCTGTGAGGTCATGAAGATATCCCATGTCCAATCCGTGCCGTGATCCTGCTCCAAGGCTTCGATGCAGTTGTTTTTGATCACCTCTTTCAGCGGGCAAGCCGGAGTGGTCAGCACGACCTTAAAACTCACCTTGTTGCCCTCGATGTGTATTCCCTGGATCATTCCCAGGGTGACCAGATCCTTCTTTAGATCCGGATCCTGAACTCTCGAAAGTGATTTTTTAACAGATTCTGCGGTCAATTGCATGGGTAATTCTAAATTTTTGGCAAGTTACTTCAAGAATGTCGCTTTATGAAACCACATTCCAACCTTGTCTGAGTGAACTTAAGCTGGAACCAAATAGTTCTGCCGATTTTGTGGAGCCAAATCAAATCTCTGCTCTTAACTTTGCTTACTTTCCCAATCCATGAGCATCAGCAAGCTGACATCCGACAAAGTAAAAGAACGTGCCGACATCGTAGAGGTGGTAGGAGATTACTTGCCTTTGAAGAAAAAAGGGCAGAATATGTGGGCCTGCTGTCCTTTTCACGGGGAAAAGTCGCCTTCATTTTCGGTCTCCCCGGCAAAGCAGATCTACAAATGCTTCGGCTGTAGCAAAGCTGGCGATCCCATCCAGTTCATCATGGATATTGAGGGGGTTGGTTTCCAGGAAGCAATCCGTCACCTGGCGGGAAAATACGGGATCGAAGTCGAGGAAGATGAAACCCGCACCCCTGAGCAAAACCAGGAGCAAAATGAGCGGGAGAGTCTTTTTATTGCATTGAATTTTGCGAAGGATTTTTTCGTCAAAAACCTCCAAACCGAAGAAGGAAGATCCATCGGTCTGAGCTATTTCAAAGAGCGGGGATTCAACCCGCAGATCATCGAGAAGTTTGACCTCGGCTATGCGCTTGATGGATGGGACCATTTCCTGAAAGCCGCGAAAATCGCCGGATTTGAGGAAGACATCCTGCTCAAAGCCGGGCTGATTCTCCAGCGGGAAGGAGATGCCAGCCGCGTGTATGACCGCTTCCGCGGACGGGTGACCTTTGCGATTCACAACGTCAGCGGCAAGGCGATTGGTTTTGGAGCCAGGATTCTCACCAAAGACAAAAACCAACCGAAGTACATCAACTCGCCGGAGACGCCGATCTATCACAAAAGTGATGTACTCTATGGGATCTTTCAGGCCAAAAAAGCCATCCGTGATCTGGACAACTGTTTTCTGGTCGAAGGATATACGGATGTGGTTTCCCTGCATCTGTCGGGGATCGAAAACGTGGTGGCCTCCTCGGGGACCTCGCTCACCGACGGCCAGATCAAGCTGATCAAGCGCTTCACCAATCAGGTGACGGTCCTGTATGACGGGGATTCTGCTGGGATCAAGGCGTCGATCCGTGGGATTGATCTGCTGCTGGAAGGCGGCCTGAACGTCAAAGCAGTCGTCTTCCCAGACGGAGAGGATCCGGATAGTTACTCGAGAAAAGTCGGTTCTCAGGCTTTTCAGGATTATCTGAAAGAAAACCAGCGGGATTTTATCGGATTTAAGATTGGGCTGTATCAGGATGAATTTGCCAGAGATCCGATCCGGAAAGCAGAGGTGATCCGCGAGATCGTCCAGAGCATCGGCAAAATCCCCGATCCGATTATCCGCTCAGTCTATGCCAAAGAGGCTTCGGGACTATTGCAGATCGAGGAGGAGATCATCCATTCGGAGCTGAATAAGTCACTGATTAAGAGTAATAAGGATCATTTTCAGAAAGCTAAGGAAGAAGCTGAGGCAGAAGAGAAGCTGGAAGAACTCGTCCCGAGTCAGGGGCAGCTTTCTTTTCTGGAAAAACTATCAATACATGAGCGTGAGATTCTCCGGCTGATGGCACTCTATGCCGGCGAGAACCTGGCAGATGACGGCAATACCGTGTTGGAGTATTTGCTCAGCGAAACGCTGGAGACAAAATTTCAAACCGCTAACTACGAACGGATATACGGCCTCTTTAAGGGAATTACGACGCAGGGAAAAGGACTGGATTTGAAAAGTCTGCTGGATGAGTTTCCGGGTCAGGCAAAGACCGAGGTGATCGATCTGGTCCAGCAGCGCTGGGAAATCTCTCCCCATTGGACTGGCCGGCACGGGATCTTGGTTCCGACGGAAAAGGACGACTTGGCGGCGAGCAGCTATCGGGCGCTTCTTTGGTTCAAAAAAAGATACGTCGAGAAACTGATGGACGAAGCCAGCAGGAACATCCGTTCAGCCGACGCAAACCGGGAAGATTTCGAACAAATACTGGTTCTTCAGAACATATTTTTAGAGGTGAAGAAGGTCCAGATCCTACTCAGTAAAGAGCTTGGAATAGTCATTGGTTAAAGCCAAACTTTCTTTGGCTATTCCCTGTTTTAAGAGGAAAGCAACTAAATTGCGCTCTTTAATTTTATGAATTCAAAAACAAACTCCTTGGAAACGTACCAGCTAGACCCGATAGAAGACGCCATCGAAGCAATCAAAAACGGTGAGGTCATCATCGTAGTAGACGATGAGGATCGCGAAAACGAAGGTGATTTCGTCTGCGCTGCTGAAAAAGTCACGCCCGAGATCGTCAATTTCATGGCTACTCATGGACGCGGCCTGATCTGTGCGCCGCTGATCGAAGACCGTTGCGAGCAGCTCGGGCTGGAGCTCATGGTCGGGAATAACACCGCTGCCTTCGAGACTCCTTTTACCGTGTCAGTTGATCTCATTGGGCATGGATGTACCACGGGGATTTCAGCTTCAGACCGCGCCAAAACAATCAAGGCGCTGATTGATGATTCGATACATCCGAGCGAACTGGGCAAACCAGGGCATATCTTCCCGCTTAAGGCAAAGCGGGGCGGAGTGATCCGCAGAGCCGGTCATACCGAGGCAGCAATTGATTTTGCGAGACTTTCCGGAATGGCGCCGGCTGGCGTTTTGGTAGAGATCATGAATGAAGATGGGACCATGGCCCGTCTGCCGGATCTGGTCAAGGTTGCCGAACGCTTTAATCTGAAGCTTGTGTCGATCAAGGATCTTATCGCTTATCGACTTAAAAACGAGTCGCTGATCAAGCGTGAAATCGGAGTGGAACTTCCCACCAGCTGGGGGGATTTTGACCTGATCGCTTTCAGACAGACCAACACGCAGGAGATACACATGGCTTTGATCAAAGGTACCTGGGAACCAACTGAGCCGGTATTGGTAAGAGTCCATTCTTCCTGCGCGACTGGAGACATCTTTGGAAGCTGTCGATGTGACTGCGGACCTCAGCTTCATGCTGCCATGCAAATGGTCGAAAAAGAAGGCAAGGGAGTGGTCCTCTACATGAATCAGGAAGGTCGCGGTATCGGTCTGATCAACAAGTTAAAGGCTTATAAACTTCAAGAGCAAGGCATGGACACCGTCCAGGCAAACATTGCGCTAGGCTTGCCTATGGATGGCAGAGACTATGGCGTAGGTGCGCAGATACTGCGGGATCTGGGAATCAGCAAGATCAAACTGATCTCCAACAACCCTCAAAAGCGTGTTGGCCTCCTGGGGTATGGATTGGAGATCGTAGAGCAGGTGCCCATCGAGATCGCACCCAATCCGCACAACGAAAAATATCTCACCACCAAAAGAGATAAAATGGGCCACAACATTCTCAAGTAGGACTGCTAGCTAAGAAGTAGGGCAGCTCTTGCCGTCTCATAGTAAACCCGATTGAAATTTGTCCGTACTATTCTAAGCACAACGATCAACATGAAAAGGACTATTCTCACCCTTAGCCTTCTATTCTTGAGCTTGGTTCACGTCTTAGCTCAGAGTAGCAACCAGTTCCCGTCTCAGGTTTGGCACAAAGGAAATATCTATCTCAATGACGGAACCACCGTATCTGGCCTGATCAAATATGATCTGGACAACAATCTGGTGCAGCTTCAGAACGAAAACGTCGAGACTTTCACTGCTTCTAATGTCTCCAACTTTGAGATTTACGACGAGATTTTCGCCGGAACCAGGAAGTTTTATAGCCTTCCCTATGCCATCAACGGCGAATACGAGACTCCCACGTTCTTCGAAGTATTGACGCAAGGAGATGAACTTGCTTTGCTTTGCAGAGAATATATCGCCACTGACACACGCGGAATGAACAATAGCTGGGGCGGAATGGGGATGAATCCGTTTTGGGGACCACAGAACTATTCGGGCTACAGGCTAGCGTTCAACTATTATTTTTTTAAAAATGGGAAGATGGAACGCTACAGTTTGAAGCGCAAGGATCTTTTTGCGATGCTGCCGGGCTATGATGAGGAGATTGATCTTTTCATGAAAAAGAACAGACTGGAGCACGACAAGCGGGGAGATTTGCTAAGAATTACCGCTTACTACAACGAGTTGCAGAATTAATTTTTATGCCAAAGCCGCTCATCCTCGTCACAAATCATAGTGGGAGCATGAAAGAATTCTTAATAAAAGCAGTGTTTACCTTGACTTTGCTGGTTGTGGGGGCGCTTTCTTTGCTTGCGCAGAATCATTTTCCCTCCCAATTGTGGTACAAAGGCAGTATCTATGGTGCAGATGGGCAGACTTATGCAGGCTTGGTAAAATATGATCTGGAAAATAATTTTGTTCAGCTACAAACTGAGACCATCTCTACCTTTACAGCCTACAATGTCAGTCATTTTGAAATTCATAACGAAACAAATGATGGGGTAAGAACTTTTTATAGTATTCCTTATAGTCAAAATGGCGAAAATGAAACGCCGGTTTTCTTTGAAGTCCTGACAGAGGGCAGTGATATTACGCTTCTATGTAGGGAATATATTGCGACTTTTTACGAAAATACAGGGACTAAAGGGGTAATTGGAATGAGTCCTTCAAATGGGCCTAAGACTAAGACAGAATATCGACTTGCATTCAATTATTACTTTCTGAAAAACGGAAGTATCGAAAAATACAGCCTGAACAAAAAAGACTTGTTTACGATGCTCCCAGGTTATGATGATGAGATTTTACTTTTTATGAGAAAGAATCGCCTCGACCATGATAAGCGGGGAGATTTGCTTAGAATTACCGCCTATTACAACGAATTGCAGAATTAACCTCTATGTCAAAACCGCTTATCCTCGTCTCCAATGACGATGGAATCACCGCCAAAGGTATCCGTGTGCTCGTTTCGGTCATGAAAAAACTCGGCGACGTCGTGGTGGTCGCGCCGGATAGTCCCCAATCGGGCATGGGCCACGCCATCACAATCGGAGAGACGCTCAGACTCTATGAGGAGGAGATTTTCGAGGATGTGATTGCCTACAAATCCAGCGGAACTCCGGCGGATTGCGTGAAGCTTGCCAAGCACCACGTACTTAAAGACCGAAAACCCGACTTGGTCGTCAGTGGAATCAACCATGGATCCAACACCTCCATCTCGGTCTTGTATTCAGGTACGATGTCTGCCGCCATCGAAGGAGCTATGGAGGGCTTGCCGTCGATTGGGTTTAGCCTTTGTGATTTTTCCTTAAAAGCTGACTTTTCCCACGTCGAAGAGTGGGTAGAGAAGATCGCCCGTCAGGTATTGGAGAGAGGCATAGCCAAAGGTGTGGCGCTGAATGTGAACTTTCCACCCAAAAGAAATGAACCGATCAAGGGAATCAAAATCTGTCGCCAGGCAGATGCGAAATGGCAGGAGGAGTTTGCGGAGCGCTATGACCCTACTGGCAGGAAATACTTCTGGATGGCTGGCAACTTTGTGAATTTTGACAAAGGGGAGGACAACGACGAATGGGCGATTGCCAATAACTACGTCTCCATCGTACCGTGTCAGTATGATCTGACCGCACATCATGCGATCAGCCAGATCAACAAGGACTGGGATTGGGACAATCTTTAAGGGTGGGCGTATCGCCCATTTTTTGTTTGAAATACACAAATTTGATTTTTATGTTTCTGATAATCGCTAATTTGCGACACAACCATCATTAGTCTACTGTGTTGAGTCGCCCGATTCTCCTAATTCTTCTTTTTTGTTTAATCTCTCCCGGGTTGGGGTTCCCACAGGGGTTAAATCTGGACAGTCTTAAATCTATCTTGCCGGGGATAGAGGGCAAGGAACGCATCGTTGTACTCAATCAGCTGGCTACAGAACTCAGGGAAAAATCCCAGGCCGAAGCCTTAGCATATTCGATAGAGTCAGATTCGCTTGCGCAGGCCCTCGGGGATTCTGCCGGCTTGAGCCGGGCACTCGAGAATATCGGTTGGGTCTATTATCGGCAGGGACAGTGGCGGAAATCCTTTGATTTTTCGCAGCGCGCTTACGATGTCGCCATGCACACGGATGACAAGCTACAGGCCGCCCGTCTCATGAACAATATGGGCGCGCTCTATTACGAGCAGCAGAATTATGAGACAGCAATCAGTCAATTCAAAAAGGGATATGAGCTTGCCACTCAGGTTAATGACCTGTCTACCCGAATCAGAAGCTTAAATAATATAGCCCTAAATCTTGTCCAAATCAATCAACTTGATTCGGCGATGATATATGCCAAGCGCGCGATCAAGTTGAATGAGGACGCGGGATCTCCCTACCTGACGTCGTTTGCCAATCGGGTGATTGGGGATGTTTTCTTCAGCCGGGCAAACTATGATTCAGCTCAAGTCATCTTCGAAAAGTCGCTGCAATTGGCCCGGGACCAGGGAGTCAAGTCCTTTGAGGCCGGGGTTTTGCACAGATTGGGCAATGCTTATCTACTTGGGGGGAAGTTGGATCAGGCGGAAGAGCTGTTGCTGTATTCTGTCGAGTTTTGTGAGCAAAATAATTTTCTGGATGAGCTCTCCAAAAGCCACCGCTACTTGGCAAGTCTCTACAAAATCAGGGATAATATCCCAAAAGCATATTTTCACCAATCCCGATTTTTGGAACTGAATGACCAGCTTCAAAATAAAGCAAACCAGGACCGGTTGGCCCTCCTTCAGAATATGTTTCAGAGCAACCTGAGAGATTCAGAACTGGAATTGCTTAAGACTCAGAATGAAAATCAGGCCTACCGACTGGAGACCTCCAAGAGGTACATCATATTCTTTGCCATCACCGCTGCCCTGATCGGAGTATTGGTGATCCGCATGTACTTTCTCAACAAGAATGTCCGTCTATTCAATACAGATCTGTTGAATCAACAGCGACAGATTGAAGCTCAAAATCTTGTTTTGGAAAAGCAATCCGTTCAACTCAAGGCGATGAATGAAACCAAAAACAAGCTTTTCTCGATCCTGGGGCACGATATGCGCGGTCCGGTCGGTCAGGTCAAGTCCGTGGTGGATCTGCTTTTGGCCGGTGATCTGGAAAAGGAAGAATTTGAAGAATTGCTTCATGTATTGAACAAGGACATCGATTCGGTCAATTTCACACTCAACAACACCTTGAAATGGTCCATGTCCCAGATGGAGGGCTTTCATGTGAATTTGACGGAATTTGACCTCAGCAGCATCGTCGAAAATTCCCTAAAGTTATTGATGGCGTCTTTTTCGGAGAAAAAGTTGACCATCTTCAATCACATGGCTCCCAATGTCCGGGTATATGCGGATCAGGATTTGATCGAAGTGGTGATCCGGAATATCCTAAACAACGCGGTGAAGTTTTCAAACCCGGAGGATTCGGTGACGATCTTCTCCGAGACAGACGAAAAGTGGGTTCATTGGTGCGTGCTGGATCAGGGCGTGGGCATGTCGGACGAGCAGATCGAGCTCATCCTGTCTGATTCCTATTCACTGACCAAGTCTAAACCCGGCACCAATAAGGAAAAAGGCTCTGGGCTCGGTCTCCAGCTGGCCAAAGAGTTTACCAGAAAGTGCGGCGGCGAAATCACCATCGAGAGCCACCTCGGTCACGGAACCAAGTTCTGGGTACGCCTTCCAAGAGGCGAGTCAATCAAGCACTCGCAGGTCTCCATCGGCGAGAAAGTCTTCAAGGGGTAGTTCTTTATTGAGGATTCCGAGGCCCTGCATGGTCTTTATTGCTCGTTCCAGTTCACTTCGCGGGACTTTCGCTTCAGTAGTCCAGCGGGTTTGCTCTAGCCATTTCTCTACATCCCGCTCGGCCAGGTGATAGGCCGAAGCCAAAGTCTGAACTCGATTCGGATCCTTCATCAAGAATTCGGAAGTCTTATAAATATAATCCCGAAGCTCAAAGATCAAGGGCCCCAATTCAGCCAGCGCCTTATCTGACGCGACCATGACAAAGCAAGGCCATGGGCTCGGCACTTCTCCAATCCGCTTCATCGTTCCGTTTTTCACCATGGGAGCGGTCATGTATTTTTCCCAAAGAAACATCCCTTCATTGCCATGATCCATAGCAAGCTTGGCGCCGTCCATGTTCCCGATGACATCATACGTCAGATCTTCTTTCTTCCAGCCTTCTTTTTGGGCCAAAACCAAAGCCATCAGATGTGAGCCAGAGCCCATCCGACTAACCAAGAAAGACTTTTTATCCACGTCAGATAGCGTGTTTGCAGGGGTGTTTGTGCCGACGTGAATACCCCAGATCAAGGGAGAATCCACGTGAAAGCCGATCATCTTAGATGGATTTCCGGCTTCAAAATCTTTCAGAAAGCTTTCCGTCAAGAGCAGCGCGATGTCAGTTTCGTCATTTCGCAGGGCGATATTCATCTGACCCGAACCGCGGGATTCCTCTATCCATTGGATTTTCACGCCCCGATCGGCAAATGGCTGCTCTTGCTCCACCAGTCGAAAAGGGTAATTGAAATGTTCAGGGACACCGGTAATGCGGAGAGTTTTCATAATCTTGAGTTTGGTGTAAAAGTAAAAAACCGAACTCAAATGAATTCGGTCTTTGTGATGTTTAGCGCTGGATCAGTCCTGAGTGGCATGTCGTTTTCGGATCTACCAAACGACCCCGATCAAATCAGCCCAGTGATCTGGAATGAATCAGTAAGGTGATCTATTTCCATATAGGGAAGGTCCTTGATTTCAAAATAAGGATGATCTTCCTCCGGCAAAGGATCAAACTCGGTCAGCTTCCCCAGGAAGGCGTAGTCTTCGGTCTGAAGTGAAAGGGTTTTCCCGGCAACCGATACTGAATCAGTGGAGAATCCATGGAAATAGACTTTCAGCTTGGTAAAATCGCTCGGATAGGTTCCCTCGGCAACTACAAAATCCAAGGATCCGTTCTTGGGATCATAGCTGATTTTTCTCCTAAAATAGGCCCCTGTTAGGTATTCCAGCCCATCTCCCGCATCCTCGTAATGAAGGAATTCTGATCCGAAAATCCCCTTGTAGACGTGAATCCGCAGCACGCGATCATGAGTGCTTCCTGTATGAATCACATCAGACTGCATCGTGAAAACCTGCCCTGATTTGACATATACCGGCAAATAACTCAAGGGACATTCCTGGTAGATCGTCCGATTGCCGAGGTGTTTTTCGTCAGAAAACAGATAGTACCATTCTCCGGCCGGAAGGTACACTTTGGTGATTTCTTTGGTACTCTCGACAGGCGCTATTAACAGGGAATCGCAGAACAAATATTGATTCTGATAGGCCGAAAGATAAACGGAACGGTCGCCGGAATACTGCACGGCGAGACTCTCTGCGAGCGGGAGGCCAGTCTGACTACTCGAGTAAAACTTGCTGTAAAGTGTCGGCAAAAGTCTGTACCTCAGCTTCATGTAGTTTCGGCTGATTTCCTCGACTTCCTCTCCGAAAGCCCAGGGCTCGGAATCGTTGCTGTTGATCATCGAGTGCGCCCGGTAGAAAGGCGCGAAGGCGCCTATGCACATCCATCTAGCGAAAAGAGATTTACTAGCCTCACCCGCAAATCCTCCTACATCATAGCCAGCAAAGGCAACTCCGCTCAAGCCAAGACTGTTCACAAGCCGAACTCCGGCCATCATGTGCGCTTCCGAAGCGACATTGTCTCCGGTCCAGGCAGCGGCATACCGCTGGACTCCCGCAAATCCTGCGCGGGTCAGCACAAAGGGCCGTTTGTCTGGGTTCTGAATTGAAGAACCTTCCTGCGCACTTCTGGCCATCTGCATGCCGTAAATGTTGCGGGCCTTTCGGTGGGATGCCTTTTCCCCCTCGTATTCAAACTCGATCAGATTGGGAGTGAACTGGCCCCAGGATGCGGGTTCGTTCATATCAGTCCAGAAGCCCTCTACTCCGGCTTCGGTATAGAAAGCCATCTTCTCGGCCCACCAGGATCTGGTTTCGCTTTTGGTAAAATCCGGGAAGGCGCACCAGCCCGGCCAAACTTGCCCTTCGTACGTTTTTCCATCTGGGTATTTCACAAAGAGATCCTTTTCGAGCCCTTCTTCGAACGGACGATAACCCCGCTGGGTCTTAATGCCGGGGTCCATGATGACGACGACCTTGAAGCCTTTCTCCTTCAACCGGGAGATCATCGCTTTCGGATCTTTGAATTTTTCCTCATCAAAGGTGAAAACCTTGTAGCCTTCCATGTGGTGAATGTCCAGATAGATCACATCGGCAGGCATGTTTTTGTCGCGAAAAGTCTGAGCTACCGTGTAGACTTCGGAGTCCGGATAGTACGAATAACGGCACTGTTGGAAGCCCAAAGCCCATTTGGGGGGCAGTTGTATCCGGCCGGTGAGCCGCGTATAGGAGCTGATGATTTCAGCAACGGAGGGTTGGTGTATGAAGTAATAATCCAAATCTCCGTCCTCTGCGCTGAAATAGACGAAGCGGTTATTGGATGCTCCAAAGTTGAAGACTGTTTTGTGGGTATTGTCAAAGAAGATGCCGTAGGCGCCTTTTTCATGAATTCCCATGTAGAATGGGATGCTCATGTAGAGCGGATCGTCGCCGACTCCATAGGCAAAATAGTCTGTGTTCCAGTTTGTATATGCCCTGCCGGCACGATCGAGATTTCCGGTCTTTTCGCCCAGTCCGATGAATTTCTCCAGGGGTTGGACTTGCTTGTAGGCGGTCACTTCGGTTCCGATCCATGCGATGCCGAGCGAGTCATCTTCATTCAGGAGATTTCCCGCAAGGTCAAAAAAGGCAAGCTTGAAGCTGGCCAAGTCCAGCGTCAGATGAACTGTGGAAGTGGTCAGGTGGAGCTGATTGTCTTTTTCCGTCAGGCTAAAATCGACCTTTTCAGGCGAGGAGACGACCGAATAGGGATTGGATTCGAAGGATTCGAAAAGACTGGCCTGGACTCGGATGACTCCGTCCAGAAAAACGCTGATTCGGAAGTAAGAAAACTCACTTTGTCCTTCGATGCCAAGAGGCGTGGCAGTCCACTTTGTCACTTTACCAAATCCCCGGTGGTGAGAAGAATTACGGGAAAGGGATGAGCGCGATTGAAGAGAGTTCATGGAGATTTGTTGGCTAAGGTCCGGTTAGAGGCTTTTGCTAAAATAGAGAGGAAAGCCAATAAAATAGTCAGTTGGAAAATCCTTTTGTCTCAGGATTGTGGCAATGGCGCATCGAGGATGCTGGACTTTGCAAAATTTCCCCCAATCAGCCGCTCAGCTGGATAGGTCAAACAAGGAAATTTTACTAATTTAATCTTAGATTTTTGAGCGAACCAAACATTAAAAATCTGCTAAGGTTCCGATTGTCCGCTTTTCCAATTGATCTCTACCAACCCCGATGCTTTTATGAAAAAATTAGCCGCCTTGCTGGTATTGACCGCAGTCGCTCTGCCAACAATGTCCCAGAATTTCGTCGGTGCTCAGATTGACAGCCGCGTAGGGGTGCAGTCTCTGACCTTAAATCCCGCCTTGGGCACGCTTTCGCGCGCCAATCTTGACATCAATCTGATCGGCGGGTCGGCGTTTGCCGGCAGTGACTACCTGTCTATCAATCTGAGTGACTTGGACGATGTTCTCGAGGGGCTGAGTTTTGATGACGATGTGGTGACCAATCCTCAGCCAGACAATAACTTCTTTGGAAATGTGGATATACTCGGTCCCTCGGTGTTGATGCGGCTTAACGCGCGGAGCATGGTTTCGCTGACTACCCGGGCGCGGGGTTTTTTCAACCTGAATAACATCGATGGGGATTTTTATGAGTTGGTGGCCAACAGCGAAACGGGAATGGTGGACTTCACCGCGGAGATGGAGGATCTTTCGGGAATTGCGCACGTGTGGGGCGAAATTGGATTGGGTTACTCCCGGGTTTTGGTAGAGCGTGCTAATCACAGCTTCAGCGGAGGAGCAAATCTGAAGCTCCTTCTCGGCGCGGGGGGAGTCTTCGGAAACACGCCGCAGCTGAGTGCTGACTACAATTCCTCCAGTAATCTTCTCTCGACCCTGGGAACCTTAGATTATGGCTATTCATTAGGCTTTGACTCGGATGATGTGAATTTCTCAGAGGTACAGCCCGGTTTTGCCGTCGACTTGGGTTTCATCTATGAATTGAAAGGGAACACCGAAGGGTACGATTACAAGCTCAGAGCGGGCGTCTCTGTGTTGGACATTGGCTCAGTCCAATACCACGACGGATACCGGGTCAACTACGATATGAGCGCTACGATCTCAGGAGACGAGTTTGTGGAGAAGGATTTTCAGGAAGTGCTGGAAGACAACTATACCGGGACAGAGCGGCCGTTTGAAGGGACTTTGGGTTTGCCTACCTCCCTACAGATTTTCTTGGACTATGGAATAGGCCACCGATTCTATGTCAGTGCGCAGGCAGGTATTGCTTTGAGCAAGGACGGCGAGATCCCAGTGAGTCGGGTGATCAATACCGCCACTATCACACCGCGCATGGAGATGCGCTGGCTGAGCGTGTATAGTCCAATCAGCTACCGACAATATGATTCGACGGCTTCGTGGGGGCTCGGTGTCAGGATAGGACCGGTACTCATCGGATCGGGGTCGATCCTGACTAATGCGATCTCTAAAAAGTCCAGAACTGCCGACGTATACGCAGCGATCAAGTTGCCGATCTATGGCAAGGATAAATTTGACTAGGGAAAGGCCGAATGCTGTATTACGTAATGAAACAAGTGAGTATCTGTTGTCTAGCAGGACAATTGGATAGGCTTCTATTTTGAAGGCTTACTCCCTCCAATACGCTTCCAGAATACAAATGAGGTGCAGAATCAATCCTGGAACAATCAGCAGAAAATAGCCCGCGATCACAACGACCATCCAGACCAGCCCCTGAAGTCTCTTGCCTCTGCGAAACTGACCCCAACCGGGAATGAGAAAGCTTAAAAATGCAGCAGTTCCCGGATCGATTGTGGAGGCGTGTGTCATCTGGAGAAAGGTCTATGGGTGAGGATACTTTAAGTTAAGATAATATACTCAGTTCTCAGCCTGCGAGTTCCGATATATAGGCTTCAAGTTTGTCAAAGGTGCCTTTGAATCCCTGTTTCATGTTGTCGTGATTTTGGAAAAATAACAGCTGTGACGCTTCAGACTCATGATGAGGATAGGAGGTAAGCTTGAGTTGGCAGCCCTCTCCATCGGGTGAGAAAGTATATTCAGTCCACATTTCCAGTGGCCAGTCGGGCCCGAAGGGAACTTCAGGTGCCTTGACGGTCTCCGCTTCGGCATTGGAAAAGGCGTTCAGCAGGGCGATCCGATGTGGCGCGTCGATTTCCAGATAGCTGAATTTCCCCCACATCTCGAAGCCATTGCCGGCTTTGAGTACATAGTGAAAAACGCCCCCAGGACGAAAATCGAAAGTTTTGATCTCCATGTCCATTCCTTTCGGCCCCCACCAGTTGACCAGATGATCTTTGGTAGAGAACATTTCAAAAACCCGAGCGGGTGAAGCGTGAAGTGTCTTGGTGATTTCGAGTGGTGGATGCATAGACGTTTTTCGTTTTATTGAGTGACTCGTTAAAGTGATAGTATTTTTTGAACAGTCATCGAAAACTGTCCGCTGATCAAAGCGCCGTTATCTGAACTCTGAAAAGTTGTCGAAAAGTATTTGATTCCGCTCATCCCGAAAATGCTGTCGCGCTGAGCGGAATCAAAAGGGGTTTAACCTGTTCACTATCCCTCGCAGTGATCGATCTTTTTCCCATCCAAACTCAGATATTCCCCCATACAATCTGCCGTCATGCAGGAGTGAACCGGCAGGATACCCAGGAGATCGCCGACTTTGACCGAAGCGAGTAGCGAATCAGACGCTTTGATCACGCCATGTTCCTGTGAAATGCTCTTCAGATAGGAGCGGTCAGCAGGGATTGTCCAGCCGTTTTCATTCAGGAATACAACTTCTCCAAAGTTCTTGTTACCTGAAGCGTCGATCAGGACGTCCTTGGCCAGGTGAACTCCGCCACCGTGGATCAGGATCTCTCCGCGCTCTTTGCTGATGTCGACGACCGGCACCGCGAGACAGACCGAAATATCTTCTTTCGTGCAGCTGCCCAACTCTGCCTGCATCAGGTCAAAGAAGACAAAATTTCCAGGTCCAAGTTCGTCGATGTCGCCAAAGTCTTCCGTCACGGCACAGCCTGGTGTATCGCCCACGCGGGTCAGGAGATTTGGGAACTCGCCTTGGTATTTCATCTTAAGCATGTGTAGCGCCTGACGGCTTTGCTCATAGATTCCAGCCTTGTCAGACGTATAGTAGGTGTGGCCAGGATGTAGATAAAAGCCCTTGAAATTCAGGTTTTCGGACTTGCTGGCGATCCGGAGGATTTCCTCTATGGTGCCAAAGTCAGAGATATGCACGCCGGTTCTGCCGTAGCCAGCATCGATCTCGATGAAAAATCCAACAGAGTTGCTGAGTCCGTCGACGAGTTTTTGAGCAGTTGCGGCATTTACCAACTGCACCGAAAAGGATTGAGTGGCGGCGAGCTGGCTGAGTTTTGGAGTTTCCAGAGGATTGAAAGGAAACGCGATGTGGATGTTGTCCCAGCCTTGTCCGCATAGATATTCTGCCATCTTGATGGAGGAAGCGGTCACTTCTCTGATGCCGTATTCTTTGGCCCAGTTTCCGATTTCGTGGGATTGGGCGGTCTTCCAGTGGGGCACGAGTTTCTTGCCGTTTCGTTTGGCTTTGTCGGCCATCCGTTTGATGTTGGCCCGGGTGATGGACTCGCTGATTAAAAGTGTAGGGGAAGTGATTTGATCGAGGTAGGACATTCCGGTTTGGGTTTTGGTATTTTGTCTAAAAGTAAAAAGGAAGTTTCAAGACGCAAGAGATAAGACGTGAGACATTAGAATCAAGAAGCTAGAATTAAGACTTAATACAACGGATTTTTTAGATCTGCGCCCAAGAGTTCCCTTCCTCAAGTCGAAACCGCTCACGGAGAGGTAGCACGACCAGAACCCATCCGTCTTTTTCGCCCTTTCCTCAAATTCCCGACAGAGATATGCATAAGCCCATCAATTCTGCTAATTTTGTCCCCCGATAAAAAAGGCCTTTTTATAGGCTCATTAACACTAATAGTTCATTTCTGCACCTCAGACCTTCCATGGAAGCAAAGAAAATACGGAGTACCTTCATCGAGTTTTTCCAATCCAAACAGCACCAGTACGTTCCTTCATCCCCGATTGTGGTCAAAAACGACCCCACCCTCATGTTTACCAACGCGGGGATGAACCAGTTCAAGGACGCTTTTCTCGGCAATGAGATTGCCAAATTCCCACGGGTCGCCAACTCACAAAAGTGCCTTCGGGTAAGCGGGAAGCACAATGACCTCGAAGAAGTCGGTGTGGATACCTATCACCACACGATGTTTGAGATGCTCGGCAACTGGTCTTTTGGAGATTACTTCAAAAAAGAAGCGATCGAGTGGGCTTGGGAGCTTCTGACGGAAGTCTATCAACTGCCAAAAGACAGATTGTACGCCTCTGTTTTCAAAGGAGACTCGGGAGACAAGCTCGAAATGGATCAGGAAGCCTTCGATCTGTGGAGTAAGATCGTTCCGACGGAGCGTATAATCATGGGTTCGAAGAAGGACAACTTCTGGGAAATGGGCGATACCGGACCTTGCGGGCCTTGCTCTGAGGTACACATCGATCTGAGATCCGACGCCGAACGGGCGCTGATCCCCGGTCAAGATCTGGTCAACAATGACCATCCCCAGGTGATCGAGATTTGGAACCTGGTCTTCATGCAGTTTAACAGATTGGCGGACGGAAGTCTGAAAGAGCTTCCCGCCAAGCACGTGGATACGGGAATGGGATTTGAGCGTCTGGTGAGAGCAGTACAGTTCAAGTCTTCCAACTACGATACCGATTTGTTCACGCCGTTTTTGGACGCGATTGCCAAGAAATCCGGCAAGACCTATGGCTTGGACGAGCAGACAGATATAGCGTTCCGCGTGATTGTGGATCACATCCGCGCCATTTCATTTACCATTGCCGATGGTCAGATCCCATCCAACAATAAGGCTGGCTATGTTATCCGTCGAATTCTCAGAAGAGCTGTTCGCTATGGCTATACCTTTTTGGGATTGCAGCAGCCGTTTCTGTTTGAGCTGGCTCCATTGATCGCAGAGTACTTCGGAGATATTTTCCCGGAAGTGAGACAGCAGCAGGAGTTTATCGCCAAGGTGATCTACGAAGAGGAGGCTTCTTTCCTGAGGACTCTGGACAACGGGCTGAAAATGCTCGAATCGATCAAGGCTGAGCTGACCGCGAAAGGCGAAAACGTACTTCCCGGCAAGACAGCTTTTGAGCTGTATGATACCTTTGGTTTTCCATTGGATTTGACTTCCCTGATCGCCAGAGAAAATGGCTTTTCGGTGGATGAGAAAGGTTTTTCCGAGGAGATGGAAAAGCAGAAAACACGCTCGCGCGCCGCGTCTGAGCAAGAAACAGGTGACTGGATCTTGGTGAGTGAAGACACCGGGGTGGAGTTTATCGGCTATGATTTTACCGAGGCGTACTCCCATATTATCAAGCATCGTACGATCACTGACAAAAAGGGCGACCGCTACCAATTGGTGCTGGACAAGACTCCTTTTTACGCTGAGAGTGGCGGACAGGTTGGAGATACCGGTTGGTTGATTTCCGATTCTGAAAAGATCCGCGTGCTGGACACCAAGAAGGAGAATGACCTGATTGTGCACTTTGTCGAGAAGCTGCCTGCCAATCCCCAGGCAAGATTTTCCTCGGAAGTAGACCGCGAGCGGAGACAACTGAGCATGAATAATCACACGGCGACGCACTTGCTCCAGTCAGCATTGAAGGCGGTGCTGGGTGATCATATCCAGCAGCGGGGTTCACTGGTCAACGAGCATCTGCTCCGGTTTGATTTTTCCCACTTTGGGAAGATGACCGAGGATGAAATCGCTCAGGTGGAAGCCATCGTCAATGCCAAGGTGCGGGAGAATATTCCGCTTTTTGAGCAGCGGAATGTCCCGATTGAGGAAGCGAAAAAGATGGGTGCAACCGCGCTTTTTGGTGAAAAATATGGGGACTTTGTCCGTGTGATTACTTTTGATAAAAACTTCTCCGTCGAACTTTGCGGAGGAACGCACGTTCCTTCTACAGGTCAGATCGGCTTGTTCAAGATCACGTCCGAGGGATCCATTGCTTCTGGAGTTCGTAGGATTGAAGCGATCACATCCAAGGCTGCCGAAGGGTATTTGCGTGAGCAGGAGACTTTGGTCAGGGAGATTCAAGACTTGATGAAGAATCCGAAAGATGTGAAGAAGGCCATTGAAGCCCTGATTCAGGAACGAAATGAACTGCGTAAGGAAATCGAATCGCTACATCTGGAGAAAGCTTCGGGATTGAAAACTGAGCTTTTGAAGCAAGTGGTCGAAAAAGACGGGATGAATATCCTGATCGGGCAAATCGAACTGCCTAATGCGGATTCCTTGAAGAAGCTGGTTTACGAATTGAAGAACGAGGTGTCAAATGCCTTGGTCATCCTGGCTGCCAAGATTGAGGACAAACCTCAGGTTGCAGTCATCTTGGATGAAGCGCTTATCGCCGGCAAAGGACTGAACGCAGGTCAGATTGTTCGAGATCTTGCCAAAGAAATCCAGGGTGGAGGAGGAGGTCAGCCCTTCTTTGCGACCGCAGGTGGAAAGGATCTCGCCGGACTGGGAAAAGTAGTGGGCAAGGCCAAGGAAATGTTTTTATAATCGCTGAAATAGCAAAAAATGTTAAGCGAAGAACTCAGAAATAAATATCAGTTGGTGATCGGCTTGGAAGTCCACGCACAGTTGCTGACTGAGAGTAAAATGTTCGCCGCCGACGCAAACGAGTACGGACAATCGCCGAATACGCTGATCTCTGTCATTACTTTGGGACATCCGGGTACCTTGCCCAAAGTGAACAAAAAGGCCGTGGAGTTTGCCATCCGGATGGGATTGGCCTGCAATTCTGAGATCACGCGACATAATATTTTCTCCAGAAAAAATTACTTCTATCCTGACCTTCCAAAAGGCTATCAGATCACTCAAGACAAGGGACCAATCTGTGTCGGAGGGGTCGTGCCGATCCAACTGGCCGACGGTACCGAGCGGGTGATCCAACTCAACCGGGTTCACATGGAAGAGGATGCTGGCAAGTCCATCCATCTAGCGGGAGAAACAGATACTTTAGTAGACTACAACCGGGCTGGCACTCCGCTGGTCGAGATCGTCACCGAGCCGGATCTGCGTACACCTGAGGAAGCTTATGCTTTCCTCGCGGAAATCAAAAAACTGGTCAAGTACCTCGATATCTGTGACGGCAATATGGAAGAAGGATCGCTTCGATGTGATGCCAACGTCTCTGTGATGCTGAAAGGCGCGACAGAATACGGCAAGAAGGTAGAGGTGAAGAATATGAACTCCTTCCGCAACGTCGCCCGGGCCATCGAGCACGAGCACGAGCGGATCATCGGCTTGTTGGAAGCCGGAATTGAAGTGATCTCAGAAACCAGAACCTTCGACGCCAATACGGGAATCACGGCGAGCATGCGAACCAAAGAGGATTTGAATGACTACCGCTACTTCCCGGAGCCCGATTTGAGTCCGGTGGTGATTTCGGAAGAATGGTTGCAATCGGTAAAAACATCCATGCCTGCGTTGCCGAGGGAGCTTTACCATAAGTTTATGGACGTCTATGGATTGCCTGCTTATGACGCAGCATTCCTGACCGAATCAAAGGAAATTGCCCTTTGGTTTGATACACTTTGTGCCAAAACGAACAACTACAAAGCTGCTTCGAACTGGATGATGGGGCCGGTGAAGTCTCATCTGAACGACGAAGGGCTCGATATTCGTGAGTATCCAATTCAACCCGAGGCACTGGCGGATCTGATCGCCTTGGTGGACGAAGGGAAAGTTTCTTTTTCCACAGCTTCGCAAAAGATATATCCTGAGTTGTTTAAAGCGGCTGGGGAAACTTCCCTGGCAATCGCCCAGCGCCTGAATCTGATTCAGGAAAGCGATGCGGATTCGCTGAAGCCGATTGTGGAAAGTGTTCTGGCAGAAAATGCCGCGAAAGTAAAAGAATACCGCTCGGGCAAAAAAGGCCTGATGGGCATGTTTATGGGTGAAGTGATGAAGAAATCAAAGGGTAAGGCAGATCCGAAAGTTGCTACGCAAATTTTGACAGAATTGCTTGAAAATTAAACTTATGAAATCGAGCATGATTCAAGCGTGTCCCAGAGGATGATTATTGGCCATGCGAGATTCTCCCGGTCCGCCGCGGCGGACGGGACAGGCTATCTGACCTTTTAGAATAAATTAATAAACAGATGAAATACGCAATGATAGGAGTTTGGACATTGGCCGTGATGGCTTTTTTCTCCTGCGGGGGAAGCGGATCTGATACCGAAGGAAAGGTCAAGATTTCTGGAAAGATCGAGAATGCACCGGAAGGTGTGGTCGTTCTTTCCCAGTTTACAGACAGCCGACCCAAAGTATTGGATACGCTGGAAATTTCTAAAAACGGAGAGTTTACCTACGAATTGGCGATTGCCACTCCGACCTTCTACGAACTGAATATCCATGGGCAAAAAGTAGTCCGCCTCGCACTCCTGGATGAAGATGTGAATGTCAACTACAACTTCTCAAATCCAGAAAGCCTGACGATCGAAGGATCCGCAGACACCCAGGAGATGCTCAAGCTGGAGAAGTTGATGGAGACCTATCAGACAGAAGTCAACAAGCTCAACGAGGCCTACTATGAAGCGATGAGCAAGAATGACTCAGAGGCCATCAAAAAAATTCAGGCAGAAGCGATGGTGCTGGAATCCATGCAAGCTGACCGGGTCAAAGAGATGATCACCAGTATGGGGGATTCATTCGCTTCCATGGCGGCCATCGGGCTTTTGAATCCCAAGACGGACTTTCAGTTCATCGATGAGCTGGTGGTGAAGCTAAACGAAAACTATCCGGGCACGACCGCGATTCTTCAAGTAAAGCAGCAACTCGACGAGATGCGAGCGCTTTCTGTGGGGCAGCCAGCGCCGGAGATCGAGCTGCCTGGCCCTGATGGCACGGTGGTGAAGCTGTCGGATCTGCGTGGGAAATATGTCCTGATCGACTTCTGGGCAGCATGGTGCAAGCCTTGCCGTCAAGAAAATCCAAACGTGGTACGGCTCTACAATCAATACAAAGACAAGGGATTTGAAGTGTACGGCGTCTCTTTGGACAGAACCAAGGAGGATTGGGTGAAGGCCATTGCTGAGGATGGCTTGACTTGGACTCAGGTCTCCGACCTAAAATACTTTAATTCAGTGGCTGCAGAACTGTATCAGATCGAAGCCATTCCTGCGACTTATATGGTTGATCCGGAGGGAAAGATCATGGCCAAAGATCTCAGGGGGGCAAGCTTGGAGAGCAAACTTGCTGAGCTGTTTGACTGACACCGGAGAAACTCCCAACAAAAAGCCCCTGACCTTCGAGGATCAGGGGCTTTTTTTGTGGGTAATGTGGTCAAAAATAGTTGGTGACTTTGGTTGGAAAATTTCTTAAAATGTCGGGCAGGTTTGAAGAGGACGTGAGCTCTGCTGAGGAGCAACTTACCAGCAATAGAATCTGCCAAGTGGAATGAAGGGGCTTCGTTTTTCGGAGCCCTTTTTTCACGCTTCATTCTTCTTGTTCCATGGCTAAGAAAACCCTTTCCTTCTGGCATTTTTGAAGTATAGATACCACCTCAGAAAGCTTTTTCTGTTTCCTGTTGAGAGGCCTCTGTGAATGTTCAAATTGGTTTTCAAATGTCCGAAAAATGACTCCAGGCCATTGGTTGATTTTGGAATTTTCGGATTGTCCAGGTAAGCAAAGAGGTTCGGCAACGCACTTTTTAATACAGAAAAGGAACGTCTCAACAGTTTGTGTTTATACCAAAACTTGCCCGTCAGGGGATTGACCGTTTTCTCATGAACAAACTGATGGTGTCTGCCATCCCATTGGGCGAGTTCGAGAAGCCAATAGCTGAGCTGTTGCTTGGTCTGGATCAGGTGTAGTGTAGACACAATTCTTCGAAGCTCCTGCCCGGGAATGCTTTTAGGCCTACTGAAAAGCCATATTCTGCACATCCGCTGTACATGGATCACGCATCGCTGAAGGGTGACTTGGGGGCAAACTTTGCGGATTGCCCGGAGCAATGCCCGATGTCCATCGCAGGTAATAGACTCGATCTGCACTCCAAGGAGCAGTAGATTTTCCAGGTCTTCTTTGAGCTCTTCGTATCGTTCTGCATCACTGAACCGATAGAGCTGGGTGAATTTGACGGTGTGGTCCCGATACAAAATCAAGCAAAGATCTCCGGTAAAATACGTGCCGTCAATGAGCAGATTTACCCGCTCGGAGGGGTAAACCGACAGCATCGGGGGCTCCCTCAAATAGCTTTTAAAAAGCCGTTGAACAGTGCTCTTGCTCAGGCCGGTCTCTAGGACCAACTGCTCAAAGGTGCGCTTTCCAACGACCCATTTTTCAAACCAAACAAACTGGTTGGATTTGGCTGCCGAAGGGTTGGAACCTGTGAAGAAAATGCCGCAATTTTTACACTTATACCGCTGCTTGCCAGCCTGTTTTCCCCACTTGATGGAGTCCAGAAACCCACAGGCCCAACACCGCTTTTTTTGAAGTTTTCATGAAACAAAAAAACCTTATTGAAACCAGTTTCAATAAGGTGTCTGTAATAATCTTACTGTCAGTAATTTAGAAGGTGTTTTACCAACTATTTTTGACCATTAGACC
>NZ_AUBW01000024.1 GCF_000429445.1 Algoriphagus terrigena DSM 22685
TGTACTTCCCTAAATATGGTTGACCGTTTGGTTCAACATTTATTTAATTCCATCGGACAATTATGAGCCAGAGGTTCTTCTCTTGGGTAAACTTCGAAGGGGCTCGATGTCCCTAAGAAGTTTTGTCTTCCTTCGGTATAAATATTCACCGTCGGTCTTTCTTGGGTAGGTAAATCTATCAGTTTTTGGTAAAACTCCATGGGGGTGTAGTTCATATTAAACGCCCGATGGAGCCGTTTTTCGTTGTAATGGCTGACCGCCTTGGCCACTTTTCTCTTTAGCTCTTTGAAGTCACGGATTGCCCATCGTTTCAGGTATTCATTCTTGATAATGCCATTGATCCGTTCTGCATAGGGGTTTTCCCAAGCGACTAATCCCATACTGATATGAATCTTTTGGCCGGACAACAACTGGGTATAGGCATGACTCCCATACTGCGATCCCCGGTCTGAATGATGGATAGTATCCCAAGGAGTACAGTTCATGATCCCCAAAGCCTTCTTCAATGCCCTGATATTCGCTTCTGTGCGCAGGTGATCGCTCACGGCGTACCCGACGATCAATCTAGTGTACACATCTATGATAAACACCAAGTAATAATGATCGCCTTTAAGTTGAAAGTAAGTGATATCACTCTGGATCACCTGAAAAGGCCTGGTGACACACATCCCTTCAATTAGATTAGGATAGTATAGCGCTCCACTGAAGGTGGTCCGATGGTAATTCTTCACCCGATTGACCCCATAGCCCAGCTCCAGAAAAAGCTCACAGAACTTGTCCCTTCCCATGAAGTGCGGTCTTAGCGCATAGTACATCTTTTCAACCCCACACCCGGGATGCTCTGCTTTGAGCTGGTTGGCCAATACAATCAGTTCAGACAACTCCCGGTCAAAGGATTCCTGCCGATTTTTAGCCTGCTGAACCGACTGTTTGCTTACTCCTACAGTTCGGTAGAGTTCATTAAGGGAATAGCTCATGACTTGTCTGTTGGATTGGAACCACCAGAGTGTGGGGTGTTGGAGTTTTTTTTGACATCGATGGAATAAGTGTCCTTTGCCAGATCAATCATCTTCTCCAGATAATCAATCATTATCTGCTTCTGGCCAACGGCCCGTTCCAACTCCTTGACCTTTTCTTCCAGTTCTTTTACCCGATGGGTTTGGCTGTCTTTCATCTCCACGATACAGATGTTTTTCTCGTTGTAGGTAGAATACTTATAGATCCACTTGTAAATAGATTTGTTTGAAATTCCGTACTGCCGCTCCATCTGGAGTACCGACATCACACCCTTTTCAAAATCATCAACCAATTTACGTTTGAATCCTTCTGAAAATTCACGACGTGAATTGATCCTTTTTCCCGTTTTTAGCATTTCTTTCTTGGCTTTAAAACGGTCAACCTATTTCAGAGAATGACATGAACTTCAAGCGCAAGTTAGGACTCAAATGTCTCTGATTTCGAATCAAGATTTCGAACATTTGTACTTAGCCTGCCAAAGCTTCAAATCACCAAAAATCCCTTAGAGAAATCTGGGGGATTTTTTTTGGTTAAAGATTTAGTCTTATCTTAAGATCACTTCTAATTGAAATTTGGGCTTTCTTAAATCGCTATTTAAGCAATTCGACCCTCCTTACTAAGCTAAGAAGCTGACATTAATAAAACCAAACATAAAAGCATGAAACTTTTCATAGCACTTTCAATAGTTACCTTTTTGAGTTCCTGTGCGCCATCTGATGAAAAAGAAATGCCATCCCATGAAAAAGAAATTAAAAGAGCAAAAGGAGCAATGCTTACCGCCGATTTCAAGCGATCGCAATCAATCTTAGACGAAATTCCAGCAAATAGTAAAAATAGACACGAAGCAGATAGCTTATACATAGTTGCAGGCAAAGCACAAATATTTCTTGATAGTGCTCAGAATGCAAGAAGGATATCCGCACCGCCTACAGAAGAAACCAATACTTCAGCCGATATAGGAGATTCCAAAAAAATTGAAATTGGATCTTGGAAAACACCTACCATATATGGTGGCGGAAGTGTCAGGATATTTAAAAAGGGAAATGACTATTTCAAAACAGAATCGTTTCCAGATGGAACTTCATTTACGCATAGAATGAGTATGACTAAGCAAGGAGAAAACCGAGTGTTTAAATCTCTAGAAAAAGTATCATCAGACACTTGGGTAGTTAATCAACTCGGCAAATTAAGTATCGTTGATAAAGTTGGCTTGGTCTATTCAGTTGATTAACTGGATATATTTGATAATCTTCTCCAAACGGTTCGGACCATGCCACGGCAGGCATCGTCTCAGTAGACGGCCGTCACCTGGCGATCATGCCGCACATCGAGCGAAGCCTGAAGCCTTGGAACTGGGCACACTATCCGGCAGACAGAGAGGACGACTTTACGCCTTGGATGGAGGCTTTTGTAAATGCGAGGGAATGGGTGGAGGAGAACTCCTAAACTTCGGCATTCGATTTTCGACGTTCAGTATTTGATATTTCCTCTGATTGAAAAATTGGAAGAACCTGTTCGCCGTGGCGAATTGAAACATTGAAAGATTAAGGAACCCCGAAATAAGATTGGTTTCAAACAATAGATTCTAAAACCTCAAATCAAAAAATCCCTTAGAGAAATCTGAGGGATTTTTTTTGTTCAAAATTTAGAATATCTTGACCTAGGTTTTTAGAAAGAAGGCAGTTATTTCTGGACTTTTTTAAGTAATTACCTAGTACGTCGCATGTTGTCTAGGAAGCGATAAGTTGGGATATTGTGGATGAAAAAAAATGGCAAATCATATCTATAGTTCCGAACAAAAAAATATAGATGGTTTTATCGAAACAACAAAAAATTAACCGTACCCAAAGAAAACAATGCTAAACAACTTATTCAGGATCGATATGCCTTACGGTATAATCAGAAACGAAAAAGGCGAACGGATGGCTTTTAATCGAGAATGCATGCAACTCGCGTATAACGATACACAATTTAAAGACAGGTTGACCATAGCTTTTGAGGATAAGCCCCAATGGGAAAAATATAAAGCCTTAAGTGAAAAAACTTTACTTGCAATTTCCTCTGACCATGAAGAAGATGTAAAGAAGGATTCTGCTGGAAAAATAGACAGGGTATCCTTTTACAAGGACAAAAGCAATTCTTCAAATTCAAAATTGAAATCGGGTTCGGATGCAGACTTTGAAAAGGACGAACATTTTTCAAATTTTAAAGCGTAGCCATGACTTTAAAAGAAATCGAGGAATACAAAGATGAAGTTCTTCAAATATTATTTGACGTACAGGTGTCAATTCATAACGCCAAATATCTAGGTACACCTTCTACGGAAAATGAAGATTGGGTCAAAAAGCACGGCTTCTTTAGACATTATTTTGTTCAGATGAGGTTTATTCTTATAATTCAGCTTGCAAAGCTTTTTTCTAATTCGGGAAATGAGAGCTATAGTTTTCAGAAATTTATCAATAGATTGGACTCTACGCCTTTGCCTGAAGTGAATGAGCTGAACAGGAATAAAATCTCTGATCAGACGAAGAAAAAAGAACTGATTACCGAACTCCGATTTATGTTAGAGATATTCAAAGGTGAGATTGAAGTCCTAATGGACTTAAGGAATAATTTTTTTGCTCATGGAAAAAGAATCAATAAAAATGGCCAGGAAGCAAAAACCGAAAAAAAGATTCCGTTGTCTTGGAAGCAATTGGAATCTCTTACTGAATTGGCTTTTGATTTTTACAATAGAATTAACGGAGCCTTCTATGACGGTGAATTTATTTTCCCAAATAAAAGCGGATGGAGCCCTGAATGGGTTGTCAAGCGAGCTGCACAGACAAGAAATGGAATACTAATTAATTCTAGAAAGAAATAATTAAAAGTATATGACTGAATTTTTAAAAGAATTTTTCCAGACAGTTGGGGACAGAATTAAAAATAGAGTTTTTGGACCTTTCCTAATTACTTTTCTATTTTGGAATTGGAAGCCAGTAGTCATGATTTTGGCATCAAATAAGTCCATCGAGTACACTATAGAACAAATTGAAGCTAACGAAATGTTTTCATTTTGGAATGTATTTTTCTTTCCACTTTTGATATCCTATATCTATTCATCCTCCTTACCTTACTTAAATAATGGACTTGACTACCTAACAAACGTACCAACCAAGAAAAGAATACAATCTACGTTTGTTTTAAAGGGAGCAAGGCTGGATGGAGAACTTTCAATTGCTTCAAAAAGTTTTCAGCTTGAAAATGCGAAAGCTGGCAAATTGGAGCTAGAGGATCTAAACAACAAAATCGATAATCTACAAAAATCTAATGAAAAGTATATAAAAGATAATGAAGAAATGAGAAACAGACTAACTAGTTTGGTTGCTATTGAACCTGAATACAAAATACTAAAAGATGAGAATTCTAGATTAAAAAATAGCTTGAAAGAAATCACTGAAATGACCCTTAATAATGATCAAGAACATCTTTCAGGCTCTTTGGACTTAGTAAATAGTGAATTACAAAAAGGAAATTTTAAACTAGACGGAATACCTAATTCTTTTATTCAAAACCTATTAGATCATGAGATGATTAAAATTGAAAAAATCAATGATCAGGAATATTTAAACTTTACAGATAAAGGAAGAAGGAAACACCTCGGAACAGAACTAAAATAAAGTGGAAAATAACCAATATAAATACACAAAAAATTTATTAGAAAACTACTTGAATCATTCAATCAGTTATAGTGTAAGTAATGATTTCGCACCAAAGGAATATAGTATTTCAAAAGAAGGTAACATTAGTTTAAAATTCATTTCTTTACTTATTGGAGATCCTCATTTTGATACTATAGAGATGGTAAGATTCGAAAATTCAATGGAAACATGCAATTTTACGTTTATCATCAACCTTGAAAAAGAACACACTTATAAGCTAGATTATATATTTAAATTAGTAGATTTATTAGCTAATCATTATGGAGAGGATGATCATGGTGAAGGAGTAATAAAATCACTCGATAGGGCCGATATAGTTTCTGATCATTGGTCGGGAAGGGCCTGGTTAAGCAAGAAAAAGTATCCGATACCTGTATTAATTTCAAAATTTGATGATAATCAAATCGATATTTCATTCTTTGTTGGCATACCCGTCTAGGTGTGTCAGATCAATAGTCTTAACGCTGTAATTACCCTTCTCGGCGTAGTCAGATTAGCGTTGGGACTGGGTGTAGTTTGTAACTACACCCTAATATCCAGACCGATTTGTAATCGGAAATCGAATTGCAAATTCGTCTTACTAGGCTTCATTGAGGCTGTTATGAAAAAGCTTTAAAATCTTACTTATTCAGCAACTTTTCCAATCTGGCCATCATCTCATCCTTTTCCTTTAGCATTCGCTCATAGAGGGCAATTTTTTCCTCGTGGAGCTGGATAATCTTTTCTAAGGGATTAACATTATAAACAGGATTGTATTGGACAAAAGCACTTTGATCATGATTATTGATCGTACTTGAAATGATATTAATCGCCTGCTCTTCGTCAAAATTCTGAAAAGCTTCCACCGGAATCCGTAGAATCTCACCTACCTGCCTCAGCAGCTCCTCCTCCACTTCTTCCTTTTGCTCCAGCAGGCTGATCTTCTTCTGAGACCAGTCAGCACCAAGTTCGTGCGCCAGGGCCTCCTGCTTGATGCCCATCATCTCTCTGAAGCGCTTGATATTCCGGCCGTGGTGGATCTTTTCGTTCATGGTCTTCGTGATTTGCTGCTGGAAAAATAGGACTTTTTTACCTTGCTCCTAAAACTAAATTATTCCAATTCTCCGACTCTGACAAGGAATCTGGGAAATTGACCGTCTTTTCGGGACGAAGAATGACGGAGTTCGCAATCATGTCGATTACCGAACACTAACGACCCGAAATCCGGAATAATTTATCCGCCCATTTTCTTCACTTAATCGATTTCAAGCTCTGCGTTCTAAAAACCACCGATTCCAATCCCGAAAGTCCAGATACTTTCCCTATAAAAACCTTTAATTGAAATAGACATAAGTAATCGGCGTCCCATACCATCTCCATATTACGGCTGACTGAGGGTCACCTTTGCGCCGTATCATCTTCGGCTCCTAAGTCGAACAAGAGTCGAAGATGACTCGAAGAAAAGTCGAAGAAGAGTCGGAGAAGATATGCCTGAATAGGCACTGAATGCATCCTCCTATTCTAGTTTCGAATACTTCGTCGATGTCTAATAGTTAGGAAAAAGAAGTCGAAATCGTAAACTCCGACGTATTCAGATGATTATGGGGACTTGGCGGGGTAGAGCTTACCATCAATACAATGTCTCCCACTCCGAAAAACAGAAAATGCCGGCTAAACTTCCTGAAGTACTGACAGGATATTTCCCGCCAGATCCTTGAACCAGGCAATTAACGGCCCTCCTCCTTCTCGGCAGATCCCCTTTTCATCCGTTTTGATCTCACCGGAATATTGCTCGAAGGTGACCCCTTTCGATATCAATTCGTCCACAGCCTTGCCGATATCGTCGACAGGAAAATTGAGCACAGTGAAGGTAGCAGGAAGGTGATTTGGCCTGGGGTAGAGGATAACTTCCCCGCCACCCGTAAGACGAATGGACAAGAAACCCATTTCATCTTCCTCTACATCCAATCCCAGAATCTCCTGATAGAAGGATTTGGCTGCAACAATATCATCGACTGAGTAACTGCTGAAAGCTCTCGAATTTTTAAACATGGCAAAAAGAAGTTTAATTTCGGATGCAGAACCGGGGGTTGGGAATTTTTAAGTTCGCCAGTTTTTGAGAATCCTCCAAATATCTGAGGGCTTTTACCCTCTATTTCACAAGATTATACGGAGATTACTTCTCCACCAGACAAACCCAATCTCACAAATGAACTATCAGACGTACCAACCGAATGCCTACTTGAATTCGCTGGTGAAGTGTTTTTGGACTTTGGAGGTTCCTGCCGAATACAGTTCCGAAAAGCAGCGGATCATCCCGGACGGCTGCATGGAATTGATATTCATATTGGGCGATGACATTAAGCGATACACTTCCGAAGACGAGTTTATCATCCAGCCCAGAGCAATCGTGGTGGGGCAGATTACCGAGCCGTTTACGATTCAGCCTGTCGGATATGTCCACTGTTTTGCAACCCGTTTTTACCCGTATGGCCTAGCCAACTTTATCCCAACAACTCTTAAAAACCTAGAAAACAAGGAAACTCCATTTGCAGACCTTCTCGAACGGACCGCTGCCAATGACCTAGAGCAAAAAATCATTCATGCGGCAGACACGCAAGAAAGGATCGAGCTCATCGAAGCTTTTCTGCTGAACAAGCTCAACGAAAAAACCACCATTGACGCTATTGTAAAATCAACTGTGGACGCGCTGATGGCGACGAGCGGAAGTGTGCCCATCAATGCAATTCTAAAGGAAGATCCATCAAAACGAAGACAGCTCGAACGGAATTTTTTGAAACAAATCGGCGTCAGCCCGAAACAACTAGGCAAGATGATCCGATTGCAGACTGCCTTGAAACTGATGCTCAACCAAAAGACGGAGACCTTTACCGAAATCGCCTACGAAAGTGAGTACTACGACCAAAATCACTTCATCAAAGACTTCAGGGAATTCACAGGCATCACGCCCAGGGAGTTCTTGTCAGACGAACAGATGCGACTGTCTTCTATTTTTTATTCAAAAGACTAACCTGTCGCATTTTTACTATTTCAGCATGTGATCCGATGCCAGATTTGCATCAAACGCCATCCTATGCAACGAACTATCCTGGCAATGCTGATCGCAATCGCTCTCTCGGCTTGCACTGACACAAAAGCCCAACAAGAAAAATCCGAAGACAGTCAAACACAAAAATCAATTCCCATGAACAACTTAATCTCAATCGTAGAAATCCCCACAGCCGACTTTGCGAGAGCGGTCACATTCTACCAGACCATCTTAGGCCTTGCCATTGAAGAGATGGAGATGGACGGCAATCAGATGGGAGTCTTGCCAAACGAAAACGGAACAGTAAACGTCGTTTTGGTAAAAGGCACCGACTACAAACCGACAACCGACGGAGCGGTGCTCTATCTGAATGCAGGTGACGACCTGCAACCCATGCTTGACAAAGTAGAACAAAATGGCGGACAGGTAATCTTGGCAAAAACCAAAATCAGCCCGGAGATGGGATATTTTGCACTGTTTATTGACACAGAAGGAAACAAGCTGGGCCTGCACTCAAGCAACTGAGCCGCGCGAGGAATATCGAGACGGGCAGACACACGGCCAGTCATTGCTCAACCAGCCGGGGCCTTTCTACTCTCCACTCCCCCATTGAGTGTGGTTTGACGCTAATCCCACTACAACAAGTTTTGAGCCCTTAGGCGTAACCAACAATAAGCAAAAGAGAGACTATTCTAATCAGAATAACCTCTCTTTTGATATATTAAAATTTTGACTAAAAATTAGTTCCAAAATACATCTTCGGCACCTTGGTCTTCGGAAAAGAGCCAAACCTGAATAATTTTCCCATCGACGACTTCGAACAAATCAACACCATTCATGTCAATTGTTTTGTCGCCATTTTTCCCAGTGAAACGGACTGGGAAAGAAACTAGATTTCCGTTTGCCATCAAGGCTCCGGTAGGATTAATAACCAATGAACCTTGTGTCGCACCCATCATATCGCCAAGCATCTTGCCAATTGCTTCAAGACCTGTTTTTGTTCCTGCAAACTGATGGCTGCCTGGCTGGTGCCATCTTGCATCTGGACTAAAATGTGAAAATGCGGTAGGAATATCTCCATGTGAAAGGGCTACTGAATAAGCCGTTACCACTTCTATAGCTGTCATTGTTTTTATTTTAAATGGTCGTTTGTTAATTATTAAGAAAATCTTTGGTGCTTTTTACATTGGCATAAAAGAAAGATAAAGCACTTAAAAACGCGTTGTGAGCATCTGCTGCTTTCACCATTTCGCCGTCAATTTCCAAATCTCTGGTGGCGCAAGCATCACCGATTACGGTGCAGTCAAACTCAAGGTCTTTTGCCGCTCTCACAGTAGCATCAACGCACATATGGGTCATCATCCCTAAAAATACCAGCTCGGTAACGTTCTGAGATTTTAAGTAATCCAAAAGCTCTGTTTCTCTAAAGCTGTTTGGGTAATATTTTACAATTACCTTTTCTCCAGCCTGGGGTTCTACATTCCCGTGAATTTCTTGCCCCTTAGTTTCCGGTAAAAAGAAGGTAGAACCCGGTGCCACAGAAAGATGCTGAATGTGAACGATCGGCAAGTCTTCATCTCTGAATTTAGTCAAAACAAGTTTGGCGTTTTCACTTGCCTCAAGAGAACCCACCAATTCCATTGCTCCACCTTCAAAATAATCATTTTGAATGTCTATTATTATCAATGCTTTGCCCATAGATTTCCCCTTTTAATGAAGCTGCTTGTACAAAGGTGCAGACAAGCTTACCTTTGTACAAGTACATACCTTGTTGTAGGGTACCTACCTGTCGGTTAGAAATATTGATTATCAAATGAAAAGAAATCAAAAAAATATTCTCACATCGGACGAAAATTGCCCCGTAAGACGTTCACTAGCTCTTTTAGGTGGTAAGTGGACACTGTTAATCTTATTTCAAATCAATGAAAGAGTAATAAGATATGGAGAACTAAAAAGAGCAATACCCGGAATCAGTGAAAAAGTGTTGATCCAAGAACTCAATTTTTTGGTAGAGCATAAATTTGTAGCTAAAAAGGCATATCCCGAGATCCCTCCCAGAGTTGAATATACTTTGACAGAACTTGGGCAAAAAACTTTACCAATAGCAGACACACTTGCCACATTTGGATTAGAAAGCCTAAAATAAATTGCTTTGAAAAGCAGTCAGGAAAGTTGGAAACGGAATGACATAAATAAGGAGTATATATTCCCAATCGAATGGACGGCCTGGCCAACCACTAGGTTGCAGAGATGCGCCTCTCACACACCGTACATACGGGTCTCATACCCAGCCCGCGGGTTAGACGTGAAGGACCGTGTTTCGCCTTGTCCCCGCCGTCTCCATGCTGTGATCTACATTCTGTAGAAAAAGGTTCTCAAGAAAATTCCAATTCATCCTTTTTGAGCCGAATTGGTGGATTTTTTTGGTGGTATAGGGTTTGTCTTTGTTGCAAACACAAAGAAGAAGCGGTGGCAAGATCGAAGACCAATAAACTTCAATCTTGCAGACCGCTGTCATACTATATCAAACAATCTAAATAACATACGATGAACAATATTTTCAGAGGTCTGCTTGCCGGATACGGCGCAAAGAAATTGGGTGGTGGGTGCGTGGGAACAATACTTGTCTTTGTATTGCTCTATTTTTTACTCGGTCAATGTAGTTGATACTTAAGTGAAAATTGGTGGAGTAGCTGAACTATATCCGTCCTGAAATGGACAGACATTGTTGCCGAAATCTCAATTATTTACCCCTAAGACCCTAATCTTTCACCTGTAGTCGTTCGTTCTTACCGAAGTGAGAAAATTCATCATCCCCGCTGTCGCACTTCTTATTTTTATAGCCGGCCTTGTATTCATGGTTATACCCTTCATACCGCTTGGCTGGCTGTTTGTCGCTCTGGCTTCTTTGCTGATGGCTCCTTATATCAAGTTTATGAGGAGATTTATTGGCTGGCTTTCCACAAAAGACAAGACCGGGTTTGTGAAGAAAGCGGGTGAAAAGGCCGCTCAGCTATACCAGTGGGTGGGCGACCCAAAGCGGGCTGCGAAACTGGAAACGATTCTTGAGGAAAACAGCTCTAGCCCGGGGCAGCCAAAACGCAATGAGAAACAATAAGTACACGGCCGTGTTCCAACCCCTCTAGACGTAGTCTACTTTCTTTCACTTCTGCAGCTCACAATGGCGCTGGACTGGGTGTAGTTTGTAACTACACCCTGATATTCAAACCGATTTGTAATCGGAAATGATACTAAACAGCTGTCCCGTGATTAAAATCGAATTGCAAATTCGTTGGAATAGGAAGGCGTAGTTGCAAACTACGCCTAGCTCCGCTGCTACCAATAATCTACCTCAACCAATCCTTTTAACCCTGAATAGTTCCTGGCGCTCGAATACAAATAGTCATCTTCCTTTTCAACAATTCCAGCCCGAACCGGATTTTCATGGATGTACTTCATTCGACTTTCGATCAATTCGAGCCTATTAAGCTCGATTGCATGATTGTCATGGGTCCAGAATTGTAGCTCGCCGAATCGCTTGTTGAATTTCGCGTGGTATTCAAAAATCATCTTTAGCCACTCCATTCGGCTTTCTTGAGGATTCTCCATAACTAGCTTAAGCAGTTTCTTACTGGTGAGTCTTAAGCCCAAAAAAACACTAAACCCTGTTTTCTTCGGTCTTCCAGCATGCCTTCCGCAAGTAGGCCCAAGATCACTGGAAGATTCGTCAACTGGCAGAATAGCGTATATTCAGATTAAAAAACTCAAAAGCGATCGCTAGGCGTAGGCCATCTTCTTTCGGTTTTGAAGTTCATAGGGCCGCGATAGCTGTCGGAATCAGCCATACCAAGGGCATATACATGACTTGCTTGCAGGTTAGTTAAAACCGCCCGTGGCCAGTACCGTGGTCACCCACACGATGACGCATGAGAAGAAAATCCCGATAGTATTCGCCAGGAAGGCCTTTTTTCTGTCCAGCCCAAAAAGGTATCCTGCAATGGTACCAGCGTACACTCCTGTCCCTGGAAGCGGAATCAGCACAAAGATCATGAGTCCCCAAAAACCGTATTTTTCCACATTTTTGCCCGCGCCGGCTTTGGCTCTACGCCCGACAAAGATCGCTGCCTTCTTGTAGTGATACCACTTCATGAAATAGCGGTTCACTACCTCTAAGAAAAACGACATGATCGGGAATATCAGTACGTTGGCGACAAAACAAAGCGCGAACGCTAAGTATATATTTACACCATTTAGGATCGCGTAAGGGATGCCAACTTTCGCTTCTCCGAAAGGGGAAATGCTCCACAGGATGGAGATAAGAATATCGAGAAACATGGGAGGTGATTAGATGCCGCAAAAGTAACGAATTTCTGAAATGCTACCGTTGGGCAAAACTTCAAATTGTTGATAGAAACGCGTTCCCTCGTAAAAGGATTTGTTTTTCTTTTAGGAATTTCAGCAAAGAGTCAGTGGCCAAATTTATACTTCGACAGACTCATTACCCGAGCTTATTACAGGTATTTTGACTACACCCCGAACAGCCCGGTGTCCGGAAGCTGTTGGTGGTCTAAGGGCCCGACACCGGCAACCGTCTTCCTACTCCCTCCTGATCACCTGCACCGCATCCAGTCGTACTCTGGCTCTTTTTATAAGGGCGGACAAGGTATTTCTCTCTGCGATCGCTGCCTGGATTTCGTCGACCCGAATGTCTTTGTTCTTTTTCTGAAGGGCGCTGAGCCGGTTGATCTCATGATCCAGGGTACGTCTCATCCGAGCCAAGCCTTTCTCAATCTCATTTTCTCCCATTTCCTCCGCAATCTCCGTGGCGGATGCAATCATATCGGGCAGCATGGTTTCCACGAATAGGTTGCTTTCCAAGAGGGCATCTATCTTGCCGGGCACGACGCTTTTGTTGAGCATTGCTACGGAAAAGCTTTCTGTCACATCGTCTCCGGTATGGTCAACGACCACCCGCAGCGGGGTATGGGGAAGGAATCGATCGATGGCCATCCGTTGCTTTCCGGACGTTTCAAGCACGAAAATCAATTCCAGCACCAGTCCGGGCTTACCGCTCTTCCGAATCAGTCCGCAGCTGGCCGTGCCGAGGGTCGAGCTTAGCACCTTGTCGATGGCTCCGGTTGCCATAGGATGATCCCAAGTAAGGAAGCCTACATCCTCCCTGCTGAGTGCGCGCTGTCTGTCAAAGGTGACCTGCACTCCCTCTCTCGGAATCGCCGGAAATACGGAAGCGCTAAATGACGCCGGGTGCAACAGGTACGTTCGGGGCGCTAGGTCTTCCATCTCGATGTCAAAATGCCGAAACACTTTGGTCAGGTACGTCTCCAGCGCAGGATCATTGTCCTCCTGCCGGATTTGCTGGATCAACCTCTCCGCAACTTTCGGACGGAATGAATTCATCTCCAGCATACTGTCACGCCCTTCGGCCAGATTTTTCTTCAGTACTTTTTGGTAGTCAGCTGTCTCGGCGATCAAGGCTTCCAATTCGGTTTCGGCAGCTTCAAACGATTCGTTTTTGGCAATTGTAAGCAACCTATTGCTGAAAAGCTTGGAGATCATATCTCCTCCTTCCAGGTTGGCATTGAATGCATTGATACCTTCATGAAACCATCGGACCAAGAGCTCCTGAGGGCTGCCGACGAGATAGGGAATGAAGATCGTGATGTCCTTTTTCTGGCCTATCCTGTCAAGTCTGCCGATCCGCTGCTCCAGCAGTTCGGGATGGAAAGGCATGTCAAACAAGACGAGGTGATGGGCGAATTGAAAGTTCCGTCCTTCACTCCCAATCTCTGAGCAGAGAAGGATCTGCGCTCCGTCTGGCTCAGCAAACCAAGCTGCGTTACGATCCCGCTGTACCAGCGTGAGATCTTCGTGAAAAACACTCGCAGTGATCTCGGGAAACTTACTTATGGCCGACTCCAGAGCCAGCACTTTTTCCTTGGACGTGCAGATCAGCAAGATCTTCGCAGGCTCCAATTCCTCCATCTTCCCCAGCAGCCACTTTACCCGCGGATCTTCGTCAAACCAAAATTCCTGGGCGCTCCTAGATTCAGAGGAGCCATTCATATCATCCGAGAACTCATTCCGCAGACGCTCGATCCATAGGCTTTGATCTTCCTCGTCCCGAAGCGGGATCAGCTGGGCTATCCGCTTTGGAAACCCGCTCATCGCCAATCGGGTATTTCTAAAAAGCACTCTTCCCGGGCCGTGCTGATCGAGCAGATCTTCGATCAAGTTGTGGGTCGCTTGCTCATCCTTATTGGCAAGCAGGGCGATTCTTTCTTTGGAAAAAATCGACTCCAACAGTATCTTTTCCTTCGCTGTCAAGCCTTTGCCTGCCGACAGTTTTTCAACAATCGCAGCAATGTCTTTGTTGCCTTCTGATTCTTTGACAAAATCGTCGAAATCAGCATACCGATTGGGGTCAAGTAAGCGAAGGCGCGCAAAGTGACTTTCCACCCCCAATTGCTCCGGGGTAGCAGTCAGGAGCAACAGGCCTTTTGTGACCCTACTCAGCAGGTCCACGATGCTGTACTCCGGACCTGCTTCCTCCACGGACCATTCGAGGTGATGCGCTTCGTCCACCACTAGCATGTCCCAACCGGCAGAAACGGCCTGTTGGGTTCGTTTTGCAGAACCTGCCAGAAACTCAATGCTACAGATCACCAACTGGTCATCAAGGAAAGGATTTCCCTGCGGCGCGCCTTTTTCGAGGGAGGCAGAACGTTTTTCATCGAAAATATTGAACCACAGATTGAATCTGCGCAAGACCTCCACAAACCACTGGTGAATCAGGGATTCCGGCACAATAATCAGCGCCCGTGTGATCCTGCCGGTCACCAGCAAGCGGTGCAGAATCAGGCAGGCCTCGATGGTTTTACCCAATCCAACCTGATCGGAAAGCAGCACACGTGGAGCAAACCGCGAACTCACCTCGTGAGCGATGTACAGTTGATGCGGGATCAGGTCGACTTTCCCTCCAACAAATCCATGGACTGGAGATATTCGCCGTTGATAATTGTAATCCAGGGTTTCCCGACGCAGGGCAAACAGTTCGGGCGAATCCACGTCTCCAGCAAACAGCCGATCTTCGACCGTATGCGAAGTTGACACGTCCCCAAGCTCAGCCTCACTTAGCGCTCTGTCGTCGCCATAATACAGATACAAGCCACGTTCGAGTTTAACCTCCTCGATCACCAAGGATTGTCCCTGCTGATCTACGATCGTGTGCCCGGGTTTGAAGACCGTCCGGAGCAAGGGAGCACTCTCTATTGAATACAGCCTCACTTCATCCGATGAAGGAAATGAGATCCGCACCTTTCCCTTGCTGACTTCTGTGACCACACCCACTCCCAGCTCAGGCTCTCCGGCACTGGTGTATCGTTGGTTTAGTAAAATTTCCCGCATGTACTGTTACTCGTATTTAGGTTATTGACTTTATGTCGGCTTCGACTATCTTACAAAAGTGCTCATAAATGCGCCTTTCTCAGTAAATACTTTGAAAAAGGCAGCGGGAAGTAGCGGATTGCCTGTGATTTTGCAGCCCTCGACGCAGTCCACTCTCTTCTGTTTTCGTGGTTCAGAGAATTCTTGGTCTGCTCGTTAACCGCATCCTCATATCCTGGTCAAACCTTTTTATCAGGGCGCTTATTGTGGAAAATCCCCAACTTTGGAGACTTGAACAAACCTTTACATCCCCATGCTTATCATCCCTGACGAGAAAATCAGTGAACATCTGGACTATAAAAAACTGATTGAAGCGCTTCGTGAGATTTTTCAATCTGACTACACCATGCCGGTGAGGCATCATCATTTTTACAAAACGCCGGAGGGAGATGACAACACCCTGATCCTGATGCCGGTGTGGAATAGCGAGTACATGGGGATGAAGCAGGTCACGGTCGCGCCGGCAAATGCCAGTCGAAACATGCCCTCAATCTTTGCGCAATACATCCTCAGCGACTCTAAGACAGGACAGCCGCTGGCCATGATGAATGCCACCGAGCTGACCTCCCGACGAACGGCCTGCACCTCGGCACTTGCCTCCTCTTACTTATCGAGAGAAGACTCAGAAAACCTGCTCATAGTCGGCGGCGGATCTGTAGCCAAGCATCTGATTCAGGCTCATCTGGCGGTCAGAAACTTTAAGAAAGTAAGCGTGTGGATGCGTAATAACACCAAGATGAATGAATTCGTAGCTGATTTGAAGAATCAGGGAATTGTTGTCGAAGCCGTCACAGATCTCGAAGATTCAGCGCGAAATGCGGATCTTATCTCGTCTGCTACACTTTCTAAGACTCCAATCATCAAAGGAGAATGGGTAAAGCCCGGAACGCACCTCGATATGATCGGTTCCCACAAACCGGACACCCGCGAAACCGACGATGACGCCATTCGCAAGAGCTCGATCTTTGTAGATTCACGTGCCGGAGCACTTCATGAAACCGGAGAACTTGCTCTGCCAATCGCTGACGGTATTCTCACAGCAAGTGATGTCCGAGCTGACATCGTCGAATTGGTCAAGGACATCCAGCCCGGAAGAACCTCTACAGACGAGGTGACGCTTTTCAAATCTGCCGGACTGGCTATTGAAGACCTGGCCGCTGCACTGTTGGTTTACAAAAGCTATAAGGCCTAGAGACTTTTGAGAAGCTACAATTAAAAAGACCCCGGTTTGGGCCGGGGTCTATGCATTGATTCTTTCGCTTTTTGTCTCTTCGTTACCTCACGACTTTCTTAAAGTCAGTGATCAAATGGGTAATGAAAAACTCCATCATACGATCCCGGTTCAGGGCTGTGTGGCCGCCGTCGGGAGCGATCTGCACCTCGATGCTTTTGCCTGCTTTCTGAAATGCATTGATCAATTGCAGGGAGTTGGATGGGTGGACGTTGTTGTCGGCAGTGCCAAAGAAGATTAGCAATTCACCTTCCAGTTTGTCAGCCATGTTCATCAAGCTGAATCGGTTGTAGCCCTCCAGATTGGTCTCCAAGGTACCCATAAAGCGCTCCGTGTAGATATTGTCGTAGTTTCTCCAGTCAGTCACCGACGAGTTGGCGACTGCGGCATGGAACAGCTCGGGGAATCTCAGCAGCATCGTCGCTGCGGTCGTTCCTCCATAGGATGTGCCATAGACACCGACTCGCTCCTTGTCAAAATACGTACGGCTATGAAGTGATTTCACCCCTTCGGCAAAATCATCCATCTCCACCAATCCTAGGTTGCCATACAACTGGTCGAGCAGCACTTTGCCCCGACCCTTTACATTTCTGCCGTCGATATTCAGCACCAAAAATCCGTATTCAGTCAATGGATCGGGATTTACAAAAGTCTCCCGAAACGCATTCGTAGCAGGCCCACCATAGTTGCTGAGTATCACGGGATACTTTTTGCTTGGATCAAAATCCGAAGGAAAATGGATCAGTCCATGCAACTGCGTGACGCCGTCTTTGGAAGTGAAGGTGAACATTTCCGCTTTTTTCAAGCCCAAAGACTCAAACTTGCTCATGTCGCTTTTGGCGAGTTCGGCGACTATTTTGCCTTTGGCATCGATCAGATTGGTAAATGGAGCAACGTCATGCGCTTGCGCTACATCCACGAAATACTTGCCATCCGGAGAGATAGACACCGTGTGATTCAGTGTCGGATCCGTCAGACGAACGTCCTTGCTGCCGTCGAATTTCACGCGATGGAGCTGCATCTTCATGTGGTTGTCACCGCTTCTGGCTAGGTAGTAAAGCGTCTGATTTTTCTCATCGACCTTCACGATGTTGGCGACTTCAAAGGGATGCTTGGTGAGGGTGCTGACCAGTGTCCCGTCAAAGTTATACAAGTAATAGTTGTTGAAGCCGGAGCGCTCGGAGGCCCAGATAAACTGCGTGCCGTTATCCAGTGACTTCATCTCGGGAGAATTTTCGACCCAGCTCGGAAACCATTCCTCGTGGATGATCGTCCTGCTTTTCCCGGTTTCAGGATTGGCAGCGCGGAGCTCGAGGATATTTTGAAGTCTGTTGGTGCTGTGATACAGTAGCTCTTTGCCGTCAGGTGTCCAAGAGATGTCGTAGATATAAGTACCCAAGCCGCCGTCACTAAACGGCTTTCCATCCCGAATATCAAACTGCGTCAGCTTCTTGGTTTCGAGATCATAGACCATCAGATCCACGGGGAGATTGGGCTCTCCTACTTTTGGATAGGCTTCGATCTCCAATGAATCGTAAAGGCTCAGCTGATCCAGCAGCACGAAGTATTTCTTGACATCCTTCTCTACAAACTTGTAGAAAGCAATCTTCTTGCTGTCGGGAGACCACCACATGGCGGTGTTTTGGCCGAGTTCCTCTCCGTACACCCAGGTAGCGATGCCGTATTTCACCTGATTTTCTTCATTGCCATCGCTGGTCAAAGCAATGACATTTGTGCCGTCAGGATTGCTGAGGTACATGTTTCGATCTTTGGTGAAAGCCTTCAAGGACCCATCAGGAGATTCTGTGGAGTCAAACTGCCGACCTCGGGCAGGCCCGGTTCGTCGTCTGGGTTCTGGCTTGGGAGCATCACCAAGCTCGGTCACCGACTTGGACTTGATATCGTAGCGGAAGAGTTTCCCGTCCTGGGCATATTCAAACGAGGTTCCCTCGGCATTCCATTTGGCCGAAAGAGCACCGGATTTCACCGCAGTATAGATCTGCGGCGCCATTTTTTGGTATTGTTCGTATCCCGGCATGGCTTTGAGTTTGTCCTGAGCCTGGGATACGGAGATGGTAGCAGCCAGAGCGGCGGCCAGGATGAACTTATTCTTCATCTTCTATCTGGGTTAAAATTATTCAAGGGCCGATGATAGCGGTTTTGACTCTAAAATTTCGGAGGAAATACACGGAAGGCGACGGGACTGGAGAAAATCCCCGAAAAAGTGGCAAGGCAGGTCCAGACCGCGTCAAGCTTCACAGATGAACCCCAGCCGCTTTGATCTCCCGTCCCAGAATCACCTCAGCCTGCTTTCGAAAACCCAGCGGATCGTCGGTGGTACAAAACCGATGGTCTCCTCCCTTGCTGAGCCGGGCTTCCATCTCGGGATGCCGATCCAGGTAGTCAACCAGACTCTTGGCCACAATTTCGCCCTGAGCTACCAGCGTCACATGAGCAGGGATATGCTGTTTCAGTTTGGGAAGCAGGAGTGGATAATGCGTGCATCCGAGCAAGAGCGTGTCTATTCCCTTTTCTTGGGCAAACAGTTGGTCCAGATACTTTTTGACAAAATAATCCGCGCCATCGCCCTCATGCTCGTTGCTTTCGATCAGCGGCACCCAGAGTGGGCAGGCCTGCTGGAATACCTCCACATCCGGCCAATATTTTTCCATCTCGATGGGGTAGGAATTGGATCTGACTGTTCCGCTCGTGCCCAGAACGCCTACTTTACCGGTTTGGGTAAACTGTCCCAGCACTTCGGTGGTGGGGCGGATAACTCCTAAAACCCGGCGGGTAGGATCTGCCATCTTCGGCAAATCCAGCTGCTGAATGTTCTTTAGGGCCTTGGCGCTGGCTGTATTGCAAGCCAAGAGGACCAGCGGACATCCCTGGTCAAAAAACCATTGGACCGCCTCCCTTGTATAGTGATAGACCGTCTCAAAGCTGCGGGGTCCATAGGGTGCGCGGGCATTGTCCCCCAGATAGAGGTAATCGTATTGGGGCAAAAGCTTTTCTATTTCTTTGAAAACAGTGAGGCCGCCAAAGCCGCTGTCAAAGATGCCGATTGGAGAGGTATTGGAATTCATATCGGATAGTCGAGGCCTGCAATTTGCATTTTCTAGCGGAAGGATTTTCGCCATAATGAACAAAAGCGAAAAATGCCAACCGGCTCTGTCAAATCTACAATCCTAGACTTAGCCGTTGCTTCCCAACAAGATCCGAAGATCAAAACTTCCTGAAAAAACCTATCGAACCATAGTTTTCGGGAGTGAAGGGGTTGTAATAGTAGCCTGTCAGCGTGTTTTTCCCCTTTGAAAAACCCAGCGCCACTCCCCTTTGGACTTCCAGGCCGTTTTGGTACACGCGGTTTCGTCCGCCCACCAAGCTCACCGCCATCCATTTGGTGATATAAAATTTGAGCTGCGACCATGCGTAAAAATAGGAATTCTCCGAAACGTGGAGATCAAATACATATTCCATCTCCGTATAGAATCCAAATCTGCCCAAACCAAGATCCACCTCAAATCCCGGTGCAATACCGTCAGTTTGGCCCACGACTCCGCCTATCATGGGAGTGAGCAGGTATTTCAACTTTTTGCCGCCCGTGAAATTGTACCCTACGAAGGTCGAGAAGGTCTGCATGTCTTCGTAGTTGTACCGCGGCTCAATATGCCAGCGCCTGTAGTTGATGTAGGCCACCGGCAGGAGGAAGGAATTGTCCGGGGTAAAAATCGCCAAAACCACCGCGCTGTTATTCCATTTTTTGACCTCCAAGAAATCGGCGACATCCTGAGAAAAAGCATTGGCGGAGATAAAGAACAACGACAGCGAGACTATCGCCAGTCTCGCAATCTGTCTGCTGACCAAAGCTTCCTCTATCATAGTCTAAAATACCAAGTCTACCCGAAAAGTAAAGCTTATCCCCCACGAAAACCGGAGTAGTGAAATCTGGTAAAACTGCTTCACGACTCCCGCTTCCAAAGGAACTCCAACACAAAGTGTACTTCTCGTCTCTCGGCATCTTCAACTTTTAAGTCAGTGCCCCTTTCTCACTCATAGTTCAGCGAGCTGACCGGATTAATCATGGCGACCTTGATCGTGTGAATACTCACCGTGAGGATGGTGATGACTACTACCATCACGCTAGGGACGGCAAAAATCCACCAAGACAACGAGATCCGTGAGGCAAAATCCTGCAGCCAAGAGTTCATGATCCAGATCGAAAGCGGAAGTGACAGAAGGATGGCGATGCCCACCAACACAATAAAATCTTTGCTGATCAGACGGAGTAAACCAAACAGGGAAGCGCCCAGCACCTTGCGGATCCCGATCTCCTTGGTACGCTGAATGGCCGTCAGCGAGGACAAACCAAACAAGCCAAGGGTCGCGATAAAGATCGCCAAGCCCGAGAAGATCGTGAAGATCGCCCCGAATTGCTGATCAGCCTTGTACTGCTGATTGTAGTGCTCATCAAGGAAAAAGTATTCGAACGGATTGCCCGGAAAGACATCCTTCCAGTCCGCTTCAAACGTTGCCATCAAATCTTTAATCTGGGATGTCTGTACCTTAACTGAGTAGAATCCGTTCGGAGACTCGTCGTAGCGAAAGATCAGCGCGTCAAAAGACTTTTTGAGCGATTCTTGATGGTAATCTTTCATCACGCCCACAATATTGAATGTATCTCCCCAGAAGAAGATCTGGTCATTGATCGCTTCCTCTACTGTAGCAAATCCCATCAGACGGGTCGCTGATTCATTCAGAACGACGTTTTTCCATTCATTGGCTACATCATCCGAAAACTCCCGACCCGCGACCATCTCCAATCCAAAGCTCTTATTGAACGAGCCGTCGGTCATGATCACCCGATACTGGTTTTGTTCGTCTTCTCCCTGACTGAGTCTTCGGATTCCTCCTGCGTTCCAGTTGGGCTGACCTCCCGGCACAGTCGTCGAGGCAGTCACCGAGACCACCTCGGCATAGTCCGATATCCGCTGTTTGAAGACCTGATATTTTTGCTTGTAGGTAGAGTCCGTGACGCTGGGCGCCTGAAGAACCACGGTCTGTTCGATGTTGACGCCGAGCTCCTGGTTTTGCATGTATCTCAGCTGGAGAAAGACGGTAAACGTCCCCACCATCAGCGTGATGGAAGCTACAAATTGGGCGATGACCATTCCTTTTCGGAGGAATATTCCTTTGTCTGTGTTTTTGAATTTCCCTTTCAAAACCTCCACCGGACGGAATGAGGACAGCACAAATGCCGGATAAATCCCGGACATCAGGGCTCCTGACACAATCAGGGCCAATAAAACCAGCCAAAAGACCGGCTGCATGAAAAGTTGATAGCCTAGTTCGCGTCCCGTCAACTCGCTAAACCAAGGCGTAAGCACCATCGCAACCGCGGCAGCTAAGAGTACGGCCATCAGATTTAGAAACAGGGACTCGGTCAGGAACTGCTGAATGAGCTGTGACTGATAGCCGCCCATGACCTTGCGCACGCCTACTTCCCGCGCGCGTTCGACTGATTTGGCAGTGGACAGATTGATGTAATTGATCCAGGCGATGATCATGATGAGGATGGCGACGACGGACAGGAAATAGACCGCCTGCCGGTTTCCATTAGCCTTAAACTCCATGATGTAGTCTGAATCCAGATGAATATCCTGCACCGGCTGCAGGTGAAAGGCAATCCCCGCGTTGTATTTTTTCAGCTCCTCGCCCTTTTGGGTTTGGACAAAATCCGGGAGCTTAGCCTCAAATGCCTTGGCGTCGACCTGATCCTCCAGCAGGATGTAAGTCATGAATCCATCCCAATTCCAGGATAGGATGGGGTCATTCTGAAGCTTTTCCAAGCTGACGAACGAAATCAAAGCATCGATCTTCATGTGGGTGTTGATCGGCAGATCTTCGAAGACGCCCGACACTTCATAGTCGGTTCTTCCGTTGGCTTTCAGCGTTTTCCCGATCGGATCTTCACTGCCAAAATATTTTCTGGCCATGGATTGAGAAAGGACAATCTTAAAGGGCTCCTTCAGCACCAGCGAGTCTGTCCCTTCAATCAGGGGGATAGAGAATATCTCGAAAAAATCCTCTGACGCGAAATACAGGTCCTCTTCTCTGAAGAAGGTGTCTCCGGTCGACATCGTAGCACCTTGGTTGGATAGGCGCGTGTAAGCCTTCACCTCAGAAAAGTTTGACTTCAGATCAGGCCCGATTCCCGCTGCTCCCGACGCCCATTGGGTAGACAGTTCCCCCTTGTCAAACCGATCCTGCTGGAGACGGAAGATCCGGTCCTTTTTGTCCAAAAAGTCATCGTAGCTCAGTTCGTGAAGGACAAACTGGCTGATCAGGATACAGGCCAGCATCCCGATGGCAAGTCCTGCCACATTGATGAATGTAAAAACCTTGTTTTTGGAAATGTGTCTCCAGAGCGAGGTGAAATAGTTTTTAAACATCGGGTTTGGCTTTTGGGAAAAGGGCGGGAAGGGACAAAAACTCCCGCGTTGAGCTCCAAATCCATACCGAATAGCAAATCCCTATCAGGAGAATGAATTGGATGATTTCCTGCATTTCAGGACTTTAGAATCGGACAGAGTTGTCCGAGAGCGGGCAAAGAGCAAAAAGCCTCACGATGTGAAGAAGAACTCGCGTTTCTTTTTCCAAATCCAGCCTTGGCCGAAGCAGACTAACGGACGTCCTTGCAAAACCTTTACGGTAGAGTTATCGAAACGGAGCTGTCTGCCAGCCTCGGCCAGGCAGACAAGAACAAGAATGAAAAAGGGGAATTACCGCTAAAACGGAAACAAGGAATCTGCGAAAATCTGTGTTTTTCTCTGTGGAAATCTGTGGGAAAAAGAAAGACATTCTAAAAAACTACCTACCTCCCAAACCGATACAAGCTCTCCAACGGATGCTTTTCCCCCTGAAGCATCGCCACGATCATCTTCATGCCCTGCGCCGAAAAAGTAATCCCGTTGCCCCCAAATCCCAACACGAAAAGGGTGTTCTCGTATTCCGGGCTTTTACCAATGTAGGGCAGTCCATCTTTGGTTGTCCCAAAGGTGCCTCCCCAGGTGAAATCCTCCACAAATTCGATCCCCGGGAGGATTTTCGCCATTTTCCTAGCCAGCTTATCTGCCTTTCGTTCTTTGATACTTTGCTGGAAAAATTGGAGGTTAAACGACGAATCCTCTCCACCTACCAGAAACCGGCCATCGTCAGTTGTCCGCATATACAGATAGGGATCGGCAGTATTCCATAGCAGCGTATTTTGGATATGCTCACTCAATTGTATCCCCTCCTCACTGATGGTGACATAGGTATAGAAAAGATCAGCAACATGTTCCTTCAGCATCTTGGTGCTCTCAAAACCTGTGCAGCAGACAACCTTCCCAGCGGTGATCGTATGCCCTGTTTCCAAGATTACCCTAGGCTCCGTCCCAGAAGTATCGAGCTGGGTCATGCCTGTCTGGTCATAGACCTTCATTCCGCGCTTCACATTCAGTTGGATGAGTTCGTGCGCCAGCTTGTAGGCATCCACACTTGCCGCCGTCTCAGACCAGATCGCACCATGACTGATCAATCCGTATCTGCTCTGGACTTCATCAGCCTCAAGCCATCGCACCCCGAGCCGATGCTTGTCCCGGATCTGAAACTCATCCCTCAGCCAACCGGCGGCTTTCTTGCTGTGGGCGAAGAAGAGGCTGCTTTTCATCTGAAAGCCACAGTCGATCTGATGCTCTTCAACCAACTTTTTCAAGTCCAAAATTGCGTCGATCCCCGCCCGATAGCAGCTAGCTGCCGACTCCTCCCCGATCATCTCACTCAGCCCGTACAGCGGCGTATCGATCTCATACTGCAGCATGCTGGTCGTGGCTGAGCTACTCCCCATTGCGATATCCCGCTTGTCGATTAGCATCACTTCGTAGCCCGCATCCATCAAGGCATGGCTGATCAGCGCGCCGGTGATTCCTCCACCGATTACCAGGATTTCCGTCTTCAGATCGGTCTGCAAGGAAGGATAGCTGTACAAAATCCCGTTTTTCACGAGCCAAAATGATTCAAAGGTTCTCACTCGCATGTTGTGGTGGATTTTAAAAAGCGATCGCGTGGACTCAGGTCAAAACAATAATCTCCGTAAGGGCGTCGAATTGCTGAGGGATAGTCGTTGGCTGTCATGACGGCTTTCCTCCCCGCTGCTTTTGCCCTTCGAGCAGCTCGACCTGCCGCTCCATGAGCGTGGTCATCTTGCTGAGCAATTCGATATCTTTTGGCGTAGCGACGCTGGTGTCATTCGGATCATTAGCCCTCTTACGGATGGTATGCATCAGCCTGACAATCATGAAAACGGTAAAACCGATAATCAAAAAATCCACGCTCGCTTCGATCAACTTACCGTACCCAATTGCAATCTCTTCCGGTCGGGTGATGCCCGGCTCAGTAGCGGCATGGCGCAGGATGATCCGCTTATTTTCCAGATTGATTCCGTCGGTGAGAAAGGATAAAGGAGGAAGAAATATCTCTTTGACCAAGACATCCACCACTTTGTTAAACGCCGACCCGATGATCACACCGATAGCGATATCGATCATATTTCCTTTTACCGCAAACTCCTTAAAATCCTTCAGCAACTTGACTCCCATAGCGCTCGCTGTTTTGTCTAAATTCCAATTCGAGACCATCTTCTTTCAAATGACATACCCAAGCCGCATGAAACAGATCCTCTACCCAATGGAAGTTTCGTCTGTTTTTGACATCCCCATTCTGAGGAAATAATTGATCAGAATGTGGATTTATCAAAGGCCTTCCCCGACTGTAATCAATCCCTGAGGCTTCCTAAAGACAAGCCTCGTCTGTGTAAAAATTGCAGCTTTCGAAGCGGAAAACCCATCACAATCGAGGAAAAAACCCCACTAAATCCTCTAAAAAAGGCAAACTGTCTTCGCATTTTCTCCGGAATCAAACAGCGAAGAGCCGACCCGGCAGTTTTGATGTCGGAAGTTGAGGATGAATTGGCAGGATTTTGAACTAAAGGAAGGTCAGAGAGAGTCTTTATCTCGAAAACCAACTCAACCATGAAAACTCAGCTTGTGATCTACCCCGCCATGTTTGTGATGCTCCTTACGGCGTGCGGCGAAAAGAAAGACTCGACTACCGAGGAGAGCATAGAAGCTCAAAATGAGATAAGCGGGGAATTGCATGAAGACGACACGTCGATGGTCAAGCGAGACGGGACTCTCCTGGATGGCGCGGTCGAACAGATGGATTCCGTACCCCTTCCTTCCCCTGTAATCAACGTGATCGAAGCAGACCCTGCGCTCTCGACAGCATCCATCGTCAGCACGAGAAAGTTCGTCGAAAACAACCAAAACTACTTTGAAGTGACTTTCTCGGCACCAAATAAAGAAACCAAAACCGTGGTCTTTGACGAAAACGGCAAGATAAAATCAGAGGATTGATCCTCATGAAACAAATGATGATGCCTCCAGCGACCGGCAGTGGAACCCAGTTTTACTTTCACATAGTGGCTGATATACAAGTCACGCCTAGACAGTAGACCCAAGATAAATCCCGGACTAGCGGGATGTAGGAAACCACAGCTGCGAGGAGGCGCCATCATTTCAAGATTGATTTTTAAAGATCTGCTATGGAACAGGCTCCGGAATTCGAGCTTTTTGATTTGAAACGCTTACTGATCGGCGGCGAAATCCCGTATTCTTTTTTGCTGGAAGTGCTGCTGCGATCGGCGGTCATGTTTTTGATGGTGCTGATCATCCTCCGGATTTCCGGCAAACGAGGCATCAAACAACTGTCAGTCTTTGAACTTGCCATCTTTATCTCTTTGGGATCGGCGGTGGGCGACCCGATGTTTTATCAGGAGGTCGGTTTACTTCCAGCCACTGTGGTGCTTATCGTGGTAATCAGCCTATACAAAGGCATCACCTTTCTCACAGGAAGATTTGAAAAAATAGAGGAGTACGTAGAAGGCAAGCCTGTCAAACTGGTCGAAGACGGCAAAATAATCTACGAAGCGTTTCGAAAAGAGGCTTTGGGCTATGATGAGTTGTTTGCACAGCTACGTCAGCACAGCGTGTCCCACCTCGGACAGGTAAGAGGCGCCTATTTGGAGACTTCTGGGGAGCTGAGCGTCTTCTATTTTCCCGATGACCAAGTCATTCCCGGCCTGCCTATTTTACCAAGGGTCTATGATTACCCGGCGACGGAGTTTTACCAAGACAAAGATTACGCCTGTACACATTGCGGACATACGCAGAATCCCGTGAAAGAAGACACGTGCGCTGTATGTGAAGAAAAGGAATGGCTGGAAACGGATCAGGCGGTGAGAGTGCATTAGTTCCACCCAAAACGAAAGAAACGTCCTCCATGAAAAACTTCAATTCTATAGGTATAACGGCTCTTTTGCTTTGCATCCTCCTCGCCTCCTGCAACAACCAATCGCTGCGGATCTTCAAATCAAGCTCCGCTCGAACCCAATATTTGCACACACTCAAAACCTCCGGAATTGCCGACACCAAGATCGGTACAGAATGGCAAAACAGCGCCTCAAAAGCCGTCTTAAACGCTGCTGTATTAGAAATCCCCGTCGCGATCCAGGGGAATTTTTTGGCAAAAAGTATCGAGGCCAACGCTTGGAAGATCCAACTCGATCAGGGTGCTTCTGTCAACATTTGGGTAGATTGGCAGGCGCGGGACAGCAGCGAACTGATCGTCGACCTACTGGCCGGGCCAGATTGGAAGGAGCTCGAGTCCTTTGCTGCGCGGGAAGACTCTGTGACCTTTGAAGCGGATAAGGCAGGTAACTACATCCTGCGAATTCAGCCCGAATTGCTCGGAGAGGGGAATTTTCAAGTTCGGGTCCAGGGAACGGCTACCTATGCAGTGTTTCCGGTTCAGGGCAGAAACAGCCGCGCAATCCAGAGTATATGGGGCGATGTCCGTGATGGCGGGCGGCGGTCGCATGAAGGCGTGGACATTTTCGCTCCCCGTGGCACCCCTGTGTTGGCTCCGGTAGCGGGCGTGGTCACCTCAGTCAGGGACCAAGGACTTGGGGGAAAACAGGTTTGGGTGCGCGACGGTGAACGCAATTGGCATCTCTACTTTGCACATCTGGACAGCCAGCTCGTCAGCAGCCTCCAACGTGTAGCACCCGGGGATACCCTAGGGCTGGTCGGCAATACGGGCAACGCGAGAACTACCGCTCCACATCTGCATTTCGGCATCTATCAAAACGGCGCAATCAATCCTTTTCCCGCAATCGAAAACGATTTTGACACTGCCCCTGAGCTTACTCCGCGGGAACTAGACCGGGTCATGACAGTGACGGCACCCAAAGCTAATCTCAGAGGCGCACCGTCCACCCGCGCTGACGTTGTCACGCAGCTCACTGACCAGACACCTGTTTTCATACTTGCCGCTACCCGCGACTGGTATCAAATCCACACTGCTGACGGACTGAGAGGATTTCTTTCGATGAGTCTAGTGGGTGAGGCTGACTCCGCTTCGCTGCCAAAGTCAGAGGCGGTTGCGCTAACGAATCTCGATCCACTGACTCAGGATGCATTGCTCGTTCAGTTGGATGAATTTGTCAAGATTGGATCAATCCGCGGCTATGACCTGATCCGGGACGCGGACGAAAATATCCTTTACCTTCCCACGGAGGGCAACTAATTTGCTCCAGCATCCTACCCAAGATGGGTATTTCCATCCTCAGCAGCAAAACCCGAACGCGGGATCGATTCAGCTATTTTTCTAATATTCTCTCCAAAAAAAACACCCTCCGGGGTCCCAAACTGGTTTTGGATTCTCGCCCAGACAGGATCAACGACAAGGGCATTCCGATTGCTTTTCTTTTCAGGTAACCAAATCAAAGAAATCATGGAAACGAATCAACCAAATAACCCCCGCGACATCAACAAAAAGTCCACTGAAGAACTCGTCCGTGAATCGCGGGTAACCAAAGAGGATCTGGAAGCGCTTGGGCCAAAAGACGACAACCTCCGGGATGACGGTGGCGACGATGAGCAACTTCTGGAGAGAACCAGACGAGCCGATTTCTCGGGCGATGAACTGGATGTCCCCGGCAGCGAACTCGACGATGAGCAGGAACGCATTGGCGCAGAAGACGAAGAAAACAACTCGTATAGCAACGCGGACGAGGAGGAGGATTAGGAACCGAGACAAGGCGGCAGGTCATTCCGAGTAGATATGCGCCTTGCAAACGACAGATTGAACTGACGTCAAAAACAAAGAACCCCCGGGGAAATGCCGGGGGTTCTTTGTTTTGCAAGCGATATAGTTGCCTACAAAATATCCTCGCGAAAACTGCTCGCGCGTAGCTTACTGCCGCTCCTCAATACCAAATATCCTCCAGCGACCCCCAGCGCCACTCTGAGCGCCACGTTGTTTTTTAGCACGGCCAGTGACAAGACATACGAACCGGCCATTAAGGACGTAATACCTTCTGCAAAATGGGTGATTCGGGCCAACCCATGCGCAACTTCATGTTTATCAATATCATGTTTCATAGCTTATTTGTTTTAAGTCAGTATTCCAATGAATGTCAATCCCGCGGGATGTTAAAAACACCTCCGGGAATTTTGGTCCCCAGAGGCATTTGGTCACTAAGGTGGTGGTAGTGATGGTTCGAGTTCGAGGTTCTTAAAACCAGCTTCTTTCCTGCACTCTGTTTTCTTCTTCCATGTCGGTGACTTTGGCCAAAAAGTCCTTCAGATGTTGGTTGAATATCTCTGGCTGCTCCAAGTTGGAGACGTGGCCAGCCTTGTCAATCACCCGAAAGTATGAGTTCTCCGTGGCCCGATGCATAAATTCTGACTGCGCCAGCGGAGTCACCTGATCTTCCCTACCACAGATGATCAAGGTCGGCACCGGGATATCGGACAGGCTCGAGCAGGTTTCGGTACGGGCGGAAAGTGCCCTCAGCCCTTCTGCTATGATATGGGTGGAGTTGGCATCCACGACTTTTTTCAGCTCCTCAACCACTTCCTTCTTCTGCGTCAAGGAATCTTCGTAGAAGACTTTTCTGATGAATTTCTCATTGAACTTCGCCGGCCCATTTTCTTCGATGTCATTGATCTCAAGCAATCTTCCCTCCTTCACATCTTTGGGATCGCTGATGCATTGCGTATCACACAGAATCAGCGCTTCCACGAGTTCGGGGTATTTTTTCTGGAAATTAAGTGCAATGTATCCGCCCATCGACAGCCCGCAGATGATCGCCTTCTTGATGCCGAGCGCGTTCATGAAACGGGCCAAGTCGATCGAAAACAAGTCAATACTGAATGAAGTGACCTCATCTCTTGATTTGCCAAATCCCCGGATATCGCAGGCGATTACCCGGTATGAGGGCGCTAAGGCTTCGAGCTGCTCCTGCCACATGGACTTGTCAAAGGGAAAGCCGTGCAAAAAGATAATCGGCAGATCGCCCTCGCCCAGATCGTCATAGGATAGATTGAAGTAATTGATAGGGATAGACAGGTCACGCCCTTGGGTTACAGTTTTCATAGCTAATCGTTTTTATAGTTAGGTAGTAGTTAGTGTCCTTGGACGGTGTATGCCGGTTTTCGCCGAATTGCTGACAAAAGCACTCCATGATTTGAAAGTCATTGCATCGATGATTTGGCAGTCTTTCCCTTAGGAGTCATTCAATTGCAGAAACTAAGCCATCGTAGGCCAGCCGCAGTCCATAAAAACCAGCTTTTCATCATCCTCTATGGAAAAGTTTGGGCTGAGTGTATTATCCACAAATCCGCCTTCGACGGACGTCATTTCAGAAAAACGCCAAATCAGAGTTTTCTAGGACATTTCGACTCCGAACAACGGGACACGCCTCAAAAAAAAATACCTATTTCGACTCGCGTGGGAGAAAAACCCGAGCTCGGATCCGCACTTTTTAATCCAAGTTACTTTCATGTTTGTGGTGAAAAGCCCGGCCATTCATACTTCTCACTTGTCGATGCTGTGGAAAAAACAACCCAATTTGGCCAATTATTCTCCCCACTTTTTCTTTCCATTCTCTTCCCAGAGCCCAAATCAAAAATTCAACTGCGCTTGTATCCGCAACAGACTTCCCTCCTGCCTGTTGTGTTGCAACTGGAAATCCTCGTAGCGGCGATTCGAAAACGTGTACATCGCCACCAGCTCAAAAGCCTTGATGGGCTGCCATTCCACACCAAGCTCCAGCTCTTTCACGGTGTAGCTGCGTGCATCCAACTCATGTTTTTTGCCTCCGTCATAATACTGCAGACGGGAAAACGGAATGAAATCCCCGGCGATGTAGGAGAATGTCACATAGCCGCCGTTCAGATTTTGCACCTCGATTTTCTGGGTTTCATGACTAAACTCCGGCCCTTGCCCCACCATGTATTCTGCCTGAATCCCGAAAGGTTTGGGATAGAGCACAAACGACACCGCCGCACGCTGATCCAAGTATTCATGTCCCAAATCCGAGGCGAGTTCAGGGCTGATTTTATCCACGACATACTTGCCGCGATAGGCCTGGACGCCCGGCTCGATCACCTGACTGCCCACCGCTATTGGCAGCGAAAACCGCGTCACCACGTGGAATTCACCGTTTTTATCCGGATGATTGGCCGTCTGCCCGTTGTAAAAACCCAATGCAAAGACCCCAAAATCGCCGGAGTGCTTCATCCCGTCCCGCTTGAGCTCGTTCATGAGGTTTCGTTTTTCCTTGTTTGCCCAATAGAAAAACACGCCTAAGTCCCGCTCATCTTTCAGGCCACTATTCAATGCATCGTCCCGGTCCAGCGGTAGACGCTGGCTGCTGGACTGCAGATTTTCATAACCAAAAGGCACCTTGCTTTGTCCGATTCTCAGGCGAAATTCATTGTCCCGATCCAACCCCAGGTCAAAGTATGCATCCTTCAAGCGGCCCACGTGATGCGACTCCCCTACCGACTTTGAGAAATCCGGCTGGAAATAGAAAAACACGCGTGGATGAATCTGCCCATAGATCTTGAAGCGAAGCCGTCTCAGCGAAAGTGAATTCTCCTCACCTCCCCAAGACTCATCGCATTGCGCACATCCTAGATTTGGATTGGTCTGAAGGAGACCGTTGTAGCGAACCTGCATGTACCCGCCAAGATGGATCTTGTCAAACCAGCCCTTGGAGGGCTTTTCTTCGGGTTTTTGGTCCTGTTGCGCTTGCGTAAAAGAGACGGAAAACAACAGCAGCAATACGAGTAGTCTTAGGCTTTTGAGAGTATTCATCGGAATCGAGGTGAAGATGGAGAAAAGAGCTTGGCAGAAATCAGTCTCTGGTTTTGTGAAGGACTTCCCCTGTGTCGGAGAGAATCACCTTCCATTCTTCCGAGAAGTTTTCCAGATCGACTGCGTAGCTGACTTGGCTTCCCTGGGTGATTTTCTCGATCCCGTCGATTCTAAGACCGGGGAAGTCTGTGCTTATCTTAGCTGTCACAGCTTTGGGAAGGTCTCCTTTGCTGATCTCCTCCTCGTGTCGGAGCTTGTTGCCAGCGGCATCGTACCAGACCTCGTGATCGGTAGACCAGCCAATTTCAAATTCTACCCGATAGTTTTGCCCGTCGATCTCCCACTCGATGTCGGAGGCTTTTGGGAATTCTTTGGAGAAACTGTTTGCTATCACCGAAGGCACTTGGCTCGGAAGAATATCCTGACCAAAGACAGCCGTTGCCGTGAGCAAAAGAGTTGTTGCGAAAGATGCGATGTACTTTTTCATAGAGATCTGGTTTTATAAGATTTGTCTCAAAGAAAAAGGGGGAATCTGGAAACAATTGGGAATCGGCAGGACCGTGAAATTTATTTTCATACTGTCCGTGGAAAAAGAAAAATTGGTTATTCAACTCATCCAATCGTCGGATGGCTCTAAATATCTACCAATGTGGGATTTGATTTCAAGGCAACAAAAATACGTCAGCCCGAACCTGCTTCAGAGGTCAGCAGCCGTCATTTATCTTTGTAAATCAAAAATTTTCCGAATCGTAATTGCTGATCGCTGCGATCTGCTCAACACAAACTACTCATCAGCAATTTGACGACTATTCTTTCGGAGAAAAAACAATAACCCAGTTCTTGATTTCTCAATACTGAAAATTCACCTTAAAACAATGCTGCCCGTCAAATCTGTACAGGATCTCAAACCCGTAAAGCTTGCAGATCGCCTGCACGATCGCCAGCCCGAGGCCTGTGCTGGAATTGTCGGTTGTTTCTTTTTGGAACCGGTCAAAAATCCGCGAAGCATCCAGGGCCTTGTCCTTGCCGGTATTGCGGATCTGAATGGAGTTTTTGCCAACCTCCACCCAGACTTTCCCGCCGGGGATGTTGTGAAAAATAGCGTTCCGAAGCAGGTTGCTGACCAGGATGGAAGCCAAACTCTCATCCATCTGCAAACTGAGATCGGCAGATTTCTCCACCGAAATCTCCACGCCACGAAAACTGGCGAAATCCTCCAAATCAGCAATCGCCTGATCGATGACATGATTGATCGTGATCGATTTATTCTCAGAAAACTGTCTGTTTTCGATCTTGGTCAGCAGCAGAAGCGACTTGTTCAGCCGGGTCAGGCGCTGGATGGTCTGTAAAATCTGCCCTACCGTTTCGGCACTTTCCGATTGCAGACTTTCTCTTTCCAACAGCAGCTCAAGCTTCGCTGTGATGACCGCAAGTGGGGTCTGGAGCTCATGAGACGCATTTTCGGTAAACTTTTTCTGATTAGAATAGGTCTCACGGGCATTTGAGATCAGCGAATTGACCGCGCTTTCCAGCTCCATGAACTCCTTGGTTTGGCTTTTGACCTCCAGTGCCGGACTCTCCTTGTCCAGACGAAAGGTTTTCAAATCTCCCAGCAGGGTATAAAACGGCTTCCAAAGTCGCTGAAGCACCACATTGTTGATCAACACGATGCTGACCACCAGGATCAAGTACAGCCAAATGATGGAGTACAGCAGGTCCTCGATCAGGTCATCCTCCTCCACGGTGGAGTTGAACACGGTCAACTGATAGTAGTCGCCGTCGTGTCTGAAGGCGGTCGTCAGCATGCGCACGGGCTCCAGATCGTTTTCGTTTTGCATGTAGAGCAGCGTATCCGTGAAGTAGTCCCGCATGGAAAGTGCCTCGTCCGGTGCAATCTGATGAAGGGTATAGTTCCCCTCTTCGTAGTCGGTCTTTTGCAAGATCGTTGAGTCGTCTTCCGTTCGCTTGATGATCAGTTGCTTGTAGTTTTCCAAGCCGTCATCGATGCTGTCGTGGATCTCGTCGAGCATATTGAAGTAAAAAATCGCCGACCAGACCGTCACAATCAAGAAGATCGAGACAGAGAGGTATTTGATGGACTGATTGAGGAGCTTCACAGTTCGGTCAGTTTATAGCCCACTCCGTAGATCGACTGGATTTCGATCTCGGCTTTTGACGATTGCAGTTTTTTGCGGAGGTTTTTGATCTGATAGTAGATGAAGTCAAAATTGTCCGCCTGGTCGATCGCATCGCCCCAGACGTGCTCGGCGAGGGCATTTTTGGTGATCAGGCGATTCTTGTTGACCAGGAAATAGTTGAGAATATCAAACTCCTTCCGATTCAAGTCCAGCAACTCGCCGTCCACTTTAAACTCCCGCTCCGTGAGATCCAATGCGGTATTTCCGGTCAGGATCTGATTGGAGCCGTTTAGATTTTTTCTGCGAAAAACAGCCTTGATCCGGGCATTGAGCTCCGCGATGTGGAATGGCTTCGTCAGGTAGTCATCCGCACCCAGTCCCAGACCGATCAGCTTGTCATCCAGCGAATCTTTTGCGGAGATGATGATCACATTGCCCTCGACTTTGGTTTTCTTCAGCACTTCCAAGAGCTCCAAGCCACTTCCTCCGGGCAACATGACGTCCAGCAGGATGCAGTCGTATTCGTAGAGGGAGATCTTCTCCATCGCGGAGTCAAATTCTGAGGCATGCTCCACCAGATAAAGTTCCTTTTCAAGACTCTTTTGGATTGCATCGGCCAGTTCGGCCTCATCTTCGATCAGCAGAATTTTCATCAGCTCAAAAATAGGGAGCAAATCTGGAAAGAATTGGGAATCCGGAATTTTCGGAGCGGAACAAACCTCACTAAAAGGGCTTCAACGACGAATTCCCAGTGAGAATTTGTGATCCTATTTGAGTTGGAACTCTCTTTTCACGCCTTGGACGTTGGTAGTCACAGGACCATCTTTGGATTCTGACCGATCTCTCTTACTTTTTTTGATGTCTATTCCCTAATTTAACCCCATGCACCGACGTCCTTTTCTCCAAAAAATCAGCCTACTCGGCTCTTCAATCATGATCCTGCCTTTTATTTCCTACGGGAAAATGGACTTCCCAAAAGCCACCCGTCTCAAGTTCATCACTGCCTCCGACGGACACTTTGGCCAGCCCGAGACTGATTTTGAGGGCTCCCATCGACAGCTGCTCGAAGCCATCAACAAGGAGGAAAACGTCGATTTTGTGGTTTTCAACGGAGATCTGATCCACGACGAACCCAAGTGGATGCCCGAGGTGAAGAAGGTATATGACGCGCTAAAAGTACCCTACTACACCACCAGAGGCAATCATGACCGAGTTTCGGATGCAGTCTGGGAGCAGATCTGGGGGCGGCCGGACAATTTTAGTTTGGTCAGCAAAGAACAGTATGGAGTGATATTGGCCAGCTCTTCCAATGAAGAAGGGAAATACCTATGCGTCGATGCAGGATTTCTGAATACCGAACTGGAAAAATTCAAAGACCTCTCCCATGTCTTCCTTTTTGTCCACATCTCCCAAAACGACTGGACACGGCACGGCATCCCCTGTCAGGAGATCTTGGATCTGATCGCCAGCTATCCTAATGTAAAGGCCACTTTTCATGGGCACGACCACGACGTGGACGGGATCATGCTATATAAGAAAAAGCCCTTTCTCTGGTCAGGCCATTTTGGAGGCAGCTGGGGAAATCCTTTTCCAAGCTATCGGGTAGTCGAAGTCGGCGAAGACGGCAAGACCATCACCTACCTCAAGACGGTGAAAGACGGAACGATCCTTAATGGGAACAATCTGTAAAGTGAAACCAACTGGCTTTTTTCGCAGCTTTTCACACCCTTTCAATCGCTTACATCAGGACATAGACTTCTCAAAATTCTTTTATCTTGGCTTCTTAAGCTCAAAGACCCAATTTACCTACCTCACCTATGCAATACCGGACACTTGGAAAAACCGGCCTCGAAGTCTCAATTCTTGGCTTTGGAGCGTCTCCGATGGGAAATGTATTTGACCCTGTCGACGAAAGCGAGGCAATTGCGACCGTCCGTTACGCCTTGGACCATGGTGTCAATTTCTTCGACGTCTCCCCTTTTTACGGCTTGACACTGGCAGAATCCCGATTGGGAAAAGCATTGGAAGGCAAGCGAAAAGACATCATCCTGGCAAGCAAATGCGGACGCTACGACCTGCAGGACTTCGATTTCTCCAGAAAGAAAATACTCCAAAGCATCGACGAATCCCTCGCTCGGCTAAAGACCGATTACCTCGATCTTTTTCAGTTACATGACATCGAGTTTGTGGACAAACAAATCATCCTTGAGGAAGCAGTGCCGGCGATTCAGGAGGTGGTAGCTTCCGGCAAGGCGCGATTTTGGGGGATCACAGGTTTGCCGGTTCGATACCTGGCTCAGATCACAAGGGAAACCAACACAGACACCGTCCTTTCCTGGGGACATTACAACTTGCTGGAGGACGAGATCAATGATGAACTCGTTCCACTCTCTGCCGAGATGGGCTTTGGCTTGATGAATGCCGCTCCGCTGATGCAGCGGATTCTTTCCGATGGAAACCTGCCACCCTGGCATCGCTCTCCAGACGAAGTCAAGGCCTTGCAGCCTGTGTTGCTAGGGCTTTGTAAAACCTTTGGGGTAAGGCTGAGCGATGTGGCTTTGCGCTACGCGATGGATCATCCAAGGATCGCCACGACCCTTGTGGGCATGTGCGAACTCGATGTGGTCAAGCAAAACGTTGCCGCCGTCGACTTTGAAATCCCCGTGGAATTATTGCAGAAGATCGAATCCCTCGTCGCTCCGGTCAAAAACAGGATGTGGTTTGAAGGAAAAGAGGAGAACAATATTTAGTAGCAAGATTTTAGTATCAAGTATCAAGACGCAAGTATCAAGATGCATTGGGTACTACTTGGATCTAACCAAGACATAATAAGTAGAAATAGGGCAGATTTGGGTTAGAGATCACTCCACGCTTGCCCTCGTATTTCGTAAATCGTAATTCGTAAATAGATGAAATCGAGCATGAATCAAACGTCACAAACTGGGATGATTATCAGCCATGCGAGATTCCATGTGGCCATTGAAAATAAATTATGAACTCATGAAAGCACTTTTTCTTACCGAAGTCGGAAAATCAGAAGTCCGCGAAATCGAAAAGCCATCACCGAAAGCCGGAGAAGTCCTCCTGGAAGTAGGCATGGTGGGGTTTTGCGGCGGAGACATGAATGGCTTCAAAGGCCTCTTTCCACTTCAGGAATACCCAAACATTCTGGGGCATGAGGTCGGAGCTACAGTCCTTGGCTATGGCACCGATGTGCCGGGCACCATCCAAATTGGCGACAAGGTCACGCTTTACCCCTACTTGGCTTGCGGTACCTGCGTGGCTTGCCGAAAAGGTCGTCCCAATGCCTGTAAAACCAACAAAACCATGGGAGTTCGTCGTCCCGGCGCCATGACCAGATACATTTGCGCGCCTTGGAAAGATCTCTTTATTTCCAAAAAACTCAACCTACGCGAATTGGCCTTGGCAGAACCCTTGACGGTAGGATTTCATGCCGTCAGCCGGGGAAGAGTCACTGCAGAAGACTGCGTCGCCGTGATCGGCTGCGGGATCGTCGGACTGGGTGCCGTCGCCTCTGCGGTCAACCGAAACGCTACGGTAATCGCGATCGATTTGGATGACTCCAAGCTGGAAATCGCCCGCAAGATCGGCGTCGCCCATACCATCAATCCTTCCAAGGTTGACCTGCATGAAACCTTGCAAGCGCTCACCAATGGCGATGGGCCGGATGTGATCATTGAAGCCGTGGGCAGCCCGATGACTTATCGAAGTGCGGTAGAGGAAGTTGCCTTTCTCGGCAGGGTGGTGTGTATCGGCTATGCGAAGGCCGCAGTGGAGTTCAATACCTCACTTTTTGTCCAAAAGGAAATCGAAATCCTGGGATCAAGAAACTGTGTGGGAAAAGTGGATTTCCCAGAGGTAATCTCCTATCTGGAAGCCGGAAAATTCCCCGTTGAGGATGTCATTTCAAAGGTCATTTCCATCGACGAAGGGCCCGAAACTCTAAAATCCTGGTCGGAAAATCCCCAGGGCATCATCAAGATTATGATTGACTTTGACAGATAAGCTATGATCCGATCTGCCGTCACCATCAATTTGGTTGACACCATGAGCTCTGGGCCTTGGATCTACTGGCATGACTTAGAGGGAAGCCTGCGAAAAGCTGCTGAACTAGGCTTTGACGGGGTAGAACTCTTTACACGCTCAGGAAATGACCTGGATATCGAACACCTGCGCCAAAGGCTGGATCACTATGGGCTGTTAGTCGCAGCCGTGGGTACCGGGGCGGGAAAAGTGCTCCATGGCTTGACCCTGACTGATCCCGATCCGGAAATCCGGAAAAAGGCCATTTCCTTTATCTCAGACATGATTTCCTTTGGTGCAAAGTTTGGTGCTCCGGCGATCATCGGCTCCATGCAGGGAAGCTTTGGATTGGGTACGGGCCCAAGATTAGAGCATGGATTTCAGCACTTTTGCGAAGGGTTAGATATCTTAGGTGAACAAGCCAAAGAAGAAGGAGTGTTCCTGTTGGTCGAGCCACTGAATCGGTATGAAACTTCAGGATTCAATTACGTTTTCGCCTTTGACAACTTTCAGCCCTACCTGAAGACCAGAAACGTAAAAGTATTGGCAGATCTTTTCCACATGAATATCGAGGAGGAAAATCTGGCTCAAGCCGTTTTGGATTATGGAAAGCACATTGGGCACGTACATTTCGCGGATTCTAATCGCCGTCCAATGGGTTTGGGTCATACTGACATGACGCCAATCGCGGAAGCGCTGAAGGAGATCGGCTATTCAGGTTATGTCTCAGCGGAAGCGTTTCCCTACCCGAATCCGGAAGCTGCGGCGGAGCAGACGATTAGGGAGTTCCGCAAGTATTTTAGATAATTTGATTTACGAGAAACGATTTACGAGGGGCTGAATAGAATTGAGGCTCCGGACTCTGGGGACTTTACCACCTTCCATCCTTACCATTTTCAACTTATAAAAATATCGAACATCGAACCAGCCTGCGGCGGGCAGGTGCTGAATTTCGAACGCCGAAGTGAGGGCCAACCTTACAACTTTTGAACTTTACCACCTTACAACTGACAAAAATCTTAATTCCATGCAACGCTTCTGCCTCACCCTTGACCTGATCGACGATCCCGAATCCATTCGCATCTATGAGCAACACCACGCTCCCGGCGCGGCTTGGCCACAGGTCACCCAGCACGACATCGACTGCGGGATTCTGAACATCGAGATCTTTCGCACCGGCAACCGGATGTTTATGATCTTGGAGACAGTGGATGAGTTTACCTTCGAGAAAAAAGCGGAGCAGGACGGAGCCAACCCCATCATCGCCAAATGGGAGGAGCTGATGTGGGGCTTTCAGCAGCCAATTCCCTGGGCCAAACCGGGGGAGAAATGGGTGTTGATGGATCGGATTTTTAAGTCTGGATTGTGATCTATTCCTCAGAGGTGAAATGCATTAAAATAAAATAAAACATTAATTAGTTCAAATATTTGCTTTCCCCATATCGAAGGTTAATTTCGTTTTCAAGTTAATTCACCCAAAATGAAAACAATACTCAACAAAATAGTTTTTGGAGGTTTATTTATTTTTCTTTCCTGGAAAGGATTTGACGGTCTCATCATCAACCTTTTTCACAGTGACACCAAGACCTTCGACATCTCTCAACTTGAACAACTGAGTATGGTTAACGAAAGAAACATTGACATCATCAATGGCATTCCGTACAAAGAAGATTTCATTTATTTTCAGGAAAACCAATTCTCGGCTGTGGATATTATATATCCTTTGATGAGTAGCAAACAAGCTGAAAAACATTATAACGATGAACCGATAAAGGTCAAAGTATTGGTTAGGCTGAATAACCAAACTCGAGATTGTCTCACTTCTGGCGATTGTCTTCCAATCGACAGTGCCTCCGTGAATGGACTCGTAAAATCAGGCTTAGAAAATTTGAGTGAAGATGATTTCAAAGCTATTGAAACAGATTTATTGAAACTGGACAAAAATGTTATTCTACTAGAGCCTAATGAAAAACCAATTATCTGGTATTGGAACTTGGCAATGTTTGTCGTTGGAACAATATTCGGAATTGCAATTCTAAAGTCTTTTTTTCGGCGAGCCAATAGCGTAGAAGAATATTGGATCATGGTGACTGAGAAAGACCAAAGTTGACAAAATGATTCCACTTGGAAATTAACATTCACAAAGTCTCCCGCATGACATCGACTTTGTGATTCTGAATATAGAAATCTTCCTTACCGGCAACCGGATGTTTATGATCTTGGAGACGGTCGACGAATTTACCTTTGAGAGAAAAGCCGAGCAGGACTCCGCAAACCCGGTCATTGAAAATGGGAGGAGTTGATTTGGGATTTCAGCAGCCGATTCCATGGGCTAAACCGGGGGAGAAATGGGTGCTGATGGATCGGATTTTTAAGTCGGGGTTATAGGGATGTTCGGGATTTGCAATCCAGTATGCTAGACCTATCATACCCGTATTTTCAACAAAATTACTCAGCAGTCTTTGCCGCCAATTTCAGCTTTCTGTTCAGTACTTTGATGGGAATTTTATACCCCAGATCAATCGCAAAGCCATTGATGCTGCCAGTGCTTTCGACTGAGATCGGCGTCCCGTTGACCACGTAGTTTGCATGGATCTTCACCAAATCAGGGGACGCAAAGTTTTTGGAAAGCTTAAAAGTCAGCAAACTGGAGTTGAAAACACTCATCTCAACCAGAACCCCGGCATTGAAAGCAAACCTGCCATGCGTGAGTTCTCTATCTGAATATGCTTCGCTGGTGTATTCAAATTCCTTTCCGTAGATAATTGCACCTCCCTTGCCAGATGAAGTAAACCAGGAATTGCTCTGATCTTTTAGCATAAAATACGTACTGAGACTGGGCCCGATTCTTAACGAGTTTCGATCATTAAGCGCGATTTGGTACTTGATAGTAAGTGGGATCACAGGCATATTGTAAGGCTCCCAGCTCATAATCACCGCTTCTATTCCCTCGAAGTCGATTTGATAGTTGGCGTTGTAGGTAAAATTCCCGAAGCCTGATTCCAGAGAAAACCCATTCCGATAATAACCCAAAACAGTCTGAAACTGGCTGCTGGAATTGGAATACCCATAGTCGTTAGAAAGTGGATTCTCCCTACTTCTCAGGCCCCCATACGCCATAAAATACCAGCCATCTTCCAAGGAAAGTTCGTGCTTCAGCAATTTATTATCGTTGTAAAGCCGCTTTGGGGCTCGGCTCATCGTAGTCTTCATATTCACGCCATTGATCCCATATCCCAGAAAAAGCCCGACATAGGAACCTCTACTTTTGACCGACAGTACATTCTCTATGCGTTCATTGTATCGGACGGGCGCATTCATCTGATCCATCACCCAGAGCCCCTGCTGATATCTCAGACCTCCGAAAAAATAATTCCCTCTGCGGTTATAAATCTTGGTGCCGCCTTCCAGTCTTATTCCCATTCCAATATCAGACATGGATCTGACCCCAAGCGGAATCCCGTCCCATTCATTGTCACTTTCATAGATATCCAGAACCGCAGGACTTTTCATCAAACTAAGGCTCGGCTGGAGATAGAGATTTCCCCAGGTTTTTCGCACTCCCAAAGCGATCAGCGGAATCCCCGCGGTCGAATAACCTGTAATCTGCAGCGTATCTATTTGTCTGGAGTAGGCATAAGTCCCCAGCTCTCGCTTGAAAAACTCCAGCTGGGCACTGAACTGCCAGTCGTTTTTCAGCCCCCAAAGAAAACTGGATCCGATATGCCAACTAACCTGATTGCTTGGGGATATGTTATAGTTATTCGGGGTAACTTCATAGTTCAAAAGTGCCTTGGATGGCCCGCCATATAGCTCGATTGCAAACTTCTCCTGAGAGAAACTTCCTGATACACAGCCGAAAAATGCGAAAGCGAAAAATAGCGTTGATCTATTCATAGCATGAAAATAAAAATAAAGTCACACTATAAACTAATTAAATACTCCTTTTATTGTAGTCGTTTTTAAAAATAATTATCGCTCTTTCACTTCCCTTTTATGCCAGTAAGAAGCCAAGATCGACCCTGAGATATTCATCACCGGACCAAAAACTGCCGCAGCTAAGCCTACGGTGGCGATCTTGCCCATCTCTTTGGCAATTCCCGAGGCCAATCCGGCGTTCTGCATACCGACCTCAATGGCTACGGTGCGGCAGTCCTTTTCACTCATTCTACATAGTCTGGCAAACCAATACCCGATCGAATAGCCAGAAAAGTTGTGTATCAAAACCAAGCCAATCAACAGTAATCCAATGTCCAACAAGGCATCCCGCCCAGCTGCTGTGATCACGACGATAATCAAACCAATCCCGATCATGGACACGAGCGGCATGGCTTTGTCCAGCCAGCCAGATTTGCCTCTGAAGATCTTATTGAAGATCAGACCGGCCCCAATCGGGATGATGATCATCTTGAAGATATCCCACATCATCTTCACCAAGTCGATCTCGATATACTGTCCTGCCAGCATTTTCATCAAAAAAGGCGTCATCAGCGGCGCCAGCATCGTGGTCACCGCAGTCAGCGTGATGGAAAGCGCCAAATTGGCTTTCGCCAGATAGGTCATCACATTACTGGCCAAGCCGCTCGGAGAGCTTCCGATCAAAATCAGACCGGCGGCAATCTCAGGCGGCAAGCCACTGAGCCAAGCCAAGGTCACACCCAGCAAAGGCATGATCAGAAACTGTGCTCCTACTCCTATCAGCACGGCCTGGGGAGTCTTCACAACCCCGGCGAAGTCTCGGATACTCATCGATGTCCCCATCCCGAACATGATCACCTGGATCAGTGGAGTGATCAGATTGGTGAATTTGTAACCGTTGTACTCTTGGAAAAACCCAGGGTAAAACATTGCCATGGTCACGGCCGCAAGGATCATCAGCGAATAGGTCAAGCCCCTGAGCGACTCATAGCCCCGACTTCCGATCCCCAGCAAGACGAAGAATAAGATCAAAAGCGGGCCTGTCCAATCGGTAAGGGAACTTGCCCACGCTCCGAGACTGAGAAGCAAAACAAAAAAAGAACTGTAGAGGAAGTAAGAATAGGTTTTTGGATTCAAAACTGAGGTATTTTGGGTGATGTAAAATATAGAAAATCTCCGTCGAAAAGCATTCGCCAGCCGACGGAGATTAGATTGAACTTAGCTGTAAGTCCGATCGTGAGAACGTTTTTCATTCCACATATCAGTCGGAGCAAAATAGCTGTTGTCAGATTTGTGTAGATGAGCTTTGACCACCTCCTCATTCAGTTCGATGCCTAAGCCCGGTGCATCCAGCGGAACCGGCGCGTAGCCTTTGTCGATCATCTTGCCTCCACCGGTCATGATGACCATGTCTTCCCACCAAGGAATATCTACCGAGTGATGCTCGAGTGCCAGGAAGTTTTGCGAAGCGGCTGCGCAATGAACATTTGCCATGAAAGAAACGGGAGTTCCTGCTTGGTGCATAGCCATCGAGATCCCCTTTTCCTCTGCATAATCCGCAATTCGCTTGGTCTCCAAAAGCCCGCCCGAAGAGGCTAAATCCGGATGGATAATATCCACCGCATGATTGTCTATCAGGTCTTTGAAGTATTGAAGCAGATAAATATCCTCACCCGTCGTAGTCGGCGTGTTCAGGGAATCGGTGATCGTCTTGTGCTGTTGCCACATCTGCCACGGCACCATATCCTCCAACCAAGCCAGACGGTATTTATCAAGCGCCTGCCCCAGCCGGATGCAATTGTTCAAATCAAAGTGTCCGTAGTGATCTGTAGATATTGGGATATCATAGCCTACCATCCCCCGCACATGATCGACAATCTTTGCCAGTTCGTCGAGACCTTTCTCTGTAATCTGAATCCCGGTGAATGGATGCGCCGTGTTTGAATAGGAATTATACCCACCAGACCATTGGCTCCTCCCTCCTAGTTTAAAAATCTCAGGATTCACGATACACCCCGGGATATCCATGATTTCTCCAATGGAGACGTCCATCTTCAGCCAGGTATATCCCTGCTCTTCTGTTCTGAATTTGATCAACTTCAATTGTTCTTCAGGGGAATCGGCCTCGGGTGTATCGGCATAGAGCCGCACCGAATCGCGATATCGCCCTCCGAGGAGTTGCCAGGCTGGCACGTTGTAGGCTTTTCCGCAAAGATCCCACAGCGCCATTTCCACTCCGCAGACTCCTCCGGCTTGGCGGGACTGACCTCCAAACTGCTTGATGATCTTGAAGATCTTCTCCACGTTGCATGGGTTTTCGCCTAGAATCCGGCTTTTCAGCATCAGCGCATACTTGGGATCAGCTCCATCCCGCACTTCCCCCAACCCATAAATGCCTTGGTTGGTATCAATCCTCAGAATCGCCGTCCCGCCCATTACAGCAGTGTGGGCATATCTCAGATCGGTGATCTTCAAATCAGATGGAGCGGAAGCTCTTTTTACATTCTTGGTGGTTTCGGCCATCGTGTCCTCGATCCCGAGGCCCATGAGCGCAGTCAGACTCAGCCCACCCAGCGCTGTTTTCTTCAAAAAATCCCGTCTGTTATCTTTTGTAAATGGGCTATCGATTTCCGCCTGCCGCTGCACAGCGTAAGCTCGCTCCTGCTCCTTATTCTTCTGAATCAGGTGTTGTAATGTGTTTTTCATTTTATAGTTGTTTTGGGTTTTGTTATGTTGAAAAAAGAGAAAGGATCAGCCTTCTACCAATTCCTTTCCTTGAAGTAATTGTCGAGTTCGGCTTTGCTCATGGGAAGTTTTCCAGGGTAGTTGTTGAGCCAATCCAGGAAGTCCTTTTTGATGGCATCTGTCCACTGACTGTCGATCTCACCGGCGAGGTATTTCCCTTCGCGCAAGCGCAGGTGTCCAAACTCATCCCGCAGTCCGGTCACTTCAGAAGTCAAAACCAGCTCCTCCACCAAGTAGGCAGGGATAAAAATCACCCCGTATTTTTTCGCCAAAACCACATCGCCCGGCAGGACGGTAGCCCGACCTACCCGAATCGGTGTGTTGATCGAGCTGAGCATCATCTGCTGAATGTAAGATGGATCTTGGCCCTTCATCCAAGCGTTGAATCCGTCGATCTCAGACAGCCCTTCCTGATCCCGCACTGATCCGTAGAAGATCACTCCACGCTGGGATTTCGCATAGATGGAGTTCCCAAGGTTGTCGCCGATGAGCGTCCCGTCGGCGATCTTGCCATAGCCGTCCGCCACATAGACGTCGCCATTTGTCAGGATATCAATGGGCCAGGAGTTGGTTCCTCCTTTGGGCGACCGACCCTCTTTGTCCACGCCCTGGGTTTTCACCTGCTTCTCCAGATCCGGTCTCAGCGGCATGTATTGGGCAGTGACCACGCGGCCTGTCATGGCCTCGTCCGGCAGCATGATCTGCCAGTCTCCTTCGTATTGATTTTGGAAGCCCTTGTTGCGAAGGACGCCCCAGGCCTCTTCAATTGAGATGTTTTTAAGACGCTCCAAAATAGCATCTGAGACTTTGGGTCTGCCATCCGGAAATCGCTCCCCCGTCCAGTCCGCCGTCAGCGCTTTGATATACTCGGGACTTGCCCCGACATTTTGTGAAAATGCCTGCGTTGCCAGCCCGCCAGAGAGCAGGAGAAGTGTAAGCAAGCGGAAAAATCCGGTGTGTTTCATAAGTTTTGGGTTATTGGTTATTGGACTATTCGTTATTGGTTTACTATAATGGGTTAAGGGTTAAGTTAGAACTGAACGTTGCTTGCAATTCAGGCTTCGACTACCTCAGCCTGACAACGTCCTACTACTCGCTGCAGAACACTGCAAACTGATCAATGAAAACTGCTGACTGGCAAAAGCTTTTATTCGAAAAAAGGAACCCCTGGGACGGCATGTTTCTTCATCCCTTCCTCATTGATTTCGACGCCAATTCCCGGCTTTTCCGACAGGGTGATAAAACTGTTTTCGGTCCTCGGCCCGTCGTAGGTCACGATATCCTGCCAAAGCGGATCCGTGTCCATGTAGATCTGCCACTCCATGATCTGGAAATTTGGAACCGAAGCGCAGACATGACAGGAAGCCATAGCGCCTAAGAACGAAGCGACCATGTGGGGAGAAAATGGCACGTAGTACAAGTTGGCGAGATTGGCAATCCGCTGGCCTTCACCGAGTCCACCGGCTTTTTGCAAATCGGGCATTATAATATTCAGTGCTCCATCAGAAAGCAACTTGGTAAATCCATAGGCTAAATAGATATTTTCGCCAGCGCAAATCGGAGTGCTCGTCTCTTGTGTGATGTACTTATACATTTCTGGATTATCCGCAGGGATGGGTTCTTCCAAGAACATCAAGTTCAAAGGTTCGTAAGCTTTCGCCATCTTCATCCCCGTGACCGCATCGTATCTCCCGTGCATATCCACACAGATATCAATATGTGGCCCCACAGTTTCTCGCACCGCCGCGATCGCGTTGTACATTCTATCAATCTCAGCAGGACTTGCAGTCCAGTTGAAGCGGTCATACTTATTGGGATCACGTGCGTCGTCCACGTCAAACTTGACCGCGTTGTAGCCTCGACTTACTGCATTTTTGGCGGCAGCCGCATAGTCATCCGGAGTGGGTTTGGTGGAAGTGTAGAGGGCCGTGTCACAATAGACGCGGATCTTGTCCCGGAATTTCCCTCCCAAAAGCTGGTAAACAGGTACTCCAAATACCTTTCCGGTCAGATCCCAAAGCGCTGTCTCAATGGCAGTCAAAACAGCCACATAAACGCCGGATTGAGCTCCGCCAAAGAAGGCGCCCTTTCGAAGTTGCTCGGCAAGCCGGTTGGGATTCAGGGGACTTTGTCCTTTGATCTGATCACCCAGTCTTTTGACCATGTAGTAGGTTCCTTGGATCGCATCCACTGCTTCTCCGCAACCCCACACGTCCTGATTGGTGTAAATCTTCACATACACCGCACCGCGGACATAGCCACACTTCACGTCGGTGATCTTGAGATCTGATGGTGCGGATGCTTTGGGTGTTTTCTCCACTGCGGCTTCCAAGCCACTTCCGAAAGTACTCAGGAAGGCTGCGCCGGTGAGTCCTATGCTTTTTTGAAAAAATGCTCTTCTGTCTTCTATTTTTGGATTCATGGTATCGTTGATTTAGGTTACCAGGTTCTGTTTTTCAAGTAGTCTTGGATTTGCTCTCGGGAGACGGGAAGCTCGTCGATGTGGTCATTTAGCCATTGGGAAAAATCCCGCTCGATCTCCTCTGACCAGCGGGTATCAATCTCGCCAGCCGTGTATTTCCCCTCTCTCAATCGCTCGTGACCAAACATGTCACGAAGGCGGACGATCTCTGAGGTGATCACCACTTTCTCCACCAAGTGGGCCGGAATAAAGGACACTCCTCCATCTCTCCCCAAGACCACGTCTCCGGCCATCACCGTCGCCTGACGGATCCGAGTCGGCTGATTGATGCCGATGAGCATGGTGTTGAGGTTACCTTGCTGGTTGTGGTGAGAAGGATGATAGCTCGTATAGTAAGAGGTGAATCCGCCGATTTCTTTGAGACCTGCGATGTCGCGGACGGCGCCGTCGTAGACAATTCCGTTGCCGGATTTGGCAAAGATGGCATTGCCGACGTTGTCACCGATCGTGGGTCCATTGACATGAATCCCAAACTGATCCGCAACATAGACATCGCCTTGGACTAAGAGATCCACCGGCCAGGAGTTTTGCCCTCTTTTACCTTCCTTTTTACCTCGTTCATCAATAGCATTATGGATGTCGGGCCGTCCGGGCATAAAGGTCGCCGTGACCGCTCTGCCAATGAGAATGCTGTCGGGATTGATGATCTCCCACCCATCGGCATATTGGTAAAAGTATCCAGCTCCCTTCATCACCGCCCACGCCTCGTCATGCGTCACCAGCCGCATCCGTCTGAGTAAATCGTCGGACACTTTGGGACGGCCATCCTCAAATCGTTCGCCAGTCCATTCTCGGGTCAGGTAGATCAGTTCGTCTTTGGAGATTTGCTGCGCAAAGGAAAATAAGCAGCTCGTCAGCCAGAATAGGCCGACTAGTATTGTTCTTTTCATATGATTACAATTTGTCTTTCAAAGGCCATATAGCCTGTCGAGTCCGCCGCGGCGGATCGGGAGAATCTTCGCGTAGTTGAGAGCTCTGGGTGTCACTTGCGCCATGCTCGATTTCATAGATCGTAAATTTTAAAAAAAGGAAAGAGCAGCCCGGATTTTCCGGGCTGCTCGGCCTTATTTATGCCACCAGACTTTCGTAGCCAGATTATCGGGTCCTTGTGCAGAGATTGCTGCCCCTACATTTTCCGAGTTTACCGATATTTCAGAGTTTGGATAGGTCAACCGATTTATAAAGTCCACCTCCCGGCCGGTATAGGGATTGGCAGTCAAAGCCGGAAAACCAGTTCTTCGGAAGTTGGCAAACGCCTCAGGTCCATTTAAGAAGGAAGACACCCAGTATTGCTCGCCGATCTGCTCCATTGCATTCTCTTCCACGAGGGGATTGGCTGCCAAGTAGTCAACAATGGACGAGACAGGGATGGAAGAACTTGCGCCATAAGCTGACAGCTGCTCCATATGTGCCCGTACCCCGGCATTGTAATATCCTTCTACCGTCTGGGTAGTGACCCAACCTCTCATTCTCGCTTCGGCAAGAAGTAGGAGATTTTGGGAGGCAGTCACCAGAAAGTTCGGTGCGGTATTTTTCACCATCCGTTGTCGATCCACCTGCGCGAATTCATAAAAACTCTTAAGTCCCAAGTCAGCGGCAGCTTTTACCGCTCCGGCATTGTCATTCCCCATAGGCATCCCAACTTGGATCGCCGGGTCAGTGGATGCTCTGGCAGGAACCTGCTCTGGGCCTGAACTTGCCCCCACATACGTCACCGCTATTGCTGTGAGTCTTGGGTCGTTGTGTTCCTGAAGATATTTGACAAAAACGTCCGTCAGGTAAAAATTGGATGCCTCGGTGGCATTTAGCATGTTGCCGATGGGATTGGTATAGTTCGGATCGTGCAGGATTACGGCGTTGTCTGCGTTGGAAAGTATCACACCTCCCTGCGCTGCTGCCTGCACTGTTGCCTGAGCTTTGGCAGGATCCACCTCGCTCAGTCTCATGCCCGCACGCAATAGAAGTGAATAGCCAAAGCTCTTCCACTTCGCAATATTTCCGCCGTAAAGAATATCCGCCACCTCTATCCTACCCCCCGCATCCAATGCCGTGGTAGCTTCGGTGAGCTCCTTGATCAAATCCTGATAGATTGCCTCCTGAGAATCATACACCGGAAAGAAAATCTGCTGAGAATACCCCTCGCCTCCTTCGAAATATGGGATAGTTCCATAGGTATCGGTAAGTACCATGAAGGCATTTGCCTGAAGGATTCGAGCCATTTGATAGAGATTGGCCCGAGCGGGATCCTCTTTGACTTGGTTGATGACGTCTTTCGTGTTTTTGATGACGTTCCGATAGTAGGCTTGCCAGCTGTCATCCGTGATTTGGCGATTGTCCTGATTGTAATTGGCTCCAGCAATCAAGCCGGAGTTTGGAGAGATTACCTGCTGCACGACCCCGATCTCATAGATCATGGTTCCGGTATTGAAGGCGCTGTTGACCGCGGCGTTGTTCAATTGGAATGCAGGATCAATGGCCGTTGCACTTACTTTATTGGTATTGAGTTCGTCAAATCCATCGTCACACGCAGATGAATAGGCCAAAATGGACACCAAGATTAGATAGTTTATGATCTTTTTCATGTCTGTTCAGATTAGAATTTAACATTAAGATTGAAACCTAAGCCCCGTGTAGATGGCAAGCCAGCAGATTCCATTCCGACCAGATTGTCGGAAGAATATCCGAAAGACTCCGGATCGATGTTGTCTACCCACTTCTTGATCATGAGCACATTATTCGCCACGAAGTTGAGTTTGACTGAGCGGAAGGGTTGATTTTCCGGAAGGAATCTGGTAAAGTCATAGCCCAGCGTCACCTGTCTAAGTTTCCAATAGCCGCCGTCATAGATGACCGGCTCCACAAGCGCCTGCGATCTCACTATTTCCCAATAAGACTGCACCGGAGCTACTGCTGTATTTTTCTCCCCTGCTTCGTTCACTCCATCGCCTACTACTCCGCCTTCACGTCCTTCGAGGGTCATCTTGTGCAGACCGTGTCTCGTCGCATTGAAATTGGTGCCGGAGAGCATGATATTGCCCAGCTTGAAGTCAATCAAAAACGAAAGCTTTACCCCTTTGAAATCGAATGAGTTATTAAAACCTCCGACCCACTTGGGCAGTGCGCTACCGAAATTGACCAAATCCGGCGTCCGAAGCGGAAGACCGTTGGCTCCGAAGATCTTTTGACCTTGCTCATTTCTCCTGAACCCAAATCCAGCTACCTGGCCCATCTCCATGCCTACTATCTGTCTGAGTTCGCCATTGAACACGTGCGTACCCACGGTGATCCGCTCTCCCGGAGTATCGGTGAGGAGGCTCAGCACTTCTGTGATATTGTAGGATCCGTTGAAGGAGGTTTCCCATGTGAAATTCTTGGTCTCTAAGGGAACAAGGGTCAGGAGCATTTCGACTCCTTTGTTTTCACTTCGTCCGCTGTTGATCGAGGTATTGACAAAGCCTGAAGCATCGGAAATCTGCGCACTGACAATCTGATCCGTTGTGAGTTTTCGATAGGCCGCTACGTCCAGCGTGATTCGGCTTTGGAGCATCCGCAACTCAAAACCCACCTCAGTCTCACCGATTCTCATCGGCCTCAAATCCGGATTGGGAAGATTGGTTCCATTTGGCCCACCGACCGGTTGTCCGCCAAGCAAGTTGCTATTCACACCGTAGAAAAGCACATTGGAATAAGGCCCTACATCGGCGTCACTTCCTACTTCCGCATACGCTACCCGCAACTTTCCGAAGTTTATCAAACCGGTATTTCCCGTGTTTTCGGTAAATACCCAGCTCGCCGAGACAGACGGATAGACGATACTTCTATTGGCTTCGGACAAGGTAGAGAACCAGTCGTTTCTTACGGTACCAGTCAGGAAGAGCATGTCTTTGTAAGAAACCTCCGCAGAACCATACAGGGAATTGACCGCCCGCTCGCTCATATCGTAGATCGGATCTTTGGCGCGGCCATTTTGCACGGTGTAAAGATCTCTCACCACAAAGTCGGTCACCTGCACACTGTTGCGGTCAGACCGTCGCTGCATGTGATTGCCACCAAAGTTTGCATTCACCGTAAAATCCCCGAATGTCTTATTTGCATTCAGCAAGAAGTCCGTGTTGATCTCACGGAATCTTCTGGACTCCTGCGTGTATACGCCATTGACAAAACCAGCCGGAGCCGGAGCCCGTGAGGCTTGTCCTGTCGGGAAGTTGTTGTAGTCCTGATCTCTTGACCAATAATCTTCACCAACTCTGCCTTGGATAAACAGCCAAGGAAGGATGTTGTATTTCACTGCGATGTTTCCGAAAATCCGGTCTCGCTTGATATTCTGAAACTGTTCAGCGAGGGTGAAATAAGGATTGGTGCGGTTTCGGAATCTTGAATACACAGCCTCGTTGCCATTCTGATCGTACTTGTTTTCATCCAGCACGTTCAAAGGCATCGAATTGGCCATGGCGTACATTGCCGTCGGGATAGAGTTATCCTGATCGGCGATGTTCGGCGGATTGCTGTTTTCCTCTACCGAATAGTTAAAGTTGCCTCGAAAGCTAAACTTCGGGCTCAGGTCATAGCCAAAACCCAAATTGATGGTTTTTCTATTGAAGGTGTTGTTTGGCACCACGCCCTTGCTGTTCAGATCAGAAAATGACAAACTCATGCCTCCCTTGTCGCCCGCAGTCGCCAAAGTGACCGAGTTGGTCACGTTTTGACCATTCCTGAAGAAGTCGCCAATTTGATCATACACCGGTACGTAGGGGACTGTCACTCCGTTGAAAAGTACCTGCGTCATTCCGGGCTGGAATTTCTCTCCAAAAGACCATTGTCCTGAAGTAGGGTTCGCCGTCGTCGGCCTTACTCCCTGTTCTCCTTGACCATATTCATATTGGTAGTCCGTGAAATCGAGCGGTGCTTCATTGGTGTAGTTGAGGTTGTAGGTGACGCCGATTCCTTTGGAGTCATTCTTGGTCTTGGTGGTGATCATGATGACGCCGTCTTTGGCACGTGAGCCGTAGAGTGCCGCAGCGGCAGCGCCTTTTAATATCGTCATGCTTTGGACGTCATCCGGATTGATACTGGAGAGACCATCGCCACCATCAGAGGTATTTCCTCCCCCAGCTCTCACCCCGATGGAGCTTTCAGATCCACTGCTATTAGGATTGGTTCCAAAGTTTGTATTGTCAATCGGAACACCATTGACTACGATGAGTGGGCTGTTTTGACCCGAGATGGAAGACTGACCGCGAATACGGATCTTGGACGTCCCGCCTGGGCCGGTTCCAAGTCCGGAGATACTCACACCGGCGACTTTGCCCTGCAGGGCATTGATCACGTTGGGAGTTCGGTTGATCGTCAATTCATCCGACTGGACCGTGGAAGTGGCGTATCCAAGGCTTTTGCCTGACTTTTCTATTCCCAAGGCAGTGACCACGACCTCTTCCAGATCATTTTGATCCAGCTTCATCGTGACGTTGATCACCGACCGGCTTTGCACGGCCTCCTCCTGAGAGATGTAGCCTACGAAAGAAAAGACGAGGGTTGCGTTGCCATCTGGGACGCTGATGCTAAAATCCCCAGTGGTGTTAGTCACCGCGCCCGTGCTGGTGCCTTTCACCAGGATGTTAACCCCTGGAAACCCGTTGCCATTTTCGTCAAGGACTTTTCCCGTCACATTGACTTCGTATCGACGCAATTGGTCAGACCGGTTCGACACGGCAGGCCCTTTGATCGCGGCTGTATTGGAGCGGCTGGTCAGGGTGGCGGTCATCGGTGATTCGAGGCCCGTGCTCAGCGGCTTCTCACCCTTTTTTGGATAGATCACGAAGAAACCGCTGCCGGCCTTCTCATACGTCAGCCCAGAATCCTTCAAGATTTCCTTGAGGCCTTCCTCCACCGTCTGGAATTTTTTCTTGGTGGTCCTGACTTGCTTTTTGGCCACCAAGTCGTCCTTGAAGGCAATCGAGACATCAAATTGAGCTTCCAAGGAGGTCAGTCCCTCCTTGAGCGTAAAACTGGATACGGCGTTCGTCCCGGACTGGAATTTGCCGGAGGAAGCCAGTACCTCCTTGTACTGGGCCTGCACCCATTGGATGCCAGCTCCGTACAAACAGAGCATTAGTAAAAGCTTTTTCATAGATTAAGATGGGTTTAACTAGTAGTTTGATTGGCACTCTTTATTGATTGGCACTCTTTATTCCATATAGTAAATAGAATCACGGTATTCAATTTGGATATTGAAGATCCTGGCGGTGAGCCTCATGAATGATGCTCCATCCGATAGCGGCATAGACCCGGAAGCACTTTGGCTCAGCTTCACCTGAGGACCCACCTGGACTTTCAGTCCATAGTTTTCCTCGGCCATTCTGACCATTTCGTCGAGGGTGGTACTTTCCAACTGCAGCACTTTTTTCGTCCAAGAGACATAGGAAACCGGGTCTACACGTTTCTTCTGAATCTTTTCCTGGTCGTACTCCACCAGATCTCCAGGTTTCATTAGGATTTTAGAGTTCTTCGGACGATCGGTGAAGCTCATGGTCACATTCCCCTCACTGAGCAACACTTTCGTCTGATTCTTCCTTTGATAGACATTGAACTGGGTACCCAAAACTTCCACCTCTATTCCCGATGCCGGGTAGACTTTGAAAGGCTGATCAGTCTCGATATGCTGCACATCAAAAAATGCCTCACCATCGATCCAAACCTCCCGGATGGAATTGGAATCCCATTCCTGACTGAAGCTCAGCGTTGAGTTGGAATTCAACATCACCGTCGAACTATCCGGAAGTACAATGTTCAGCGTCTCGCCATAGCCGGTTCGGTAGATGGTCTGTTGGGAATCTTTTGCCAAGAAAAAATACAGAGCCAGACCCGAGGCCAACACAAAGCAAGCTGCCATCCAAGTGTACCTAAGCCGATGAAAAAGTGAGTCTTTCACGACCGAAAGCGACCTGGGTTGAATGTCCTGTTGGATGTTTTTCCAGATCCCCTGGATATCCGAATCCTTCAGTCGGTAGGCCGGGGTGTTGATCTCAATCAAAATCCTCCGGGCTTCTTTGATTTGGGGGAGCGCATTTGGATTTTGGGAAATCCAGTCCCTCCAAAAATCCTCCTGAGACTGGTCTGTTCGTAACACCCAATTCTGGAAATTGGGATCATCCAAAAATTGCTCGATCGAGTAAGAGCTACTTGAATCTGAATATTTGCTCACTATAATTCTGCGTTATACACACAAGAGCGAACATTCTTTCACTTCTCATCATTTTTCAGAAAGTTTTTTTTAAAAAAAACCGAATCCTTAAAAAATATGACAGAAGCAGCTGCAGCGAGGCTAACGCCTCAACTTAACCCTGAGAAGTTGAATGGCTTTAGAGACGAGATTGTGTACTGCCTCCACTGAAACTCCCATGACTTCCGCGATTTGCTTGCTTTCCAGATTGTTGTAAAATCGCAGGATCACCGCCTCCCGCTGTCTCCGGGTCAGTCCCTGAATGGCTAGTTGTAAAAGTTTGGAATTTTCGACGGTCTCTTCCTCATGGATCCAAGCTGATTCTCGGGTGTCGTCCACATCTCCGCAGTCGTCTTCCCATACATCAGGATGGATCAGTTGTTTACTGGCAGAAATCTTCGCAAAAAGCAGATTGCGAAAGGATTTGAAAAGATAAAATTTGACCTGAGTTACATCCGAAAGGGATTCTTTTTTAAGCCAAATTGAGGTAAACAGTTCCTGAATGCAGTCTTTGACCAGGTCCCGGTCCGCATAAAAGTGCATTCCATAGTTATACAGGGGATTTATGAATTTTTTAAAAAGAGAGGAAAATGCCAGTTCATTGCCTTTTTTTACACTTTCCCAAAGCACCCGGTCTTCCGACAACGAGGAATCATTTGAATTAGCTAAAAGTATTTTATTTGGACTATTTGCCACACTGCCAGTCTTAAATTCCGCAAAAACTCATTTAAGGTAATGAATATGTGACCACCGGCCAAAATTTAAAATTAGACGAAATTAATAATCGCTTTTTGCATCTGCCCATCATCGCCCGACAAACACTCTGTGGTGAGTATTACGGCCTTAGGACGGCTATTCAAGCCGGAAACTTCACACAGGAATAACCTTACTCCGAAATTTTCTTCGTAGTTTTGCGCCCTCAATAAGGCAAACCATGCAGAATATTCGGAATATCGCGATCATCGCACACGTTGACCACGGCAAAACCACCCTCGTGGACAAGATCATCCACGCCTCTCAAATCTTCAGAGAGAATCAACAATTCCAGGACCTGATCCTAGACAGCAATGATCTCGAGCGTGAAAGAGGTATTACCATCCTTTCAAAAAACGTATCTGTTCGTTATAAAGACGCAAAAATCAACATCATTGACACTCCTGGTCACGCCGATTTCGGTGGTGAAGTAGAGCGTGTATTGAAGATGGCGGATGGTGTTATTCTCCTAGTGGATGCGTTTGAAGGACCGATGCCTCAGACGCGATTTGTACTGGGCAAAGCATTGGCTTTGGGCCTTACTCCTATTGTAGTCGTAAATAAAGTAGATAAAGAAAACTGTCGCCCGGACGAAGTTCATGAGTCAGTATTTGACTTGATGTTCAACCTGGACGCGACAGAAGAGCAGTTGAATTTCCACACCCTTTACGGTTCTGCCAAGCAAAACTGGATGGGTCCGGATTGGAAAAACCCAACCGATTCTATCTTCCCGCTTTTGGATGCTATCTTGGAATACATCCCAGCACCAAAAATCGAAGAAGGTACGCTTCAGATGCAGATCACCTCTTTGGATTACTCCAACTTCGTCGGCCGTATCGCTATCGGACGTGTAAAAAGAGGTAAAATCACGGAAAACCAGCAGATCGCTCTTTGCAAAGCTGATGGCGTGATCAAAAAAATGCGAGTGAAAGAATTGCAGGTTTTCGAAGGCTTGGGTAGAGTGAAAGTATCCGAAGTTACAGCCGGTGATATCTGTGCGGTAATGGGCGTTGAAGATTTTGAAATCGGAGATACCATTGCAAATCCGGACACTCCGGAGGCGCTTCCAAGAATATCGATCGATGAGCCTACCATGAATATGCTCTTCACGATCAACAACTCTCCTTTCTTCGGGAAAGAAGGCAAATTCGTGACTTCCCGTCACCTGAGAGACCGACTTTTCAAAGAAACTGAGAAAAACCTAGCCCTTCGAGTTGAATCAACTGACAGCGAAGACAAATTCCTGGTCTATGGCCGTGGCATTCTTCACTTGTCTATCCTGATCGAGACGATGAGAAGAGAAGGCTACGAACTTCAGGTAGGTCAGCCACAGGTGATTTTCAAAGAGATCGATGGCGTAAAATGCGAACCAATCGAATTGCTCGTAGTAGATGTGCCACAGGAGACCGCGGGTAAAGTAATCGAACTTGCCACCCAGCGGAAAGGCGAATTGACGATCATGGAGCCAAAAGGCGATCTTCAGCATTTGGAGTTCAGAATTCCTTCAAGAGGTCTAATCGGGTTGAGAAACAACGTCTTGACTGCAACTCAAGGTGAGGCAATCATGAACCATAGATTCTCTGACTACGAGCCCTTCAAGGGCAACATCCCAGGCAGAATCAACGGATCAATGATTGCGATGGAGGGCGGACCTTGTACTGCTTATGCAATCGACAAACTTCAGGATAGAGGTGTATTCTTCGTAGATCCGGGAGACGACTTGTACGCAGGTCAGGTTGTTGGAGAGCACTCTCGTGACAATGACATCGTAGTCAACATCCAAAAAGGCAAAAAACTCACCAACATGAGAGCTTCTGGTTCTGATGACAACGTGAGAATTATCCCTGCCAAAAAATTCTCTTTGGAAGAATCCATGGAATATATCCAAAAGGATGAATACCTGGAAATCACTCCAAAGTCCATCCGAATGAGAAAAATATATTTGGATGAGAACGAAAGAACAAGAATGGCTAAGAAAGACGCTTAAACGAAATCTTTCGCCAATCCGAAATAGTTTTGCAAAATCCCCCATTCGAAAGAGTGGGGGATTTTTTTTTGCCGTACATCAAGATTTTTTTTTTGAGTAAAAACTTTATCCCTAAACTTCCGTCTCTAAAACTAAATCCACATTCCTACCCAATGTATAAGCCACTGTCACTCCTGCTTGCATCGCTTGCATTATCAATGTTGTCCTTTGCGCAAAGCAAAAATGATGTCCTCTATCTGCTGGACGGCCCGAAAGAAGTCAAGGTGACGGAAGTCGGATTTAATACCATCAAATACAGCTATCCCAATGAAACCACGGTCTATAGCGTCAGCAAACACCAGGTGACTAAAATCGAGTACGGCAGCGGAAGAGAAGAGACCTTCGAAAGCCCGTTCAAACACGTAAACGGACTCGATGATGCCGAACTGGTGTATATCAGCTATAACTCTGAAGACATCGCCGGACTGAATCCGAAGGGCGAACTATTCAGCAAAGCGACCGGCGTGACGACTCTCTCGTCGATCAACAACGTCAAGAACCGGGCGATGGACAAGCTGAAGGCCGAAGCGTCGATGCTGGGCGCGAATGTTGTTTTCATCGGAAATATGTATCAGAGAGGCAACGACTATGGTGGTGAAAATGACTATGGCAATTCCACTCAAACCACCTTCTCCGGGACCGGATACAGCACCGAAAAACTGGATTTGACGGAGGTAGAAAGCATCATTTCGGGGGAGGTTTTTCATCATTATCAAACCCACCAACTCAATCGCAATTCATGGAGCCCGGAGCGCTCGATCGCCACTACTTATGACAAGAATCGCAAACCGATCATGTTTGAGATTGAAAAAATCATCGAAAAAGAAGACGGAGTCTATGTCTCAGGCTTCGAAATCCCAACCAAAATCAAAGAGCTGAAAGTGATTAGCGCGGATGACGAGATGGTTATTTTGATGGAAAGAAATGACAAAGTGATCACCAACTATATCCTGATCTCACAAAACAACCGCATACTTAAAAACATCAACAGCCGAGTAGTACTCTGATGGAAAAGGCCGGAGAACTTCTCCGGCCTTTTGCTTACAACAGGATAGGGCTCCGAGATGCAGAAAAGCGATTTATATTTTTATCTTTAAATCCCTTTTGGAGAACAGATTATTTCTTGTTCCCAAACTATACTCAAACCTATTATGACTACCCGAAGAAAAGTAATTCAAACCCTAGGCTTGGCGGGTGCCACAGCTATTCTACCTATTAATACCTTCGCTACAACTATGGCAAAGCAAAAAATGATTCACCAGGTTTACTTCTGGCTACACGACGTCGCTGACACACAGGAATTTTTGACCGAAGCAGTACCCATGTTGGGAAAATGTCCCACTGTTGGGAAATTTATTGCTGGAGTTCCCGCCGAAACTGAAAAAAGAGACGTGGTTGACCACTCTTGGCAGGTTTGCTGCACCTCCTTTTTCGACAGCTTAGAAGATCAGCTAGCCTATCAGACCGAACCGCTTCACCTGGAGTTTATCGAAAAGTACTCCAAGATGTGGAAAACGGTGAAGGTGTACGACATCGCCATCTGAGAAACCAGTAAGTACACTGGCAACGTATCTCCCTATAAACAGATTTATGAAAAACTTCCCTTGGATCATCGGTATTTTCCTTTTTGGATTTTGGGCCTGTGATCCAAAGGAGGACCCTGTTCCGGATGAGACAGGATTGGAGGTCAAAGAGGCGATCTTCGCATCTATGAGCGAGTGGTATTTTTGGAATGAAGAGCTCCCTGCGAGCGTTGACTATTCCAAATATTCGACCAACGAAGAGCTTCTGGAGGCGATCAAATTCAAGCCGCTGGACCGGTTTTCCTACCTGACCACTCAGGAGGAATTCAACAATTCCTTTGTCGGAAAAAATGCGGGCCATGGCTTCGGCTATGCCTTTGCAAGCGACGATAAGCTCTACATTTCCTTTGTCTTTGATGAGTCCCCTGCGGGAAAAGACGGCTGGAAGCGTGGCTGGGAAATCACCCAGATCAACGGAAAACCGATTGCAGACTATAAAACCTCCAGTGGTGGATATGATTTCAAGCTCGGAAACCCTGACCCTGGAATCACCAACACGTTCACGTTCAAACTTCCTGACGGCTCCACTACGACACGCTCCAATGTGAAAGCTGAGTACCAATCCAACTCGGTTTTGGAAAAGAAAGTCTTTGACTTGGACGGCAAAAAAGTCGGCTATTGGGCGTATCAGAGTTTCAAAGCTACTGCTGGTCTAAGCCCAACCCAAAGTACAGAGGTGAAAACGTCCATGGAATTCTTCCAAAATGCCGGAATCCAAGAACTCATCATCGATCTGAGATACAACGGCGGCGGGTCAGTAGCAGTGGCGGAACAGATTCTGAACAACCTGATCCAAACTGCCAATTCTGGAAAGTTGATGTACGTCAACAAGTACAATACACTGAAAAGCAACTTGGCAACCAACCGCTCTTTTGCTAAAATTGGCTCCATCAGTCTTGACAAAGTTATCTTCATCACCTCCCGCGGATCGGCTTCGGCCTCCGAATTGGTGCTCAATGTGCTGGATTCTTACCTCGACGTCGTATTGATCGGTGACAATACCTATGGTAAGCCCGTAGGGTCCTTTCCACTCTCATCCTACAACACCGTCCTGAAAAACAATAACGTCGAGCTTGTTCCGATCACATTCGCTATCGCGAATGCTGACGGCAAAGCAGATTATTTTGAAGGCTTTCCGGCGGATTTTTCAGTCGGCGACTCACCGCAGTATCCTTGGGGAGATGAGCGGGATCTTCGTCTGGCCGCAGCCTTGAATTTTATCCAAAACGGCAATGTGAGTGGGCGAATGCTTAACACCTACTATAAGCCGAAATGGGAGATGATCGATGACTTCGAAGGGTTGAGACAGGAGTTTCCGGCTTATTGAGTTTCCTTTAAAAACAGGGAAAAACGGGTAATAAAAAACGGAAATCATCTTACAATTTAGGAATCAAATTCCTAAATTGTAAGATGATTTCAAGAAATGCAAAAACGGAGCTTGAAGTTCTTGCTGGTCAGTTCAAGTGCGTGGGTATAATTGGCCCACGTCAGTCCGGTAAGACAACGTTGTGTAAACTTACATTTCCAAACAAGGAATATGTAAGCTTAGAAAATCCCGATACCCGCCTGTTTGCCGAAGAAGATCCAAGGGGGTTTTTATCGAACTTCCCAAAAGGAGCGATCTTGGATGAAGTTCAAAGAGTCCCAAAACTTTTCTCATATCTACAGCAGATTCTGGACGAAAACAGCGAGAAGGGGCTGTTTATACTTACAGGTTCAAACAACTTTCTCCTCCAAGAATCCATTTCCCAAAGCCTGGCGGGCAGAATTGGTTATATAAATCTTCTGCCATTGGCTATCGATGAAATCATACCGAATGGGTTAGCTTCCAAAGAAAATTATGGTGAGCTACTGGTAAAAGGCTTCTATCCTCCAGTCTATGACCAAGACTTAGATCCGGCACGTTGGCATCAAAATTACATAAGAACGTATGTTGAAAAAGATGTTCGTCAGATCAAAAACATTCTTCAGTTAAATCTATTTGAAAAATTTTTACGCCTTTGTGCGGGACGAGTCGGCCAACTATTGAACGCAAACAGCCTCGCAATAGAACTTGGTTTGGACAACAAAACGATAAGTTCGTGGATCGGAGTATTAGAAAGTAGTTTTGTTATTTTTCTAATACGACCCCACCACAGAAGCTTTAACAAGAGAATAGTTAAAATGCCAAAGTTATATTTCATTGACACCGGTATTGCAGCTTCACTCCTCGGCATAAGAAATCAGTCACACTTGGACACACATCCCCTCAAAGGAAATCTGTTCGAAAACCTGATCATGAGTGATCTATTGAAAACACAGTTCAATCTCGGTATCCAGAATCGACTCTACTTCTGGAGAGACAATGTTGGCCATGAACTAGATGGGCTTATTGACAATGGAAACAAGCTTCACCCAATCGAGATTAAATCAGGCCAAACAATTACCCCGGACTATTTCAAAGGAATTAACTATTGGGAACAAATCTCCAAAGAAACAGGAGGAACGGTTTTCTACGGAGGAAATATTTCACAAAAAAGAAGTTCTGGAATTGAAATTTTACCTTGGTATGAATGCCAGGAAGCCGCCAAGCTTTTTGACTAGTTATTTCTTTTTGTGCCGCTCAATTAGCACTTCCATCACCTCATCCAGTTCATAGCCTTTGGCCTCAAGTAAAACCAAATAGTGGTAAAGCAAATCCGCCGCTTCACCCATAAATAGCTCCTTATTGTCGTCTTTGGCTTCAATCACGATCTCGACAGCTTCTTCTCCTACTTTCTGAGCAACCTTGTTGATGCCTTTGGCAAAAAGTGATGCAGTATAAGATGTGTCGGTAGGATTGGTTTTACGGTCTTTGATGATCGCACGAAGCTGATCTATAAAACCGGTTTTGGAAGTATTCGATTCCTCAAAACACGTATCCGCTCCCGTGTGACAAACCGGCCCGCGTGGATTGGCTTTGACCAAGATCGAATCTCCATCACAGTCAGAGGCCACGCTGACCAGCTCCATGAAGTTGCCGGAGGTCTCTCCTTTGGTCCACAGCCGATTCTTACTGCGGCTGAAAAAAGTCACCATTCGGGTTTCCTTGGTTTTCTCCAAAGCCTCGGCATTCATATAGCCCTGCATTAGCACTTTTCCGCTGATCGCATCTTGGACTATCGCTGGGACCAGACCGTCCATTTTATCAAAATCTATACTTCTATCGCTCATTTTTATTTTCTTATACTGATTTCAGAATCTGAGAGATATCTCTTCAACTCGGGAATCCCAATTTCCTTGAAGTGAAAGATACTCGCCGCCAAAGCTGCATCGGCTTTGCCAAAGGTAAACACATCCTTGAAATGCTGCATAGTTCCGGCACCTCCGGAGGCAATCACGGGGATGGAAAGCGCTGATGATATCTCTGCCAAGAGCTCATTAGCGAAACCGGCTTTCGTCCCATCGTGATCCATGGAGGTGAGGAGTATTTCACCTGCGCCCCGATCGGCCACCTCCTGCGCCCAAGCTTGGGTTTTAAGCAAAGTCGCCTTTCTACCGCCATGCGTATGCACGAAGTCGATCCCGTCCAAATCCCTCGTATCGATCGCCACCACGATACATTGGGAACCGAATTCCCTCGCCATTTGGTCGATCACGCCTGGATTGTTTACTGCCGCAGAGTTGATCGAAATCTTGTCCGCACCGGCGTTGAGCAGAAACTTGACGTCTTCCACGGTGGAGATCCCACCACCGACTGTGAAAGGAATCGTGATCGCTTTTGCGACTTTGGTCACGAGCTCGGCCAAGGTCTTACGCTTGTCCACCGTCGCGGTGATATCCAGAAATACCAACTCGTCAGCGCCTTCGTCGGAGTAGATCTTCGCCAGCTCGACAGGATCACCCGCATCCCTTAATTCTACAAAATTCACCCCTTTGACCGTGCGGCCGTCTTTGATGTCGAGGCAGGGAATGATTCGTTTCGTTAGCATAATTTGGTATTCAAAACTTCATTATTTATCATTCGATGTTCAGTGTTCGATATTTTTGAAATTACGATTTACGAAATACGATTTACGAGGTGAAAGAGAACCCCAATCATCATTTCTAGAAGTTAGCCCTTTGGATAATAAAGTTGAAAGATGGTTTGACGTCGTAATTCGTAAATCAAAAATCGCAATTCTTAATCATCCAAAGCTTGCAAGTTCCTCCAGCGTCACTCTTCCCTCATAATACGCCTTGCCGACAATCGTCCCGTAGACACCGATTTTCTGGAGTTCTTCCAGATCTTTGACAGACGAAACCCCTCCGCTGGCAATCAGCTTCACATCGGGAATCTCCTCCAAGATCTCCTGATACAGCTCCGTCGAAGGTCCCTGAAGCAAGCCATCTTTGGCCACATCGGTGCAGATCACGTAGCGGATCCCCTTCGACACATAATCCTTGATAAAAGGAATGAGCTCAACAGAGGTGGTTTCCTCCCAGCCTCCCACGGCGATTTTCCGGTCTTTGGCATCAGCTCCCAAGATGATCTTTTCCGAACCGTATTTTGCGATCCAGGATTCAAAAAGAGCCCGGCCTTTCACAGCGATGCTCCCTCCGGTCACTTGCTTCGCTCCCAATTCAAATGCTTTCTCCAGTTCTTCATCGGCTTGGATTCCTCCACCAAAGTCAACTTGAAGCGAAGTGCCGGCGCAGATTCGCTGCAAAACATCGGCATTGACGATCTTTTTGGCTTTGGCTCCGTCCAAGTCGACGAGATGAAGCCGCCGAATGCCAACTCCTTCAAATCGCTTGGCCATCTCCAGCGGATCGTCGTGGTATTCTTTTTTGCTGTTGTAGTCGCCCTGACTGAGGCGGACGCATTTACCTCCTATGAGGTCGATGGCGGGGATGATTTGCATTTGGTTAGACTTTAGAAGCAAGATCTAAGACACAAGACTTGCCGATTAATAGGTTTGAAGTTCGGTTTGGCCAACTCCCCCTTCCTAAGGGGGTAAGGGGGATTTTTTTTTTAAAGAGAAAGGAAGTTTGCCAGCAACTTCTCCCCAACCGTGCTGCTCTTCTCGGGGTGAGCCTGGATCGCCCAGTAATTGTCCCGATGCAGGATGGCCGTAAAATCATGGATGTAATGGGTGCTGGCAATGGTCGCTTCGCTCAACTCGGCATAGAAGCTATGCACATAGTAAAGAAAGCGGGAATCAGGCAAATCTTTCAGCAGTGGATCGTCAGCGAGGTTTTCGAGTTCATTCCAACCCACGTGAGGAACTTTGAACTCCTGCGAATTTTCGGGAATGAATCGCTTCACCTTCACAGGAAAGATCCCCAAGCACTCGGTATCGTTTTCCTCCGAATGCTCGCAAAGCAGCTGCAAACCAAGACAAACGCCAAGAAACGGCTGCTTGATATCCCGGATCAACTGATCGAGCTTTCGGCCTTTGAGGTAATTCATCGCCGTGCTGGCTTCGCCCTGACCGGGAAAGATCACGTGATCCGCCGATCGGATTTCCTCCGGATCATCGGTCAGGATCGCATCTGCACCTAGGCGCTCCAGCGCATAAAGCACCGACTGGACGTTCCCTGAATTGTATTTGATTACTGCTGTTTTCATTTTTTAGTATCAAGATGCTAGACACAAGATTCAAGGCTTCTCAGCCTCTCCTGTCTAGCTTCTAACGTCTAATCTCTTTTCTCCAAAAGCATCTCCTCCAACACATCCTCTATCTCCGGCAGCGACTCGTAAAGCTGCTCGTAGCTCTCGATCACGAAGTATTTATCCTGAAAGCGATCTTTCCAATATTCTTGATTCAAGATCCTCCGCACGTCGTAAGCGAGATGGGCTGGCTCATTTGAAAGGCTGAATTTAGTCTCTCCTGCCGAACTTAAGATCCCCGCTCCGTAAATTTTCAGCTCCCCGTCTTCCCGGATCAATCCAAACTCAATCGTAAACCAATAAATCCGGCTCAGCAACTGGATCGCCCAAGGATTGTCAATATGCTTCAGGGCAATCCCGGAGAGGTTTTCCAGAAAGTCCACATAGGGCTGATTTGTCAGCAGCGGCATATGGGCAAAAGCATCATGAAACATATCCGGCTCCTCCAGATAGTCGAGCTGCTCCATCGTCCGCAGCCAAGTCGAGGATGGAAACCGTCTGTTATTCAGCAAACCAAAAAACAGATCATCATCGATCAAGCCGGGCACCACCTGAACCTGCCAGCCGGTGCTTTTCTCCAAGATTTGATTGAGTTCATCAAAGTTGGCGATTCGGCCTGCGGAAAAGCCCACCATCTCCACTCCCTCTAGGTAAGCCTTGGATGCTGCCTTCGGTAGATTCGGCATCTGCCGCTCGAAGAGAATCCTCCAGACTTTGAAGTCTTCTTCGGTGTATAGTTCATACTCCTGCCTGAGCTTTCGGAGTCTCGGGTCGGTAAAGACCCAGTTTTTTGGTTTCATCATGATCTGTCTCTATTATTTGGGTTTATGCTTTATTTCATTTGGCCGTCTTGTTTCTCGGTTGTCCTGCTTCTCCAGAAGCTGGACCTTATTCATTTTATGCTGCTTCTTCGGAAGCAGCATAACAGAAAACAACGAAAAACAAAAAGGCCTACTCCGGGAGGGAATAGGCCTGTCTATTTTTTACCAAAAAACCATAGCAATCCTATCCCTTCATCGAAGATGGTGATAAGAGTGATGCACGAAGGTTCTTGGCGTTGGATTCATACTGCTAAGATACTCAGGGATTTTTCGAAACCAATGCCTCGTCTGAATTTACCTCAAAACCACACATTGGAGAGACAACCACTGAAGGATAAATCAATTATACATCGAGAGAGCTGAGAACGTGTTTAAGTCCATCCTCTTCTTCAGAAATCAGAATCGGTAACCTAAGCTAAATCCGGCATTGGGTTCGACGGCCGTGAATTTGTCTGTCACTGCTTCACTGAAATTGCGTGCAACACTGGCATAAGGTCCGAACGCAAAATGTTCGGAAACCTCCCACTTGTATCCAACTCCGGCACCGATGATAAATGCCGTCATGTCTGTGGTGACAGTTCCTCCGTTGCCCGGTTCTTCAAAATCACCGAATCTGAACTTTAGGAAAGGATAGACATGAAATCTTCCGTTGGGTTTGTTACCGAAATAGAAATTCATTCCTGATTGGATGGAATTCGTCTTGTAGTTTTTTCCATCGTTTTGGGTATTGTATCCAAAGCGATCATTGATGTGAAGCTGAAGATCCAAAGAGTGGCTTTCACTGAGAAACCTTTCATAGCCCACTTCAAATGACCCCATCAAGATCAGGTTGAGAAAGTTGAGCTTTATCTCATTGTCAAAAGTTCCGATATTCGGATTGGACGTACCTGACGAGGAAATAACCTGTTGCGAAAACGCTGAAACAGTCAGAGTTGCAGCAAAAAGGAACGATAAGGTGATTTTTTTCATAAACTTGATAAGTCGGTTTCTGGTATTCTGACAAGGATTAAGCCAACTCCATCTTATAGTGTTGGATATTACATTCTTCAAACATCTCTCCGACTTTTTCAAAGCCGAACTTGGAATAAAGTGGCACGGCAGTGAGTTGGGCGTGAAGGTATTTGGTCTTTCCCTTAGCTTCAGGAGTAGCATCCACATCCGCCAAGACCGCAGCCACCAGCGCCTGTCCTACTCCATTTCCTCTGGCTTCTTCCAACACTGCAAAACGCTCCATCTTCACCCCATTTTCAGTAAATCTCCAGCGGGCCGTGCCAACTGGAATACCGTCTACGCTTGCCAGGAAATGGGTCGATGTCGTCTCAAATTCATCGTATTCCTCGGTCGGGTCGACCTGCTGTTCGATCACGAAAACGAATTCTCTTATCTTGAAAACCAGCTCAAGGGCTAGCTTATCCGTTACCTTTTCGACTGTTAGCTTCATAGCGTTGTTGATCTCTGTCTTCTTGTTCTTTTTCGTAGGCTTCGATGATCGCCTTGACGAGTCTGTGACGGATGACGTCCTTGCCACTCAGGCTGACCACACCAATTCCTTTGACGTCCTTTAGGATTTTGAGCGCTTCCGACAGCCCTGACTTTTGCCTCACAGGCAAATCGACCTGAGTTTGATCGCCGGTAATGATGACTTTAGAGTTGGGTCCCATACGCGTCAAAAACATCTTGATCTGCTCACTGGTCGTATTTTGAGCCTCGTCAAGAAGGACAAAAGCATCGTGTAGCGTCCGTCCCCGCATGTAGGCCAAGGGGGCGATTTCGATCACTCGGGTTTCCTGATAATATTTCAGTTTTTCCGGTGGCACCATGTCTTGAAGTGCGTCATAGATAGGCCTCAAATAGGGATCGAGTTTTTCCTGAAGGTCGCCTGGAAGAAAGCCGAGATTTTCCCCAGCCTCCACGGCCGGACGCGTGATGATGATCCGCTTTACTTCCTTGTTTTTGAGAGCTCTCACTGCCAAAGCAACTGCAATGTAGGTCTTCCCTGTGCCGGCCGGGCCAAGCGCAAAGACCAGATCATTGGTCATCGCCGCCTCGACGAGCTTGCGTTGGTTCGCCGACTTGGGCTTGATGACCAAGCCTTTGTTACCAAAGACAATCACCTGATCCCGGTTGGCCTCCTCAAAAGGAATCCCCTCGACATCGAGGTAGTCTTTCACGTTTTCGGGAGTGAGGTGACCAAAGCGATCAAAGTGCTCCAACAGGAGATTGATCAGGTCGTTGATGCGCAAAATCTCCGGCGCACCGCCCTGAATCCGGATTTCGTTGCCTCGGGAGACGATCTTACTCTGGGGGAATGCCTGGGCAATCTGCCGTATGTTTTCATTGGCTGTGCCCAAAAACTCCGCCAATGGAACGTTTTCTAAAGTGATTACTTTTTCGACCAAACTTGTGTTTTGATTTAGGTTTACCTTGAAGGCTAAAGAATAAAATTTCTATTTTTGTTCGCTCCCCCTCAAACAAAATTACAAAATTTTAATAGACTTGCTTCTATGGCATTGGTGACATTCCTCTCTGACTTTGGGGATCAAGACTACTACGTTCCGGCAGTAAAGGCCAAGATGCTTTCGATAAATCCGCAGTTGAATATCATCGACATCTCTCACAACATCGAAGCGCATGACATGGAGCACGCTGCCTTTGTGCTTCGATCCACTTTTAGAGAATTCCCCAAAGGAACGGTCCATTTGGTCGGTATCAATACCGTAGGCGTGATGACGCATGGCTACATCGGAGTGAAGCTGGAGGAGCATATCTTTGTGGGGCCAAACAATGGAATCCTGAGTCTACTGGCTGATAACGATCCCGGCATTCTCGTACAGTTTGCCGATATCCACCTGAAAAACTCCACCTTCCCAACGCGGGACATCTTAGCTCCCATCGCTGCCAAAGTAGCAAGCGGGGCAGCAATTCACGATTTCGGTGGCCCTCTGACCAATTTCCGCAAACTAATGTCCCGACAGGCAAAAGCTACCAGGGAACACATCATCGGGCACGTGATCCGAATCGACCGATACGGCAATCTGCTGACCAATATCCGCCGGGATGTCTTCGACAAGCTAAATCCGGGGAAATTCAAGATTCAATTTGGGCGTGAATCCGTAGATCGCCTCCAGACGGGATACGATGAGGTCGAAGCCGGAGACCCTTTCGTATTTTTCAACAGTCTGGAAGTCCTGGAGATCGGTATCAACCACGGCAACGGAGGAAAGCTGCTGGGACTGAAGCAGGATAGTGTCATCTATATTCACTTTGGCGGGTGATGCTGATCCGGATCGTACGCATGACTTTCAGGCCAGATACAATACCGGCATTTTTGGAAAACTTCGAATCCAACAAACATTTGATCCGCAACTTCCCCGGCTGCCACCATCTGGAACTCTGGCAGGATCATTCTGAGAAAAATATTTTTGTGACCTACAGTCATTGGGAAAGTGAGGAAGCGCTAAACAAGTACCGTGATTCTGAGCTATTTAAATCTGTCTGGAGCTTTACCAAGGCTCTTTTTTCCGAAAAAGCCCAAGCCTTCAGTACAAAAAAGTTGCTGGAAGTAGAATCCTGAGTTTGCAGAAAAAAATTCTTTCCTCATATTTGCATCCCGTTACGGAAGTGACGGAGCCAAGTCAGGTGTAAGACCGGACTTACCAAAAGCCCAGATGGCGGAATTGGTAGACGCGTTGGTCTCAAACACCAATGCCGCAAGGCGTGCCGGTTCGACTCCGGCTCTGGGTACAAAAGCTCGCTGAAAAGCGGGCTTTTTTTGTTTTATAGGAATTCAGATTCTAGTCTTTCAAAGGGTCCAAAACTTTGGGAAAGCTCATGCTAAAACTTTCAAATTACATGGTTTTATATATGAATATCATGTAATTTGAAAGTTAAACTTTCAAATTACATGATTTTTACTTATTTTTCATGCAAATTGAAAGTCGAATCAGAATATCATGATCCACCGAACACTTGAAGACAAGCTAATCCAAGGACTAAGGTCAATGCCAGTGGTGGTCATTTTGGGCCCCCGGCAAGTAGGAAAAACGACCTTGGCTTTGGAGTTTGCACAACCCCTTTTAGATAAGCCGGTTCACTATCTGGATTTGGAGTTGGACTCCGATTTAGCCAAGCTGGATGATGCAGAAAGCTACCTCCGAAGATTTGAAAATCAGCTCTTGGTGATCGATGAAGTGCAGCGAAAGCCTGATTTGTTTCCTATCATCCGGGGACTGGTAGATCTCCGAAAAAGAGCCGGAGAAAGGGCAGGGCATTTCTTGCTTTTGGGCTCCGCTTCCAAAGAATTACTTCAGCAATCCTCAGAAACTTTGGCGGGAAGGATACGCTATTTGGAACTGACACCATTCACCGTCACAGAACTCTATCAAAATGATCCACTCGGATTCAGCGTCGAAAAGCTCTGGTTCAGAGGGGGATTTCCGGACAGTTATTTGGCTGATTCGGAAGAAGATAGTTGGAATTGGAGAAACGATTTTATTTCCACCTATGTAGAAAAAGACATTCCTTTATTTGGCCCACAGGTACCGGCGACCCGGATGAAGCGGTTTTGGACTATGCTCGCCCACTTCCATGGGCAGCAGGCAAACTTGAGTACTATTGCCAAAAGCCTGGATGTGAGCCACACTACAATCAAAACTTATCTCGATATTCTTCAGGATTTCTTCATGGTGAGGCAGGTTCAACCTTGGTCAGGAAACACCAAAAAACGATTGGTGAAAACTCCGAAAATCTACTTGAGAGATTCGGGATTACTTCATAATCTGATGAATATCCACACGTTTGATCATTTGCTCGGACACCCGGTGGTGGGAGCGAGTTGGGAAGGATTTGTGGTTGAAAATATCCTAAACAGTCTTTCTTCTTCATGGACGATCAGCTATTATCGATCCAGCAATCAGGCTGAAATTGATTTGGTGCTGGAAAAAAGCAATCAGGAAGTCTGGGCTGTCGAGGTTAAAAGATCAATTGCTCCTTCGCTCTCTGCTGGATTTCACAGTGCCTGTGAGGACATTGGAGCAACGAAAAAAATTGTCGTTTACTCTGGAAAGGACCGCTTCCCAATGAAAGGGGAGGTTGAGGTAATAGGGTTGGTGGAATTTCTGAAGATGGTAAAAAGTACAGAATAACTGTAAAAATCTGATTCGTTAGAAATCTCACTTTTCCTCCCAGTATTTTATGCAGGGACAATATTCCTGAAGTTCGCAGCCTTCAGGATTCCCTGTACAATAGTCAAACCCGACAAACCCATCCTCCACGATTAAAGTGGGCTTGTCAAGAGTTGCTATCATTAGCTTATATTTTCTGTCTAAAGGCAATGTCTTCGGGACATCCATACTGAGATTCCATGAAAACATCATTTTTTCGAAAAGTTTAACCAATACTTTTAGCTCTCTCGAAGAATAGAAATCAACCGGAGGAAAATCTCCCGATTTCAATCCACAATAGTTTCCAAAAGTAGGCTCCTTATCCTGATTGAGCCATCTTTCGATTTCTGCAAAATGACCCTCTAATTCATCACCCGAGATATCCTTCTTTTGGTTTTTAAAAAAATCTTTTGGCCTAAATGCCTTTTCAATGTCCTCTAAAAGGTGGAGTGTATATGGATGCATTGTTTTAAAGTATCTAAGTTGCTGGTATTAAGTTACCCAACTATAAATTAATTCTCCACTCTTAATTCCTCATTCTAAATCCCCTCACCTCCCCAAAAACCAATAAATCAACACCGTCACCAGACAAAGTGCGATTGAAAGCGGCTTGGCGTATTTCCATTCCTCCAGATTTAGCGGCCCGCGCGGCATCGAAATCGGAGTTTGCGATGGGTATTTCATACTCACCAAATACATAACGGCGAGATTCAGCAGAAACTCAATCCCCCAGATATGGATGAAATGTAAATCCACCTGCAACCAAAAGGTCGTCAAGATGTAAAAGGAAAACCCTACGGCCAACCCCGCTTTTGCTCCAGCGGCAGACACTTTCGGGATAAAAAAACCGGCGATCAGCACCGAAGCGATCGGAATAAAGAAGATCCCATTGAGCTGCTGCATCAATTGGTACAAGCCTTCCGGAGCGTTGGCTACCATCGGTGCGATCAGGATGGAAATCACCGCCAAAATCAGTGAGCTCAATTTTCCGACTTTAACGAGCTTGGAGTCCGAAGCACTCGGCTGGATGATCTTTTTGTAGATATCCAGGCTGAAGATCGTCGCAGCAGAATTCAACACAGAGTTAAACGTACTTAGAACTGCCCCCAGAACCACCGCTGCAAAAAAGCCGATCAAACTCAAGGGAAGCACTTTTTTCACCAAAACCGGATAGATAAAATCCTGGTCACCGAAGTATTGCTCGCCATAATAATAGAAAGCAATCACGCCGGGCAACACGATGATCAGCGGAATGAGAATCTTGAAAATCCCGGTATAAAGCAAGCCTTTCTGGGCCTCAGCCATGTTTTTGGCTCCCAAGGCCCGCTGGATAATGGTCTGGTTCATGCCCCAGAAATACAGCTGATTAATCATCAGTCCGGTGAAAAGCGTACTAAAAGGCAGCACAGAATCCTCGGCTCCGATCACATTAAATTTTTCCGGAACGGCTTCATATACTTTACCCAAACCGGTCATCATGTTCCCATTTCCGATGTCCCAAAGCGCAAAAGCAGGAACCAACAAGCCACCGATCATCAGCCCGATGGCATTGATCATGTCCGAATAGGCCACCGCTTTGAGTCCACCCAAGATTGCGTAAATCGACCCAATGACTCCGATCGTGATGACGGTCAACCAGATGCCTTCTGTCTGACTGATCTGAAAAACCTCGGAGACATTGAAGATGCTCTCCAGATTAATCGCACCGGTATAGAGGACAATGGGTAGCAGGGTGAAAACAAACGAAAGCATCAACAGGAGCGATACGACGGTTTTTGTCGTGTCATCGTAGCGAACCGCGAGGTATTGTGGAATCGTAGCCAAGCCCATCCGGAGGTAAATCGGTAAAAAATACAGCGCCGCAATCACCAAAGCGATCGCAGAAGTCACTTCCCACGCAATGATGATCATGCCGTTTTTGTAAGCTGATCCGTTCATCCCGATCAGGTGCTCGGTGGAGATATTGGTCAAAAGCATCGACCCTGCAATCACTCCTCCCGTCAAACTCCTGCCTCCGAGAAAGTAGCCATCCTTAGAGCGGAGATTCTCCTTTCTCAACTTATACCATGAAAAAAAAGCAACAAAGAGTGTGAATCCTACAAAGGAAATGACAGTGAGCATGAATGGGTTTTTGGGTTAATTGTCTCGGAAAAATAAAAAAGGAAGGGGACTTTCAAATCCCCTTCCTCAATCAAATCTTCTTTTAAAATCTCAGAGTCGCAGGAAGATATTTGGCAACCAAATCTTCATAATACGGCTTCAAAGCCTTAGAATCCGGAGGCACGGGCACTTTGGAGTAGAGGTCGTAGGGATTGAATTTATCTACCCATTTGAACATCTCCCGGTCGTGGTCGCTGAGCAGGTGATCGTAGGCATTTTCCCGATGCTGCGCATAAAAAGAATGGTATCGGATCATGTAGAGTGCCGGTTCGGGCATGTAATCCTTAACCATCTGATACAGGTATTCGTCGTGTCCCCAGGACATTTTCACCTGATTCAGCCCACACTGATGGGAATACACGCCATACTTGGTGTTGTAGCGCTCGTCCTTTGAGTCTGGATTTCGGTCAAAAAACTCCGGATACACAATCCGATCCGAATGTCCACATCCCACCGGAAACGTATCCCCGACCACTGCCCACTGAGGCTCGCCAAAAAGACAAAGCACCTTGCCCAAGTCATGGATAAACCCGGTCAGCACAAACCAATCCGGATGCCCGTCGGCACGGATCGCCTCAGAAGTCTGGAGCAAATGCTGCAACTGATCCAAATTAGTATCAGGATCTGAATCATCGATCAGGGTATTGAGAAAACTCACCGCATCCCAAAAGGGCATTTCCTTCTTTTCAAACTTCAAAAACTCCCGCTCCTTCTCCTGAACAAAGTCGTAGGTCTGATAAGTATGATTCAGCTTGTAAAACTCCCGAACGGTATCTACGCGCTCGGAATCGTGGTAATTTCGGTAATCATCCTTTGCCTTATCTTGCTTATCCTTAGGTTCCGGATAGCGAGTCAGGAGATCATCCTCCCAGTCTTCGATGGAGTGAAGCGGAGCGATTTCGGATTCTGAGAGCTTGGTTTTCATTGCATTGGGATTTATTGAAATGAAATATAAAGACAAAATCCAAAAAATCAGCTCTGGAGAATCTGAGATTTAAAACTCTTTGGAACAAAAACGTACAAAATCTTGTACAACAATAAATGAACATCCACCTTTAGAAAAATTTAGAAATCATGGACGTTACTACTTATTCTAATTTTCGTCAAAATCTAAAATCTCACCTAGACGATGTGGTCAATGACCAAAAAGCGCTTTACGTCACCCGCGCAAATGGCGAAGATGTCGTAGTCTTATCCAAGTCCGATTATGAAAGCATGCAAGAGACTTACTACTTGATGAGCAGCCCTAAGAATGCCGAAAGATTGCTACACGCAATTAACGAGGCAAACCAAGGTCTAGGAGTTAAAAGAGATCTGATCGAACTCTAAGTCACTTCATCATGGATACTATTTTTTTGTCTAAAGGATGGGAAGACTATCAATATTGGATTGACGCAGATCTAAAGCTTTTTAGAAAAATCAATAAACTGATCAAAGAATGTCAGCGAACTCCATTCGAAGGAATTGGTAAACCTGAGCCATTGAAAAACGAACTCTCAGGCTGGTGGTCCCGCAGAATCGACCGCGAGCACCGGCTCGTCTATCGGGTAAAAGACGGCGTACTGGAGATCGCGCAGTGCAGACATCATTATTGATTCAACTCACATCAGCCATCAATTATCCGACATCTTCTGCAACTCCCGAATATCCGTCTGCATCTTGGTCATCATCCGCATCAGCTGGCGCATATCGGTCTCCTGCTCGGGAATCTCCCGGCTGGTGTAGGCATAAAAAGCCCATATCTCCAACACCTCTTCCGCCTGCACGGTATAGGGTTCAAAAAGCGGGTTGAGAGACTTCAGCAGGAGCGTTCCATCCTGCCGCAAAGTCACCAGTTTGAACACAAAATCCTGTCCTTCCCTTAAGATCACAATGCAAGGCGACTCGGGCTTGAGCCCTGTCCAGTCTGCCACATATTGCGCTATCACATCGCTTCCCTCAGGAATCGGCGCCATCGACTCCCCCATCGTGGGAAAAATCCGAAACGTCCCGCTCCCGGGCAGATTGGGAAGGGAGTATTTGGGCAAAGCGGCGATAAACTCCGGGTCATTGTATCCGGTCCGATAGCCCGCCTTGGCCTTCACAGGCACATATTCCACATTCTCGTTGTTGTTCCGATCTACGCTGATGGCCAACACACGCAGATTTCCGCCCTTGATGTAGACATCATTTCCGGCTTCCAGCTCCCGCAATTTCAACTCCCCCAGCTTTGACAGTTCCACCCGGATCAGACTGTCTATGCTGATCCCAAAAAGCTCGGAGACACTCAGAAAATCTTCCAGGGTCGGAGACTTGGTCTGGCCAGACTCCAACGCGTTCACTTTTGACCTTGTGGCAGAGAGCTTACCAGCCAAATCCTGCTGCGTCATCTTCCGTCGCTCCCTGAGGAACTTCAGGTTTCCCGCAAAGAAATTCTTTGACTTTTCCATCGTTTATTGATATTATTAGAGTCAACATATTGACATTAATAGTGTCAAACATACGGATTAGTGAGATAAGATGAAAGCGCTGGGGAACAAAGATGAGGCAATACGTCAATTGAGGGAGAAAATCATGGAGATGGAGGGATTTACCCAGTCCATGAGCACCCCTTCCACTTCCCTTGGTCTGGGCCCAATCGAATCCGCCTTTCCCAGCGGCAGATTCACACTGGGCACGGTGCATGAATTCATCAGTCCAAATCCTAACGATGCGGCCGCCACCAACGGATTTATCTCCGGAATCCTGGCATCGCTGATGTGCAAAGGAGGGTTTTGCCTCTGGATCAGCAACAGGCGAAGTCTTTTCCCCCCAGGTCTCAAGCGCTTCGGGGTAGAACCAGACCGGGTCATCTTCATCGATCTGAAAAGAGAAAAAGATGTGCTCTGGGCGATGGAACAGGGCCTCAAATGCAGCACACTCTCAGCCGTGGTAGGCGAGCTGCAGGAGATCAGTTTCACAGAATCCCAGCGCTTGCAGCTGGCAGTAGAGCAGAGCAAAGTGACAGGACTCCTCCACCGTCACAATCCCAGATCCCAGCATGCTTTGGCATGCACCACACGCTGGAGGATCTTTTCGCTAAGCAGCGAACTGGAAGACAAGATGCCCGGAGTAGGCTTTCCCACCTGGAAAGTGGAGCTCCTCAAAGTCCGAAACGGCAGACCCGGTGAGTGGAAACTAGAGTGGAAAAACGGCCGGTTCAACCAGCTGCCACTACGCAAAGAGCAGACCAAAGAAGCCCTATTCCCAAGAAGACAACAGTATGCTTAAGCGCTTCCTTTCTCTTTGGTTCCCGTACCTGATCACCGACAGACAGCTCATCCGACAGCCTGCGCTGCGGGAGATGCCCTTTGTCTTTGCCGCTCCGCAACGGGGCAAGATGATCATCAAAGCGTCCAGCATCCCGGCAGTTTCTCTGGGCATTCGTCCGGGAATGGCCGCAGCCGATGCGCGGGCATTGCAGCCTGATCTCCTGGTGCTCCCTGACAAACCGGGATTGGAAGAAAAACTCCTCCAGGGCCTGGCCGAATGGTGCCTCCGCTACACCCCGGTCGTTGCTTTAAATCTCCCTGACGGATTGATCTTGGAGATATCGGGCTGTCCACACCTCTGGGGCGGCGAAGAACCTTATCTGGAGAGCATCACATCTACACTCAAAAGCAAGGGGTATCATGCCCGCGCCGCAATTGCAGACACCATCGGCTGCGCTTGGGGGATGGCCCGGTATGGAAAGTCAACTATTATCGCCCCAGCAAACCAGCGGCAAGCGCTTTTGGCTTTGCCTCCGGTGGCCTTGCGCCTCGATGCTCAGACACTGGATCGAATGGACAAGCTAGGATTCAGCCGAATTGGGCAGTTTATCGACATCCCAACTCCGACGCTTCGCAGACGGTTTGGAGAAGCGACCCTTATCCGACTGGGTCAGGCTTTGGGCACAGCTCACGAGTCGCTGGAGCCGATCATCCCGCAGGAACCTTACGTGGAGCGACTTCCCTGCATGGAGCCGATCCTGACTGCAAATGGAATCAAGATAGCGCTTGCAGAGTTGCTGAAGACGATTTGCTTGCGGCTTTCCAAGGAAAAAAAAGGCATGCGGAAAGGGATCTTCCGGGGGCATCGGATGGATGGCAAGATTGAGGAGATCTCCATTGGCACAAATATGCCTTCCTACAATCCAGAGCACCTCTTTCGCTTGTTTTCACTCAAGATTCCCACCATCGAGCCGGATCTGGGCATCGAACTCTTTGAGATGGAAGCACTGCTGGTCGAGAAAATCAGCGAAACTCAGGAGTCCTTCTGGCACAGCACCGGAAATGACGTCACAGCCCTTGCCGAACTACTGGATAAGATGGCGGGCAAGATGGGACAACATACCATCCACCGCTATCTGCCGCAAGAGCAGCACTGGCCGGAGCATTCCATCAAAGTCACTCAGTCGCTGGAAGACCGACCCAGCTCTGAGTGGAAAACCGACAGGGTTCGCCCCTTACACCTGCTTACTGCTCCTGAGCCCATCGAAGTGATGGTTCCCTTGCCGGATTATCCTCCGCTGAATTTCAGATACCGTGGAGAAACCCTAAAAATTGTAAAGGCCGATGGCCCCGAGCGGATAGAGCAGGAATGGTGGCTGCAGTCAGGCCCTCCACGAGATTACTACACGGTAGAAGACGAAAGTGGAAAACGCTATTGGTTATTCCGTCTGGGTCTATATGAAAAAGGGGATCCAGAATGGTTTCTGCATGGATTCTTCGCTTAAAGTTTAACCGCAAAGGCGGAAAATTTAACCGCAAAGACGCAGAGGACGCTAAGGGTTTTTAACCACAGAGCGCACAGAGGATTAGCATGGGAGTCTTTGATCGGGTTGAGAACTTTCATCGGACAAGCTTTCAATGGCCTTTTTGAGAACACAGAGAAAAGCTAAAGCTTTTATTAGATCACTTCTCTATGAAAACTCTGTGTCCTCTGCGACTCTGCGGTCAAAAAACAAAAAATATGGATTACATAGAGTTACAAGTCACATCAAACTTCACCTTTCTCCGGGGCGGATCCCATCCCGAGGAATTGATCGACCGCGCCGTCGAGCTAGACTATACAAGTATTGCCATCACCGACCACAACACCTTGGCGGGGATTGTCCGTGCGCATGCCGCTGCAAGAGGCAAAAAAATTCGCTTCATCCCCGCTTGCAGACTCGACCTACTGAATGGCCCCAGTCTGCTCGCCTATCCCACCGACCAAGCCAGCTACAGCCAACTATCCGCGCTGCTCACTCTGGGGAATCTTCGCGCTGAAAAGGGAAAATGTCATCTCTACAAAAAAGATGTGTACGAGCATGCGGCCAAGACAAAGTTCATTGCCCTGCCTCCTCCCTTGCTCAACGCGGACTTTTCTATCGACGCAGATTTTGTCCATTCTTTAGAGGAATACAGCGAGGAACTCTGGCCAAATCTCTACCTCGGAGCGAGTTTTTCCTACAGCAGCGATGACCATAAGCGGCTTTTCCAGCTTTCAAAGCTGGCTTCTAGGCTTAGCATCCCGCTCGTCGCTACCAATGACGTGCATTACCACGCTCCCGAAAGACGAGAGCTACAGGATGTCCTTACCTGCATCCGGGAGAAATGCACCATTCCCACGGCCGGTTTCCGCTTGCATCCCAACGCTGAGCGCTACCTCAAGTCAATCGATGAAATGAAACGTCTCTTTCGGGATTATCCCGATGCAATCCTGCGCACTCAGGAGATTGCCGATTCCTGCCAGTTTTCACTCGATCAATTGACCTACGTCTATCCTGAGGAAATCACCACAGAGGGACGCAGCCCGCAGGAAGAGCTCGTCCATCTGACCTGGCAGGGTGCAAAAGAACATTTTGGAGAGCAGATCCCCGATAAAATCCGGGAAAAGATTGTGTACGAGTTGGACTTCATGGCCCGTAAAAACTACGCCTCCTACTTCCTCACCGTCCACGACTTTGTGCGCTTTGCCCGGGAAAGAGAGATTCTCTGTCAGGGCCGTGGCTCAGCTGCCAACTCGGTGGTGTGTTACTGCCTTGGCATCACCTCGGTGGATCCCTCCAAGTTTAACCTGCTCTTTGCCCGCTTCATGTCGGATGCCCGGGACGAGCCGCCTGATATCGACGTTGACTTCGAGCACGAGCGCCGGGAGGAGGTCATGCAGTACATCTATGAAAAATACGGCCGTGACCGCGCCGGCATCGTGGCGACTGTGACGCAGGTTCACTGGAAAGGTGCGATCCGGGATGTGGGAAAAGCTATGGGACTGTCCGTGGATGCCGTAGACCGGCTTTCAAAGTCCGGCTATGAACTGACCGACGAGTGGTTCGAAGGAAAGGCACCTTCCTCCGAAGGCTTTGACTCCAAAGACAGCCATCTGCTAAAAACGCTGGAGCTTACCGGCCAATACATCGGCTTTCCCCGACAGCTCGGACAGCATACCGGAGGCTTTGTCATCACGCAAAACAAGCTTTCTGATCTCTGCCCGATCCTCAATGCACGGATGGAAAACCGTACCTGCATCGAGTGGAACAAGGACGATGTAGATGCGCTTGGATTTCTGAAAGTGGACGTGCTGGCACTGGGCATGCTCACCTGCATCCGAAAGGGGTTTGACCTTGCAAAAAAGCACTACGGGCGCTCACTCACACTAGCAAATGTTCCACAAGACGACCCGGAAGTCTATGACATGATCTGTCATGCGGATACCTTGGGAGTCTTCCAGATCGAGAGCCGGGCACAGATGTCCATGCTGCCCCGACTCAAACCCAAAAAATTCTACGATCTGGTGATCGAGGTAGCAATCGTGCGACCCGGTCCCATCCAGGGGGACATGGTGCATCCCTATCTCAAAAGACGGAATGGCGAACCCTTCGAGTTTCCCTCCAAAGAACTGGAAGAAATCCTGGGAAGAACGCTGGGTGTGCCTTTGTTTCAGGAACAAGCCATGGAGATTGCCATTGTCGCAGCAGGTTTTACACCGGCAGAAGCTGACGGGCTGCGGCGGAGCATGGCTACTTTCAAAGCCAAAGGACTGGTGACTCAGTATGAAAAAAAACTGGTAGACGGCATGGTGGCCAAGGGTTACGAAGAAGAGTTTGCCCGGCGTGTGTTCAAACAGTTGGAGGGCTTTGGAAGCTATGGTTTTCCGGAAAGTCACGCCGCCAGCTTTGCCCTGCTGGTCTACATTTCTTCTTGGATCAAGTACTACTATCCCGACATCTTCGCCGCTTCCCTGCTCAACAGCCAGCCCATGGGCTTCTATCAGCCTGCGCAGATTATCATCGATGCGCGAAAGCACGGCGTGGAAGTCAGGCCGATCGACATCAATCATTCGCTTTGGGACAATACGCTGGAGATGATTGCTGAAAAATCTCATGCGCTGCGGCTTGGGTTTCGACAGGTGAAAGGACTTCGGGAAGAGGACGTGCAATCTTTAACTTTGTATAGAACTCAGCACTTCTCCAAGATCATTGACTTGGCGAATATCGGCATCTCTCAGGCTGTCTTGGAAAGGCTTGCTGATGCGGATGCGTTCCGGTCGATTGGACTCGATCGGAGACAGGCGCTTTGGGAAGTTTCGGCGCTGCAGGGTCGCTTTACTGGCATCTTCCAGGATCAGTCTGTCGACAAGCCCACCGATCCGGAAACGATTCTGCCCACGATCTCTCCCATGGAACACGTCATCCGGGACTATTCTTCTACCACGCTGTCGCTGAAAGCCCATCCCGTGAGCTTCGCCCGTCCTCACCTCGACCAACTCGGGATCCTGCCTACCGCACGGCTAAAAGAACTGAAAAACGGTATGCCTGTCAAAGTCTGCGGACTGATCACCGTCCGACAACGGCCCGGCACGGCCAAAGGCGTACTTTTCGTCACAATCGAGGATGAGACCGGCTTTGCCAATCTGGTGGTCTGGGCCAAGACCTTTGAGAAATTCCGCAAGATCATCGTCCAGTCGAAACTCTTCATGGTTAGCGGCAAAGTGCAGATCGAAGGCGAAGTGATCCATGTCGTCGTGCACACCTGCCGCAACCTCACCGCCCTGATGAACCTCGATGCAGAAGCAAGAGACCTCGGCACCGTCCAGCCGAGAATTTCCAAAAAAACACTGGAACAAGCCCTTAAAGAGAAAGCTGTACAGGGAGAGTTGTTTCCTTCGAGGGATTTTAAGTAGGGGTCTCCTTAAACCAAGATTCATCTCCTAAATTAACTGAGGACCCAATGGGGAGTTGGCTCAAGCATTACTCAAATCTATCTCACATCTTGTGTCTTTTGTCTAGCGTCTTGACACTCGCTACTTGATACTGCTTTAGTTCCCCCTCAAGATCTCCATCGGCGGTTGATTGATGATCTTTCGTCCATTGAGCCAACCCAGTACAATTGTGAGTCCGGTGATGGCCAGATACATGATCAGCCCTTCCTTCCAAGCCACGCTAAAGTTCATATTGAAGATAAATTCACCCAAGAGGAAGGTCGCCAAGAAGGACAATAAGATCCCCGAAAGCGACGCCAGACTCCCTAAGAAGAAATATTCAAGCGTGTTGATCTGTGTCACAATGGACGAACTCGCACCCAGTGTCCGAAGCAAGATGCTCTCACGCATCCGCTGATACTTGCTGATGATCAGCGAACTGATCAGGACAAGAATCCCCGTGGCGATGGAGAAAAAGGCCATAAACTGGATTACAAAGCTGATTTTACCCAAGATCTCTTCCAGCGTGGCAACGATGGTTCCAAGATTGATGATCGAGATATTCGGATAAGCCCGCACGATCTCCGCTTGTACATCGGCAGCTTCGCGGTCATTTTTGGTCTTGGTGATGATCACATGAAACTTCGGTGCCTGCTCCAAGACTCCGTTTGGAAATAGCACCAGAAAGTTGGTCGATACCTGGTTGAACTTCACGTCCCGGAAGCTTCCGATGTAAGTCTTGATCGGTCGGCCCTGGACGTTAAACTCGATCTCGTCGCCGATTTTCAAGCCATTGCCTTCGCCGAATCCTTTTTCCAAAGAGACAAAAATGCTGTCTCCCCTCGCGCCAAGCGGGATCAATTCCCCGGCAGTCAGGGTTTCTGACGAAATCAGCGTGTCCCGGTAGGTCACGCGAAACTCGCGGTTGTACAGCCAGCGCGAATAGTTCTCCTCATCCGGCAATTCCTCGTTTTCCTTTTTGTCCACGCCGTTGATTTCGTTCAGGTTCATGGTCACAATCGCCACTTCCTGCATGATCGGCAGGGCCTTCGCTTTCACTTTTGCCCGCACCTCATCCAGCTGAGCCGACTGGATATCAAACATGAGCATGTTGGGCTGGTCTTCCTTGTCAGCGAATTTGGCTTCTTGGAGAAGTTGATTTTGTAGGAAAAAGAGCGTAGCAATCATCGCCGTGCCCAGTCCGATCGTCGCGATCAGGGAGATCGTCTGGTTGTTTGGACGGTAAAGATTTGCCAAAGCCTGTCTCCAGACATACGTCAGCGAAATCGGCAAGAACTTTCTCACTGCCCACATGATCAGCTGACCTACGCCCCAAAGTGCTCCAAAAGCTACCAGCACAAATCCCGTGAACCCGAGGGCCAACTTCCAATCTCCCAACAGATAAAAGCTAAATCCCCAGATAAACAGTAAGATCCCAACGATCACCAGCCAACGCAATGGATCTTTTAGCAAAGTTGTGTCTGCAGTTTCAGGTCGAAGCGTCGCCATCGGAGAGACATTCCGCACCTTCAGCAAAGGCAAAAGCGCAAACAAGATCGACACGAACAAGCCTGTAATAATCCCAAAGCCTACGGAAATCCAGGAGATCCCGACATTGACCTCGACGGGTAGAAAGTCTGCAAAAACGGCTGGCAAGACGTATTGAAGCGCTGTTCCCAGTCCCGCTCCCAGCAAGGCGCCGACCAGTCCCATGACTTTGATCTCAGCCAGATAGATCAACAGGACATCCCGGGAGGAAACGCCCAAACATCTTAACACTGCCACTGAAGCCAGCTTTTCCTTTACAAACACATTGACCGCGGAGGCTACACCGACGCAGCCCAGCAACAAGGCGATGAAGGCGACGAGACTCAGGAAGTTGGAAAGATTCTCAAAGGATCGCCCGGTAGAGCGCTTTTGGTCCTCAACCGTGTCGGCATCCACCCGATCCAGCTCCCACTGATCTTCATAGGGCTTGATCAGCTCGTCCACATTCGTGCCGGAAGCAAACATCAGGTAGCGCTTATACTCCACCCGGCTGCCGTATTGCACAAGGCCGGTTTCCTCCAAGTAGTCCATGGGAATGTATACTGCCGGAGCAACCGTGGCAGTGATCCCGGTTTGCCCGGGTACTTTCTGGAGTTCGCCGGCGATCTGGAAAGTCATGGCGCCGACCTTGATCGAGTCGCCAACTTCGGCATTAAACTGCGCCATCAGCGTCTTTTCTACCAGTGCCTTTCTTCCTCCGGCTCTAAAGTCCGCATCCCCGGCGGCAGGAATGGTTTCGAGTTTTCCATAGAAAGGAAAATCCCCCTCCAAAGCTCTGACCTGTGTCAATCTGCTGGCACCAGTACTTGGGAAAGCCACCATCGAGGCAAAACTCACCTCCGCGGCCTGCTCCGTGGCACTTGAATCGACAGTCTGATCTCCGATTGGCTTGTTGTTTTCCAAGACCAAATCTGCCCCAAGCAGCTCCTTGGCCTGATTGTCGATATCCTGAGTAAGGTTCTCCCCAAAACTGCTGATCGCGACCAAAGCTGCAATCCCCACCACGATGGAGGAGACAAAAAGCAAGAGGCGCGACAGGTTTTTTCGGAAATCCCGGAGCGCCATTTTCAAAATCCAACCGAAATCAGGCATGTGCGTCCTCCTGTATTTTTCCGCCCTTAATATGAATGATGCGCTGGGTTTTGGCTGCGAGATCCAGGTCGTGCGTGACCAAGACGAGTGTCGTTCCTTTTTCCCTGTTGAGATCAAAGATCAATTTCTCGATCATCTCGCCGGTTTCAGTGTCCAGGTTGCCGGTTGGCTCATCTGCGAAAAGTATCTTCGGCTCGTTGGCAAACGCCCGGGCTATGGAAACCCGCTGCTGCTCACCGCCCGAAAGCTGGGTCGGGTAGTGTGTGGCTCGATCACCCAAACCTACTTTCTCCAACAGTTCCTGTGCCTTTTGGCGGGCATCTTTTCGCTTTTTCAGCTCCAGCGGCACCATCACATTTTCCAAAGCAGTCAAGGTTGGAAGTAGCTGGAAGTTTTGAAAGATGAATCCCACGTCCTTATTTCTGACAGAAGCGCGCTGGTCTTCATTCATCTTTTCCAACGCTTGTCCATTAAGAACGACACTGCCAGTGGAGCCAGAATCCAGTCCGGCACAAAGACCGAGAAGCGTCGTCTTCCCACTGCCTGAAGGCCCGACGATGGAGATAATCTCTCCGGATTTGATGTCAAAATTCACTTCGTCAAGCACAGTCAGCCTTCTGCTGCCGCTTTGGTAAACCTTGCTCAGGTTTGCAACTGATAAAATATTCATAGGGGAAATGGGAGTCTGCATGCGATATAACAAAGGCTAAACGGTAAACCCTTGTAATGGTTGACGGAATATAGCAATCGGGTGACAAACCAGCAATCGACACCTAAATCAGCGGTCAAGTCCTTGTACTACAGGTGATCAGTTTTATGTCGAAGCCAGTCAAATCCGTCGTTTGTTAAATTTATTTAAAATAAATCTAAATAATCTTGCAGATTTTCAAATCTGCACTCTACTTTTGCCTATCGATAATCAATCTAAATAATCTATGAAAGGAATTTTTACCTTTTTCGTTATATTCTTTGCCTGCATCGCAGGAGCCTACAGTCAGTCGAAATATGAACTTCGGGGTACTATCTTGGACATCGGAGGTTTGCCTTTGACTGGAGCAAGTATACAGGTTGCGGGCACGTCATTCGGTACAGTCACAGATTTGGAAGGCAAGTACTCCTTGGTTTTTGACAAACCCGGAGACTACAATCTGAAATTGTCCTTCATTGGCTTCAAGACGATCGATGAAAAGGTCGCGATCAGCAAGCCCGTTTTCACTAGAAACTATAAGCTGGAAGAAGAGATTTCCAGTCTCCAGGAAGTGGAAATCATGGGCAGAAAGGAAGAAGGTTACAAAAACACGTCGACTTTCATCGGCAGCAAAACCCAGACAAACATCAAGGATCTCCCTCAGTCTGTGTCCTATGCAACCAAGGAATTGATCCTGGATCAGGGCCTGATGCGGGTCGGCGAGACAGTTAAAAACTTCTCCGGAGTCAGCCAGTTTACTTTTTATGATGACATCACGATCCGTGGTTTCCGCATTAACGGCGGCAGTAATACCCAATTGGTGAACGGGATGCGTTCCACTTCCGGATTTTGGAAGCAACCATTGATCAACTATCTGGAAAGAGTCGAAGTCCTCAAAGGCCCGTCTTCGGCCCTTTTTGGCAACGCCAGCCCGGGCGGCGTGGTCAACAGAGTGACCAAAAAGCCGTTGGACATCAACAGAAACAGTCTGAGTTTTTCGATGGGAAGCTTCAACAATTTCCGAGGCTTAGCCGATTTCACCGGACCGGCAAACAAGTCTAAAACATTGCTTTATCGTCTGAATCTTGGTTATGAAGACGCGCAGAATTTCAGAGATCTGCAGTTTGACAAAAACATCGTCGTCGCTCCTTCCTTTTCATTTATAGCATCCGAAAAGACCCGCGTGAATCTGGACTTGGTATTCAACAATTCCAGCAGTCGACTGGATCGGGGACAATCGACCTTCGAAAACGACCTCTATTCCACACCGATCTCCCGATCATTGAACACCGCCAATGATTACCTGAAAGAGCAGACTTACACCATCACTACTTCCATCAATCATCAAATCAGCAAATCGATTAGTCTCAACGCTTCCTACATGAAGACCGGCTACAACGAAGACCTGCAGGAACATCGCTCTTCCAATAGCTATGCGGTAGATGGCACGGGAAATACCATCCCGACGATGGTCGGCCGTCAGGTTTTCATCAGAAAGAGATCCCGCTTCGTCGACAATCTTTCTTCCTATCTGAACATCAACACCACGACCGGATCACTTGCCCATAAGTTGGTCGTAGGCTATGACTATGCCAGAGAATCCTTGGCGGCAGGCGGATCCCAACTGACCGCGAGCGGCTACAGAAATGCTTCCAACACCGGCTCCATCGCCAGATTTGATCCCTCAAAACCGCAAAACTACCTGCTAGACGCTGCCGGAAATCCGGTGCCAAACGTGTCACACTTCGACTTGGAGAATCCCATTCCTTCCCAAGCGATGCAGGATATGAGCAAGTATTTCTACGCGCAAGTAGGCTATGATCCGACGTTGTATTACCTGAACGGATTCTACGCCCAGGATCAGATTACCCTCGGTAAGCTCGAAGCGATGATCGGAGTGCGGTACGAGGTGTACACAGATTTTGAAAACTACAAGAAAGAAGGTGAGCAAAAGGTCAATCAGAATGCGCTCCTTCCCCGACTGGGATTGGTGTACAAAGCCAACGAACACGTGAATTTCTATGGTACTTACGTCGAAGGCTACAACCCTCAGACGGCTTCCACCATCGCCAACCCGAACGCTGGAGGACCCTTTGATCCTTTGGAAAGCTCCATGGTGGAGTTTGGAATGAAATCCGATTGGTTCAACAAGCGATTGGAATTGACGACAGGTATCTACCAAATCACCCAAAAAAACACGCTTTATCCAGTGGCGGGGGAAACGGACCTTTTGGAACAAATCGGTGAAGAATCCGCAAAAGGGGTCGAGATCGACTTGGTCGGCAGAGTCTTGATGAACTGGAGCGTGATGGCATCCTATGCCTATAATGTGGCCGAGATCACCGAAAGCCCCAACGAGGCCGACCTCGGTAAGCAAAAGCCCAATGCTCCCAAACATCAGGGAAATCTCTGGACGAAGTATGACTTTGATCAAGGCGCATTGACAGGCCTTGGGATCGGCTTCGGAACAAACTTCGTCACCGAAAGAAACCTCTCGCTAAGCGCAACCCAGACTATCCCCGGCTACACGCTGATGAATGCCGCTGTCTATTACACCACCGGAAATGTGCGTCTCCAGCTCAACGTCAACAACCTCACCGACGAAACGCACTGGGTGGGCGGATATGACTATCTGAGACTCTTCCCAGGTGCACCTAGAAATGTACTCGGCACGATCACCTTTTCTTTCTAACCTAAAAAGTGGCGGCAAAGAAATCCAAAAATCTGCTCTGGAAGATCCATCAATGGATCGGACTCTACGTGGGAATCGTCATCGCAGTGCTCAGTCTCACTGGCGCTGTGGCGGTTTTCCTCCCCGAGATCGATGGGTTGTCGGAGCGAAAATACCTGCTTGATTCCGCCGGCGAAACCCTACAGCCCGTCAGCGGCATTGTCTCGGAGATCCAGAGTAAGTATCCAAAATTCCAGATTTTGGGTGTCCAGCCACCACAATCCGATCTCCATCCGCTTATCATCGACATCTACAAGGAAGAAGCTCCCTATGACTCGGAGCGCTACCAGGTCTTTGTCAATCCCTACACGGGCGAAATCCTCGGCACAAAAGACCATCTGAACAGCCTCAGCAACTACCTCCGTCAGGTGCACGTGCGGCTAATGGACGCCTGGTGGGGTCGGCAGTTGGTCGGTCTGGCCGGTATTGGCCTCTTTGTCCTCTGTGTGACTGGCTTGCTGATCTACGGGCAGTTTATGAAAAAGCAGCTCTTTGGAGCGATCCGTAACGGGATAAATTTGCGGGTTCTGATGGCTGATTGGCACAAGATGGTCGGAATCGCCGCCCTACTTTTCAATCTGATGATAGCAGGTACGGGCGCTTGGCTCGGGTTACAGCCAGTGCTAATCAAGTGGCTGGACATTAAGGCTCCCAATGCTTATAAACGACCTGTCAAACCGATCAAACCCGCTGAGGACATCTTGCAGACCTACGACTACTGGCAGGCTGTCGCATTGTCAAAAAATGAAATTCCGGGCTTCATTCCCACGCAAATCATCCCATCCAAAGACGGAACCAATACCCTTGAAGTCAAAGGAGACGCCGGTCGGCTACCCTTCGAGCCGCACATCTCCAAGGTCGTGCTGGACAAGTCCTCACTTGAAATCCTAGACGTCTACGACATCCGCGAGCAGGCATTTGTGGATAAGTTTTACTACGTCCAGGAGGGTCTGCATTTTGGGAGATTCGGGGGAATATTCCTGAAGATTGCTTATGCCTTGCTCGGCATCACCTCGGGAGTGTTGTCGATTACCGGTTTTTTCATCTATCTGATCCGAAAAAGAAAGACTACTGAAGAAAAAGATCAGGTCAAAAAGACCATCTTCATCTATTCCATTTCCACGGTCACGCTCATCATCCTGCTCGCATTGATGGTGATCTTTGTCGGATATGCCTACGCGACGATGCTGGTGACTCCAGTGGTGTATATTTTCTTGGTTGCGTTCATTTCTTATCAGCTGTTTCTCTTTTGGAGAAAAGACAAAACATCAAAGAAACCCATCCATGAAAACAGCTAAGAAAGCGACAGAGCACTATCTGATGCCTCTAAACTTGTGTTTCCTTTCATTCTTTGGCTTGTTTCTGATCTATGAGCTGGACAAAAGACTGCTGGCGGATTCACCTACTTCCACTTCGTCCATCACACTGGGCGCGAGTGTCATCGCTATGATTTTTCTGGCAGCTTCCATCAAATTCCGCAGTCCCTATTTCCATGGGTTTTGCTCTCTGCTTGCCGTGATCGCTTTGGTGATTTTGTTCTGAATCCGGTAAAACCGAATTTTAACCGAACCTTTTACCCAAAAATCCTTTTGGGTATATAGTTTTACAATTCACTCTACTGATCACCATGAAGTTCACGCCCAAAGCTCTCCCCTTCTTTTCTTTCCTTTTGATATTTGGATTAGCCTTGGCTTCTTGCTCGGGAGAAAAGAAAGAGTCGGCTCAATCAGAAGCTACTGCTGAAAAAAGCGCCGACACCACGACCGACAAAAAGACCATTCTCTTCTTTGGCAACAGTTTGACTGCAGCCTACGGGATTGATCCCGAGGATGGCTTTGCAGGACTGATCCAGTCTCGGATAGACAGTCTGGGACTCGACTACAAGGTGATCAACGGCGGACTCAGCGGCGAAACTACAGCCGGAGGACTGAGTCGCCTCGATTGGTTTCTGGAGGAGGAGCCCGCGATCTTCGTCCTGGAACTGGGCGGAAATGACGGACTAAGAGGCATTCTACTCAGCGAAACCAAAAACAATCTGTTAGCGATCATCGACAAAGTCCGAGCAAAATATCCAGACACCAAGATCATATTGGCAGGCATGCAAATCCCTCCAAACATGGGTCAGGAATATTCCAAAGAGTTTAGCGAGCTATATCCGGCTGTGGCTGCTGAGAAAAACGTCACCTTGATCCCATTCTTACTGGATCGTGTCGGAGGTATTCCTGAGCTCAATCTTCCCGATGGCATTCACCCAACTGAAGAGGGTCACAAGATCGTGGCGGAGACGATTTGGCCGTTTATTGAAGCATCTTTATAGACACAACTTTCTACAGACTCCATATATTTTTTAGCGCTAGTTTGGTGTTTCGTTTGCAAAACTAAAACCATCTATTTTTAATGGATTTAAATTAGGTGTTACGCGCGCCCTATATCCCCATTTTACCCCTTCGAAAGAATTAGGGTTTCTATCCACATTTTTTTTAGCTTAAATTTTCGACTTCATTGAAAATTTTAAAGATGAGCTTTCAGATACAAGAAAAACCTGATGTGTACGACGTGATCATCGTCGGCTCCGGAGCGGGCGGGGGCATGGCCTCCAAGATCCTCTCCGAGGCCGGCCTGAGCGTCGCTGTGGTAGAAGCAGGCGGGGATTTTGACCCTGCAAAAGACGAAGACAGAACCCAGCTCCGTCCGCCCTGGGAATCCCCGAGACGTGGTGCAGGCACCCGAATCCGCCCTTTCGGCGACTTTGACCAGGCCATCGGCGGCTGGGACATCGAGGGCGAACCCTACACCCACAAGGACGGCACCAAGTTCGACTGGTTTCGCTCCCGCATGGTCGGCGGCCGGACCAACCACTGGGGAAGAATCTCCCTGCGCTTTGGCCCCAACGACTTCAAGCGTGCCGGCATCGACGGCTTGGGCGACAACTGGCCCATCGGCTACGACGACGTCAAGCCTTACTATGA
>NZ_AUBW01000025.1 GCF_000429445.1 Algoriphagus terrigena DSM 22685
AGCCGCCTATCATATTCTCAGGGACAATACCCCTTATAAAGAACCTCAACTCAGGCAGGAGATCATTGATGAACGAAGAAAAGCGGAAATGGAGCGCCTAGAAAAAAGGCTCCAAAAACTTAAATCATTAGCGTCCAACTAGAAAAGGTCGTCTTTTTTTTGGTGGACTATACCCCGAGCATAAAACTGATATCAGACGCTAAGCACCCACAGCTGTTGCCTAAGAGCACGTAGAAAAAACTTTTCTCTAAAGAAAAAACTTAGCCAAAACTGATGTCCTGGAACAACTATGGGGTAAGCTAACCAGACTTTCAGAAAAAAAAAGCGGTTTCTGAGAAACCGCCCTTTTTGACTAACTAAACCAACTTTAATGTTTTTTTAGGCTTCCACCATTATTTTTTCCACATCCACCAGAGCAACTGCCCCGTGGATCGCTGTCTCGTCGAGCTCTGAGATGAGAATCTTCAGGTTGGCCAATACCGTCGGATAAGCAAAGGTCTCCAGTGTCTTGAAGAGTGATCTTTTGAAAAGGGGATAGGTCTTGCGGATCGAGCCACCGAGGACGATCGCTTCGGGAGCCAGTCCGTACATGATCATCTTGAAGAGTTCGCCCAGGTGCTGACCAAACTCGTCGAAGGCCTGAATCGCTACCGGATCACCCGCCAGGGCCTGTTTTGCCAATGCCTTCGGCTTGCTGTTGTATACCTGGTGGAAGAATTTTCCACTGCAATAATATTCGAAATTGTGATCGAGGTAGGGAGCGCTGCACCATTCTCCGGCAGCGGAAAACAATCCGGAGTACAGGTGGCCATTGATCACAATGCCTCCGCCGACTCCTGTGCCCAGCGTGATGCCTACCAAGTTTTTGAAGGGTTTACCCACCCCGTATTTATGCACACCGATGGCGAAGCAATTGGCGTCGTTGTTTACAAATACCGGTTTGGAAAACCGACCGGTCAGGAATTTTTTGAGTTCGACGTGCTGGAAGGACGGAATATTCGCCAGACCAAGGACGATTCCTTCACTGGAATCTACGAGGCCGGGAATGCCGATACCGATCCCCACAAAGTCATAATGCGAGTACGTGCCGATGAACGCTGCTATCGTCTCCAGGATGTGTTCCTTGCTTTCCTGAGCAGGCGTGGGAATAGAGCGAATGTCTTCGAGATGTCCTTTGACCAAAACCCCGCCTTTGATGCTGGTGCCTCCGATATCTAATCCTAGTATGGCTTTTTCCATTCGCAATGGTCTATGTAATCAAATGAATAATTGGTTTAATGCAGAAAGCCGCCGGAAAATTCCCGACCGCTTTCTGAATAGGTTTGGTAGCTTTTGGAATGGCTTATACCATTCCGTCGATTGATTTCTCCAGCTCTCTGGCTGTGGCCAAAAACTCTTCCACATTCATGTCTCTGAAGAAAATGAGGCCGTGACTCGCTCTTACTTTTGCCCGATCGTGCTGGTAGAAGTAATTTTTGCCGAGCAAAAGCTGGATGTCGTTAAGTTGTCCTACCCAGGTACGCTTAGCCACGGTGCTGAACTTACCGTTGTGTGCGTAGCTTGGGAAGGAAGCATTGACCTGGCTTAGGTAGCAATTGGAGAAGGAATCTTCCATTACAGACATGTCTCCCAGGGAAACCGGCACGATCACGTTCGCTTCGTGTGGCTCAAACTTGAACCAGACGTTTCGATAACCGATGATTCGCAGATTGCTGGTGTCATGCTCCTGACTCCATTTCTTGACCGCCTCAGCGGTCGCCTGGAGTACTTTGTAGTGGGTATCAGGGCCGGAACCTTCTGGATCCAGGGTTAAGCTGATCTTTGTCGGCTTGATCTTGCGGAACATGTCCACGATCGGATCCACATCGCGGTTTTTGTCCGGCTGCTCGGTAAAGATATCTCCGGTGTAGAAGCCCAGTCTGAGGTGGTGAACATTCTTCACCTGCACACCAAAGTGCGCCCAGACCAGCTCTTCCTCAAACTCCCGGATCATGCCCTTCACTTTTTGGATCTTCGCGGGATTTTTCTCCCCGTCGTAGGAGTTTTTCAGTACGCTGATGACTTCGTTGATCGTCTCACGCAGTTGCGTTTTGTTTTTGACACCATAGACGATTACCAACGCTCTTACCACCCTGTGACAAAGTCCACGCTTGCGGGCATCGGGATTTTCCGAGGCAACATTGGTGAGGAAATGGTAGACGTCCTTGTCGGTCTTGAGGCTGTAGCCCACTTCGAAGAAGTCTTCGAAGTTGACCATTTGGATCTTGCCTTCGTCCAGCAGTCTTTTTGTAGTCTGCAAGGTGTCGATCACAAAGGTGTTGGTCACCGCCGTGAAGCCAGAAGTCAAGACTGAGAAGTGCGCTTCGTTGCTGGGCTCGTTGAGTTGATTGGTGATGTGCGGCAGGATACCGAGCGAGATGTCGTCGTGGTGCGGTCCGGTGTGGAGTAGCACCTCATTGCTCTCTTGTTCGAGCCCTTTTGCAAGCTTGGCCTCGGCTGCCTTCATCACCTGATTGACGGTGTCTTCGTTGAGTCCGGGAATCAGCTTGGTGTATTTGTCAGCTTTTAGATCTCCGATTTTGATGCGGTGACCGTATTTGTTTAGCTTTTTGCAAAGCTCCAAGACGGCCCTTTCAGTTTTCTCAAAGGTCCACTCGCCTTTTTGGTAGTAGGAATCCAGCGAGTCTGTGAGCTTCACTGCTGCACCTTTGGTCAGGTAGAAGCGGCCGTTTTTCAGTTTTTGTAGGACGGTCGCGGGATAGACATTGTTCAGAGGAGTCTCCAGAGAGTCTCTGACAATGCCTGCTTTGGCTTCACCAGCCGCAATGATAATCCCGACTGCGTCAGGATTGTAAACGATCGTATCCAGACCGATGGTCATCACCAGTCGGTTGGCAGAGATTTCGATGCCGCCGAGATCGCCCGCAGCGACCGCTTGGGTCTCAAAGTTAGTGTCAGTCAGTCGGGTCACCGAGAAGATGTGGGAACCGCGGGTGTTGAACGCGATGTGTCCATCGGGACCAATGCCGCCGAGGAAGAATCCAATTCCGCCCTTGTCACGGATGCGCTGCTCGTAGTCTCCGCACCACTGGTCGATCATGTAGATCGATTTCTGCTGGATTTTTTCCTGATCGCTGATCGGGTCGCGGAATCTCAGCGAGAGATCAACCTTCAGATCAGGAAATACCTGACTGAAATGCAAGCCGTCAGCCAGTGGGATTTCGTCGGAGTTGATCAGGATGGCTTTTTCCTGGGACAGACCAAAACCCTGGATGTAGAATTTGTTGACGTAGTCGAAGAAACTGTTGTGCTGCTTGGAGGAAATCGGGTAGAATTCATCGATCTGCACAAAAGTCAGATCCTTTAGAACTGGCTTTTTGCAGGCTCCCAAACCGTATTTTTCCCGGACTTCTTTGCCTTTTTTGTTGTCCCAGTTTTCCAGTAAATGTTGTGTCCATTTGATAAAAAACTCCGGGGATTTACCGGTTGGCAAGCTGATGACTCCTTCCGGGTTTTCGGCTACCCACTCCAAAAAACGGCAGGCGGTGAGCAGGCCCAGTTTAGGGAAATTGTCAACGAGGAGGTAAGGAATCAGGGTCGAGATTTTATCTACTCCGGATTCGGCCAGAAAAGCCTTTTCAACTTCGGAGAGAGGATACTTACTGAGCATACTGGTGAGACAGTTTAGTGATGTAAGATTTATTGTCAGTGTATTTGGTGTTTTCAGTTCATCCGTAGAAGACTTTGCGGCTTTCTACCAAATTAAAGTTTGAAAGGAAGGGAAACGCCCAACTTTAGCGCGAGATCCTCGCTGCGTTTTGCAATTTATTCTTTCAAACAAAATTAAAAAACTTTGGTAAACAAAAAACAACTTTTATAAAAAATTTATGAAAGTATTTATGAAAGGAGAAAATTATAGACTTCTGGTAAATGAAATTTTTATCCGGGCCTGGAATTCTTCGATAACTTTAAAAATCTCAATCAGCGTCACTTGTTGGACTTTGGTGAGATCTTTCAGTTTCAGATAGTTCTTGGGCTTCCGGTGCTGATCCAAGATCGACCGGGACTGATTTTCCAATCTCAACCCCATCAGGTAGTCAAAAGCGTGGATCAGTTCCAAGGCTTCTTTGGCGGTGAATACACCTTTTTCCTTCAGTAAATTGATCCGGTCGGTTGTATTCGTGTCATAGATTCGGTACTTGAGCGCATAGACTCTCGCCAGATCGACGATGGGTCGCATGGTCTGCTTGAGGTTGAGTTGCTTCTCGCCGTCGATTTCTTCAGTTCTGATCTTTCGGAAAAAAGTCAGCGGCGCTTGGTACTGCAGGGCATTGTGTCCGAGATTGATGAAAAACCGCTCCGGGGCTTTTTCCAAAAGTTCCCCCATGTAGTTTTTCAATTCGGTCAGGATCGAAAGCTCGCCATATATGGCCCGGCAATCGAAGAAAGTCGAATAGTTCATCGCGGTCTCCTGCGACGCATCTGAAATCCACGTGTCGTAGTTGCGCTTCCAGTGGGAAAGCGAGTGTGTCCACTTGGGATTCATGGCCATCAGATCCCCCTCGCAAAAGACAATACCGATGCTGTCCAACGCAGTGGAGACCCGCGTGGCAAAGTCCAAAAAATAAGCGCGAACCTCCTCCCGGTGTTCGTTGGCTTTGTCCTCGTAGATGATCGCGTTGTCTTGATCAGTCTTGAGTGTGAGTTCACCCCGTCCTTCGCTGCCGAGTACAAAAAACACAAACTTGGCCGGCGCTGGACCGATCTCTTTGATCACCCGCTCGATGACGCGCTGGGTAATCGTGTCCGCTACCGTGGTGATGATCTGGTTGACAAGGCCGGCTTTCATTCCCCGGCTGATCAGTAGATGGATGATCTCGGGCATCTTGGCCCACTTGTCGGCCAACTCTGAGATTTGTCGGGCCTCTTTGACGGATTGGATAAACATAAACGGCCCCTGACTTTGCTCAGTGAGTACTTTTGTTCTGCTGATCCATCCCAGATATCCTTCTTTATTTTTCACTAAGAGATACCGCGCTTTGGTCTGAAACATCAGCAGGAGCGCCTCTACCAGAGATGCATCGGGAGTGATACTGACCAGGTCGGTTTCCATGATCAGGCTGACGGGGGATTCCGTCGGGAGGCCTCTGGCCAGCACCTTGTCGCGGAGTGTCAGGTCGGTGATGTAGCCGGAGATCTCCTGTGTTGACTCCCCAATGAAAAGGCAGCTGACTTTTTCCGTTGCCATCTTTTCGGCACAGTTCCGAATCGACTCCACGGGAGGAGCCAGGCGGATGCTTCGCACATTCAGCTCCTGGACTTTTTTGGAATAAAACTGATCGGAGACAAAAAAGCCGGGCTTCTGCATGGACTGAAAATACGAAATGTGATCAGGATTCTTTGCGCCGTAACGCAAAACCGCCCCGGATTTTTGATCCGAGGCGGTTGTTATGGATTTCGAGTTTTTTTGACTCGATCAATTTGTCAAATCAAGCCAGCACTCCGAGGGCCTTGGCCATCGTTACGCCGATTTCGGCAGGAGAGTCTACCACATGGATTCCGTTTTCTCTCATGATTCGCATCTTGGCTGCTGCGGTATCGTCGGCTCCGCCGATGATCGCGCCCGCGTGACCCATTCTGCGTCCGGCTGGAGCAGTCTGTCCTGCGATAAATCCTACTACCGGCTTTTTGTTGCCATTTTCGCGGATCCATTTTGCAGCCTCAGCCTCGTAATTACCGCCAATCTCACCGATCATGACAATTGCGTCGGTCTCAGGATCATTCATCAACAGCTCGACAGCCTGCTTGGTGGAGGTACCGATGATCGGGTCACCGCCGATGCCGATGGCTGTGGATACGCCCATTCCGGCTTTGGCTACCTGATCAGCAGCTTCGTAGGTAAGGGTTCCTGACTTGGATACGATTCCGATGCGGCCAGATTTGAAGACAAAGCCCGGCATGATGCCTACTTTGGCCTCGCCTGGTGTGATGACGCCCGGGCAGTTTGGTCCGATCAGGATGCAGCCTCTCTCCTTGATATAGGGCTTGGCCGTCATCATGTCTGCAACTGGAATCCCCTCGGTGATCGTGATGATTACTTTGATACCGGCATCCGCAGCTTCCATGATCGCATCTGCCGCAAAAGCCGGCGGAACAAAGATGATGGAAACATCTGCACCGGTCTTCTGCACTGCTTCTTCTACAGAATTGAACACGGGTTTTTCCAGATGGGTGGAGCCGCCTTTGCCAGGAGTCACACCGCCGACTACGTTAGTGCCGTATTCGATCATCTGCTGTGCGTGGAAGGAGCCTTCTGACCCAGTAAATCCCTGTACGATTACTTTAGAATATTTATTGACAAGTACGCTCATGCTTCGGTTTTATAAAGTTTGGCACAAAAATAAAAGAAACCACCCGCTGACAAAAGAAAAGCTAAACAATCTCGGGGGAATTTAGCGAGCGAAATCTTTTCCTATTTTCGTTTCATGTTTAGTTGGACATCACGCACGTTACTTTTTACCCTGATCTTTCTATCGATCAATGGGCTTGTCGGTGCGCAGAGTTTTAAGTTTAACGTCCAGCCAAAAGGAGTCAAACTACCGACCCAAAATGTATTAGGAATAGAGCAGGACTCCTTGGGCCGTATGTGGTTTACCACATCGAGGGGGGTGGTGTATTCGGATGGTATTCAGACGTATGAGTTGCCTGATACGCTGATCGCCCGGTTCAACTATCGCATCGACGTCGCCAAAGACGAAGACGGGACGATGTGGCTTTACAATGGCAACGGTGTTCCCGTATTGGTGAAGTCAGTAGGTGAGGGATGGGAAGAAAGCTCCTTTCCAGCCGGGCTGGCCGAGCAATACTCTCCGGGGACTGGCTTTTTTACAGTAGGAAAGGGGAGCGGTAAGTATTTCTTTATGGACATCGGCAGCCATCTTCTGTATTGGAAAGAAGGAGACGTGGACAAGTTCATTGTGGAAAGGGACCTGCTGAAAACGGGCAGATTGGCCTCGGTTCTGGAAAATTCGGCTGAAGTGATCCTCAATTTCGAACTGGGATCTTTTAAGTTTAAGGAAGGAACGCTGACACCCTATGAGTATAGGGGGATTCCTCTGCCTTCGCCTCCAGTAGTCGTCAAGAAGTCTCCCCATTCGGGTGAGTTTTATTTTTTGGGGAGAAACTACCTGGCCAAAGGTCCGAAAGCAGAGTTTCCTACTGAGATTGTCAGTCAAGGATTTACCAGCGGAGCGATAGTGAATGATGATTTTTTTTCGCTTGAGTTTTCCGGGGAAAACGTCTTCTATCATTTCAACTCTCCGCTCTGGAAATACAACCCCTCACGAAACCGTCCCGTGGTAATCGATCTCGAGAATATCTTCCACGCGACATCCATTCAGACCATTTTTCTGGACCGTGAGGGGATTCTTTGGGTAGGTTCCAGCAGAGGCATGGCCAACAACAACAGTCAGGTCTTTCAAAACTACGGAGGGGAGGTTACTGAGTTTCTGGGCGAGGAGTTGACTGCTGTGTCGGATTTGGGAGATGGCTCTTTTCTGTTTGGCTTCAACAACGGGATCCAGATTTTTAGCCGGAGGGATATCAAAACCATCTACAGCGATCCATTCCAGATCGGGCTGCCAAATTACCGGATTGTCAACTTTTCCAAAGAAGGAGAAAGCAGGACCTGGTTTTCCGCCAACTACGGAGGAGTGGGGGTTTTTGACCATAAGACACAGCGGGTCACGCTCATGCCTCCTCCAAAAGAAACGAACATTAGCTTTGTTCAGGTTGTGGGCGACAGCTTGTTGATCACCTCTGGCAAGCGGATATTTATTGCGCCGACGACCTCGCGGGGTAGTCAACTGTATTCGCGGGAGTTAACGCAAGAGATCGATTCCCTGCTGGGGAAAACGCCCTTTTTTTATAGAAAGGCAGGGAAGGTAAAAAATGGGAAGATCGTCGTCTTGAGGGCGAGTAAGCTGGAAAACCGGTATCCCATCGCCGAGACATCGAGGTATCTTTTGGCAGAGGGCTACGATTTTCTGGAGTTGCCGGACGGAGGAATCTTGCTGGGTACCGAGTTTGGCCTGAAGGTCTATCGCGAAGGGTATCTTGGTTTTTATCTCCATCAGGGCAAGTCGATTACCAATTCTGTTTTTGCCTTGATGAAAGACAGCCGGGGAAATATTTGGGCGGGGACTGATGATGGGGTATTTGTGCTCGGGGAGGGAAAGACCCTGCACTACAACGAGAAAAATGGTCTGGTGGGAGATGAGATCAACCGGGGAGCGCTGGTAGAGGCCGCCTCGGGGAGGATCATGATCGGCACGCAAAAAGGCCTCTCCATCTACTTTCCAGAGGAGGAATTTTACGCGGCAGGAGCGCCCCAAGTTTATCTGACTTCCGTGAAGTTGGGTGCGGAGGAGATTTTGGGAAAGAAGAAATCCAGGATCCCCTATGCACAAAACCTCCTGCAAGTTGATTTTTTGGCAGCGGGATTCAACGAGGCCAGGGAATTGTGGATCCATTACCGGCTGAAGAATTCTGAAAATGCAGCTTGGACTATCCTGAAGAAACCCACCTCAAATCAGCTGTTTTTCAGCAATCTTCCCGCGGGTGACTATCAGTTTGAGCTCAAGGCGTCCTATGACGGGGAGGATTTTTCTGAGACCGTTCTTTCCGCACCATTCGAGATTCGACCTCCTTTCTACCTTCAGGCTTGGTTTATCGTGGTCTCAGTTCTTTTTTTGGTGGGATTGGGTGTCTTGATAGACCGGTTTTTCAGACAGCTTCAAAACCTAGGCTCGCTGAAGACGGCGGTAGACCGCGAAAGCAAAAGGAAGGAGAGCGCTGAACGGCAGTTTAAGAACGTCTGGACCAGTTCGCAGGACGGGATGCTACTGACGCTTGAAGGTGAGTCGATATTGACCGTAAATCCCGCATTTGCCAAGATGATGAAGTGTACCGTCGAAGAACTGGAGGGAAAGACGATCTGTGTGCTGTTTAACAATGACGAGCATCAGGATTTTTTTCTGGACGTTTTGCTAAAGCGCGTTCGGATGTCGCCAGGGAACGGGATTTCCATTGAAACACCCATCCAATGGAAGACGGGCCTTCTGGAGATGGACGTGTATTCGGTCATGCTGGACGACGACTATCGGGGTAGGGGACTCGTGCTCTCGGTCTTCAAGGATATCTCGGCACAGAAATCCGTCCAGCTCAAACTCATGGAAGCCAAGGAGAAAGCAGAGCAAGCAAACCGATTCAAGTCCAGCCTGCTGTCCAATCTCAGCCATGAAATCAGGACGCCGCTCAATGGAATCATCGGCGGGACTGAGCATATCAAGATGAGCCGAAGTGATGACCAGGAGCTCCAGTCCCAGCTTGACATCATCCTACAAAGCGGTGAGCGGCTGCTGGGGACGATCAATTCCCTGCTCGATATCGCCAAAACCGAAGCCAACAAGATGCCTGTCATCTACACCAAAACAGAGGTCAGGGAGTTTTTGGAGACCATCATCAAGCCGCTCAAGGCAGTGGCGGCGAGGAAGAAGCTGACGCTTGAGTTTAAATTTTTGGGACCTTCTTTTCAGGCAAACGTAGACCGGAGATTTCTGGAGATCATTCTCAACAACCTGATCAGCAACTCCACCAAGTATACGGAGGTGGGGACGATCGTCGTCGCGGTTGAGCGGGTGGATGATCAGCTCCTGCTGGAAGTGACCGACTCTGGAGTTGGAATTTCAGCCGATTTCCAGAGTAGGATGTTTGATCCTTTCGAGCAGGAAAGCGACGGGCACACCCGGCTATTCGAAGGTACCGGGCTCGGGCTGAGCATCACCCGGAATCTGGTCAATCTCATGGGGGGAGAGATTCAAGTTTGGAGTGCAAAAAACGAAGGAACCAGAGTCTTAGTCAAAATTCCATTGTTCGACACGTAATTTTTGTATTTTCAAACCCGAAATGACCTCACCCCTTTTCGCCATCTAGCCCATGTTTACATTGAAAATCCTGATTGTCGAGGACGATTCGGTTTCTGCTCTTTTGCTTCAGCGAGCACTCGAAAAAAATGCCCACCAGATAGTGGGAATAGCGGATACCGGCGAAAAGGCCCTTGACCTCCTGGAGGAAAATCTGGTGGACATCGTGATGATGGATATCAACCTTGCCGGTGAGCTTGACGGAATCAAGACCACCGAGATCATCAACGAAAAGTACGATATCCCCGTCGTGTACCTGAGCGCGAGCTCAGATGCAGAAACGCTCAACAAGGTCGTCGGCACGAACCCGAGTGCGTACGTGATCAAGCCGTTTAACATCAGGGAGCTGAACATGGTGATCGAGTTGGCCATCTTCAAAGACCGAAAGGAAAAGGAACTGCAAAAGCTGAACAACGAACTCGAAGAAAAAGTAAAGCAGCGTACGGCCGAGCTGTACGAAGCCAATAAGGAGCTGACCAAAGCCCTCGAAAAAGAAAGGGAAATCAATGAACTGAAGTCCCGGATCGTACTCAACGTGTCCCATGGATTTAAGACCCCGCTCACTTCGATCCTGAGTTCTGCCCAGCTACTGCAGATCTATGCGGAAAAGGACCATCCCTTCAAGCAGAAGATCAGCAAGCATTCCTTCAAGATCGAGCATTCAGTCCGCGCCTTGAACAATCTGCTGACCAGCGTACTGTTCTTTGGCAAAGCAGATGAAAACAAGCTCGAATTCAGGCCCAAGAAGATATTTTCCGCAGCCTTTGTCAAGGAACTGCTGGATACGGTCAAGGCGGGAATTGACAACGAGGTGACCATCAAGACAGAAATAGGAGAGCTGCCCAAGACGATCACTTCTGATCCCGAACTTGTCTATCAGGTTTTTGAAAATCTGCTTTCCAATGCTGTGAAATACTCAAAGGATGGCAAACAGGTCGATTTTAAGTTGGCGATCGAGGACAATAAACTCCTTGCGCAGGTGACTGATAAGGGGATAGGAATCCCAAAGTCTGAGCAGAATAAGCTGTTTGACAGATTTTTCCGTGCCAAAAATGTCGGCATCGTGGAGGGATCCGGGCTTGGACTTTCTATTGTCAGAAAATGCCTTGACGTTTTGAACGGGGACATTACTTTTGAAAGTGAAGTGGGCAAGGGAACCACTTTCTTTGTTACCATTCCTGTGAAATAAAAGATGTTGTTACAAACAAGCGCATTGCATTATGCCCATCCCGGGCAGCCCGCGATTGCTTTTCCCGCGATCAAGCTGGACGCCGGCGAGGCACTCCTTGTTTTGGGGAAATCCGGAAGCGGCAAAACTACGCTACTCAATCTTTTGGCGGGTCTCCTGCATCCGCAAACTGGCGAAATCAAACTCGATGGCGTTGCGATGTCGTCCCTTTCGGGCCAGGCTTTGGACGTGTTTCGAGGCAAAAACATCGGGATCGTTTTTCAAAAGCCCCACCTGATAGCAGCCCTAAATGTCCGGAAAAACTTAGAACTGGCGCACTTTTTCAGTAAAAAGAAGGGGAAGGACATCGGTCATCTGCTCTCGGAGCTTGGGATTGGTGCCAAAGCAGAATCTTCTGTTCAGACCTTAAGTGAGGGAGAAAGCCAGCGGGTTTCCATCGCCAGAGCCCTAGCCACGAGTCCCAAACTGATTCTTGCGGATGAGCCCACTTCCAGCCTGGACGATGAAAATACCGAAAAAGTCATCCGGCTTTTAACATCACAAGCCTCCAAGATCGGCGCGGCGCTGCTGATCGTTACCCACGATCAGCGGGTGAAGAACCATATTTCCAACTTTATCGAAGTCAAGGCTCATGAATCTGTTTAAGATCAGCTGGAAATACCTGACCTTCCGCCCGCTTTCCACGGGTTTGAATATCTTTTTGTTGGCACTCGGTCTGGCGATCATCACGGTTTTGCTCTTGATTCAGGATCAGTTTGAGAAGAAGATGAATCAGGATGCTGCCGGAATCGATCTGGTCGTGGGCGCAAAGGGCAGCCCGCTTCAGCTGATCCTTTCGTCGGTTTACCACATTGATTTTCCGACAGGAAATATCAAGATCGAGGAAGCAAAAAAGCTGTCCAGAAACCGGCTGGTGAAGAATATCATTCCTTTGGCTCTAGGCGACAACCTCGAAGGATTTCGGATCGCCGGAACCAATCAGGATTATCTGAAGCTGTATGGCGTCGAGTTCTCTCAGGGCAAGACTTGGGAGCTCCCTTTTGAAGTAGTGCTCGGATCCGAAGTCGCCGCCAAAACTGGCCTGACAGTCGGCTCTGAATTTGCCTCAAGCCATGGGATCAGTGTTGGGAGTCATGCCCACGATCAGCACAATTTTGTTGTTTCGGGTATTCTCGCACCGCGCGTCAATGTCGTGGACAGATTGATTATGACCAGTATCGAATCAGTATGGTACACCCACGATGAAGAGCCAGAAACCGTTGAATCTGAAGGTGCTACGGAAGGAGAAGTGGCTGATGTAGACGGTGATCAACTGATCCCTGATTCTCACGAAGAGGATCACAATACTAAATTTCATCAGGAAGTTTCCAAAACCGGATTTCCAGCTTCGGATCAAGATCGGGAGGTGACGACCTTGCTCATTCAATACCGAAACCCAATGGCGGCGATTCAGTTGCCGAGGATGATCAATTCAGGTACATCGATGCAGGCAGCTTCTCCTTCTTTTGAGATGTCCCGACTGTTTGAGTTGCTGGGTGTCGGCATCAGCCTTCTTCAGGGCCTGGCGGTGGTGCTGGTGTTGGTTGCGGGACTTGGGATCTTCATTGCGCTGTACAATTCGCTCAAAGAGCGGAAATACGATCTGGCAATCTTGAGAGCGCTCGGTGCGTCACGGGTTCAACTATTGGTTTTGATCTTTTTGGAAGGCCTGATGCTGACTTTCCTAGGAGCGGTACTGGGGATAGCTTTGGGCCATACGTTTCTCTGGCTGCTGGTCAATCAGAGCGAGCAGAGCGTCGTCACGGCGATTCAGCCCTGGATTTTTTTAGAACAAGAACTTTGGATCCTCGTTTATGCGTTGTGCGTCGGGGTGGTGGCGTCCCTTATTCCGGCCTGGTCAGCTTATCAAACAAGTATTGCAAAGCAACTGACAAAGGCGTAACTAGCGGGCAAAATTGGGAAATCGTTTTGAAATAGAGCAGGTTGCGGACCGTACACGCTTGGATGATTGGTAACTGTGCAATATTCCGCAGCCTTTAAAAGACAAATTATAATCATATGAAAAAGTGGGGAGTGGTTTTGGGTTTTGCGTTGATTTTCAGCTTGGTGAGTTTTGCTTCCAGTGCTCAGGGAGTGTGGAAAAGCCTGACAGAGGTGTCCTATAAGATCAGCGAAGACCAATTTGGTGAGTTGTACGTCCCTGTTTTTTCTGAGAATATCAAGAAGCTGGAAGGGAAAGAGGTTGAGGCGGATGGCTACATCATCCCTTTTGAAGGCATGTTCAAGCCAGAGCACATTATCCTTTCGAGTCTGCCGTTGGCTGAATGCTTCTTTTGCGGGTCGGGCGGTCCCGAGACGGTGATGGAAGTCATGCTGACCAATCCGATCAAGTACACGTCCAAGCGGGTCAAAGTGCGTGGCAAACTGACCTTGAACACCAAGGATCCCGAGAAGCTGATGTACATCCTCAAAGAGGCCAGATTGATCCTGGAATAAATGCAAAAGCCCCGAAATTCTCGAGGCTTTTTTTGTGTTTAGGCGACTGTTTCCATTTCCAATTTCCTGAATTTCTCCAAGATCCCCTGCGTTACTGGGCCGGGGGTTCCATCTCCGATGATTCGGTCATCCAACCGAGTGACAGGCAGCAAGATCTTGGTCGTGCTGGAGATGAACGCTTCGTCGGCTTCCCACACTTCCTCCAGCGATATCGGTCGGATGACCACATTCCCGGCGATTTCAAGGATTTTTTTGCGGGTGATTCCCATGAGGATATGCTGATCAGGAGTGTGGAGAACACGGTTTTTCACGATGAAGAAATTACTCCTGGAGCTCTCACTCACCCAGCCGTTCCAGTGATAGAGTACATCTTCCGCGCCGAGTCTTTTCCAGTTCACACTATGCCATACCGGAAGGGTGTAGTTGGTCGTCTTAATATCAGCAATCGGTCTCACGTACTCCAATGTCAACAATTTGATCCCCTCTGTGTATTTTTCCTCCGAGGGCAGGGTCAGGGCTTCTGCGAAGATGAAGAGCTTTCCTTCTGCCGGTGAAAAATGGTTTTCGGAGATTCCACCGCTCAAGACCATCCTCAGGCCTCCGTCATGGAGATCGTTTTTTTCGATCAACTCAGCGATGATTTGGCGCAGCTGCTCTCGGGTGTAGGGGAGAGGGATGTGGGTTTTTTCGGCAGAAGCAATGAATCTGTCCAGATAGTGCTCGAGAAATAGCGGCGTAGATCCAGAAGTGCGGAAGAAATCAAAAATCCCAAAACCCCTGATCAGTCCCAGATCCATAGGGTGGATCGTGGCAGATTCGGTAGGGATAATTGCTCCGTCGGCAAAGCAGAATGGTTTCATAGAGAGGAGATTGATATTCAAAATTAGCATCAAAACCCGTTTTTTTCAGGCGAAATAATTTCAAAAGCGAATTTTAACTAAGGAAAGAAAAAATTGTACCTTTGAGAAGCAAAAACTGAATTTGATGAAGTTTATTCGTATTAGTTTGATTTTTAGTCTGTTGATTTTTTTTCAGGCCTGCGGGCCGACTCAGGAAGATTTGAATCGTGAAAGAAGAGCTGAGGTCATTGCCGTTCACGATGAAGTGATGCCAAAATTGGGCCAGCTCAAGACATTGGAGAAAAGAGCAATTCAAAAGGCGGGAGAATTGGCGGCCATGGACTCTGTGGATTCGGATCAGATCAAGCGCCTCGAAGGCCTTGCCGTCGAATTGAATCAGGCATACGAAGGAATGTTTGACTGGATGCACCAATACGAACCGGAGGACAAAGGGGAATCTCCCGAGGCGATCGCCGCCTATCTGGAGGAGCAGATGGTCTCAGTCACCGAGGTTAACAAAGCCATCAAAGGCGTTTTGGCGAAATCAGATTCCCTGTTGGTCGACTAGTAGCCTTCAGGTTTTTCTCTCAGGTAGGACTCGGTGTCGCTACTCGTGATTATGCCCTCTTTCATTCCCCAGATATTATAGAGATAAGTGGCGATTTGTGCGATTTCCAGCGGTTTCAGCGTTGGATTTGGCGGCATTGCCTGATCAAATTTTTGTCCGTTTACCGTGATTTCTCCGGATTGTCCATTTCGGATAATCCATGCCGAGCGATGAACGCTCTCTTTGAAGTAGTCGGCATCCCTCAGCGGGGGAATCAGCTTTCCCAGTCCCCGGCCATCGGATTGGTGACAGTTGGCGCAGTGGGATTCGTATAGGGCTTTCCCCGGAATGGCATACTGCATCACCTCAGGGTCAGAGATCTGCGCCAGCGTGTTTTCTTCGTTGCTGGCTTTTGGAGCACAGGAAAAAGCCAAAAGCATTCCAGCTAAAGCCAAAGAAATCCTCATTTCCCAAGGAGTTTTGGAATGTCGGCGATCAGACGGTCCACCTGATCTGCTTTGGTTCCGTCATACACCCCGCGGATCCTCCCCTCCCCATCTACCAGCAGAAACGCTCCGCTGTGCAAAAATCCCCCCGGCTCCAGTTGGTCTGCCATGGCGGTCGTCAGGTAGCTGGTCTGGCCGATTTCGAAGATTTTCTCCTGATCGCCCGTTAGGAAATTCCAGGTGTCAGCATTATCGATTCCCAGTTTTTCTGCGAAATCTTTCAGCACGGCGGGAGTATCATAGGCAGCGTCCAGCGAGTGGCTGAGGATCTTGAAGTCAGGATTGTCTCCGTATTGCTCATAAACCCGAAGCATCTGCTTTTTCATAATTGGGCAGATGGTCGGGCAGGAGGTGAAAAAGAAATCAGCGACGTAGATCTTGCCTGCGACTTCAGCATTGGTAACCGTGTCGCCGAGTTGATTCACAAAAGAAAAATCGGCAATCCTGTGGTAGACCGTGTCCTGGTTTTCGTCCACATGCCGCTCACCCAAGATCGGAAGTTCGGCCGGCGAGGTAGCTTCTTCTTTGGCGGGCTTGCAGGCAAATCCGATCAGAAACAGGAGCCCAAGAAGTAGTTTGGTCGTTTTCATTGTGGGTTTTTAGTTCGGTATTTTTTATAGAGCCGGATTCCGAGCATCAGTGAGACCGCCAATCCGATGAGTCCTGCCACGCCCCAGACCATGCTGAGGGTGCTTTTGAGTACGATCAGAAAGACGATTGCAAAAAGCAAGATCGTAGAGGCTTCGTTCCAAATCCGGAGTTGGGTCGAGGTCCAGCGGGCTTTTCCGGCCTGAAGTTCTTTGAACAGCACGTGGCAGAATCCGTGATAGCAATACAGCAAAAACACGAATCCCAATTTCGCATGCATGAATCCGAGCTCCATATATCCCCAACGGTAGCTGAGCACCCAAGTTCCGAAAATCAGCGTCAGCACTGCCGAGGGCCAGGTGATGATGTGCCACAGCCGGCTTGCCATCATGTCCAGTTGAGGCTTGAGGATGTTTCGCTCTGCTTCGGGTTTTTGCAGCGCTTCAGTTTGGTAGATGAAGAGTCTGACGATGTAAAAAAGCCCTGCAAACCAGGTGACTACAAAGATGATATGAAGCGCCTTGATGTACTCGAAACCCATTGTCAGAATTTTGGGCTAAATTAAGGCCTAAAGCCCACAAACCCTCCAAAGTTTTTGAAAAGGAACAAAGTCATTTTCTATCTCATCGGATTCGCCGTGCTGATCTTGCTGGTGCAGATCGTCCGATCCAGTTTTTCAAATCCCGGAATCGAGGCGTTCGAGGGGAAATACGAAGAGCTGGGTTTTTACCGAAATGAAAACAATACCGGGCCGGTGGTCCGGGTGTACGCGATCCGTGCTTTGGATACCGATGAAGCGTGGATGCGGGAGTTTGCCATTGCGCAACCCCACACCAAATACGGACGGACATTGGTTTTTTTCTTTTCTCCTGAGCTGAAAGAAAAAGTCGCCCTGAGCCCACAAGAGCCCTTTTTCTCTGCCGAATTACAGCCTTATCTGCTGGCAAGGTTTGAAAAGACCCCGATGGGTGAGGATCGTTTTGTCAAGGAAAATTGATGAAAAAGCGCCTTGATCTGAAAGCCTACCGGGACGGAATCCTCTCCGGCAGCCGGGTGATCCTCAGTCAGGCCATCACCCTGGTGGAGAGCGCGTTGGAATCTGACCAGGCGATCGCTTCAGACCTGATTCAATCGCTGATCGCCCATACCGGTAACTCAATCCGGATCGGAATCACCGGAGTGCCGGGCGTGGGGAAAAGCACTTTTATCGAGGCGTTTGGTAAGATCCTGTTGGACCAGGGGAAAAAGGTCGCCGTGCTCGCCGTTGATCCCAGCAGCCAGCTGACTGGGGGGAGCATTCTCGGTGATAAGACGCGCATGGAAAATCTATCCTCCGACAAACGGGCTTTTATACGGCCAAGTCCTTCAGGAACAACCTTGGGTGGGGTAAGCGGCAAAACCCGGGAAGCGATGTTGCTCTGCGAAGCGGCTGGGTTTGATGTGATCTTGGTCGAGACGGTGGGGGTGGGACAAAGTGAAACTGCCGTGAAAAATATGGTTGATTTCTTCCTTTTGCTCATGCTCGCCGGCGCAGGGGATGAACTGCAAGGAATCAAAAAGGGAATCATGGAAATGGCCAATGGGCTGGTGATTCACAAAGCGGACGGAGATAACCTGGGTCCAGCCAAGACAGCGAAAAGCAATTACCAAAACGCGCTGCATTTGTTGCCTTTAGCCGAAAACAACTGGTCACCAAAGGTGATTTTGGCTTCTTCCGTCTCGGGAGATGGGCTGGACAAGGTCTGGGAGATGATCAGAGATTTTGAGGAAAAGATGAAGGCCGGCGGCTTCTGGGAAAGCAACCGCGCGAACCAACGACTGGATTGGCTGAATAATCAGATTCAGCTGTTGTTGCAGCAAAATTTCTTGAAAAATCCCAAAGTCAAGCAATTAATTGCAGATGAAAAAGAAAATGTTCAGTCAGGGAGACTCAACCCTGGAACATTGGCCAAAAACTTGATTGATGTATTCCTCTCCAATCAATCTACTACATGAGAAATCTAATTCTGCTCTTGCTTTTTGCTGCTTTTTCTTGTGCCCCAAAGTCTGAGGACACATCTTCCAGCCTCCGCGATCAAATTACATTCAAAACCACTTCGTTGACGAAAGAGGAATGTGTAGATGACAATTGTGCGAAAGTGAGCCTTCACTGGCCGGTGGCGTCCGGTCCGGAATTGACCGAGAATATCAACCGGGTAATCAGGGACCAGATGGCGTTGTTGGTTCAGACGGGTGAGGATGCAGCTCCGATGGATACCTTGGTGTCGAAGTTTTTTCAATCATATAAAGAGTTTAAATCAGATTTTCCCGAATCAAGTGGCGGCTGGGAGATTGAGGCAGAAGGAGAGGTCAGCTATGAGTCCGACAGCACCTTAAGTATTCATTTCACCCAGTTCAACTTCATGGGAGGCGCTCACCCAAACAGTTCAGTTTCTTTCTTGAATTTCGATCCGGAGAGCGGCGAGGTGATTGGAGATGATCGGCTGGTGGCGGATGATTCCCTGCTTTTTCAAAAAGTGGAAAAGAAGTTCAGGGAGTTTCACCAAGTCGCGGAGGGGGTAAGTTTAGAAGAAGACGGCCGTTTTTTTATCCCGGAAACCGGCTTTTATGTAGCAGGGGCGAAAGGCTTCAAAGACGGGAAGTTTTGGGTGATCTACCAACCCTACGAGATTGGGCCTTATGTGTTGGGGTACACCGAGCTTGAGTTTAGCAAAGAAGAACTGGGCAACTTAGTCCGCTGGTAAAAGCAGATTTGAGGTTAGATATATGAAATTCGGGATTCACCAATTTCAAATCCAGAATCTCAAATCAATAAGATCTCATCTTGAATTTTTTCTTCAGCTCATTGACTGAGTTTCGGAAGCCAGAATCCGTTTCGATCATGTCATTGACCGTCTGCACGGCGTGTATGACGGTGCTGTGATCCCGGCCGCCAAAGTGATAGCCGATTGACTTGAGCGAGTGATTGGTGAATTCCTTGGAAAAATACATCGCTACCTGACGGGCAATCACGATTTCCTTCTTTCTCGTCTTGGCCTTCAGCTCGTCGACGTGAATGGAATAATATTCAGAGACTGACTTTTGGATAAATTCAATCCCAACCTCTGTTTCAATGTCTTTGATGAAGTTTTTGATCACCGTCTTTGCCAGTTCGAGGCTGACCTCGACACGGTTGAGCGAAGCATGTGCGATCAAGGAGATCAAAATCCCTTCCAGTTCACGAACGTTCGTGTCGACCGAATAGGCGAGGTATTCGACCACATCGTCAGGAATCAAAATCCCCTCAGACTGCATCTTTTTCCGGATGATTGCCACGCGGGTTTCGAAATCCGGCATCTGAAGATCCGCGGTCAAACCCCATTTGAAACGGGAAAGCAAACGCTCTTCCAGTCCCTTCAGATCCCTAGGCGGACAATCTGAGGTCATAATGATCTGCTTCTTGTTTTGATGCAGGTGATTGAAGATGTGGAAAAACATCTCCTGGGTTCGGTCTTTCCCCGCCAAAAACTGGATGTCGTCGATGATCAGGACGTCCACCTGCATGTAGAAATTGGTAAAGCTCTTTACGTTGCCATCCTTGATGGAATCCATGAACTGATTCACGAATTTTTCAGAAGAGACATAGAGCACAAACTTGTCTTCCGGGCCGTTTTTGATCTCGTTTCCGATGGCTTGCACCAAGTGGGTTTTTCCCAAGCCAACTCCGCCATAGACCATCAGAGGATTGAAAGAGGTGATCCCAGGCTTGGTCGCGACGGCAAAACCCGCCGAGCGCGCCAATCGATTGCAATCACCCTCGATATAGGTGCCAAAGGTGTAGTTTTGGTTCAGATTGCTTTTGGTCAGCATGTCCGCATCCAGCGACTGCATCTCAAAAGGCGTCCTTACTTCCTGCTGTGCTCCCGGTTTCTTGGTGTTGGAGTTTCCCTGCGGATAAGAAACCGCGATGGGCTGATTGTTCGAATTGCCCTTGTCCACCACGACGGCGTATTCCAAGCGTCCGGTCTGCCCTAGGGTTTGTTTGATGGCGAGCTTGAGGACTTGCACATAGTTATCCTCCAGCCATTCGTAGAAAAATTGGCTTGGAACCTGAATGGTCAGACTCGAACCTTCCAGTTTGACTGGATTGATCGGTTTAAACCAAGTTGAAAAGCTCTGCTCGTTGACGTGTTGTTCTATAACACGCAGACACTCATTCCATACGGCGCTAGCTTCCAAACTCATTTAGAAAAGATTTGCTTGTATTCTTGTAACCCCCGAGCGAAAGCAGGGGCGTCAAATTTGTGGAAAATTAACTTAAATAAAAAATCGATTTCGGCTTGAAAAAGTCAATAATTGGAGAATTTTCGCCAGTCTCAGAATATTATTTGGCTGTGTATTTTATTCTAGTTTATTTCCTTCTTGAACGGTTCGATTGTGGGAATTTCCTCTTGTGGAAAAAGAAAAAGACCTGCTTTTTAACTAGCCGTTGAAAATCAACCGATTAGAATTGTTGCCACCAAGTTTGATTTTCGATTCATTTTCGAAATTGATTTCTGCATGCAATCCGTATTTTTGATTTTATCCGAATGAACGGTTTAACGATGCCCAGCTATGCCCTTTGATCTTTTCAGCGAGTTTCCTCAATCAACTAAAGAAAGCTGGAGTCATCAGGCGATTCGGGATTTGAAGGGGAAGGATTTTGATCAAAGTTTGAAGTCCCACCTTTGGGAGAGAGTCGAACTCGATCCTATCTATACCCGGGAGGATTTGAACGGAGAAGTACCTGTCCAACACAGATTTCATAAAGAATCAGAAATCCCGGGTTTACCGCCCCGGCAGTGGGCCAATGTCGTCAGCATCTTCCCCGGAGATTCGGCTGAGCAGATCCTTGATGTACTCGAAAACGGCGCGGAGGGACTGGTGCTCCATCTCTCGGGGTTTGAAGACTTGATCGGGATGTTGAAAGGCGTCAAGCCAGAATACATTCCCATCTTCATCCAGCCGATAGGCAATCCCATTGCAGCCATGAATGCCTTCTCGACTTGGGTTGAAGATCAAAATACCCCGGCAGACCAGATTACCGGTGGGCTGCTTTGGACCCCCTCGGATCTAGTGTTTGATCAAGGTGCCGAATACGGACTTGCGGTGGAGATTTTTCAGGAGCTTTTGGAGTTGGCAGAGCCCTTCCCTAATTTCAAATCCTTTACGCTGAAGACATCCCGTTATACCGAGGCTGGAGGAAATCCCTTGGATGCGGTGATCTTTGGTTTGGGAGAACTGATCGAGTTGATCGATCTCAGTGGAGAAAGTCCGGAGAAAGTCTTCAAAAAGATGCTGTTGGAGGCTTCTGTCGGTGATTCCCATTTCGGAGAGATCGCAAGGCTGAAGGTATTCCGAGAATCAGCGATCGCGTTATGTAGATTGTATTCAATTGAGTTGGATGAAAGTGATGTGACGCTGCTTGCTCAGACCTCTCATTGGTCCAAATCCATCTTGGATACGAATTCCAATCTCATCCGTCAGACCTACGAAGCGATGGCTGCAGTCTTAGGCGGAGCAAATTTGCTCTGGACAAAACCGATTTTGGAAGACAGCGCGAGTGACTTGGAGAAAAGAATAGCCAGAAATGTATCGTTGATTCTAAAGGAGGAAGCTTATCTGGATAAGGTCATAGATCCAGCTGCCGGTTCTTTCTTTTTGGAGAATTTGCAGATGAAAATCCTAGCGGAGTTTCAGGATGGACTCAGAATTCTCGAGGAAAAAGGAGGCTGGCTTGCTGTCCTCAAATCCGGAGAAATCCATTCGACGGTCAGATCACACCGTGAGAAAATCCAGAATGAAGTTGCCGGGGGTCATATCTCTAAGATTGGAGCTAACAAATTTCCAGCAACGGGGACGCTGAACGATGACTTGGAATTTGAGTTTTTCGAAGAGAAATCACACGAACTCAAACCGGTCCGGGCGAGCTATCTGACAGAACTGCAAAACCAAAATATGCTATGAGACCTGTCCTGACCAATTGGAAGATCGAATCGGGAAAGGAAGGCCTGTCCTCTCAAGATAAGCCCTGGGACGCGCCCGAGCAGATTTCCGTTCCGGCTGACTTCGAAGCGGAGGGAATTTACCGGCTCAGCCATGTAGATTTTTCGGCTGGGATTCCTCCCTTTCTCAGGGGGCCATACTCCACAATGTACATTCAGCGGCCCTGGACGATCCGGCAATATGCGGGCTTTTCCACGGCCGAGGAGTCAAACGCGTTTTACCGAAAAAACCTGGCCGGTGGACAAAAAGGATTGTCTGTTGCCTTTGATCTGGCGACACACCGGGGATACGATTCGGATCACCCCAGAGTACAGGGAGATGTAGGCAAGGCCGGTGTCGCCATCGATACGGTGGAGGACATGAAGATTCTTTTTGACCAAATTCCGCTGCATGAGATGTCCGTCTCGATGACGATGAATGGCGCGGTGATTCCAATTTTGGCGTTTTACATCGTCGCAGCTGAGGAACAGGGCGTGAAGCCCGAGCAGCTCTCGGGTACCATCCAGAATGATATCCTGAAGGAGTTTATGGTCCGAAACACCTATATCTATCCGCCTCTTCCCAGCATGCGGATCATCGGGGATATCTTTGAGTTTGCTTCCCAACGAATGCCCAAGTTCAATTCGATCTCAATCTCCGGCTATCATATGCAGGAGGCAGGCGCTACCGCCGATTTGGAATTGGCCTATACGCTCGCGGACGGTTTGGAATACCTGCGAACCGGAATCAAAGCAGGGCTGGATATCGATGATTTTGCACCAAGGCTTTCCTTTTTCTGGGGGATCGGCATGAACTACTTTATGGAAATCGCCAAGATGCGGGCCGCACGGCTGCTCTGGGCAAAGATCGTGAGGCAGTTCAATCCGAAAGACCCCAAATCGCTCGCACTAAGAACCCATTGCCAGACCTCCGGCTGGTCATTGACGGAGCAGGATCCCTACAATAATGTGACGCGGACAGCGGTGGAAGCTTTGGCAGCCGTCATGGGACACACGCAGTCGCTGCATACCAATTCCCTCGATGAGGCGATTGCTTTGCCGACGGATTTTTCCGCAAGGATTGCCCGAAACACCCAGCTGATCCTCCAGGAAGAAACTGGGATCACGCAAGTGGTCGACCCTTGGGGCGGATCTTATTATGTCGAATACCTGACAGATCAGCTGGTGCAACGGGCTTGGACCCTGATCGAAGAAGTGGAGGCGCTGGGCGGAATGGCCAAGGCCATCGAGACCGGTTTGCCAAAGCTTCGAATCGAGGAAGCGGCTGCGAAAAAGCAAGCCCGGATAGATAGCGGCCGCGATGTGATTGTTGGCGTGAACCGCTATCAGGTGGAGGAGAAAAGCCAAATCGAGGTGCGGGACGTAGACAACGATGCCGTACGGGAATCGCAGCTCGCTAAGCTGAATACTGTCAAATCTTCGAGAAACCAGCAGGAAATGGAGGAAAGTCTGAGTTTGATAACCGCAGCCGCGCAATCTGGGAAAGGCAATTTGCTGGCGCTGGCAGTCGACGCTGCCCGGAAAAGAGCTACTTTAGGAGAAATCTCCCTTGCAATGGAGAAGGCTTTCAGCCGTCACAAAGCCCAAACGCAAGCGATATCGGGTGTATATTCAGCAGAAGTGAAAAATCAGGATTCTTTCAAAAAAGCTCAGGCCTTGGCCGATCATTTTGCCGAACTCGAAGGTCGAAGGCCGCGGATAATGGTTGCCAAGATGGGTCAGGACGGGCACGACCGGGGAGCGAAAGTGATTGCAACCGGGTTTGCTGACTTGGGTTTCGATGTGGACATCGGACCGCTCTTTCAGACCCCGCAGGAAGTTGCCGAGCAGGCGGTCGAGAACGACGTGCACCTCGTGGGAGTTTCCTCGCTTGCAGCCGGGCACAAGACGCTAATACCGCAGTTGATTCAGGCATTGGGTGACTTGGGTCGCCCGGATATCCACGTGGTGGCCGGTGGGGTGATTCCTCAAAAGGATTACAGGTTTTTGTTTGATGCCGGTGTGATTGCCGTGTTCGGCCCCGGCACGGTGCTGTCTGAAGCGGCGATTGAGATTCTTGAAAAGTTGATGAGCGATTAGATTTCGTTTTTCTAGCAATAACCTTTATGAAAAACCTTCCCTTCCTACCAGCGCTTGCAGTTATGCTGGCTTTTTTTTCCTGCCAAAAGGAGGATCCCAAACCGCTCCTCTCTGATCAAATCGGCCATCACCTTCGGACGGAAGTACTGGACAAATGGTATCCGCAGGCGATTGATACCGTGGATGGAGGGTTTCTGAGTACTTTTTCCTACGACTTCAAGCCGGTAGGTGATCAGGAAAAGATGATCGTGACCCAATCCCGTCACGTCTGGACCAATGCTAAAGCCGCCGAGCGCTATCCCGAGGTTCCCTATTATGCGGAAGGGGCTAGGCATGGCTATATCTTCCTGCGGGACAAATTCTGGGATGCGGAAAACGGAGGCTTCTTTTGGCTTTTGGATAAAAAAGGAAACGTCAAAGGTGACTCCACCAAGACAGCCTACGGCAACGCTTTCGGGATTTATGCCTTAGCTGCTTACTACAAGCAAAGTGGAGATCAAGAGGGATTGGAGCTTGCAAAAAAGGCATTTTACTGGTTGGACTCGGGTGCTCATGATCCGGTGTACAAAGGCTATTTTCAGCATTTGGACCGCTACGGGAAGCCGATAACCCGACCGATGGACACACCAAGCACTTCTGATTTGGGTTACAAGGATCAGAACTCCTCTATACACATATTAGAAGCATTCGCCGAACTGTATCAGGTATGGCCGGATGAGCTGCTGCGTGCCCGACTCGAGGAGATGCTGGTCTTAATCCGGGACACGATCGTCACCGAACAGGGACATTTGACTTTGTTTTTGTATCCGGACTGGAAACCGGTGAGCTTTGCTGATTCTTCCGAAGCAGTGATTGAATCGCATCATCAGCTCGATCACGTTTCCTTCGGGCATGACGTGGAGACTGCGTTTCTAATGTTGGAGGCTTCGCATGTCTTGGGAAAGAATGACGATCAAAGGACCTTGACAGTCGCCAAAAAGATGGTTGATCAGGCTTTGAAACTGGGTTGGGATGCGGAAAAAGGCGGGTTTTACGACCAGGGGTATTATTTCAAAGACGGTTATCGGGTCACTCATCCTACCAAAAACTGGTGGGCGCAGGCGGAAGGCTTGAATTCCCTGCTACTTTTCCATGAGTTATATCCCAACGATCCAAATGACTACTACGGCAGGTTTCTCCAGCTTTGGAACTACACCGACACCTACCTGATTGACCACGAATATGGCGACTGGTACTCGGGAGGATTGGATCAACAGCCCGAGCTCAAGACGGCAAACAAGGGCGGAATCTGGAAGGGAATCTACCATCACTACCGATCCCTCGATGCGGTGATCGAACGCTTGAAAAAGATGGAGAAAACCACCGAGTGAGATCCTCAATCTAAATGGGTTTGCCTACTGGAAACTCTATTTCCATTTCCAAAAGCGCATAGCTCAGACTTTTGCCATGAGCATCCATCGCAAGCGAAGTGGTCACTCCGCTGGTTAAAGCCTCAAAACAGGTGAATTGAAGGGCTTTGAGCTCAGGTAGCACATGCCGAACTATTTCTCCTTTCACCTGATGGCCAAGGTGCGTTTTCACTTTTTCTGTCGTGATGTTTTCCACCAAAAGAGCAAAATCTCTTTCATCAAATGGAATCAGAGACAGGATCAGTGTATTTCCCTTATCCCCTGCCCGGCTGTGAGCGATGGTTGCAAGTTTTTGTTTCATGATTCCAGGATTTGAACGGTGGATTTGATCAGCTTTCGATCCATCAAAATCGAAACCACGCCGATCACTTCGTGGATGTACTTTCGGGCTCCACCGCCTCCGGCCGGGCCATTGGTGTAGAGGGCTTCCACTTCTTCGCCCACCAAATGGGCAAGGGATCGATCTTCGGTTTTTCCGGCGATTCTCAGTCGGATTTCATAGGGCTGGCAATCCTGCGAAAGGGACATTCCATGCAGAGAGCTCAATCCGATATAATCCACACGGAATTCATCAAAGCGTCCCGCAATCCGTTTTTCAACGATTTCACCGGCAAGTTTTGCCCGTTGCAAGGCATGGGCACCGGCATAGGAGATTTCTCCTTCGCCGATATATCCCGCCTCGTAGCCGACGCTGACTTTCAGGGTTTCGGGCTTTTCTTTTCCGGTGCCTCCAGTGACCTGAATCAGATTTGTTTGGAGCTCTTCCAATCGGATCGAGCGAAAATCCGCGACCACATCCGGGGTGAAATAATTCCCAGGATCGATCACTTCGTAAAGGAGTTGTTCTTTGGCAGTTTGGACGGTGATAGCTCCTCCCGTGCCGGTTATCTTTGAAATCACCCCCGATCCATACTGATTTATTTCCACCAAGGGATGTCCCAAAATATGCATGTCCGGGATTGGTTTTGTCACAGGATCGGCAAAATAACCTCCGGTGATCTGCCCGGCACATTCGAGCAAGTGACCGAGGACGGTTCCTTTTCCCATCAAATCAAAATCCATTGGATTCCATCCAAATTCATGGATCATGGGAGCCAAAAACAAGGACGGATCGGCCACACGACCAGTCAAGATGATCGTCGCATCAGTTTGCAAAGCAGGGAGAATGGCGTCGACTCCAAGATAGGCATTTGCCGAAACCAGATTTCCGTAGGAATTGAGGGCTTTGTTTCCCTCCATGGAAAGTTCCTCACCCGAGATCCGATCAAAAACATCATCTCCGAGGACTACCGCTACTTTTATTTTTAGCCCTTGGCGTTTGGCGATTTCGATGATCTTGGCTGCTCCAGCCAAAGGATTTGCAGCGCCCATATTGGTGATGAGGCGGGTTTGGTGCTGGATCAAAAGTGGAAGCAAACCTTCCATTCTCCGCTCAAGGAGGACATCATATCCGGCAGTTGGATCTTGCTGTTTTCGTTTTTGTGCCAAAGCAATGGTTCGTTCGGCGAGGCATTCGAGGACCAAATAGTCCAGGTTTCCCTTTTCGCACAGGATCAATGCCGGTTCGATCCGATCACCTGAAAACCCCGCCCCACATCCGATTCTGATTTTTTCTGTCATACTATACTGAGATTATCCCCATCAAAACCGATACAAATAGAATCACTAAAGTGACCAGAAAGGCTAATGGAATGGTCTTTTTCTGGTGGTCCCCGAGATCCACTCCTGCCAGTCCGACGAGGAGAAAAGTTGATCCTGTCAGCGGGCTGACGGGAAATCCCGTGGTCATCTGTCCCATGATGGCAGCCTGCCCAACCTCCAATCCGCTGACTCCAAAATGCTCTGCCGTGGAAGAAAGCAAAGGCAAAATGCCAAAATAGAAGGAATCAGGATCAAACAGCAGGCTGGCTGGCATGGCTATCAATCCAGTCAAGAGAGGCAGTTGTCGGCCCATTTGTTCGGGAAGAAATGTCTCCACGGTTCCGGCCATTGCCTCCATCATGCCGCTTCCTTTGAGGATGCCTGTGAAGCAGCCTGCGGCAAATAGGATGCTGGCCATCAGCATGGCTTCCTTGGCGTGGGCGTCGATTCGCTTTTTTTGCTCCTCCACCTGAGGAAAATTCAGCAAAAGCGCCAGTGCAAATGCAATCATAAATACTACATGGGGCGGTGCCCAAGCGAGAATAATACTGGTGATGGCGGCGAATATCAGCAGCAAATTGATCCAAAACAGCCGAGGTCGATGGAGGGGATTTATGGAGGAATCAATTTGAGGCGCCAAGTCGACGACGATGCCCAAGAGGCGGTTTTTTTCTTTTTTCCCCAGCCAATAGGCAATCAAAAGAACAGTCAGTAAGCCCGCGAAGAAAGGAATTAGGATTGGGTTGAAAAGCTCCGTGACCGGGACATTCAAAGCCGATGCAGCGCGAATCGTAGGTCCTCCCCAAGGCAGGATATTCATCGTGCCTGCAGACAAGGCTACGATACAGGCAAGCGTGATGCGCTTCATACCCAGCTGATCATAAATGGGGACCAAAGCAGGAACCACCACCAAGAAAGTCACCGCTCCAGATCCATCCAGGTGAATCATCATCGACAAGATCGCAGTCGCCAGCGCGATTTTGATGGGGTCATTTCCTGCTATTTTCAGCAATTTCGCAATGATCGGTTGGAAAGTGCCGGCATCCAGCAGTATGCCGAAAAATAAGATGGCGAAGACGAACATGACTCCCGTCGGGGCGATCGTCAGCAATCCTTCTCCGATCATTGCAGGTAATTCTGTGAATTTCCCCGCTAAGATTCCCGTGAAGATGGGAATCAACGTCAGCGCAATGACGGGAGAGGCTCTTTTGGTAATTACCAAAAACAGGAGCAGGACTATCGTAAACAAGCCAAGGAATGCGAGCATTGCTTATCGATTCAGACTTTCCATAAACTTCATCTGCTCCCAGTATGGCAAAGCCCGTGTTTTGACTTCGGCGCCCAACTCGTTGACGATGGGGTTTTCCGGATCAAAAACCGGCCATTCGGGAAGCCCTTCTCCGTTGGGATTTCCTGTTTTGACAAAATTAACCCAGTAGGCGGACATGGCTTTCTCCAAGTCGTAGTCCGTTTGTTCGAAGGGTTTGTTCCAGTTTCTCAGCGTATGTAAGGCATAACTGAATTCCGCAGAATGGAACGCCCCAAAGCTGGGTTCGCCGGGAGGAATTCGAGTGAAATAATACATATATGCAATCTTTTGGCCTTTTTCAGTTTGCATCTTGGCCCAGGTGTAATTTTGCATTCCAAACATCAGTCCGCCGATCATGTTTTGTGTTTCCGACAAAATCTCCGGGCTGTCAGCTGGAAAAAGCTGTAGATATTCTCCTGCGCGTCCACCATATTGTTTTTTGGCATTCGCCTTAAACTCGGCTGGTGTGGTCGGCGCATTTCCGGACACCCGGTCGTCGGCGTTCCAGCCGGTCAGCAAGGGGACATCTGAGAACGTGCCGTCTTCGAAGCTCTGGCGCACGCTTGGCAGTACTTTGCCATCCACCACAGGTCCAAATCTGCCCGAGAATTTCAACAAGCTGTCAGCCGGGATTTTTCTCAGATCTGCCATGGAAATTCCCAAGGTATCCGTCAGTTGCTTACCTCTTTCCTCAGCGCTTTGAAGTCCTGAGGTAAGACCGTTTCCCCGGTTAAACATGCCGCCGCTTTGGGCGATGGCTTTGTGAAAAAGTCCTTTTGCTTTCGGCGATACGACCAATGCGTTCACGCTGAAAGCTCCGGCAGACTGCCCGGCGATGGTGACATTGTCAGGATCTCCGCCGAATTGAGAAATGTTTTTCTTTACCCACTCCAAAGCCGCGACCTGATCCAGGATGCCGTAGTTGCCCGAGGTTTGATCGGGACTTTCTGCCGTTAAATCCGGATGTGCCAAAAAGCCCAGCAATCCCACTCGATAGTTGAGATTGACGACGACGATGCCTTCTTTGGCGAGGTCTTCGCCGTCATACAGCGGCACCGAATTGCCTCCCGAGTTGAAGCCGCCGCCATAGATCCAGACCATCACGGGACGCTTTTCGTCGGTTTTCTCGGCAGTCGTCCAAATGTTCAGATAGAGGCAGTCCTCCGAGATCGGCTCTTTCGGAATCAAAAACTCCTCCGACCAAGCGAAAAAAGGAACTGGAGAATTCTGCATCGGAGCGGGAGGATTGTCTATGCAAGCCTTGATGCCTTCCCAGGGCTGGACCGGTTGGGGAGCTTTCCATCGCAACTCTCCAACTGGTGGAGCTGCAAAAGGAACTCCTCTGAAGATCTTGACCTGGCCGCTTGAATCGGTCGTCCCGGAGATCATCCCGCCTTCCACAGTCAGCTGATCCACTGAAATCAGCGAATTAGAATCTTCACTTTGGCAGGAGAAAAACAGAAAGCCGAGCGAAACTAAAAATAGAAAGGAAGAGTACTTCATGGTTTTGTTGGGTTTAAGCAGGGGTGGATTTAATCCTTGAAACTATAGAGATACGGTGCTTTGTGGCTTTTGCCGGTGAAGAGTTTTTCGTGCCGTTCCAAGATGTCCAGGCTGAGTAGTTTTCGCTGAAAACTTGTGCGTCGGAGTTTTTCTCCCAAGATGGCCTCATAGACCGACTGGAGCTCATTCATTGTGAACCGTTCCGGGAGCAGGTTACCTCCGATTACTTTTCTGTCCAGGTTTTCACGGAGCGTTTGCAGTGCTTTTTGGACGATTTCATCGTGGTCAAAGATCAATTCGGGGAGCTTTTCCACCTCATACCAAGCGATGGAATCTGAGAGCGCATCAGGTGTGAGGCTGACTTTTTCGTAGTCAAGAAGGGCGTAGTAGCCAATGGAGAAAAATCGATCCAGCATCCAATAGTCGTCTTCAACCTGATGTCCGTTGGCTTGCAGGATGGTCTTCATAAACTTAGGCTGTGCCCGCTCCAAGGATCCAAAGGTGTGAAACTGCTCCAGATATACTTCTCTCAGACCTGTCCGCTCGAACAGGCCGCGTTTAACCGCATCTTCCAGGGCCTCGTCTTTCCTAACAAAACCTCCGGGAAGGGCCAGCCAGCCAGTGGCATGGTATTCCATTAGCAGGATCTTGAGTTTTCCCTTGGAAAATCCAAAGACAACAGAATCGAAAGCGAGGTGAGGAATAAATTCGGAAGGATCTGGCAAAGGCATATCGGGCAATTTTAAGCCTAAGTAAGTAGGATTTTTCCGGAGAAGCAATTATTATTGTCTCCTTATGTAACAATAGAATCCAAACTTTTCACCATGAAAAAATACCTAAAGGCAGTAGCTCTTTTCCTTTTTGGAACGACGCTGGCTTTTTCCCAAACTGACAATTCCCTGCCTGTTCAAGCGACGGTCAGCACTGGAGTCATCGAGGGCAACTACAACGTAACCAATGGAATCTCCACCTATTTCGGAGTTCCTTTTGCAAAGCCTCCGGTAGCTGAACTCAGGTGGAAGGCTCCCGTGCCTGCTGCATCCTGGACTGGGGTGAAAGAAACCAAGGAGTTTGGGCCGAGACCTGTCCAGGGACTGGTTTTCGGAGATATGAACAGTTGGTCTGACGGCGTCTCTGAGGATTGCCTCACGCTGAATGTCTGGACTCCGGCTAAGCGTAATTCCAAAAATTTGCCCGTGTTGGTGTATTTCTATGGTGGAGGATTTGTGGCAGGGGATGCTTCTGAGCCCCGATACAACGGCGAATCTATGGCCAAAAAAGGTGTGGTCGTCGTGACAGTTAATTATCGTTTGGGAATCTTTGGATTCCTGGCGCATTCGGAGCTCAGTGCAGAATCGAGCTACAAGGGCTCGGGAAATTACGGGCTGCTGGATCAAGCCTTGGCGCTTCAGTGGGTCAAGGACAATATTTCGGCTTTTGGCGGCAATCCAAACCAGGTGACCATCGCCGGAGAATCTGCAGGGTCTATCTCGGTCTCTTATCAAATGGCTTCTCCGCTTTCCAAAAACCTGATTCACGGCGCTATCGGCGAAAGCGGCGCGGGGATCAATCCTACTTTGGCGCCGGTTTCCTTGGCAGAAGCTGAGAAAGCTGGAAGTGATTTTCTGACGAAGGCAGGGGTGAAATCTATCGCTGATGCGAGAAAGATGTCAGCTAAAGACCTTCTGGAGATGTATCAGGAGGATGGCAGGTTTGGTTTTCCGGTGGTGATCGATCAGTATTTCTTGACGAAAGCCCTTCCTGAAACCTTCCGCGCCGGAGAACAGGCTCAGGTTCCGTTGCTGCTTGGATGGAACTCAGCCGAGATCCCTGGGATGGCTTTTATGCAGGGGCAGCCTTATAGCCAAGACGCGTTCATCGCAAAAGTAAAAGAGACGTATCCGGAAGAATGGGAAGAGGTGCTGAAGCTTTATCCGCACGAGTCGACCGAGCAAGTGGAGCTTTCCGCTACCGAATTGGCTTCCGACCGATTCATCTCTTATAGCACTTGGAAGTGGTTTGACCTGCACAGGAATCACAGTCAGCAGCCAGTTTATAGGTATTTGTTCAGTAAGCTTTCCCCGCCTCTGGTGGACAAGAATCTCACCGCGGGTCTGGCAGGAGGTACTGTCCGAAGCGAAAATCCAGCCCCTGCGCCGAAGCAAATCGGTGCCCGTCATGCTGCTGAAATCGAGTACGCTATGGGTAATCTTCACTTAGTGAAGGAGTTTGCCTGGACGCCGGAAGATTTAAAAGCTTCTGAGACGATGCTTAACTACTTCACCAACTTTGTAAAAACAGGAGATCCGAACGGTGCTGAGGCTCCTGCTTGGACAGTCGCCAAATCCGGTGACCAAGCGCCTCCGGTGATGATTATCGATACCGAATCAAAAGAGATAAAAGCGGCAAACGACGCAAGATATCTCTTCCATGACCGTTATTTTAAAAACGAAAAGTAAAAAGGAGGCAGTTGTTTATCACCAAAAGCAAAAGTTTTATCTCTCAAACTTTTCAACCAGAGGGCCGGGAAACCGGCCTTTTTGATTTTTACTTTCTTTCAAAAACCTTCCTGCCATCCACAAGCGTCATCTCCACGCGAATCTCGTGGATTTTCATCGGATCGATGGTGAACAGGTCTTGGGAAAAAACCACCAAATCTGCGAGTTGGCCCTTTTTGATCAATCCCTTTCGATCTTCTTCGAAAGATGAAAAAGCCCCCATCGAGGTGTAGGCTTTCATGGCTTCATAGATGGTGATTTTCTCCAGTGGTATCCAGCCTGCCTCGGGATAGCCTTTGGGATTTTGGCGATTGACGGCGACATGAATGCCGCGAATCGGGTTCAAACTAATGCATGCGGGCCAATCGCTGCTGAAGACCAAATCTGCTCCCGCATCCAAAAGCGATCTCCAGGCGAATGAATAAGGGAGCCGTTCTTCACCGACGGCTGCAGACCAGGCAATGGTTGTGCCTGGCTCGGCGTGAATCGGTTCCATACTGGGCAGGATTCCAGCTTTCGCAAAGCGGGGAATATCATCGGGATGGATGGTTTCGATGTGTTCGATCCGGTGCCGTTTTCCCTCCGTTTTGTTTTCTGACATCGCCAGTTCATAAGCGTTCAAAACCTCACGCACGCCCCGGTCTCCTATAGCGTGCGTATAAAGCCTAAACCCGTCAGCGTCCAGCCTTTTCACCAGTTCCTGGTATCGGGGCAGCGTAAAATTAAGCTGACCCAACGCCAATGGGTCGTCAGTTGAAATATCAGAATAGGGGGCCAGCATCGCACCGGTATGTCCTTCGATCACTCCATCAATCATGAATTTGATCGCGTCGGCGCGAATCCAGGGATTGGAAGTTCCAACGCTGTCTTTCAGAAACTTGAATCGTTCGAGATCGGTATCGCTTGTGTTTTCCTGTACAGAGAAGGCTGCCGCAAAACGAAGTGTGAGTTCGTCGTTTTCATAGAGCTTTTGGAAAAGACGAAGATCGTTTTCCGTTCCGTTGGCGTTTTGTATTGACGTGATCCCGAGGGAAGCGGCATATTCCAGGCCTTTTCGCAAAGCCGTCAATTGATCCTCAAAACTGGTCACAGGTACCAAGTCACCCACCAGCGCCATCGCATTTTCCTTCAAAGCACCTGTGGGATTTCCGTTTTTGTCTTTGACCAGTTCACCAAATCCTTCGAAAGTTGTCTTAGAAGTGATGCCGGCAAGCTCCAGTGCTTTGGGGTTAGCGTAGGCCGAATGTCCGTCGTAGGCGCGGATGAAAACCGGCCGATCGATGTCCAGCGCTTTCATGGATTCATGGTCAGGAAGACCGGATTTGAAAAAAGTGTATTGCCAGCCGCGGCCGGTGATCCAATCCTTTTCAGGATTGTCCTCGATGAATCGTAGTGTGCTGGCCATGGCTTCTTCGGAAGTTTCCGCTGCCGAAAGCTCCACTTGCGTCAAACCCATCGATCCGCCTAGAAAGTGGATGTGGGCGTCGTTGAAGCCCGCGGTGACTAATTTTCCCTGTAAGTCGATTACTTCCGTCTCAGATCCGGCGAGGGCTAAAATGGATTCGGAATTGCCTGTTTCCAGGATAATATTTCCTTGAATCGCAACCGCTTCTACAAATGACGAATCCGACTCCCCGGTCCATATTTTACCGTTGCTTAGGATTAAGGTGGGAGGATCGGATTTGGGTTGGCATGCAGTCATGGAAAGAATGCAAAGAACTAAGCAGAGTCGGATTTTCATTGAGATGCTGGATTGGTGGAGTAGTAAAAAAAATGGCTGCTAACAGCAGCCATTCATCCCGTCTAGGATCGATTATTCTGCCGTGGTCGGGTCAATGATCGTCTTGACCTCGGCTACTGAATTGGCAGGAAATCCGCCCTGTTTCGCATGCTCCCTTACCATTTCCTCATTAGGAGCGATGTACACGCAATAGATTTTGTCCCCAGTCACATAGCTCTGAAGCCATTGGATCTGAGGCCCCATCTTGCCCAGAACTCCACAGGAAGTTTGGGAGATCCCTTTGAGTTCTGCGGGACTGAACTTCCCTGCCCCGGGGATTTCTCTTTCAATAACGTACTTCGGCATCGGTTGATAAACTAAGAATTGAACCCTACTCGTTTGGCTTTTCGGCATCGCCCCGTTTTTGAATGGTAGCTGGATTCCATGTCTATTGAAGGTAGGTAAATGTTTTGATAGTCAGCCGATTCAGGAAGGGTTCATATTTCGGATTGCGGAAATCTTCCAGGATTTTTTGCGAAAAATCACCGTAAAACTGCTCCATAGATTCCGTTCGGCTCCACTGGGGTCTGTGATGATATAGCGGCAATCGACCAGGGCGATTTCATCGCTGAGAAATTTGATCTTGTCTACCTGCAGCTTTCTTATCCCGGGATTTGCAGTAGAGCTGCGTAGCATGCCGTCCACGGCTTCGCGGATGCCGTTTCTCCATTCCCCGTTCGAGACCAACTGATCCGCGTCTTCCGTCAGGATCTCTTTGAGCAAGACGGTATCGCGGGTTTCTCGAGCTTGGGAATATTGCTCGATCAGACGATGGATTTTGACTGCTTCCTCTCTTTCTTCCGGTTTGATTTGGGAGAAAGCTAGAGAGGGCAATAGTAAAAGGAAGAAGAACATGGTTTTCATTTTCGGGCGATTGTATGAAAAGTAAGATACTGAAAAATCGGTTGATCTATCTGGTGTGGTTTCGCTCGGGGTTCTCTTGCAAACAATGAAATAGCAAATGGATTCACCGTTCCAAAACAAAACCTCTCGCTGCCTGGAAAATGTAAATTAGGCTGGTTGACCAGCAGCTTTTGGAAAAGGCTATCCTGAGGCTATGTGGAATGAAGTGTCGAAGGAGAATTTCTGGGAGTGGGTGGTTTAGGAGTCCAAAAACTCTATTCTTATAAAATTATGGGGTTTTGAGGCATAGGAGAAGACATTTTAAAAGGGACTATCTTTTTTCTTGCCTCCCCTTTGTTTCCAAAGTGTCTATATATATCATAAATTTTTTCTAAAAAATCATTTTCTGTTGGAGAAATTTTGTGAAAAAATATTTTGATTGATTTGCAATTCGGATGCTCGAAAATTTGATTTAGCATGGTCCTATCTGACAAGCCACAAGAATGCCCAAAGATTGAAACTTGATATTCTTGTGAATCAATGAACCTGATTAAATTGAAATATTCCTCATTAAGCGAATAATGAAATGACTTGATATGTTTGAAGAGTTCATTATTTCTTTGGTCTTCAAATTCTTTATATTCTTTATTGATTTCATCTCCATAGCCAAATACTGGTTTTATGTTTCCAGATAGACTTCCATGAATATACGAGTGTTGAAAGGGCTTTTTAGATCTGATTTCGTGTAAGTATTGCTCGATTGTTGGTGTGTAGTTAAAATTCAAAAAATAAAGTGAATCAACTGAGATGGTTTTCTCTTCTACTGTAGAACTTAATTCATTTGTGTTGATATTTTCTGTAAAAAGTGTCTTAAACTTATCTAGCGGTTCATGATACTGTAAAGTTCTAGTGTTCCTGCTTAAATATTCTAATAACCGATCTTTTAGATAATCAAGATCTGAATTGGCTTTGGATACTGTATGTTTCCAAGCGGATTCATTTTTTTTCCATCTGATCAATTGATCAAAAAATTCCATTTCTAGATCCACCCATTTAAGTTTTTCATATTTCAGATAAATTGTTTCAAATAGCTCTGAATTTATTTGAAATTTTAAATTCGCTAATTTTTTAAAATAGGAGAGGTTTTCTTCAAGGTTTAGTGGCGTAACAGGATCTGAAATCGTATGGATGTAGGTCTTGTTTTCTCTGTATATTTTGACTAGCGGATCTTGATAGTCTTTACCCTTGTAAAAATTATTGAGACAATCACATAAATAATCATCAATAAAATCCTTAAAGTTGGTTTTGAATCCATGAGCAAGGTCGAACCCGTTTCCTATAAGTATTAATCTATTCATTTGTCGAAGATCTTTTACCTAAGATAATAGAAAACAAAAAAAACCACCCGTCTCCAGGTGGTTTCAAATCTTGTTTCTCGGCTCCGGCCTCTAAAATCTTGATACTCGCGTCTTGCTACTAGATACTTTTTAGACAACATCTTCCCCTCTTAGCTTCACCACAGCGCCCTCGAGGATCTCGCTGATGCGGATCTGGCAGGAAAGTCGGGACGTAGGGTAGTACTCGGGCAGGTTTTCGAGTTGGTCGAGTTCTGGGTCGGTAGCGTCACCGAGTCCGTCTTTTCCCTCCAGTACTTCGATGTGGCAGGTGCCGCAGAGTGCCATGCCTCCACAGGTAGCCAAGACAGGATATTCGGAAGCTTTGAGAATCTCCATAAGGTTGAAACCCATGTCGTCCGGAGCTTCGATTTCCTGCCGATTGCCGTCGTGATCTTCTACAGTGAATGTTACCATGGTGCAAATGTAGCGATTAGAATGCGTTTACGCCGTTTACAGTCGTGTATTTGAAACTGAGTTTCTGATCCGGATACACATATTTAAAGGCAGAGTGCATCATGATCGCTGCCTCATGAAATCCGCAAAGGATCAACTTCAGCTTGCCCGGATAGGTATTGATATCTCCTATGGCGTAGATGCGATCAACTCCCGTGGAGTAATCGCGGGTGTCTACTTCGATGGCGTTTTTGTCAATGCTCAGACCCCAGTCTGCGATCGGGCCGAGCTTTGGACTCAATCCGAAGAGTGGAATCAGATAGTCGGCTTCGATAGACATGTCTTGCTTATGCTTGTCTTCCAGAATCACTTTTTCCAGCTTGCCGTTTCCATTTGCTTCTTTCAGGTTGGCAGAGAGGATCAAGTCGATCTTGCCTCTGTTGGCCATGTCAAATACTTTGGCAGCAGAATCAGGTGTGCCACGGAAGGTCTCATTTCTGTGCACCAAAGTCACCCGCTTGGCGACTTTTGCCAAGAAGATCGTCCAGTCAAGTGCAGAATCCCCACCGCCGGCAATCACCACGTTTTTGTCACGAAAAGTTTCCGGATTTTTCACCATGTAGTTGATGCCCTTGCCTTCGAATTGCTCCAAGTTGGTCAGCACGGGCTTTCTTGGCTCAAAACAACCCAGACCACCGGCAATGATAATCACTTGCGCGTGGACGTGCGTCTTGTCACTGGTGGTGACGATGAAGCTTCCGTCAGCCTGCTTGTCCAGATGATCCACTCGCTCGCCCAGCGTGAATGTCGGCTGGAAAGGCTTCGCCTGCTCCATCAGATTGTCCACCAAATCCTGCGCATTCACCTCGGGATAGCCGGGGATGTCGTAGATCGGTTTTTGGGGATAAATCTCCGAAAGCTGTCCTCCCACCTGCGGCAGGGCATCAATCAAGTGGCAACGCATCTTAAGCAGTCCAGCTTCAAAAACGGCAAAAAGCCCTACTGGGCCGGCTCCAATGATGCAAAGGTCGGTGTGGATCGTGTTTGTATTCATAGCTTTAGGAGCTTAAACCCCGATAAATTCCAAAATGTTCGTACAAATATAATTAGTATGCTAAATACTTTTACTATTCCGAGACCTGCCCATCCAGATTTTGGTAAATGGTATCCAGGATGCGCTTAAACTCTTCAAAATCCTTTCCGGTTAGGTTTTCCCAGGCCTTTTCTCTGATTTCCAAAATCTTGGGCCGGAGTTCACTGACTTTGGAAATCCCGGACTCGGTCAAATGAAGCTGGAAACTCCTTCGGTCCTGTGGATGAGGCACCCGCTCGACGTAGTTTTTTTTGCAAAGCAAATCAATGATCCGTGTCAAGGTGGGATTGTCTTTGAAAACAAGGTTAGCCAGTTCTGTTTGGCTCAGAAGCTCATTTTCGGAAAGGTTTTTCAGTACCAACCATTGGTCGACCGTCACATCAAACTCCCCGGTTTTGAACTGCTGTTGCGCATACTGCTTCACTTTTCGGGCCGTGCGGTCGAGCAGGAAAGAGTACCGGGCAAATAGTTCTTGTGTCATACCAATAGTTAGTGTGACAAATATATAAAAGAAAAATAATTCGAAAGCAATTAGCCTATAAAAATTATAGGGAAAGTCGGATTGTTTTGGGTTTTCCTGAAAGTTTTATTCAAGACCGAATAATTTGCCCGCGGCATGGAATTGGCTATATTTTAAATGCTTAATCCATTTTTTCAACCCCTTTCCTTTAAAATATGAACTGGAACACAGTAATCGACAAAGCGCTCGAGGTTTTGCGAAACTCCGACCGTGGCTATGTCCTGATGGACATGTACAACAACATCCTCACTCCCGAAGAGGCGGCTTTCAACAAAGTCACAGTCACTCCCTACAATGCCATGAAATTTATCCAAACGCAGTTTTCAGCCATGGGGCTGGACATTTCGGACAAGAATGTGCGGATCAAACTTATCGCCTTGCTGGAGGAATTTGACCGGTTGCAGCGGGAGAGGATTAAGTAGAAAAGTGCCGGGAGGTAGGCGCTAAGGCCGAAACGTCGATAAGCCTTGCCTGTCGCGGTGTGTTCACTGGCGGGTTGTACTAAGTCAACGTCTTCGGAGTATTTCGTCTCGTGAGCGGTGTTTTTTTTGAAATTCACCGTCACTTTTTGCTGCGTCTTCAGACTGACAGCCCTCGTAAATCACTCTCTCGAATCGCAATTCTGAAGTTTCTCGGTTAAATTCCCAGATGAAAAATTTCGCACTGTCTCTTTTACTTCTACTGACTTCTTTTTCGTTGGTCCTATCCCAAGAAAAACCGCTGAAAATTGGAGTGGCCGGACTGCATCACGGTCATGTGGGCTGGGTATTGGAAGCCAATAGCCGAGCCGATATCGAAATCGTCGGCATCGCCGAACCCAACCGGGAGCTGGCAGAAAAATATGTGAAGCAATATGGAATATCGATGGATATTGTTTTCGACACGGTCGAGGAGATGGTCGAAAAGACCAAGCCTGAGGCGGTGACGGGTTTTGGAGCTACGTTTCATCATCTCGAGATCGTTCGGGTCTGCGCTCCCCGAGGCATTCATGTCATGGTGGAGAAGCCGCTGGCGGTGAGTTTTGCTCACGCGAAAGAGATGGCCGATCTGGCTAAAAAGCACCAAATCCACCTCCTGACCAATTATGAAACGAGCTGGTACGCCAGCAACGAAAAAGCAAATGAACTGCTGCACTCTGGACAGATCGGCGAGGCGAGAAAGATCGTCGTGCGGGACGGGCACCGCGGCCCCAAGCAGATTGGCGTTGGGCCGGAATTCCTTGAGTGGCTGACCGATCCCGAGCTGAATGGGGCGGGCGCTTTGATGGACTTTGGTTGCTATGGCGCCAATCTGAGCACCTGGCTTTTGGATGGAGAGCGGCCGCTTTCTGTCACCGCCGTCACGCAGCAGCTGAATCCTGCGGACAATCCAAAGGTGGACGATGAAGCTACAATCATTCTGGCCTATCCCAATTCTCAGACGATCATCGAGGCTTCGTGGAACTGGCCGATTGGCCGCAAAGACATGGAGATCTACGGGCAGACGGGGGCAATTTTCGCCGATGACGGCAGCCACCTTCGGGTGAGAATGGCAGAGGATTACAGTGGATTTGAGGAAGAAAAGATGGAGCTCCCGGCACGAGCTCAGCCATTTGACGATCCGTTTACTTTGCTGATGGCGGTAGTTCGGGGCAAAGTTCAACTTGCTTCCTTCGACCCATATTCTCTGGAAAACAACTTGCTGGTGATGGAAATCCTCCAAGCCGCAAAAGAAAGCGCGGCATCCGGGAAGACTGTTTTTCTCCCAAAATAGAAACCCATGAAATGCCCATGAGAAAGGCTTCTCACACAGGGGATGATTTTTCAGGGCATTCCATATGGCCGCTAAAAAACAAATTATAGACAGATGAAACCAACTAACCTCCTGTTTTCACTGTCGCTTTTGCTCAATTTCCTTAGCAGCAGACCTATTGCAATCCCATCAATCTGGACAATGGCTAAACGATGACGGCCGGCTGTATATGTACAACTGAAGCTCCAACCGCTATCCGCTGTATGGAGTGAAACTGGACCGAAAAACCTTGGAACCGATCGGTACCCGCAAGGAAACGATCAACGAAAACGGAGTGAGCGAAAAGCATGAGATTCAGCGGGTGGAGTAAATAAGAGGCATTTTGCCAATTTATTTTAAGTCATCGTTGGAGTTTCTGTTGTCTCCGAGCGGAGAAGTTCTTAAGAAAAACTTCCCGGAAACGGGATCCCCTTTTTCAGTTATTCCATTGACCACTACCCAAAAAGCCTCCGCATTTTTAGGAAGGATGAATTCTGTGGAGCCGGAAGTTTTCCCTTCGGAAATAGTCAATTTTGGTTCCCAATGATAGACAGGTGAGATGCCGCCATCATCGACAAATTCAAATGGTTTAGCATCCGAGAATCCCGTGAGCTTAAATTCCCTGAAGGAATTTCTGCTGTTTAAAATATCTCTTTGAAAGTCTTGACCGGTTTTCATGATGATATTAATCACCCCAAATTCACCTGCATCTCCATACATGGGGCTCATACTTCTCACGATTTCAATTCTTTCAATTCCAAATACATTGATATCGCTCAATCGGGAAAATTGCGGGTTGCCTACCGTATAACTCATGTTAGCCTCAGGAAGGGTAGGCGCACTAAAAGTAGTTCCTGATGGACTGTAAATAGGAACATTATCAATCATAATAAGAGGTTCACCTCTTCGGACAATTAATACAGGAGGACTTCCCGCAGCAATTATTCCAGCTTTGGCTGCCAATGCTCTTATGAACTGATCAGTCATCCCTGTCAAATTCAGGTCTTTGGCTTCGATGACCTGCCGTGCTTTCCCATAAAGTGCAGGACCCGAAGCATTATACTTTTTTGACACGACATTTGCTTCATCCAAAAGAATTTCCCCGTCAAGAAGTGGGGGAAGTGCTGCAAGCGAGTCTAATCTCGGGCTTGAAATACCGGTAAACCTTGGTTTTGGAAAGTCAAAATTTCTATAGCCTACAGCATGGGGTGAAGATCTGATTTCCAGATTTACTTTTTCTACTTTGTCAGTACTGTGGGCGATAGCCTTGATCCCTAAGGTGTAGTCTCCTTTAAAATTTAAACTATTCAGTTCAAAATTCCCCTTTTCGTCCGTCTTGGTATCTATTTTCTCAAAAAGGCCATCGACTAGGATCTCTAAGTCAGACTTGATTGGTCTGGCATTTGGGCCGATGGTCGTTCCAATTAGGTTAAAGCCAAATTCCTTTGGTTGGGTAAAATCTCCCAGCTCTGGGTACGACGTGTTTCGAGGCTTGGAAAAGAATTCTCCAATGTTTTTTTGAGTCTCATTAAGATGGATTGCCTCTAGGTCATCCAATACAGAAACAGAAAGCTGCGCCGGAACCAGATTTCCTTCCTGGTTGCGAACCATAAAGCTCAACTTCACCGAATCTCCGGGAATGGGAAGCACATCTTCTGTAAAGAGCGTAACTCCATTACTGTATTCAGCGAGACTGTTTCCCTGGGGAACAAAGCCAGGCAAAAGAACTTGGATCGGTTTGACAAATTCGTTTTCAGGTCCATAATTCGTCGACCAAAGCGTGTAGGCTTTCAGGAAAAAGTCTTGTGAACGCAGGTGGTAAGGCAGAGAAAGCTGTCCCATGGCTGTACCGTTTTCGATCTTGAAAAGCTGATGCTCAATCTGAGTTCCTGCCGTATCGAGGAGCTCCACGTGCAGGACTTTGCTGGATTCCTCAGAGAATATCGGATTCCCATAGTTGACATACGCTTTGAAATAGACTTGATCGCCAATCCGATAGATATCCCGATCTGTGTGAAGGAATACTTTCTCCTCCAAGACCCTCGCGTTCTTTTGAATTTGCTCCAAAGCCAAAAGCTTTTCACCGTTGAAATTTTGAGGAAGTAGCGCTAAAGGGGAGGTTTTGATGCTTTTGGTGACTTGGAGTGCGTTGTTGGATACCGGCGCCCCATTTTCTTTGAGAGCTAATTTTTCACCCTCAAAACTGAACCTGATCAAATTCCCTGAATCGGTTGTTAGTTCAAATGGACTTTGAATCCTTACATCGAATTCTCCTTCAAATTCTCCAAAACTCAGGTTCAAGGAATCGGCAGAACTTGTCAGGAGATTTCTCAACAGATACTCCGGAGTTTCCTTGTAAATAGCCAGTCTATTGGCATCAGTTTTTAATTTTTCTTCAACGTCCAGTTCCTGAGACGGAAAATAAGTCCAATACATGGACTCAAAATCCAGGGATTTATTAAGGTCTATCGGTTCATTCAACCAAACTGTAATCAGGTAACCCGTGGTGGAGTTTTTAAATATCAGCGCATCCTGAGCATGTGCAGTCACTGAATTCGCTTTTTTATCCACCTCAAAACTAATTACCTCCGGATTCGCCAAGACGATGCTTTCCCCGTCTTCGGCAATCACAAATTGATCAAGGACTTTTTCTTGTAATTTCTTCGTATTTCCACTTTTCTTTTGGGTAAGACTCTTGTTTGGATTCTGTTCCAGAGCAAATGAGATTTCGTTGGATTCTCCTCTGAAAGATCTCTTGGCGTTTATCTCCATTTCCTGAGGTAGATGCCCTTCTTTTGCTGAGACGATGGTCCACCGCCCTGGAACTACGCCGGATAGCGCAAAATTTCCCGTAGAATCGGTAAAAGTTTGAATACTTGTCTTGGGAATAAATACATGGGACTGAATTATGGGTTGGCCGGAGTTGGCATCCACCACTTTTCCTGTTACCACAATCGTCTGGGCATTTGCACAGAAGCAAAAAAAGAGGGCAAGAAAAATCAATTGAAGCCTCATAGGTTTGACGTTTAGCCTGTTAATATATTGACTAAATCATTAAATTCCCCGATTTAACTAGGTGTTTTTAAATAGAATTCAGGGAAGAATTTATTATTTGAAACAATGGTGGATTAACTACAAAATCCTTCGATCCAAAAGCATTATTTTCTCAGTGGGTAAGTTTGGCTCAATTCATTCAAAATTCCTTCCAGCCTATTGGATGGCAAATCAGAATTTTTCAAAGAAATTAGATTTGAAAGGTCGATCCTCAAGAAAAGATTCAATATTGTTCGGAAACACAAAATGATTTTTGTCTGAACTTTATTCCAGATCAGATTTTCCTTAGTTTTCCATATGAGTTGGACAAAACAAGTCACTATACTGTTCTTCTTCCTTTCAGTTTCGGTTCAGGGTTTTACGCAAGAGAAAGCCGAAGTCCGCTTAATTGAGTTAATGGACGAGGTGCCGGTAATGGGGCTTTCTGTCGCGGTGGTCAAGGATGGCGAACTCATTTATGAAAGGGCTTTCGGCTGGAAGGAAGAGGGGAAAGTACCGCTGAGCACGACAGATATTTTTCGGATCGCCTCTATCTCAAAATCCTTTTCGGCCACTTCAGTGATGCAGTTGGTGGAGAAGAAAAAGCTGAGTCTGGATGATGATGTGAGCGATCTGGTCGGGTTTGCAGTTAGAAATCCGAAGTTTCCCGACCCGGTCATTACGCTGCGAATGCTCTTGTCGCATACCTCAAGCATCAACGATTCGGAAGGGTATTTCACCTTGGACGCGATCAATCCCGCGCAAAATCCGAACTGGGAAAAGGGCTACAATGATTATGCTCCCGGCAAAGGCTATCAGTACTGTAACCTTAACTACAACATGACCGGAGCGATCATCGAGAAGTATTCCGGTGAGCGGTTTGACCAATATGTCAGAGGTCATATTTTGGCTCCGCTTGGGCTCTACGGGGGTTATAATGTAGGCGAATTGGATGCTTCCAGTTTTGGTTGGATTTATGAGTATAAGCCAGATTCTGCGAAATTCACCCTTTCTCCAGCGGCCTACGCGCCGAGAACTGAGGAGATTGCCAACTATCAGTTTGGCTACAGCACGCCGATCTTTTCTCCGACAGGAGGGATGAAAATCTCAGCGCCGGACCTGGCCCGATACATGATCATGCATATGAACTACGGGAAGAGCGGAGGCGTGAAAATAATCAGCAAGAAGAGCTCCCAGATTATGCAAACGCCGCTCTCATCTGAAGAGAACTACGGTTTGGCACTTTGGAAGACGGACAAATTGATTACTGGTCATGAGCTTGTCGGACACACAGGGTCGGCTTACGGCCTGTACAGCGCCATGTTTTTTGATCCGGATGAGAAGTTTGGAATCGTGGTCATCAGCAACGGTTGCGATCCTGCCTACGAAGAAGGCTTCAATCGGGTGATCCGGGAATCTGTGAATATATTGTACGAAGAATTGATCAAACTTTGATCAAATCCCGTCCTCACGGCATCTTATTTAACTCCATTTTCACTATGAAAAAATACCTCATCTTCCTCTTTTTCAGCGTCTCAGTTTTTGCGCAAGCGCAGCAGACCGCTGACGAAAAAGAGATCCAGCAATTGATCCAAGGCTCTTTTGATACCCTTTTTTCGACTTTTGATTCCGATCAGATGAGCAAGTTTTATACCGCTGACTTTATCCTTTTGGAGGACGGGGAGGTTTGGGACAACCAGATCCTCCTTGACTATTTCACGGAAGCCAAGCAAAATCCAAATCCTGCGACCAGAGTCAACCGATTTGAATTTATCAAGACGACGGTCTCGGGAGATCGGGGCTGGGTGGCGTATCACAACTTTGCCACGATCAGCAGAGATGGCGAGGTGATCCGAGAAGTCCGCTGGCTGGAGAGTGCCACCGCTGTGAAAACAGATGCCGGTTGGCGACTGGATATGCTTCACTCGACGAGACAGGAAAGCAAATGAAACAGCTTCAGAGAAGGCCGACGGAGTTTGATTGTCACTCCCAAAATCAAAATTTGATTTGGAAAAAGGAACTGAGTGAAGGGAGAATGTCAATGGCCCAGTGAACCAAAATCAGCAACGGTAAATTGCGGTACCGAGCCCAATGCCAGCCAAAAAAAAGGCTGACCAAGAAAACCGGTACACCAGTTCCCAACAATACTGAGGTCAAATCTCCTGCATTTCCTTCAATTCCCGATGCTAGGAAATACCGGCTGGGCAAATGCCAGGCGGTAAACAAAACGGCTGAAGCCAAAATAGCAATTGGGGCATTCCAAAGCCTTTCCAGGCGGGTTTGTAGATAGCCCCGGAAGAACACTTCCTCTGGCAATCCCGCGACAAAAAACGGCAGGACGATTCCCAGAGCAAGCCTAAGATTGGCGTCGGCGAATTCGGGAAGTTGATCCAAAATCCCGGACAGGTGCCTCGCGTTTAGCAGAAACCCCAAGGCAATTAACGCTGCGCCTTTGATCCATCCCCATGCCGTTGGATTTATTCCCAGCAGTAAATCCTGTGCGGAATAGCGCCAAATCCGGAAGTAGACAATCGCCGGAATGAGCAAGAGGAAAAAGATTTTGAACACGATCGCATACCAAAAATCCTGGACGAATTCGCCGGCTCCCAGTATCGGTAACGGCATTTTCACAATCAGCCATCCAATCAGAATCGCTAACAGAACATAGAAAACGGCGTATCGAAGAAAGAACAAGCTTTCCTTCCTGAGATCTTTGAACTCGATCCCTTGAGCAGGAACCCGCTGCCAAGTCAAAAAGGCCGAAATTCCTTTCATCGATGGGCTTACTTGAAGTTTGTTTTTAGATCCCGCAAAATATCCTCCAGACCATTCAGCCGGATTTCGTAAAGGGTGTGCAGCCACATGCCGAGCTTGCCTTCCGGAAATCCCTTGCCATGCATCCAGACCAGATAGTGTTCGGGAATATCGCAGAGCAGCCTGCCCTTGTATTTGCCAAAAGGCATCGTTTTGGTGACTAAGTCGACGAGGATTTGTTTATCCATGCGGCAAAAATAGAGAATTGGTCGAGCTAGATTCTAGGAAATTGACGGCAAAATTATAAAATATCGGATTTCCAATAGCTTAGAGGTCGTTCTGGTAGATTGAAAAATTGAGGGTAAGGAGGTTTGGGAAAAGAGAAGATTTTTTTAGGCGGCGACGAACTAACTGTTGTATTTAGTTATAGTTTTGCCCACGCGGATTTTTCCCAAAGTATCACCAAAACTCATTTCTGATTTGCTCTCAAGAGAATTTTCTGCCCAAAAAATACTTGGGCTGCTGATATTGTCAGCTTTAGGCCTCGCCTTTCCCGAAAAATCACTGGCTCAGGTGCCTTTGAAAAAGGATTACATCGTCGTAGCTGATACAGCCCTGAGTCAAGGGATCATTGAGGATATACCGTCCGAAAACAACACCGTGATTTACTTCGCGAGGACAAAAAAGGAGGAAAAGGTAAGATATACCGTTGAGGAAGTGTCGGAATTTAGAGTTTCGGAGCGTTTGTTTTTCAGGAAAGAAATCCCGCAAAACACTAGTAAACAAGTTGTCTTTTTGGAAAAGCTGCCCCATCCGGTAAAGGATGCCGTTTTCTGGAGGCTGAATGGAGAAAAACCGATTTTCTATATCGAGACTCCGGCAGGCATGGAGATTCTGGGAGATTCCTATCGTTCACAGCTTTCCAATAGATTGGGGAATCCGATGCTCGACCCCTTGCTTGAAATCACCAATCTGAAAGAACTTTCGCTTCAATATCTGGCCCGAACCGCTAATACGATAGAAAAGCCACGGACTTTTTCTCGGATTTTTGTGATCACACCGTATGTTGGATACAGCAGTCAGACAGTCGGTTTGACCATTCCCGATTCAGGCCACGAGGCGCAGATTACGGGATCTTCTCCTGCTTTTGGACTGAATGGGGAGGCTTTTTTGACTTTCAAAAGAAATCTCTCCCTGAATGCTGGTGTGTCTTGGACGCAGTTTGACGCTCAGGAATACTTCATCTATGAATTCGGGGCAAGCCGCTATGAAGCGGACGTGTTTCTGGATTTCAGCTTGCTGCAGATCCCAATTACAGCAAAGTATTACCTGGACTTGAAGCCTAATAAGTGGAGGTTATTTGGAGAAGCGGGCTATTCCTATGCGATTCCTGATTATGAAAAGCTCGGAATCTACCAGGGGAAATATGGGCGCGATGAAGTCGTGACTTCGGTGAAAAGTTTCGAGATGTCTGACAAGTATTCGGGAATCACCTGGGGTATCGGGGTGGAAAAATATCTGAATAAGCATCAGGGTATCGTCTTCGGTCTTCGCGGATTCAAAGTGGATGGTGAATCGAAAGATTTTGTAAAAGGCTTGACTTTCCACCTGGGATATAAATTTTAATCGGACATGAGAAGCGTTAGTTGGATTTGGATAGTTGCGATCTTGGGGATCTTTTCCTGCGAAAAAGAGGAGTTTATTACCGACAGAGGCTATCCGTTTTTGGAAAGTATCAGTGTAAGTGATGTGGATCAGACCGGGGTTACTGTCAATTTTGAGATAAAGGCAAATGCCGGGGCAATAGAGGAATACGGGGTGGAGTTTATAGAGTCGGAAAAGCTGAAGTACTCTCAGGGTAACCCGGTCTATCATACGGTTTCGGGTGCCGGATCTCCGGGGGAAGCTTTGGTGGCAATCAGACTTGAAGACAGATTGGTCAATGGAGTCAATTATTCAGTCAGGCCATTTGCGCGATATGGAGATAAAAAGGTCTATGGAGAGGTTTTGCTCTTTGACAGTCAGGGGGTGCGTCCTCCTCTTATCACAGAAGTCTCGGATTCTGAATTGACCCATTTTCATACACTTACCATTTCGGGTAAATATTTCAATCCTTCACCAGAATATCTGGAGGTAAGGATTCCGGAGTTGGAGGGAATATTTACAGTGGAAATATTGGAGCAATCCCATTCCGAGATCAAAATCAAGGTCTGGCTCAGCGCATCGGATTATACACTTCCCCAGGGAAAATTTGATTTAATGGTCATTAGCGGAGGGAAATCAACAGTTTTGCAGGACTTTTTTAGTGTCGTACTTCCCAAGATAGAATCCCTATCCGAACTGGAGAATTTTGTCGGGCAGTCTTTTGATGTGCATTTCAATAAATTGAGTTCTTCGTCATTTTTGGAGTTTCGATTTTTGCTGCATGGTTCAGGATATTATTCTGCATATCCTATCGAGGTAGCTCCAAATACTCTTCGTTTTACTATCGAAAACATGCCTCCTGGAGACTATTCGTTCTCGATGGTAGGGAGAGGATTTGAAGACGAATTCCAAGAAAAAATAAAAGTGGTCAATTCTTGGGAGTCATTTAAGGATAGATTTCCTATTTCCAGGCTTTACAACTGGAATTGGATTGGGGTCGGGGATGAGATGCTTTTCTGGCAAAATGAAATTGGGGACTTTCAGAAATTCTATTCCCTTCCTCTGGATGCGGAGGAATTTCAACCCCTGCCTCCATTGCCCAATAATCATGGATTCCGAAGCCATTTCCTGATTCAGGCAGTCGAAAATAGGTATCTGTATTTCGGGTTGGGTTATGGTCTGGAGCCCATGAAAGACTTCAGCAGATTTGATACCCAAACCAGGCAATGGAAAAAGCTGTCGGATTTCCCGTATGAACCCAGTTCTGTGGAGAAATCCTTCTATTTCCAAGGGAAAATCTATCTCCAACTCTATGGGGTTGCCGATTTTGTAGTTTATGACAGCAACTCCGATGTTTGGACATGGACTTCCGTTGAGGTGCCTGAGGACTTTAAAAGTACTTTATACCAAGATTCGAATGGGGAAGGGGTCTATTACGTTCCCCGAGAGCAAAGCCAATTGATAAAATATGTTCCAGGTGTGTCCCGAGAGGTGGTTACTGACCTGCCTGGTTATCCCTCCAGTGGAACCCACCATGTATCGATTATGGGGAATGAGGTCTTCCTATTTCACGGGGCTTATGAATATTTTAGGGTAGATCTCGACAGCCGTGAAGTATTTCCTGTTCAAACCATCAACGGGCAGGAATATTTGGTTGCCCAACCTTGGGTGACTTCCCAAGGATTGATGATGGCTTTTCCAAAAAATCAGAATGAAGAAGACATGACAGTTTACCAATGGGTTGGTAGATATTAATTGGGGTTTTAATCCACATGTTTTTCAGGTTTCTGGGACTTGGGTTTTTGAATCATTTCCTTTGACTTTCGGTTTCTCCTTCAACCTAAACGAAAGGAAAAAATCGATGGAAATCGGAATTGACAGTTTTGCGGCGTTTCCCACTGATGGAAATGGTACGCTCAAAGGAACTGCACAGGAAGCGATCAATGCTTTGCTGGCCAGAATCAAGCTTGCTGACCAGGCAGGCCTGGACGTGTTTGGTATCGGCGAGCATCATCGCCGAGAGTTTTTGGATTCAGCTACGGCCATTATTTTGGCGGCTGCTGCAGCGCAAACCAGCAAAATCAAGCTGAGCAGTGCGGTGACTGTCTTGAGTGCTGCGGATCCCGTCCGTGTCTTTCAGGAGTTTGCCACGCTGGACTTGGTGTCCCATGGCCGGGCCGAACTGGTTGTAGGCCGAGGTTCTTTCACGGAGGCTTTCCCCTTGTTTGGGCTGAAGTTGGAAGATTATGACAAGCTCTTTGCCGAGAAACTCGGGCTGTTGCTCCAGATTAATCAACAGGAAAAAGTCACTTGGTCGGGTAAGTTTCGACCGGCGTTGAACAACCAGTCGATCTATCCGCGTCCCGTGCAACAGCGACTGCCGATCTGGATAGGAGTTGGAGGCACTCCGGGATCTTTTGTGAGGGCGGGTTCGCTGGGTCTTCCGCTGATGGTGGCTGTGATCGGAGGGGAAACCCATCGATTCAGACCCTTGATCGATCTCTACCGGGAAGCTGGGGACAAAGCAGGTTTTGCTCCCGAGCAGCTGAAAGTCGGATTGCATTCCCTGGGTTTTGTCGGAAAATCCCGTGAAGAGGCGGTGGAAACGTTCTATCCAGGCTATGCTGAGACGTTCACACGAATCGGCCGTGAGAGAGGCTGGCCGCCGGTAACCCGAGGGCATTTTGATGCGCAAAACTCCAAAAGAGGAGCTTACTTAGTCGGCGAGCCCGGTGAAGTGGCGGAGAAAATCCTCAGACACAGTGAGGCGCTCGGAGGTATCGACCGGTTCACTTTCCAGATGGACAATGCCGGACTGAGTCATGAGCAGCTCTCGGAGGCGATTACTTTAATCGGGGAGCAAGTGATTCCCTTGGTGAGAAAAGGATAATTCGGTCTTATTGCAGATATGAAATCAACAAGCACAGGTCTTCGGTCCTGTGCTTTTTTTTGGAAATCGTGCTCAGATCAAGAATCAAATAAGCTGAATTATGGCTGTCCCGGTCAAGTTCCGTTTTCTCCAAGCATTCATTTTACCTATCTTCATCCAACTAACTAGAACTTCAATTCAATGAGCCCGATGAAAACCCTATTGACAATTGCTCTGTTGATGAGCGTGACTTTTGCTTTTGCGCAAGCTGAAAAAGAGGTGGAAACCAGAGTAAATGAGCTTCGACTTGCTCTGATCGACCCGACTGTGGATAATCTGGGCGAGATCAGCTCGATGGACTTGACCTATGGGCACTCCAGTGGAAAGATGGAAAATCAAGCCCAGTTCATTGAGGCCCTGGTGAGCGGAAGTTCGGATTTTGTCTCCGCTTCGTTCGAAAACCAAACCATTCAGGTCAAAAATAACGTAGCAATCGTCAGGCATAATCTCGTGGCGGATGTGCTCGATGGAGGCAAGGCCAATTCGATCAAGATCGGTGTTTTGCTGGTTTGGCAAAAGGAAAAAGGAAGCTGGAAGCTTTTGGCCCGCCAAGCCTACAAATTGCCCTGAGTTCGACTTTAACCCAAATTAGACGCTTTTGAAAAAGATACTCCTGGTAGAAGACGATACCCGAGTTTGCAGTTTTATCAACAAAGGCCTGACTGAAAACGGCTTTGAGGTCACCGTGGCGATGGATGGCAATATGGGGCTTCAGCTCGCACTTAACCATTCCTACGACCTGCTGATCTTGGACATTATGTTGCCGGGGATCAACGGTCTGGAGCTGTGCCGGCAGGTACGACTTCAGGACCGAGACGTACCGATCTTGTTTTTGACGGCGATGGGAAGCACCGAAAACGTGGTCATCGGACTGGAGTCGGGTGCCGACGACTATCTCGTTAAACCTTTCAAGTTCATTGAGCTGATCGCGCGCATCAAGACATTGATGCGGAGGACGGGAAAAAACGAGGAAAGCAGCAAGGTGGAGCATGAAGTCTATCGATTTGCGGATCTGATCCTCGATGATACTGCAAAAACGGTCTTTCGCAACGGCAACGAAATCTCGCTGACTTCGACCGAATTTCGCCTGCTGCTGATGTTTATGAAGTTTCCCCGACGGGTGCTTTCCCGGGTGGAGATGCTCGATCAAGTCTGGGGTGTCAACTTCGACATGGGCACCAATGTCGTGGATGTCTATGTCAACTATATCCGCAAAAAACTCGACAAATACGGCGATCAAAAGCTCATTCATACCGTGATCGGAATGGGCTACGTCCTAAAAGAAGACCAATGAAGCTGCAAAACAAGATCGTCTACATCTTGCTCACGGCTTTTCTGGGCTATACGCTGTTGTTTAGCGGGTTTATATACTATTCCATTTCCCGATTTTCTTTTGCTGATTTTTACAAAAGACTGGAAATCCGGGCGATTACGACCGCAAAGATTGAGTTAGAGGGACAGGGAGATAGCAATGTCGTGCAGCAGCTCCGCCAGGAATATCTGGAGACACTTCCAAACGAAGATCACCTGATCCTGGAAGACATCAACCCGGAAAACGTGCTCTCTGACGCCCGTTTGAGCAGTTATTCAGATTCCTTTCTACGAAATATCCTGGCAGATAGCATCGCCACCTACAAGGATCAGGACACGTTCTACTACGGTACCCTGTACGAGACACCCGATCAAAGGGAACATTTGGTGATCATCTCCGCCGAAAACTACTTTTCCGCACACCATCTCGCGTATCTCCGCAACTTGATCTTGACCTCGCTGGGGATTGCGGCCTTGCTCATCGTGTTGTTTTCAATCATGTTTTCGAGGAAGATTATCGAGCCGATTCAAAACATCATCAAAAAGACGAGGAAAATCGGCTTTGAAAACCTTCATCTGCGCTTGGAAGTGCCCAGCAGCAATGACTCCATCCGCGAGCTCACCCAGACGTTTAACGACATGCTAAACCGGCTGGAGACCTCTTTTGAGACACAGAAAAACTTCATCAGCAACGCGTCCCACGAGCTGAATACACCGCTGACGTCCATCATCGGCGAGGCCGATGTCACGCTGTCCAAACTGAGAGAGCCGCTCGAATACATCGAATCCATCAATGCGATGCTGGACGAGGCGGAAAAACTTCAGAAGAAAACCCAGGCTTTGCTGCTGCTCGCGCAGACAGGATTTGATGGGAAGCGGCAGAAGTTTGACAAAGTGCGGATGGATCAGCTGGTGCTGGATGTAAAAGAGACGGTGGAAAAGATCCAGACCAATTGCAAGATTGTCTTGGATTTCAGTCTGCTTCCGGATAACCCTCTTTTGCTCAAGGTCTTGGGGAACGAGCAGCTGCTCCATTTGGCCGTCTCCAACATTGTCCTGAATGCTTGTAAATACTCCAACGGCCAGCCGGTAAACATCGCCCTTGGGGTGGTTGATAGCCAGATCCTGGTGATAGTCAAGGACAGCGGGATCGGCATTCCTCCCACTGAGAAGGAATATATTTTTGACCCGTACTTCAGGGCTTCCAACACGAAGAATTACGAAGGATACGGGATTGGATTGCCGCTCGCCCGAAACATCATCCGGATCCACGACGGAGAGTTGAGGATTTCCTCTGTGCTCAATGAGGGGACCACCGTCGAGATACATTTGCCGAGGGGGAATTTCGTTCTCTAATCGGATTTTAATTTCATCCACAGATTCTAATGACATCCTAATCTGATCCTTAGACTGCTCTAATTAGCTGCTTCTAGTTTTGCCCTTGTTAAATCAAAAATAGCAAGGATCATGGCACGAACAGTATTAATTCCAACCGACTTCACGGTAAATTCTCTCAACATTGCCAAAGTCGCGCTTCAGAAAAGTTATCAGGACGAGGAGAAGATCCACTTGATCCTGGTGCACGGCCTGATGGCTTCCACCTCGATTACGGAGCTACTTTTCTACTCGAAGAGAAATACGCTTTCCAAACTGGAAACGCCTGAATTTCAAGCAAGCTGCAAGCTCCTTCTCGCCAAGTTTGAAGACAAGATTGAGCGTATGACGGTAGATATCTTCAGCGGAATCAATCAGTCTGCTTTCGAAAACTACACGTCGGCAAATAACGTGGAGGAAGCTTTTATCCCGGTCAATTACAAACTGAAGCTCAAAAGCAGTGACAGCTTTGACATGATTCCTTTTTTCCGAAAGAGTAAACTGAACCTTACAGAGGTCAACTGGGAGGATTTTTCCATGCCTGCCAAAGAACAGCACCAGGACGAGTTGGCGGCAATGTTTTTCACCCACGGGCGGATCGCCCACTGATTTTACCCCGAAAAACCATGAGAGTCAGATTCGTATATCCGACCGTTTTCGCAGCCGTATTGAGCCTGTATTTCACCCTGCTTTCGCTTCAGCCCGGCCCCGAGTCCAACATCTTGGGGGAGTGGAAGGAAGTGTCTTGGGAGTATGAAAAAGTAGACAGCATTCCGGATTCTGGTTTTGATTACCATCTCACGGATCATATCAAAAGCCAGCTGGCGGAAAGTCTGATAATCCACGAAGCGGAGGTTTGGAAGTTTGTGAGCGATGAGAGGCTGGAGATGAGAGGAAAAAGCCCAACGAAATCCCTGCAATGGAAGCTGAAAGGAAGGGGAAATATCCTCCAGATCCAGGGAGCCAACAGTGCGACGGAACATTATCAAATCCAAGAGCTTAGCTCGGATCGGATGGTTTTGCATTTCAATTTTGATATGCAGGTACGGGGCATCGTGAAGATGACCTTCGCAAGAATAAACGCATAAACTAACATGATCAGAAAATACAGAAATAGAACCAATCGGGAAAACATGCAGCTGGGAGCTTTGACGGCCTTCTCGGCGGGCATGGTGAATGTCATCTCGGTGATCATCTTCTTTGCCTTTACCTCCAACGTAACGGGACACTTCGCCATCCTGGCGCAGGAAGTCTCCAAAGGCAACTGGTATGAGGCGCTGGTGGTGTTTGGCTGGATCGGACTCTTTTTTCTGGGGAGCTTTACTTCCAATTTTGTCGTGATCAATGTTGATAAACAGCGGGCCTATCTCGCCCACGCCTTGCCCGTAGTGTTGGAGATTATCTGTCTGTTGATCGTAGGGACATATATCCAGTTTTTTTACAAAGAGACACTGCTGGAGACGGAGCTGATGGTAGGCTTGATGTTGTTTGCGATGGGAATTCAAAACGGTCTGACCGCGACCATCTCCAACGGTACTGTGAAGACAACCCACCTCACCGGGCTGACGACTGACTTGGGGATTTTGGTGTCGATGTTTTCCAAGAAGGAATACAGGCAAAAGCCAGAGCTGCAGGATAAGATGAGATTGCTCCTGACGATCATGGTTTCCTACATCGTGGGAGGTGTTTGCGCGGGATATATCTATCTCACGATCGCTTACAATGTGTTTTACATCGTGTGTGTCTTTTTGCTGATCGTGATCGGATATGATTTCTACCATACCAAAGTGACTACTTATCTGCAGGAGAAAAGACAGCCGTACTATCGCAAGACGATCAAGGATCGTGAGCCGCAGCTGTCGAATCAGTGACAGGCAGACTCGGAAAAGCGGGTTTTGAGACTTGATACGGATCGGGATTTTCCACCGGAAAAGGGAAGACAAAGTAAATAGAAGCTCACTTCAAGCTCAGATCTATTCGATGACCGCGTTGATCTTCTCCCAAAGCGCTTCGTCAAATCCAGAAAGCGCAAAATTGGGGTCCGAGGGATTGGATGCCTCTCCCATCCGGATGATCACCAGATTTTTGCTGGGGACGACATAGAGGCGTTGATCTGCCGCGCCCATGGCGGCAAACATTTCCGCCGGGGCGCTTGGCACCAAAGACCCCGGATACACGGTTTGTGTTTGGGGAATCATAAATTGGCTTTTGCCGTTCAGCCACCACAGGTAGCCATAGGCAGGATTGAGGTTTTGCGAGGTCGTGATACTTTCGCTGAAAAACGCGGCATCGACTACTTGCTCGCCGTCCCACTTGCCTCCATTCAGCGCAAGCAATCCAAATCTAGCCATGCTGCGTGTAGTGCTGTGGTAGATCTTGAAGACGAGTCCAAAGTTCCAGAATCCATCCATTCCGATCTTATCCTTCAGTCGGGAGTTAAAATACGGTTCAAATTCCTGTCCGCTGGCCGCCGACACCACATCCATGAGTCTTTGAAAGACATTGTGATAGGACCAGCGTGTGCCTGCGTCAGCTAGGTAGGTCAGGTTGGGTTTGATGATTAACTCATTTTCATCGTTGATGCCCGAGGTCATGGTCAGGAGGTGTCTGGACGTGATCAGGCTTTCTTTCCCGATCGGCTCACTCGTCCAGCCTGTGCCAAGGTAGTCTGACACCTGAGCGTTGATGTCTAATAAGCCTTCCTGTTGCGCGATTCCTGTGGTAGTCGCTACCAAAGTCTTGCCGGCGCTGTTCCATTGCCAGGCGTCGCTTGCCGTATGTCCGTCAAAGTACTCTTCCATGACGATCCTGCCATTGACTAGAATCAGAAAGGATTTGGAGTTCTTTTCTTCCAGAAAATCAAGCAGGGCAGGGACTTGGCTTTCGTTCCATCCCAGATCGGAAAGCGAGGTAGTTTCCCATTCCGAGCCGGTCGCTGGCGGAAAATACATGCTTTGGTCGGGAACACTTTGTTCCTCCGAACTGCAGGCTATGGATGCAAAAAGTAGGAGCGCTAGAAGAAAGTGAGGAGCTTTCATGGGATCGAATTTAGCGTTAAGACTAGTCTGTTTCGAAAAGGTTTAACCGATGCTTTTCATTCGAACGCTGTTTGCAAGTTTGAGAGTTGTTTTCCTACTTTTTCCCGAAAAACCGGATCAAATCACTTTCTGCTGCGAGGTAGCCAAAGGAGGTAAAGGCCTTTTCCTCAACCAGCGCTTCCATCATTTGCTTTGCCTGGACGGTGTCTCCATGGTATAAGTGCCAGTTGGCGACCCCATATCGGACGGCATCATTGGACGGACTGCCAGGGCCAGTTTGAATGAGGGAATCCACGGGAAGCCAACCTTTGTACAGGCGACACAGATCGGCATAGCTTTGATTTTCGATCACGGTGGAGTCGGCATGGATCGGCTCCAGCAGAGAATCTGCTTTGGCTGGATTGCCCAGTCGCCGCTGAATCATGTACAGCCAGTGGGTGCTGGACACAATGTTGTCATAGTGATTGCCACTTTCGCGGCAGCGCAAGTAGGCAGTATAGGCTTTGTCATCCTGATGGGTTAGATAGTAGGCCAGGCCCAAATGGTACCAAATATTCCCGTGAAGGCTGCTCACGGGGATGTTTTGCGCATTCGGCATGCCGTCCGGCTCGACTTCATTAGAGGTCCCCTCGATCAACTGAGCGGCTTTTTCAAGATCAGAGATTGCTTCGTCGTACTTCCGAATACTGATGTAGCGGTGTCCGCGATGCCGATAGAGTCGGGGTTCGTCTGGGAATCTTCGGATGCCTTCCGAGTAGATATCGATGGCTTGGCGGTATTGTCCGAGGTACGCTGTGCGCCGGCCATACCAGATCAGGGTCTCGACGTCCTCCGGGTTGGCTTCGTAGGTGGCTTTGGCCTCCTCGTATTGGGCGAGCAGTTTTTCGGAAGGGGCCGGGATTTCAAAAGTCTTGCCGAGCGGTGTGGTGAAGGTGGAGTCGATCAGGGTAAGCTCATCGCTATGATCTTCAATCCCTTTTTTTGAATTGCAGGAGAATGAAAGGGAGATGAGGAGGAGAAATGAAGGGATTCTCATTGAGTATTGTTTTTTGAAAAAACGATTGATGGCTTGAGGCTATGTTTTTTTCGAAAGCAACTGATAAAGCTCTTCTGTTGAGATCGCTTTATTCCAGTTTTTTTTAGTCAATCCTCGGATTAATTTCTTGTCGCCCGTCCAAAGTTTTGCTTTTGCGTGTTCGGCCAAAGCGACGAATTCTGTATCGTCAATATCTACGTCACAGGTTAGACTTTCCGCTTTTTGAAAAACCTCAGCAGGAATTAGTTTTATGTTAATGAAGCGAATTTTGTGCGTGATTAGATAAACGACTCGCTCAAGTTCTTCATCAGTATAGCCCGAAAGGCTTTTTATCTTGTCCTTGTGAACTTCAATTTCTTCAAGAAGTTGATGGGTTGAGTAAAAATTCAATCGGGACTTAGGATGAAGGATAATTCTCCCGATTTTACTGTTGGAATTCAAAATTGCACTAAACACGATATTTGAATCCACAACAATTCTCATAGGCCTAGCTTGGACTTTGTTTTTTCCCAGCGGCCTCGTTTGATATCGCTCACCAAATTATCCACCTCTTTCTGCGAAGCTTTGGATTTCTTCGATATTTCCTTGTACTCGATCAAATCCGTCAAATCCTGCAGATCATCCAAATTAACGCTGGAGGAAACCCGAATGATAATTTCATTTTTTGTTCGTTCGATTTTCATGAAATGAGCTTTTGTTAAATATACAGTATTGGAGCTAAAAGGTTGATCTCGATTTAGATGGGAATTAAATATGCCTTACGCTCCCTTCACATACTTCCGCCAATTATGCTCCTCCTTGAATCCCAGAACTTCACGGATCTTGAGATTGGAAAACAGAGCTTCATGTTCTTCCAATTCCCGGGTGATGGGCACGCCGGGGAAGAAGCGTTCAGCCAGTTCTTTGCTGGGGATGATCGCTCCGTTGTGATCATTTCCGGCATTGAAGATTTGAAATCCCAGGTCGTCTTTTTGCAAACACAGGTCCACAATCTGCCCCAGATCACGCGCATCGATGTAGCAGAAGGCATTCCTGCGACGTACTTCGGGGTTTTTGAAATAGGTGGGGAAAAGTGTGGCGTATTCATGAGGCTCGATCACATTCCCGATCCGAAGGGCATAGATGTCTACTCCCGTCCGCCGCTGAAAAGCCCGGGCCGTCTGCTCATTCACCACCTTTGACAAACCATAACTATCCATCGGATCTACGTCGTATTCTTCGTCCAGAGGCAGGGATTTTGGGTCGGTTTGTCCGTCAGAAAAACAGATGCCATATGTCGTTTCTGAGGAGGCGATGATCACTTTCTTAATGCCCAGTTTCACTGCAGCCTCGATCACATTGTAGGTGCCGATGGTGTTGACGCGAAACGTTTCATTGTCCGGCTTAAGCAAGATCCTGGGCACAGCGGCAAAGTGGACCACCGCATCGAATTTGGGCACGCCGGTTCCGGCCTCCATCTCGTCAAAACCTGCGTACATGCTCATCGCATTAAACATCTGTCCCGAATCCGTGATATCTGCATTCAAGTTGTCCACTCCTGGGTAGTCTAGGGGAGTCAAGTCCACATTCATTACCCGATGACCTTGGTCGAGTAGATAGGGGATGACGTGTTTTCCTGCTTTTCCAGATCCTCCGGTAAAGAAAATGCGTTTTTTGGTCATGCTTTTTTGAGTTTTTGGGCGTTCTATTTTTGCTTGGGATCGGGTTTGATTTCCTGTCTCAGCCGATTTGAGCAAAGCTAAACTAACCCATTGCATGCAAGATCTCAGGGAATTGGTGGAAAATATCAGTTCATGGACGCCACGATTAAAAAGTCAGAAGCTTCTGGATGGAGGGTCTTTGAATGCATTGCCTGCCGTCTATATAAAACCTTGGATTGTTCCTGTGATTTGACCGTCGGGAAATATGGCCTTAGGATGACTCTAAACGGGAAAACGACAAGCTTCAAACTTGCTCCGAGCGGTTGTGGCAAGGCTTTTGGCCTTGGAAATTTTGCCAAATATTATTTGTTTTAACACGAATTCAATTAACCAACCCAACTGCCACAATGAACCCGAAACTCCAAGTTGAACAGGAGGAGTCTGTGTATTGGCTTCAGTTGAAAGACGGTGACCGGTCTGCACTGCGATTTTTCTACGATTCCTATGTCGATGAGCTTTTTGGCTTCGGGATGAAGCTGAGTAGCAGCGAAAATCAGGTCAAGGATGCTATACAGGAGGTTTTTCTAGATCTCTGGAAGTATCATTCGCGGGTGAGTTCGGCCGTGAACGTGAGGGTCTACCTGTACAAATGCCTGGCAAACCAGATTTTCAAGACCGGAAAAGAGTCCAAAAAGAGCCGAATTGTCCATCAAGATTACGTGGAAGAGAGTACGCTCCTGGTCGAAAGTGTGGAGTCGACTTTGATTAATCTGCAGGTCGAGGCCCATCTGAAAGTCAGGCTGAGCGAGGCTGTGGACGACCTTCCCAAAAGACAAAAGGCGGTAATTGACTGTCTCTTCTTTCAGGATTTTTCATACGAGGAGACCGCACAGATCCTGAACATCAATCTCCGCTCGACCTATACCTTGGCGTGGAAGGCGCTTTCCAATCTGAAACGGCATTTGTCGAAGTCGTCTAGTTTGCTGGTTTTGTGGTGTTTGTTCTTCTGATGGAGGAGTGGATTGTTTTTTTGTTAAAAAATCTGAAAAAAATACGGATAACTTTTCGCCGAACTGCTCTTCTATAGAGGAAGACAGTAGCTATGAGCAAAGCAGACTATTCTGTAGAAGACTTTATCCTCGATCCGGACTTTCGGAGCTGGATACTTCAAAATGACCGGCAGACCGGAGCCTATTGGGAAGATTTTTTGGGAAAGCATCCCGAGAAAATCTCCGATATCAAGCAGGCACGCCATCTTCTGATCCATTTGTCCAAGAAGAAGACAGGACTGCCGAGCACTGCGAAGGAAGAAATCTGGACAGCAATCTCCGAGCAGCTGGATCGACAAACCCAATCCAGCAGCGCCGCCAAAGTGGTCAGTTTGGATTCTTGGTCGGCCATCCAGCAATACAATCAGGAGAATGCCAGAAAGAAGCAGGCTGCGTGGAGATGGAAGGTTGCGGCAGTTTTTTTTCTCTTAGCGGGTCTGGGTTATTTTTTGGGAAAGACGCTGATGCCTGAAGCCGAAAAGCCTGCAGTTGCCGTGGTGCCGGAGATTGAGGTGTTTCAGGCTCCGCCAGGTGTTAAGTCGACAATCACACTCGAAGATGGTTCAATTGTTTTTTTGAACTCAGGAAGCAAGATCAGCTATACCAAGGGCTTCACCGATACCTTGCGTCTGTTGACTTTGGAGGGCGAGGCCTACTTTGAGGTAGCGCATGACTCTATCAGACCCTTTATTGTGCAGACGGGGGCTATTTCCACCCGCGCCTTGGGCACGGAATTCAATGTCTCTTCTTTCCCGGGAGAGCGCGTTTCGGTTTCGCTGGTGAAGGGGGAGGTTTTGGTGCGAAATGAGCAGGCAGCATTGGAGCAAAGGTTGTTGCCGGGAGAGGGGATAGCCGCTTCATCTGAGGACAAAGAGCTTGCGAAAAGCCAGTTTAACTCCGAAGAGGTGCTTTCTTGGATGAACAAGACCTTAATTTTTGATAAATCTCCCTTTCCGATTGCCAGCAGGAAGCTCGAGGCTTGGTTTGGAGTCGAGCTGATTTTCCAAAACAGCGTCCCTAAAGATCTTCACGTGTCGGGTAAGTTTATAGACGAGAGTCTTGAGAATATCCTCAAGGGCCTGAGCTACTCGTCCCGTTTTAGCTATAGCATCGAAGGAAAAAAAGTATATATCCAATTCAACCTATAACCCAATTGCCAATGAAACATGCGTTAAGAAAGTAAAAGGCCGAAGGTGAAGGATCACCCTCGGCCCACAGGTTTTGATCGGTCTTGGCGGATAATCAAAACCCTAGTCCAAACAATTCTCAAATAGTCTAAACATGAAGTAAAATTATGAAAAAAAGCATACTGTCAAGCTTAGTGGCTATGTCCAAAACTATCCTTTACAGCTTTGTGATTCAGTGCTTTTCGATGAGCGTCCTCCTGGCCTACTCCGGGAGTGCACAGGTCAAGGCCATCGATGAAGTACCAGTCAAGATTGAGCTGCAAAATACCTCTGTGGAGGAGGCATTTTCGAAGATCGAAAGTGCTACTGGGTATAACTTCGTTTATACCAGCCGGGAGCTGAAAGAGCTTCCCATGTTGACGATTTCCAATTCTGGAAGTCTGTATGATTTGCTCGTGGATGTTTCCCTGCAAACCGGTTTGAATTTCAAGCAAATCAATAAAAATATTCACGTCAGAGTTGAGTCCAATGGCGCCTCTGGGGCGGTAAGCATTGAGCGTGCGGCTCAGGAGACCGTGACCGGAACTGTGGTGGATGATGCCGGCATGCCATTGCCGGGCGTCTCTATCATCGAGAAGGGTACGTCAAATGGAACAGTGACGGATGTGGATGGGAAGTTTACGATCAACGTGGCTTCTTCTGAATCAATCCTGATGTTCTCCTTTATCGGCATGCAGTCTGTTGAGGAGCCGGTAGGGGAGCGTCGCGTCATTGACCTGCAGATGGAGACCGATACCCAGGGTCTGGATGAGGTCGTCGTAGTTGGTTACGGTACGGTGAAAAAGTCCGACCTGACTGGATCTGTTGGGGTCGTTGGTGCGGAGGAACTGCTTAAGGCTCCTGTTGCCAATGCGCTTCAGGGCTTGAAAGGGAAAGTAGCGGGTGTGAACGTGTTTCTAAACTCAGGATCGCCTTCATCCAGCCCAAGAGTATTGATCAGAGGTCTCGGCACGATCAATTCATCTTCTCAGCCGCTGTATGTGGTAGACGGAGTGGTGATGGAAAACATCGAGTTTTTGAATCCTAACGACATCGAAAGCATGGAAGTGCTGAAGGACGCTTCGTCCACGGCGATCTACGGTGCCAGAGGTGCCAATGGCGTGGTGATGGTTTCCACCAAAAGAGGAGCAAAATCCACCGGTGAAATCGTGTCCTACGATGGCTACGTGAGCATCGGCGTACTTCCTAAGAAGATGGACGTCCTCAATGCGGAGGAGTTTATGCAAGTGTTGGAGACAGGCTTCGCCAATCACAGCAAATACAGCGACTCTCCGATTCCGCCGTTTACGCGAAATGACCCGAATCTCTTCGACGCAAGTGGGAAGCCGCTGTACGATACAGATTGGCAGGAAGAAGCAACCAGAACAGCCGTGTCCAATAACCATCAGTTGTCCTTCCAGTCCAAGGCGGAAAAGTCCTCTTTCGGGGCGTTTCTGAACTATACCAACATGGAGGGAATCATGCTCAACAACTACCTCGAGCGTGTAAATGGTAAATTTGCCTACGATGCCAATCCTAAAAAGTGGTTGTCTATCGGCTTGAACCTCTTGGCCAACGCCACGAAAGAAAATGTGTTTGAAGAGAGCGGCGGACACCAGATGCCGCGAAGATCGATGATCGAGATGCCGGCGATTTTCCCAGTGAAATTCCCTGACGGTACCTGGAGCAACTCTTCGATGGTAACGGATCCTTACGGTTTCGAAGCTATCCCTAATCCGGTCCACGTGCTGACGACGCAGGATCGATTGAGAAAGCGCACCAAATTGTTTGGTAACCTCTACACGACCTTTCATATCCTTCCGGGCTTGGATCTGAGAACTCAGTTTGGTTTTGACAAAAACGACTATAACGAGCAAACCTACAGCCCGACGGATCTGATCAACATCAGCTCGCCAAATGGCTATGCTTACTTGGGTAACTCCCGAACCTTCTACTGGCAGCAGGAAAACTACCTGACCTACACCAAGGAGTTTGGCGATCATTCGATCAACGCCATGGCGGGTTTGAGCTGGCAGAAAAGAACAGACGAGTTTTTCAACGTGAGCGCAACCGGCTTTTCGGATGATACGTTCACTTTCAACCGAATTCAGGCAGCTTCCCAACCAGGAACTCCGAACTCCGGCTACGACGAGTGGAGCATGAACTCCTACTTCCTGAGAGGTAACTACAACTACAAGAGCAAATACCTCGTGACCTTCACCGGCCGTGTGGACGGGTCTTCCAGATTTGGAGACAACAACAAATACGGGGTGTTCCCATCTGTGGGCTTGGGCTACGTGATCTCAAACGAGCCGTTCATGCAAGGCATGTCCAATACCATCAGCGAGCTGAAACTCCGTTCCAGCTATGGTATCACCGGTAACACGGAAATCCCGACTTACCAGTCGCTTGGGACGATCTCCACAGCGACCACCCTGATCAATGGCACCCGTGCACCGATCAGCTACGTGAACAGACTTCCAAACCCAGATTTGGAATGGGAGAAAACCCGTCAATTTGACATCGGATTTGATCTGTCGGTATTGGACAGAGCGTTGACCTTCAGCTTTGACTACTATCACAAGTTGACCACTGACTTGCTTCTTGATAGACCTGTTCCGTCTTCTTCCGGCTTCTCGGCTGTGAGAGACAACATCGGATCAGTCTCCAACCAAGGTATCGAAGTCTTGGTGAAAGCCTTCCCTGTCTCTACTTCCAATCTGAACTGGGACACCAACCTGAACTTCTCCTACAATGTAAACGCGGTCGAGCAGCTCGGTGAAAACAACGAGGATATCTTCCCGGGGCCGAACTGGGTGTCTGGTAGCCAGACCATCCTGAGAGTAGGCGAGCCGCTTAGCTCCTTCTGGGGTTTTGAGCGATTGGGAACTTGGGGTACTGACGAGGCGGCAGCAGCAGCTGAGGTAGGAGCCATCCCCGGTGAAGCCAAGAGAAGTGCCGAAAGAAAAATCATCGGTAACGGTTTGCCAAAGTGGACTGGTTCGTTCATCAACAACGTGTATTACAAAAACTTTGATTTCACGTTGGATATCCAGTTTGTGGCTGACGTAGATATCCTTCAGCAGTTTTTCCATTCTACTGAAGACCGTACCGGTCTGGCCAGCGGTCTGGCATCTACGCTCTATGATGCATGGACTCCTGACAACCAGAACACGATGGTTCAGCAGATCAGAAACGGTGTCTATTCTGGACAAAACAGTGAAGTGGACAGCCACTGGGTGACCGACGGTTCTTACATCCGGGGCAACCTGATTTCCTTGGGTTATACCTTCAATGGAGTAATGGCTAAGCATTCCGGTTTGAGAAACCTCAGAGTTTACGCCAATGTTCAAAATGCCTTTTTGATCCATTCCAAGGACTTCAAAGGCTATGATCCAGAGGCTTCCTCTTGGGAAGGCAATCAGTGGGGGCAGAACATCTTCTTCTTCCAATATCCGAGACCAAGAACATTCACCCTTGGGCTGAGCCTTCAATTCTAATCAAAAAGAACTAACGATGAAAAAGATAAATTTTCTATTTCTTGGACTGAGCTTGTTGACAGCTTCCTGTGATAGCTTTTTGGAAGAAAAGCCCGTGGATGAAGTGGCGTCAAACCAGTATTTTCAGAGACCGGAGCACGCGCGGGACGCGGTAAATGCGCTCTATCGACGAGGGGCAATGCAGATGTACGAGACCGGAGTATACTCTGGCTCTCGGATCATGTTTGGTCCGTACGTTTCGGGATTTGTAGACAATGACTACAAAGGTCAGGAGTTCCACGTTCAGCGCGGACAAAACATCGTCTTCGATGGATTGAACCTGTCTGATTACTTCAATTCCATGTGGTCAGATATCTACGGCGGAATCTCCAGAGCCAACAATGCAATCAAGTACATCCCGACGACGCCGGGATTGGCTGAGGCAGATGCCAATCGCTACCTGGCAGAGGCGAGGTACTTCCGTGCGTACAACTACTACTTCTTGGCGCGGATGTTTGGTGACGTGCCTTTGGTGACGGAACCTTACGAAAGCCTGGAAAACCTTTTCCTTGAGCGAACCCCAGTCGCACAGATTTATGACCTGATCCTGGAAGACCTGGATTTTGCGATTAATTCCGGCGGTTTGACGCAGTCGACCATGGTAGCCAATGCTGGACGCATCACCAAAGGGGTGGCGCAGACGCTTTTGGCCGAAGTAAACCTGACTATGAGCGGAGCTGCTGTGAACGCTAACAGATACGCGGAAGCGGCACAGGCAGCGAGGGAAGTGATCAATTCTGGAGTCTATTCTCTCGTGCAGCATACCCGTTCGGGTGGCGGAGAGTTGGCTCCAAATGGATCCGCTTACAACAAGATCAAAAACAGCGAGCAGATTCCGAACGAGTATATCTACTTCTACGAATTTGACGCAGCGATCGCCAACAACGGCTATCCGGCGCTTAGCTTCCCGGTAAGTGTGGCTCCTTTGGTTTCGTATGCCATCACCAACAATGCCTATGGCCCTACTCCTGATCTTTTGAATTCCTACGATGCAGAAAATGATCTGAGAGTTCAGGAGAAGCAGTACTTCCACTCCTCTATCGTGATCGATGGACAGAACGTCGAATTCAATACTTCCCCATACATGTGGATGGATGAGTCAGCGGTCTTTGGTTCTGCTCAGTCAAGCCGCGATATTCCTGTATCTACTTACGCAGACGTGCTTTTGATTGCTGCCGAGGCAATAGCCGAGTCTGAAGGCGTGACTCCGGAAGCTGTCGATTATTTGGCCCAGATCAGAGAGCGGGCGTATTGGAAACAAGATCCTCAGGCGATCCGAACCCAACTTTCTTCGCTTTCTGTTGACCAGTTTGTCGAAGAGGTATGGAAAGAAAGAGTCAGAGAACTGGTGTTCGAGTTCCCGATTTGGTTTGATGTGATGCGTACCCGCAAATTCCCTCAGCCAGCTGAGGATGGATCGGGTAACATTCAGTTTGTAGATGCTGTCGGGTCGGTCAATTTCTTTGGAGCGACGGTGAAAGAGTCTACGATGCTTTTCCCGCTGCCAGAGCAGGAGCTTCAGCGAAACCCCTCCCTGACCCAGAATCCGGGCTACGCGAATTAATTACGGTGGAAATAACCCACTTAAAATTGGGTTGATTTCTTAAAATTGGTCGTCCTGCAACATGCAGGGCGACTTTTTTTTGGAATGTGGTCAAAGATAGTTGGTGACTTCGACTGGGAAGTTTCTTGAAGTATCTCGCAGCTTAAGGGGAATGTAAGCTCTGTCAAGGTGCGACTTGCGGAAAAAAAAATCTGTCAAGTGGAATGAAGCGACCTCACTTTTTGGTGTTTGCGGCTGAGGTAAAAGAAAAGCCTGACGGAGAACCGTCAGGCTTTTTAGATGAAGTGGGAGTTTGCTAGTTGTTTCTCCCGTTGCTGGCCGATCTGCTCGGACTTGTACTGGATGTTCTGCTGCTGTTAGCTGGCGAGCTCCGTTTAGTTGGCTCGCTTCGCTTTACGTCATTGGACTGTGACCTGGCAGGAGCTTGCGCTGGTCGGGATTGCTGGACAGTACCACGGGAAGGCGCGCTTTGCGGAGATCTTGAAGCCTCTTTTTTCACCTCTGGAGACTGGGATCTCGTAGGAGATTGAGTTGGTCTGGATTGCTGCACAGTTCCACGGGAAGGGGCACTTTGTTGCGTTCTAGAACCTTCTTTTCTCACCTCAGTGGATCTGGACGGAGCTGCCTCCCGACTGCCGGAGCTTTGAGAGCGTGATGGAGCAGTGGTAGTGCTTCTGCCTTGTGATTGAGAAGGCATCGGCGTTACTGTCGGTTTTTTGCTTTCCTCTCTTACCGAGGGACTCGCTGATCTGCTCGGACTCTGGCTCGTTGCTGGCTTCGTCGAGTTTTGAGTAGCTCTTGATGGAGATTCTACAGATCTACCACCTGAGGTCGATCCATTGGAGCTGCTTCTCGAAGGTGCCGTAGCGTTCAGATCCCGGCTGGATCTGGCGGTTTTGGCATCTTGTGCATCCAATACTCTGGACGGTCTCGACTCGACAGTTCTTCCACGGCTCTCCTGTACGTCAGGTCTGTAGATGCTCACCGAGTTTCTGGAGACAGCTGCGCGGCCTGGCTTGTTGCTAGCCTCCAGTCTGTGCACCGGTACGGTCGTTCTTGTGACCCGTTCAACGTCTCTTCGATTAGGCCCACCCACGTAGTTGTGATTGTTGTACACCACGGTATTGTTGATGATCGTCGTGTTGTTATAGATTTTCACCTTGGTCTTGTGAGGAGCATAGTAGCGGTAGGCGTGATGGTGGTAGATGTGATGATTGGGCAGGAATACCCAGTGGAAGCTCGGAAGATTGACGCTTACATTGATAGATACGCCGGGACCCAAGGGTGCCCAGCCATAGTATCCGCCGCCTGTTCTCCAGTTGACCCAAGCTGGCCCCCAATCATAGCCGGGGATCCAGGCCCAGCTCTGGAAGTAATCATCGAAGTACCAGCGTCCGTAGTGGAAGGGTGCCCAGCCCCAATCGTAATTGGAAACCCAGGTATTGCCGTATTCGGTCATGACCCAGTGACCATCGGAGCCATAAGGGTGGAAATCCTCTCGGACGGCGGGCAGCCAGATGTAGCCGTATCGGGCATCTTTGACCCAGTCTCCATAGGGGGCGAGCTCGTCGTAAAAGACCTGAAAGCTCACTCCAGCGTAACTTTTAGCGTCCGCCTGCTGCGGCGCGATCATACCTGCCAAGAGGGACAGTCCCAGTGCGAGGCGGGTAAACCATCGGGTGATAGGGTGTGTGTTCATGGTGTTATTGTGGTTTAGTGTAGAGAATGGATAGAGGTTTGTTTGGTTTGTCTCTTGAACTTCAAACGGTGTGAATCTTCTTTTCTTAACTCATTGCCTTTGATTTTATAGATGATCGTTTTATTGATAAGGTTGCATGCAGTATTTCCAAAATCGAGCCAGTTTTTGAAATATATTTTGGAAGATCAAGGAATGAAACTTGATATTTTATAAAAAATCGCAATGAATTGACTTACTTAATTGATAAAATTAAGTTAATGGTGGTGATTAAATTTTATTTTGGAAAAATAGCCTTTCACTAAATCAAAATAAAAGTCCGAAGAGGTCTCAGCGACACGTAATTTTTTGGAAAGTAACTTTTAGATTTTTTCGCCAGAGTTGAGTTGATAATTGGCATCACGACGCATAGAGCTGGATTTTCTAAAATAAAAAAACCGAGACGTTTGGTCTCGGATGAGTTTGGGGAAACAGTACGGTTTTGACAATTGCCGCAGGCAGTGAGCGGGCCTATACGGGCTCTTAGTTCTAATGCCTTACTAGCGTCTTTTTTCAATTACACTTCTCACTCTGACTGGCGTAGTGTCGCTCGTCATTGACGTAAAGTTCTTCTTCTGTAAACTTGAGTTTAGCGACAAAGGGAGCCAACTTTTCTTTGTCAAAAGTCAGCGTCAAGGTGGCTTCAGAGGCTTTGCCTTCGACTGTCCAAGTTCCTTTCATTGTGCCCTTGTAGTCCGGATTGGTGTCCTTCATCATGCCTTTTTTCGAGATTTGTGCCTGGAATGTGCCACCTTCACACAGGTTTACTTTCGTCTGCTGCTTGCCCCCGGTGAATCCTTCAAACGCGATCAGCAGCTTGCCCGAAAGAAATCCCTGCCAATCAAACCCCTCGTAAGGATCAATTTCTTTTGGCGTGGTCAAGATTGCTGTCTTGAGCATTTCCAGCGCGGCTTGAGAAGTCAGTTCGGCATTTGCTTCTTCAGAAATTGCCAAGACCGTAATACATGCATCACCACATCGGGTGGCGGCAAAGGCCCGGTAGTTTTTGGGAGGAAGGTAGTTTCCAATAGCCTCGGCATGTGAATACAGCAAATCCCCTTCGATGGTGGGATCTGTTGCTTTTAACCTCACCGTTTCAGAGACATCCACACCGGCTTTCCAGGATTCAGCAAGCTGGGCCAAGTCTACTTTTTCCCTTCCAAAGACGAAGATCTCGCCGAATGTCCCGCTAGTTGAATTAAGTAGGAAGACCTCCGTTTCCCTGGGAAGAACTCCAACCCACCCTTGGGGGATTTTTGCACTCAATCCATAGCGAGGAGCATAGACGGAGTCGCCGGCATTGTACATCTTTCCCGGTTGGATTCGGTTTTTAAGATTTTGGGCAAAAAGCGTCTGGGAGCATATCAAAATCCCAAGCAAAAAAGCGAGCGAGAAAGTCCGGTTCATAGGATCCAGTTTTTAGATTGGGTTTAAGTTAACAGAAAGAAATCTGGAGAAAAACTGCCGCATGTTTTTACCTCCTTCTTTTTCAATCATTTTGAGGGGTCTCCCACTCAATATTTTCTTTTGAAAACACCGGACAGAGGTACCGCTGAAATCCCATGAAGGAAGATACTCAACAACACAGTGAGAGTGATGATGCTGACGACCTGCTCTAATCCCTCGATTCCCAACTGGATGATTGCCATGAGCAAATAAAGGACTGAAGCGATTCCTCTGGGGCCAAACCACCCGATAAAGAGGGTGGTCTTCAGGTCCAATCCCGATTTGATCAAACTGATCGCGACAGGAAGCATCCGGACGACGGTCAAACTCAAGATAGCATAGACAAATGCTCTAAGGTCCCAGAGATGATAAGAAAATGGAACCAGGATGATCCCAAACAAAAGGAAGATAAATAGAATCATGATCTGGCTGCCCGCCTCACCGAACTCTTTCATTCTTTCCCGTACCAATTCCGTTTTTGTACCTAGAAACATGCCAGCGACGAATGCCGCTATAAAACCGTTGCCTCCGATAAGCTCTGCTCCGGAAAAAGAAAGCACCGCAATGGCTACAGAGGCGAGCATCTGGTAGGCCGATGTGATCATGCCTTTCTTGAAGGCCCCTTCGATCAGTTTTCCTCCCAGCCAGCCAATCAGTCCGCCAATCACCGGACCATAAATAAACTGCTTCGCAACGAAGCTCATCCAGTAATTACTGTCAAATCCATCTCCTGCCGAACCGGACAGCAAGGCAAGACAAACCAGAATCGGAGGAAGCCCGATCCCATCGTTAAGGCCACTTTCCACATTGATGGTCTGTCGGATCCGTTTGGGTACCTGGTCTCCCGTGACTACGGCCTGGCCCAATGCTGCGTCTGTCGGCGAGAGGATAAAGGCCATCAAGATCAAAATCAGAGGCCGGATCTCGGGAAACATCGGGATGGCGATCAATGCTCCCAACACCATCGTCAGAGGAAGTCCGATTCCCAATAGTCGGATGGGCAGGGAGCGGTCTTTCCGTAAGGTCTTCAAATCAATCGTCGAACCGTCAATGAACAGGACCAGCAAAAGCGTGAATTCCATCAGAGGTTTGACAAATGCCGCTTTGGGGCCTTCCCGCAATAGCTCCATGTCAAAAAAACTGACTAGCAACCCAATGATGACGAATACCATCGGAGCCGTGATGATAGAGTTTTCGGCTTTTTTGGAAAACAGTCCATAGCCCAAAATCAACAATGCCATGAAAACGACTATCGGATGATCATGCATAAAAGCTGGGGTTGACGAAAGAGTTTTTAAGATATGAAATGCCCATGAGAAAAGTTCTCACACAGGGGAATGATTATTTAGGGTATTCTCCCGTCCGCCGCGGCGGAAGGGACAGGCTATATGGCCTTTAAAAGACAAATTAAAATCTGCAATGAAAAATGACTTGGGCTAAAATGGACTGGCTGACGACCAGCCGACAGTTATGCGATCCGCTCTCTGATCAGCTCGCCCATCACCCAGTTGGCTCTGGCTCCGGAGATGCCTGTGCTGGCGCAAAGACCGCTTCCCAGGAGTTCGTCCACGATACTGCGAATCAGCGGCTGCTGGATGTGTTTGGGTAGCTCAAACTGCAAAAGCTGTGGCTCATGCCCGTCCCGAATCAGGGTGAATTCACCTTTTCCGAAGGTGGCGAAGCGAATCTGCCCCTTGTCGCCGTCAATGACGATTTCGTCTATCTCAGCGGATTGGGATGAGGAAAAGCACCAGTTGCCGGTACCGAATACGCCGTCTTCGAAGAAAAAACTCCCGACGACGATGTCTTCCACTTGGTACGCGTTGGCTTGATTGCCACAGAAGCCTGCCGTGTGAGTGATTTTTCCGAAAAAGAAATCCAACAGATCCAGCTGGTGAGACGCGAGGTCGTAGAAGTATCCGCCACCGGCGATTTCAGGGATGACACGCCAGTTATTTTCCAACTTGGTGATGATTTCGGGTTCCACGATCTGTCGCATGTTGATGTGGACAGTCCGTATGGCTCCGATAGCGCCCTCGCCCATGAGTTCTTTGATCTTGACAAAATGGGGTAAAGCTCTACGGTAATACGCGACAAAAAGCGGCACATCGACCTTTTCACAGATCTCGATCATCTCCAGACACTCCGCATGGTTTCGGGCCATGGGCTTCTCTACATAGACGGGTTTGCCGGCGGCGGCGGCCATTCGGGTCAGTTCCAGGTGGGCGTCGGGAGGGGTGGCGATGTAGATGGCGTTGACCTCGGGGTCATCGATCAGCGCTTGCGCATCTGAGTACCACTTGCCCACGCCATGGCGGGCGGCATAGTCCTTGGCTTTGGCTTCATTCCTGCGCATGACGGCAACGAGGCGGCTGTTCGGAATCAGATTCATGGCGGGAGCGGATTTGACTTCGCAGACATTTCCCACACCCAATATGCCCCAACGGACTTCTTGATCAGAAAAATTTTTCATTTCGGAAAATAGAGAAAGTAGTTGGGTTTTGAAAGGAAGGGACGGGGTAGCAAAGGAGATATAGTTGGAAAGCGGTAAGGTTGAAAATTGGAAGGTGTTAAGGTAAGAAGGAAAAAAGGGATGAAAAAAGCCCCAATTTAAAAACCGGGGCTTGAATACTTATTGGGCAGGAGGGGTTCGCCGTTTCATCACCAGGCTGTCTGCCGGATAAGTTGCAGCCAGCATGGCCATTTGGTCTTTGGCCCAATCAATCAGGACTTTCCGATCCTGATCTGTAAGGTTGGCCTCGGGATGGAGGCCAAAAAAGGTGTAGGATTCCAAGGGCATTTCTTTTTCTTCGACCATTTCGATCGTCTCCTCAAACTTGTGGTTTTGCCAGGCCAAAGGACGATTGGTAAACTCCGAAAAGTTCAGATGTCCTTTTCCCTCGGTAATATGTCGATTCAAAAATAGACCTACCGGCTCGATATAACTGTACCATGGATAAATGGTGGAATTAGTATGGCAGTCGTTGCAGGCACCTTTCAAGATCATAGAGACATTGTCGGGGACGTTGTAGCTTTTCGAAACATCAAATTCCGATGCGCTGGATTCATTTTTTTCATAGGGAATAAACTGAATGAGGATGAGCAGGACTATAATGCCGATAGAGATTTTTTTGATCATGGGAGAGAGAGGTTAGTGGTCCTTAGATCGGGTTAAAAGTCAATGGTTTAAGTTTTCTTTCAAAATAGAATGTCAAGACCTTGCAGCAACCGGACCTCTGCCCATTCCGGTCACAATCAAAACCTGTCAATCATCACCATTCCTCTTTCCCGGAAATCATCCATCGTGGGCAATTCGTACACGGCTTCGGCCAAACTGATCTTCCGACCGATCAGTCTTTGGGGCGCGAGTTTCCCTTCGTAGATCATCCGGATCATCTCCGGATAGGCATGGGCCTGCATGCCATGACTTCCGAGGATTTCGAGCTCCTTTGCGATGACCAGATGCATGGGGATTTCGGGGTTGGATTGGTCGCCGGCCATCAAGCCTATCTGAACGTGTTTCCCACGTTTTCTCAGGCAGGAGATGGAATTCCAGCAGGTCGTTTTGCTCCCCAGGGCATCGATCGAGACATGGACTCCGCCTTTGGATGTCTCCATGATTTCACCGACGACGTCAGCTGTTTGCTTTCCATTTATTCCAAAATGAGCTCCGGCGGCCTTGGCAAAGGCCAGTTTTTCCTCCGAAATATCCACCGCGATGATGACCGCGCCCATCGCCGCAGCAATCATGATTGCCGAAAGCCCGACTCCTCCGCAGCCATGCACGGCCACCCATTGACCACCAGAAACCTTGCCTTGTGCAGCAATCGCCCGAAAAGACGTGGCAAAGCGGCAGCCCAAACTTGCAGCAGTTTCAAAGGAGATCTGTTCAGATAGCCTGACCAGATTGCTGTCTGCCCGGTCGATGGCGACGAACTCTGCAAAGGAGCCCCAGTGGGTAAATCCCGGCTGAAACTGATCGTCGCAGATTTGCTGATTTCCCGAATGGCAGGTTGGGCAAACCCCACATGCGCAGACAAAAGGAACGGTCACCCGGTCGCCGATCTCGTGATTTTTCACACCTTTCCCCACCGCCCGAATTACCCCTGCAAACTCATGTCCCGGCACATGCGGAAGCCGGATGTCCGAATCGTGCCCCATCCAACCATGCCAGTCACTTCTGCAAAGTCCCGTGGCTTTTACTTCGATCACGACCCCATTTTCAACTGGGTCTGGATCAGGAACATGTTGGATGGAGGGAGTTTGCTGAAAGGATTCGATCACAAGGGCTTTCATTTCTCGGCGTTTAAGACTTTTGAAATTTAAAGAACACCGTCCGAATAGTTTTAAATTTCATTCCGGTTTGTGCATGGGAAAATGCCCTGCTTTCTATCTTTCGGCTTTTATTTTTCCTCCGATGAATATCAAATTTCTACTCATTATCCTCTGGACAGGCTTGTGTGCCAATATATGGCTTGACACCGCTGATTTTTCGCCGGTTAGTCGAGAGGTGATTTCCATTGAAATTCCCCTCGGAGGAAATGTTTTCCAAACCCAAGGGGAAAGCAAGGAGAAGATCAATGCGGAAGGGGTTCAAACCTGGGGAAATCCTGCCAGCGAATTCAGCGTTTACTTCAAGTCGGACACCGCTGCGACAGTTTTTCTCGATCTGGAGATCTTGCCGCAGGAGGGTGAGAGCACGATTTCCGTGGAGCTTAACGGTCAAACCTTGGAATCCAATCTTTCCGCCGGAGATTCTGGGATTTATGAGATCGGCGAGCTGCGATTGGTACCGGGCTACAATAAAGTCAAACTCCGAGGTCTTGAAAAAACGGCTGCTGACTTTGCCCGGATTAAGAGTTTGTGGATTCGCCATGAAGGTCAATTAGCGCTCGATTTCGTCCGGGACAATGTCGACAATCGCTTCTATTGGGGCAGAAGAGGGCCTTCGGTGCATCTGAGTTACGCCCTGCCGGAGGAGAGAAACTTCAAGTGGTTTTACAACGAGTTGACAGTCTTGCCTGGTGAAGATCCGATTGGATCGTACTTTATGGCCAATGGTTTTGGAGAGGGATATTTCGGGATTCAAGTCAACTCTGAGTCGGAGCGCAGGATTTTGTTTTCGGTTTGGAGTCCATTTTCCACCGACAATCCCGGTGATATTCCGGAGGACCAGAAGATCAAATTGCTGATGAAGGGCGAAGGCGTGTACACTGGGGAGTTTGGCAATGAAGGTTCGGGAGGACAAAGTTTTTTGAAGTACAATTGGGTGGCAGGGACTACCTATAGATTCCTCAACTCTGTGGAGCCTGACGGAAAAGGCAACACGGTATATACCGCCTATTTCTTTGCGCCGGAAGTCGGAGAGTGGATGCTGATCGCCAGTTTTCTCAGACCGAAAACAGACACTTGGTACAAGCGGCCCCATTCGTTTTTGGAGAATTTTATCCCTGAATCCGGCCACATGGAAAGGCGGGTTTTCTTTAACAATCAATGGGCGATGGACCGCGATGGGCACTGGACTGAGTTGACCGAGGCGAAGTTTACCGGGGATGACATCGCCAAGAGAGGCTATCGAAAGGACTTTACCGGAGGAAGCGATTCCGGTAAGTTTTACCTGAAAAACGGCGGCTTTTTCAATGACGCCACGGAGTTGCTAGGTATGCATCAAAGAGCTGCGAAGGGGATGGTTCCCGAGATTGATTTTGGCAAATTGAAGTGTACCGTCCTAAATAGAGTTGACCGTTTTGAAGTTGGTTTTGGTTAGAATTTGATTTCGTTCAAACTGATCAGGAGTTAAGCCTCCCAGACTTTGGTGAGGTTTCTCCTGGTTATACATTTTAACTGCTTTGGCTGTTTTAATTTCCAGCTCTTTGAATGTTGCAGGATGATATCCATAGAGGTAATCATTCTTGATTGTCCTGTTTAATCGCTCTGCTTTAGGATTCTCATAAGCTGTTTTCCCCATACTATTTTGGAATTGCTTTTGGGTCATTGCCACAAATTGCCTGCAATAATACTGACCTCCTCCATCTGAATGGAAAATGGGCTT
>NZ_AUBW01000026.1 GCF_000429445.1 Algoriphagus terrigena DSM 22685
CGTCATACCATCGTCATACATACGTCACACATAGGTTGGGTTTTGTCCACATTTTCCACGGATTACCTTAGTTTTCCTTTGTTTCCATAGATTCCACATTCGTTTTGATATTCAGGTTGTTGAGTTCAGTTTAGGGCCATGTTTCACATCTAAACAATCCAAAACTATGGCAAAACAATCTGGATATATCAAACTCGAGGGCACCATGGGTGACCTCACATTTTATAAAAACCGCGATGGAAAATTCATCGCCAGGAGAAAGGGAGGGGTGACCAAAAAGCGCATCCAAAATGATCCCCGCTTCCAACGGACCCGGGAGAATTTAAAGGAATTCGCCGAGGCCGCTGCCTCCGCCAAATTTCTCAAGAATGCGTTCCGTGAGATCGAACTCAAATCCAACGGTGGAAAGCTGCACAACAGACTCTATTCCGCGGCCATGAAAGTGGTCAAATCCGACTCGGTGAGTCCCCGGGGAGACAGGAAATTTGATCTGGGAGACATGACCTCGCTACTGCGGTTCGAATTCTCTGAAAAGGCATCCATGCGCAACGTCTTGAAAGTGAAGACAACGGTCCTGGATGAGCCGACTTCCGTGACGGTGACGATACCGGCTCTGGTTCCCAGCAAGTTTCTGCTGTTTTCTGAAGGATCAAAGTTCTACCGGTTTTCCCTGATACGCGCAGCGATCAACTTTGCGGAACAGGATTATTACACCGAGACCGCCACAATAGCGCCCCTGCCGATCATCAATCTCCCGGCGGCGCAAGTTTCGCTCTCCCTGCCCAAACCGGGCGTTGCCGGTGAAAAGTACTTCTTCGCTTTGGCCCTGGAGTTCTTTCTCGACGTCAACGGCAATCAGTACGACATGAACGATGTATCGCAGAATCCTGCGATCATCCTATCGGTCTCCTGATTATGAAATTCCTGCTCACACGGGAATATTGGCCCGGCGGCACCAATGGATCGCTTAGTTACAACGGCAAGATCCTCTGTGCCACGGCCGAGCTGCCCTCAGCATGCTTCCATCCTTCGATGGCCTGTCTGCCGGAAGGAGTCTACGAACTAGATCTGGTCCAAAGTTCATCCGAACAGCAGATCGCCGTGTTCCAAAACTCCGGCTCACACAAATCGAAGATCCCAAGGAAAGCAGAACTGGGGCTAACGCAACTGCACCGAAACATCGTCCTGGTGTCTGAAATTACAGGGGAGGGGAGAGGTGTTCCCGGCAGGGAAGTCTTCCAGAATCTCACTTCCCTGATAGGTCAAACACTCGGGAAAGGGGAAAAGGCCACACTGGAGATAAGGAGCTGTCCAGAATGTGCCCTGAACCTGACCTACCATCAAATCCAATGGATGGACTGATGTTTCAGGCAATTGTGGGAGGGGTCTTCGGACTCCTCCTTTCTGTCATCGCCTATTTCCTCAAGCTCCTCATCCAGGATATCAGGCAGATGAATAAAGAATTGGGAAAAATGAAGGAAGTCATGGTGCGCCTCCAAAGCGAACAGGCATTGATCAAAACGCTTTTACAAATACCTGGCAAGTTGCCCAAAAGCCGAAAGATCCAGCCCTGCGCCTAATTCTCTCAATTGGTGAGCAACTGATCACTGACTCTGATCACTGCGACTGAACACTGATCACTCCCAATAAACACTTAACCTTTAACATTTAACTAAAAAAAACTATGACAACAATAGAAGAAATAAAACACCGGGCTCTCGCCCCAACTCCTCCTTTCTTCCAGTTGCTGAAGAAGGCAGGTCTCCTGATCGCCGCCGTCGGCACCGCAATGCTGACTGCACCGGGAGAAGTACCCGAAATCCTCTTGGCGTATGCAGGCCATGCAGTGACAGCAGGCACCATCCTGATCAGCATCTGCCAACTCACCGTCGATGAAACCCGGCTGGAGGAGAAGCTCCTGCAGTCGGTGAAGTAAACCAGTAACCTTGAAAATCAAAACCCGGGCAGGAGGTCTTGCCCGGGTTTTTTGTCGCATCCATTGTGACATTGCCTTTAAATAAAAAAAACGTGTCTTGGGACTCCTCCTAACGGAATGTTGACTTTTCTGAAGAGCCTACTAACGTCCTCTATTTTGCAGGTGAGATTTCCGTAACGACGTCGGCAAAGTTGAACTACTAAGGTCTACAAAGACTCTGGTACAGTAAGCTATCATAGAAGTATAAGATATGATTGTATGAGTGCTAGGAAAAAATGCCAACAGGTGTTTGTTTCTTGATGAAAGCAAGCTGACTTTTTTATAAACTATTTGTAGTTATTGGAATATTTGGTATTATTACGTCATAACCTTTTAACACTCATTTTTATGAAAACTATTTTAATATTAACATGTATTTTGCTGTGCTTATCCGGCTGTGTCGACAATTTGGATATAGATGTTGGGAAGTCTATTGAAAAGCAAGTAGATCAACCTTTGGACACGGAAGATGGTAAGGATTTTACGATTGAGAAGTTTGGAGACTCGGAATCACAACCCGAAGCCTTGAAAGTTATGCCCGCGGGATCTCAACTTACCTATAATAGTGCGACTGGAATCTGGTACGGACATTTTGAAGGAAGTGGGGTTTATTTTTATGGACCCACCCCTTCTCAACTACAAAGTGGCATGCAATCTGTGTGGCAAGCGGCTCCAGGGCCAATATGTCCCGGTTGTTCAGTTTCTGGTGATGGCGATTTTTTTACGGTGCAACAGCCTGGGTGCATGGCTGGAACTTCTATTTCGAATATAGCGATGGTTTATCGTCAGGAAACTCAAGCAACGGCGACTTCACCGTCAAAAATTTACTGGTATATTGTTGAAAGAAATAAAGTAAGGATGAACGGTACTGACTGTCAATTTATATTTCATGCAAAAATTGTTATTGACGAGCAGTGCAAACCTGTAATAGTTGTTCCTGAATCCGATAGCAATAGTGCATGTTCTTCATCACCTTACCCCGAAGTTTAATTATCGAGGTAAGTGCTATTAATATTGGGTAATACTTTATAATGTATTTTATTTTCAATAATAATAGGTTGAAATTCATTTTAATAAGACTTCTGTTTTGAAGCCCGGGAATTGAACTAGGGAAGAGTTGCATGCTCCTCCCTAGGTTCTTATAAAAAATCCGATCTTACTTTAACTATAAAGCCCGGCTCGAAGGAGTCGGGCTTTTTTTGTGTAGCAATTTCCCCAGTTGAATCTGCTCGCTCGCGTAGTCAGAGAAAAATCGGCGAGCTTAATTTCTATATTTAGCCTAACATCTTAAAACGACTTTTATGATCAAATCCATCATCGCCCCTGTTGATTTCTCCGAAGCGGCGGGCAATGCGCTCCTGTTTGCGGCTGAAATATCAAAGCGGGTTTCGGCAACGTTAATTATCATTCATGTGATGCCTGCCGGTGACAGTGAAGCCCAAGCAATACAGAAGCTGGAACTTTTAGTATCTGAGCTACAAGCTTCTTTCGGAGCGAGTCTCAACTGCACTTCACTGGTAGCACACGGTGATTTCGTCGATACCCTGACAGAGCAAATCAGTGCTCAGCGGGTAGACCTGATTGTCATGGGCACCAAGGGTGCAAGCGGGCTGAAGCGGATTTTGATCGGTAGCAATACGGTAAAGGTGGTGGCACATACCAAAGTCGCTGTCATGGTCATCCCCGAAGTCGCGCGCTTCGAAGACTTTAACCGGAAGGGAAAAAACCGGGTGGTCTTTGCCACTGATCTTGAGGATGTAGAAAATGAAGCGTCTCTTGATATCTTGGCTGAGGTGGTGGGCTTGATGATCGCGCCTACCCTGCGGGTGCTGAATGTCCGGCCGAAAAATACCAGGCTTGGTTTCAGCCAAGAGATGGAGCGGGCAGCGCTGGTTTCACGTTTCAGAGAAGACATTGAGACAGAACGCATCACGGTATTCGATGACAGCGTGATGGATGGGATCAATTTCTATCTCGACAAGCACACCGACACTGGGATGGTCGCCATGATCGCCCGAGATTCAGGCGGGCTTTTCCAGCGTCACTTCACACACGAGATGGCTGCGGTCACTCACTATCCGCTGTTGGTACTAAATAGCTCTAAGCACTAAGCGATTGATCTTTGGATGAGTCAAGTGCCAGACCTTCCAGATTCTGAGATCAGGAAGGCATGAATGGCGCAAAAAGATTCAGCTCCTCAAACCCGCGAGATGTATCAGAAGTAATTCTACGGTTTTGTCAAAGGGTTTGGAATCTCGGTTTGACCTAACTGCTACCCGATGACAATCCCTTGAAGAATGCTTCGAGGTTAAAGCCCTCGAAGAGCGGAAAACCAATCTACTTTTTGTTCTCCTGACTGCGCTTGATTGCGGCATCCACCTTTGCTTTTGGCGCGCCGTAGACTTTGCCTTGCGAGGCATCCTCGATCAAGCGATCGATATAGCCTTGGCTGATCGCGGTGTTGTCTTTGTATTTCTTACGGATATTGTCCAGTTCGGAATGCAGTTCCTTGCGGATGGCAGCATAGGCTGGGTCGTCGTAGAAATTTTTCATCTCCATCGGATCATTGACCCGGTCGATCAGTTCCCATCTGTCCTCCGCAAAGTAATAGTGGATCAGCTTGTACTCGTGCGTCACGATGGCATAGTGCCGGTTGACCATGTGCTCGGCGGGGTATTCGTAGTAGTGGTAGTACACCGCGTCGCGATCCCACTCGTTCTCATCGCCTGTCAGCAAAGGCACCATGCTCTCTCCCTGCATGTCTTTGGGAGCTTTCACACCAGCGGCGTCGAGGAAGGTTTGGGCGAAATCGAGGTTTTGGACTAAGGCATCGGATTTAGTGCCGCCTTTGGTCTTGCCCTGCCAAGCCATCAGCAACGGAGTCTTGAAGGACTCATCGTAGATGAAGCGCTTGTCGTACCAGCCATGCTCTCCGAGGTAGAAGCCTTGATCCGAGGTATAGACGATGATTGTATTTTCCATTAGGTCGTTTGCCTCGAGGTAGTCGAGCAATCTGCCGACGTTTTCGTCCACGGCTTTAATCGTCCCGAGATAATCCTGCATGTATCGCTGATACTTCCACCGCATCTTGTCGGCGTCGGTCATGGACGGGTATTTTGATTTGAACTCTTCATTGACCTTGGTGTAAGCATTCAGGAAGTTTTCTTTTTGCGGAGGAGTAAAGCGCGCGAGCTCACCCTTGAATCTGACTTTGTCAGGGCCGATTTCCGGAATCCCCAGCTCCTCCATCACTTCGGGAAATACCTTGTTGTCCCCGGCCCAGCTCATGTGTTTGAGGATATTCATCTCTGCCTCCGCGGCGACAGGTCTTCCTTCGTAGTCGTCAAACAGAGTTGCAGGCTCCGGAAAAGTTTTGTTGGTGAATTCTTCCAAGTGGCGCTCAGCCATCATCCAGGGACGGTGTGGGGACTTGTGCAGGTACATTAGCATAAAGGGCTTTTCAGCATCCCGGTCTTTTTCCAACCAGTCCAGTGTCATGTCTGTCACGATGTCGGTTACGTAGCCTTCCACCTTAATCTCGCCCTCTTTTTTGGTGATAAATTCGGGATTGTAGTAGGAGCCTTGACCCGGGAGAATCTTGAACTCGTCAAAACCTTTGGGATTGTTGCCGAAGTGAAGCTTGCCAAACATGGCCGTCTGGTAGCCTGCGTCCTGTAACAGCTGTGGGAAAGTCACGTTGGTCGTGTCGAAGGCAAAGTGATTGTCCACCTTTCCATTCAGGTGGGAATGCTTGCCGGTCAGGATGGTCGCACGGGAAGGAGCACAGATCGAGTTGGTGACACTTGCCTGGGTGAAAAGAATCCCCATCTCAGCGATCCGATCTATGTTTGGAGTTTCGATCATTCGATTGTCATAGGCCGAAATCGCCTGATAAGCATGGTCATCCGACATGATAAAGATGATGTTGGGTCGCTTAGAGTTCTTGCCGTTTGAGCTTTGACCAAAGCCAATCTGAATACTTCCAAGGAACACTACTATTCCAACAAGAGCATTTCGCATAGGTTATGGGGTTTGATTTTATACTGCCGAATTTAGATCGTTTGATGGATTCTTTGGGGAAATTTTCCAAGAAAGTCAACGAAGAAAGATCTTCGACCGTGACGTTGACGACGCGCTTCAATTGTGTCAGGAAACATCCTATCTCCGAACATCTAAGCATTTGAAGAGAGCAGAAACCATTATTTTCTGGTAGGCCTAAATGAGCGTCCACCGAACCAAACCCCCAAGAAAACTCCGGGTTGATGGAAATTTTTGGCCTGCCTACTTTTGAGCGGTCAAAAAAAGCGAGCCGAAATCCCCTTTTTTATTTTATAGCTCTTAATTTTCTAATTGAAATTTTCCACTAACTCGGGTATAATGAAGAAGCCGGCAAAACTGAAAACCAAAGACAGGATTGTATCCGTCGCTATCCGGATGTTTAATGAATTTGGGATTCAGGGAGTTACCAGTCGCCATATCGCGGGGGAAATGGGAATCAGTCACGGAAATCTGGACTACCACTATCGTACCAAAGAAGAGCTGCTTTTGGCGATTTATGACAAGATGAGAGGTGATGCCTCCGAGGCCTATACCTCCCGAAAGCCAAACACCTCATCCCTTGAGCATTTTCACCGGATGGTATCGGAGCTTGAGGAATTTCAATATCGGTATCGGTTTTTCAATCTGGACGTATTGGAGATCACCCGGTCCTTTCCCCAGGTGAAAGGGAAGATCCAAGAGACACTCCTGCTTCGAAGACAGCAAATGCAGGGACTTTTTGAGGATTTCCTGACGGATGGGTATGTGGGTTTTCCTGACGAAGATGTCCTGGAAAGAATTCAGCAGACGATCCGCATTGTAATTACTTTCTGGCTGTCGCGGCTCGAGATTTTACCAAATCACCAGCCTCAGCAAAAAGGCGAGATGGTGCGCTTGGTCTGGAATACGGTCTTGCCTTACCTCACGGTGTCGGGGCGAGAAGAGTACGAAAGGATCATGCAATCGACCTCTTCCGAACTGATCGACAAACCCTAATCCGCCCAAGCTTCCCCGCTGGATAGATTTTTTAGGCCATTCAGTATGGTTTCTCTGGTTTTTTTTGGCAAATCGGTGAACCACCACATTCCTTTCGGGTGTTCCTATTTTACTTTTCCAAAATACTAAACCATCAAGCCATGAACACATTTGAAGTAAAAGCCTTTGGGGCCGCTTCCAAAGAAGCCGATCTGGAGCAGATGACCATTCCCCGAAGGGAAGCCACTCCAAAAGATGTGGAGATCGAAATTCTCTATTGCGGCGTCTGTCACTCCGACCTTCACACGGCCAGAAACGACTGGGGAGGGACGAAATACCCATCAGTGCCTGGCCATGAGATCGTAGGCCGTGTAACCCAAGTCGGAAGCGAGGTCAGCAAGTTCAAAGTTGGCGATCTCGCCGCTGTCGGTTGCATGGTGGACAGCTGCAAGACCTGCGCCAACTGCCAGCAAGACTTGGAGCAATATTGCCTAAATGGCTTCACCGGCACCTACAACGGACGGGATAGGCATCTCGGACAGCACACGTTTGGGGGGTATTCTGAGAAAGTGGTGGTGGACGAGGACTTCGTGCTGAGCGTTCCTGCAAACCTCGATCTGGCTGCAGTGGCTCCTTTGCTGTGCGCCGGAATTACCACTTGGTCTCCGTTGCGACACTGGAAGGTGAGCAAAGGCAGCAAAGTCGCCGTGGTCGGATTGGGCGGTTTGGGGCACATGGCGCTGAAGCTGGCGCATGCCTTGGGAGCTGAGGTCACCCTCTTCTCCAGATCTGCTGGCAAGATAGAAGAAGCCAAGAGCCTGGGCGCAGATCAGGTAGTCATCTCTACAGATGAAAGCCAGATGGCATCTGTCAGCAATACCTTTGACCTCATCATTGATACCGTACCATACACGCACGACTTGAATCCGTACATGGCTACGCTCCATGCAAGTGGCACGCTGGTGCTGGTGGGCTTTTTGGGCAATCTCGACCCTACGCTCAACACTGCCGGTATGGTCATGGGCAGAAAAGCAATCTCCGGTTCACTGATCGGAGGAATTGCGGAAACCCAGGAACTGCTTGACTTCTGCGGGCAGCACAACATCGTCTCCGAGATAGAGATGATCAAGATGCAGGATATCAACGAGGCCTACGAGCGCATGCTCAAAAGTGACGTCCGCTACCGCTTTGTGATCGATATGGCCTCGATGAAAAATTAGAAGAGAATTACGAAGGAATGCCAGTTTAGACGCCGGATCTTCTTTTCAAATAAAACCCCAGGCTCTTTCGAGTCTGGGGTTTTGGTTTTTAGATCAAAGTGAAGTTTTCGAAAACTTATTCCTCCATGGCCAGGAAGCCCTTTTTCAACTGAAGAGTCCTGAGTCCTTCCACGGGGGCAGATGGCTTGAGCTTGATGTCTTGTATGATTTCAAAAGCAAATTGTAATAACTTACATCAACACAGTTTTGCTGTTAATGCCAGAAAATGCCTTGCTCCTGAGCCCATTTCCAATTTTCCAAATCTTGAAATCATGCCGAAAAGAGTACTCCTTGCACTGCTGTTTTTGATTCCCTTGATGGGGGCTGCTCAGCAGGTAGCAGACACTGGATTTGATCCGGTTATTTCAAGTCCTGTCTATCCGCGAGGTCAGGGGCCGGTGGTGTTGATCGATGAAGCGCACCATAATTTCCATACCAAGGACGGGAGATTCAGTGCTTTTGCCAATGTGATTGAAAAGGACGGTTACGTGGTTGAGGCCTCGGTCGCGCCTTTCACAAAAGAGCAGCTGGAAAAGGGGAAGATTCTGGTTGTCTCCAACGCATTGAATGCCGCTAGCCTTGAAAGCTGGACTTTGCCTACTCCGCCTGCATTCACTGAGAGTGAGGTCGAAGCAGTTAACAGTTGGGTTAAAGATGGCGGTTGCCTCTTTTTGATAGCAGATCACATGCCTTTTCCCGGAGCTGCAGAGAACCTAGCCGCATCCTTTGGCTTCAAGTTTTACAATGGCTTCGCGATGAAAAAGGGAGGCGGCAAAGATATCTTTACACCCGGCGAGGGGTTGATGGAGAATGTCTTGACAAAAGGACGAAATGAAGGTGAATCAGTAACCTCACTGCAAAGCTTCACGGGTCAGGCGTTTGAAATCCCAGAAAACGCAGAGCCTGTCATTGTTCTTGATGCCAAATATGAGCTTAAGATGCCGCAGACAGCCTGGGAATTTACGAAGGACACACCGGTGATTTCAGCCGAAAATTTCGTCCAGGGAGCCTATATGACTTATGGTAAGGGCCGTGTCGTCATCTTTGGAGAGGCGGCAATGTTTACAGCGCAACTTCAAGGCAAGGACAAAGTGGGGATGAATCAAAAAAGCGCTTCCCAAAATGCTCAGTTTCTGCTTAACATTTTTCATTGGTTTGACGGCCTGCTTGATTAAGTTGTCTCATCTTACAGTCGCTACTTTCCAGACCCAGCACTCCTTTTTCCAACAGGAACCCTGAATTTTTCAAGCTCGGAAGCTTGATTAGCTTCGGCTAAAAGACGTCTGCCTAAACCAGGATTTCAGATTCTCAACGCATGAGACGTTGATTCCGTCAGCTTTGGTTCGTTCCCAATCAATGGTCTTTTAAACAAAGTAAAGTTGGTCTTTTAAACAAAGTCCACGGCCATGCCCGGCTATAACTTTGCCATCACAAACACAAAAAGACCATGAAATCGAGCACGAGGCAAAACCTCACACATTGGTATGATTTTATGCGGTGCGAGATTCCATCTGACCTCTAAAAAAACTATAAACAGATGAAAGCAACAACAAAAATTACCAATTACAACGGGCAGCTGCAGAAGCCGATCCGCTCGGGCTTCAACAGTACGGCAACAGCCAGTGAGGTCATCAAGGGGATCGACCTGAGCGGAAAGGTTGCCATCGTAACAGGCGGGAATACCGGCATCGGACTGGAAACCACGCGGGTTCTCGCGGCAGCGGGGGCGACTGTGATCGTCCCTGCAAGAGATATCAAGAAGGCAAAGAGAAACCTCGATGGCTTTGCCCATGTGGAGGTAGAACCGATGGACTTGATGAGTCCAGAATCTATCGATGCGTTTGCCAATAAGTTCCTGTCTTCAGGCCGGTCGATTGATCTGCTGATCAACAACGCGGGAATCATGTGGGTGCCACTTCGAAGAGACAGCAGGGGCATCGAATCTCAGCTCGCCACCAACTACCTGGCGCAATTTCAACTGACTGCCAGATTGTGGCCTGCGCTGAAACGGGCAAATGGAGCGAGGGTGATCAACGTTTCGTCCCACGGACATCAATTTGCGCCGTTTGATTTTGAAGATCCCAATTTTGATCATAGGGAGTATGAGACCTTGCAAGCCTATGGTCAGTCCAAGACCGCAAGCAATCTATTTGCCCTGGAGCTGGACACTAGAGGCAAGGAATTCGGCGTAAGAGCCTATTCACTGCATCCCGGATCCATCGGTGGAACCGAATTGGGCAGAGAGGCGCCGCTGGAATTGTTTCAAGAGATGGGCTTCTGCGATGCGAATGGCAATCTTTTCCCGGAAGTTTTGGCCTCGCTCAAGACAGTGCCGCAAGGAGCCGCGACCACCGTTTGGTGTGCGACGAGCCCGCTGCTCACCGACATTGGAGGCGTGTATTGTGAAGACGCGGATGTAGCTGAACTGGCTTCTGATGCTGTCGCCTCTCCCGGTGTGAAGCATTATTCATTGGACGAGTCCAACGCAAAACGACTGTGGAAGTTGAGCGAGGAGATGATTGGCATCACCTTCCAGATTGACTGACCCTTGCACGAATTATTCAAATCTACGGGAGGCTTTGGCTATCTTGGCCATCAGGATGGAGTGGAAAAGCCTCCCGGGATTAAGTAGGGGCGGTTGTAAGCGGTTTTTTTAAAAACGTATGCAAAACATGAAGTTTACGAATTGACGCATGGACCATATTTCAAAATACCTCACGCCTGAGATCAAGCTTTCTTGCTACGAGGATAAGTTTTTCAAATCGGAGGTGGTGTTTGAGGACCACATGCTGATCTGGTTTATCTCCGGGGAGACCAAAATCGTACAGACCAACGAAACGCATACCTTCAAGAAAGGCGAGTATTTTTCTGATTCCCAGAAATAAGCCTGCCACGATCATCAACTATCCGAAAGACGGTCTGCCACACAAGACTGTCGTGATGCATTTGACAGCCAAGATTCTGCGGAATTTTTACAGTGGAATGGATGTGCAGACGAAGACTGTGCCTTTTTCGGAAATTCGTGCCTATGGCAATCATCCCTTTTTGGAAAGTTGCCTTGCATCCGTCATTCCTTACTTTGAGATGACGCAGCCCTTTCCGGAGAATCTGGCTTTGCTTAAGATCACCGAAGCGATCACTATCCTCAGGGCAATTGATCCTGAGATTGACGCGGTGCTGGCGCACTTTGACGATCCTTATAAGGTCGAGCTGGTCAGTTTTATGGAGAAAAACTACATGTTCAACATGCCAATGGAGAAGTTTGGCTACCTGACGGGCAGGAGCCTGACCACGTTTAAGCGTGACTTTCAAAAGGCATTTAATAGCACTCCACAGCGCTGGCTGACCCAAAAAAGGCTGGAACTGGCCCATTATCAAATCACCGAACTGAAAAGCAAGCCGGTAGATGTATGCTATGAGACGGGATTTGAGAATCTTTCGCACTTTTCATACGCCTTCAAGAAGCGCTTTGGCTATGCCCCGACAGATCTTATCAGTGGAAAAGCTCCCATCAGCAGGACGAGTTAAACAAACCACGACACATGCCCGAGAAGTTTGAATACACGACCATCGCAAACCGCCTCACTGCCCGATTTCCCGTGGCAAGTTATGTCGGAATCCAGGTGAACTTTTGGATGGTCGCCAACATCCTGCTGGTAACCCTGATGGAGCTACAGGGGCAGATAATCGGTCAGATTTTCGGGCTTCCTATGGTCGGGCGATTTGGCGCGATGTTGTTGTTTGCTGTGATGCTTGGAGTGCTGTATGGAGTAACTCTTGGCCTGACTGGGTATTACCTCGACAGAAAGCTCTTGAGGAAATTGTCGCTTGGGAAGATAATCCTGTTTAAAACGCTGATCTCACTGACGCTTCTCATTGTGATTTCATGGCTTTTGCGGTTCGTCTTTTTTGACCTGCTAATTTCACCCTCGCTGGGCATGAAGGCCAGTGCGCTGGATCCTAGATCGTGGCATTTACTTTTCTACCTGCTATTGCTTTACTATTTTTTTATGACCCTTGGGATCAGTTTTATCAATCAAGTCAACAAGAAATACGGACCCGGAGTATTGCTGCCGCTGCTTTTGGGCAAGTACCAAAATCCGAGAGAGGAAGAGCGCATCTTCATGTTTATGGATTTAAAGTCGTCCACTGCTGCTGCCGAGCAGTTAGGGCATTTGAGGTATAGTGCCTTTATCAGGGATTGTTTTTCGGATATCAACGACGTCCTGTTTCCTTTTCGTGCCCAAGTCTACCAATATGTCGGCGACGAAATCGTAGTGATGTGGCCTGCGGGCGAAGGATTGAGCGATCATCGGTGCGTTCGCTTTTATTTTGCCTGCAAGCGTCAGTTTCAAAATAGGGCTGAACATTATCTGAAAAACTATGGCTTCCTTCCAGTCTTCAAGGCCGGTGTACATCTTGGGAAAGTCACGGCTGTGGAGATCGGCGAAGTCAAAAAAGACATTGCCTACCACGGAGATACCCTGAATACTGCCGCCAGGATACAAAGTGTGTGCAACGAATACGGTAAGGACTTTCTCGTGTCAGAATACCTGCTTGACAGAGCGGGGGCAAGCCCTTACTTAATTACCGAAAATCTAGGAATGATCCTGCTCAGAGGAAAGACAGAGCGGGTGGGAGTGGTCAGTGTGGATTGGACTGACCACGCGGAATCTGTCTGAAAGGTGATTTTCGGACACGGACCTAAGCTCGGTCAAAGATTCAAGCTTGCTGTCAGAATCAATAGGCAAGTGATGAACCGGAAGTTAGCTCCGTTGTGTCGACTTGGAGGCCACTCTCTTCGAACTCCCCTATTTTTCACTTCAACTCAGTCTCTCCCGCCTCGGGCATTTTCTTGCCGACAACTCCCTCGTGAAACTGGATCATTTCCTTCAGTTTTTCAGGTTCTGAAGCAGCCAGGTTTTTGGTCTGAGAGATATCGGTTTTCAGGTTATAGAGCTGATATTCTGGCAAATTTCCGGTTTCGATGTTGACAGGCTGAAGAACCGGATTTCCTTTGTGGGGAGGGATCATCACGTAGCTACCCATACGTAGCGCCGTTCGGCCGGTAGCTTCAATGATCAGATTTTCACGGCCTTTTTGACTTTTGCCGAGGAATGCATCCAGGATGTTTTCGCTGTCCTGCCCTTTTTCACCGCTGCCTGTCAGTGCTGCAAAAGAAGTCAGGAAATCCACCTGACAGACCAGTGCATCAGACACCTGAGGCTGGATTTTCTTTTTCCAGTAGATTAAGAAAGGTACCCGTGTTCCGGCTTCCAGCAAACTGTACTTCCCGCCTCGGAGCGGTCCGGCTGCGGTATGCGTGCCGTTTTTCTCCACCGCATCATCGTAATAGCCGTCGTTGAGCACGGGGCCATTGTCGCTGCTGAAGACGATGAGTGTGTTTTCCAACAGGCCTTCTTGCTCCAGCGTTTTGACAAATTCGCCAACCACCCAATCGGCCTCCAAGATCACATCGCCTCTTGGGCCGAGGCCTGATTTACCCACAAATCTTGGATTAGGCGTGCGGGGCACGTGTGGTTCCTGCAGGGCATAATAGAGGAAAAAGGGCTTTTCTTTATTCGACTTGACAAAAGCTTGGGCTTTTTGCAGGAAATGGTCTGCCATCGTGGTGTCGTTCCAAAGGGCAGCCTTTCCGCCTTTCATAAAGCCGATCCTCGGAATGCCGTTGACGATGCTATTGTGGTGCCCATGATGCCACTTCATCGTGGTGAGTTCGGGATTGTCTTTGCCGGTAGGCTCTCCTTCGAAGTTTTTCTCATAATCCACTTCAATCGGATCGTTTGGATCGAGGTTATCCACCCGGTCGTTGTGGATGTACCCGGTCGGCACACGATCCTATGTCGCCGCCAGGATATAACTGTAGTCGAATCCAACTTCATTTGGACCGGGCGTGATGCTGCCATTCCAATCAGCTTGGCCTGAACCTAGCCCCAAATGCCATTTGCCGACGATTCCCGTCTCGTACCATTGCGCTTTCAGCATCTTCGGCAGCGTCATCTGAGCTGTGTCGATCAACAGGGGAGCAGTGCCGGGAAGGATCTTGGCGTCTTTGTTTCTCCAGGGATAGACTCCGGTAAGCAAGGCGTATCGACTCGGTGTGCAGGTCGCCGAAGTCGCATACCCGTTGGTAAAACGGACGCCGCCGGTGGCGAGTCGGTCGATATTTGGTGTGGATAACTGTGTCGCTCCGTAGGCACTCAGGTCTCCGTAACCCAGATCATCCAGATAAATAATGACGATATTGGGTTTGGTTTCCGGGCTGTTTTTTCCGGCAGTTTTGGGAGTGCTGCAGCTGATGCCAAACAAAATCAGCAAACCAAAACTTAAAATTCTAGTGTACATGTGAACAAAAATTTACTGAATTTCTTTTTGAATAGGCAGTTGACAATAGCCGGTTAATATAGACAACTAGTATTTAGCCTCTCTCTTTTTACTGGATTGGGAGTTTCGAGAAGCGTTTACATTTCAGCAATTTCTAGACAAACTTCAAAATAACCAGGGCGGTTTCGGCGCGAAAACGAAGGGAATTTGATAGGATATGGGAGGTTATTTGTTAATAACAGGCAAAAAAAATCCCCCGAGGGAAGCTCGGGGGATTAGAATTATTAAAGGGTTAACTCAGTTGGCAGGACATTCAATTATAGCTTGTACCGCCGTTTTAATACCGTAGTAGTCAGCTTTAGGAAGTCCTGAAATGGTATATGAACTTCCTGTTACGTTGTTGAATTTGTATAGAAATTGACCGGGAGCGGGGTTGTTATTATTCTGAAGTCCCGGAATAGTTCCATTATCTACATCACTTTGGCCAAATGGTTGTACAAATAGAGAGCCCGGCAGTAAATTACCTTCTTCGTCAAAAGATTCGTCACCGAACACGTAACCGCTAAGAAGGGTTACTGTTATTTTTACAAGTTCTTCTCCTTGTTCACCTAGTTCCTCTGCAGCAATAGCATTTCCTACATGAGTGTATTGGGCACCGGCCTGAAGTTTTACACCGAGAAGAAGGTCAGATAAAGAGGAGTATTCAGAGAAATTTTTACCAGGATTGTATTCAAACCCCTCAGTCCAAGACCCTTCTTCCGGACCAAAGCAATTAGGCTCTGGACAATCTGTTTGGATGGTATACACAAAGTGCCTTCCTTGTTGTCCTGGTATGTTGTTGATAAAAGCTGTTCCTTCACCCCAGTATCTTGTAGTACCGTCAGCAAGCTGGAGGACAACCCCCAAATCGAAATTAACACCGTCAATTGCTGGGTAAACGTCAGCAATTCCTGCAATCGGGATAACGAAGGATGGACTAGCGGACGTATTTACAGTCAATACACCATTTAGTGCGCCTAGGTTGGCAAGTGAAGTATGATTACCAAGGAAGTAGGCATACGAAACAGGGCTAATTCCTGAAGGCGTAATATCTATGTAGATATTAGTCTGATCATTCGAGACAACAATGTCCCCATAATCCGCTGCTTGGATTGCGGCACTACCTTGAAGCCTCCTAATGTTTTTAGTTGTTGCTTGCCCACAAATAGTTCTAAGATTTACCCCACTTGTAGCTCCAAAAGGACTCAACTTGTATCCCGCTTTTTCTGCTACTGCCTGCTCATTTGCCAAGTCAGCATCCTCAAATGTGGCCATCTGGCTACATGAGCTTAGAATCAACCCCGTCAGAGCCAATCCTAGAAGTTTTGTTGTAAAAATTCTCATAGGTTTTGTTTTTTGTTTAAATGTAAATGAATGTTATATACGAAAAAATGTTCTTGAAACTATTTTATGAAAATAATGATAAATTACTAAAGAAAAATTCAATCTGTGGAATCGATAATGTAATTGATCGTCGAATATTCTAATTTTGAGGCCATTGTCCTTGTATTATTCAATCTAGGCCGCTAAACTTTTGGACGGCTTTTACTAAATCAGCCAGCTTTTTTCAGGTTCTCTTTAACATTTCATTCCAATAGCTAGTTTAGGCTGGATAATTATTCCTATGACCAAAAAAGCTCTCATCGTCGGTTCCGGAATCGCAGGCCTAGCTGCTTCCGTTCGTTTGGCGGCAAAGGGATACCAGGTGGAGGTCTTCGATGCCAACACTTATCCCGGTGGGAAGCTTTCGCAGATTCAAAACGGCGGCTACCGGTTTGACGCCGGGCCATCACTTTTTACGATGCCGGAGTTGGTGGACGAGCTTTTTGTCCTGGCTGGGAAAAAGCCAGAGGAGTTCTTTGAGTACGAAAGACTGGAACTGATCTGTCGCTACTTCTGGGAAGACGGCACGAAACTTAGCGCTTGGGCGGATTCCAGTAGCTTTGCGGAAGAAGTAGAGACAGAGCTAGGAGAACCGGCATGGAAAGTTAAAAATGCGCTGAAACAGTCTGCCTTTATCTACGGGCACTTGGCGCCGCTGTTTTTGGAAAAATCCCTGCACCGACTCTCGACCTGGACTGGACCAAAAGCCATGAAATCCTACCTGAAGATGGGGAAGCTGGGTATCTTCACGACCATGAACACTGCCAACGAGAAGCAGTTTTCACATCCCAAACTCGTACAGCTTTTCAACCGGTATGCGACTTACAACGGTTCTGACCCCTATCAGACACCAGCTACCCTGAATATCATCCCGCATCTGGAATTCAATCGGGGCGCTTTTTTTCCAAAGAATGGAATGCACGACATCACCACCAGCCTGTTTAGTCTGGCCCAGTCGCTGGGCGTGACCTTCCATTTCAACACCAAGGTGGAGGAAATCCTTGTGGAAGATGGAAAAGCCGTTGGACTCAGTTCCCGGGAAAAAAAATTCCCGGCAGATGTGGTGGTCAACAACATGGACATGGTCAATGCCTACAAGACCATCCTCCGGAAGCAGAAACAACCCAAGATGCTGCTCAGTCAGCCCAAATCGAGTTCTGCGTTGATCTTTTACTGGGGAGTACAAAGCGTTTTCCCGGAACTGGAGCTGCACAATATCCTCTTTTCGGAAGACTATCAGACGGAGTTTGCACATATTTTCAAACACGGAACGATCTATCATGATCCCACGGTGTACATCAACATCACCTCAGTCCACAAACCGGACGATGCGCCGCCGGGTTGCATGAATTGGTTTACCATGATCAATGTGCCCAACAATCAGGGACAAGACTGGGATCTGCTGATAGCCGAAGCGCGGAAAAATATCATCGCTAAGATCAACCGGGTTCTGAAAACCGAGCTCGAGCCCCTGATCGAAGTCGAAGAAATCCTCGATCCCAGATCGATCGAACTGAAGACGTCCTCCGCGCAGGGCGCGCTCTACGGCAATAGTTCCAACAACCGTTTTGCGGCTTTCCTCCGCCACGCAAATTATTCTTCATCGATCAAAAACCTCTATTTCTGCGGTGGCTCAGTGCATCCGGGCGGCGGGATTCCGCTTTCGTTGCTTTCGGCTAAGATCATGAGTGAGATGATCGGGCAGTGATCGTTTTGATTCTTGAGTAGGGAGAGGAATTCGATTTTTTGATAAATTCTGTTAATTAAATCTCTCGGCTCCAGTGAGTTTTTATTTTTGGATAATCACTTTAAGAATTCATGAAATATCTACTCGTTGGAGTTTGTCTCGCCGTTTTAAGTTTCTCGTGTCAGCCCGCTGTGGTAAAGGAGGAGACGGGGGAGACAAATAAGGAATTTGATCAGGAATTGGCGGCCGAACTGTCGGCGATGAAGAAAGTCGATCAGATCGCCGCTTTTGTCCAACAGGGAGAATACAAAACTTGGAGTCGCGAGAGATGGGAATCCTTCAAAGACAGTGTGTTTACAACGCATCAAAAGCGCCTTGAAGAGATATTTGAGGAAAGCGGATTTCCCGGTTATGACCTGGTCGGAAAGGACGGATCGACGGATTTTTGGTTGATGGTTCAGCATTCAGATCACGTTCCGGATTTTCAAGCGAAGGTGCTTAGCCAAATGAAAGCGCAGGTGGACAAGGGTAACGCTGATCCGGCTAACTACGGGTTGCTGGTGGATCGAGTCAATCTCAACACAGGCAAACCTCAGATTTACGGCACTCAGGTGGCCTATCGCGACGGAATTTGCCAAGCCTATTCCCGGGATCTTGCTGACAGCGCAAATGTAAATCAGCGCAGAGAGTCTATCGGGCTACCGCCGCTTGAGGAATATCTAAACCAGATGTCCGAGATGCACTTCGAAATCAATAAAGCAGTATTTCTTGGAGAAGGTATCACGGGGCCAACGCTCTACGAGTTGAAATGATTTGTTTTAGATACGATCTCGATATTTTAACCACTCATATTTTCAAGAAGAAGGTATTCCAGTATGGTCGCCTCGACGATAGGAGAGGTCTGATCGTCACAACTACTCCACATTATAAGATTTTTCCCTACGGTCGAAATGATTCTTCGACCACCGATCACTGCGACTGCCCACTGGAAACTGTCAAAACCGCTTCCTGTACCAGATCCTGCTCAAAGCCCTTTGCCATCAGGTAGCTGATCACTTTGTAGCGTTTCTTGAACGGTTCTTTCTCCACGGTCTTCTCCCATTTTTTCTCGGCTTGATTTAACAGCTCATCGTAGTATTCTTCCGGATCGATCTCCGAAAGCCCCAATCGAACACACGCTGGGCTGATCTGCCTGAGCTTGAGCTCTCTGGTGATCCGAGTTCGGCCCCAGTGCCTCAACCGAAACTTGCCCCGGGCAAAAGATCTCGCAAATCGCTCCTCATTCAAAAAATCGGACAAAATCATCTCACTGATCATTTCTTCGGCGGAATCGCCTTTGATGCCTTTTTCGTAAAGTTTCCGCCGGACTTCCCACTGACATCGCTCTTGATAAGCACAATAGGTTTCTAGTTTCCCCCTTGCTTCCTCGACTGACCAGTACTTTTTTGGAGCATGATCCGGGTTATTTGTTCCCCAACTGGACATTTTTGGTAATTTTAAGGCAAAATACCCTTGCTTACTCTTTTTTTCAAACTCCACAAATTTTAATCCCCTCATGAGAAAGAAAATCGTTGCTGGTAACTGGAAGATGAATATGACCTTTGACGAAGGTCAAAAACTCACTTCTGAGATCGTAAACATGTACAAGGACGAAGCTGTAAAGGACGTCATCGCTGTGCTTAACCCTCCTTTTCCACATATTTTTCCTGTAAAAAAACTGATCGGCGATACCAAAGGAATCGCCTTGGGTGCTCAAAACTGCTCAGACAAAAACGGAGGTGCCTATACGGGCGAAGTCTCAGCCAAAATCTTGGCTTCATTTGGTGTGCAGTATGTGATCTTGGGTCATTCGGAACGCAGAGAATATTTCAAAGAAAACAATGAACTGCTTGCCGAAAAAGTGAAGACTGCGCTCGCTCATGGCCTGACACCGATCTTCTGCTGCGGAGAATCTCTGGAAATCCGAACTGCCGGCACGCACGAATCCAATGTGAAATTCCAGCTGACACAAAGTCTTTTTGACCTCTCTCCTGAGGATTTTTCCAAAGTGGTGATCGCCTACGAACCCATCTGGGCAATCGGCACCGGTAAAACCGCCACAGCTGACGAAGCTCAGGAAATGCATGCCGCGCTGAGAAGACACATCTCCACCAAATTCGGAAAAGAAATCGCAGCGGAGACGTCGATTCTCTACGGAGGAAGTGCCAATCCAGGCAACGCCAAGGAGCTTTTCTCCAAGCCGGATGTCGACGGGGGCCTGATCGGCGGAGCATCGCTGAAGTCCAGAGACTTCCTGGATATTATCAAATCATTCTAAGTTTTCATGGATTACCTGGAGTTTAAGATCGAATGCCTGGAAGAATTCCGGGAAATCCTAATCGCCGAATTGGCCGAAATTGGCTTCGATTCCTTCCTCGAGACCGAGGAGGGAATTGACGCTTATGCGTCTGAAGCCGATTTTGACCGGGAGAGATTCGACGAACTAATAGCGGGCTATCAGGAAGTCGCCCAAATCACCCTGACTGAGGCTGTGATGCCCAAAGTCAACTGGAACGAGGAATGGGAAAAGAATTACGACCCGATTGAAGTGGAGGATCTGGTGTACGTCAGGGCGTCATTTCACGAACCAAAGTCCGGTTTCAAACACGAAATCGTCATCAATCCGAAGATGTCCTTTGGCACCGGTCACCATGCCACGACATTCCAGATGCTCAGACACCAGGGTGAGATTGATCATGCCGGGAAAAGAGTACTGGACGTCGGTTCCGGGACCGGAATTCTTGCAATCATGGCCCATTTGCTTGGAGCCGGTGAAGTAGAAGCCTTTGACATCGACGACTGGTGCGTGGATAACGGCAACGAAAACTTTGACCTGAACGGACTCCAAACCCGTATGGGATTGGGCACGATCAGACAGGTCAATCCGATGGGAACTTTCGAGATCGTCCTGGCCAATATCAATAAAAACGTGCTGCTCGACGAGATGGAAATCTACGCTGGGCTGTTGCCTTCCCGAGGGTTTTTGTTACTGAGCGGATTTTACACCGAAGACATCGTGGACTTGGTGGAAGCCGCTCGACCACTGGGATTGGAGTTGATAAAGCAATCATCCAAAGACAATTGGGCCGCACTTATCTTGCAGAAGGACTAAAATGACAGAGCTCTACATCTACGCAGTTCTCTTTTTAGTTTTGTTGGGGCATTGCCTTTTGGCGGGAAAAATGTACCGGACCATTCACGAGGATGAAGCGCTGACGCTGTCGGAGAAAAACTTTTGGAAACTGAGAGCCTTGATCTTTCCAGGTTTATTTTGGTTTTATTATCAGGGGGAAAAAAAGCGACGAAAATCGTAGCTGTAGAAACTTTTAGGCATTAAAGTTCGCTTAAAGTCTATCACCCAATCATTTCACAAGAGGATCTCGATCCCCTTTATCTTTTGTAAAACAACCCCATGGAGTACGTCTGGAGACAAAAACCCAAAGCCTCGCAATCAGCCATCGAACGGCTCGGTAAGGAGATCAATGTGAATCCTACCTTGGCCAACATGCTGATCAACCGAGAGGTGGAGAGTTTTGAGCAAGCCAAAGACTACTTCCGTCCGGTCCTTAGTCAGCTGCATGATCCATTTCTGATGCAGGACATGGAAGCAGCGGTCAACCGGATCGAGCAAGCCGTGCTGCGTCAGGAGCGAATCATGGTCTATGGAGATTATGACGTGGACGGCACGACGGCTGTAGCGCTCATGTACAGTTTCTTGAAAGGCTTTTATCCAAACGTTGAATTTTATATTCCTGACCGATACAAGGAAGGGTACGGCATATCGGAGCGGGGAGTGAGGTTTGCTGCCGAAAATGGCATCAAGCTGATCATTGCACTGGATTGCGGTATCAAGGCGATTGAGAAAGTCGCGCTTGCGTCCGAGCTTGGCGTGGATTTTATCATCTGCGATCACCACACGCCGGGAGATGAATTACCTGCTGCCATCGCGGTGCTGGACGCCAAAAGAGCGGACTGCAACTATCCCTACAAAGAATTGAGCGGTTGCGGGGTGGGCTTCAAACTAATCCAAGCATACGCCAAAAGGCATGGGATGGAGGAGTCAACATTGTATGGCTATCTCGATCTGGTAGTGGTCAGTATCGCAGCTGATATTGTTCCCATTTCGGGAGAAAACAGGATCTTGGCCTACTATGGCCTGGACCGCATCAACAATATTCCAAGGCCGGGATTGAAAGCACTGATCCTGCAAGCCAAGGTTGAAAAGGATATCCAGATCTCGGACATCGTCTTTAAAATTGGTCCCAGGATTAACGCTTCCGGACGTCTCGAACATGCCAAGGCCTCTGTCGAACTGCTGATCGCGCCCAACCTCGATGAGGCCATCGAGCGCGCCAAACTGGTGGATGAGGTCAACTCGACCCGACGCAATTTTGATGAGAATATCACCAAAGAGGCCTTTGAGATGCTGTTGGAGATGGAGGAGAAGGCGGAATGGAAGTCCACCGTGCTTTTCAAAAACGATTGGCACAAGGGAGTAATAGGCATCGTGGCTAGCCGCTGCATCGAGAAATATTACCGCCCGACAATCATCCTCACCGAGTCTAACGGTAAAGCCACCGGCAGTGCCCGCTCCGTCGTGGACTTTGACATCTACGAGGCAATTGCGGAATGTGCCGACCTGCTGGATCAGTTTGGAGGACATAAATATGCCGCTGGTTTGACGCTTTCGGTCGAGAATGTGCCGGCTTTTCAGAAGAAATTTGAAAAAGTGGTGCACAGCCGGATCGAAGAAGTTCACCGCAAGCCAGTGATCGAGATCGACGATGTGCTGCTTCTAGATCAGATTAATTACAAATTCCACAGCATCCTGAAGCAGATGGCACCCTTCGGTCCGGGCAATACCGAGCCGGTGTTCCGAATCTCCAATGTCTATGCGGACGAAGTTACGGTTCTGAAAGACAAGCATTTGCGGTTCAAGATCGTGCAGGATGGGCAGGTGACCACGCCCGTTTGTCTGGGATTTGGCATGGCCGACCGCGCCAAAGATCCCGATCTGACGACAGTCAATATGCTTCGCGGCAAGATGCGATTTGACATCGTCGCCGAAATGCGGGAGAATTTTTTCCGCGACAAAAGTAGCTTGCAACTCTACGTGAAAGACATCAAATTTGACTGATATGATGCTTCGTGCCGAACACTTAGTCAAGATCTATAAAGGCCGCCGGGTGGTCAATGATATCTCCGTGCAGGTTGAGCAGGGTGAAATCGTCGGACTCCTAGGACCAAACGGTGCCGGAAAGACGACCTCGTTCTACATGATTGTGGGGCTGATCCAGCCCAACGAAGGCAAGATTTTCCTCGAAAACGAACCCATCACCAGCCTTCCAATGTACAAGCGTGCGAAGTTGGGGATCGGATATCTGGCGCAGGAGGCGTCGGTTTTCAGGAAACTCTCCGTGGAAGAAAACATCCTGGCAGTGCTGGAGATGACCAAATTGCCCAAGGCAGCCCAAAAGGAGAAGATGGAAAGTCTGATGGAAGAGTTCAGCTTGACACACGTGCGGAAAAACCTCGGGATGGTGCTGTCTGGAGGCGAGAGACGCCGAACTGAGATTGCCAGAGCCTTGGCTGTGGACCCCAAATTCGTCCTGTTGGACGAGCCCTTCGCCGGAGTGGATCCGATCGCTGTGGAAGAGATCCAGACCATCGTCGCCAAGCTCAAGACCAAAAATATCGGCATCCTGATCACCGATCACAATGTCAACGAGACCCTTTCCATCACCGACCGCGCTTACCTGATGTTTGAAGGCAAGCTGCTCAAGGCTGGCACCGCCGAGGAACTTGCCGCTGATGAGCAAGTGCGAAAAGTATATTTGGGAAGTAATTTTGAGCTGAAACGCAAAGTCTTCAACTAGTGGAAGTGATCAACAGTTTTTTGACCTGGATCTTCAAAAACCGGTTAGGTCAGATCGAGAATTTTAAGCAAAACCCCATTCCAGTCCAGGAAGCGACTTTTCGGGAGCTGATCCAATCCGGAAAAGGGACGGAGTTTGGCGAAGAATTCGGCTTCGAATCGATCAAGTCCTATGCTGATTTCGCAGGCAGAGTTCCGGTGTTCGACTACGAATCCTCCAAGCCCTACTTTGAGAAGACCATGCAGGGCCGGCAAAATGTCATCTGGAATACCGAGATCGAGTGGTTTTCCAAATCCTCCGGCACTACAGGCAGCCGCAGCAAATACATTCCCGTATCAGAGCAAAGCTTGGAAGAATGCCACTACAAAGGGGGCAAAGACATGCTCTCGCTGTACATCTCCAACTACCCCGACACCAAGCTGTTCACCGGCAAAAGTCTCACGATCGGCGGGACGCTGGAGAAAAACCCGCTCAATCCGGAGGGAACCGCCAAAGCTGGTGACGTCTCTGCGGTCATCATGCAAAACCTGCCGCTTTGGGTTCAGTTTGCCAGAACTCCCAGCTTGGAAACTGCCCTGATGGCTGACTGGGAAGCCAAGATTGAGAAGATGGCCCGTGAGACGATGAACGAAAATGTGACGAGCATCGCAGGAGTTCCTACTTGGACGATTGTACTGTTGAGAAGAATTCTCGAGCTGAAAAAGGCAAAAAACATCCTGGAAGTTTGGCCCAACCTGGAAGTCTTTTTCCACGGGGCGGTGGCTTTTGGCCCGTATCGCAGTCTCTTCTGGGAGCTGATTCCTTCAGATAAGATGCACTACATGGAGACCTATAATGCCTCCGAGGGATTTTTTGGCATTCAGGACCAGCCTGATTCTGATGAGCTCTTGCTCCTGTTGGACTACGGGATTTTCTATGAATTCATTCCTATGGAGGAGTGGGAAACGGAATGGCCGAAGGTCGTCCCACTTCAGGATGTGGAGGTGGGTAAAAACTACGCCGTGGTGATCTCCACCAACGGCGGACTCTGGCGCTACAAGATCGGCGACACGATCAAGTTTACCTCGACCTTGCCCTATCGCTTCCGCATCTCTGGGCGTACGAAACATTTTATCAACGCTTTTGGCGAAGAAGTAATCGTGGAGAATGCCGAAGCGGCTGTCCAGTTCGCTGCCGAAGAAACCCATGCGACCATCAACAATTTCACCGCAGCTCCGGTTTATTTCGAGGGAAACGGATCCAATGGCGCGCATGAATGGGTGATTGAATTTCAAAAAGCTCCGGAAAGTCTCGACGAGTTTACCCGGCTTTTAGACCAAAAACTCCGTCAGGTCAATTCCGACTATGACGCGAAGCGGTACAAAGACATCGCGCTGAAGATGCCCATCGTCCATCAAGCCAATCAGGGTCTTTTTGAGGCTTGGCTGGGCAAGAAAGGCAAATTGGGCGGACAGCATAAGGTGCCGCGACTTTCCAATACGCGGGAATATCTGGAAGAAATTTTGGAGATGATGAAGGGATAGTTAAATGAAATCTATCTGCCTTTTGCTTTTCGCCTTCGTTATCCACTTCCAATCATCGGCCTGTGAATGTGTTATTCTCGCCGGATCTCTCCAAGATCACTCAAAGAGATACGATTACATATTTTTTGCAGAAGTAGAATCCTTGGTGGATAGTCAAGTCGAAGGCTTTGAAAATACGATTTATCTTTCCTCCGATTCGACCTATTACAAAAAGGGAGGGTATCATCCCCAGTTGCGGGTTTTGGAGGTTTTCAAAGGGAAAGTGAAAAAGAAAATGACTGGCGAATACCTGCTTATGGACAATGGTTGGTCTATTGATTCAGAATATTTTCAGCCCGGTCAGCTTATGCTGATTTTTGGTTCAGCAGGGCAAAATGGAGGTATTGCGACTAGTAGTTGCGCTTCCAATTGGACATTTGAATCTCTGGAAGACTTCAACCTCAAGAAAAAGGAAATTCGAAAAGCCACTCGAAGAAAGTTCTTAGGGATTTCCCTCGGCTGATCTTACCTTTTGGGCTGAAGTTTCCGTTTCTTGCCCCATGTCCAAGCCCCATCTCATCCTCATTTATACACTTCTGACGGCAAGTCTGGTATTGGCGGCGCTCGCCTACTGGAAGGCACCTTTGCCAAGTACGACCACCGAATACATCGCGGTCGAACCCGTGGATATGCCTCCGCAGATGTCGTTTCGGGATTCTATCCGTCTGTTTGACATCCCAAAGGATCTGGATTTTGCAGGAGAAAAAGTACCGCTGGAGAACGGTGATATCCTGGAGCGCCTAGAGCGGGAGATCTATGTCAACGCTTACTGGGAGTCCAACATGATCTTACTGCTAAAGCGATCCGCGAAATACCTTCCGGAGATCGAGCGGATGCTGAAGGAAAACGGCATTCCGGATGATTTTAAATATCTGGCTATCGCTGAAAGTGCGCTGATGAATGTAGGTTCCCCGGCCGGTGCCAGAGGGTTTTGGCAGATCTTGGAATCTACCGGCAAGGAATATGGCCTGGAAATATCCAAAGATGTGGACGAGCGCTACCATTTCGAAAAGTCCACATTGGCAGCTGCGAAGTATTTTAAGAAAGCCCACGCAAAATTCGGCGACTGGACCGCGGTCGCAGCAAGCTACAATATGGGCCAGACGGGCTTTAGTAAAAGACAGCAGGAGCAACTGCACCGGAATTTTTACGAGATGTACCTCAATGACGAGACCAGCCGATATCTTTTTAGGATACTTGCATTCAAGGTAATCTTCGAAAATCCAGGATCCTTTGGCTATCATCTCCGGCCAAGCGATTATTACAAAAATCCCCCACTGAAATCAATCCGAGTGGATTCTGATATCAAAGACCTTCCCAAGTGGGCCAAGGATCACGGCAGTTCCTACAAGGAGCTGAAGCTCTACAATCCCTGGCTGAGAGAACGTGATCTGAATGTCAAGCGAGGGAAAACTTACGAAATTCAATTGCCGGAATAGCTATTTCCGGTATTTTCGACAAAACTACCACGAACCTTTTGAACCCAATGAAACGACGGAACTTTATCCATATGTCAGCTTTAGGAGCAGGATCATCCCTTTTGGCCGCAGGCTCCGCTTTTGGAGCTACCGAGCCACCATCCACCAATTCACAACTTGATCGATTGACTTCCCGGGTGGCGGATGTGGTCCCGATCTCTCTGGAAGAGCGAAAAGCCCGCGTGGCAAAAGCACAGGAATTGATGGCAAGAAATGGCTTTGCGGCCATCGTACTCGACTCCGGCACCACGATGAACTATTTCACAGCGATGACCTGGGGACAAAGCGAGCGTCCGATGGTAGCGGTGATTCCTGCCAAAGGGGAAGTGAGCTATATCTGCCCGAAATTTGAAGAAGACCGGCTGGAGGAGATGCTCGCGACGGGAACCAAACTTGGAGACAAGATTTACCCGTGGGAAGAGGACGAAAGTCCCTATGAGCAAATCAAAAAGGCCATTTTAGACTCTGGAGCCCAATCCGGCAAGATAGGAATGGAGGAGCGGGTTCGATTCTTCATTGCCGATGGAGTGCGCAAAGTCGCCACCAATTTTGAAATCGTCAGTGCGGATCCTGTCACGATTCCTTGTAGAATTATCAAATCCAAAGCGGAAATTGCCTTGATGCAGATCGCCACAGATTATACCATTGAAGCAATGAAATTTGGATTTGCGGCGCTGAAAGATGGAGAATCCCCTTCCCTTTTTTCGTCTGCAGTCGCCCAAGCGCACCAGAAAATGGGTGCAAGACATGCTTTTGCCTTGGCCAACTCTGGCCCCGCGTCTGCGTTTCCCCACGGAAGCTCTCAGCCTCAAATCTTGAAAAAAGGAGACGTCGTTCTGGTGGATTGCGGTGCGCTCGTGCAGGGATACAACTCAGATATCAGCCGTACGATTGTATTTGGAGCGGAGCCGACGGCTCGGCAGCTGGAGATTTGGAACCTGGAAAAAGAGGCCCAAGCGGCGGGCTTCAAAGCGGCGCAGCTCGGAGCTCCTCTGGAGGCAGTGGATGCCGCTGCGCGAAAGGTGATTACCGATGCCGGATTTGGACCGGACTACAAGCTTCCCGGCCTGCCACACCGTACCGGTCACGGGATCGGCATGGATGGCCACGAATGGGGCAATGCCGTCAGAGGCAACAAACAAGTCCTGGAGCCGGGCATGTGTTTCAGCATCGAGCCCAACATTTCGATTGTGGGAGAATTTGGAGTTCGACACGAAGACTGCGTCTATATGACCGCGAACGGGCCGGTTTGGTTTTCCCAACCCAGTCCGTCGATCACACAGCCTTTTGCCTAAGTAAATAGAAGGGAACCAATTGTCGCATTTTGGGTTACAATCTTTGAGCTGGGATCGCTCTTCCCTTCAAAAAATTGTACCTTCGCTCCTTAGTTAATTCCCCCCTTTCCAATGAGTCAAACCCCTGCTTCACAGGAAGAATATATTGAAATTTTTGGTGCCCGAGAGCACAACCTGAAGAATCTGGACATCAAGATCCCGCGCAACAAGCTGGTGGTGGTGACCGGACTTTCGGGCAGCGGAAAGAGTTCGCTGGCCTTTGATACGATCTATGCCGAAGGGCAGCGTCGCTATATGGAGAGCTTTTCGGCCTATGCGCGCTCGTTTTTGGGAGGGATGGAGCGACCGGACGTGGACAAGATCAACGGCCTCTCGCCGGTGATTGCCATCGAGCAAAAGACCACTTCCAAGAATCCCCGCTCGACTGTCGGCACCGTGACAGAGATCTATGACTTCATGCGTCTGCTCTACGCGCGCGCAGGGGAGGCTTATTCCTATCTGACGGGAAAAAAGATGATCCGTCAGACCGAGGATCAGATCATCGAGCAGCTGTTTTCAAAGTTTTTGGATAAAAAACTATACATCCTCGCACCAGTGGTCAAAGGGCGAAAGGGACACTACCGGGAGCTTTTTGAGCAGATCCGAAAGATGGGCTTTTCCAAGGTCCGAGTAGACAATGTTGTCATGGACATAGTGCCCAAGATGCAGCTCGACCGGTACAAGATTCACGACATCGAGATCGTCATCGACCGCATAGTGGCGGAAGAATCCGACCGATTTCGTATCACTCAATCACTGAAAGCCGGTTTGCAACACGGCAAAGGAGTGATCATGATCCGTGAGGAAAGCGGAGAGATCCATCATTTTTCAAAATACCTGATGGATCCCGAGACGGGCTTGTCTTACGATGAACCCGCACCTAACTCATTTTCATTTAACTCTCCCTACGGAGCCTGTCCCACCTGTAATGGACTGGGAATCACAGAAGAAATTACCCAAGAGAGCATCATTCCAGATCCTAGTCTGAGCATCACCCGTGGTGGAATCGCGCCGCTGGGAGAATACCGGGACATCTGGATTTTCAAGAAGATTGAAGCCATCCTAAAGCACTACAAATGCAGCATGAGCACACCGATCCGGGATCTGCCGGAGGAAGTGGTGCAGGTGTTGCTCTATGGCGACAAAGTGGAAGTCGCAGTGGATTCGGTGAAATACCCGGGGACGAAATGGACGACGACTTTCGAAGGGATTGTCAATTTCCTTCAGAAATATCAAGAGGGATCTTCCGACAAAATCCAGGACTGGGTCAGTGAATTCACCATCACCCAAACCTGCCCCGATTGCCATGGCTATCGATTGAAAAAAGAAGCTTTGCACTTCAAGATCGACGAAAAGCACATCGGCGAACTTGCTGTGATGGATATTCGAAGTCTGTCCGAATGGTTTGATGGGCTGGAGGATCGCATGACAGAGAAGCAACAGCTCATCGGTGCCGAGGTCTTGAAGGAAATCCGAAAACGGATCGGATTTTTGCTGGATATCGGACTGGATTACCTGTCGCTGAACCGACCCCTGCGGACACTTTCCGGTGGAGAGGCCCAGCGAATCCGCTTGGCTACCCAGATTGGAACCCAGCTCGTCGGCGTACTTTATATTTTGGATGAACCGAGCATCGGGTTGCACCAGCGGGATAACGAGAAACTGATCAAGGCGCTCCAAAGCCTTCGCGATCTTGGTAATTCGGTGCTGGTTGTAGAGCATGACAAGGACATGATGCTGGCTTCTGACTTTGTGCTCGACATGGGCCCTGGAGCGGGTCGACATGGAGGACATGTGGTTGCTGCAGGCAAGCCAAGCGAGATCTTCAACAACGGCTCGGTGACCGCGAGATACCTGAGTGGGAAGCTCGGTCTTCCGATTCCCAAAGAGCGGAGAAAAGGGAAAGGCAAAAGCCTCATCCTGAGCGGTGCTACTGGGAACAACCTAAAAAATGTCACTTTGGAACTCCCATTGGGCACTTTGATCCTAATCACGGGTGTATCCGGCAGTGGAAAAAGTACGCTGATCCACGAGACACTGTATCCGATCTTGAATCGGGAATTTTATAATTCCAAAAAAGAACCGATGCCCTTCAAGAGCATCGAAGGCCTGAAGGAACTCGACAAAGTCATCGAAGTGGACCAGTCTCCGATCGGGCGGACTCCGCGGTCGAACCCGGCCACCTACACCGGAGTTTTCTCCGATATCCGTACGCTCTTTACCGAGCTGCCCGAAGCGAAAATCAGGGGCTATAAACCCGGACGGTTTTCATTCAACGTCAAAGGTGGCAGATGCGAGGACTGTGAAGGTGCGGGAATGAAACTGATCGAGATGGACTTTCTCCCCGATGTGCACATTCCATGCGAAACCTGCAAAGGCAAGCGCTACAACCGTGAGACCTTGGAAATCCGATTCAAGGGCAAGTCTATCTCCGACGTGCTGGACATGACCGTGGAGCAGGCGGTGGAGTTTTTTGAGTTTCAACCTAAGATCCTGAGAAAGATAAAAACACTGAGTGAGGTTGGATTGGGTTACATCACCCTCGGCCAGCATGCGACGACGCTGTCCGGCGGGGAAGCCCAACGGGTCAAGCTTGCAACCGAGCTTTCGAAAAAGGACACTGGAAAGACCTTCTACATCCTCGACGAGCCGACAACGGGCTTGCACTTCCAAGACATCGACCTCTTGATGGGTGTGTTACAAAAGCTGGTGGACAAAGGGAATACCGTCCTGATCATCGAGCACAACCTCGACGTGATCAAAGTGGCTGACCGTGTCATTGACCTAGGGCCTGAGGGCGGAAACAAAGGCGGGACAATCGTGGTGCAGGGAACACCCGAAGAGGTCGCTGCTCATCCTCGAAGTCATACCGGCAGGTTTCTCAAGCTTGAGCTAAACTCCTGAAATTGACGCGAAAATCAACGGTCTCGCCCTTCTATCAAAATTAAAGCCGGCAATACTCCCCCATGTCTACCTTTGCGCCAGTTATGAACAGAGTAAGGCTTTACTGGGTATTGCAGATTATAGGTTGGGGAAGCTTTGCCTTTGTCAATGTCTTTTTTGCCTCTCTTTCGCAGGGTATTTCGGCCGTCCAGATTTGGGCATTTGTCGTTCTGGCTGCTTTTTACCTGATTTCTACCCACGCGCTCCGTCATGTGGTCAAAGAATACGGATGGTTTCGGCTTGGGATTTTCCAACTTTTGGTCCAGACGATCCTTGGTTTGCTGGTGCTGTCTGTAGCCAATGTGCTGGCTCAAATCCTGATCAACCTGGCTTTTGGTACGCTGAAACCAGAGGATGATTTTAGGTCGCTGGTGATCGCCGTCAACCTGTTCGTCAGTTTCCTGTATTACGCATTTTGGTTCTTGCTTTACTTTTTGTTCCACTTTCTGGACAACTACAACAACGGCCTGCGATACGAGGCAAAGATCAATGAGATCCGGCTCAACCATCTGAAGAACCAGTTGAATCCGCATTTCATCTTCAACGCACTGAATTCTGTCCGGGCGCTCGTCGATGAGGATCCCAACAAAGCCAAGTCGGCGATTACTAAGATCTCCAACATGCTTCGGTTTTCGCTCATGATGGACAAAAAGCAGGTCATTGATTTTGCCGAGGAACTGGCCACCGTCAAAGACTATCTCGCGCTGGAGTCGATCCGGTTTGAAGAGCGACTAGAAGTCGTCTATCACATCGAAGACGAAGCCTACAGCTACAAAATCCCCCCGATGATGCTCCAGACCATCGTGGAAAATGCCATCAAACATGGCGTATCCAATTTGGTCAAGGGTGGATTGATCGAGATCAAATGCCGGGAGGGACTCGAGAACGAGCTGTATATCCAGGTGAAAAACAGCGGTTACCTCAATCCCAATGCCTCCAAGTCCAAACGCGACGAAGGCGGACATGGAATCGAAAATACCCGCCAGCGTCTCAAACTCCTCTATGGAGATCAGGCCAGCTTCCGGATTTTCAACTCAGGAAGCCAATTCGTGATCACCGAAATCAAAATTCCCAAACAAAGAGTTACTTTAGAATATCAAACTCAATAACGATGAGAGCCATTGTAATAGACGACGAAAGACTAGCGCGCAAAGAATTGATCAATCTACTCAACCAGCTGGAAACGGTAGAAGTGATCGGCGAAGCGGTCAACGTAGACGATGCCAAAGAGAAAATCGAGCAACTTCAGCCCGATGTGATCTTCCTCGACATCCAAATGCCCGAGAAAACAGGCTTTGACCTACTGGAAGAGCTGGATCATGTGCCCCACGTGATCTTCACGACTGCGTACGACGAATACGCGCTGAAGGCGTTCCAAGTGAATGCGCTGGACTATCTACTGAAGCCCATAGAGCCCAAGAGGCTGGAAGATGCGATCAACAAATTGCTGGGCAAGATCGAGGAAGTTTCAAAAAGAGACGACGAATCCTCGGTCAACCAAAAGAAACTGACACTGGAAGATCAGGTTTTTGTCAAAGACGGAGACCGTTGCTGGTTTGTGAGACTTTCGAATGTTCGCCTGTTTGAATCCGACGGGAACTATATCAAAGTGTATTTTGACAACTTCAAGCCGATGATTCATAAGTCGCTCAACGCACTCGATGAGCGCCTGGATGAGAAGTCTTTCTTTCGCGCCAGCCGCAAGCATATCATCAATCTCGGATGGGTAGAGGGCATTGAGCCTTGGTTCAACGGAGGCTTGGTCGTCACACTCAAAGGTGGCGACAGAATCGAAGTGAGTCGGCGACAAGCTGCCCGCTTTAAGGAAATGATGAGCCTCTAGGATTTTTGTAGACAAAAAAAGGCATTTGATTTTCCGAAGAAAATTTTGACATTAGGGGAACTGTTGGTTTCGTAGTAGCGGAGCCAGTTATCACCCCTATTAGCTATCAATTGCTCAACTTATGAAAGAAGAACGAATTCTGATTGTCGAGGACGACTTAAGTATTGCAGAGAATATCCAGGAAATACTTGAGCTCTTGGGCTACGTGAATATCGACATCGCCAACTCCGCGAATCAGTGCATCAAGGTCATCAAAAAATATCGGCCGGATCTGATTTTCATGGATATCAAGCTGAAGGGTGACAAAGACGGAATCGAGCTGGGCGAGATTGTGAAGCAGATGGTGGATGCGCCGCTTGTATTTGTGACTTCCTACAGTGATCCGACGATCATCGAGCGCGCCAAGCGAATCGCTCCGGCAGGCTTCATCGTGAAGCCGTTCAATACGAATGACATCCACGCGATCGTGGAGATTGTGCTCTATAACAAGCGCACCAAGCCAGCGCCGGAAGCGGCGGTCGTGAAGACTGGCAACGAAAGCCCCTATCTGGTCAATGATGCGGTTTTTATCAAAGCCGACAACGCCTTTGAGCGGGTTCAGTACGACGATATTTTCTATGTGGAGGCCAATGGCAACATGGTGACCATCTTTACCAAAAACCGTGACTACAGCATCCGGAAATCCATGAAGGAGATCGAAGACATACTTCCTTCCCATTTGTTTCTACGGGTTCAAAAGTCCTATATCCTCCATCTCGGACAGATCGAGAGCTTCAATACCAAAGAGATCATGCTCAGACAGGGAGGCGTAATCCAGGTAGGAAGGCAATATTACAACAGCTTCCTGGCCAAGCTGAACACCATCACTGAAAGTTAAAAAGACAACACACTCTATCTTTGGAGGGAAAACAAAAAGGCGGGTAAAAACCCGCCTCTTTCGATTAACCAAACAATCAACCAAATTAACCCTTACGGATAATTGTCTTTAACAAGTCCCGGAATCCTGGGACTTTTCTGTTTTGTAGATGTTTACCTGAAGTTTCTCAGGACTTTTGTCAGTAGCGAATCCGATCTGTGGAGTTGGTTTAGTCATTTCAAATCGGGCAGTTGCTGTGCAAGGCTGGTTTCAGATTTTGCTTTGAGCACGATAGTGATTGCCATTGCAAATCCCAGTGCCGCACAGACGTTTTTTTGAGAAAAGGTTGCAGTAGTCATGGCAGTAATAATGTTGGTTTGTTTTGTATATCACCTTATGCCAAAAGGCGACCAAACTTTAAAAACCCCCAAAAATAGCGTAGGAGGCACTTTTTCCAAAAATCACTGTACGGTTCCGTACAGCACACTGCCAGTGGCGGACAATATTTCGAAAAGTGAAAAGTTACACGAGAGATAGGAAATTCTTAGAGTTTAACAAAAAAGCTCCCGGTTAGAGGAGCTTTAACTAAACAGGAGCAAAAGTTCTTAGAGCTACAACAACTCATTCGCAAGATTGGCCAGCTCAGACCGTTCGCCTTTCTCCAGCTTGATATGCGCATAAAGCGGGTGATCCTTCACCCGATCGATCAGGTACGACAATCCATTGGACTGCGAATCCAAATAGGGCGTGTCGATCTGGAAGACGTCGCCGGTGAAGATGATCTTGGTGTTTTCCCCAGCCCGGGATATGATCGTCTTGATCTCATGCGGAGTCAGGTTCTGTGCCTCATCCACGATGAAGAAGATATTGGAAAGCGAACGACCCCGGATATACGCCAAAGGCTGTATGACCAATTTTTCTTGGTTCACCAGTTCGGTGATCTTCTGGAATTCCTTGTCGGTCTCCTTGTATTGATTTTGGATAAACTTCAGGTTGTCCCAGAGCGGCTCCATGTAGGGATTGAGCTTGGACTTGATATCACCGGGCAGGTAGCCGATGTCTTTGTTGGAGAGCGGCACAATAGGTCGGGCCAGGAAGATCTGCTTGTACTCTCTTCGCTGCTCCAGCGCGCCAGCCAAAGCCAAGAGCGTCTTTCCTGTTCCTGCCACGCCCTGGATCGAGACCAGTTTGATGGCTGGGTTCATGATTGCGTGCAGCGCAAAGGTCTGCTCGGCATTCTTGGGCTTGATGTTGTAAGCCAAGCGCTTATCCACGCGCTCCAGTACGCTTTCCTCCGAATTGTAGTAAGACAACACCGAGTTTTTCTCGTTTTTCAGGATGTAAAAGGCATTTGACTTTCGCTTTCGTGTGCCCAGGACATTTTTAGCTTCGATATACCCTTGCTCATAGAGCTTGTTGATCGCATCGGGATCCACGTCATCCAGCACGTACTTTCCGGTGTTTTCGAGTTCGGTTATGTTTTTGATCTTCCCCGTCTCGTAGTCTTCGGCGTTTACATTCAGCGACTTGGCCTTGAGTCTCAGGTTGATGTCTTTGGACACCAGGATGACCTTTCGGGTCTTCTCAGTCTCCATGAGATGCACCGCGACATTGAGGATTTTGTTGTCGTTTTTGTCGTCCCCAAAGATCTCTACGGCATTCCTCTCATTTTTTGGATGCTGCATCATCACCTTGAAGTTGCCCTTGGTCTTCCCGTTGAGCGGCGTCCATTCGTGAATCATGTGGTCAGCGGACAGCTTATCCAACAATCGGATAAACTCCCGCGCCTCAAAATTCTTGGTGTCGTTGCCCTTCTTGAACTGGTCAAGCTCCTCCAGCACGGTGATCGGTATTACCACGTCGTGCTCGGCAAAATTCATGATGGAGTTGTGTGCATAGAGGATCACGGACGTGTCCAGCACAAAGATTTTCCGATCTTTATCGGACTTGGCTCTAGGCATGCGCAGGAAAATTGTAGTGGTACTGAGTAGAATTAATTTAGAAAAATATCCCCATCAAAAGCTAGGAAACCCCAAGAAATAATGGTTAACAATTGTCAAACAGGGGTAGGAGATTGAGTATCAAAATGATAAAAATGGGTTGGAAGGTGGTAAAGCTCAAAAGTTGCAAAGTTCGTGGACCAAACCTTGCAACTTTAGAACCTTGCAATTTTTAAACTTCAAATTTTAATCCAGGAGCGCCCGGATATCCTCATTGTCCAGACTCTTCATAAAGCTTTCTTCGTTGCTGATCAGCTCGCCAGCCAAAGCCAATTTGCGGTCCTGAAGCGCCATGATCTTTTCCTCGACGGAGCCGCGCGTGATGAATTTGTAGATGATGACCTTGTTTTCCTGCCCGATCCGGTGCGCCCGGTCGATGGCCTGCGCTTCCACTGCCGGATTCCACCAAGGGTCAAGCAAGAACACATATTCTGCTTTCGTCAGGTTGAGTCCGACGCCACCGGCTTTCAGAGAGATGAGAAACACCTTGATGTTTTCGTCATTTTGGAACTTCTCTACCTGTGCCTGACGGTCTTTGGTCGCGCCGTCCAGATAGGCATAGGGGATGTTATTTTCATCCAGATAAGCCCGGACGATGCTCAGGTGCCGTACAAATTGACTGAAGACAAGCACCTTGTGGTTTTCGGAGATCGTCTCCTGCAGCATGTAGGTGATGTCTTCCAGCTTACCGGAATCGTCTTTGTAATCTTCCCGGACTAGTTTCGGATGGTTGGCGATCTGGCGCAGCTGGGTCAAGCCACGAAGCAATGTGAATTGCTGCGAGCCCCGTCCGCCGCCGTTTAGTTCGCCGATGATCTTTTCCCGATAATAGGTTTTTACCTCTTCGTAGACTTTTTCCTGCTCTGGAGTCATGTCGGAATACTTCACATTGGTGAGTTTTTCCGGCAGGTCTTTGGCGACTTGGGATTTGAGTCTTCGGAGGATAAAGGGCTTGATCATCGCGTTGAGACGACCGGCCTTTTCCCGGTTGTTTTCCTTCTCAATGGGCTGGAGATACTGCTTCTTGAAGAGCGCTTGATTGCCCAGCAAACCCGGATTGACAAAGTTCATCTGTGACCAAAGATCCATGGTGCTGTTTTCCACCGGGGTACCGGTCAGGATCAGGCGTCGTTTGCTTTTCAGCTTGTTGACGGCCACGGCGATGTTGGACGTTGGATTTTTGATGGCCTGGGATTCGTCCAGGATCACGTAGTTGAAGTAGAAATCCTTCAGCACATCGATGTCCAGTCTCACGATCCCGTAGGAGGTCAGCACGATGTCGTAGCCTCTGAACTTCCAGGGATCTTTGAGTCGCTGCGAACCGGAATAGACGAGGATCTTGAGATCAGGAGCAAACTTTCTAGCCTCGAGTTCCCAGTTGTAGATCAGGGAAGTGGGCATCACCAGCAGGGAGGTGAACCCGGGATTTTCCTCTTTCTCATGTGCCAAAAGTGCCAAAGCCTGCACGGTCTTACCCAGACCCATGTCATCGGCCAGGCATCCGCCAAACTGGTATTCATTCAGAAACCGCAGCCAGTTGTACCCAGCATGCTGGTACGGGCGAAGGGTGCCTTCAAAATTGCCCGGGAGCTCGTAATCGTCGATGGCGTCGAAGTTTCTCAAACGCTCGAGCTTCAGGCTGAGGTTGAGGCGGATCAGCTCGCCGTTTTGCAGTTCGCGGGCGAAAGCCAGGTGATGCTTGCGCAGCACAAGCTCCTCCTGCGAGCGCTCCTCGATGAAATTGAAGAGCTCAGAGTAGTTGACAAACCACGAGGCCGGGATGACGGCGGTTTCCCCGTTTGGAAGCTCAAATTCCGATTTACCCTGGATGAGCAGCTTTCTGATCTTGGCAAAAGGCACGAGGTAAACCCCGAATTTGATCAGCGCTTTGACATCAAACCAGTCGATGTTTTCATTGACTTCGATGGTAATCTGCGCTTTGCCGATATGGAATGTCTTGCCGGACAGGCTGCCGCGCTGCTCGATCTTGATCTTGTTTTCTTCAAGATAGTCTTCGTTGTTTCCCAGCCATTCAAACGCTTTGGTCTTGGGCAAGGCAAACTTTCCGTGGACGAAAACCATCTGTTTTTTCTTCAGAATGGTCTCGAATTTCTTCTCTACGAGGGGTGTCCTGACGGTTTTCCAGAAGGTGTATTCACCGTTGTTGTCCTCAAACCGGCAGGAATTCCCGCTGTTTTCTCCGTCTGCAGAGGCGATTCCAAAATCAAAATCGCCGTATTTGAACCGGAGCTGGAAGACGATCACCTCTTCATTGGGCGACTCGATTTCTCCTCCAAAGAGGTCCTCGGCGGCGTTTCCAGGGAGTTCGTTGAAGGTAAGCAGCGCTTGGGGAGTACCTTGCTCGGTGTGGATGTCGAAGCCTTTGGAATGGACATCAAATTGCGTAATCAGGCTGGTGACAAACTTGCGGTAGTATTCCGGCTCAAATTTGCGCTCGACCATCACGCGGCTTTTGGTCAGGAAAGCCTGGAGTTTTTTACCGTCAATTCCTTTTGCGAAGTGGTAGAGTTGCTGATTGACAATCAACCATGCGGGATCCTTGCAGATCAGGTAGCCGCCCTTGTGCTGCCAGTCCAGCGGAGTGTCTTTGAATGTGACCCGTGGGTAGTATTGGGTGTTGTATTCGTTCTTTTCAAAGTGGAAAATCACGTTCGCCGGTTCGGCATTGACCTGGATTTCCTTCCAGGTTGGGTTGCCGTCGCTGGCCATTTCGAACAGCCTCTTGCCGATCAGCAGGGGCAGAATCTTTGAGCGTTTGATCTCGATGTTTTTAAACAAGAGCTCCTGGATCGTCTTGTCCTCGGTCTTTGGATCAAAGATCTTGGCCAAAAAGTCTTTTGGGCGCAGGTTCCCCTTCTTCATGTATGGCTTGACCACGACCTCAGGCTGCATCGAATCCATCAGCTTGATCAGCTCATAATCGGCCTTGTCCATACCGGAGTCAAACTCCTTGGCATTTGCCGAACTGATATTTTGGTAGGCGAGTGAAAGCCTGCCTTTTTCATCCAGCTGAACTGCAAATGATTCAAACAGTAAGCCCAGATGTTCATGGCTGAAGATAGAGTATACTATTTCAAAAGGCTGATCGGAATTAACTATCATGAATAAGTAGCTACTATATAGCGTTAGAAACTAACTCCTGGCGCTGACAGCAGCCGATTGGCGTTAGCACATGGATATACAAATTGGAAATTACTCAAAATGCCCGGTTCTTTCGAACTAGAAGGCCTCTTTTTTGGGAAAAAAAGGCATAAAAGAGGCCCGGACTTTTAAAATCCGAGCCTTGAATTGGATTATTTCAATTTGTCAGGAAAAGGTTTCTGTTTTTTCCGGAGCGATTTCTTCTTTTTTCTCAGGAAAGAAGCGGTTCTGGAAGATCAAAATAATACCCACTCCTACGAAGATCGCTGCATCTGCGATGTTGAAGATCGGCCAAAGTGCCGTATAGCTGCCACCCCAAAGCGGTACCCACTCCGGGACGTGACCTTCCCAGATATCAAAATAGAACATGTCCACGACCTGCCCATGAAACCAGGGTGTCGGGGCATTGTAGGGCGCATTGTCCAGCCAGACGCCGTAGAAGATGGAATCTACCAAGTTGCCGATCGCGCCACCCAGGATCATGGCGATGCACAGGATGTACACCGGGTGGTTTCTCTTGTCGATGATATAGGTCAGGTAGTATCCGATCCCCACCATCGCCACGAGGCGAAAGGAAGTCAGGATCATCTTGCCGTATTCTGAACCTAGTTCCATCCCGAAGGCCATCCCCGGATTGGTGGTGTAATGAAGCTTAAACCAGTCGCCAAAGATGGGGATCTGGCCAGGAGTGCCAAAATCCATCTCAAAATGCACCAGCATCTTAACTATTTGATCAATGGCAATCACCAATAGGGCGACCCCGAAATACTTTAAATACTTATTCATCTGTTTCAGGCTTTGGCCTTTTCTAGTTTAATGGCCAGTTCGAAGTCATCCATATCCAATACCGTCCCGTCAGATACCGACGCCAGAGTCAGTGTGAGTGCCTGGGTTTCGGACTGGATATACTGACCAAAGGAGGAAACGGCTGCATTTACGAGCTCGTTGTCTTCGGACACAATGATGTTGATTTTATCCTGAACTTCCAATCCCATCTCTTTTCGTAGATTTTGGATGCGGTTGACCAGATCACGGGCGATTCCTTCCTGCTTGAGTTCTTCGGTCAAAGTCACGTCCAAAGCGACGGTCACTCCCTGATCGGAAGCGACAAACCAGCCGGGAATATCCTGAGAAGTGATCAATACTTCCTCAAGAAGCAAGACGATGCTTTCTCCCTCGACCTCAACGGAGATCTGTCCCTCGCGTTCGATCTGCGCGATTTCGTCCTGTCCCCAGGCGTTGATCGCAGCGACGACGAACCGCATCTTTGGTCCGAGTTTTTTACCCAAGACGGGCAGGTTTGGTTTTACGTTTTTCACCAAAATGCCCGATGCATCGTCCAGAAACTCGATGCCTTTGATGTTGACCTCGGATTTGATCAGGTCGGCCACGTGCTCGATTTGAGCCTGGGTCTTTTTGCTGAGCACCGGGATCAGGATACGCTGCAGTGGCTGTCTGACTTTGATTCCGATCTTTGGATTTTTTCTCAGTGAGTGTACCAAAGAAGAGATCGTCTGCGCCAAGTCCATGCTGGCTTCCAGATCCGGATTGATCAGCGCGCTGTCCGCAGAAACCCAGTCCGACAGATGGATGGATTCTTGGCCGCTTTCCCCGGCCTCAGTCAGATTTTGATACAGCCAGTCTGCATAGAACGGCGCAAAGGAAGACATCAGCTGAGTCAGGGTAAGCAGCGCTTCGTAGAGTGTCTCATACGCCGACTGCTTGTCCGCATTCATATCTCCTCTCCAGAATCGCTTTCTGGCCAGGCGAACGTACCAGTTGGACAGGTGATCCACGGTGAAGTTCATGATGGCGCGGGTCGCGCGGGTCGCGTCGTAGTTGTCCATAGATTCCTCTACTTCCGCGATCAGGGATTGCAGCTTGGAGACGATCCACTGATCGAGCTCTGGCCGCTGGTTGACGGGTACGGACTTGGATTTGTCGTAGACAAAAGCATCCAAGTTGGCGTAGAGCGCAAAGAAATTATAGGTGTTCTGAAGCGTGCCAAAGAAGCGACGCTGCACCTCGGTAACTCCGTCCAGGTTGAATTTCAGGTTGTCCCAAGGGTTGGCATTGCTGAGCATGTACCAGCGCAAAGCATCCGGGCCGTATTCTTTCAGGGTTTTGAAGGGATCCACCGCATTGCCCAACCGCTTGGACATTTTGTTGCCGTTTTTGTCCAGCACGAGTCCGTTGGCGATCACATTTTTGAAGGCCACGCTGTCAAACAGCATCACGGCAATCGCGTGAAGGGTAAAGAACCACCCACGGGTCTGATCCACGCCCTCGGCGATGTAATCGGCCGGATAGTTGGCTTTGAAGATATCTTCATTTTCGAAAGGAAAGTGCCACTGCGCATACGGCATCGCTCCTGAGTCAAACCAAACGTCGATCAAATCCGGCTCCCGAAGCATCTTTTCGCCCTTGGAGGACACCAAGATGATTTCATCTACATAGGGTCTGTGAAGATCCAGCTCTTTGCCTTCGTAAGGAGACTTTTCCATAAATCCCGCCGCGATGGACTTCTCCATTTCGGCATTCAGTTCAGCGATGGAGCCGATGCATTTCTCTTCGGTCCCGTCGGAGGTTCTCCAGATCGGCAGCGGCGTCCCCCAGAAGCGGGAACGGCTGAGGTTCCAGTCCACGAGATTTTCCAGCCAGTTGCCAAAGCGGCCCGTGCCGGTCGCTTCGGGCTTCCAGTTGATGGTCTTGTTGAGCTCGACCATCCGGTCCTTGTATGCGGTTGTTTTTACAAACCAGCTTTCGAGCGGATAGTACAAGATCGGCTTGTCCGTTCTCCAGCAGTGTGGATAGGTGTGCTCGTATTTTTCGACCTTGAAGGCCTTGTTTTCATTTTTCAGGATGATCGAGATGATCACATCGGTGTTCTTGTAATCCGCCGCGTTTTCATCGTCCTCGAGGTAGTTTTTCACATAGAAATCATCCGCTCCGTACGTCTTGTGGGCGGCGATTGCATGCTCCTGCATCTTGGCAGCCAGGTATTCTCCGACCACGGGCAGGAATTTGCCTCGCTTATCCACCACTGGCATCTCATTCCCCAGTTCGTCTTTGACAAAGACGCCAGGCACCTTGTTTTGCACCAAAGTTCTAAAGTCATCCGCGCCAAAAGCCTTCGCCAAGTGCACGATCCCTGTACCGTCTTCGGTGGTCACGTAATCTCCAGAGACGACCGTGAAAGCTGGATTTGGCAGGGCCAAGGCTGCGATCGGGAACAATTGCTCGTACTCCCAGCCCAGCATGGATTTGCCTTTGAACTCTTCGACCACTTCGTAAGGGATCAATTTGTCGCCCGGTTTGTAGTCTTCGATTTTGAGCTCGGCGGCTTTTGGATTGAGGTAGGCAGCCATTCGGGGCTTGGCCAAGATCACCGTTACCGGCTCGAAAGTATAGGGATTGAAAGTCTTCACTTTCACATAATCCAAGTTTTCCCCGATTGCCAAAGCCGAGTTGGACGGCAAAGTCCAAGGCGTGGTCGTCCAGGCCAGGATGTAGGTATTTTCTTCACCCTTCAGCTTAAACTGCGCCGTGATCGAGGTGTCTTTTACGTCTTTGTAGGTGCCAGGTTGATTCAGTTCGTGGGAACTCAAACCTGTCCCGGCAGCCGGGGAATAAGGCTGGATCGTGTAGCCTTTGTAGAGCAAATCTTTGTCATAGAGCCTCTTCAGCAGGCTCCAAAGCGACTCGATGTAGTTGGGCTCAAACGTGATATACGGATCATCCAGATCGACCCAATAGCCGATTTTCTCGGTCAGGTCGTCCCACTCTCCCTTGAATCGCATGACCGTCTCCCGGCACTTGCGGTTGTATTCCTCGACGGTGATTTTCTTGCCGATGTCCTCCTTGGTGATGCCGAGTTCCTTTTCCACCTGCAGTTCCACGGGCAGACCATGGGTATCCCATCCGCCTTTGCGTTTGACCTGAAATCCTCGGAGAGTCTTGTATCGGCAGAAGATATCCTTCAGCGTGCGGCCCACCACATGGTGAATCCCCGGAGTGCCATTTGCCGAAGGCGGACCCTCGAAAAAGGTAAAAGTCTCCGCGCCGTCACGGTTGGCAACTGACTTTTCGAAAATCTTTTTTTCTTTCCAATACTCAAGGACTGACTCCCCGATCTGCGGATAGTCGACCTGCTTAAATTCCTGATACGTTTTCACTGGTTTCTTTCTGGTGAATTGGGAGTTGGGGAAGATTTGGGCGTGCCCCGCCTTGAAAAAAGGCGGGTCGGGCTATCCGCTGTATCCCGTCTCCCCGAGAAAATCGGGGTGCCGGGATGCCGCTTCTATCCCTCACGCGGGCCATCCCGCTCAAAACAAGCCACAAAGATAGAAGAATTGGGCTTTTCGGGGAGATGGAAATTGGAAATAGGGAAAAAGCTTGAGTTTTGGATCAAGTGGTGTCTTCAAAAGGGATTAAAATCAGGAGAAGGCTCAGGCCTGAAGGGCCGATTTATCCCAACCCAGTCCGATAGGGCTGGGTTTTGCAATCGACTCGATACCCGTTAGGCCTGAAGCGCCGATTTCCAAAATCAATAATCAGGAACAAAATCGGTCCTTCAGACCTTTGTCCTTTGCGTGTGTCCCACCTTTCCCGGAGCTCATCCGCTCCGGGCTGCTATAAATCAGGCTTTCAGCCTGGATAGTTCCCACAGGTTCGGGTTTCTAATTCAGCCATTTGAATCGGAATGTGGCATTCCCCCAAAATTGGGTAATTGATTGGGCTAAAGCCCGGATGCCTCTTGCATCATTTCAATCCTCCCGCCCCGAAAGCTTTCGGGGCAGGAGGCAATTCATAGCCTGGTTTCCAACCAATTGAATAGGAATGTGGCTTTAGCCCATTCCTCTGGGGATTCAATTACATGCAGGGCTTTAGCCCAATCTTGGGAAATACATCCAAACACCAGGATTATCAGCTATTGTCGTCCTGTGCGGAATATAATTCTGTTAAAATTTCAACCTAAATATTTTATTTTTAAACGGGCAATTATTTAAATTAGTAGGAGTTAATCTATTTTTCACCATTTAATCTTTTTCAATATGAGCACAGACAATCTGGTCTCGGTCGATATCCCCGACGGGGAAATCGCCCAAGTACTGGCGGCCCTGACCACCGCATCCGACATCCTCATGAAGTACCTCATCGCACTGACTCCCGAGCAGCGTGCGAACATGCTCAAGCTGGGGGACGCCTCGGTGGCTTTCGCCTCCAAGGCCATGGAGTACCTGAAGTCCAGCCCCACCTTTCTTCCGGCGACTGTGAGCGCCGTGGAGATGGAAAAAGACTGGAAAGTCTTCAACCAGCTTATGCCTGTCATTCACCTGCTGGACAAGCTCTACAGCGGGGTCAGCGATACGTCTATGGAGGCAGGCTCGGAGCTGTACAAAAACTGCCTGCTGTACTACACCGGTGCCAAGATCGGCGCAGAGATGAACTACCCGGGAGCCAAGCCCATCAGCGAGGATCTCGGCAAGCGATTCAAGGGACAAGGCCGCCGCAATGGCCCCCCTCCCACAGAGTAAGGTTGTTTGATTACCTCAGTACAGGGCCGACAGCATCGCTGCCGGCCCTTTCTATTGCCGCCCGCAACGCACGGGACATACTTGGTATACTCCGAGGTATGTCGACTGAGCTCCGGGGCAAAAAACTTCGACGCAGCAGGTAACTGGAGAAGCACTTTGGTAAAAAACTTCCCTTTCCCGCCAAACTTGAACGCCTCGGAGGCTAAAAACTTCGCCACTCTGGTAAACTTGAAATGCTCGTCCGGTAAAAACTTCACTTCCCACCCAAACTTGTTTCACTCCGGGGCGAAAAAGTTATCCTCTGAGCATAACTTTCGAAGCTCCGAGGTTAAAAAGTTATCCTCTGAGCATAACCTTCGAAGCTCCGAGGGTAAAAGGTTATCTTCCGAGCATAACTTTCGAAGCTCCGTGGGTAAAAAGTTATCCTCTGAGCATAACTTTCGATGTTCCGAGGGTAAAAGGTTATCCTCTGAGCATAACTTTTTATCAGCCGAAGAAAAAACAGCGAGCATCCAAAAAACACCTTTTCGTTTTCAGGAAGACTGATATCTTTAGGGAACAGATTTCATACACGCAGTCCATGACCACAGCAGAATACAGCATCAACACCCGTTATCGCTTGGGAAACGCATGGGGCTTTCACATCGGAGGATACCAGCCTGCCCCGAAATGGATTAAAGACGGAATCCTTGATTTCGAAGACATTATGCATTATGAGGAGATTATTAAGACATTGGCGGAGAGGGAGAGAGTTATTAGGGAGATTGATGGGGTGGGGATATGACTGGTATTTGCAGACTTTGCCAAGAGGAGAAGGAATTGTTGAAAAGATCTCATATTATCCCAGATTTTATGTATAAAAATCTATATGATGAAAAGCATAGATATATAATTACAACAAATTCTGACATAAAAAATAAAACTAACAACTTTGAATTACCTCAATCCGGAATTCATGAGCCAAACATTTTATGTAAAGAATGCGATAACTCACTTCTATCAAGTTTTGAAAGATATTTTTCAATTTTTTTCAATTCAAATAAAATTCCAATTGAAAAATCACCAAATTTGATCAGTGATTTTGATTTAAATGGAAATAAATTTTTTCATTGTTCAAATGCCGATTATTCAAAATTAAAGTTGTTTTTTCTTTCAATTCTATGGAGGTCAAGTCTATCAAATCATGAGTTTTTTAAAGAGATATCTTTAGGACCTCATGAAGATAAAATAAGGCTGATGTTATTAAACAATTCGCCTGGTGATGTTGATGATTATCCAGTTATGATTTCAATTGTTGATCAAGCGCCTAAAAGCCCGAAAGATTATATTGGGCAGCCAACATTGAAGAAATATAAAGGCCACAAAATTGCAGGTTTTTGGATTTCATCAATAATGTTTGCAGTGGTAATTTCTTCCCATAGAAAACCTTCTGAGTCTCTTATAATGTCATTAAAACCAAATGGTGAATTCCTTTTGCCGTTTGTGTCTAAATCTAAAGCTTGGGAATTGATGCTTAAATATTCAGGCTTATAATAATACAGTACTAACCCACCTCGGCGTAGTCTATTGTCTTCCAGGGTTGTGGCTTAACTATATTTAAAAAAAACAATTATGAAAAAAAGTAAAAATTATGACCGGGCTATTATTTTAATTCAGAATCAGGTACAGTTATTTTGGCTAGTATTTTCAGCTTTCTTAATTACTGAAACTGTAATATTAAGCTCAATTGTAACTTTAATCAAAGATGAAAAAAATATTCTAATATTTTTTGGTAGTATTTTTGGGTTATTGATTTGTGTTGCATGGTGGAGGTCATTTCAATATAATCATGCTTTTTATCTACTTAGAATTGAAGAAGCAAAAAAATTAGAGAAGAAAAATGGATTCTATAAACAGGGTGACGAACTTATTAAAGAGCGATGCATCAAAATTGGGAAAAAACCAATAACTATACCATGGCATGGAGGCTCTCCAAAAAAGGGACTTGAACTACTGATTTTTCTTTTCGCCTTTTCATTTTTAGCATTAGTGGTTCTTAACAATCCATTTTTCAATCTTTTTTGGAATTTTTGCTTTATCTGTAACCCCACCTCAGCGTAGTCTATCGTCTTTCCGCTTGGGGTTCCGTGAAGGCCCCGGAGGGTGTCGAACTCATTTCGTCCCTTCCCAGAAAATCCCCGATCGCTGCTCCCCAATCTCTAATCAATTGAAGATCAACTGGCCCTATTTTTGACCAAAAAAATCCACCGGGAAAAGGAACCAAATCCGCTGGTTTGGTTATTTTCATACCACTCAATCATCACTTTAAACCTCACTTTTATGAACGAACAACAGAAACAAGCGCTCGAAGAGGCCATTGACGCCTTGAAAGGAAAACTCACCGGAGACATGTTTGCCGACATGGAGGCCCGGGACGAAATCCACAACCTGGAGATGCAACTCAAAGGGGTGAAGCCAATGGACTCCCACTTCGACTGTATCGGCTGCGGCAGCTAAGCATCACCGCAGTGGCCAGTTACTTTATTCTCTACAAGCCCTTTGGGGTCTTGACACAATTCACCGGAGAGGGGCCCACGTTGGCCTCTCTTGGTGCTTTTCCCCGGGAGGTTTATCCCGTAGGACGACTCGACAAAGACAGCGAAGGACTCCTGCTCATCACGGATGACAAGGTTCTCAACCATCATTTACTTAATCCGCGTTTCGGGCATCAGCGAACCTACTATGCGCAAGTCGAGGGGATTCCTACCCCAGAGGCTTTGAAGCAGCTTCGTGCCGGTGTGACCATCAATGTCGATGGGAAGGACTATAAGACGAAGCCAGCCTTGGCAAAGATCCTGGAGCCTGCGCCTGTTTTACCCGAGCGAAATCCCCCGATCCGCTACCGCGCCGCGATCCCCGACACCTGGATCGAATTGACCCTGATCGAAGGGAAAAACAGACAGGTGCGGAAGATGACCGCCGCCGTGGGATTTCCCACGCTTCGGTTGGTTCGCTTTTCGATGGAAAAGATCAACATCTCGGGAATGCAGTCGGGAGATATCCTTGAGCTGGATGAAAAGACGGTCTATCACCAGCTGGGCTTGACAGGTTTTGCAAAGACGGGTGCCTCGCAGGCAAAGGGCAGAAATAATCCTCGCTAAGAATCCCAAGGCATAGTCCGGGTTAAAAAATCCTAAATTGACCGCTTAACCAATGCAATTCCACTTATCCGTTTTAAGATTGTCCGTTGGTACAAAATCACCTATTTTAGCCCGGCCGAATCAGGCATCTAATACTAGTAGTTCATGCATCAGGAAAAAATCGCCGAAGTAATCCAGGAAGTCAAAAAGGTAGTAGTTGGTCAGGACAAGATGGTCAACCGACTGCTTATCGGGCTATTTACCAATGGGCACATTCTCCTCGAAGGGGTGCCCGGTCTGGCCAAAACACTGACAGTTAACACGCTTGCCAAAGTCCTTCACCTGGATTTCAACCGTATCCAGTTTACGCCGGATTTGTTGCCTTCCGACTTGATCGGAACCATGATCTACAATCAGCAGACGGCAAGTTTCGAAGTGAAAAAGGGTCCGATCTTCTCCAACGTCATCCTCGCGGATGAAATCAACCGATCACCGGCAAAGGTTCAGTCGGCCTTGCTGGAAGCCATGCAGGAAAAGCAGGTCACGATCGGAGAGACATCCTTTGCCCTGGATAAGCCATTCTTGGTATTGGCTACCCAAAACCCGGTCGATCAGGAAGGAACCTATCCGCTTCCCGAAGCGCAGGTGGATAGATTCATGATGAAAGTACACATCGACTATCCGAGCAAAGCCGACGAAATGGAGGTCATGCGCCGGATGTCCAATATGCAGTACACTTCGGAGGTGAGACCGATCCTCTCCAAGCAGGATATTTTCGACATCCGCAATGAGATCAACGCGGTCAATATGGCTGAGCCGTTGGAGCATTACATTATTGAGCTGGTGTTTGCGACTAGATTCCCGACGCAATACGGACTGAAGGACGAAGCGAAGTACATCATGTTTGGTGTTTCGCCCCGTGCCAGTATCAATCTAAATCTGGCCGCCAAAGCGGTAGCCTTCATGGATGGCCGTGACTATGTGCTGCCGGAAGACATCAAAGAAATCGCCGAAGACGTGCTGAATCACCGGATTTTGCTCAATTATGAGGCGGAAGCGGACAATATCAGCACCAGAAGTCTGGTCAGAACCCTTCTGGAAAAAGTACCGATTAATAAGTCGGTAACATTGAAGTAACATCAAATCCAGCATACGAAGGCTTTCCCGAGGGAAAGCCTTTTTTTTTGTTTCAGCTGTTAATTCAATATTAAATTCTGTCTGGAATTTTAAAAAAAGCATAAACAGCAAAATTCTCTTGCGGGGAAAATTGAAGTCAGTTTTGCATCATCAAAACGCAAAACCATAATTCAATTTATACCAAATGAAAAAGTACAACTACCTGTTGACGCTTATTACAGCTTCCCTTTTGGGACTTTCGAGCTGTATCGAAGGAAACGACAAGCCGGACACCGACGACGGTGATGACTCAAGTGTAGTGATCACTTCCAACATTACTACCAACACCACGTGGCAGACCGGCAAGGTGTACGTGCTCGGCGGTAGAATCGCCGTGACTTCCGGAGTGACCCTCACGATCCAGCCTGGCGTAGTCGTCAAGGGTGAAGTGGGATCCGGCGCCAACGCGACTGCATTGATCATCGCCAGAGGAGCTAAAATCATGGCTGAAGGAACAGCCGCACAGCCAATCATCTTCACATCTACAGCAGATGAGATCATGCCGGGCCAGATCGCTTCTCCAAATATGGAGCCCACTTTGGAGGGTCTTTGGGGAGGTTTGATGATCATGGGCAAAGCCAAAGGCTCTTTCGCCGGCGATGTGGCTGAAATTCAGATCGAAGGAATCCCTGCTTCTGATACCAACGGATTGTATGGTGGCAGCGATGACGCTGACAACTCCGGTGTGTTGAAATACATCTCTATCCGTCACGGCGGTGCTAACATCGGTGAAGGTAACGAGATCAACGGCTTGACCCTGGGCGGAGTAGGCTCTGGTACTGTCATCGAAAACGTAGAAGTAGTTGCCAACCAAGATGACGGAATCGAGTGGTTTGGCGGAACGGTTTCTGTCAAAAACGCACTGATCTGGAATTCCGGTGATGATGCGGTCGATACCGATCAGTCATGGGCAGGTACTTTGGACAACTTTATCGTGATATGCGGTGTCAATACCGATCACGCCCTTGAGATCGATGGACCGGAAGGTGCTTACAACGCAGCACATACTGTAAAGAACGGCTCAATCAAAGGCCATCCAAGCTCTGAATTTGCTGACTTCAGAGCGGGTGCAAGAGGCACGTTCGAAAATCTCTACTTCTTCAACTTCCCAGCTCCATCGGACAACAACAACGCCGGTAAAGGTGACTTGTCACTTAGCGGTGACAATACCATCGCCAACTATGCTGGAGGTATCCTGAATTTCTCCAAACTGGAGGCAACGCTTGCCGAAGGCGTGACACTGGATCAAGCGTTCAGAAACGGTACATCTGCTCACGCCAGCACCGTTGCCTTGAAGGCAAACACCGTAGGTGCTGACAAGGCCGCATTCAACGGCTGGACTTGGGCTGCTGCTGCAAACGCTCTGGCTGATTTCAAATAATCAAAAACAAACACATCCTGAAGAGAAGGTCTTGCAAGGACCCTTCTTTTCAGGATTACTCTATTGAATACTTTCTACTGCTGTATGAAAACCAAAGCATCCAAATCTCTCTTTAAAACCTCCCTGGCCATTGTGCTGCTGGTATTGTTCCAGTTGCTGGCAGGGTTTGCTTTTGCACAAAACGGTACCATCCGTGGCGCCGTCTATGAAGAATCAACCGGAGAACCTCTCTTTGGGGTTTCGGTTTTGATCAAAGAACTATCTACCGGTGCCGTCACCGATTTTGACGGGAAGTTTGAAGTCCAGGTAGCACCTGGCGCCTACACTGTCCAAGTGTCCTACCTGTCCTACACGACATTTGAGTTGACAGCTGTGGTGGTAACTGCGGGCCAAGTCAATGTCCTTCAGGACGTCCTGATGAAAGAAGATGCTTCTGAGTTGGAGACCGTAACGGTACAAGCGGCTGCGATCCGAACCACAGAGTCGGCGCTGATGTCGGTAAAACGGGGCGCTCCAAATCTGCTGGACGGAATCTCTGCTAGTACCTTCCGCCAAATCGGCGATGGTGATGCTGCTTCTGCAGTGAAGCGTGTCACCGGAGTATCCATCGAAGGAGGCAAGTACGTCTACGTGCGTGGCCTCGGTGACAGATACACTAAGACGGTCTTGAATGGCATGGACGTGCCAGGTCTGGATCCGGATCGAAACACGATCCAGATGGATATCTTCCCGACGAATGTGATCGACAACATCATCGTATCCAAGTCATTTACCTCTGACTTGCCAGCTGACTTCACAGGCGGCGTGGTAGATATCGAGACCAAAGATTTCCCGGAGGAAAAGACCATGAAGTTGGGCATCTCGGGCGGTATCAATCCTTCGATGCACTTCAATAAAAACTATCTCACGTATCAGGGCGGGAAAACAGACTTTTTGGGCTTCGATGATGGAACCCGCGCGATCCCAACTGGCGGGAGTACAAATATTCCCCAGTACGGTCAGGTCGTCGGCAATCCAAATAGCCCCGCAGGACTGGAATATCAGGACATCCTCGGCAATTTCAACAAGACTTTGGGTGGAACCCGCCAGGCCAGCATGATGGATTTTGGTCTTTCTTTTTCCCTCGGAAATCAAATTGTCAGACCGAAAGTCACGTGGGGTTACAATGCCGCGGTGACGTACAAAAACGAAACAGAATACTACCAGGGAGCCGAATACAACCTGTATGGAAAAGCGATCGGCGAGACAGACACCGAGCTTGAGGCCCTTGAAAAGCAAAGAGGAGACTTTGGTGTAAACAATGTGCTACTTGGCGGGATGGCCGGTATTGCTTTGAAAACCAATGCTTCCAAGTACAAGATCAACATCCTTCACCTTCAAAACGGCGAGTCTAAAGCAGGAACTTTCGACTTCGTGAACACCAACCTGGGCGCCAACTTCGAGGCAAAGCAATACAACTTGGAGTACAGCCAACGAGCTTTGACCAGCATCTTGCTGTCAGGTACTCACTTTTTCAACGGAAGAGACTGGGAAGTAAACTGGAAGATCGCGCCGACTCTTTCCTCCATCGAAGACCCGGATATCAGATTTACACGCTTCAGATTGCCTACCAACAACATCTCTACCGAAGTAGGTCTTCCTGCACGGATCTGGAGATCATTGCAAGAGGAGAATGTGAACGGGAAAGGCGACATTACCAGAAACCTTTCAGCCTTCAACAGAGACGCGAAATTGAAATTTGGTGGCAGCTATTCCTTCAAACACCGACTTTTCAACATCCAGAGCTTCCAGTTTCCGACCGGAGACACAGAGCTGACTGGCGATCCCAACCAGATCTTAGCGCCCGAAAATCTCTTCTCGGCGGACAACCGAAATGGCGTGCGATACAACCCGGACTTTATCCCGATCAACCCAAATGAATACGAAGCTTATGCTACCACGATGGGCGGATATGCTTCTATGGAGCTCAACCCAGCTGAGAAACTGAAGGCAGTAGTGGGATTGAGAGTGGAGCAGTTCAATCAGTTCTATACCGGCACCAACCAAACCGGCGATATCGTCTATGATCTGGTTGAGATGCTGGATGATTTGGACTTCTTCCCGACAGTGAATTTGATTTACAACCTGAAGGAAAACCAAAACCTGAGACTTTCGGCTACCCGCACTACGGCGAGACCTTCTTTCAAGGAGATGTCTTATGCGGAGATTCTAGACCCGATTTCTGGCAGAACTTTCATTGGTGGGATGTATCAGGAGACCACAAATGGCGGCACGGAAGTGTTGTGGGATGGAAATTTGACTTCTACGCGTATCAACAATTTTGACCTGAGATGGGAGATGTTCCAGCAGCGGGGCGAGATGTTTTCGGTAAGTGCATTCTACAAAACCTTCGACAGACCAATCGAAATGGTGCAGTTCCTGGCTGATCCAGGCACTTTCCAGCCACGAAATGTGGGCGATGGTGCAGTGGCCGGTTTGGAACTCGAATTCAGAAAGTCACTGAAGTTTATCGCTCCATCTCTTGAAGCGTTCAACTGGAATACCAACGTAACCCTGGCCGAATCACAGATCAAGATGTCTGAGTCTGAGCTGCGATCGAGACAAAATTCTGCCAAAGAAGGCGAAGTAGTCGAAGACACCCGTCAGATGGCTGGTCAGGCACCGTTCATCATCAACACAGGATTGTCTTACAATAGCTACACGACTGGATTCGAAGCAGGATTGTTCTACAACGTGCAGGGATCTACGCTTACGTATGTCGGATTTGGAAACAGGACAGACACGTTCACAGTGCCGTTCCATTCGGTGAATTTCAACCTCAACAAGTCATTTGGTGCGGACGAAAGAATCCAGGCCGGCTTGGGAGTTCAGAATATCTTGAACCAAAAAAGAGAGACGGTTTTTAGCGCCTATGGAGCAGAAGACCAGATCTTTTCCAGCCTATCTCCTGGCACTAAGATCAATTTCAACGTTTCGTTTTCTTTCTAAAATCACATTACCACAACCGAGAGAGGCTCCTTTTTGGAGCCTTTTTTCGTTTGGTAAAGTTGGTTGGAGTATTTTGGAGAAAATCTAAGCGATGAAGTACGTCTATGCCCTTGCATTATTTCTGGTCAGTTTTCAGCTGCAAGCGCAGGAAGACTTCGGTTCAGCCCAATTTTGGGACAAACTCAGTTCCCATTGTGGCAAAGCATTCGAGGGACAATTAGTCTCTCCGCAGTCAGATCCGAGATTTGCCGGAAGACTCATCATGCATGTTAGATCCTGCGAGGATGGAAGAATCCGGATTTCTTTTTTTGTCGGTGAGGACCGATCCCGCACCTGGGTTTTGACCAAAGATGACGCAGGCTTGATCCAGCTGAAGCATGATCACCGTTATGAAGATGGCTCCGAGGACAAGGTTACCCAGTACGGAGGGAAAGCGAGCAATACCGGTTCGGGGACAACTCAGTTTTTTCCCGCAGATCAATTCACCGCTGAGCTATTGCCTGCTGCCGTGGGTAATGTCTGGTGGATCACGGTCGATGAAAATTCCTTTACCTACAACCTGCGAAGGTTGGGTTCTGAGACGCTTTTTACAGTCAAATTTGACTTGACCAAACCCATCGCTGCACCTGAAGCACCTTGGGGTTGGGTAGATTGACGAAGCGGACTTAGGTGAGTTTGCGGATGATTTCTTCTGACTCAGGAAAAAGCGGAAGCAAGTCGTCCGTTTTGAAAAGCTCAAAATCCCTGAAATCAAATCCCGGGGCGACGACACAGGAAACCAACGCGTAGCTGTCAGGTTCATCCACAGAGCTACCAAATATCGTGTCGGCTTTGACCAAATGCTGCGGAGAAGTGCCTGAATGATCCACTTGCCCCAGCTTTAGAATTTCGTGCCCTTTTTCTCCCAATAGATGGATTGAAAGCGGGCTTCCCTCATGCCAGAACCAAAGCTCGTCACTTTTGATCCGATGAAAATGCGACACATCTTCCGAGCGCAATAAAAAGTAGATGGATGTCGCGAGGCTTCTTTCGCCGCTGGCGGTAGTCAGGTTTTCGGTAGATCGGTAGGTTTCTGCATAAAAGCCCCCCTCAGGATGGGCGACCAATCCCATGATTTCGATCAATTCACTGATCCGCTGCTCGCTCATGAGTACGATTTTACCAGGATCTCGACGATCCGCTCTGCGGTCTTGCCATCCCAAAGCGGAATGCCCTGATACTGTTTCCACTCACCTTTCATGATTTTGTCGAGGTAGGGCCTGAGTTTTTTGGGATCGGTGCCGACCAGTTCGTTGGTTCCCAGATGGATGGTCTCGGCGCGCTCGGTATTGTCGCGGAGAGTCACACAGGGGACATTCATCACGGAGGCTTCTTCGGTTACCCCGCCAGAGTCTGTGATGACTCCTTTTGCATTTTTCACCAGATAGTTAAACTCCAGATAGCCCAAAGGCTCGCACATCAATAGATTGGGTGCCTGGATACCGATCGCCTGGAGGTTTTTGGCAGTCCGTGGATGCACCGGGAAGATGATCGGAAGGCCACCGGTTCCAGCAAGGATGGCATCAATCATATCTTTAAGCGACTGCTCTTGATCGACATTGGCCGGGCGGTGCATCGTCATCACGAAGTAGTTTCCCGCCTCTAAGTTTTCGAAAATTTTGCCTTCGGGTTTTTTGAAAAAAGGCATTTGCGCTTTGAGCGTATCGATCATTGTATTGCCCACGAAGTGGATTTTATCGTCAGGAAATCCGGCCGCTCGAAGGTTCGAGTTGGCGATTTCGGAGGTGGTAAAGAAGTGATCCGTGATGCTGTCGGTCACCATGCGGTTGATTTCCTCTGGCATGGAAAGGTCTCCGGACCGGATTCCTCCCTCTACGTGAGCCACATCGATTTGAAGTTTTTTGGCGGCGATGGAGCAAGCCAAGGTGCTGGTGACGTCGCCGACTACGATGACCAGATCAGGGCGGTTTTCGATCAGTTCTTTTTCAAAAGCAACCATAATCGCCGCTGTTTGCTCTGCTTGAGTTCCCCCTCCTCCGCCAAGATTGGCATCAGGCTCGGGGATGTTGAGCTGCTCAAAAAAGTCTCCCGACATCTTCTTATCGTAATGTTGTCCGGTATGTACCAAGCGATAGCTCACGGCCACTCCGGCCTCTTGCTGCCGCTGGAAAGCGTGGATAATAGGGGCGATTTTCATGAAATTGGGTCTCGCTCCCGCAACGATTGTAAAGATGGGCATCAGCACATTGGTTTATTTGGGCAAAAATAGCTAATCCAAACGGACGGAGAGCCCCTTTGTCCCAATGATGCACAGCGTTTGGCTAAATTTTTGTTTCTTTGCCGAGGTGTTTTTTGAGTAAATCTTATTGAATGAGAACGATTAGTTGGCGGAATTACCTGCAAGGTTGGGCGCTTTTTGGAATGGTTGGCTTCATGACTTCCTGCTTGCCTACCGCAGAGATGGAACAAGTAGTGTATTCAAACGATTTCTCGGATTTGGATCTCGCGGGATTTGAAAATGCGAGGCTGTTTGTGTTTCAAAGCGACACCGTGGTCGGGTACTATCACAATGAAGAAGTAGCGGTGACCATCCCAGATATTCCTGCGCACAATTATCTCAAGATTACCATCGATATACTGATTCACGATAGCTGGGATGGCAATCCAGATGATGGGCTAGGAGGTCCTGATATTTGGTACATGGGCTACGACGGCACGGAAGTGTTCCGAACGACCTTTTCCAACACTCCCTGTGTGTCTACATATTGCCTGTATCAATCCTACCCAAATGACTATTTCAGGCAGAATGTCCCAAGATCCGGTGCTGTCCAAACCAATTTGCCTGGACGGTGTCTCTTTTCATCATCGCCTAATTACACCACCAGATACAGTATTTCGAAGTTGATTGAACATTCCAATCCAAGCGTGAGAGTATACATGGGAGATGAATTGACAGCAAACAATTCTCCTGACCCACTCTGCGATGAATCTTGGTCGATTGCCAAAGTTGAAGTTGAAGCCATCCAAACGAACTAAGGAATGAAAAAGGCACTGCAATTTCTCTCGGCTTCGGTTTTTGTTTTTTTGGTTATGGGCTTCCATACCATCGGTTTTTCACAGACAATACCGGTGGGTACGCCGGTATTGGACGAGTATCTGAGACGGCTTCAGCTGACGGGTCAGGTCGATTCCGCGTCTTCTTGGATGATCCGTCCGATCTATCCCACCGAGGCATTTGGGATTGAAAATGGATTTGATCTTGACAGCTCGGTGGTCGATCTGGACGTTTCCAAGTTGCATGGCCGATTCGGGAAAGACGGCAAGGGGAAGTTTTTGATGATGCCGGGTGTCTATAAGATGCAATACAATTCCACCTATGCTTTTGGTGTGAATGACGGCGCATTTATTCCAAACCGGGGAATTCAGCAGATTTTTAGTCCGGGTATTTATGCAGAATACAAGAACTTCACGCTCCAATTCCAACCTGAGATTCTTCTGGCTCAAAACAAAGATTACCTCGGATTTCCGATCGAGCACCAGTCGACAATCCTGTTTTATTACGAATACATGAACCGGATCGACATGCCGGAGCGCTTCGGGGACGGAGCCTTCAATCGCGTCTATCCGGGCCAATCTAGCTTGAGATTCAACTTGAAGGAATATTCCGTGGGGATTTCGACCGAAAATCTATGGTGGGGACCTGGGCGGAGAAACTCTCTGCTGCTGGGAAATAACGCTCCCGGATTTCTGCACCTCACGCTGAACACCCGAAAACCCGTCAAAACTGGGATTGGGTCTTTCGAAGGACAAGCGATTGCTGGTTTTTTGAAATCATCCGGTTATAAGCCGCCGTGGCCGGACTATTACTTCCAGCAAAACCCTGTCTACATTCCTCCACGCGAAGATGGCAATCGGTATCTGTCCGGATTGATCCTTACTTACCAACCAAAGTGGGTGCCGGGCCTGTTTCTAGGCTATGGGTCTGTTAGCCATATGTACCGAGAAGATGTGTCGAGTATCGGAGACCTACTTCCTGTGTTCAACGGTAGAAAAGGCCCCTCCAACGTGGTTGATCCGATTGCAAACAAAAGGCAGCAGTTCAGTTCCGGGTATTTTCGATGGTTAAGTCCACAGGGACGCTTTGAGTTTTATGGGGAGTATGGAACCAGAGGCAATAGCCGGAAATTCGAAGATTTTATCACCACCCCCGAGTCAGGAAGAGCATTTACATTCGGCTTTGCCCATCTGATCAATCTAAAGAAATCGGGTCGTTATCTCGAATTAAGTTCTGAGATGACCCTCTCGGGCCAGACGATTCGTGAGGATATCCGGCAATTGAGGACTTGGTATATTCACGATTATGTGCGGCATGGCTACACCCATCAGGGACAGGTGCTCGGGATCGGGAACGGTCCGGCATCCAACCAGCTGTTTGTTGGAGTTGCCTGGGTAGAGGGTTTGAAGAAAATCGGACTCCAGTTTGAGCGAATTGAATACAACAACGATTTCTACTATTTCCGGTATGAGGCATCCAAAGACTGGAGAAACAAATATGTGGACTTGGTGTTTACCTTGGCACCGGAGTGGAAATTTGGAAGCTTTTTGCTCTCTGGAAAATTCCAGTACGTGAGTACCTTGAACTACAAATGGTACTTGGAAAATAGCCCCGACCAGTATTTTGTCCCTGGCTACGATCGTAAGAACTTTGTGGGGCAGATTGGATTGACTTATCTATTCAAATAATCTCCTTGCCCGGCCAGTCAGTCTGGAAATGAGCAGCGTGTGAAGTTTATTGGGTAATTCCTTCCTTTCCCACTTCGACAGTGGAGACCTTTGGACCTCTTTCAGCTTGAAGTCCATTTGGCTGCCTTGTTTGTCGAGTTGTGTTCCCGAACTAGTTGAAGTTAAAAAAGCCTCATCTTTGATGCCAAATCACAAAGTAGCGTTGTCCCTATGAAAGCCGAAAAAAACACAGTAGTCGCTGTAGCCTATTCTCTCAAAGTCGATGATGGAGAAAATGGTCAAGAGTTGTATGAATCAGTCCAAGAAGATTCCCCGTTTTACTTCCTGTTTGGTCACCAAAATGTACTTCCTAAGTTTGAAGAGGCGATTGCCGGCAAGGAAGCCGGAGACGTTTTTTCTGTAGCCATCGACTTTGAAAATGGCTATGGGGATTACGACGAAAACAAAAAGGTGATCATCCCAAAGACAAGTTTTAAAGAAGAGGGGAAAAAGAACAAAGACCTGCTCAAGGTGGGCAATGTGATCCCGATGCAGGACGATAAGGGAAATGAGATGCGGGGCGAAATCATCAAGGTCGATTATCTGGGCGTGCATATGGATTTCAATCCCCCGCTTGCAGGATACGACTTGGCTTTTGAAGGCAAGATCATCTCCATCCGCGAGGCGCAGCCTGTCGAGATCGAGCATGGGCATGTGCATGGACCGGACGGCCATCATCACCATTAATATTCTCCAGATTTTAGGCCGTGCAATAAATGCCCTGTTCATAGAATAGGGCATTTGTCGTATGGTGCCAGATAGGGAGCTTAGGTAGTTTTGACTTATTCATAAATCAAAAACCAAAGCTTTACTGTTATGAGAAATCTGATTGAAATTTTGGGAAAGGCAGCTCTTTTGGGCTTTTTTATTGCCTTCATGGCCTGCTCCAATGATGACGGGCAGGATGTGTCCGGAGGGAATGAGGTATTCACGGGCGACGTAGCCGGAGTAGGTACGATCGCGGCATCCAAAGACTACGACACGGTCTCGGGGACCAAGATTGCCGCAGGGGGAAACAACATAGTCGTACTCCAGGGAACCGACAACTCCGGCAAGGGCTTTATGATCCGGCTTTCGACTACAATGGTCCGGGCGAGTACACGCTGGGCTTTACCAACATCGCCAACTCCGCGACCTACATCGGTGGTACCGCGTTGGGCGAACAGTATTCCACCGCTTTCCAAGGAACTTCAGGAAAGATCACTGTGGATTCTGACGATGACAAGCGCATCGAAGGCACCTTTGAGTTTGTCGGAAAAGTGAACAATACCTCCAGCGCTATGACGGTAACCAATGGATCGTTTAAGGTAAACCTGCAGTAAGCGGTTATTCCCCGGATCTGGGAGCGAAGTATGGTTAATTTTTTGAGATGGTGAGTTTCCGGATGACGTGGGTGATGACTCCAGAGATGTAGCCGGGCTTCCAAGAGATTGGAAGCCCGATTTCATTTTTTCAGTTCGTAGCCGTAGGTTTTGTAAGCCAAGTCAATGCTCAGCTCACGAAGGCTTAAAATCCGATCCGAAGGGTACAGCAAATACGCTTTGGATAACTGCTCAACGGCCTGACCGAAGGCCTGCGCGTTGAAATGAACGATAGCATCGTTATAATATTGAAGTCCAGCAAGCTGCGTCAGAGTTACTTTTCTGAATATCGTATTGTCGCTGTAATCTATCTCAGGCCCAGCTAGCCGTTGATTTACTGCTCTCAGCGTCGCAGACTCTTTGGGTTTGTATGCGTCGAGGTATTTTTCAACTTCAGACGGGGAAGTGATCATGCCGCCGACGGGAAGAGTGCTTTCCAAAACAATTTTTTCCCCCTCCAGATTGACTGCGATAAAGACGTGATAGTCGGTTTCGATGATATCAAACTCGTATCCGTATCGCTCGAGTAGCATGCCCAAGGCCGCCGATCCGCTGACGCAATCAAATTGTCCCTCGGAAAGCATCAAGTTAAAGGTGGAGTGTTGCTCGTACTTTTTGAAGAGCTTCTGGTGACTCTTCTGGAAGATTTGCCGGAGAAAATTGACGTCAGTCCCGCTTTTAGAGGCTTTGGAATCCAAGTCCTTGACCAAGACGGTCCATGCATCTTCAGAGACTATCTTGTCCGCTTGCACTGCCTGGAAGAGGTGAAAGGGATTTTCGTCCCCAGAGGTCCAGATGGCTTGCTCCTTTTGGGAATCAAAGGTCAGTTTTTCATACGCAAGCACGTCAGTCTGAGATCTGCCGATCTGGGCAAACCCCGTCATAATCAAGAGCATGAGTAGGACCTTTTTCATCCCGAATGAAGCCAATGTTAACCAATTGATCCAAAGTTAACAATTTGGTAACATTGACAAAAAAAGGATGAAAAACTTAACATTGGGAGCGGTTTTCCAGTGGCAGTTTTCCCTTCGACTTCGCTCAGGGTGACAATGGTGTCAGCCTGAGCGGAGTCGAAGGCGTTGTCAATGAGAAGGAAAGGAAGTTCAAAGAGATTGCTTCAGGGTTTTTGACTTCCTGCCAAGTGTTTGTCGTAGGGCCAACCCTTCGCAATGACGACAAACTGCGACTGAATACTGAAACCTGTTTACTCGTGATGATAGGGCTCGTTTCGCAGTATTGTGAATCCGCGATAAAGCTGCTCGATAAAAAACGGGCGGATCATCTGATGCGAAAAAGTCATCTTGGAAATGGAAAGTTTACCATTTGCCCTGGCGTAAACTTCATCCGAAAAACCATACGGGCCCCCGATCACAAAGATCAACTGCTTCAGTCCTGCGTTCATCTTTTTCTGAAGGTATTCGGAGAATTCCATCGAGCTATAGCTCTTGCCTCGCTCATCTAATAGGATCAAGTCGTCGGAAGCGATGACGTTTTTCATGATCAATTCTCCCTCTTTTTCTTTTTGAAGGACTTCGGAAAGCGACTTGGTGTTTTTCAGATCAGGGATAATTTCCAGCTCAAACTTGATGTAAAAATTCAGCCGCTTGCTGTACTCTTCAATCAGAGCGATAATGGCCTTGTTGTCTGTCTTGCCGACGACGATCAGTTTGATAGTCATGCACAAATCTAGGAAATAGAGGCCGTACTGTTTTCTCTTTCCAATCTCAGGGATAAAACTTACTTTCCTTTTTTGAACACTCTTGCCCCCCGATTTATGAGAAAATCTATACTAGCGTTCGCTCTTTTTTGTGGAGCAAACCTCGGCTTTGCCCAGTCTTCCGCCCCGTATTTTGTCCTCGACCCCACGCTCACACCCGATGCAAAAGAGATCGTGTTCAGCTTCGAGGGAGACCTGTGGAAAGTGCCCGTATCGGGAGGGGCTTCGATGCGACTGACGGCCATGGAGGGAATTGAGAGTCGACCAGCCGTCTCTCCTGACGGGAAATGGCTGGCATTCACCGCTGAGCAATACGGCAACAAAGACATCTTTCTGATGCCGATGGCCGGAGGCGAAATCCGCCAATTGACCTTCCACGAAGGAACCGATGAAGTGGAGTCCTGGAGCTGGGAAAGCGATCAGATTTACTTCACCTCCAACCGGTACAACAACTTTGCGTCCTATGTGATTGGCTTGGACGGCGCAACGCCGAAGCGTCTTTTTCCGCACTATTTCAATACGGTCCACGGTGCGGTGGTGCAGCCAAAGACGGGCGAGATCTACTTTAATGAGACTTGGGAAAGTAAAAACTTTGCGCATCGCAAGCGCTACAAGGGCGAATACAATCCGGACATCCAATCCTACAACCCGGCAACGAAGAAGTTCACGCAGTATACCGACTACGAGGGCAAGGACTTTGGAGCGACAATTGACGCGGCTGGAAATGTCTTTTTCCAGTCGGATGAAGCCAACGGCGAATACAATCTGTACACCATCAAAGGAGCGACAAAAACTGCTTTGACAGACTTTCCCACCTCGATCATGTGGCCAAAAGTCAGTGCCAACGGAGAGAAGATCGTTTTCCGCAAGGACTATCAGATATTCGTCTATGATGTGGCTTCCGGCGCGACCACGCAGCCGAACATTTCCATCTATCAAAACCAAACCTTGCAGAAGGAAATCAACCGGAACGTGGCCGGGAATATCTCCAATTTTGATGTTTCCCCTGACGGGAACAAGATGGCTTTTGTCTCGAGAGGTGTGCTTTTCATCTCGGATGTGAAAGGGAAATTCGTGCAACAGATCCCGACGGATCCCAAGGAAGCTGTGGAGGAAGTGAAGTGGCTGGCAGACAATAAAACGCTGATCTATTCCCGTACGGTGAAGGGCTATCACAATTGGTTTACGATCTCTGCGCAGAAGCCGGGCGAGGAAAAGCAGCTGACAGATGACAAGTTCAAGAACCGGCTGCTGACGCTGAACAAGGAGCGGACCTTGGGTGTGTACATTGGCGGGCGCAATGAAGTCCGCGAGATTGATCTCAAGACGCTGGCCAGTAAGACACTCGTGGAGGATGAGCTTTGGGGACTTTACACCCCAAATGCCTATCTCTCTCCAGACGACGAATATGTGGTGTTCAGCCCGATTCGCAATTTTGAGAGGGAAGTGATCGTCTATCACCGCGCTACCCAAAAAACGATCAACCTGACGGAGACCTTGGTGACCGAGACCGCACCGTATTGGTCGCCAGATGGCAAATACATCTACTTCGCATCCGACCGGACGCATGCGAGCTATCCCTATGGCACCACCGATGCGAATATTTATCGGATGAAGTTGGACAAGTTTGCGGCGCTTTTTGAGTCGGATAAGGTCGCGGAGCTTTTCAAAGAAGAACCCAAAGAAGATAAGGATAAAAAAGAGACCAAGGAGGAAAACCCTTCTGCTAAAGTAAAGATCACCCCTGGCGACTTGATGGATCGACTGGAGCTCGTGGGGCCGTCTTTTGGGCAGCAAGACAATCCGGTCGTCTTGCAGAAGGACGGGAAGACTTGGGTTTTCTATGTGTCCAATCACGATCAGGGAGACTCAAAATTATGGAAGACGACCTTCGAGGATTTTGAGAAAACAAAGACCGAAAAGGTCGGTGATGATCGGGTTGGCGGTTTTGAACTCGTGCAGGCAAAGGACAAAGTTTATCTTTTAGCAGGTGGAAAAGTACACGCGCTGGATCCTGCTAGCAATAAAACCGAGGAGATCAAGATCACTCAAGCCTTTGACAAGAAACTTGGGGACGAGTTTGAGCAGATGTATTACGAAGCTTGGGCAGGAATGGAGCAGAACTTCTATGACGGGGACTTTCATGGGGAGAACTGGCAGGAATTGAGAGACCGCTATGCGGAATTTTTGCCATACGTGACCAGTCGGGAGAATCTCCGCACGATCTTCAACGACATGCTGGGCGAATTGAATACCTCGCATTTTGGCTTCAGTTCCTTTGGGGATGAGGAAAAGGCTTACTTCGGCACGCGCTCGATGAGCGCTGGGATTGTCTTTGAAGAGGAGAACCCCTTTACCGTAAACCGAATCCTGAAACACAGTTCTGCAGATCTTGAGCCAGCGCCGGTCATGCCGGGTGATGTCTTGACCGCAGTGAATGGGGTAAAGGTCGACACTACAAAAAACCGCGAGCAGTACTTTGCCGGGCCTACGATGGCCGAGGAATTGATCCTGACTTTTGACAGAAAGGGAACAGCCGTGACTTTAAAAGTCCACCCATCGACCTATTTCGCCATGAAAAACTTGCTATACGACGAGTGGATGGATACCAACGAAGCCTATGTGGATGAGAAGTCCGGCGACAAAATCTCCTACGTCCACATGAAAAACATGGGCGGCGGCGAACTCCAGCACTTCCTGGAATACATGGTGTCCAACAAAGCAGACCGGGAAGGCTTGATCCTCGATCTGCGCTACAATACCGGCGGCAATGTCCACGACCAGGTCCTCCAGTTCCTGAGTCAAAAGAGCTACCTCCAGTGGAAGTACCGCGACGGTAAGTTGACAAATCAGCCCAATTTTTCTCCTTCGGATAAACCAATCGTACTACTGATCAACGAGCAATCGCTTTCGGACGCTGAGATGACCGCGCAGGGTTTCAAGCATCTGGGACTGGGTACCATTGTCGGCACGGAGACCTACCGTTGGATAATCTTCACTTCCGGGCAGGGATTGGTTGACGGTTCCTTCTACCGACTTCCGGCATGGGGATGCTACACACTCGATGGCCGCAACCTGGAGAAAGACGGTGTCGAGCCGGACATCCGGATGGACGAGGGATTTGTGGATCGCTTAGAAGGTAGCCAAAAGCAGCTGGACAAGGCGATTGAGGTGATCTTGGAGAAGTTGAAGTAGGATCTTTTCTAACCATCTCTGTGAAAAACATAAAACTCCATGCCAGAACCCATAGCCATCATCGGAGGAGGAATCGGCGGATTGACGACTGCTTTGACGCTGAAGCAACTCGGTCATCCGGTCTCCGTCTACGAAAGCGCATCTGAAATAAAACCCGTTGGAGCCGGAATCGTGCTCGCAAACAATGCCATGCAGGTTTTCCGGAACTTGGGCATCCAGTCTCAAATCGAAGCCGCTGGCAATCGCGTGTCATCGATGAATATTACGGACGAGTGGTTTAGGACGATCTCTGCATTGGATTTGACCCGATTTGAGGGAAAGTATGGGGTGTACAATGTCGCCATCCATCGCGGCGAATTGCAAAAAATCCTAGCCGAAGAATTGGGTTTTGAATCGATCAAATTGTCTAAGCGACTCTCGAAGATTGAACGGAGTGAAGGCTTCGCGCTCCATTTTGATGACACTACCACCGAGCGGTGTCAGTTCCTTGTGGGAGCAGACGGCATTAATTCGGTCGTAAGAACCGAGCTATTTAAGCCGAGCGAAATTAGGGATACGGGACAGGCGTGTTGGAGAGGCATTTGCGAGATGGAACTTCCGCTCGACGACCGACATGGGGCCATTGAAGCCTGGGGAAAGGGAAGACGGTTTGGCTATGTGCAGATCGCACCAGATAAAGTCTATTGGTATGCCGTCGTCAGCGAACACCTGGTAGGACAGAAAAATCTATCTGAATTGTTTAAATCCTTTCCGCAAATCCTCAATATCCTGGAATCCACACCTCCTGATACTATTTTCTTCAGCCAGCTTAAGGACCTGAAGCCGATTAGCAAATGGCAGGATAAGACGGTTTGTCTGATCGGTGATGCCGCACACGCCACCACGCCAAACATGGGGCAGGGAGCTTGCCAGGCGATTGAAGATGCTTATACGATTGGGCAGCTTTTGCGTAAGGAAACGCCGATGGAGGAGGTTTTTTCTGACTATGAGAAACTACGGATGAAAAAGGCGCATAGGATCGTCAATACCAGCTGGACGCTGGGAAAAGTGGCGCACCTCGAAAACCCGTTGGGGATTTGGTTACGCAATATGTTGATGCGAGCGGCGCCCAAGTCTACAAACTACAAGCAACTCGAGACGATATTTGATATCGGGTACGTTAAAAAAAAAAGCAGTCGTTCTAGCTGATACGCTTTATCGAGTCAAAAGAAAGATGATGGATTCTGAAGGGAACCGGAACAGCTTCTAAAAGTAAAAAAGGCCTCCCGGAATTTCCAGGAGGCCTTTTTTTTTTGCTTCGAATAAATGCTTACTTGATCAGCTCTTTTCTCTTCAGGATCGTTTCAAAGAACCGCTTTTCGTTGTCGGTGTTGAATATGCGGAAAGGCAGGAGGATAAACTGCGCCTTGGACATGTAGAGCACGAAAGCGTCTTTGGTGAGTTCTACACGCTTGATCATGTTCCACTGCACCGGCATGCCTTCGCGGGCATTGAGTTTCATGAGGATTTGACGGCTGTCGATCTCGTAGGCCATCTTTTGGAAGATAGCCTTGTTCTGCTCCATCTGAGTCACTCCGGTAAACTGGATCGTCCAAAAAAGAACGTACAGCGCATAAGCGATCGCCGCACCGACAATCCACCAGATAGACGCAATCCAGAAGTATCCACAACAGATCGCAAGTGCGATCAGGATCACCCACCACTGTTCTTTTAGGATGGATTTAAGGCCCATTTTTATGTAAGTTCCAGTCTCGAGCTGGTATTTTTTCGTTTTGATGATCATTGGTATGGAATTAGCGAGCGCAAATATCTAGCTATCCGATTGATTAAGCAAGCCGAAAAAAATCATAAATCCTGCAATGGAACGAAAACAAATGGTTTATTCCATTGATTTACAATATCCATTAGACTATATTATCTGAAAATTTTTAGCCATGAACAGTCTCGTGATTGATCTCTTTATGTGCGGTGTGGCTTATGTCATCTTGATCTATTTTGTTGCCACGATGACTCGAAATGCTATCCGAAGAGGCAACAGCAACAATGATGACGGGGATGGGGGAATCGAGAATCTTACGCCTCCCAAGATCGATCTGCCACCGGGAGTAATCTGGCCGTCTGATTCTCCAAAAAAATCAAAAACTCCCGATTTGGTGGAGTATTAGTGACACTTCTCGCAGACCCCCTGCACCAGCAAGCTCATTTCCTTTTTTTCAAAACCAGCGGGCAGTTTGACCTGAGGTAGCGTAATGTCTTCCAGACAGGTAGTTTCTCCGCAGGTTTCACATTTGAAATGAACGTGCTCGTGGCTGTGATCGTGCACGGTCTCTCCATGGGAGCAAAGTGCGTATTTGGTGGCGCCACTGTCGTCCAGTACTTTATGAATGAGGTCCTTGTCCAAAAAAGTCTTCAGCGAACGGTAGATCGTGACGCGGTCAAACTGTTGCTTGAGTGTCTCCTCCAGATCTGAATGCGAAAGGGCGATGTTCTTGTCAAGAAACTCCTGAATGATCTCTAGTCGGCAATCGGTGATTCTCAGTTTGTGGGACTGCAATATGGCTATCGGGCTTTGCATGATGGCTGTTTGATCCCAAAATTAACTCAAAAAACAAGTGAAAAAAAATGGCGCCGAAACCGGCGCCATTTGAGGTTATTTTCCGGATTCTTCGGAAAGGATTTTATCGATTCTCGCCAGAGCATCCTCCAGATGGAGTTTTGACATGCGATCGGAGGTACGCCCGATGGCAGATCTGATCTGAGTCTGGAGCGTTTTCAGTTCTCCGCGGGCCATTGGTCGGATGTCCGATTGAGCAGCATTGATCTGCGGACCCACAAACTGACGGAATTGAGGAGGCACTTGTGTCGGGCTTTCTTTCAGAAGTACCTCAAGACGCTCGATATGTGCGCGCTGCAAAGCTCTGCGATGCACGTCGATGGTTTTGCCGGAGGCCAGTTCTGTCCAGATTCCTTTTCTCAGGTCATCAAACAGCTCGGTCATTTTGTACGCTTCGTTTCCGTTCAGGGCTTCGTTTTCGATTACCCGACCGAGTCGTCCCCAGTCCAGGATTCCGTTTAGCGAAGTCACTTGGATGGCGCGGATTCTTTCTAAAGCTCCAAAGTCGCCGATTCTGGCAATGATCTCCTCGTCTATCATCCAAGTAGGAGTTGCAAAGAGCTGCGTATTCAAGAAGGTTACGGCAGACTTCTGCATCTCTTTGGAAGTATGAGTGTACACAGGAGCGTCTTCACCGGATGATTTGTAGATCTCTTCCACGCCGCCCACGTTGGTTCGCACATGACCCATGTAGCGGTTAAATTGGGTGATCACCTGTCCGTACATTTCTTCCAGATCAGCGTAGTCCTTGAAGGGTTTGGCTTCTTCGGATGTCCATTCCTTCAGATTAGGCAGGATTCGCTTTAGGTTTTGGATCCCGTATTCAGAAGCTTTCACGGCATTGTCACCCAAGTCTTCAGACTGTGTGGTAGGGTCGTAGCTGTTTCCTTGGCGGCCGTATCGGTAGACTGGATCGCCTTTTTTGTCCAAGATCCACTGGTTCAAAGTTGCTTGCTCCGCTTCTGGAGTTTTCGCATCGGGAATAGGTCTGTAACCCCACGCTACTGCATATTTATCGTACGGGCCGACGTTTGGCATCAGGCTGACACCTTCGTCACCCGGCTGGGCGATGTAGTTGAATCGGGCATAGTCCATGATGGATGGGGCGGTGCCAAATTCCTTGGTGAAGGCCGCATCACGGAGTTTTTCCACAGGATAAGCCACCGAGGATGCAAAGTTGTGAGGCAATCCCAAGGTATGGCCGACCTCGTGAGAGGACACGAATTGGATCAGGCTACCCATCACCTCGTCGGAGAAATTGACTCCGCGGGCATCTGGATTGATGGCGGCAGTCTGGATAAAGAACCAGTTTCTGAGCAGGTTCATCACGTTGTGGTACCAGCCGATATGTGATTCCAAGATCTCTCCTGATCGCGGATCTGACACGTGAGGGCCGTAGGCATTTTGAATATCAGAAGCGAAATATCGGATCACGGAGAAGCGTGCGTCTTCTGTGCTCCAGGTAGGATCTTCTTCAGGAGTTGGTGCTTCCTTAGCCAGGATGGCATTCTTAAAGCCTGCGGCTTCAAATGCAGATTGCCAATCTTCTACACCAGCAATCAGGTAAGGAATCCATTGCTTTGGAGTGGCTGGGTCGATGTAAAAGACGATGGGTTTCACCGGCTCGACCAGTTCGCCCCGCTTGAATTTCTCCATATCCTCTGGTTTTACTTCCAGTCTCCAGCGATCGAGGTAGCGGCGTGAAGCGGCTTTTTGAGCGTCAGAACCGTAATCCACATACGATCTGGCAAACCAGCCCACTCTGCGGTCAGCGAGTCTTTGCTGCATCGGGACCTTAGGCAAAAGGATCATCGAAGCGTTCATCTCCAGTGTAATCAATCCCGTCGCACTGTTTGAAGGTGGCTCGGCTGCTGCATAAGTCAGCACGTAGCGCGCTTCAATATTGATCGGGTAGGCATTGACATGAGCGATGTAGGTACGATCTGTATCCAGACGGGACACCTTGTATTCGGTACGCCTGCTGCGCTGAAGTCCGAGTGCTTGATTGTCCTTGTTGAAAAGGTCTGTCGCTTCGATCACGACCCCGGTGGAGTCCGTTCCCCGGGATTTAACAGCGAATTTCTGTAGGATCGGCTCCAAGTTTGAGTTTTTCACTGCCATGGAGATGGGCAGGGAGTCCGGCGCATAGTTGTTGACAGAGACTACTTTCAGGAGAATGTCGTCGCCGTTTTTGTCCCAGCGTACCATCAGGTTGTTGGTATTTTCCCCTCCATACCCGATGCCGTCCGCGGTTTTGGCGATCCTGACCACCATCAGCATATCTCTGCCAAAGAGTGAGTCGGGGATTTCGTAGAAGTATTTGTCTTCGATCTGGTGTACTTTGAAGAGCCCTTCTTTGGTCTTCGCCTTTGCAGTGATTACTTCTTTGTATGGCTTTGGCCCGTTGTTGGGCGAGCTGGGCGCCTTTGCAGGTGCCGTGGGAGCAGGAGCTTCCTGGCCTTTTTTCTTTTTCTTTTGCGCAAAAGAGTCTTCTGCAGAAAGCAGCGACCCCATCACTCCTAAAGCAAAGAGAGATCTCCTCAGTAATTTGGGTAGGGTTTTATTCATGATTATGTAAGTTGAATTCAAGGAATAAAGTAACTTCCAAACCTCGGGATAAGTGAGCAGACGAACTTATTTTTTGATAGGCGGTAACAGCATCAAACCAAAGGCTTTTGAAGGAAACGGAAAATAAAATCTGCGTTATCGGAGGTGGTTTGGCTGGACTGATCTCCGCTATACTTCTGGCAAGGAAGGGGAAAGACGTGCTCTTGATCGAAAAAAAGATTTATCCTTTTCACCGGGTCTGCGGAGAATATATCTCCAATGAGGTGCTTGATTTTCTCAAAAGAGAACGCTTATACCCTGATTCTGTGGACATGCCGCAGATTTCCCGGTTTGAGTTCAGCGATACTCATGGCCGTGCAGTTCAGATTCCGCTCGACTTGGGAGGATTTGGTGTCAGCAGATACGTGCTGGATGCCTGGCTGTTTCAACAGGCAAATGATGCCGGAGTGGACGTCAAATGCGGGATTCAGGTCTCCGATGTCCAATTTGAGAAGAGCGCGGAAAAGTTCCAGCTGACGCTTTCTGATCAGACCACACTCGAAGCGGACTATGTGATCGGGGCGTTCGGGAAGCGAAGTCGACTGGATAAGGTGCTTGCGCGGCCTTTCATGGAGAAAAGAAGTCCTTATATCGGGGTGAAATATCACATCAGGGCAGATTTTGCGAGGGACACTGTCGCACTTTATAATTTTGACGGCGGTTATTGCGGACTCAATGCGATCGAGGACCAAAAGGTCAACCTCTGCTATCTAGGCAGCAGAGATCAATTGCGGGAATGTGGCTCCATTGGAGAGATGGAGCGACAGGTATTATGGAAGAATCCGATACTCAAGAGGATCTTCGCGGAAAGCGACTTTCTGTTTGAGAAACCCGAAGTGATCAATGAGATTAATTTTGAGCCTAAAAGCCCGGTCGAAAACCACCTCTTGATGGCCGGCGATGCGGCAGGTCTGATTACGCCGCTTTGTGGAAACGGGATGGCCATGGCGATCCATTCCGGGAAAATGGCAGCCGAAGCCATTCTGGCGGGAAAAGAGCGAGACGAAGTTGAGTCTATTTATTCGAGGACCTGGAATGCCGAATTCCGTCAACGACTTTGGGTCGGGAGAAAAATTCAGCGGCTTTTTGGGGCAACTGGAGCTTCTGTTTTCACACGAAGTCTCATCCAGCATATTCCATTTTTTGCGAAGCAGATCATCAAAAAGACACACGGAAACCCCTTTTGATCAATAACCAAACACTTGCATGATCTGGGTGTTTTCCAGAAAATAATAGATAAAGAAGGCGTTCAGGACCAATGCCGAAATGCTGTTCATGCCCATTGTCCAAGAATAGGAAGCGTATTTTTCCGGATTGGAATTGACGAATCCGAACCAGATCAGAAAGAAAAGCATGATCGGGGCCATTGCCCCCAAGTAAACCCAGATCACCTCCACCTGATTTCGATCCAAAAAATACCAGACAAAGGCAGCTCCGGTGAGCGCGAAAATGAAAGCGGAAAACAAAAATGTTCCTCTGATCCCCAACTTGATACTGAGTGTATGATCGCCCCGCCTGGAATCCTCGCGGTGCTGGTACACCTGCGTCAGCGGATAATTTCCCCAAAGCATGAGGCTGGTCATCAGTCCGGGGATAACGACGTGCGGCTTGAGCAGTACATCCCAACCCAGATCGCTCAATCCCGCATAAGTCATCGCAAAAGTGAAGTATCCCTGAAAGAATCCGGCAATAAACCAGCTGGCCCAAGGGTACTTTTTGATCCGGACCGAAGGGTGGGAATAGGCCATGCTCACCAGTGCATAGGTCAGCAGCATGCAGGCGAAACTCCAGCTGATCAGCGCACCCAGTCCCAGCGCAACGAGTAAAAATACATGCGAGAGCCAGTACAGGTCGGGAGTGACTTTGGGGGGATGCTTCAAACCGCCGATACTCTCTTCGTCTTTGTCAAAATAGCTGTTGTACCCGTTGCTGCTGGGGTAGAGAAATAGGTGAAGAGCGAGGAATATAAGTAACAGTCGCCCCTCATTGTGGTTTGGAGTCAGCGCCAGTGAAAAAAGAAAAACCGGCATCAGGAACAGCGAAAAGGGGATGCGAAGGTGTTTGAGACTCGAACGGGTGACCATGGCAGTTTTTTTGTGAACCACTTAACTTTTTCAGACTAGGGAGGTTATGCAGATAGCCAACCAATTTATAAATTATACCTTAACTTAAATTGATGAACTCCAGTATAGTCAGCATCGGTCTTTCCGCTCCGGGAAACCCGATTCAACAATCCGAAATCGCCCGGTTTATGCAGCTGGCGCATCAGCTGGATGAAGTCGAAGGGAGGAAACTGGGGTTTCTCTACAGAAAAACCGGCATCGAGAGTCGTCACAGCGTGCTGCGGGATTTTGACAAACTGCGTGTGGAGGATTTTTCATTTTTCCCAAAAAATCAAGCGCTCGATCCTTTTCCGGGGACCAAAGCCCGGATGGAAATTTTTCAAGAAGCTGCCCCCGATTTGGCTGCGGAAGCCGCCATCTCCTGTGTGAATCGATCTGGCGAACAAATGAACTCTATAACTCATCTGATCCTCGTATCCTGTACGGGTATGGTCGCTCCCGGCGTGGAGCTTCAGCTGATGGAAAAACTCGGACTTGAGGATGATGTGGAGCGGTATTGTGTGCATTTCATGGGATGCTATGCGGTATTTACTGGGCTGAAGCTCGCCGATAAGATCCTGAGAGCGGAGCCTGACGCAAGGGTGCTGGTGGTTTCGGTGGAGCTCTGCACTCTTCATTTTCAAAAAGAATATTCCGAAGACAACCTGCTGGCCAACTCGCTTTTCGGAGATGGAGCGGCGGCGGCATTGGTGATGAACTCGGAAAAAGGCCTGAAAATCAAGTCCTACCTAAGTCAGGTATTCAAAGACGGCGATCAGGATATGGCTTGGGGAATTGGGGATTTTGGCTTCGAGATGAAGCTGAGTAAGTACATCCCTGCGCTCTTGGATCAGGGAATCCGTCAGCTCAAAGAAGTTTTTGAAAAGAAATTCAAGTTGAGTCAGATTCGGAATTTTGCGATTCATCCCGGAGGAAAGCAAATCCTGCAGAAGGTGCAGGAGGCATTCGAGCTTGGTGAGGAAGCTAATTTTCACGCCATGAATGTGCTCAGGCAATTTGGAAATATGTCTTCGGCCACGATACTTTTTGTGCTGGATCGGATGATGAACGACCCCAACGTGCAAGGCGAAATCCTGGCGATGGGGTTTGGTCCGGGACTGACCTTGGAGACGCTACACCTGGAGAAGCGATGAGCATCTTTGAGAAGAGAAGTGAGGAAAAGGAACTCATGGACGACCTCGACTGCTCCGGAGAAGAGCTCGAGCAGACCCTTCGTGAGCTGAAGACGATCAATCGCTGGCTGGGCGGCAATCACGTCACCACGGATGGACTGGCCAAAGTAATGAGCCGCCATCCACAAGCCTCTTACCGAATCGCAGACATTGGCTGCGGTGGGGGAGATATGATCGGCATCATGAATCGGTGGGCCAAATCTCGGAACTTGACTGTGGATTTTCTGGGAATAGATGCTAACAGAAACATTATCGAGCTGGCGAAGGTTAGGCTGAGTGAAGTCACCAATGTCCGATGGCGGGTGCAAAATGTATTTGACCCGACTTTTTCTCAGGAGAAAGTGGACTTGGTTACCTGCACGCTCTTTACCCATCACTTCACCGACCACGAATTAGTCGACTTGATTCGGGCTTTTCGAAGCAAAGCTTCCCTGGGAATCGTCATCAATGATCTGCACCGGCATTGGTTTGCTTTTCACAGCATCAGGATCTTGACCGGGATTTTCAGCAAATCGCCCATGGTGCGCAATGACGCCTCACTTTCGGTGTTGAGAAGTTTCAAAAAAGCCGATTGGGAAAGAATTTTGAAGGCCGCCGGGATAGAATCTTTCGAAATTCGTTGGTTTTGGGCATTTAGATGGCAAGTTTTGATCTCATTTTAAATCTGCAATCAACTCCTTTGTTATGGAATTATCTCCGGAAACGATCAAATCAATCTTGGATCAGGGAATCCATCTTGCCTATCAAATCGTCCCGACGCTCGTCTACGCGCTCCTTTTCTACTTCGTTGGCAAGTTTATTGTCAACAAGCTGGTCAAGGGATTTAGTAGGCTGCTCAATGCACGGGACGCAAATCCTTCCCTGAATATCTTTCTGGTCGGCCTGGTCAAGGCGGTACTTTATGTGTCCCTGTTCATCGGGATTGCGACGATCCTCGGTGTGCCGATGTCCTCTTTCTTGGCGATCCTGGGCGCGGCGGGTTTGGCTATCGGTCTGGCCCTCCAGGGCTCGCTTTCCAACTTTGCCGGCGGAGTTCTGATCTTGCTTTTCAAACCCTTCAAAGTCGGGGACGTGATCGAGGGGCAGGGCAACACGGGCAAGGTGACCAAGATTGACATCCTTTACACGCACTTGAACACCTTCGATAACAAGGAGGTGGTAATCCCTAACGGGAATCTGGCAAATTCCGAAGTGGTGAATATGACTTCGCAGCCTACCAGAAGGGTGGATTTGAAAGTTGGAGTGGCCTATAGCACTGATCTTAAGAGAGCCCGGCAGGTGATTCTGGATATCTTGAAAAGCGATGAGCGAGTCCATGCAGATCCCGAACCGGTGGTTTTCCTGAATAATTTCGGAGACAGTTCGCTCGATCTGGTGATTCGGGCTTGGACCGATACGGATAATCTTTGGCCGGTTTATTTTGACTCCATGGAAAAAATCAAATCCGGCTTTGACACCAACGAGATCGAGATCCCGTTCCCGCAGCGTGTTGTGATTTCCAAAAACGACTAATGTTGAAAGAGTACTAGAAGCCTGTTTCCCCGGTCAAATTCAATTGATCGGGGGACATTTTTTTTACAAAAAGGCTAATAGCGGACTAGAATTTCTTCCAGCGATTTTCGCTCGATATTCGGCACAAAAGTCTCCGCTTTCGCAAAACCCACCGGCAAGAGCAAGAAAGGTTTTTCGTGAACAGGGCGATTCAGGATTTCGCTCAGGAAGTTCATCGGACTCGGCGTATGGGTCACCGTGACCAATCCGGCCTGATGGATGGCTGCAATCAGAAACCCGCAGGCGATACCGACGGACTTGGAGACGTAATAATGCTGTACTTTTTCGCCGTCCTGCAGGCCGAATGATTGCCTGAACACCACAATCAGATAGGGAGCTTCTTCCAGAAATGGCTTTTCCCAGTCCGTCCCAAGCGGAGCCAGGTCTTTCTTCCAGGTAGTTGGCATACGGCTGGCGTAGCTTATCCTTTCTTCTTCCTCCGCTGCGCCCCGAATTTTTCGCTTGATCTCGGGGTCTTGGATCAGGCAAAATGTCCAAGGCTGCTTGTGCGCGCCAGAAGGCGCGGTGCCGGCAGTACGAATGATGTTTTCGATGACTTCGACCGGAACCGGCCTCGTGTCAAATTCCCGGACTGTCCTTCTCTGATTCATCTCGTAATAGAAAGTCCGCGCATTTTCGCTCAGTTTCTCCAAGCTCAGGTCAGGCCTTGAATAGGACAGGTGCTCAAATCCGTTGATCAGCTTTTTTTCCATAAAACTTATATGAATTAGGGAAATTCACCCACAGCCATGAAAGTCGTAAAAGGAGTTACCACAACTTATTTACGATATGGACATGATAGAATTTCCCCAACTCATTGAACGAGGCTGCGGCCTTGATGTTCATCGCGACACGGTAGTTGCCACCGTTTCAGGAAAAGATCTGCCAGAGCAGACGTTAACCTTTGCCACCCATACCCAGGATCTGGAGAAGCTGATCGGTTGGCTTCAAAACCAAGGAGTAACCCATGTTGCTATGGAAAGCACAGGCGTTTATTGGAAACCTGTGTATTATGTTCTGGAAGGATATT
>NZ_AUBW01000027.1 GCF_000429445.1 Algoriphagus terrigena DSM 22685
AAATGGCTATTACCCAGATGAGGTCGCTGCTAAGTCATACTACTGCTATTAAGAAACTGAAATGAAAGCAAAGAAGGACTAAAAGATATACTTCTGTGGAAGTACTGAAAAACCTTGTATCTCCTTCATGTTTCAACTAAAAATACCTTGTACGGCTGGGGCCAGGTTGCAGGGTGGGTTTGTGGAGGGTGAGGTAGCAAGAGCCCGTGCCGAAATTCTAATCCCGACCGTCAGAGTATCGGGAAGCATAGCGTATCGGGTAAAAATAATCACTCTATTTCATTGATGTTCCTTCTACAGAAATTGCCCCATAACTATCCAAGCATCACCGGAATAGACACATTAAACTCACAACTCCTCAGGCATATTCATCCAAGCGGTAGCCAGTCCCTTTATTGGGCCGGTGCTGCAATCCCTACATTCATTAGTTTGGCTTTGCTTTAAAACACCATTGATGTAGATATTTACCGTAATGTCTTCCGAAGGCTCGCGCTCCACAGCGGAATTGCATTCGGGACACTCTGCCGTGCCATGAATGGTCAGCGTCGCGGGTGATTCTTTGGGAACAAAAGTATAGGTCCATCCGCTATCCGACAACCCCCCAAATGATTGAAAAGTGTTGATTCGATTTCCGTTTTCATCGTCAAACTCTCCCGACCATTTTACTCCACCAGTTGTCAGGACCTCATAGGTAACTTGAATTTCGGGCTCTTCTTCATTTCCACATGAAATACAAAAACTGCACAAAAACAGCAATAAAATAAGGAATCGATTCATATAGCCAGAATTTTCTAGTGAAACATTGTCGATATGACGAAACGTAATTTTTATTCGCTACAAGGATGGAGAAGATTTCCCATTCCTCGAAATTTGGATTGAACCGGTATCTTCAAGCCTGCCACCGCTCAATCGCCCGCTCCTCGAGGAGAGCGAGAAGTTTATTCCTTTTGGAATTTTGGTATTATGAAAACTTCCAATTGCTGCCGTCAAAGAAATTTCTAGAATACCGAAAGTCAGGTTCTTACGTGAGGCAGTGATTTGATTAATCAGCAAGTTTGGAAATCTGAAGCCAGAATTCCTCAATTTTTAGAACAACATGGAGAAATTCCTCCATCTCCAGTGGTTTTTTTACATAACTGTTGGCGTAATTCGCATAGGAGAGATTGATGTCCTTTTGACTGGAGGAGGTGGTGAGCATGATCACAGGAATTTTTTTGGTTGACTCCTCTTCTTTGATCATTTTCAAAACCTCATGGCCATTGAATATCGGGATATTGATATCCAAAAGAATCAAATCGGGTTTTTGAACCTCCGCAAATTGCCCTCTTTGGAATAAGAAATCCAACGCTTCCTGGCCATTTCTTACCACGCTGACTTCAGTTTTTATTTTACCTTCTTCAAAGGCATCGAGTGTTAAAATGATGTCTCCCTCATTATCCTCTACCAAAAGTATGTGTGCTGGCTTCATAGTTATCTTAGGCTGTGGAATTTATATGAAAGATAAAGGAAGAATCTGTGTCTGATTCAGATTCGACCCAAATATTTCGTCCGTGTTGTCCCTCTCACAACAAATGAAAATCATCTTAAAAGCTGACAAATAAACTGGGCAAAAAGGCCCCTGAGCTAAAAAAAATCACGATAAAGACACTTTTTTCAAATATTACTTCATTTCAACAATTTAGAGACGTAATACTGCTGTCTCTTTGAGATGCAGTTTTGATCCACTTTACTTTTTAATTTAGTTAAAATCCTGTTCATGGTTTCCCTAAACTTTAATCAGATCTTTTAGGAAGTGTAAAGAAGAATCTGGAGCCTTCTCCCAGGGTTGACTCCAGCCAGATTTTTCCTCCCCAGATATCGACTTGTTTCTTCACAATCGATAAACCTATCCCACTGCCTCCATATTGATCCCGATTGTGCAAGCGCTGGAAAATGATGAAGATTTTGTCGAAGAATAATGAATCTATTCCTATCCCATTATCGCTTATTGAGAAAGTCCATTCGGTAATTGTTTCCTCCGCCTTTAGCTCGATTCTGGGTGGAACTCCTTCCCTCGAATATTTAATGGCATTGTCTAAAAGACAGTGCAATACTTGAGTAAATGGAGCTTTGTGCGCCTCAATGAACGGCAGATGTGGATGGATGAAAACCACAGATTTTTCTTCAATGACTTTCTTCCTCAATGATTTGTAATCTTTGATCAGGTCTTCAAGGTTGATTTTTGATGCTTTTTCATTGATTTCCCCGGCCCTTGAGTATTCAAGTAGGTCGAGGATAATTTGCTTCATTCGCTTGGCACCGTCTGTTGCGAAATGGATGTATTGATTCGCTTTGTCGTCGAGCTGATGCGCATATTTTCGCTTGAGTTGATCCAGAAAGCTGGATATCATCCGCAGTGGTTCCTGTAAGTCATGGGAAGCGATGAATGCAAACTGTTCCAATTGTTCATTGGTGATCTCGAGCTCATGTGCATGCTTTTCCAGTGATTCGTTGAGTTTCAACAATTCTACTTCATGTGTCTTCCGATCCGAAATGTCTGTCATAGCTCCTACCATCCGTATGGCCTTTCCTTCTTTGTTTCGAATGATGATTCCTTTGTCTACGACATACCCAATTTCTCCGGTTTGCTTTCGGATCCGATATTCCATCTCCCATCGGGAGACAAGCGGATCATTGATAGCTTCCTGGATGCTATGTTGGATTAAAGGAAGATCCTCAGGATAGAACCCGTCTGTCCAAAATTCATCCTCCTTCAGAGATTTGTAGGTGTTTTCTCCAAAGAATTTGTCGATGCCATTGCTTCGAAAACAGGTTTGATTTTCGATTTCCCAATCCCATATCGCATCATTGGTTGCTTCGGTGGCCTTTTCAAACCGTTCATTGGCCTTTCGTAGGGTTTCTTCGCTTCGTTTTCGCTCTGAAATATCCCTGAAGAAAATCGACAGTCCATTCGCTGAAGGATAGATATGATTTTCAAACCACAAATCGTAAGGTTTATAGTGTTCCTCTACATGTACATATTGCTGGGTTGCCATAGCTTTTTCATAAGCATGGTGAAATGGCTGGTTGAGCCCTTCGGGAAATTCCGTCCAGATATGTTTTCCAATCATCTGGTCTGGATCACGATTGAAAACCTCTCCGGCTCTTTTGTTCATATGGGTATAACACCAGTTTGAATCGAGGGCTACAAATGCTTCAGTGATTCGCTCAAGGATGGTGTTTTTTTCCTCTAGGGCCTCTAAAAGTCGCTTGTCGGCCTCCTTTCGCAAGGAAATATCCCTAAAAAAAACGGTGATCCCGTCCTCAGAGGGGTAGGCATTTACTTCCAGCCACATGCCATAGTTGTCCTCAAAAGTTATGGGGTGTCCCGTTTCCAGGACTTTGTGGTAGTTGGTATAAGAAGGCAAGGCTACCGCATCAGGGAAAATTTCCCATAGGTTATTTCCAATCAGCTGTTCCCGCTTTACCCCAATCAGTTCTTCTGCCGCCCTGTTCCAGTAAGACACTGTGAAGTTTCGGTCCATCGTAAAAAATGCATCTGCGATACTTTCAATGATGTTGTTTTTATCCTCAAGAGCTTTCAAGCTAGTTTCATCGGCGATTTTTCTGGAAGTGACATCAAATCGAATAGCGAGGTATTGAAATGGCTTATTTTTCTCGTCCAAGAATGGGACAATGGTAGTGTCTACCCAATAATAGGTGCCGTACTTTGCCTTGTTTTTAATTTCACCGCGCCAAACTTTGCCCGATGCTATAGTTTTCCATAAGTCTATGAAAAATTCTTTGGGATGATGTCCGGAGTTGATGAGTTGATGTGTATTTCCAATAAGCTCATGCTCTGTGTATTCTGAAATTTCACAAAAGTTTTCATTCACAAAGGTGATCACTCCTTTACTGTCTGTAAAGGCAACAATTGCAGACTGATCTAAGGAAAATTTATAATCTTCAAGAGTCTTCAGACTTTTTTGTAAGGCTATTTCATCGACCTTTTTCTTGTGAATGTCCTGGAAGCTTCCATATGTTTTGACACATTTTCCATGGATTCGCTCGCTTTTACCTATGCATCTTATCCAGCAGTCATTTCCTTTAGCTGTCTTTAAAAGGATTTCCAAATCAAACTCTTCTCCAGAATTGATAAGCTTTTCCATGAAGTATCGAACTTGGATTTTACTGTCTTCGGCCAAGAATTCTGAACCTCCGGAAATTGACGTATCGTAGCCTTCGTCTACCTCCAAGATTTCTTTAATCATAGGAGACCAATACATCGAATTCCTGTTCTTGGTCATCAAGTCCAGTTCCCAGCTACCTATTCTGGCCATCGCTGTCACTTGTTCCAGTAGGTCCTCCGTCTTTTTCTCTTCTGTGATATCCAATATCAGGGAATTGAAAATAACAGAACCGTCAGTCAGGTATTCCGGGGTACCATAGCCCTGGTGGAACCTGAGTTCGCCGCTTGGCATGATATATCGCCATCTTGCGATCCATTTTGATTTGTTTTTTATCGATCCATCGATACTTGCTCGCACGACCTCAAAATCACCTCCGGATTTTATTCCATCCCAGATCAGATTATTGTAACCAATGGACTCCTCGGCACTATATCCCCAGATTTCCTTTGCTCCACGGCTGACATATTTTATTCTGTCGGTGCCATCAGGATGGATGATGTATTTGAATACAATTCCCGGGAGGTTATCCGCCAGTGACCGAAGTCGGTTTTCAGCTTCTTTGCGTTCATGAATGTCCTGGAAGCTGCCAAAGATTCGGATGCACTTCCCGTTTATCAATTCGGCATTTCCAATGACTTTGACCCATTGTTCCCTATTCTTGGCGGTCACCAAAACAGCTTCAAAGTCAAAGGGTGTTCCCAGCGAAATGCAGGCAGTAATACTTTCTTTAATCATTTCACGGAAATCTTCCCGGTAAAAATCAATGCCTCTTTCCAGGTCAGGGAGAAATGATTTAGGATCTGTTTCATGTAAAATATGGACCATATCTGTCCAAAATATTTTCCTTTCAATCGGGTCGATTTCCCAACTTCCAACTCTTGCAAGGGAAGTGGCTTGAGCATTGAGCTGACTTAGTTTTTTCTCTTTGGTTATGTCCTTTGCTGAAGCATAGATTACTCCCGCTTCTACTTCGGAATTGCAGGTCCAGCTGAGCCAGACAATCTCACCTTTTTTGGTAATGTATCTGTTTTCGAATTTGAAGGTAGTTTCTCCCTTTCCCAGGTTTGTCACTTTACTGGCAGAGATGTCCTTATCCTCCGGGTGGACAAACTCATCAAAGGAATGAGATACTATTTCCTCATTGCTATAACCAAGGAGCGTACAGCCTGCTTTGTTCATTTTGAGAAATCTCCCCTGGAAATCTGCCAGGCAGATAATATCGGGAATGGCTTCGAATAAATTTTGAAGGGTTGTTTCAAGCGACTTTCGATTGATTTCTGAGCCTATGAATGTCTCCAACCTCCGGAAAAGATTAACAAAGCGACTCATGCTTTGAGGATCTTTGGAACTCCCAAAAACAAGCACGCCAACAATGTTGTCATTAACCAATAGGGGCAAGCCTAAAAAGGATTTTAACCCCGCTTCCTCAGCAGCTTTAATACGGGGTACGATACCCGAATTTTCAGCTGAATTTAATAAAACAGGTTGTTTGGATTCCCATACTGATCCCGGTAGACCCTCGCCGGATTCAAAGGCTCTGAATGCCAAAGTCTGGCCATAAAAATCAGCCGCCAGCGGAGAATTGTTGCTGTAGCTTAGCAATTGGATTCTGGTATTCTCCAGATTGGGAACCCAAATCTCTACAAAATCAAAATCTCCAAAGTCTGCAAACGTGTCGCACACTCGCTGCGTAGCGTCTGCCAGCTTTTTTTCTTCACTGAAGATCAAGCTGATTTGACTTAATAAATTCTGCTCCAGTTCCTGATTTTGCTTTTCAGTGACATCACGCTCAATAGAAATCCAATGGGTAAACCAGCCTTTTTCGTTGGCAACCGGTGTCACTGAAAAATTGATCCAGAATTCCTCGCCGTTTTTTTTGTAATTAATGGTTGTGATTTCGCAGGCTTCCCAGTTTCGGAGCGCTTTGCCCAGCAAAGCCATCTTCTCCATATCAGTCTTTGGGCCCTGGAGGATTCTGGGAGTTTTTCCAATCACCTCTTCAGGAGAATATCCGGTCATTTTGGTGAAGGCTTCATTAACGTAGACGATCCTCGGGCCAGGCTCGTCAAATGGCTCAGCCTCGGTGATTAGGACTGCATCAGATGTATGGGTGATGACACTTTCGAGCAGTTTTAGCTGTTGTTCTTCTGCCTTCCGATAAGAAATATCCTCACAGATGGCAACAGTACGGATTGGTTTTCCGAGCTCATCTTTGATGAATGCCACATGAAGGCGAACCCAAACAATGGAGCCGTCTTTTCTTATGTAGCGTTTTTCGTTCCGGTATTCTCCTTCTCCCCGCAGGGCTTTGCTGAATACTTCCCAATCTTTTTCCCGGTCATCGGGGTGGGTGAGTTCTGCAAAATTCATTTGCAAAAGTTCCTCTGTTGTATAGCCCGTGATGGTCTCATAGAAGGAATTGACCAAAATTATTCTGCCTTTGGCCGGATCAACCTGCGCAATTCCTAAAGAAGCGATCTCAAAAATGGTTCTAAAATTGGCTTCACTTTCTATGAGTTGCCCACTTACCTGATTTAGTTCAAGTTCTGATTTTTTCTGAGTGGTAATATCCTGCACGGTGCCTTCTAATATTACGGGTTTCCCGTTTTTGTCTTTTAACTGACGTCCCAGTTCGTGCACCCATTTTATCCTTCCATCAGGTAGGAGAATACGATGGACAAAATCTAAATCTTTTCCGCCTTCAAACGTTAATTTTTGCGCAAGTTTAAAGGCCTCCCGATCATCCGGGTGGATGGACTCATAGAAATTGTTGAAACTTACCTCAAATGTTGAACGGTCTCTTTCCCAGATTTTAAATATTTCGTCAGACCAAGTCAGGCAATCTGTGATCAAATCTTGCTTCCAATAACCCAGTTTGGCAATCGATGAAGTCGCTCTTAGCCGCTCTTCGGACTCCTTGATGGCCATTGATTGTCTTTCTTCCTGCGTGATATCCTGACATACCATTAAGACACATTTTTTACCCTGAAAATCAACCCTGTGTCCATTGATTTTCATTCTTATCTTTTCGGCATTCTTTTTCTGATGAGTACAGACCCCAAAATGAATGTTTCCAAACTTCGAATCAATATCGATGTGTGCCGCTACCAATTCGGGGATCTCTTCTTTGAGCGGGAGGTCTTTGATGGTTAGGTTTAAAAATTCATCCCGGGAATAGCCGAAGGATTGGACCGCGGCTTCGTTGACATCCAGGATTTCAAAAGTATTGAGATCATATACCCAGTTTGGAAATGGGCTATAATAAAAAAGGCTACTGTAATCGGTAGTGATTGATTCCATAAGACTAATCATTTTCTCTTAATGTACTGAATATCAGTTGTTAATCTGTAGAATATGCACGGCTCGAAAACGTTTGAATTGTTTCCAGTTTGATTAACAATGTCCTTGAAGGTTATATAGTTACAAAAAATTGAATTCGAAATCCGATTAGGAACCTCTTTTAAGCGATGTACCGAGTATAATTCCTGAAAAAGGCTTTATAAAGTTTACTATTTTCATTGGCTGAGTGCAATTTCTCCGATTCCTGAGAAGATTATTGCACCGGATAGTAAAAGAAAAGTAAGTGAAAACTCTGGCAACTCTGAAAGAACCAGCATCTCCCACCACCACTGCTCAAGCTTCCTCTCCATGAGCAGCCTGTCCCGAGATTTTAATCCCAATCGCCAGAGAATCGGTAATAGGGGCGGGATGAGGTATTCATCGATACCCATCCAAAAAGTCCCATCGGGACGTCCGATCCCATAGCCAGCCATTTTAATGGCTGGAGAAAAGGAACATAAATAAATTTCAGAGTCCCATCGGGACGGCACATATCTTTTTCTTGCTCCTGATCGCTTCGGCTTTGGATGAGAGCAGTTTTGAAAGAACACAGATCTCCAAATCTACCACTGCTCAAGCTCCCTCTCCTAAAGGAGACGGGGGACAAGCCGTCAAAAAATCTTCTAGCAGAAGATTTTAGGCTTGGGCCAGCTTGCAGGGTGGGTTTGTGGAGGGTGAGGTAGAAGAGAGCTTGGCCCGAGATTTTAATCCCAATCGCCAGAGAATCGGGAATAGGGGTGGGGTGAGGTTGAAAAGAGGCGAAGCTATCCAATGGGAATTGGGATTTGATTTGGTGATTCAACTCTTTATTTTAGAAGTAGTTATGGACTATTCCCAAAACCTTTTTTACGGTGCTTCATCAGTAACCCACCAACGAGCCCGAGAGCTTCGCAAATCACTTACTCCCGCTGAGCAGATACTTTGGGAAGTTCTCAAAAACACACAACTGGAAGGGTACAAGTTCCGTCGCCAGCATCCGATCTACCGATATATTGCCGATTTCATGTGTTTATAATTGATTTTAATTGGCCACAGGGAATGCCCAAAATAATCACTCCACTGTGTGATCCCGTACGTGCGGGATCATGGGCATTTCAACTGCCACAAACTCCGTCTGGTGATAGAGCTCGATGGCGAAGTACATGAGGAAGTAGACCAACAAGAACACGATACCAATAGAGACCTGGTGATCCGCGAATTCGGTGTCAGAGTCCTTAGATTCAAAAATCAAGAAGTCATCAATGATCCTAAAAACGTGGTAGAAAAAGTAAAAGCATTTCTGCCTTGATTTACCCCACCCTAACCCTCCCCTTAAAGGGAGGGCACTAGAGCAGAGGACTGTCAATACTTTTCATTCAAATCGTAATTCAATATCCAAAAAGGATGGTATTATGCCTTCCCAACTCGGACTGTTAAACTGTATTTAACCACTGCTCAAGCACCCTCTCCTAAAGGAGACGGGGGACAAGCCGTCAAGAAATCTTCCGGTGGAAGATTTTAGGCTTGGGCCAGCATGCAGGGTGGGCCGTGAGGAGGTGAGGTAGAGTAGACCCTGTCCCCAGATTTTAATCCCGATCGCTAGAGTATCGGGAAGTATAGCATATCGGTAGCTGAGGGAGGATTCCTCGATTTTCTCTTTTCCTGATAGTTTCGGTAGGGAGTGGCTTGGATTGGAGCAGGATCTTCCAGTCTACCACTGCTCAAGCTCCCTCTCCATGTGAGCCAGTCCCGAGTAGCATAGCGGATCGGGAAGAGGGTTGGGGTGAGGTAGTGAAGGGAGGGATGAGGTAGGAGAGAGCCTGTCTCGACAGCTGTACGGGAGCAGGGTTGTTTAGTTCCAGATTTTTCCATTTATTGGCAACCAACTCACTACCAAAGATTTGCAAACTTTAAACCAATCGAAATCTGACCTGATCTTCAGGACTTGAATTTTCGATGTTAAATCTATGGTGTGTGGAGCATAATTATTGGTCATGCACTGCCCGATCCCTAATAGTGTAATACCTAAAGTCAAGCATATTGATATGGCAAAGAATAAAAAAATAGAAGTAAAAGGAACAGAAATCACCATTTTCAAAGCTGAAATGGATGATTATATTTCGCTGACTGATATTGCCCGTTATAAAGATGCTACCAATACGGACGATATTATCAAAAACTGGCTGCGGAATAGAAATACGATAGAGTTGTTGGGTTTTTGGGAGCAAATGTATAATCCGGATTTTAAACCCGTCGAATTCGACGGGTTTAGAAAACAAGCTGGCCTAAATAGCTTTGTGCTGACACCTAAGCGATGGATTGAAACTACCAACGCTATCGGAATGGTATCAAAATCTGGCAGGTATGGAGGAACCTATGCCCACAAGGATATCGCTTTTGAGTTTGCTTCGTGGGTTTCCATTGAGTTTAAACTCTACATAATCAAAGAATTTCAGCGATTAAAAGAAAGTGAAAGCGACCGTTTAAAACTCGGATGGAATTTCCAGCGAACGCTTGCCAAAGTAAATTACCATATCCATACCGATGCCATTAAAGAAAAACTGATTCCGGATGCAATCAGCAAACAACAGGCATCTTTTATCTACGCCAGTGAAGCTGATGTACTTAATATGGCACTCTTTGGTAAGACCGCCAAGCAGTGGCGCAATGAGAATCCAGATCTCAATGGAAATATTCGTGATTACGCCGCCATTGAGCAACTGGTTGTCCTATCCAACATGGAAAGTACAAATGCATTATTGCTACATCAAGGGATGGAGCAAAGCGAACGGCTTATCCAGCTTAACGAAATGGCTATTACCCAGATGAGGTCGCTGCTAAGTCATACTACTGCTATTAAGAAACTGAAATGAAAGCAAAGAAGGACTAAAAGATATACTTCTATGGAAGTACTGAAAAACCTTGTATTTCCTTCATGTTTCAACTAAAAATACCTTGTACGGCTTGGGCCAGGTTGCAGGGTGGGTTTGTGGAGGGTGAGGTAAAAGAGCCTGTCCCGAGATTTTAATCCCGATCGTTTAAGAATCGGGAAGCGCAGCGGGAGTTTGGGTGAGGTGCCCAGCAATACCCATCCAAAAAGTCCCATCGGGACGTCCGATTCCATAGCCAGCCATTTTAATGGCTGGAAAAAGGAAGAAAATAGATCCTAGAGTCCCATCGGGACGGCACATATTCCATCGGTCTTTTCGGTTGATGGCTTCGATTCAGGTTGAGGCCATCTCGGAATGGACTCGAATATCCCTCTCTACCACTGCTCAAGCTCCCTCTCCATGTGAGCCAGTCCCGAGATTTTAATCCCGATAGTTAGAATCGGGAAGTGCAACGGATCGGGAAGCCAGCCTGCAAAGCCTGTCCCGATAGCGTAGCATATCGGGAGTTGGTTTTCTCATAACTAATTCTTTTCTTGGTGTACCAACTTCTCTACCACCGATTTGCAACCCGTTTATCCCCCGATGATCCCTGCATTCCGGTTTTTGCAGAAACCGGAGTGTGTAGTGAATATGGTAAGTCATTGAAATACAATCGTTAATCTCGAAAAAAACAAAAAGGCAAACGTCATAGCTTTCCTAGACTTATTGCAATTAGCGATCCAACAGCGAACGATAAACCTCACAAAATGGCGCAAATAAGCGAGCGGCAAATAGGACAATGAAATACCCGGCATTGATTTGTATAATATTCATTCTCTTTTTCCCTAAAAAGGATGAGAAATTTCCAATATCAATAGAAGGAGATTGGATAGAAGTATGTGAAGAAACTGAGCGGGTTTATGATTGGTTAGGACTTAGATTTGAGAACGATACCGCATATGAAATAAGTGATTTTGGATTGCTGGCAAAGGGCCCTTATTCAATTATAGAAAATCGCATTATAACAGATGAATCTGATGGGATTTTTGAATTCACCATCCTCAATCTTACCGAGGATAGTCTAACAATTGAAAGAAATGGAGACGTAATCCAGTTCTACTCAAGGAGATTAGAGTATGATAAAGACCTAAAATTTAACTCTATTTCAATATCTACTTATAGATGTATGGATTTGTGTTGGGAGTTTGATTATAGACTAGAAAGCAATGGATTTGAAGTTTTTGATGGTAAATATAATACCCAAACCATTGGGGTTAGGGAAAGTAAAATGAATGACAACTTGCTTGGGAAAGTAGATAGCCTTTTTAAGTGGTCGAACTTAAAGTGCATTGACCCAAGATCGGTTCCAGTTGCAATGGATGGTTGGTCAATAAAATTTGATATCAATTATAATGACAACGAATCAATTGCCTTTTCAACAACAGATTTTGGAGTTCCTTTTAGACTCAAGCCAATATTTCATTTGGTAGAGAAGCACTTGAAAGAGGAAGGACTAAAGTAATCATCCATTATATGAACTTGGATCCAGTCGGCGGTATCTTTAAGAAGTCAGGTGAAAGTAAGAGCATGGAGATCACGACTTCGAATCGGCCGTATCCAACCAGAATCACGTATAAGCCATTTTAAAAAGACGACACGGACATGGGGACTTGGGGAACAGCCATAAAGGACAGTGACGCATTTGCTGACATTTACAGCGAATTTTTCGATCTGTATAATAAAGGCGGGCAACCCGACATCATTTCCAAAAAAATCCTCGACGACAATTGGGAAATTCTTGAAATAGAAGAAGAGAAGAATAGTTTCTGGTTTGCTCTAGCCCTAGCCCAATGGGAAACAAAATCGCTAGACCCAAAAGTATTGTCGATAGTTGCAGACATAATTACATCCGGTGTTGACTTGAAAATTTGGCTTGAACTTGGGGCAAGTGAACAAGATATTAAAAAGCGAAAAATTGCACTTGACAAATTCCTTGAAAAAATTGAGTCAGAGAGATCAAAGGCTAAACCGCGAAAAAAAGCAAAGTTCAGAATACCCGTTTTCGCAAATGGGGACTGCTTGGTTTTTAAATTGAAAAATGGCAACTATGGTGGAGCCGTTGTTTTAGCGACAGACAAAAATCCTGAAACTGCATACAACTTAGTGGCAACAACAAGGCTAAATCAAAGTGACAAACCGACACTTAAGAACTTTGAAAATGCAGAAGTTTTAATGTGCAATTTCGGACAGTGGCAAGACAGAGTAGATGTAGCTTGGTATATGCCTGATTTATTTTATAAAGACTATGCTGACGTATATGAAAATATTGGCAAAATCTCAGTGGACTTAGAGTATGATATAAAGAATTATGAAGGAAAAGGATATTTATTCAAACCTTTGTACACGGCAGGTTGGAGTATGAATGATGCAGCAGAAAGACAATTCGAATCTGAAAGGACAAAACCGAAACCGACGAAAATTTTAACTATCAAACAACTGACTAAGAAAGAGAAATGGTGGAAAGTGTTCTAAGAAAAACGCCCTATAACCGGCGCTTGGCAAAATGGCGTTTAGTGCTCCGCAGACACATTTGTGGTTAATCACAGTTTGGTTCTTCACATTAATATTTGTGTTGAAAATTGCCACCTTTCCCAAACACCAAAACATTGACATCAATTTTCATTGGACAGATGATACATACCAATAGAAAGAAAATAAGAGGATGGAAAAGGAGAATAGGACACGTGGATTCTTGGTTCCATACCTACACGACACCTGACTTTAAATCATTTCATAGCCGTGGAGAAGATTATGTTAAAGTAAGAATTAATCCATGGAATAGACTATGTGAGAGGGTTCCTCCAAATTGGTACTTCAGACTTATAGTTCAAAGGTTGATTGACATCCATGATCATTGGAAAAAAAGTTATGACGTTTTAAAAGAACCATTTGATCTACAAATTTGGCTGAATGATCCAAATACGATAAGAAGTCAAGTGGTGTGTGCAAAAGTTGAGAGGACAGGAATAAAAAGAGATAACTATTATCGACAAAGCAAAGACAATGTAGAGTTCCCGACTCTTAAATGGAAATCAAAAACATATGACCTCTCAAGATTTGAGTGGACACTGTATGATGACGAAGATCTTCGATTTAAAAACATTGAGGAACTTAGTTGTGAGGAAATTGAAGAATTAAGGAAATTAGGATTCAAGACCGAAGAAACAGTAATAAATGGACAATCTGAGACGATGTATACAAGAAAGGTAGGACATGTTTGGATCGGACGCGAGAAATGAAAACTGCTGCCAACAACATGCAAAAAAATGGCGCGGATATTCTAAGGCGAAAGTGTTTCATCTAACTTACTCCGGCATCGTGGACAGGGAAGCGGTTTCAAGCACGCCACTTCTTATGAACAAGCGTTGTGTACAAGCTGAAAAATGAGACCGATAACTAAAATATTGACTATAGCTCTGCTATTCGTACTTTATAGTTGTGATTGGACTGAAGAAGGATGAAAAGGTTGATGATAATACTCTGTCTTTGCTTTTCAGATGCTTGTGGAAACAAACAGCTCGATTTTTAAAAGTCTAAATGGAACGAAAGTGTTGACGGATTTTGGTGCTGAGGGATACTTCGCCGAGTGGGGTCCACGGAGTCCACACACACTTGGAGCCTCTTTTTTGAGGATTGATTTTAAAACCCACTACATTTTGATCTATTTTGATGTCTGTGTTCTCGACCAAACAACATATAGAAATGAACGAAGGCTATCAAGGTATAAACTTGACAGTTTTTGCTATTGGGGTTGACGGGCTAATTAGCAACGACCAAATTGTCGATACCTTCATTCATTCAAAACAATTCTCATTTGACAGTCTACGTGATTGCGTGAAGGCCGAACCAGAGAAAGGATATTTGAGACAAGCTTTTGACGTTGACAAAATAAAAACCTCCGACTTCAAGAAAACGGACAAACAAGGAGCTGCGCAATTCCTTTCTGACCTCCTAAACGAACCGGATTGGGGCGACGACAGAAATGACTTTGCTAAACTGATTGACAGATACTTTGAGACTTGCAATACGTCAGCGGGGATTGATTTTTACATAATTTCGAAAGACTGGTTTGACAAAGACGATGAAAAAGTAGTCGAACCTGAGAGTTGGGCCTATACATATTACTTTCTTATCATCTCCGTTGACAGAGGTTCCAACTTGTTGACAATAAGTGAATGGATATATGATTGAAATAAAGGCTTCATCGCCGTCCAATCTAATCGGCTGTGGTTAGTGGTTTTAGAGTTGGATCAGTTTCCTTTCAAGTCTAGGAAGTGAATTCTGAACTGATAGAGGGGAAGAATTACAAATCCCCTCCAACCCGACACTGATTCAACTGCTCCCAGCAAGAGCGCTTAAACCTGGCCATCGCAGCCGTCTACCTGCCACTATACTTCTTAAAATTTTCCGCCTGCTCAAAGATCTCCTTATACACCTCATCCCGGTCAACAGGAGGGTAGTCGTTTTCGGCTAAAAGGATAATCAGATCCACCTTCAACTCGGCCTTGATGTCGTCACGCTTGCTCCAGTCGGTGTACTTGGCCTTGTCATCCACGACGTCCTTGACCTGCTGGGCCAGGTGAACCAGCTTGTCCTCAGGATAGACGAAATCATACTTGATGGCCAGAGCCTTCAGGATATCATAAAAAGCTTTTTCCTCGAAGTCTATCCCCAATTCAGCAAAGGACTCCTTCTCCTTCTTCATCGCGTAGTAGAGGTCAATGATCTCATTGGTGAAGTCTTCCAACACCTCACTTTGAAGCACATCGGCCTCCTTCCGTTCATTGTACTTCTCTACCAGGTGCTGCATCTTTTTGGAAAAATCAACGCCCTTGATCTTGTTGATCCGCTTGAAATCATCGATGGCTTTCGCCAATAGCTTCTGCAGCAACTTGATCTTGGTATGGGGCAGCTTGATCTTGTCGATCTTGGCCAGGTAGTCCGCCTCAAAGATATCCACCTCCTTTTGATCACCGTCACCCAACTTAAAAATCTCCTGCACCCCTTCGCTTTTGATAGCTTCCTGGATCATCTCCCGCACCTTGGCGTTCATCTGATCAGTGTCCGGAGCTTCACCTTTGGTCAGTTTGAAGACGATGGAGCGCACCGCGATGTAGAAATGGATCTTGTCCTTTTCAGTATTGGTAAACGCCGCCGAACCCGAGCAGATATCATAGGCTGCCTTCATCCGCTTCACCAGATTCATAAAGCGCTTCTCCAGCTTTTGCGTCAGCTGCACATACTCCGCCGCTTTATTCAGGGTGTTCAGCTGCTGGATCGGCGAACCGAAAAAGTAGAGGCTGTCATCAAAGTTGTGGAAGACGGCATTCAACAAATCCATATGGTCTTTGACCACGATGATCGACTGTTCAATGTCCTCAAAGTTCTGACTGTCAATCGTGGAATACTGCTTCAGCGCCAGATTCATCTGCTTCTTGATCCCGATGTAGTCCACCACCAGGCCTTTTGACTTTCCTTCAAACTTCCGGTTTACCCGGGAGATCGTCTGGATCAGACTGTGCTCCTGTAGCGGTTTGTCAATATACATGGTATCCAAAAAGGGAACATCAAACCCCGTCAGCCACATATCCACCACGATGGCAATCTTGAAATTGCTCTTCGCATTCTTAAACTGCCGGTCGAGTTCCTTCCGGTATTCCTGAGTGCCCAAAGCATTCCACAATACCTCCGAATCGTCTTTGGACCTCGTCATCACCATATTGACCCTCGCCATCGGCTTGAGTTCTTTTCTGTCTTTTTCAGAAAGTTCTACACCCGAGTCCGCTGCCAACACTTCCGCCCACGTAGGTCTCAGGGCGATGACTTCCTGGTACAGCTGATAGGCGATCTCCCGGGTGCTACACACAAACATCGCCTTGCCCAGGAGCGTACTGCCTTCTTCGATTCGGGCTTCGTAATGGGCCACAAAGTCCCTGGCAATCGCCTCAATTCGTCCCGGATCACCGAGGATCGTCCGCATCTGCGTGATCTGCCGTTTGCTTTCATCCACTTGGTATTCGTTGGCACCGGCTTCCGCCACCATCGAATAATACTGCTCGATCTCCTGAAGCTTGCTGTTTTCCAACAGGACCTTGGCAGAGCGCCCTTCATAGACGATCCGCACCGTGATCTCATCCATCACCGACTCAGTCATGGTATAGGTATCCACGATCTCCCCAAACACGTCCAGCGGAGTCTTTCCGCCCGGATGTCAATTCCCTGTGCCAAAACGAATGTATCGGTTTCCGCCGTATCCGGGTTTTGGACGATTTCCTGGGTGTTGAGGGGAAGGATGGTTTCAGTTTTATCACTCCATCCGGCAGTGCCGACTGCTGCCCACCTTCCGAAGGGCGTACTTCGGTATTTCCCCCGGAGCAGGTATTTGTAGACGGTTAGCCGGGTGTCTTCGTCCAGCCTGTCGTAGGTTTTGTCTTGGATCGCTGCATACAGGCTGGGGGAGGAAGAGCGGATTCTGGTCTTGATGTCCTCCCAATGTTGCATGACCTTGGAGTCGTCCCGTGGATCGAATCCCAGCAGGGGAATGCGGTAGATAAAGTCCATGTTCTCTTTTTTCCGGACATTTTATTGATCGGAGCCAACAGCCCAAAAAAATGCGGACGGAGAGCGTTATGCCTTGGATGAGGAGATGTTTGCAGCTGATTTTTGTTTAGGCAGCGCTCTTTCGGGTCATACTGGAAAGGACTTTATTGAGTATTAATGGCGGTATTTTTTTCATTCCAGGGCCAGTCCATATTTTCCACATAGTACATAGAGTGCACAGAATCCACAGAATCCACGGATTCCACCCGGTGTTTTGATTTTTTAAAATCGCCCAGCACTTTAGCTCCCCGCAATTGCAAAGACAGGTCCCTGGCAAGCTAAAGGGTATCGACAGGTTTTTGGTAAAGCCCAGTTTGGCTTTTTTGGAAGCAGGGCAGCAGGCAATTGGCCGCTGGCTTACTTCATTTCAGAGTCTGATTTTTAGTCGCTTTCATTTCTAATTGACCATGAACATCAAACGGTGTGTAATCTATGCAAAAGACATCCAACGGATCACGGGCCGGAGTGTGCGGTACAGCCACGAGGTGATCCGGAAGATCCGCCATCTGACGGAGAAAGAGAAGGGGCAGTATGTGACGGTAGCCGAATTCGCTGCTTTTTCCGGGATACCGGAATCAGAAGTGTCAGATTACCTTAACTAATCCCACAGCTAGACTTACGGGCAGGCAGCGTGCAGGCAAAGGCATATCAATCCGCTACGGGTCCCATACTTCATTCGGACTTTGTACCGTCGCTCTACCGTCTGGCTACGGTCTGGGTATTGCCTCCGGCAATAGTATCCCGGTAAATACTCGGTAACCAAACCGCATCATCACTAAGGCCGCCTTCAGACGGCTGGGAAGTACCCAATAATTTGTTTTAACCTAAACATGACAACAACCTATGGCACAATTAAATCATCCTTTTATAGGCCGGATCTCAGGGAAACTGGGCAATCTGGTCATCTACCAGCTCAATGGGAAGACGGTAGTCCGTGAAAAACCACAATGGAAAAAGAGCTACCAGGCGACGGCACTCCAGCGCCTGTACCAGCAAAAATTTAAACTGGCGACCGCAGCGCTTCGTCCGCTGCTCAAAGTGTTGGATACAGGATATGGGGAATATGTGACCTCTACCCGAAAGGGATTTCATCTGGCACTGTCCCAAACGCTAAAATTCGCAATGCTTGAAACCCAAGGAACCGTCAGTGTGAATTATGAATCCATGTTGATTTCATCAGGGTTTGTGAGCCCGGTACTCAACCTTCAAACTGCCTGGGTCGGAACACGGGAGCTGAGTCTTCACTGGGAATCCCAGGGAAATCAGGGAAACGCCAGAGACTCTGATCTCAGCTGGATCGTGTTGTATAATCCGGATCAGGGGATAGTAGAGGAGTTTACTGGCGGAGCCTTTCGCAGAACCCAATCCCAGATCCTTACACTATCCCCAAGACTCAATCTGGAAGGAACCTACCTGTACCTATCCTTTTATCGTCAACTAACCGGGAATAAAAGAAGGTTTTCAGACTCGGTATGTATCGCTCTGGAGACATAAAAACTTAGAAAGACAGGGATTCAGATAAATCTGGAATCAAGAGAAGATCAGAGGTTGTCTCCAAAGGCCTGATTATGTCAGGCCTTCAGCCTTTGTTCGCAGGAAATGGTAAAATCATTTGAATTACAAATTCTCAGACCATTCCGCCGCAAGCTCCCCTCTCTTTAAGGAGAGAGCCTGTCCCGAGAAGTGAAGCGGATCGGGAGGCTGGGGGTGAGGTTGACCTTCGGCATCGACTTTCCGGTCCTTTTATTCTTCTGCGCCGAGGTTGGAAAATCGGGCTCATTTTTTTACTCGGAGTTCAAACCCGGACTATTGTATCGGTCATGCCTCCGGCATTGCATAGTAAGGAATTCTACCGCTACCTATTTTTTCAGACGTAATCAAATTCCTGGAAAATACCTTACTTAATCGGCGATGGTAGGGCCCTTCAGGATTTTCGGTTTTTGGTGCTGCGGAAAACCGTATAAAAAACAGGTTAGCTCTCGAGTGGGCGAGAGAGATCCACCTGTTTTTAGGTTTGAAGCAGCACCAAAAATCCAATCGCCCATCAATACTGGTCTAGCAGAAAACACCACCGATTGGAAGTAAAGACTGAGGCCCGAAGTTTTTGGTTACTTTTTGCGTCAAAAAGTGACGACGGAAAAAATTAGAAAAGCCCTCAAAATTCTGCCAAAAAGACCAGAATTTCAAAATTTTTCAATTCATCTGCTCCGTTGTCCTGCTTCTCCAGAAGCAGGACTTTTAATCCTTTGCGACTTACCGTCTTTGCGAGAATTATTTTTGAGAAGAATCATTACTGAGGTGCCATGAAGGTCGGGAAGGTTGTTCCCGGCCTTTTTTTATTCAAAAACCACCTAATAACTAGAGCAAGAAGTGGCAAAGAGTGCAGAGAAAAGCAAGGAATGCATGTTTAGTTGATAATCATTTCGAAGGCTATCACCTTGGTGTCATGTTTCACCAAAACCCATATTACTATGGCAAAACAAGCGAGTATAATTACACTGAAGGGGAGGGTCGGGAGACTTTCCTTTTACAAAACCAAGGATGGCTACCTGGCCCGGGAAAAGGGGGGCGTGGAGAAATCCAGGATCATGAATGATCCGAGATACGCCAGAACCCGGGAGAATATGCGGGAGTTCACCGACAATGCCAACTCCACCAAGTTGGTGAAGGATGCCCTTCGTCCGGTGATCTCCAAAGTCAGTGATCAACGCCTTGGTCTCCGGCTGAATCAGCAGATGATGAAAGTCCTCAAGTCAGATGCGGTAAGCGTCCGGGGAGAGCGGAAGGTGAAAAATGGCAACTGGAATTTGCTGGGAGGAATGGAGCTGAATATCCGTGCATCATTGTCAAAGACATTGATATTTAAATTCGATCCAGTGGATTCGCCTACCACTTGGCAGGTGGAGATTCCGGCGTTAGTGCCCAGTGATGAAATCGTTCATCCTGTAGATGCGCAGGGTTTTCGGATCACTGCGACAGGAGTAGGCTTGGATTTCGATGCAGGCACCCGTTCTATCGTCACTGCGACAACGGGAGTCCTTCCGGTTTCCGCGCCTGTAGAAGCCGCTGTGCTTTCCATTGATAAGTCACAGTTGAGTGGTACCCACTTCCTGTTTGTATTGAGTGTAGAGTTTTACCTCACGGTCAATACTACGGATTACCACATGAACAACGGTGACCACAATGCAGGAAAGATCCTGACTGCAACTACGACTGCCTAATGCGCCTGCTGCTAAAGCGGAGATACACTCCCCGGGGCACTCCGGGGAGGCTCTTCCTCGGCAACCGACAGCTGTGCTTCATCCGGGAGGCTCCGAAGTCCTGCTACGATCCCGATGTCCATTGTCTGGAAGAGGGAGTGTACGAACTGGAACCGGTGCACACGGAGGCCGAGGGCTGGAGGATACAGGTAGGGGAAAGAGGCTGGATTCGTTCCCGGCCGCCGGACCATACTCCTGAAAAGGAGGAACTCTGTCCAGTCACGGCTTACCGTGCAGACGGCACGCCGCTCTTTACCCGCCTGGCTTTCCTGAAGCTGTTGGACGAACTGTCATCAGTCTGGGAGCGGGGAGAGGTGGTTGAGTTGCAGGTGGTGTCAGTTGGCATTCCTTACGTCCTGGAATCGTGTCGGCAACCGTCCTATTCCTGAGCATCCTGGGGGCCCTGGTGTCCCTGCTGCTCTCGGTGATCGCCTACTTTCTAAAGCTCCTGATTGAGGATTTTAGGCGGATGAGTACCGAACTGTCCCGGCTCAAGGAGTCGGTGATCCGGCTCGAATCCGAGCAGGTGGTGATCAAATCCCTGTTGGAGAAATACCGCGGCCAACTCAAAAGCAAGCGAAGCCAATAGGGTATTTGATATCCCGACTAGGGTCTATGGTCTCTCGACTCCTGACTCTTGATTCTTTTCTCTTTGCTTCGACTCCGCTCAGCATGACAGATTCTTGACTCTTGACTCTTGGCTCTTGGCTCTCGACTCTAGTCTCTTAACGCTTAACATCTTAACACTTAACAAATTCACTATGAACATACTAAGCGAAGTAAAAAACCGGGCCTTGGCCCCAACCCCTCCTTTCTTCCAGTTGCTGAAGAAGGCAGGACTATTGATCGCCGCCATCGGCACGGCAATGTTGACCGCACCGGGAGAAGTACCCGAGATCCTCATGGCCTATGCAGGCCATGCAGTGACGGCAGGCACCATCCTGATCAGCATCTGCCAGCTCACCGTCGATGAAACCCGACTGGAGGAAAAGCTGCTGCAGGCAGTGAAGTAAACCTGTAAAGCCTTACTAATCGAAACCCGGGCAGGAGTCTTGTCCGGGTTTTTTTGTTGTGTTTGATCCGGGTTTTGGGCATCCGCTTGCTGATATCTTGAAATCAGAGTGGAAGTGTACCTGAATTACGGGACCCGGATAGAGAAGCCTTCCCTCGGTCTAATGGAACATCGCGAATTCAAAAAAAACAGAGTTGGGTAAGATTAGCTTTTCAGCCTAAATTCATCCGGGCAACAAACGGTACAGGCAGACGCCTCAAACCCACTTCCATGTTTCTCACCTTTCAACCTTAAGTTTAATTCTGTATGAGATGGATTACCCGCGAACGTCCCAAGATTGACCGAATCGCCTGTCCCTGGCTGATCAGGCGTTTTGTGGACCAGGAAGCGGAGTTCATCTATGTCCCGTTTGAGGAGGTGATTCCAAAATCCAAGGAGTTTGATGCCATTCCTTTTGACCTGCCCGGTGTGGAGTACACGCATTACGGGGATGAATGCACCTTTGACTATATTGTCAAAAAGCATAAGCTGGATGATCCCGCTTTGAAAGTGATGGCCGTCATCGTTCGCGGGGCCGATACGGACCGCCACGACCTTGCCAGCCAATCCTCGGGACTTTGGGCAATATCCGCAGGCTTGTCACACAATGTGAAAGATGATAGTCTGCTCCTCGAAAAAGGAATGATGGTCTATGATGCCTTGTACAGCTGGGCAAAATATCTTCAGAACGAAAAGCACACCCAAAACCCGATCGAAAACCTCTTGCTGGATGTCTACAAGAAATTTCTCAAACACAAATCCGGTAAAATACCGGAGTGGGCGAAAGAATTGAAGGACATAATTCAGGACCAGATTGACACCAATCTGTCGCTGAGTTTGAGGGAGCTTTCCGAAAGTCTGAATGTCCATCCCAGTTATCTGTCGCGGGAGTTTTCCAAGTATTTTGACGACTTGTCCTTTGGTGACTACATCCGCAAACTCCGGATAGAAAAATCAATCATCCTGCTCGACGATCCCAAACACACCCTTGCAGAAATCGCCTACCTCACGGGATTCTCTGATCAAAGCCACTTCAACCGGATTTTTAAAAAATATACCGGCAAAAATCCATCCGAATACCGGAAAAGTTTGCTGAAAAGTAAAACGGATACAAACCGGTAAATTCTGTTCTATTTCCCCATTGTTTCTATTTGTAGCCTTGTACGGTTAAACCGTGCAGACTATGAAATGGATCACCCGTGAACGCCCCAAGATCGACCGGATCGCCTGTCCCTGGCTGATCAGGAACTTTGTGGACCACAAAGCTAAGTTCATCTATGTTCCCAAGGAAGATGTCTTTGCGAAAGCCGAGGAACTGGATGCCATTCCTTATGACATTCCGGGAGCTGAATATTCCCATGAAGGCGAATTCTGCACCTTTGATTACATCATCAGACGGCATCAACTGGCCGATCCTGCACTTGATCAGATTGCATTGATCGTCCGCGGAGCAGATACGGACAGATTTGATCTGGCTCCACAAGCCGCGGGACTCTGGGCAATATCTGCCGGACTTTCCCACAATATCAAAGACGATCATGAACAGCTTGTCCTTGGGATGAAGATCTACGATGCCCTCTACAGCTGGGCAAGATATGTCCACAATGAAAAACACACTTGGTCATCTAAAATCTGAAACACATGCCTGTTTACTCATTAAAGGATTTAATCATCTACTTTTTAAAGCTGGGCACCTGGGGATTCGGAGGACCTGTGGCTTTGGTGGGTTACATGCACCGCGATTTGGTCAGCAATAAAAAATGGATCAGCGAGGATGATTACAAGGAAGGACTCGCGCTTTCCCAGCTTGCCCCCGGGCCACTTGCCGCACAGCTTTCGATTTATCTGGGATTCGTTCATTACCGTTTGTTGGGCGCCACCTTGGTAGGAATTGCCTTCGTACTTCCTTCGTTTTTTATGGTTTTGGCGATCGGATATGCCTATGTATCCTATGGCGGCCTTCCCTGGATGCAGGCGGTGTTTTATGGAGTGGGCGCTGCAGTGATTGGGATCATTGCGATGAGCAGTTACAAACTCACCCTCAAGAGCATAGGGAATGACAAACTGTTGTGGGTAATATTCATTGCATTGGCTGTTACTACTTTTATCACCGAAGAAGAAATTTTGTGGGTAATCCTGTTGGCTGGAGTGGCTGTCTGGTTTGCCAAAGCCCCGCCAAGATGGATGGCCTCAGGTGCTAATGGAATTTTTCCCATCATGTTCTTACAGCTTCAACCGATCGCGACAGAATCCAAACTTTGGGAGATCGCCTGGTTCTTTACCAAAGCAGGGGCTTTTGTCTTTGGTAGCGGACTTGCCATCGTTCCTTTCCTGTACGGCGGGGTGGTGAAGGAATACGAATGGCTGAACGAACAACAGTTTCTCGATGCGGTGGCGGTGGCCATGATCACACCAGGTCCGGTAGTGATCACCGTGGGATTCATCGGCTATCTGGTAGCGGGTGTCCCGGGTGCCTGTGTAGCTGCGTTGGCCACCTTTCTTCCCTGTTACCTTTTCACCGTGATTCCGGCTCCCTACTTTAAAAAGTACGGCAAGAACCCCGCGATCAAAGCATTTGTGGATGGGGTAACTGCCGCAGCTATTGGCGCTATTGCGGGTGCTGTGTTGGTATTGGGCAAGAGGACATTGACCGATCTGCCGACTGTGCTTATCGCCTTGACCACCATCGCTATATTATTTAGGTTTAAAAAACTCCAAGAGCCACTGATCATCGCCGTGGCCGCCCTAATCGGGATCACATTAAAACTCCTACTATAAACCGCAAAGACTTTCTCAAGAAAACAGCCATCAAAGGAGGCGCTTCAATCCTCTCAAGCGGCAAGGCTTCCTCCGCTATCTAAACGCCTCACCTCATTCCCACAAGCTCCGCTAGCGGAAGTAGAAGATTTTTTTTGGTGGAAAAGGTGGCCTTTGATGAGCTGGCAAGCATGTTGACCCGCGGTTAAGTGTGGTTAGAAAATAATTCCTACAAAACAGGTAGGAATACTTGTCTTTTTATTTTTGATTCATTAACCTTGTTACATCATTAACCACTCTATACTATGCCAACTCAAGATTATCGATTTGAAACGCTCCAGCTGCATGCCGGACAGGAGCCGGACAAAGCCACCAATTCCAGGGCAGTTCCTATCTATCAGACCACCAGCTATGTGTTTAACAATGCGGAGCATGGGGCAAATCTTTTTGCGCTAAAGGAATTTGGAAACATCTACACCCGGATCATGAATCCAACGACGGATGTTTTTGAAAAGCGGATTGCAGCCCTGGAAGGTGGGGTAGCAGCTGTGGCGGTAGCCTCCGGGCAGGCGGCACAGTTTATCGCGCTAAACAATATCCTGGAGGCTGAAGACAATTTCGTGACCACATCTTTGCTGTATGGCGGAACTTACAACCAGTTCAAGGTGGCATTTAAGCGGCTGGGGATCGAGGCCAGGTTTGCAGACGGAGACAGTCCGGCTTCCATTTCTTCCCTGATTGATGGCAACACCAAGGCGATCTATCTGGAGACGATTGGTAATCCCGGGTTTAATATTCCGGATTTTGAGGAGATCTCCACCATTGCAAAGTTTCACGGTATTCCATTAGTGGTCGACAATACCTTTGGTGCCGGTGGATACCTCTTCAGGCCGATAGATCATGGAGCCAATGTGGTGGTGGAGTCTGCGACCAAATGGATTGGGGGACATGGTACATCCATCGGAGGAGTAATCGTGGATGCAGGAAACTTCAATTGGGGCAACGGGAAATTCAGACAGTTTACTGAGCCTTCTGAGGGCTACCATGGCCTGGTATTCTGGGATGTTTTCGGGGAAGGAAACTCGCTTGGTTTGCCCAACATTGCCTTTGCGATCAGAGCCAGGGTAGAAGGCCTGAGAGATTTCGGACCGGCGCTCAGCCCTTTCAATTCTTTTCTTTTGCTCCAGGGCTTGGAAACCCTTTCACTTCGGGTTCAGCGGATCTCTGACAACGCCTATAATCTGGCAAAATGGCTGGAAAACCACCCGCTGGTGGAATCGGTAAACTATCCCGGCTTGAAGAGCAGCCCTCATTATGAACTCGGGAAAAAATACCTCAGAAACGGTGCCGGAGGTGTGCTGAGTTTCCAGGTCATCGGCGGAACTGAAGCGGGCAACAAACTGATCGACAGTCTGAAACTGGTCAATCATCTGGCCAATGTCGGGGATTCAAAGACACTGATCATCCAACCGGCAGCCACCACCCACCAGCAGCTTTCCGATGCCGAGCAAATCGCTGCCGGGGTAAAGCCAGGCTTGGTGAGAGTTTCGGTAGGGATCGAACACATTGATGATATCCGTGCAGATTTCCAGCAGGCATTTAACCAGGTGGAAGAGCACATAAGCCTCTACATCAACTAGTGCTTTGAAACCTCTTTCCCGGAAGAGGTAATTTTTGAACCTGTATTCATACTAAAACGGTATAAGTAAGATGAAAAATAACTTTGAGAATATCCGGCCCAAATCAGACAGCAGTAAGCACTACCGGTTTCGAATCATGGGGAAAGGTCCAAATCTGTTGATTTTGGGTGGTTCTTCAGACGACTGGGAAAATGCACTTGAACTGTTATCCTCCAATTTCACGCTGATCATTCCTTCCTTTTCAAAGGCAATCCTGGACAGGCAGACCGGAAGTCCTGATCCGATCTTCTATCTGGAAAATCTTCTGGAGGAATTGTCCATCGACCGGTTTTCCATCCTGGCGCATTCGGTCAGTTCATGGATAGGCCTGAGACTGGCGGCGACCCACCCGGAACGTGTTACCAAACTCATTCTTGCCAATCTCCCTTCAGCGATCGAGGACAGGTTCTCTTTTCAGCAATTGCATCAGGTACTGGCCGGAAAAAGAAATCCTGCTTCGACAGACCAGTCTTCTTTTTGGTTTGACCAGGTTTTTTGCCAGCTGAGTTTCCTCAATGAGGCAAAAGAAGTGCTCAAGCGAACGCCATTTTTGATGATCGTCGGTGAAACTGACCGGTTTTTCTCAAGGGAAAAGTTTTCCAACTGGTCCAACCTCTCCGATGCAAATCTCAATCTGGAAGTCATCCGCTTCTCGGGCCACTTCAGCATGAAAGACAACCCTTGGTATTTCAGTGCCATTGCAAAGGAGTTTCTTCAATCTCATTCTTACAAGTCACTGAGATCAAGAACAGCATGAGACAGTCAGTCAGCCCCAAGCACCCAATCCATGCCTTCTTCGAACACGGGTCAATCTCCGGTAGCATCCACCTAACTCGTAAATGCTTCCCGCTTTGATCCAAATCTTGTCCGCTTACATCTCATTGTTGGTTTGGTTGCCCCACGGGCGGATGCAGACAAATGATAGCGGGATGGTGTTTTTAAAATTTTAGAATCTGACGGCAGTTTTGAGGCTCTTTCCATGGTCTTGATCCGATGAAGTGCTACACCCGATAGCACAGGATGGGGATTGCCAGTTTAAAAAAAAAATAAAAAGACACCCCACCCGCCATTTTTGATGATGGCTTTAGCTAGGTCATCTCACGAAGGGTACAATGGATTTAAGTTTATTTTAAAGAGGGTCAGATGCTACCTGTCTAAGATACATGAGCCGATTAACATTTTAATAACCCAATGCCTGATGACGTTTCCCTGTTCAACCAAGCTTCTTCTACATAGAATTTCCGCCAATTCGGACAAAGAGGCCTTTTCGGAGCTTTTCAAAAGGTATCATTCCAAATTGGTTTCGTTCGCATCCTGTTTTTTGACGGATTATGAAGAGGCAGAAGATATGGTGTCAGAGGTGTTTGTTAAGCTGCTTCAAAAAGAAGGACAACTGCAGGATATCGAAAACTTCGAAGGCTATCTCTATTACTCGGTCAAAAACCAATGCCTGAATCAGCTGAAGAAGAACAAGAGGAAAAACAGACTGTTTACCCAACTCGACTACCAGGATCTCAGCACAGGAGAATATACACAGCCGCTCCAACAACTGCTGACGATGGAGCTGCGCCAGAGAATAGCATCCTGCGTGGATAGTTTGCCCCACAAACGAAAACTGGTCTATAAGATGATCAAGGATGACGGGTTGAAGATAGCGGAGGTCGCCAAGTTGCTGGATATCGCCGATAAGACGGTTAAGAAGCACCTCGAGCTGGCCGTTCGGGATTTGAGAGCAGAAATCGAACAATACCAATCGAACTGCTTCAAACAGACCAAGATCATATCGATTATTTCAAAGGTTGGAAGCTTGGGATCGACTCTTCTGGTGATTTCCAATTTCTTCGGATTGGTCGGAAAACCTTCCTGATTCCGGCTTTTACCCCCAGTTTCGAGTTTCGCTGATCCAAACCAAGCAATCAGAATATTCTTCTGATCAGACATTTTTAAATAGTCTGTATTGAAGTTTTGGTCTTTTGGCAAAAAATATTTTAAAAAAAACAAAGTCACGTTACGCCTTTTCGCAGCTGAGATTGTCTGTTAAGATATGAAAGGACCTGAAGATCAAATTGACGAAATTCTCACCAACTGGCTGACGGGTACGGCCAGCCACGAAGAACTTCAAGTCCTAAAAGACTGGGCAAGCCAGGATGAGGCGAATCTGGAGTTGATGGAAACCCTAAAGAAGGCTTGGAATGAGAAAAATGCCGAACCCATCTTGGTCAATGCTGAGGATAGAATAAATGAGATCTGGCAGAAGGGAAATCTGAAAAAGAAAGAGCGTGATTTGCGAAGAATTCCCCTTTTCAAATACGCTGCGGCAGCTATACTTTTGGTGGGTTCATCATTCGGGATTTTTCATTGGACACAAATCGGGGAAACCCCTCAGGTTGAACTGCCTGCCAGTGTTCCAAGCTATGTGTTAAGGGAGAATAAGGCAGGCCAAAAAACCAAGATTACTCTTCCCGACGGCACGATAGCTTATCTCAACAGTAGCTCCAGCATCAAATTCATAAACGGCTTTATCGGGAATGAGAGACGGGTTGTGCTTGAAGGAGAAGCATTTTTTGAAGTTGCCAAGGATAAGTCCAAACCTTTTGTCGTCGAGAGCAGAACAGTGGAGACCATTGCGCTGGGCACAGCTTTCAACGTCAATGCCTTTGACGATTCCGAAGTGGTCAGGGTCTCCCTGGTGGAAGGGGAAGTGAAGGTAAACCAAATTGGAAACAACGATAAGACCGTCATTTTGAATCCCGGTTGGGAGCTTGTAATCGTCCCGGAAACAAGGTCTTTTTTGGAAATGCCATTCAATCTCGACGAGGTGACCGGTTGGAAGGATGGCAAGTTGGTTTTCAACAATGCTTCTCTTGAGGAGGTCACCCGAAGGCTTGAAAGATGGTACGGAGTTCATATTCAGGTCAGGGGAAACGTGCCCGCAAACTGGAAAGTAAGCACCGTATACGAGGACCAATCGCTGAAAAATGTATTAATTGATCTCCAATACTCTAAAAAATTTGCCTATGAAATAGACGAATCCAAGATAACAATATCCTTCTAGGAAAACAGAACCAATGGGTTCGCACCCCATTGATTCTGAACCGGTTAACAAATCTTGTGGAAGATGTTTTGTTAACCTTTTAATATACTGGTCAGTACATTAACACCCGAAATTATGATAAATAAATCAATACAGCTAATACTGCAAATGACAAAGTATTCCATCTATGGTTTTTTGATTCAGATGCTTCTGTTTAGCGTGGCACTTGCCCATTCCATCAGTGCCCAAAAAATCGATGAAGTCTACGTCCGCATAAACTTCTCGGAAGAAAAACTGGTCAACGTTCTACAGGAAATAGAAAGGCAAACCGAATTCCATTTTACAATCCAGGAAAATGAAGAATACCTCAGGAAAAAGGTCACAATAAAAAGGGAAAATATTTCGGTAGAGGAGCTTCTGAAAGAAATCGGAAGGCAGGTGGGGCTCAATTTTCAACAGGTAAACAGGAATATATCCATGTGGCTTCCTGAAAACCGCGGGGATGCGGAGCAGGAATCGAATACCGGGTCCCCAATTAGCGTAGTTGGGCTGATCACAGACGGCAACGGTGTACCCATTCCCGGAGTCACCATTATCGTAGAGGGCTCTACCGCGGGTACCGTTTCGGATATTGACGGAAAATACACGATTGCGGCCGAAGCAGGGGATCAGTTGGTCTTTTCTTTTATCGGATACAAATCGCAGAAAATCGGGGTTGGAAACCAATCAGAAATCAATGTGGTCCTGCTGGAGGACGAACAGGCGCTGGAGGAAGTGGTAGTGGTGGGGTATGGCACCCAAAAGAAAGAAGACGTCACCGGATCTATTGCCACAGTGAATGAAAAGACGGTAAAGGACCTTCCGGTTTCATCCGTTGACCAGAAGATGATCGGGCAGGTGGCCGGGGTCCAGATTCAGCAGGTATCCGGCGCTCCCGGTGCCGGCACTTCAATCAAAATCAGAGGAAGTGGATCACTGGGTGCTGGAAACGAACCGTTGTATGTGGTGGACGGGATGCCCTATTCCGCAGGGATGAATCAGACCTTAAACCCTCTGATGTTTATTGATCCCAATAACATTGAATCCATTACCATCCTGAAAGATGCCTCATCCACGGCGATCTATGGATCGAGAGGAGCGAACGGAGTGATTATGATCACTACCAAAAAGGGATCTTACAACATGACCAACGTCACTTTTTCAGCGATGGTGGGAGTCCAGAAAGTGCCTGAGAAAGGCAGGCCAAACATGCTGAATCAAAGAGAGTTTGCGCAGTTTCAGCGGGATCGGATTGACATTGAGGTTGAGCTGAGGGAAAAGAGAGAAGCAACCTTGGAAGACTATCCTTTGGAATACCGGGACTTGGATGCGTTGACCGGCGATGGCACGGATTGGTATGACCTTCTACTCAGAGAAGCCCCCATTCAGGATTACAATTTCAATCTGCAAAAAGGAACAGAAGACACCAGGATCAACTTTAGTTTGGGGTATTTTAATCAGCAGGGGGTAGTGAAAGAGACCGGCATCGAGCGGTTTAGCAGCAAGATCGGTATCGAATCCAATCTCAACGACAAGTTAAAACTCGGAGCATCAATCCAGCCTACCTTTATTACACAGAACCGGGCAAACACCAACCTTAACAGGGAGGATGTGCTGGGGGTGGGCATCTGGGCAAACCCAATATCCACACCCTACGACGAAAACGGGAATCTGAAACCCTATGTGATTGCACCCCAGAGTAAATATCATTCGGCGTGGAGTTTTGCAAATCCCCTTTTTGTGCTTCAGGAAACGACCAACGAGCAGAATTCCTTTCAAAACTTCGGACTTGCGTTTTTGGAGTGGAGCATACTTCCCAATCTCCGGTTAAACTCCTCACTGAATACAATCTTCGAAGCCTCCAAGTTTTTCGAATACGTCCCGAGCACCGTAGGCGGATCTAACCGCCCACCCACTCCCGGTACGGGAAGATCCAGGAATAACCGCTTCAACAGCTTTGACTGGCTGGTGGAAAATACCCTGAACTACGATCTGACAAAAGGTGATCACACCTTCAATGCAATGTTGGGATATACCGTACAGAAGTACAATGCTAACAGTCTCAACCTTAGCGCAAATCCCTATCAAAATGACCTCATCACTACCATCAACGCCGCCCAAGCAATAGATACTTGGGGAGAGGGAGTAGAAAAATGGAGTATGATCTCTTATCTGGGTAGGCTGAATTATTCATTTAGGCAACGGTATCTGTTTACGGCAACCTTCCGTTCAGACGGCTCTTCCAGGTTCGGAAGCGACAACCGTTTTGCGATGTTTCCATCGGTGGCCGGAGCTTGGCGGATTTCCGAGGAAGACTTCTTTGAGGGAGTTTCTTGGGTTGATGAGCTAAAACTTAGGGTAAGCTATGGCAAAAGCGGCAATAACAACATCGGTAACTACGCCCATTTGGCCAACATCAGCGCAGGTTCCTATGTATTTAACAATACCCAGGTAAACGGTTTTAGCGTGGGGCTTTCCAACCCAAACTTAACCTGGGAGGAATCCAATCAAGTTGATATAGGAGTGGACTTTGAGTTCTTCAAAAGCCGTGCGTTCTTCAATGTCGATCTGTTCCTGAGAAAAAGTGAGAATATGCTTCTTCAGGACGTGATTCCAGCCATTACAGGTTTTAATACCCAGACAATCAATCAGGGGAGTGTGCAAAACAAAGGGATTGAAATTTCCCTTGGCGGAACACCCGTTGCCGGTGATTTCACCTGGAATGTCAATGGAAACATTGCTTTCAACAGGAACGAGATACTGTCTTTGAATGAGAATACGGTGCGGATACTTGCCGGAAACAATGACAATAACCCCACCCATATCTCTGTAGTAGGTAAGCCGATCGGACAGTTTTTCGGATTCGTGCTCGAGGGAATTTACACAGCAGAATATCTGAGCCAGCCTGGCGTCATCAATTCACCCCAGGTGTACGAAGGGAACGTGAAGTACAAGGATGTAAACGGGGATGGGATCGTCAATGACGTCCTGGATTATACCATCATCGGCAATCCGCATCCGGATTTCATCTTCGGTTTGACCAATAATTTTTCCTACAAGAGCCTTGACTTGGGAATTATCATCAACGGCCAGTATGGCGGCCAGGTGATGAACGGGTTGAGACAAACTACCGATAACCTCCAGGGATTCTTCAATATAGACCGCGATTGGGAAAACAGGTGGAGAGGCCCGGATCAGCCGGGGGATGGCATTCACTCCGGAGTGCCTAAAGTCAGACCAAGTTGGGGACACCGGGTGTCCACCCTGTGGGTGGAGGACGCTTCCTATCTTCGGATCGGAAACCTCACACTGGGCTACACCCTTCCTAAGAGCCTGGCCGAGAAGATGAAAGTGGTGAAAAGCTCACGGCTGTATTTCACAATTCAAAACCTGGCGATGTTCACTAAATACAAGGGGGCAAATCCTGAAGGGCAGGCGGCAAACCAAAACAATACCTTGGTTCCCGGTTTTGACATGACTTCCTATCCGCTTTCCAGGACCATGTCATTGGGTATAAACCTCTCTTTCTAATCGGATTTTATCCGCTCTTTATTTCTGATCTTAAATTTTAGCGACATGAAAAAGTTGATCTATATAGTCTCTTTACTTACCATCTGTTCCTGTTCCCATGATTTTCTGGAGATATACCCTGACACTACGTTAAGCGAGGGAAACTTCTACGAATCCCAGGATCAGTTTATAGTACTGGCAAACGGGTGTTATATTCCGTTGCGGGAATATGAGAAAAATACCCATTGGGTCATTTCAGAACTCATTTCCGACAATACCAGCTTTCAATATAACAATACCACGGGGGAAGCAGTACGGGGAGTGATCGACCAATTTATCATCACTTCTGACAACAGGGCCTATGCCGATTTCTGGAACTTGTCCTACAACGGAATAAACCGATGCAACAAGCTTTTGTTGGAAATTGAAAGGCCTGAGGTGAAATGGTCGGATTTGGCATACAAGAACCGGTCGACAGGGGAAGCCCTCTTCCTTAGGGCACTGTACTATTTTAATCTTGTGCGGCAGTTCGGTGGGGTTCCTTTGGTGTTGACTCCGATAAGCGCGGCGGAGGCATTGACAATGGGGAGATCCACGGAGGATGAGATTTACAACAGCATTGTCCAGGACCTCAATTCAGCTATTGCACAGTTTGAAGGTGCCACCAATCTGAATGAAAATGGGCGGGCCAACCTGTATTCGTCCTATGCGCTCTTGGGAAAGGTTTATTTGACACGCCGAGATTACCCCAATGCGGAAACTGCTTTGAAAAAAGTCATTGACTCCAACAAGTACTCCCTTCTTCCCAACTATGCCGACTTGTTTGACCCCAACAAGAAGGACTTTAAAGAAACCATCTTCAGTGTCCAGTATTCAGAAACCAACCGGGAACTCTCCAACAGGTTCATCTTCATATTTGCCCCATGGACCTCTGGGGGCAGCATCACGATGAGACCCAGTATCAACATGACTTCTGCGGGTTGGAATATGCCCACCACGGATCTGCTGAACGCCTTCGAAGAAGGAGACTTGAGGAAGGGTGTTTCGATTAAAATCTGGAATGGAAGGGATTGGGATGGAGTGGTGAGAGATATCCCGTATACCGGGAAATTCCAGCGTCCCATATCAGCTCCTGACGACCGAACCGGTGACAATTTGCCTGTTCTGAGATATTCTGATGTGTTGCTGATGTATGCGGAGGCTTTGAACGAGCAGGGGCGGACAGGAGAAGCCATGGCGTATGTTCAGCAGGTTAGGGAGAGGGCTGGGTTAAAAAATCCCCTGTCGGGATTTGACAAAACCACCCTTGGGGATCTGATTGCCAAAGAGCGCCAGGTCGAGTTTTGTTTTGAAAATCAAAGGTGGTATGACATAAAAAGGACCGGCAAAGCGATCGAAGTCATGACAGCCCATGGCCAGAGGGAAAAGGCTGAAAAAGACTTTCTTTTCAGTTCTGCTTTTCAGATTGATGCTTATAAATTATTGGCACCGCTTCCTGCGGAGCAAATACTGATCAATGGGTTGGAGCAAAATCCCGGATATTGAACATGAACAGATCCATGAACTTTAACCGTGTTTGGTTGGCTGGCCTTCGACTGTTCAGATGTCCAAGCTTTTGCATTTTTGTCTCACTGTGGATGCCGTTAAAACTGGCAGCTCAGGATAAAAGGCCAAATATCATCTTTATTCTGACCGATGATCAACGCTGGGATGCCCTGGGTTTTGCGGGAAACAGACTGATCCGGACTCCCGAGATGGACCGTTTGGCATCGGAAGGAACTTATTTCGAGAACGCCTTTGTCACTACCCCGATTTGTGCGGCTAGCCGGGCGAGTATCCTGACCGGAATGTATGAACGAACACACGGCTACACCTTCGGTCAAGGAGAGATTAAGCAGGCGTATATTCAGCTTTCCTACCCGGCGTTGTTAAAAGACTCGGGATATTTCACAGGATTCTACGGCAAGTTTGGTGTGAATTACCCCGGGTTTAACGAGCTCTTTGACGTGGGTGAAAGTTATGACAGGAACAGTGTATTCAAGGACAGGAGAGGGTACTTTTTCAAGACGATTGGACAGGACACGGTACATCTGACACGGTATACCGGCCAGCAGGCGATTGACTTTATTCAGGAATCCTCCAAGGAAAAGCCTTTCATGCTTTCACTCAGTTTCAGTGCGCCGCATGCCCATGATCCAGCCGAAGAGCAATATTTCTGGTCTCCGGAATTCGATACGATGTACCAAGATTTGGTGATTCCCGATCCCTTGCTCAAGGAGGATTCCTATTTCCAGGCACAGCCCGAATATGTCCGGACGGGAGAGAACCGAACCCGATGGCATTGGAGATACGATACGCCGGAGAAATACCAGCACAGTGTCAAAGGATATTTCAGGATGATCTCTGAGGTGGATGCCGAAATCGGAAAAATCCGCCGGGCATTGGAGGAAAAGGGCCTCGCCGAAAATACAGTAATCATCCTGATGGGTGACAACGGCTATTTTTTGGGAGAGAGACAATTGGCCGGTAAGTGGTTGATGTACGACAATTCCCTGCGGGTGCCCTTGATCATCTACGATCCCAGAAACCCGGCTGCCCGACGCGAGACTGGTATAGCCCTCAATATCGATGTTCCGTCCACCATCTTTGACTTTGCCGGAATTGACATTCCGAAAGAATGGCAAGGCAGGAGTTTGGCTCCTGATGCTAGCGGAGTCCCCGCACTGGCTGACAGGACAGAATTTGTAGCCGAACATCTCTGGGAGGTTGCTATAATTCCTCCGAGTGAAGGGATAAGAACGACGGACTGGAAATATTTCAGATACAGAAATGATCTGAAACATGAGGAGCTGTATGACTTGGTCAATGATCCGGATGAAATCAACAATTTGGCCGGTAATGAAAGCTTTAAGGAAAAACTTGTTGAAATGAGGACCAGATTTGATTCGATGGCGAAGGACCTGGTGTCCAAAAAACTGAATTAAAATCCAGTCTCTTCCTAAATAAATCACTCATCAATTCACGAAACACCATGTATAATCGAATTTATAAAAACTACTATACGCTACTCTTTCTGGTACTGGGAGTATTCTATCTCTTTGGATTTATATCAATGAAAGTGGAATCTCCGCCGCAAAAAACGACCCCGCCTAATGTTATCTTCGTGCTGGCGGATCAATGGCGATCGGACGCGGTGGGATATGCGGGAAACAAAGATGTTATTACACCAAATTTGGACAGACTGGCCAAAGAGAGTTTGGTTTTTGAAAATACGGTCACAGTAATGGCCGTATGTGCACCTTGGAGAGCAAGCTTTTTGACCGGGCAATACCCACTCACCAACGGCGTTTTTTACAACGACAAGCCTCTTCCCAATGAAGCCCTGACGCTTGCTGAGATCTACAAAGAGAAGGGTTACAAGACTGGATATATAGGAAAGTGGCATCTGAATGGCCACGGAAGAGGTGAACATGCATTCAGCGCCAGGGATAAGCCGGTGCCGAAGGATCGTAGACAGGGATTCGACTATTGGAAAGTAAGGGAAGTAACGCACGATTATAACAACTCTTTTTATTTTGATGAGAATGATGAGAAGCAAACCTGGGAAGGTTACGACGCGTTTCCCCAGACGGACAGCGCCATCTCATACATCAGAAAAAACAAGGATAATCCCTTTCTGATCATGCTTTCATGGGGGCCTCCCCACAACCCTTATCATACGGCCCCGGAAGAATACAGGAAGCTATATGATCCGGCCAAGATTGCGCTGAGGCAAAACGTACCCGAGGAATTTCAGGACAGTGCAAGGCAAATCATTGCTGACTACTATGCCCACATCACCGCTTTGGACAAGGCGATGGGTGACCTTCTGAAAGCGGTAGAAGAGGAGGGCTTATCGGACAACACCATCATTGTATTTACCTCAGAACATGGAGACATGTTGCTGTCCAAGGGTGTTTTGCGAAAGCAGCGGCCTTATGACGAATCCATCAAAGTCCCTATGTTAATTAGGTACCCCGAAAAGCTTTCAAAGCCGCGCAATATCACCGGCCCGATAAATACACCCGACTTGCTTCCTACTTTGCTTGGGCTTAGCGGGATTGCTGTACCGAAATCTGTAGAGGGCGAAGATTTCTCAAAGCCCCTGATTCAAGGCAAGGATATCTCCAACGATGGCGCACTGATTATGCTGCCTGTTCCATTCCATGAATGGCAGTTTATGAACGGGGGCAGAGAATTTAGGGGGATCCGATCTGACAGATATACCTATGTGAAAGACTTGGCTGGCCCATGGCTTTTATTCGACAACCAAACAGACCCTTTTCAGCAAAACAATCTGGTAGGATTGCCTCAGTTCAAAGATCTACAGGGCACCATGGAAAAAGTGCTTCAGTCTATGCTGAAGAAAACAAACGATAAGTTTTTGCCTGCCGATTACTATATGACGAAATGGAACTACTTATATGACAATAAAGACAGTCTCAGAAATGAGAATTATTTGCAGGTAAATAGATGACGCTTAGCGGACTATCAGCGTCAATCAATCAAATTAACGTCCATACTTCACTCGTCTTCTGATTGGTATGGTGTTGAACTAGTCTGCTATACCGATCGGATTATCAGCCGTGAAGGATAGACCTCGTTGAAACCAGTTTTGACGAGGTCTTTCCTTTTTTGAAATTTGTTCGGTGGACTGGACTGATATTGACATTGTCGGAAAAAACCACATCCTGTCCATCACCAACAAAAACCTTCAAAGCCCGCTAGACAGTTTGGCCAAAATCACTATTTTGCTCTCGCGACAGGGCAAGAATCCTTCGGCAAATGAGGTACAGACGGAATAGGGACTGAAGGAGTTTTGTAACCAGAATTGTTGCATACTACTTTTTTGACAATGTTTACATACAAAGAATTCACAAGACAATTTAGAATTCAAACAGAATCTCTTGCATATCAAAGGCAGTTTGATTTGGCACTTTTGGTTTGCAAAAGGCTTTTCTGTGACTATCAAAAATTTTCGGAAGTCAATAACTGGGGAGATTCTGAATTGGTTCTTGACACAATTAGATTCATAGAGCAGTTTGGAGACGAAAAAATTGACCCAGTTCTATTGCAATCTAAAATCAATCAAATTGAATCAATAACACCGGACATTGAAAATTTCGAAGATGCTAGTTATGCCTTGAATTGTTGTGTTGCAGTAGCTGAGACTTTAGAGTTTCTTGCAGATCGGAAAGCAGAACATATTTATTCCGTTGGAATATGTCTGACTGATACGATTGATTTTAAAATCCAAGAGGAAGATGATTTAACAGACGAGGAGATTGACGACAATACTGACATGATTTCGGCACGGGAGTTTTTGTTGGAGATGTCCCGATAACGGCGTACAACAACTATGTTTGTGTGGCTCTTAAAGCCAAATACGGGGTCGCTATTGTACACCCTTTTCAGAAAAATAGAATGCTAATCGAGAAATACACATCAAAATGGATGAAGGATTTTGAAGATCTAAAACGCGAAATTGAAAGCGGATTGAGGGGACTTGACTATCGTATAGAACACGTTGGAAGTACTGCTGTATCAAATTTGGACGCCAAGCCAATTATTGATATTGACATTGTTTATGATAACGAGTCTGAATTTGGGAAGGTAAAAACCGGATTAATCAAACTCGGATACTATCATAATGGAGATCAGGGGATTAAAAAGAGAGAAGTGTTTAAACGAGGCGAATATTCATCGAACGGTTTGTTAGATTCAATTCCTCACCACCTGTACGTTTGTCCAAAGGATAGCGAGCCTTTAAAAAGACACATCCTGATGCGGGATTTTTTAAGAAAAAATGATTGGGCTAGAATTAAGTATCAGGACATGAAATATGAACTGGCTGAAAAAGCAAACCAGGATAAAAGACTTTATGCAGAGATGAAAGAATTGACTGTTAACGGCTTTATTGACGAGATTATCGAGAAAGAAAAAGTGAACTCACCAAATGTATAAGTGAGGGCGTGGATGTCAAGGTAAAACGTTTCATCTCGGCACCAGTATCTTCGTTGTCCTGCTTCTCTATCGATTCGTATCGGTGCTGCACTATTTACAATCAACCACCATCTCCGTTCCTCGGCACCGGCCGTTTTTTCCAATCAATATCTCTGCGCCGAGGTTGGCATACTGAAACCCTTCTTTCCTGGGGTTGAAACCCCAGGCTATGGCATCGGCCGTACCTACGGCACGCTTTGATGTGGTCCCTAAGCCGTATCAGACATATAGCGAATACAAAAAAGTACCAGACACAATCGACGAAGGTAGGGCCCTGCAGGAGGACAAACCGTTAGGAAACAGCCCGGTGGGCTGTTTTAGGTTTGGGCCAGGTTGCAGGGAGGGGAGATCCACCTGTTTTTAGGTTTTCAGCAGCGGCAAAAATCCAATCGCCCACTCACATTGGATGAATAACAAACCACCACCGATTGGAAGTAAAGACTGAGGCCCGAAGCTTTTGGGTTACTTTTTGGCTTTCAAAAAGTGACAACTCAAAAAAAATCCGAAGCCTCAGATCCTGCCAACGGGGCCGGAGGACTTGTTTTGGGATAGTCGAAGGCCTCCATCTCCTTTCCTCGACATCGACATCCACATACTCAACATATTCCTGCGCCGAGGCAAATCACGGATACCCACATTTACTTGGGGTTAAAATCGAGCATGACCTACTGTATGATATCCATGCATAAATTTCCTCCATGCGAGATTCCATGTGACCATTAGATATCAATCAAACATCACATGAAACCCCAGGCTACAAATATTCCGCTCCTACGGAGCTCGTCCGCCTTCTTAGTTTTTGGCCTCTTAATCCAAATGATAGGCTAAGATTTTTCATTCGTAAGCGAAATATAGGTCGATACCCCGACGTATTCGGCTACGGAAGGGCCCTGCAGGAGGACAAACCGTTAGGAAACAGCCCGGTGGGCTGTTTTAGGTTTGGGCCAGGTTGCAGGGAGGGGAGATCCACCTGTTTAACCCTATTTTGCATTAGGTTTCGTAGTGAGGGTAGTAATTGCAATAAAATCAGGCTGTTTGGAGACTGAGTCATAGCACCGCTATGATGAAGTCGAAAATAGCAACGTAGTGACTGATTTTGAAGCAATTACTGGCCGTAATAGAATTGCTAATGCATAATGCGGGTTTAGGGTTTGGAGCAGGACGAAAAATCCAATCGTCCACCAATACCTGTCCGGCAGAAAACACCACCGATTGGAAGTAAAGACTGAGGCCCGAAGCTTTTGGGTTACTTTTTGGCTTTCAAAAAGTGACAACGGAAAAAATCTATCCACAGCGCTAAATTTTGAGAAGGAGGCCATATTCCGTTGTCCTGCTTCTCCAGAAGCTGGACTATTTACCAATCAAAGATCATCTCCGTACCTCGGCATGGGATCCGGCGTACCTTGAAATGTCTGCGCCGAGGTTGAAAAATATTTTCAACCGTTTCCCCAGGGTTGCACCCTGGGCTATTCACAGTTGGACTCCTTCAGAGTCCATTCATCGGGACTATCGCTTCAGGGCCAGACTCCAACTCCTGGCCCTTGACAGACACAAATCCTCGCTTTGTAAAGAATCTTTTCCTTGCCAGTCATTGGGAAAATCGTCTATTGGATATATCTTAGTTACTAAGATATCTTCAAAAGACTATCAGATGGATGACAACAGCATCATTGAATCGAGAAAACTGAGCCAGCAATACGCGTATGCCTCCCTTCAAATGCACGAAGCGATTGCCAGGAAGGCCGGCTTTTCTGGTACTGACCATAAGTATTTAGGTTTCCTGCTGCAAAAGGGCAAGTTGACAGCCGGTGACCTTGCTGAGTTGTCCGGGCTAACCACCGGTGCCGTAACCGGGCTGATCAACAGGTTTGAAAAAAAGGGCCTTGTAAAAAGGGAGTACGACGAAAGCGACAGACGGAAGGTTCTGATAGTCGCAGATTACGAAAAAATAGTAAAGATACTTGAGCCTTTCTACAGGCAGTTTCGAGAAGAATCCGAGAAATTGTTAGCCACATTTTCGGCAGGCGAAATTGCAACTATTCAGTCATTCTTGTTAAAAGGCATTTCACTGATGAAAGCAACCCACAATAAATTCAAAGAATAAAAAGGACTAAAAAACAGGGTGACATGAATGATAAAGATGATATTCTTGATACTGGGCCGTTTTATCACGGAACAAAAGCAGATTTGAAAATTGGTGATCTGCTAACACCGGGGTTTAAATCGAATTACCATCCTGATGTGACGATGAATCACATTTATTTTACGGCCCTGCCCAATGGTGCAGCAGGTCTGGCTGCTGAATTGGCGCCTGGTGACGGCCGTCCGCGTATCTATATGGTTGAACCAACCGGAAGCTTTGAAAACGACCCGAATGTCACTGACAAAAAATTTCCCGGTAACCCAACACGATCCTATCGCAGTAAGGAGCCTTTAAAAATAGTTGGCGAAGTAACAGACTGGACAAGACTCACACCCGATGAACTTAAAACTTGGCAGGAAAATCTGGCAAAATTAAAAGCAAACCCGAACGCTATAATTATTAACTGAAGCATTGACTGACTTCAGCCGATGATAAGCAGCGCACTAAACCTGAATGAAACTATGAACGAAAGAAAAGTAACAGCTGGATTAGCGGTGTCTCTTGACGGGTACTCAGCCGGTCATAATCAGAGCTTTGAAAAGCCGTTTGGAGATAATTTCGACTCAGAATTGCTTGATCGATGGATGTTTGCCGAGCCGGAAAAGCATAGGCATAAAAAGGAAATAGATGCTATCCTCGATGCGGGTGCTTTTATAATGGGCAGTAACATGTATGGTCCGAAGGACAGACGAGAGAACGTGGATTGGAAAGGGTGGTGGGGTAGCAATCCTCCATACCATGCTCCGGTTTTTGTGCTTTCCCACACAGAACGTGCGCCGATAGAAATGGACGGAGGAACGACATTTTATTTTGTAACCGACGGGATCGAGTCGGCGATTAAAAAGGCAAAGCAGGCAGCAGGTGATCGGAATGTAAAGATCATGGGAGGAGCAAATACGGTCAATCAGTATTTGGCAGCTGGTCTCATCGATGAATTGTGGCTGCATATAGTGCCTGTTACGATCGGTTCGGGAACCCGCCTTTTTGAAGGCATGCCAAGTCTTAACCTTGAACCGATTGAGGTAAGTGGTACAAGCATGGTGACACATATCAGATACAAAGTCTTGAAATGAGATTTTGTTGTTCACGTTGACAGGGCGGTTTTAGCGAGCAGCCAGCCTGTAGGCCGGAGCTCACGCTACTCGACATTTGTATTCAACTCCTTCTCGGCACCTGCCGTTTTTTCCAATCCAAATCCCTGCGCCGAGGTTGAAATATCTGATCCACATTTGCCTGGGGTTGAAACCCCAGGCTATGGTATCGGCCGTACCTACGGCACGCGTTCGCCCACTCTGGGTCATGACGTCAAATCCCGCCCTTTGGCGGAAACAAATCCCAATTCAGATAGGCGCTTGGGCTGACGCAAACCTGTCCGCCTGTGGTGGAAGCGGGTCGGCGTCCGGCCTCGCGGGGAGAAGCTTTTTTGCGGCTCTATCGACCCCCCGCTTTTTTTAACAGACGATAGCGAGGACTTGACTCATCTGTCAAGTCAAGGATAAGATCATAGACACCGGCCTCTACCTTGATATTTTCTCCATTCATCTCCAAGACACCATCCCCCTTGGTGTCGCCATAGTTGATATTCCAGTCATTGTTTAGCCTGAATTTGATCTCACCCTTTTCGAGAGCAATATCTTTCAATATCCAAAGTCCTTTTCTGACGCTGTCTTCGGAAAACTTAAGGTCCGGTAAGGAGTCATCCCATCCCTTTGGCGTGGCACTTCCAACCAAACCCCAAGAAGACGCTATCCTTTTTCCGACCATCTTTCGGGATCCCAGACTGATGGTGATCTCGGAAAAGACGCCGTTTTCGTCTGAGGCAAACTCGAGGATTGCATCCGCTTCTTCATGGAAAAAGACAGTCTCCCCGGTGGCAATGACCGGTTGTTTTCCCTGACCCGACACTTCTACCGCCAGCCTGCCGGCTAACACAGAAGTATGGATCATCCTTGGTGGCTCCTGAACCGAAAATACCCCGACAAACTTCTTCAAATCAGCATCTTTCAGTTTCACCTCTCTGACCGGTTCGAAAACCTTGCCGCTCAGGATGTCAATGATCCTTCCGGTGAGAAATTCGGTATTGGCATTTTCATGGTTGTTTAAGATAATGACGCAGATATCGTCTTCGGGGATCATGGCAAAATTGCTCCTGAAACCCGCCGCACCGCCACTGTGGGAAATCACTTTACTTTTGAGAGAGTCCTGTCTCAGTTGCCAGCCGTAGCCATATCCTTTGTTTGTCTTGCTGGGATTGAAGGCTATATCCTGTGAGATTTTGCTGATAATCCGAGAGGACCTAAAACCCCTGTAGTACTTGTACAGGTCACCAACCGTCGAATAGATCGATCCCGCAGCATAGGGGCCTGTTGAGTCGTATAAGGAAGCTTTTTCTTTGATTTCCTCGGTGAAGACATGATAGGCGGTGACCTTTTCAGGGCTCGGGAGATTCTTGAAATCAAATCCACTGGCTGACATCCCCAACGGACTGAAGATGTGTTTTCTTACAGCTTCCTCATAACTCACCCCGGTAACCTTCGCGATGATATATCCCAGCAACTGATAGCCTCCGTTGCAATAGGACCAGCCCTCACCCGGCGCAAAATTGACCGTGTTTTTCCCAAATCGCTCCACGCGATAGGATTCGGTCTCCCGGGCATTGGGATCATCAGTAGTATCATTGATACCGGAAGTATGGGTAAGCAGATGTTCAAGGGTGATGTTGTCGCCGTTTGGAAAGGCGGGATAGAACTTACTCAAGCGATCATCCAGCGACAACTTCCCCTGTTCGATCAGGATAAAGATCATCGAAGACGTGAAAGTCTTAGTGATGGAATAGATCTGAAAAATGCCGCTGGAATCATTCGCTTTCTTATTCTCAAAGTCGGCGTAGCCGTAACCTTTCTTCAGTAGAATCTGACCCTTTTGGGCTACCAGAACGGTCCCGTTAAACTTGTTCAGGCCTTCCTGCCGGACAAGAAAGGAATCGATGTCCTGGATTTTTGAAGAATCGTTTTTTTGGGCATAAGAGTACAGGGCCAGCCCGGAAGCCAGCAGCATCAGCAGTAGAAATTTCATGATGTAAGTTGTTTATAAGGGGATGATGGTCTTTTCTATCTCAGGCAGAAACAGGGGGCCGATGGGTAATTCTGTATTCCTGATCCAGAGACTTTTTTTGTCAAATTTCAGGATCCTGTTCTTGGCAACGATATAAGACCGGTGAATCCGCAAAAAGCCTTGCGCTGAAAGCAGCACTTCCGCTTCACTCATCGTCAGCCGGGTGATGACCTTTCGGCCTTCCAAGACCAGCTGGACATAATTGCCCAGGGCTTCGGCATACAACAGATCCTTGAACTCGACCCTGATATTCTCGTAGCCGCTTTTGACAAAGATGAAGGGCTGCTGGGGTGGGGCAGCGGGTAGGTTTTCCCGAAGGGCATGTTGTTCATAGGCCTTGTTGCAGGCCTTCAGAAACCGGGTCAGCGAAAAAGGCTTGAGCAAATAGTCGATGGCATCATATTCAAATCCTTCGATCGCATGCTCACTGTAGGCCGTGGTGAAGACGATCATGGGCGGATTGGGAACAGATTTCAGAAATTCGAAGCCCGACATGTCCGGCATCTTGATATCAAGGAAGATCAGATCCACCGCATTCGGTTTTAGAAATTGCATCGCTTCCAGTCCGCTGGAGAAATATCCGACCATCTCGACAAACGTCACCTTGTCGGTAAGGCCCTGTATCACGTCCAAGGCAATGGGCTCGTCATCAATGGCTATTGCTTTCAGCATTGCAGTGTCAGTTTAACGGTAAACTCCCGATCTGTTTCCCGAATATCCAAGGTATGCCGGTTGGGATACATCAGCTGCAGTCTTCCTGTCACATTTTTCAGCCCAATCCCGGATATCTCCTTTTCCGGGTCGCTGTCGTCCTTGTGGATGCTGTTTCGCACCTCAAATTCCACCAGTTTTTCCCGGCATTGTAATTCGATCCTGATCCACGATCTTTCTTTCAGGCTGATCCCGTGTTTGAAGGCGTTTTCCACGAAGGGGATCAACAACATAGGCGGGATCTCATTGTTGCAGTTCCTCTCTTCGATCTCATCTTCAATGCTGATCAGGGGAGAGTCCACTATCCGGAGCTTTTGGAGGGAAATATAGTTTTTCAGATACTCCATCTCTTTGTACATCGGGATCCGGTCCAGGGTGTTTTCGTGAAGCATAAACCGCATCATGTCCCCCAACTTTTGGATACCCTCGGCGGTCTTGTCCGAGTCGCCTTTGAGCGCAGTTCCATAGAGTGTGTTGAGTGCATTGAACAGAAAGTGCGGATTGATCTGAGACTTCAGAAACTGGAGGGATGCATCCGACTTGGCCAAAGCGGTTTCCATCCTGATGGATTGCAGGATGCGGTCTTTTCGCTGGTTGTAGATTATCCAGAATATCGGGGTGGCAACCAAAATCAAGGACCCCCAATAGAATACCGGGACAATAAGCCGGTGGCTGAAAAGCAGCAGGAGTCCGGGTATAGCACAGATGAATGTCGCAATCACGATCCGGAGGAGAACGGGCCGGGACAAAACCGCTTTCCCCTCCATAAATGGGAAGAGCCAGAAGGTCAGGTATAGGTAGAGTCCGATCACCGGCAGCACGAAAAAAAGGTATCGGAGGAAGTCCTGGTGAAGTGGGTTGCTGATGATCACAACGCACCAAAATACGATGAGCAGCGGGGTCGCGTTGTTGACCACCATGATCCAGTAGTCTCTTTTCACCCTTTTTCGCTCAATAAGCCAGATGATCAATTCTCTTGCTCCGGCCAGTGCGGTGACCAGCGCTACTGCTGCCAAGGTCCGTCCAAAACCAAAGAATAAATTGGACATCGGGTGCTCATTGTAGCCGGCAATAGCCAACAGTTGGTAGCCCCCATAATTGAATAAATGCGGCCGGGCATAAAAAGAGATAGCATTGATCCCGATGGCAAGCAGCGAGCCTACACACAGGAGGGAAAAGAGCGCCAGCAAGATTCGTTTGGAAAGGAGCCGCTCGATATCTTCTCCGTTGATCCGTTTGAAAGAAAGCAGGACCCAAACGTTAATCAGGAGGTAGACTCCAAATACCAATAGGGGAGCGCTCAACTGCGGAATCAGGACGTTCTTCCAAAAGGAAAAAGGAATACCATTCTCCTTAAATGGCGCTGAATAATCCTGCTCCAACTCATTGATCGAATGGTCATTAACCATCATCAGTAAAAGGATGAGTTGCCACAGGACTAAGACGGCAATGCCGATCATTTCATGTTGTCTCCATCTGACTTTCATAGCGGGGATTTTCAGTAATATTAGATAGGGGCAGAGACTCTTTCCGGGATAAGTGACTAACCCATTAAAAAATGTGACGAAAGTGCCTGAATGAAAATTGGCGACGATAAAAGGGTTTGGAAATGGGTTGGTATAGACCGTCATTGCGCCTGCCCGTGGAGGGAGGGATCAACTGAGCCACGGGCTGGCCTCCCAAGCTAGACAAACAGTGAAGCCCTTCAGGAATCCAATTCCCTGAAGGGCTTCACTTTGTTAGGGAAGCTATTTCCAACCGCCTCCCAAAGCGCGGTAGAGCTCGATGGAGGCATCCAGCTGTGAACGCTTCACAGCAGCCTGGTCGAGTTGGCTTTGGAGGAGATTTCCCTGGGCAGTAATCACTTCCAGGTAGTTGGCTACGCCGTTCTCAAACAGCATATCCGCATCGGAAACGGCAGACTGAAGTGTCTCCGTCCTTCGGTCAATGATGGATTGGCGGGCTTTCAGTTTTTCAGTCTGCACCAGCGCATCCGACACTTCTTTGACTGCGGTCAGGACGGACTGGCGGAACTGGAAAACTGTCTGCTCACGCTCCAGCTTGGCTGTTTCAAAAGCGGTCTTCAGCCTTTTCCTGTTGAGGATGGGCTGCGCTACACTCGCACCCACGATGCCAAATACGGATGCAGGAACATTAAACCAGTTGGTAGCTTCAAAGGCATTGAGCCCGGCGGCCGCAGTGATTCGGAAACTCGGATACATATTGGCTTGGGCCACTCCAACTGCAGCATTTGCTGACTGCAGCCCCAGTTCGGCGGCTTTGACATCCGGCCTTGCCTGTACCAAGTCTACCGGCACTCCGGTAGCGAGCAAGTCAGGAACGGGTACGGTATCCGGTAAGCGGGACCGTTGGATGGCCTTTGGAAAAGCTCCGGTAAGGATACTCAGGGTATTCTCCTCCACTGTGATCTGGGACTCGATCAAGGGGATCAACTGCTCTGCCTGCATCAGCTGGGCAGCGGCTTGCTGCTGTGCCAGTGAGGTGACCAATCCCGATTCAAACTGGAGATCAACAATGAATTTGGTGTTTTCGCTGAGTTTGAAATTACTTGTGGCCACTTCCAGCTGGGAGTCCAGCATCAGCAGGTTATAATAGCTTCTTGCCACCAAGGCGATGATGCCTGTCTGCAGGGCCTTTTGGGCCTCCACGGTCTGAAGGTACTCGGCCAATGCCTGTTTCTTCTGGCTTCTTATCTTTCCCCAGATGTCTGCCTCCCAGGAGACAGCGCCCTGCAAGAGGAAATCTTCCAGATGATTCCGTTCCAGAAAAGTGCTTGTGCTTAATCCGTTTAGGCTGTTGTCCGAGAACCTGCTGGAGACTGCGCCGATCTGAAGGTCAACTTCCGGCACATTTCCCCATTTGGCTTGCTTAAGTTGCCATTGTGCGATTTCGATATTGCTGTGGGCGACAGCAAGGTCGTTGTTTTTCTGAATGGCACTGTCAATCAGTGTTTTCAGATTGGGATCCTGAAAAAACTCTTCCCAGGAAAGGGTGCCTAGGCTGGCTGTATCTGTCGAGGACGGCCCCCGGAATTGCTCTGGGATGGCATCTTCGGGGACTGAAATGTCCTTGGACACCTGGCAGGAAACAGCCACTGCCAGTATCAGTAAGGCGGAGATAAGATTAAAATATGGTTTCATCTGTTCATGTTTTTTAAAGGTCTTCTGGAATCTCCCATGCACCCCGATGATATCGCGGTTTTGCTCCAGATGCTGTATCCGGCATGGTCGGTTTCCAATGACTCTGCTTGGATTTTTTCAGTGAGATAGCCATGACGGCTCAGCCTCCTTTTTGAGGAGTACCGGAACACATCTTGACGGGATTAATCGTTAGGATTGGTTAGTGAACAGCCAGCTCCTCTTCGCGGACTTGCACCGTTGGACTGCTTTTGGAGATTTTTTCGTGCAGGCGCTGAAACACGATGAACAACACCGGGATGATGAACACGCCCAGGATGACACCGGAGAGCATGCCCCCTGCAGCACCGATGCTGATCGAGTGGTTGCCCATCGCAGACGGTCCTTTGGCAAACATCATCGGGATCAGTCCCACCGTGAATGCCAGGGAAGTCATGATGATCGGTCTTAGTCGCAGCCTTGATGCTTCAATTGCAGAAGCCATCAGCGAATTGCCGGCCTTTCTTCGTTGGGAGGCAAACTCCACGATGAGGATCGCATTCTTGGCCAAAAGGCCGATCAGCATCACCAGGGCTACCTGCACGTAGATATTGTTCTCTATTCCGGCAAGCCCGATTGCCATAAATACTCCCAAAATCCCTGTAGGAATCGAAAGTATCACCGCGAAAGGCAGTATATAGCTCTCATACTGTGCCGAAAGGAGGAAATAAATGAATAACAGGGAGAGCAGGAAGATGATGACCGATTGCCCTCCGGACCCCACTTCCTCCTTGGTCATCCCGGTAAACTCAAACCCGTACCCATTCGGCAGGTGAATGGCAGCGACCTCTCTGACGGCCTCCAGTGCATCTCCGGAACTATAACCGGGAGCCGCCATCGCATTGACTCCGATGGAGTTAAAGAGGTTGTATCTGGATACGGTTTCCGGACCATATACCCGGTGTAGGCTGGCCAGCGTGTTGACGGGCACCGCCTCACCCCGGATGTTTTTCACATAGATGCCATCCAGGGAGGATAGATCGGTCCTGGCCGATTGTTCAGCTTGCACCATCACCCGATAGTATTTGCCAAACCGGTTGAAATCAGAAGCCTGAGTACTGCCGAAGTAAGCTTGGATGGTCTGCAGCACATCTTTCACATTGACTTGAAGTTGGGCTGCCTTGATCTCGTCTACGACCAGGTCGTATTGGGGATAGTCGGACCTGAAGGAAGTGAAGGCTATGGCTATTTCCTCCCGCTTCATCAACTCGGAGATAAAGGTACCGCCCACTTCGCTAAACTTTTGCAGGGAACCACCGGTCTTGTCCTGGAGCACGATTTCCAGTCCGTCCACGTTGCTGAATCCCGGCACGGTAGGGAAGGTGAAGACAAAGAAGTTCGCTCCTTTGATTACCGACAGCTTCTCGCTGACCAGTTTCATGATCTCGTTGATATCACTGACGCTGCCCCGCTGCTTGGCCGGCTTGAGCAGGATGAAGGACACGCCGGCAGATGGACTGGCGGACTGGGTAAGGATATTAAATCCGGACATCATGTTGAGCGTACGCTGGAATTCCATGTCACCGAGGATTTCCTCGGCCTCCCGCATCACGGCCTGGGTACGATCCAGCGAAGCTCCGGCCGGGAGCGAAAGCGACACCGCGATGAAGCCCTGATCCTCCGAAGGAATAAATCCCGATGGTGTCCGTTGTACCAGCACCACGGTAGCCAACGTAACCAAAGCCAGTCCGGCAAGACTCCACCATTTTTTCTGCATCATAAACCGGATGCTTCCGGTGTAGTTGGCCGTAAGCTTGTCAAAGCCGGTATTGAATCCCACAAAAAACTTCTCCCTGAAGGATAGGTTTTTGGATCCGGTCTTTGGATCAGCATGCTTGTCTTTCAAAAACAATGCGGCCAGGGCAGGACTCAGAGTCAGTGCATTCAATGCAGAGATCAGGATCGCAATAGCCAACGTGAAGGCGAACTGTCTGTAAAACACACCCGTGGATCCTTCCATAAAGCCTACGGGTAAGAACACGGAGGCCATGACCAGCGTGATCGAAATAATGGCTCCGGTGATTTCCCTCATCGCCGATGTGGTGGCAGCCTTTGGGGGAAGCCGGTCATGCTCCATCTTGGAGTGAACCGCTTCCACGACCACGATTGCATCATCGACTACGATGCCTATCGCCAGTACCAGGGCGAACAGGGTCAGGAGATTGATCGAAAACCCGAACAGCATCATGAAGAAAAATGTGCCCAGGATCGCCACCGGCACCGCAATGGCCGGGATCAGCGTGGATCTGAAATCCTGAAGAAACAGGAAGACCACGATGAACACGAGGATAAACGCCTCGATCAGGGTGGTGACCACCTGGTCTACTGACTGGTCCAGGGAATCCTTGGTATTGTACAGGATGAGATATTCCACCCCCTCGGGGAAGTCCTTTTCCGCTTTCTTCATGAATTCAGCGATCGCAATCTGAATCTCGCTCGCATTGGATCCAGCTATCTGAAATGATGCGATGTTTACACCGGGCTTACTATCCACGCTGGTGAAATTGTCATAGGCATAGGAGCCCAGCTCAATTCTTGCCACATCCTTTAGCCTCAGCAGTGTCCCGTCCTCATTTGCCCGGACCACGATGTTTTCATATTGCTCCGGCTGGTTGAGTTTTCCCTGATACTTGACCACATACTCAAAGGATTCCTGGCTGCTCTGTCCGAGTTTGCCCGGAGCAGCTTCCAGACTTTTGTCCTGGATGGCGGCAACGACCTCTCTGGGAGTAAGGTTGTAGGTGGCCATCTGTGCAGGGTCCATCCATACTCTCATGGAGTAATCTTTGTTGCCGCCGAAGATCATCGATTGACCCACTCCGGGGATACGCTTGATTTCCGGGATGATGTTGATCTGGGAATAGTTTGCGAGAAACGTCTGATCGTAGGTTTCAGGGTCTTCAGAATACAGGGACACCACCATCAACAGGCTGTTTTGCTGCTTGGCCGTGGTGATCCCTGCCTGGACCACTTCCACCGGGAGCTGGCTGGTAGCCTGTGCCACGCGGTTTTGTACATTGACGGCGGCCTGGTCTGGATCTGTGCCCAGTCTGAAGTACACCGTGATGATCAGGGAACCGTCATTGCTGGCCGTAGAACTCATATGGCTCATGTTTTCCACGCCATTGATGGATTCTTCCAGAGACGGAGCGACGGACCGGAGGAGTGTTTCTGCATTGGCCCCCGGATAGAGCGCCACTACCTGTACGGCAGGGGGAGCGATGTCCGGAAACTGTTGCAGCGGCAGCGTGTACATACCGAGCACGCCCAGTATGACCAATAGGATTGAGATAACAGACGCCAGTACCGGCCTGTCTATAAATTTTTGAAACATGTTCTGGGAGGTGGTTTACTTCTTAGTCAAATAATTCTCAGTGGGTTGCGGATCGATGACCGAACCTTCTTGCAGGGTTTCAAAGCCTTTGTATACAATTCGGTCGCCGGGTTTGACGCCCTGACTCACCAGATACTCCTGTCCGCTTCTTCCTATAATCGAGATGGGCTGCTTGGTCACCTGGTTGTCTTTGCCCACGGTGAAGACGAAGACTTTATCCTGAATCTCGACAGTCGCTTCATGCGGAACCAGGATGGCATCTTCATGGGGCAGATTCAGCTGCACCCGTCCGGTATTTCCTGATCTCAGCAGCCCCTTGGAGTTGGGAAATGTGGCCCGGAAGGTAATCGTACCGGTATTTCTGTTGAACTGGCCATCCACCATATCCACTTTTCCCGTCTCAGGATAGGGGTTGTGGTCTGCCAGTAGCATGGAGACCGCGGGGAGGTTTTTGATTTTTTCATCCAGCGTTTCACCTTCAAATTGGTTTTTGAAATTGATAAACGCGGTCTCACCCAGGGCGAAATAAACATGGACTTCATGTACGTCGGAGAGTGTCGTCAGGGGAAGCGGATCGGTAGGGGAGACCAGCGTGCCCTGTTTTTTGGAAAGCCTGCCTACATAGCCACTGACAGAGGCCTGCACCAGCGTGTATCCGAGGTTAATCTTGGCTGTCCCCAACAAGGCCTTTGCCTGTTCCAGATTGGCTGCGGCCATCTGTTTGGCAGCCACAGCTGTCTTGAGCTGGAACTCAGAGACGACCTTGTTTGCAACTAGAGGCGTGTATTTCTCTACTTCCAGTTCCGCCTGGACCAAAGCTGCCTCGGCACCACTGAGATTGGCTTGAGCTTGGTTCAGCGCCTCACGGAAGGGGTTTTCATCTATCTTAAACAAAGGCTGGCCCTTTGAAACATATGAGCCCTCATCCACAAAGATCCTGTCCAGATAGCCGCTGACCTGCGGACGGATCTCCAAGTCTGCGGTGCCCTCTATGGTGGCAGGGTATTCTACCGTGGTGAAGGCGGTGGACTGTTTGATTTCGATGACTGGCAGGGAAGGAGCTGCCGGAGTCGGATTAGTTGAATGGGCAGGGCTGCAGCCTTCAAGGAAAATTAGTCCTGCGACGATATAGATAAGGCTTTTCATGGAGTTGTGTCTGTTTTTGTGGTGAAAAGTTGAGTTGGTTTTGTGGGGTGTGGGATTAAGCATGATACAGTACCGGTTTAACTAGAATAGAAAATCTAACATCGTTAAGTAGATGGCAAGGGGTGTTCTGTTTTTGTGTCCTGGTTTTCATAGGATCAGTTGGTTTTAGGAATGGAGAGAGGATATGGGCTAACAATGTAAAATCGGGTGTCGAAAAGAGCCGGTATTTTACAGTGTTAGATTATTTTATATTGATAGTAAAAAAGGGAAAAAAAATTATCCCTGTTGAATTGCTTTGATTATGCCTCCGATAGCATCGTTGAGAATCTGGTTGTTCATTTTAGTGGAAAGTCCGTCGCCTACAATATTGATGGATACGAGTCCGTGAATGACTGAGAAAAACGTGAAGTACTTCTGTTTACAATCTTCCATCGTATGCTCATATCCTGACATCAATTGGTCAATTACCGGGCAAAAACGCTTGGAAGGCAACTGCGCTTCACCGACCATTGCGATACAGCATGTCATCTCAACCCCAAACATGACCTGATAGATCTCCCGGTTGTTGAGGGCGAAGTCCCAATAGGCCAGCCACATGTCATAGAGCTGCTTCTCCGGTTCTGCATGCTTAGCTTGTTCTTTTTCCAACACCTTATCCAAAGCTTCGAATCCCATCTTGGTCAATTCATTCAAGATGGCGTCCTTATTGTCGAAGTACTCATAGATAATAGGCGCGGTGTACTCGATCCGGTCGGCAATCTTCCGCATACTGAGCCCTTTCCAGCCTTCTTCTTTGACGATTTCAAAGGCAGCGGTGAGGATATTGCTTCTAGTCTCCTCTTTCAGTCTCAATATTCGGTCTTTGCTTCCCATTTTTTTATATGAGTTAAACGGTCTAACAGTGTTAAATGGAATAAGTTCACAATGACTTATCTTTTTTTCAAAATTGCTGAAAAAATTTAGAACGACCGGCTCCTCATTGAATCCAGGGCATACTACTGGCAATCTGCGCTGAATTTTTAACTTGGCGGAGCGGCATAGAAATCCATGAATGAAGAAAACCAGCTTAATTTATTTTGCATTCTGAGTGTCGAAGGTCTGCCAGACACCTGAACCTGAGCACAAAGAATAAGTTTTGAACTTAAGCTCCGTTCCTTTAAAGGATCGCAAGAGAACATAAAATGGATCAGATCAAGACAGATACCTTTTCGGCGGAAATTGATATTATCGGAATAAACCCATTCGTCTCCATACCGGACGTTATACTGCAGCGTATCTTCAGGCAGGCGGAAAAAAACAAAGGTGCGATACCGGTCAGAGGAACGATCAACGGAGATCCGTACCTGCAGACGCTGGTAAAATACAGCGGCCAATGGCGGCTGTATATCAACACCAGTATGCTCGACAACTCGCCCAAAAGAATAGGGGAGGTTGTTGAACTCACCGTAGAATTTGATCCCGTGGAAAGGATCATAGAGCCACACCCAAAGCTTACCCAGGCTTTGAACGGGGACAGAGAGGCAAAAGAAGCATTTGACACACTGACACCTTCTCTACAAAAGGAAATCGTCAGATACATCTCGTTCCTAAAGAGCGAAAAAAGCATCCGGGAGAATATTGAAAAGGCAATAGGGTTTCTGAAGGGCAAAAACAAGTTTGTCGGAAGGGATCCGATAAAGAAAAGTAATCCAACCTAATCATCGGCATAATCCAAAATACCGATCCGAAGTGGGCGTTGATCACTATACTGGATGATAAAAACCAGTAGATCTGCTACTGAATCAATCCTACCAATAAGTACAAAGAGCCACCCGCTCTGTTTAAACTGAGTTGACTATGACAAGAAACGAACTGCCACGGATGCACAACGTGGGCATCGTCGTGGAATCTCTCGACGACGCGATTTCTTTTTTCTCCCTGTTGGGACTAAGACTGGAAGGCAGAATGATGGTAGAAGGTGAATGGGCCGGTCGGGTGACTGGTTTGAGAGATCAGTCTGTGGAGATTGCAATGATGGTCACACCTGACGGGCACAGCCGACTCGAACTTTCGAGATTTTTAGCACCGACACCTGTGGCAGACCACAGGGCAGCGCCTGTCCAGTCTCTTGGCTACCTGCGTATTATGTTCACAGTGGAGAATATCGACGTGCTGGTAGCCCAACTCATCGAGCATGGTGCCCAGCTGGTAGGTGAAGTCGTCCAGTACGAAAACGCCTATCGGCTTTGCTACATCCGTGGTGTCGAGGGGCTTTTGATCGGACTGGCTGAGGAACTCACCGGGAATTAAATTTGGAGATTGGCACCTCTGTGGCATGCGTCGGCGCTATAGATTTCAGGGCACGGGAGCGTGGCCCCGTCAATGCCCGCCAGAAGAAACGAGCAGAAAAATCTGATCAACTTTTGTAAGATGAAGAAAAATAATCTGAAAGCAATCAGCCTATACGAGTACTTGAAGCATCAGAACAATCACAGTCTGGACACTCCGTTTTTTTTGGCAGACAACAACACCTATAAAAATGCCTATGTGAAATTCCCCTTCCGGACATTTACTTACGGCATAGGCATCACATATACCGGCGGCATCGATGACGTAAAAATTGGTAACGTAGATTACAAGGTTCATCCAGGCTGCCTCACTACTATCGGCCCGGGAATCGTGTGCACTTGGAGCAGCAACTATTCCGCTGAGCACGATACGGTCTACTTCACAGAGGAGTTGTTTAATGGATATAGTAGTAGCTTATTCCTTCAATCCCTGGATTTCTTCTCGCATGGAGGACGCCATGTCATCCCGCTTACCGAGGAACAGATTAGAAAAGTGACAGCCCTGATTAGGACGCTAAAGGAGTTGCAGGAAGACAGATCTGTCATACCGGGTATCGTTCATTCTTTGATTATGTTTGCGAACTCCATTCATGCTGGAATGGATGACAAGAACCAGACACAGGCGAACTCCACAAAAGAGCGTATTGCAGCCCAATTCAGAAAATTGGTGGCTGAGCAATACAGAGAGCATAAAGCGGTGGCGTTTTATGCATCGTCGCTGAACATCACCCCTGACTACTTGAGCGAGGTTCTCCAGTGCCAACTGGGCAAAAGTGCCAAGAAATTTATCGATGAGTTTGTGGCGTTCGAGGCCAAGAGCTTATTGAAGCAAACCCCGCTTTCGATTCAGGAAATTTGCTATTTTTTGGGCTATGAGGATGCATCATCCTTCACCAAAATCTTCAAGAAACAAACCGGCACCACTCCTTCCTCATATCGGGTGGCATAAAGAATGGCTACCTGCTCTGCTGCCGTTTTAAAACCGGGGTTCTTACCAGTCCTACCGACTTTTCGCCCAGCGTGGAGTTTTTGAGTTTGCTTCCTTTGTAAGAGATAAAGGAATCAGCGAGGGAAAGGGCTAGTTTTCTAAGAATATGGCATCGTACCAGATACACCAACCGCATCCCGCTTTAAAACACTATGTGAGGTACTACTGGACATTGGATGTTCAGTTGAATGAAGAATCGATGCTGAATCTTCAAGTGATGGCTGATCGATACCCTCGAATCGTGATACAGTGTCTGGAAGGGAAAAATGCGCTCTACAGTCCTGACTATGAAGCGGTCTACGCAGCCAGTTTGAAAGGCATCGCCACAAAACCGGTCTTAGTCCGCATGGAGTCTACGTATTCCCATATTGCGGCCTCTCTCTTTCCCCATAGCATACAGGCACTGTTCGGTATTGATGGCCATGAGACAGCCGATGCCGTACTGGATTTACATCACTTTTGTGATCCCTACACCATCGAGCAAATCATGGAGGCTCGCCATACTCACGTGCGCCTAGCGCTCTTGGAGGCCTACTTGCTCAGGCGACTGAATGTGATAAGAACAGTGGATTGGAGAGTGGTGAATTTTTCGAAGCTATCCACCAATACGCACTACGGTCACCTTCTAAAGTCTTATAGCATAAGCGAGCGCCAGTTTGAACGGAAGTTTTTGCAATCCATTGGATTTACTCCATCGTATTACAAAAGGGTTTTGCGCTTTGAGAAGGCTCTCTTTCGAATCCAGCAGAAGTGCTACAAATCGCTCGCTGACCTAGCTTACGAACTTGGCTATGCGGATCAGTCACACTTTAACAGAGAGTTTAAGCAGTTTTCTGCCATGACGCCACTTACACTGCTCGCACAAAATGAACTTGTAAAAGAAAGCGGATCACTGCTGATCGGCTGAAGATGTCGGATTTGTTCTATACTTCTTTTTCGTATTTGCATTCCTTCGCAAAGAGCTGTCTAAATGGGAAATGCCCAACGAGCTTTAAGACTAACTTTTGAAATTGATAACCATCTATTTATCAACATAAAACACAATGAAAAACGTAAGCGAATTCGAAGTTGCAATTCTCCAATCAGAACTGGACGATCTGAATACCCGCCTGAAAAACACTCGGTGGCCCGGTGAAGCAGAAGGCTCGGACTGGCACTTTGGTACGAGCGAAGAGTACCTCAAAGAGCTGGTGGACTATTGGTTGACAAGCTATGATTGGAGAAAACAGGAAGCGTCACTCAACTCCTACCCCCAGTATATTGCCGAAGTGGATGGAATCAAGATCCATTTTCAATACATAAAAGGTAGCGGAGAAGCCAGTAAGCCGTTGATCCTTACACATGGCTGGCCTGACAGTTACTATCGTTTTCATAAGATCATCCCATTACTGACCGCCGGCGAGCAGAATTTCGATCTGGTGATTCCCTCCATTCCCGGTTTCGGCTTTTCGGAAAGAAAGTCATTGACGACTGAGGCCGTGGCTGACCTCTGGACAAAGCTAATGACAGAAAACCTCGGCTACGCAAAGTTCTATGCAGCCGGTGGCGACATCGGGATGGGCGTCACAAAGGCGCTCGCATCCAAGTATCCGGATGTCGTGGCTGGAGTTCATTTCACTGACCTGGGGTACCCGATGGGCCAAGAGGACCCGGGTACTATGTCTGAAGGCGAAAAACAATTTGCCCAGTTTGTCCAACAGTGGTGGTACAGCGAAGGCGCTTATGCAATGGTGCAGGCAACCAAACCACAGTCGCTAGCCTACGGGCTGAATGAGTCCCCTGTTGGCCTGGCCGCTTGGATTCTAAGTTTCGGATCATCCGGTGCCAGTCCGGACACTCTTGAATCAGCTTTCGGCGGAAGAGATGAGATGCTGACAAACATACTGATTTACTGGTTTACACAAACCATCGCCACCTCCATGAGAATGTACAAGGAAGACGCTGTGGCACACTGGGGCGGTGCTCAGCCACTGAAGAAAACAAATGTGCCTGCAGGCGTGGCCGTGTTCCCCAGAGAGGCCCAATTTCCGAAAGAATGGGCTGAGAGATTTGTGAACGTCGTCAGCTACACCAAAATGGAAGAGGGCGGTCACTTTGCGGCACTCGAGGTGCCAGAGCTATTTGCTGAAGAATTGAGAAGATTCTTTTTCGGCTTGGGCTGATCCTCTCACATCCGGGCTCTCTCTTTCCCTGAAGAGCAGGGGGCGATTTAAGTGGAAACCATGAGAAAAATAGTATTAGTCATCCATACCTCAGTTGACGGATTCGTGGCGGACGAAAACGGCAGACTTAACCACCTCGTCCAAAGTCCCGAGAATCTGGATTTTGTGTGCGGCCTAACAGAGGATGCTGACGCTGTTTTAGCCGGCCGCATCTACTTTGAGTCCTTGGACAGCTATTGGCCCGATGTTTATAGAAACCCGAATGCCACTGTCAGCGAAGTAAGGTATTCCAATTGGTACAACGGTGCAGAAAAAATAGTGCTGTCAAGGTCCCTGAGTCAAAACGAAAAGAGTGGTATTACGGTGCTATCAGAGGATATAGAAATGAACCTTTTACACCTTAAAAACAAAAAAGGCAAAGACATTCTCTTGTTTGGCAGTCAGTCAGTCTAACGGGAGTTGGCAAAGTCCAATCTCATCGATGAGTATTGGATCATCATGTATCCAGTCCTTTTGGGAAAGGGAGGGCCCATTTTTAATGGCAGCGAAAGTGTCAGAAAAATGCACCTCCTGAGCTCATCGAATCAATCAAAAGGCGAAATGGCTATAAATTAAAAAGTGGAACTAAGTAACAGACTTTGAGCAAGATGACCCAGAAATCAAAGAAAAACTATCCCATTGGCAGTATAGTGTCAGCTGATTTGACAGTGCCTCACGCTACAGAGCTGAGAGATTTCTATGCTCAGGTAATTGGATGGGAGCCGGAAGGATTAAGAATGGGGAGCGACCCGGACTACATGGACTATGTCATGAAAGACGCCGAGGGTAATTGGGCGGGGGGACTTTGCCACGCAAGAGGAGTAAACTCGGACATCCCTCCCCAGTGGATGGTGTACATCCAGGTCAAAGACATAGGAGAGAGTGTGGAGAAATGTAAAAACCTCGGCGGGAAAGTCATCAAAGAATCATTTGACAAGAGCGGCAACTACCTCTATGCAATGCTGGAAGACCCTATGGGTGCGGTCTTGGCAGTCACCCATGTAGCCGCTACGTAGAACCCTTTAGCGGGTATTGCAGAACTTGACACCTTGAACAATTATAACTTGAACTATGACTGAAAAATTGAGCGTAGAAGACAGAATTGAGATCAATGCTTCGAAGGAAAAAGTATGGGAGGTCTTGACAAATCCAGATCTCATCAAGCAGTGGGACGACATTCCGGAAAATTATCCGGGCGGGCATTTGGAGCTTGGGAGCACCATTGAATGGGAAGGCTATTCTAGATTGACTGTCACACAGTTTGATCGTCATAATTTCCTTAGCCTTGCTATGTATTTGCCTCAAGTTGACTTGCCGGCAGGTGCATACGACGTAAGGTATAACTACACCTTGACAGAAAAAGATGGTAAGACAAGCCTGAGTATAGCGATCGGTGATTTTTCACAGCTTCCCAAGGCAAATGACTATTACGACGCTACTTTGGAATGGGTGCAGACAGCAGGGCAGAAAATAAAAGAACTTGCCGAGAAATAGAAACCGCACTCTGGAAACTTCCGTCTTTTTCCTTTCCAAAAACACCGGATTCAAAAGCTGATCTCATGGATAGAGTCACCTCCTGATAGTCGGCTAGGCCGCAAGGTTTGCCCGTCTCCCGGTGTCAAGGGTCTCGTGGTCGTAGTCATCGAGCAGTTCCAGGCCTTTGGCAAAATGGTTGAGCCAATCCAGATTTTGGTCTTTGGCTTTTTGCTCGATCCCCCTGCCCAAGATCCTGATCCCGTCCTTTAGGGGTTGGAATTCCTGTTGCTTCTGCTCCGGCCTTTTTCGGTGGTATCCTTGGAGGAGATAGTCTTTCAATCGCCGGGAGGCCCAGATTCGGAATTGTGCGCCCTGTTGGGATTTGACATGTTAGCCAACAGAGATGAGCCTGAAAATGAACACAGTTTGTTACGTGACTCCCAGAGAACTGATTTCAACATGTACCCAATAATCTTAAATAGCTAAAAAGCAAAAACCCTGTAAAACAGCTATTTACAGGGTTTTACTTGTATTTATTTACAGTAAAATATAACTATTTTAATGTGTTATTTTCCGATGCAGAAAGTGTAATTAGTTGTAAATAAGATAAATGGAAAAAATCGGTACAAATATGGTACAAAAGTGAGTTGGACTTTTTTTTCGCGGTTAAAAATCAGGGTTTTTTTGGTCTTTTCAAATACTTGGCGTTAGGCCTAATTCTGGTCTTTCTACAACAAAAAACTGCCAATTCACAGGGGTATTTTACTAAACCTATTTGGATCTCTTGCATCAATGGGAGCCAATACATGACCAAACATGCTCAATACATGATTTACCTTGGATAGGTTAAGATTTTCCTTTCCCTGTTCGATTTTCCGGATTACGGTAAGTGCGACCCCGGCTTTGTCGGCAAATTCTTCCTGAGTCATCCCCAATTGCTTCCTTCTGGTTTTAACAAATTCGGCTAGCTGATTCATTCTATTGTATTTGCATATAAATGTAGAAAAAAGAGTTGGTTTATATGCTTTTGCGTATAAAAATTAGGTTTTCTTGATCTTTAGATGCTTTTAGATATAAATTTTAGCCAAATCTTTTACTGTGAGGGATAGAAGGTCATTCTATAACTCATTTATTTCGTATTATTGAGCTATAGAAATAATTTCAATAGCTCATGAAATGGATTTGGGAGAGAGCGGATTGGCCAAACTTCACATTTGACCCGGCGGCATTTGTTCAATTAGAACGCGAATTTCATCGTAATACGGGTTTGATTTTAGGTTCACTTAGTTCGGTGTCGTCTGAGGATGCGGATGAACTAAAGGTAAGTCTTTTGAGCAGCGAAGCGTTGGATACCTCGAAAATTGAAGGGGAGATATTGGACAGAGATTCTGTTCAATCCTCCATCCGTGGTCAGTTGGGATTGCAGACTGATGGAAGAAGGCCTGGTCCCAAAGAAACGGGTGTTTCCCGAATGATGGTGGATCTCTACAGGAGTTACCATGAGCCTCTTGACCAAGAGCGCCTATTCTCCTGGCATCAAATGATGATGAACGGAAGGATTGATTTGGAAATTGTCGGAGGTTATCGAGTTCATGTAGATCCGATGCAGATTGTATCGGGGAGGTTAGATTCGCCTCAAGTTTTCTATGAGGCTCCGCCTTCTCATAGGGTGCCAAAAGAGATGGAAAATTATCTTATTTGGTTCAATCGAGCTTTCAGCGAAGGAATGCCCACATTGGTTCATGCCGGATTGGCGCACCTGTATTTTGAATTAATTCACCCTTTTGAAGATGGAAATGGTCGAATCGGACGAGCCATTGCAGAAAAAGCCTTGGCTATGGGAGCCAAACACCCCTTGATTACCTCACTTTCCAGTACCATAGAGCGAAATAAAAAAGCGTATTATCAGGCATTAGAGCGTGCCAATGGCTCTTTGGAGGTGACAGATTGGTTGGTGTATTTTTCTGAAGAGGTATTGAAAGCCCAAATCAATGTGCAGAAATTGATTCTATTTATTGTTGAAAAGGCTCGCTACTTTGAAGAATTCCGGACTAAGCTGAATGAGCGTCAGTCCAAAGTCGCGCTGCGGTTGTTTCGTGAAGGACCAGAAGGTTTCAAAGGTGGACTGAGTGCTGAGAATTACATTCGTATCAGTAAAACTTCTCCCGCTACTGCCACCAGAGATCTAGCGGAAATGGTAGCCCTTGGGGCCCTAAAAAAGACTGGAAAACTTAGACATACGCGCTACTATCTCCCGATGGTGGAAATCTCACATTGAGATTTTTTCATTTAGGGTGACCATTCGTTGACCTTTTTGCTGAACTACCAAGGATTTCTTGACAGTTGCCGCTTTACCCAGTTCCCTTTCTTTATAGTAAGCTGATGTTTTGCTTGGTTTGATTGAAAAAGTTTGCCCTTTTATCCTGCGAAAGCCACACCGTTTCCAAATCAAACTTTACCTTGATTTAGGTCTGGCCATCACTACCCTGATATATTTCGATCTGTTTGTTCATTTCCTGCTTCGCTTATCTTAATATATTCGACTCTTGGTCAAAAATAAAACGGAGTCTACTTTCTTGCGATACTTTCCAAAGGCTGATTTTTGAAGTACTGGCTTATTAAGTTCTTGAACTGGAAAAATGTACAATTCTGCTGGATTTGAAGCTTTTTTGAAAAACGAAAGTAACATTCTTTCGTTATGTTTTATTCTTTTTAAGATTATACGCTTCTTGCCAGTAGATCAAAATGGCCTTGAATTCCTACTCTCCCATAAAAAATGAAACGGACACCTAGCGAAACTTGGTGAGCGAAGTCTAGGTGAAGCGTATGAAATTTGGCAAATGGAAAAGTCTCGGATATCCATATTTTTTTATTTGGCTTTTACTAACGTGCCCATGACATTGAAAATTTCCTTTCCCTCTTCAGTGGAGCCAACACTGGGAGCCAAAAAATGTAAAATTCCATCTGCATTTTCAATCTTAGCTACCCGATACATTTGAAACATTAGTCTAATAACGGTAGGTCTCTCTTTCCCAGGTAATAAAATGGTTCGTTCATGAAGATTGTAAATTTCGTCAAAATCTCCACCAAAATTACCGTTTTGCGACCAATAAATTGAATTGTCTTCTATCATTAGCTTGAGCATTTGCTCATCCTCTTTATTTTCGATGAAAGCTTTGTAGACCTTCCAAAACTCTCTTTGGGAATCCCTAGGGAAGTGCTTTACTTCTTCGGTCAGCCTTTCTAAACCTTTAATCTTTAAAGTTTCCGATGGTTGAATGACAATTTCTTCAATGTTTTCTTCCTCCAGAAAGTAATCTTCAATTTCTTTACTTTCTGTATTGAGTTCACTTTTGTTTCCATGTACTTCATCCCAATCGGGCGCAACTTCTCTAATTACGGCAATTGCCACAACTAGACACATTATTGTCCCTACTGTAATAATAATGTAAATAATCAATTTTTTCTTGCCCTTTGATTTCCACCTATCATTGATCCATTTGTATAATATTCTAATAAGAACAACAACCCCCAAAAGCAAAGCAGATCCCAAGAAACCTTCAACAAATATCTCCATTAATAAATGATGTAAATTTTAACTGTGCCAATCTAAATTTAAAAAATTAATTCCTAAAATTTTATCTTATTTGGTTTGATTTGACTCAATAACCAACTGAAATGATTACGTCTAGATTGTAGTGCTTAATTACTTTTTCCTGAGTTTTCCCCGCTATGGCCCCATGTGGAGTGGTATGTCGGAATTCCCGACATACCACTGGCTCTTCCAATTCCCCTTCCTTAAAAACATTTCGGATATGCTCAGTGATCGTACTTCTTCCCTTGCCAAAAAGCTCTGCAATTTGTTCTTGAGATAACCACACCGTTTCCTGCTCAAACTTTACCTCGATTTGGGTCTGGCCGTCACTTCCCTGATATATTTCGATCTGGTTGTTCATTTTTTACTTAAAATCTTGTTCATTTTTCCTTTTTCTGGCCTCTTCCAGTACCTCGGCCATTGTTTTGGTCGATAGGCCACTTTCCTCGCCTTTTATCAATTCATTTCTGAGCCAGGTATTTTTCTCATAATCCGCAACTAGGTCCTTTTCAGATTTGATGATGGCACAAATTCGTAGTTAATATTCACTTCTCCATAAGAAATCGTTGAAAGACTTGAATGTCAAATTTGCCACAAACTGTGGCAAATTTGAAAAGAACAACTATTAAATCATTGATCTGAAGCGTACGAAAGGTTTCTCTGACCGGATTCGGCATCCATCCCCACAAGCCCGGAGTTATAGACGTTTAAATCCTTACCCGTTTCAGTTTTGAACAATCTCCTTGAAATCATAAGCCCGATTTCCAATAAAACGTCTAGAGTGTGCTAAACAGTTTGGACGAAATTATTAATTTGGTCTCAGGACAAGGCAGAAGTCCTTCTAACACACGAGAAATAGAGGTAATTCGGGCGACAGTGGACTCTCGTAACAACAGATGTTGAAATTATCTCCAAAAAACTAGAACAACTGATGATATTCAAAGATAGACTTGACGAAAAAAGGAAACTAATAAGACCTGAAATTGACAGACTTATAGACATTGCTTGGGAAAAGCAAGCCCATAAAGGTGATTTGCTTCTATTCCACGTTAATGGGTTTTACCAAGAAGATATGCTAATATGGAATGAAAGTCATCCAGAAAGTAAGCTCAATCCTCACGTAATTGGTCCAGGTGCCGAAGGACACTCGGAACAATCTCATTATTCATTTATTCATAAATATAGAACGACAAATATTTCGAATTTGACTTATCCCGAGTACTTAAAACTCCACGATTGGACACAAGAAAGAAACAAAGAAATTGAAGAGCTTGTAGACATTGAAGAAACATCAATACAACTTGAAATGCTTATTTATCTCAAATTTTGGGAAGCTGATATGATTATTAAGAAACTATATCAGTTTGCAAGGGCGTTGAACGGTGAATTTTATGATTGGTATTTCAAAGTTTCTGAATCTAATCGCGACAGAACAAGCACTGGAACACGACAAGACATCATTAGGAAAAAAATTAGAGATAGAGTAGAGCCACATTCAGAAACATTGTATAGAATCATAAAGGACACTTATAAGACGCAAATCCGTAATTCAATTGCTCATTCAAATTATTCTTTCCTTGGTAGACACATTCATCCAAACAACAGTATAAAGGACGATCCAAACGCAAGTATCAAAGCATTAAGTTTTGACGATTGGATTGATATGTTCCATAATACACTTTCATTGCACAATGAATATTTAAGAATGGACACATTAATCAATGAACGGTATGTTGAAATAGCAAGCAAAAACGATAATTTGATGGAAATCCTTGTGACGGAAAAGGATGGAAAACAATACCCACTTTACTTAGAATATAGACCTGAATGGAATGATTGGAATTACAAACAGAACCACTAAAATGGATACTATCAACTACCTCTACCAAAAAATGACAGTTCTGTGGTCAAGTCAAGCTTCTTTAAAGTTCGAGCTTATTTGACAGTTTTCTGGTTAGAAATCGTCTACCTTCTTGCCGCAGTAAGACGTAGTTGTTAGAATAATGAGAGAGTTCGAATTAAAGCCTGACAAGAAGAGAACAAGTGTATGCACTTTTAATAAAAAAATCAAGAATAAGACGAGAGCGTTTCTTATTCTAGTTAATAATCATCAAAATATTCTATAGAATGAGACTTAGAAACATTGAAGTATTAGAAAAAGACTCAAATAAAAAGGGAGATCTTTTTGGAAGGTTGATGTCAGACCTCTTTCACACTTTGGGCTATGATGAACCAAGACTTAATATACATAAGTCAGGTAGAGAAATAGACTTGAATTCTTACCATAGGACGGAACCCAAGATTGCCATCGCAGAATGTAAAGCACATGCTGAGCCAATTGGAGGAGCAGATATTAATAAATTTGTAGGCGTTGTTGATGCAGAGAAAAGAAAGATAAAAAAAGAAAAGATTGCAAAAGGATTTAGCGTTGTTGGATATTTCATTTCCTTGTCTGGTTTTAAAGAAACAGCAATCGAGCAAGAAAAGGAATTTAATAACGGAAGAGTTATTTTAATAAAGCCAGATAAAATTGTAGAAGAATTAATTCGTGGGAGAGTTTTAGTTTCAAAAGAAAAAGCAATTTCAGCTCTAGCCTCTGCGATTTCGGGGCTTACTTTGCTTGATTATTCAGATTTATTAGCTTACGACAAGGGTTGGGTTTGGGCTTTTTATTATTCAGAAACTAATGGTCAAAAACCATCTCATTTTGCTTTAGTTCATGCTGAAGGAAAACCTCTTATCAAAGACTTAGCGGAGGGGATAATCAATATTGATTCTAACATAAAAAAAATATTTAGTGGACTTACTTTACTAAACAATGACAAATCGACAGATAATGCGAAACAAAAATTAATAGAAACAGTAAATAGATATTACAAGTATCTAGAAAGTGAATTAGGTGAAATTCATTTTGAGGGATTGCCTACTGATAAAGAAGCAGGTTCAGTTAAAGTTAAGCTAGAAAACATTTTTGTCCCACTGCACCTTAGTTCAAGCCAAAAACGAAGAAAAAAGGATGAATTTGATATTGACGAAAGTACAAGAGAGAGTATAGGAGAGATATTAAATAATAAATCAAGACTCGCGATACTTGCAAAACCAGGAGGGGGAAAATCAACACTAATTAAGCGAATTGCTATTGCCTATGCATTTCCAGAAAGGAGAAAGCAAATTAATGATAGCCTTCCAGATAAAGATTGGTTTCCTATATTTTTGCGATGCAGGGAACTTGGAGATAAAGTAACTTTGAGTATTACAGATATTATAAATGGTATTCCAAATAGAGCCGAGATACCTTCCTGTGCAATTGATTTTTCCATTTTGGTTTCAAATGCCTTACAAAATGGAAATGCTTTATTACTCATAGACGGATTAGATGAAATTGCAGAAGACAAAAATAGAATTGCCTTTGTGAACCAACTCAGGACATTTATAGCAACTTATCCGACAATCAATATCATAGTGACATCAAGAGAAGCAGGGTTCAGAGTAGTTGCCGGTTCGCTGGCTACATATTGCGAAAACTATACAGTTTCAAATTTACTTTCGACAGATATAGAGGAACTTTGTTTAAAATGGCACATAGCAATTATTGACGAATCCGAAAGCACAATTAGGGAGGCAAATAAATTAAGTCAATTAATCTTAAAAGATAATAGGATAAAAGTATTAGCAGAAAATCCATTGCTTTTGACAACGCTTCTTTTTGTAAAAAGGTGGGCGGGTTACCTGCCAACAAAGAGAAGCGTGTTGTATCAGGAAATGATTAAACTTCTTTTAGTAACATGGAATGTCGAAGGTCATGAAATTCTTGATATTGAAGAAGCAGAACCTCAACTTGCCTTTGTTGCCTACTGGATGACAAAAAACGGGCAACAAACAATTACTGCAGATGAATTAAACAGTTGCTTAATTGATGCACGAAAGCAAATGCCCGAGATACTGGGTTATACAAAGATTAACCCTTCAGAATTTATTAAGAGAGTGGAATCGAGAAGTAGTTTACTAATCATGGCTGGGCATAAAAGACTTGATTCTGGAATATTGTCTGCTGTTTATGAGTTTTTACACTTAAGTTTCCAAGAGTACCTAACAGCTAAAGCTATTGTAAAGAAATACATTCCAGTGACGGACATTAAAAGTGAAGTTGTAGATATAATAAAGGCGAATGTAAACAACGAAAACTGGAAGGAAGTAATTCCACTGGCAGCGGTTTTATTAGAAAGAGATACTAAGGATTTAATAGAATTTTTGATTTCAGAATCCAAAGTGGTAGCATTAAAAGAAAAGAAGGAGCGAAAACCGGAAGATAAATTAGCTCCGTCTCTATTGGGAAGTTGTCTTGCTAATGAAATACAAATCAATCCGGAGTTGTTAGGTACAGCGATTGAATGGTATGCTAAAAATACTTACTCTATCCGTGACCGAGGGAATACTGAAATTATTCTCAAAAACAAATTTGGAACAATATTTAGAGAAAGAGTAAAGGAATGTTTTTTTGAAAAATATGACGATAAATATTCTTCTCCAATTGGTTCAACTTTGGCAGATATTTTTCTAAATGATTTAAGAAATCCAGAAAATAAAAATACAATTCCCAATGAAATCTTATTGGGTTTACAGAGTTCATCAAAAGAGGACAAATGTACTGCTATTTTAGGTATGATGGGATTCGCTTTTGGAATTTCCCGACCTCGTACAAAAAGCATTACTTCTATTTCACAATCAGAAGAAATATTCTCTATCTTGTTAAATTTACTTAAAACAAATGATCTACATTATCACTTTTCAGTTTGCTGGTGTTTGGCTTGGGCAGGAGAGGCAACCATATTTCCCGAAAGTTTACGAGTATCTTTTGTAGCCCATTTGACAAAATCATGGGTTATGTCGATGGACTTTAATTTACATCGAGTTACTTCTTGGGCATTGTGTAAAATACTCACACCAAGAATATCAAAAAGTGAAATTTCAAAAATCCCAAAATTAAAAGCTTCAATTAATGAAAATTTTTCAAAACCAATTAATGAGTTTGATAAATTACTGTCAATTTATTTAGGGTCATTAATAGGTATAAATTTTGATAAAAAGGAAGTAACAGAAATATTTAAACGTCAAATAAAAATTGGAGGTGAGAGACTAGATTATCCTAACACTTTTTCATTGTTCGCAAAAGCGTTAGATATTAGTTTGAAAGATGTGAATCAAATACAAATAGAACTATAAAGACGACACGATAAACTAGTTTTACTATCATAAAGACAAATATCCATACCACTCATGTGAACACTTGACACAACGCCATTATTCCGATGTATTGCTGCTATCAAACATTTGTACAAGGTTTAGCTTTGGAAATTCTATAATTCTTTTTTTCTGAAAGATTCATCTACATCGCCAGGTGTAGAACCATTATAGAGCATTTTGTAGACTATAATATATAAGCATGTTTTGTTTGCTTTAGTTAATAAAGTCTTTAGTAAACTATTAAGTGTTATATCGTAGGAAAAGATATTCTGGAATTTTCTGGCCCCTCAAACGCCTGAAAAAAATGGTTCTACCACGAATTTAATGGAAATGGTATCTTTAGGCAAAAAGATGTTCACAGAGAATTTTTTCACAAAGCTGCTTGATCTGGAAGACGGTTGGATAGTTGAATCTGTAGATTCGGATTTAACAAAGGAGGAGATCTACATACAGGTTGTTTGTGTGTTGGATCAATTGGAAGACGCTGGATCCGGAGAGTTCTGCAAGGTTTATGATTATGCGCCGGAGCGTTCTTGGAGGCATTTGGACACGATGCAATATAGGACTTACATCAAGTGTCGGCTCCCTCGAATCAAAGCCTCC
>NZ_AUBW01000028.1 GCF_000429445.1 Algoriphagus terrigena DSM 22685
GCAGGGGTCCCACCTCTTCCCATCCCGAACAGAGAAGTTAAGCCCTGCAGCGCCGATGGTACTGGGGTTACACCCGGGAGAGTAGGTCGCCGCCATATTATTGCAAACCTTTTGGTTCATTCCAAAGGGTTTTTTGCGTTTAGACCTTTCTGGTAAGATTAGCTCAGCCTAATTCCGTGTCCAATAATTTTTGTCTTGACCGATCAATATTTTTTTTTAGAAAACGACTCGTCACCGGGAGAAATGTGTCCGGGTATTCCATGCCTTGTTAAAATGCTGTAAATCAAGGGGATAAACACATCATGGATTTTTTTTAAACGTGAATCGCGCACGAGAGCGATTTATGAGGGTGTGTCGCTTTTTTCTCTTGCTGTTTTTGAAGGGATCAGTTAACCTGATTTATATCATACTTCGGTACCCGCATCCGTCAGGACTCTTCGAGAAATCAAGATTTATTTTTGAGTATACTTTTGATCATGGAGCTGAATTCCCCCTACATCCAGAGGTTTGAACTTCCCGAGGCAGTGCTTGGGGAGTTTTATGGCAAGGAGGTGCCCGAACCCTTTGTCCCTTCATTTACTGAAAATAGGTTCACCGCTGGTGAAAGCCCCTCGCTTATTACAGCAGATCTATCTGGGACGCTCACTTGGCTCCAACAGCTTGAATTGCCCAAGCCATTTGAGCGTGAGGGTGGTGCCATACCGTTTCTCCTCTTTTCACCTCATTTTTCAACGGGCCACCTACTGTTCCATTACGACGGGACTTCCAACTCTACGGAGCTGATTAAGAATTTCATTAGGCTCTTTGGCAACTCGATCCAAGACAGTAAAGCGACGATTATTTCGCCGAGTTTTATTCCAAAATCAAAAATACGGGAGGAGCAGGAAGTCATTGAGCTTGTTGCTTCCTCGACGAAGGAGACGAGTTTTATCAAATTCAATTTTGTGAACATTGGAGATTTTTGCTCCTATGGAATCGACCATAATTGCACTCTCTTGGTCACAACCAAGAATTATCAGGCAGATCTAGCCGAGGTACTTTTCCAGTTTTCTAGAAGGAAAGTTTGGGATGTCGGAATGTCATTTTACCTATCCCCTTAAAGGATTGACAAAAATCTGCATGCCATCGCTAGTAACGCTTGTATAAATAGGTGTAAAAAACCTACTAAAAATGAACCCAGACTTTCACACACAGCTTCGATCCAAATGCTACCATTGCGGGGAAGACTGCGAGCTGGAGCTTGTCAGTTTTGCAGAAAAATCCTTTTGCTGTCAAGGTTGCAAGCTGGTGTATGAGGTGTTAGCACAAAATGACCTCTGTGAGTACTATCAACTGGAGAGCAGTCCCGGCAAGAGTCAGAAGGCAAAATCCAAATTAGCAAATAGACTCGACTACCTCGATGATCCGGATGTGATCAAACAACTCATGGATTTTAGAAATGAGCGGGAAAGTCACGTCACATTTTATATTCCACAGATCCATTGCGCATCGTGTATTTGGTTGCTGGAAAACCTCTTTCAAATTAATGCAACCATTGTAGGAAGTCGCGTTGATTTTGTCAGAAAGAAGGTTCAGCTCAAGTTCCTGCACGAAAAACTCAGCCTAAAAGAAACAGTCAATCTCCTTTCGCTGTTGGGTTATGAACCCAGCATCAGCCTTTCGGACCTTGACCAAAAGTCTAAAAACGCAGTACACAAGAAAACGCTCAGCAAGCTCGCTGTTGCCGGATTTTGCTTTGGCAATATGATGCTTTTCAGCATGCCGGAATACTTTTCAGAAGCGGAGTTATTGGGGGAAGGCTTCAAGGGACTTTTTGATTACCTCAACGTGCTTCTTTCGCTCCCGGTGGTTCTCTATGCTGCAAGCGACTACTATCTGTCTGCTTGGAACGCTGTCCGAAAACGGACGGCCAATATGGATGTGCCGATTGTGTTGGGGATAGCTGCTTTGTTTTTATACTCTCTTTGGGAAATTTTCATGCAGGGGAATGCCGGCTACATGGACAGTTTGGGCGGACTTCTCTTCTTTTTGCTTCTTGGGAAAATATACCAAGAAAAGGCTTTTGCCGCACTTGAGTTTGATAGAGATTACAAAGCGTATTTTCCGGTCGCGGTGACCCGTATTTCCAAAGACGGTGAAGAAGTGATCCCATTAATTAAACTACGGGTTGGCGATGTGGTCTTGGTAAGAGACGAGGAACTGATACCTGCCGATTCCATGCTTCTGAGCGCGAAAGCAAGTATTGACTACAGCTTCGTGACAGGCGAAGAAGTGCCAGTACCCAAGCGTAAGGGTGAACTGATCTATGCCGGAGGTAGACAGAAGGGCGACCCCATTAACTTGACCATTCAGAAATCGCCTTCTCAGAGCTATCTGACTGATCTTTGGAACAATGAATCTTTTGATAAGTCTCCAAAGCAACTCCTGGAACCCTTGGCCAATCGGATCTCAGGCGTGTTTACCTGGACCGTTTTAGCCATTGCTGTTGTTGCGTTCAGCTTCTGGATCGGCACAGACGTCTCTCTTGCGGTCAAGTCTTTTACCACCGTTTTGATCGTGGCTTGTCCCTGTGCGCTCTCGATGTCCACGCCATTTACCTTGGGGAATGCATTACGGATCTTCGGAAAAGGAAAGTTTTATCTAAAAAATGCCTCCGTGGTGGAGCGTCTTGCTTTGATCGATACGGTGGTTTTTGACAAAACAGGAACTTTGACCGATCCTGCGAATGCATCTATCCACTATCTGGGCGAGCCTCTCTTGGCGGAGACCAAAGCCGTTGTCAAGGGAATGGTCGAACGCTCCACTCACCCGCTGAGCAACCGAATCAGGCTTTGGCTATCCGATGTCAATTCGGCAGATCTGGAGCAAGTCCTTGAGATGAAAGGAGAGGGAATAGAAGCTGTGTACAAAGATCAGGTGTTTCGGCTGGGCTCGAGAGACTTTGCCTCGGCAAAGAAAATGGAACATGTGGAAAGCGGAAATTATGTTTTCTTGAGTACAGAACGAGTTGATCTGGGCTACTTCCATATCCAGTCGGGGCTGCGGAAGAGCGCTCCTGAAGTGGTAAAAAAGCTATCGGGAGATTTTGATCTCCACGTGCTGTCAGGTGATCAGGGACATGAACAGGAATCCTTGGGCCGACAGCTTTCTGCAGATCTTCATTTTAGTTTCGATCAAAGTCCCGTCGACAAACTTAATTACCTGAAAGAACTCAATCATCAAGGGCAAAATACGCTCATGCTTGGAGATGGACTCAACGATGCAGGTGCGCTGCAGGAAAGTCAGGTAGGGGTTGCGATCACGGACCGGGTCAGCCATTTTTCTCCGGCAAGCGACGCGATCTTGGATGCTGAGTCTTTCTCTAAAATCCCGGCTTTCCTTGGCTTTGCAAGAGACAGCAGACTGATCATCAAGGCGAGTTTTGGACTCAGCTTTTTATACAATATTCTGGGCTTAAGTCTGGCGATTCAAGGCCTTCTGAGTCCTGTTTTGTGTGCGATTCTGATGCCCCTGAGTAGTATTTCCGTAGTGGTTTTTACCACCTTGGCGACAAATTTCATGGGAATCCGCAAGGGACTCATTCATCTAAATCACCCTTAAAATGGAAGTCATTTTTCTTCTCATCGGAATCAGTCTGTTACTCGCTGTGACGTTTTTATTCCTCTTTTTCAGAGCGAACAAAAGCGGGCAGTTTGACGACGACTATACGCCATCAGTGCGGATACTATTTGAAAGCCAGCCAAAAAAGTCAATAAAAGATCAACCAAAAAAATCCAAATCACATGAATGATTCTACTTTGGAACGGTTCCAGTATGACAACAAAATTGTCAAATATTTCGGAGCGGCGACCATTATCTGGGGTCTGGTCGGAATGCTGGTGGGGCTCCTTGCCGCCACACAGTTGTTCTTGCCCGAAGCCAATCTCGGCAACCCCTACACGACGTTTGGCAGGATTCGACCACTGCATACGAACGCCGTCATCTTTGCTTTCGTAGGAAATTCCATCTTTGCGGGAGTCTACTACTCGATGCCGAGGTTGTTGAAGACGCCCATGTGGAACACCATGCTCAGCTGGGTTCATTTCTGGGGCTGGCAATTGATCATCGTTGCCGCGGCTATTACGCTGCCCCTCGGACTGACGACCTCCAAGGAATACGCCGAGTTGGAATGGCCGATTGACATAGCCATTGCACTGATTTGGGTTGCTTTCGGAGCGAATGTGATCGGGACATTGATCACTCGCAGAGAGCGGCACATGTACGTGGCGATCTGGTTTTACCTTGGATCGATCGTGACAGTTGCGGTGTTGCACATCTTCAATTCTTTCGAACTTCCTGTGACTTTCTTCAAAAGTTACTCTGCCTATGCAGGCGTCCAGGATGCACTGGTACAGTGGTGGTATGGGCACAATGCGGTTGCATTCTTTTTGACAACGCCATTTCTGGGGATGATGTACTACTTTCTTCCCAAAGCTGCCAACAGACCGGTTTACTCCTATAAGCTTTCGATTGTCCACTTTTGGTCTTTGATTTTCATCTACATGTGGGCAGGACCACACCATTTGCTCTATACGGCTCTGCCGGAGTGGGCACAGGTGCTGGGTACCGCGTTTTCGGTGATGCTGTTGGCCCCTTCTTGGGGTGGGATGGTCAATGGTCTTCTCACGCTCAGAGGAGCTTGGGACAAGGTGAGAGTAGATCCGGTATTGAAATTCATGGTTGTTGCGGTCACTGCCTATGGAATGGCAACTTTCGAAGGTCCTTTACTTTCGCTTAAAAATGTGAATGCCATTGCTCACTACACAGACTGGATCGTAGGTCACGTGCACATCGGAGGCTTGGGTTGGAATGGATTTTTCACCTTTGGGATGCTGTACTGGATGTGGCCTAGATTGTTTAAAACCACGATCTATTCGACCAAACTCGCCAATACACACTTTTGGCTTGGGACCTTGGGGATCGTCTTTTACGCGCTTCCGCTTTATGTTTCCGGTTTGACTCAGTTTCTGATGTTGAAAGAATTCAATGAAGCCGGCCGCCTAGCCTACCCTAATTTCCTCGAGACCGTCATTCAGATTGTTCCGATGTACATGCTCAGAGCCTTTGGTGGTCTGCTCTACCTGAGTGGTGCTGTGATCATGGTTTACAACATGTGGATGACTTCCAAGCAAGGGGTCTTTCAGGAAACGGAGGAAGATCAAGCTCCTGCTTTGGCAAAAGCCTACAATCCTTCCGGTGAATTTTGGCACAGAGCCTGGGAGAGAAAGCCGATCTTCTTTACCATTTTGGCTACGCTCGCCATCGCCATCGGTGGTGCCATCGAGATTATACCAACCATATTGATTAAGTCTAATGTACCGACAATCTCAGCAGTGAAGCCCTATACTCCACTCGAACTGGAGGGCAGAGATCTCTACATCGCCAATGGCTGCGTGGGTTGCCATTCTCAGATGATCCGGCCTTTCCGATCCGAAACTGAGCGCTATGGAGAATACTCCAAAGCCGGGGAATATGTCTACGACCGACCTTTTCTATGGGGATCGAAGCGAACTGGGCCGGATCTGCATCGAGTGGGAGGAAAGTATCCCGACAGCTGGCACTATCATCACATGACAGATCCCAGGTCTATGTCTCCCGGCTCTTTGATGCCTCCATATCCATGGATGACGACCAATGTGCTGGATATATCTGATTTGCCTGCCAAAATCAGAACCCTTCAAAAACTGGGAGTGCCCTATGCGGTCGGCTTCGATCAGCAGGCGACCGCTGACTATGAAAAACAGGCAGCCAAAGTTGTCGCAAACCTGAAAGATGCCGGGGTAGAAGTAGCTCCAAATACAGAAATAGTAGCTCTGATTGCCTATCTCCAGCGATTGGGGACTGATATCAAGCAAAAACCAACCGCCACTAACTGATAAATCCTGAAGCCATGTATAAAGAAATTCTAAGATCTATCGACAACATTGAGATCTATCCGATCCTCTCGCTGATCCTCTTTCTGCTATTCTTCGTGGGGATGTTTATCTGGGTAGTGAATACTCCCAAAGCGCACATCGAACACATGGAGTCTCTGCCATTGGATGACGACGATGCAAAAAAAAAAAAGCCATGAAAAAAGCATTTTCACTACTCGCCCTCTTCGGGTTGACGGTATTTCCGCTGTTTGCCCAATCTTCCGAAACCCATTGGTATGCCAAGTTACAGGCGATGGATTCCAGTCAGCTGACGCTGCTTGTCCTGTTGGGAGTCGTATTGTTGGTTATCGTACTGCTGCTGATTCTGATGGCGTATCTCATGTCATTCATGTCCGCGGTGCTTCGCAAAGAGAATCCAAGTCTCGCGAATGAGCCGTCTTGGTGGGACAGCTTCAAGGAACGTTATGTGACCGGTAAAGTAGATGAGGCAGGAGGAAAGGAAGAGAAAGCCAAATTGATGAGCGATCACTCGTATGACGGAATCACCGAGCTGGACAACTTCATGCCGCCTTGGCTGCAATGGGTGTTCGTGAGTACTGTCGTCGTTGCGGTGATCTATTTTGTTCACTTCACCGTCTTGGGAAATGGCCCTACGAGTGTGGAAGAGTACGAAGAGGAACTTCGTGTGGAAGCGATAGCTGCCGTCGAAAGAAAAGCTACTCAAGCCGCAGGTATAGATGAAAATACCGTGGTATTCGATGAGTCTGCAGGGGCAATCAGCGCAGGGAAGACGCTTTTCGAAACCAATTGCGTGGCCTGCCATGCCGCTGATGGAGGAGGGGGAGTCGGACCGAACCTGACAGATGACTATTGGATCCATGGCGGATCGATCAAGGATGTTTTCACAGTGGTCAAATTTGGAGTGATCGAAAAGGGGATGATTCCCTGGCAGGATCAGCTAAGTCCTGAGGAAATGCAGCAAGTGTCGTCTTATATCTTGACGCTGAAAGGTACCACGCCTGCCAATCCGAAAGCACCTCAGGGCGAACCCTATTCTGCGACTCCGGCCGAGCCGGCACCAGCATCAGATACTACTGCAGTCGTAGCGTCAATCTAATTAGGTTACTGTCCGGGAGTCATTCCCCGGCAGTATTTCGATTACCCCATGGCCAAGAAAAATCAAAACCCCCATCTGAATCCGGAAACATTTCGGGACGCCTTAGCGAGCGTCGGCGACGACGGCAAGCGAAACTGGGTTTATCCGAAAAAGGTCAAAGGCTTTTACTTTCGCTATCGGACGTACCTTTCTTGGGTGCTGCTTGCGGTGTTGTTTGCTGGGCCCTTCATCCGAATCGATGGTCGGCCGTACATGCTGTTCAATATTTTCGAGAGGAAATTCATCATCTTCGGAGCGGTTTTTTGGCCTCAGGATACGATCCTTTTGATCTTTCTGCTTCTAATTTTGTTTGTCTTCGTGATCCTCTTTACAGTGGTTTTTGGAAGAGTGTGGTGCGGTTGGGCGTGTCCGCAGACGCTGTTTATGGAGATGGTTTTTCGAAAAATCGAATACCTGATCGAAGGCGATGCTAATCAACAACGCACGTTGAATGAGGCTCCCTGGACTGGAGAAAAGATTTGGAAGAAAGGTCTCAAAACGACCGTGTTTGCATTTATCTCCTTGCTTATCGGCCATTTGGTGATGGCTTATCTGATAGGAGTGGATGAGGTGAGAGAGATCGTGACGCGCCCGCCCTCGGAAAACATCGCCGGGTTCACGGGTGTGCTGGCGTTTTCGGGAATCTTCATGTTTGTATTCGCGTGGTTTCGGGAACAGGCTTGCATCGTCGTTTGTCCGTACGGCCGCCTTCAAGGCGTCCTTCTGGATGACAACAGTATCAACGTCATATATGACTATATCCGGGGAGAACCCAGAGGGCCGATACGAAAAAATGTAGTTGAAGAGCCAGCCAAGGGCGATTGTGTGGATTGTGGACTCTGCGTCCAAGTCTGCCCAACCGGAATCGATATCCGAAATGGTACCCAAATGGAATGCGTGAACTGTACCGCCTGCATCGATGCCTGTGACGAAGTCATGGTCAAGGTGGAGCGACCTACCGGTCTGATCCGATATGCCTCGGAAAACAGTGTGAAGGGCGGGGTTCAAAAGTTGTTCACCGGACGAGTCAGGGGATTCAGCCTAGTGCTGGTCGTATTGCTGGGCGCGTTTGTCGCACTGATCGCCACGAGAGATGAGTTGGCGGGAACGGTCACCCGTTTTCCAGGCATGACGTATCAGGAAAGAGAGGCTGGCAGGGTTTCAAATCTCTATAACATTACGCTGATCAACAAGACTTTCGAGCAGCAGCGGGTAGAAATTGACGTGCTGGCGGACGGAATGGATGTTGAGATTGTGGGAGCCAAGGAATGGGTATTGGCGCCGCAGACCAAGTTTGAAGGCCGTTTTTTTCTCGTGAGAAACCAAGCTGATGTAAAGGTGCCTCAAGAGAAAGTCACGCTGCAACTCTTGAATCACGGAGAGGAATTTGACGAAATAGAAACAAACTTCATGGCTCCGGTGGGAGCTCTAAAACAGTAAGACAGGATGGATTGGGGAAAGGGAATTTTGATAACGATCATTGCTTTCGTAGGGTTTATGATCACGTTGGTGGTGATATCAGTGAGGCAGGATGATATTCATTTGGTCGCTGAGAATTATTATGAGAAGGAGATCAAATATCAAGATCAAATCGAGCGCGAAAAGGCAACTGCAGGATTGGAGCGGGAAGTTTTGGTTTTTGATGCCCAGGGGAAGGCTCTACTGTTGGATTTGCCAGTAGGCACCAAAGGGAATATCCAGCTTTTTCGACCTTCGGATGCAAGATTGGATCAGGAGTTCCTGTTGGATATTACGGATGAAGGGAAGACGACCATCCCGCTTGATAAGTTGAAGTCCGGATACTGGAGAGTTCAGATGACTTGGGCCGAAAATGGAGTAGAGTTTTACCAAGAGAAGAAAATCGACCTCTGATGATCTGGACAGCTTTGGCTCTGGGATTTTTGAGTTCATTCCATTGCGTTGGAATGTGCGGCCCCATTGCGCTGGCTGTCGGAGGAAAGGGAGGTCAAACCTTTCTTTTCAACAAAATAATCTACAATCTGGGTCGAAGTCTCACTTACGCGGGACTGGGACTGCTGGTGGGGAGTATTGGGTTCTCGCTCTCACTGGCGGGAGTTCAGCAGGGTGTCTCAATTGTGGCGGGGCTGTTGATTGTACTTTTTTCGCTGAGCTACCAGAAGGCAGACAGAATATTGACGATTTCTGCGCTTTCAGGAGCAGTGACTTGGATCAAAAGAAAGCTTGCCCAGTACCTCAAGTCGGGAAGTAAGTTCGCTTTTTTCTCCACCGGACTGGTCAATGGACTCCTTCCCTGCGGGCTGGTCTATATGGCACTGGTGGTAGCGATAGGGATGCAGAGCCCAGTTTTGGGTGCCGCCTACATGTTTTTCTTTGGACTTGGTACGATTCCGATGCTGCTTGGATTGATGGTGTCTGGAAACTTATTACCGGCAATTCGTCGTCAACAAGTTCAGAAAATCATTCCCTATCTCGGGGTTTTCATTGGAGTGTTGATGGTCTTCCGTGGGCTGGGACTGGGTATTCCCGGGTTTAGTCCTGAGTTGGCTGTGTTTGATTACGGTACGCAGCAAGTGGAAATCACCATGTGCCACTGATCAAATCGCATTGCTGAAGAACGCTTTTTGCGCCTTAGAGGCATTCATTCTGAGGTCAAACTGTGAACAGATGTTTCGGACCAGTGCTTTGCCTTCGGCGGTCACCGTCAGCACAGATCCGGTCTTGGTGATCAGACCATCTTCCTCCAATAGGACAAGATTTTGAAGGTTTTCTGGAAGAAGTTCATCTAGGATAGGGTCGGGAATTTCTGCTTTTTCCCGGCAGATCAACTCCATGATCAGTTTTCTCGCGGCCCGGTCCATCTCAGTCTGGACATGTCCCCGGACGATGGGGAGATGGCGTTTCTGGATAAGCTCGAGGTAGGATTCGATGTTTTTTTCGTTTTGGGCAAAAGCAAGTCCGATGTCGCTAATGCTGCTAGCTCCCAATCCAATCAACATCTCTGAAGGTGAGGTCGTGTAGCCCATGAAGTTTCGGTGGAGATTTCCATCACGTTTCGCTGCGCAAAGCGGGTCATCTGCCAAAGCAAAATGATCCATTCCCACCTCCTCGTAGCCCATTTGGATCAGCATTTCCTTACCCGATTCATAGAGCGCCCTCTTCTCCTGATCTTTGGGAAGGTGGGATTCGAACCCTCGCTGAGCAGGAAATGCTGCCGGTAAATGCGCATAGCTATAGAAGGCAATCCGCTCTGGGCGCAGTTGGCCCACTCTATCAAAAGTTGCTGCCAGCGAAGTCAGGGTCTGATGAGGCAGTCCATAAATCAGGTCAAAATTGATCGATGAGTAGCCCAGTTTTCGGGCATTGTCTGTCGCTTCTTTGACTTTTTCGAAGGGCTGAATCCGGTGGATGGCCTGCTGGACACGCGGATCAAAATCCTGGATGCCGTAGCTCACCCGGTCAAATCCTAATTTGGCCAGTTGGTCAAGATGGTCAAACGTCGTATTGTTGGGGTGTCCCTCAAAACTAAACTCGGCATCAGGAAGGACCTCAGCTGAGCTCAGGATTTCGGAAATTAGAAGAGAAAGATTTTGGGGTGAAAAAAACGTCGGAGTGCCTCCGCCAAAGTGGATGCCTGAGATTTTTGGACTTTCCCCAAATAGCTCCAAGTAGTGCGACCACTCCCCGAGGACAGCCTCAAGATAGGGGACTTCTACGCTGTGATTTTTCGTAATTCGCTTGGTGCAGCCGCAATAGGTGCAGAGACTTTCGCAGAAAGGCAAATGAATGTACAGCGTCAGACCGTTCTTTTTGCCGGTCAGGTTGAAAGCCTTTTTGACCAAATACTCCCAGTTAGAAGGATCGAGGTTGTTTTCCCAGTACGGAACGGTCGGATAGGAGGTATATCGCGGAACGGGCTGATTGTACTTGCGGATAAGATCTGGAGAAAGCATCACTGGCGGGGATTTTCCCAAAAGTGACGTTCTTTCACTGGACTTTTTGTGACATTTTTATCGTGGAATCCTGATTTATGTCAGCCATTTCCTGATAGTTTTGGCATTCTGGATTTGGCTAGTCCAACAGGAAGTTATTGAAGAAAGTACTCTTCAGACCCATCCAGACTAAGAAAAACAACATGGCCCAGAACAGGTATACCCGGTAATAGTCTGCGGTTTCCTTGTATCTGTTTTCCAAGATCTCCGCTTTTTCCAAGGTGTTGATTCGCTCAAAAATCTGCTCCAACGTGCCTCCGTCCGATGCTCGGTAAAATTCCCCGTTTCCCACCCGGGCGATTTCCCGCAGGGTTGTTTCGTCCAGATAGCTTTCTACCATCTGCGGCCTTCCAAAGAAGTCGGTGCCGTAGGGAACCATCCCGTCTTTCCCGACGGCGATCGTGTAGATTTTGATGTTAAAGGCAGAAGCTAATTGTGCCGCGAAGAGCGGATCTACGTTTCCGGCATTGCTTTCCCCGTCAGAGAGCAAAATCATGACTTTGGACGGCGTGTCGCTCTCCTTCATCCGGTTGGTGCCGGCGGCAATTGCCGAGCCGATGGCAGTACCTTTTGGCTCGATCATATCAAAGGAGATCTCCGCGATCATCGAGGTCAGCAGCTCGTAGTCGTTGGTCAGTGGAGCTAGCGAATAAGCTTCTCCGGCAAAGATTATCATCCCGATGCGGTCTCCAAATCGCCCGTTTATGAAGTCGATTGCCGTGCTCTTCGCGGCTTCGAGACGATTGGGAGTGAAATCCTGCAGATCCATGGACTCCGAGATGTCAAGCACCAGAAGGATATCGATGCCTTCGGTGTATTGCTCTACGCGCTCGTTGCTGCGCTGTGGACGGGCGAGGGCGACGACGATCAGGATCAAAGCCAGGAAGAAAAAGCCCGTTGGGATCAGACGCAGGTAGGTCCAGGGGTTTCCCTTTGCAATGCGTTTAGGCAGGGAAAGCTCCAGAACAGGGTTTTTAAGGAATTTGATGCCCTTTCGGATCAGGATCAAAACCGAGATCATCCAAAGTAAATTAAGCAGGATTGGGTTTTCCCATTCGTAGGTTTTGAATGTCTCCGGCAAAAACCAAGACCAGCTAAAGAACTCAGCGAGTTGCTCTCTCATTTCTGATTTGGGTTAGTTTTTCCTGATATTTTGTCCTGGCCACTTCCAGCAGGTAGTTGGTCGTCTCTTCCGTTTTGGCTTCTTTGCCAGCATAGATGATCATATCGATCGCCCGCAGTGCTTTGAAGACTTCCTGATCATGCAATGCCTCGGCGATTTCGCTGGAAGTCCACTCTTGAACAGGAAGATCTGTGATCGATTCCATGTACCCTTTCCACAGGCCAATGACCTCATCGGCCAGCCCGAGAGCAGGGTTCTGCGCCAGGAGCCCGGACATTTTTTTGAATTTCCGTTCAAACTGAATCCAACGGAGTTTTTCGCGGTTTTTCTTGAAAATACCTTTGATGCGCTTCGCAAAAAGCAGGACCAAGCCTCCAAGCAGGATGATCACTCCTCCGGCAATCAAGGATGCCAAGAGCCAGTTGAAATTGCGCTCAATCGGCTGATAGATATTGTTGTCCTGAAATACCGGCTGCTCGGGAATCGAGTCTAGCGTCAGTTTCAATTTCAGTTCCGCTTCATTGGAAAAGTGCGTGACGCTGTCGTATCGGCTGAGCTCGTAGACAGGGAGGGAAAGATAAATGTTCGGCTCCAGGGAGAAGTTGGATACGAAATAGATGGTGCTGTCGAGCGTGACTCCTTCGCTTGTCTGGGAAATGAAGGTTTTCTTTTCCAGCAAAACCAAGGGGGAAAAGTCATAAGTTGAGTCGGGAAAGACCAACTGGGTGGCTTCCGGATAGCGGGCCTTCAGGACAAACCCGACCCGCTCACCCAGCCGTGCAGAATCTTGGCTGAAATAGCCTTCTATCTGTACACTTTGAGCCAAGGACGAGAAGCTCAATCCCAGAAAAAGAAGTAAAATACCGATTTTACCCACGCTTCATTCGTTTGTTTCGGTACTTGAATAGGTCAATTAATGGCGAGACAATGTCCTGAGTCGTGTCCAACGCTAGGTAGTTGATCTGGTTCTTTTTGCAAAGCTCCTTTAGATATTCCCGCTCGATGGTAAAGGTCTCTGATATTTTTTTGGAAAAGCTTCCAAAAGCTGTATTGACCCAAGTCGTCTTGCCTCGTTCCTTATCGAAGATTGGAATGATCCCCAGGGCCGGGAGGGCCGATTCTCTGGGGTCGGTAAGCTGAATGGCCACCAAGTCATGCCGCTCCGCCAAGGCGCGGAAGGACCGCTCGTAGTCCTGATCGATAAAGTCAGAGATGACGATGATGATGCTTCGCTTTTTGATCAGATTGAGGGCAAATGAGAACATTCCGTTTAGGTCTGTTTTCAGACTCTTGTTGGCGTGGTCAAAGATTCCCCGAATGATCTTGACACCCTGTTTGCTTCCTTTTGCAGGCAGGACCAATTTTTCCTGTTGATCAGAATAAGAAATCAGTCCGATCTGGCTTCCCTCATAGACTGCTGCTAGAGTCAATACTCCCGCAATGAGCTTGCCTTGGTCGATTTTTTTGTTGCCTTGCTGGCCGATGTCCTGACTGCCTGAAATATCCAGCAGAAAATAGACCGATTGCTCTTTGTCCTCTCTAAAGGTCTTGACAAATGTTCCGTGGCCTTTTGCAGACACTTTCCACTCGATCGTCCGCACGTCATCCCCGTATTGATAGGGCCTGAGGTCATCAAATTCGAGACCGGATCCTTTGAAAAGAGACTGGTATTCTCCTTGCAGGTGGTTATTGGCCACCTTTCTGATCATAATTTCGTACTTCCTAAGCTTACTGAACAGCTGATCCATGCGGGAGATTTGAATCGGCTAAGTTAAAGTCTTGAACCGAATTATAAAATTTGGGTTTGCTAATCGGTTCGGGCATTATCAGTTAAAAAAACCTAATTTTGACACGTGAAACGAATTCTTGTCCTTCTACTTTTCCTGTTTTTCCTTGGATCCTGCAACAGGAATTCCCCGCCTCCGGGGATTTTGCCCGAAGATAAAATGGTCAATGTCCTGATTGATATTCAATTGACAGAGGGAATTGTGAGCTCACTTCCCGTGGCGTATGATTCTTCGCAGGTGCTGTATTCACTCTTGGAACAAAATGTGTTTACCAAGCATGAGGTGCAAGACTCTGTATTCACCAAAAGTATGTTATTCTACCTGGAAGACGCCGGAAAGATGAACAGAATCTATTCAAGAGTGATAGATTCCCTCTCAGCTCACGAGTCTATTCCCGGGGACAGTTTGGATCTATTCTGATGTTATATCCTTCCAATCTTGATCAAAAAATAAATTTCGTCAAAATCAAAGACCTGCTCAAAGCGGAATGTACGTCGTCATTGGGTCGGGATTTTGTCGACAAAGTCTCCTTTTCGTCTGACTTCAATCTGGTGCAGCGACTGCTCGACCAGACGGACGAATTCATGAAAATCCTCATCTCCGGTGAGATTTTCCCCAGTTCCAACTTTACCAACCTCAATCCTTATCTCGAGAAAGCAAAACTTCCCGGAGCATTTCTGGATCAGGAGGAATTCTATGAGGTCAAGCTTGCACTGCAGACGCTGCGGTCCTGTGTGGTCTTTTTTCAAAAGAACGGGGAAGCTTATCCCACCTTGAGTGCGCTATTAGGCTTACTGATTGACTTGGACATGAGTCTCCTCAAGGGCATTGACCTGATCATCGATGAAAAGGGGAAGATGCGGAGCAATGCCAGCAAAGAACTGCAGCTCATCCGGACGCAACTGTTGTATGAAGAGGGAAGGCTAAGAAAGGTGATGGAGCGGATCTTCAAGGATGCACGGGCCAAAGGCCTGACTCCGGAGGATGCAGCCATGACGATACGCGGAGGGAGATTGGTGATTCCGGTCGCTGCCGAAAACAAGCGGAAACTCCGTGGATTTATCCACGATGAGTCAGCGACGGGCCAGACGGTCTTCATGGAGCCAGAGGAAGCGCTGGACATCAACAATGAAATCCGCGATCTGGAGTATATGGAACGTCGGGAGATCATTCGGATTTTGACCAAGTTGACAGATCAGCTGAGACCCTCGATTCCCGCTTTGCGAAAAGCCACCAATTTCCTTGGTCTGATAGATTTCATTCGTGCGAAGGCCAAGTTTGCTCAAAAGACAGAAAGCTGCAAGCCGGAGCTGGTCAAAGAACGAACGCTAAACTGGACACGTGCCCGGCATCCAATCTTGGAGATGGCGCTCAAATCCCAGGGAAAAAAGATCATTCCCCTGGACGTCAAGCTGGGCGGCCACGAGCGGTTGCTGGTGATCTCCGGGCCTAACGCCGGAGGGAAATCCGTGACGCTCAAAACCGTCGCTTTGCTTCAATACATGCTGCAATGCGGACTGCTGATTCCTGTCCATCCGGATTCCAAGAGCTCACTTTTTGACAATTTCTTCATTGATATCGGCGACGAGCAAAACCTGGAAAATGACCTCAGTACCTACAGCTCGCACTTGATGAGCATGAAGCGCTTCACTGAGTTTGCCAATAAAAAGACGATCCTTTTCATCGATGAATTCGGTACCGGGACGGAGCCGCAGTTTGGTGGGGCGATTGCAGAATCGATATTGCTATCGCTGAATAAGCTGGGCGCCTTTGGTGTGCTCACCACACACTACGGCAACCTGAAACAGATAGCGAATAAAAATCAAGGTCTGGTCAACGGAGCGATGCGTTACGACGTGGATCGACTGGAGCCACTTTACCAGCTGGAAATAGGCAAGCCGGGCTCTTCTTTTGCGTTGGAGATCGCGTCCAAAATTGGACTGTCAAAAGATATCCTAGCCTATGCCAAGGAACATATCGGGGAGGAACGGGTCAGATACGACCGGCTTTTGACCCAACTCGAAAACGAAAAGAATCAATATTCGGTCTTACTCCGGGATGTCAGGGAAAAAGACAAGCTGCTGCAGACAAGACTGAAGGAATATAACCAGCTAAAGGAGACCATTGAGCTGACGAAGAAACGCTATATCCAGGAAGCCAAGCAGGAGGCCAAGGCACTGCTGGATCAGACGAACAAGAAGATCGAGGCGACCATCCGTGAGATCAAGGAGAAGAAGGCTGACAAAGAAGTCACCAAGCAGGTGAGACAGCAGCTGGAGGAGTTTAAGCAGGAGGTGAAGCCGGAGAAGATTGCTGCGAAGGATCCCGAGATTCTGGTAATCGGAGGAGCGATCGAGCCGGGAGATTGGGTGCGGCTGAAAGACAATGGTGCAATAGCCGAGGTGGTGGCTATCAAAAATAAGGATGTGGAGGTGACCATCGGCGATCTCAAGTCCAATGTCAAAATCTCCAGACTGGAAAAAATCTCCAGAACCGAAGTCAAGAAAGAAATGAAGGCGGTAGATCGGCGGGGTAATTATAATACCAACGAGAAGATGATGGACTATTCGCCAAACCTAGATCTTCGGGGCAAGCGAGGTGAGGAGATATTGGCCCTGATCCAGACGTTCATCGACGAAGGATACATGCTCGGTGCCAAAGACCTCCGCATCGTCCACGGAAAGGGAGATGGCATCCTCCGTGAGATTACCAGAAACTTGCTTCGCAACATGCCCCAGGTCGGAAAGATGGAGGACGAGCACGCCGATAGAGGCGGTGCCGGAGTGACTCTAGTGAGTTTGAAATAAAAAAAGCCCTTAATCTTTCGAATAAGGGCTTTTTTGTTGGCCGACCAGGGCTCGAACCTGGACTCTTCTGAACCAAAATCAGACGTGTTGCCAGTTACACCATCAGCCAATTTTGTGTGGAACCGAAGCCGGTTTCCTTTAAAGTGTCACAAAGGTAGATTCTTGACTTATTTTTTCCAAATGGGACTTAAAAGATTTTTGCCATCGTCCTCTAATTCCCTTGCTTTCAGGTAGAAAAAGTGTTCTTGTTCCCGTTTTTCGAATGGAATGTTCAAACCCCTTCGAAGATTCCTTGTGAACCCGTTTCTTGTCTCAAGAAAAGCCAGTATTGCCTTTTTGTTAGTTTTCAGGCGGTTATGTTGTCTTGTTGGAAATATTTGCATTGCTTTGTTCCAAAATCTGAAACTGGACTAAAACTACCAAACACTATGAAGGCTGACAAAATGGAAAAACTGGTGGCGGATGTCATCGAAAAATTGGAGAAACTGAAGAATGCTGAACTGGCAGCAGAGCTGAGCTGGTGCTGGATAAGCTTCCAGAATGATCAGGTGTCTACAGGAGTGGTTGAGAAGGCGACGCTTGCCCTTGAGGCATTCAAAGAAGCCCGTGAGAAAAACTCAAAGGCTGTGTCTAAGAAGCTGGTAGAAGACTTGGAGAAAGCCCTAGCCTAATTTCTCCTTGAGTCACAAAAGAAAGGCCCGTGAAACTTAATTCACGGGCCTTTTCCAGTTGTTTGGTTCGGATTATTCTCCTACTACGACAAACTTCACTTTGGTTTTCACCTCTCTGTGAAGATCTACGTCCGCAGTGAATTCGCCAGCACCTTCTACAGGTGTGGTGATCGCGATTTTCTTTCTGTCGATATCGATGCCTTGCGCTGCAAGTGCGTCAGAGATCTGAAGAGTAGTCACTTTTCCGAAGATTTTTCCTGAATCGCCGATTTTAGCCTTGATCTCCAAGGTGATTTCAGCAAGCTTAGCAGCAAGATTTTCTGCTTCAGTCTTGATTTTTTCAGCTTTGTGAGCCGCCTGCTTGATGTTTTCAGCAAGGATTTTCTTGTTAGAGCCGGTAGCAAGTACAGCGAAACCCTGAGGGATCAGGTAGTTTCTTCCGTATCCTGGCTTTACGTCTACCAAGTCATTTTTATATCCAAGACCTTTGATGTCTGTTTTTAGAATGATTTCCATTTGTAATGATCTTTTGTGATTGAACGATACAAGACCGAATTATTTCAAACCATCGGTTACGAATGGCAACAAAGCCAAATGTCTTGCTTTTTTGATAGCCTGAGCTACTTTTCTCTGATACTTCGCAGAGTTGCCGGAAAGTCTTCTTGGAAGGATTTTTCCTTGCTCATTGACGAATTTCAAAAGGAAGTTTGGATCCTTGTAGTCGATATACTTGATACCGTGTCTCTTGAATCGGCAATATTTCTTTCTGATCTCGCCTCTGTTGATTGGTTCGTTTACTAGTGTCATTGCGCTGGCTCCTCCTTAGCTTCAACTTTTTTGTTAAATTCTCCTTTTCTTCTTCTATCGGCGTAAGCAATTGAATGCTTGTCCAATACAGTAGTCAAGAATCTCATAACTTTCTCATCACGTCTGAACTCAAGTTCAAACTTGCGGATGATAGTCGGATCAGCCTTGAACTCAACCATTACATAGAAACCAGTTGTCTTTTTTTCGATGGTATAAGCCATCTTTTTTAGACCCCAATTCTCCACATTGATCACGTCTGCCCCCTCTTCTTTTAACAAGTTCACGAACTTGTCGACAGTATCCTTCATCTGAATCTCAGACAAAACGGGAGTTAAAATGAATACCGTCTCATAATTTCTTTGGAACATTTTTTTAATGTGTTTAAGGAATTTGAATAAACAGACCGCAAAAGTAGAGTATTCTGCTCTGGAATCCAAATGTAAATCAGCAATCAAGACATGTGTATAACAAAAAAGGCCTCCCGGTCGAGGAGGCCTTGCTTGAATTGTCAGAATGACGATTATTTTACTGTAAAAGTCTTGGAGCCAACCTGATAGTTGTCTACAAAGATTCTCACCTCATGTGGTCCTGACGCGTAATCGGAGCCCTTTTCGTAGTAGAATACCAGATCTTGTCCGGTATTGTCGAAGATGATGTCTTGCTTGACGGTGTAGAATTGCTCAGCACCGTCTATCATAAAGGTGCCGGAGCCCTTGGCGACGTCAAAAATCGGTTGGGAATTTGGACCCAATACTTGCACGTAGATGTTTCTCGGACCTTTTTCAGCCACTTTGTTGTCAGCCATATTGAAGCTTACTTTCAACCGTTCCATCTGCCGGTTGCGGAAATCTTTCGTGGTCTCGATTCGTTCTTTCCCCTTTGAATTTACTGCTGCGATGCCGATGTTTTCTACCTTGAGCATGGAAGCGACATCCACCTTGGCTTGTAGGTCCTGTTTTTGGATGTTGAGTTGGGCTACTTCTTCTTCGATCACCGCCTGGGTGGTTTTCAAATCCTCATTTTCTGCGAAAAGCTGTTGGTTGGCAGCTCGGAGTTCCAGTATTTCTTGATCCTTTTGAGCGATCAGTCCATTCAGATTGGAGATTTTGCCATTCAACGAGGCGATTTCGGAGGAACTGCGCTGCTTGGTCGAGTTCCGCTCAGCGATCAGTTGATCTCTCACGGCTTCCAGCGCCTGAACGTCACCACCCAATTTCTCGATTTCTTTAATTCTGAGATCAAGCTGGAATGTGACCGAATCCAAGCGCATGTTTAGGTCGTTGTTTTCGGTGGAGAGGAGAAGGATTTCTTCAGTTTTCTTGGTGCGGTCTACGTAGTCGGTGTAGAGTTTGATGCCACTGATGATGACCAATAATATCAGGACAATGATGATGATGTTCTTGTTTTGGTCGCTCTTCTGACCTGATTCTTTTTCGAAATTAGTGCTCATGGTTGATTGTCTTTTTTGACTTTATGATATTCAAAGTTTAGACGAACACTATTGGTCTTCCCGGTGCCAAATCGACTACAGGATGGGACATTGGATACGTCTCTCCAACTAGTTTATCAATATCTTTGCCAAATTCATACTAGAACTGGGGACGTACTCGTTCCGAGGCGTGGCGAGGCTCAATGGGGGAGGTCAGAATTGCTTTTTGGGGCTTGAAATCCAGTAATTGTCTGCATCTCGCTTTCACCGAATTTAACTTTTGCAGCTCCGTGTAAGATCTCAGATTGGACGGATTCTGAGATTTTCACCCATCTCAGGAAGTCAGATATCAAGTACCAAATGTTTTTTCCCTCCCGGGAAATTGAAGAGGATAATTCCACATTCGAAAAAATCGAGCGTCAATCTTACGCTTGGATGTGCTTTGATTTTGTCCCAAGCCATCTCCATGCCAGCAGTCCAGTGAATATCTCCAATCGCGATAATGGTACCCGGGTGTACCTTGGGGAGTATCAGATCGAACGCGAGGAGTGTTCCTTCATACGTGTGGTTGGCGTCGATGAGTGCGAAGTCCACACGGGGGATCGACTCAAGCACCGAAGGAAGCTTTTCGCTGATCGGGCCCAGGATAAATTTCGTTTTTTGGGGTGATGGGGATCGTTGGGCTATTTTTTGAATTTCTTCTGAGCCTTCGAAGGTGTAAAGTTGGCCTAGGGTTTTGTAGGCAAGGTATCGTGTAGAGATGCCCATGCAAGTGCCCAGTTCGAGGACATTCTCAGCGGGTGTCAGTCCACAAAAATATTGGTAAAGCTGTGCGAATTTGATTCCGCTGGTGGAATGGCGGGTTATTTTGGCGATGGGACGGAAGGGGGCTGGTACTTTTTTCGAGCCGGCTCCCAAGTCAAGAACATGGATGAGAGTGAGATCTTTCAATAGCTTTTGTCGGAATTGCTCGATTTCCGGGTTTCCTTTTCTGTTTTCTTCCAAAAACAGAATCAGCTTGGAATAGAGCTCAAAAACCAGCGGGGACTGTTGGCTGAATCGGTCCTCTTTTTTTAGCCAATAGGAAAAATAGGCACCGATCGAGAAGAAATATTTCCTCAAATCAATTTTGAAAGATAGTGGCGATCATTTGAAATTCGGGGACAGTCACCTCGACGAGTGAGCCATCCATCAGCTTTTCCATGGTATAGGAGCCTTTCATTTTTCCCAGACCTGATTTGAGATTGCAGCCGGAGACATAGGTATGGGATTCACCGGGCTCCAGCACGGGTTGCTGCCCTACCACACCATCACCCTCGACGAGCTTTGGAGATTCAGCAGCGTCAAAAATCTCCCATTTCCTCCGCAATAGCTGGTGCGTGTGCTGACTTTTATTCTGGATCGTTACCTTGTAAGTGAAAACGTAATGGTGCTGATGCGGGCTTGAAAACTCCGCTTGATACGTAACATCTACGCTCACCTGAATGCCTTTTGTTTCTGCGATTACCATTGGGGCTGCGTTTAAAAGATAGATATTTTACAATTTTCTTAAACCAAATCGATAATCAACCTGCATGGAAGTTAAAATTGAAGATAGTTGGAAAAAACCACTTAACGCGATATTTGAAAAAGAATTTTTTAAGCGTCTGGTTTCTTTTGTCAAGTACGAGTATCAAAATCACTTGGTTTTCCCGCCCGGCAAAGAAATTTTCAATTCCTTTCAACATTGCCCATTAGATGCGGTAAAGGTAGTAATCTTGGGTCAAGATCCATATCACGGGCCAGGTCAGGCGCATGGCTTGTCGTTTTCGGTCAAGCCTGGGGTGCCTTTTCCACCCAGTCTGTTGAATATCCTGAAGGAAATCAAAGCTGACATAGGAACTGACATGCCGGCCAATGGTGATTTGACCAGGTGGGCCGATCAGGGTGTATTTCTTCTCAACGCGACGCTGACGGTCCGCGCCAATCAGGCCGGCTCTCATCAAAACCAAGGCTGGGAGGACTTTACTGACGAAGTGATTCGTGTGATCAGTGCGCATCGTGAACACGTCGTGTTCCTGCTCTGGGGTTCCTTCGCCCAGAAGAAAGCGGCACTGATCGACCCCAAAAAGCATCTAATCCTCAAAGCACCCCACCCGAGCCCGCTGTCGGCTTACCGCGGTTTTTTTGGTTGCCGTCATTTTTCCCAAGCAAATGAATACTTGGTCCAACATGGAAGTGAACCTATCAAATGGTAAAAAAAGAAGCCCCGGAGATCTTCGGGGCTTTTAATTAATTGATTCCTTTGAAGAATCGATTCCAGCGGATCTTACCAAACATCGATTCGTACTTGTCCAGCGACAGCCAGAGGAACCAAGCTTTGCCGACGATATGGTCTTCAGGCACAAAGCCCCAGAATCTTGAATCCAGAGAATCGTGACGGTTGTCCCCCATCATAAAGTAATAGTTCTGTTTGAAGGTGTAGCTTTCTACTTTTTGTCCATCGATGAAAAGCTCTCCCTCACGGATGTCTACCTGATCGTGTCCTTCGTAGTGTTCGATCGTAAAACCGTAGCGGAGCACGTTATCGGCATTCATTTCGATCGTCCAGTCTTTGGCGGGGACTTGTAGAGGGCCAAAGTTGTCTACGTTCCAACCGTAATTGGAGCCGCCCGGGAATATCTTGGGATCATTTACACCCGGTCTCTCGATCCGCTTCATGACTGAGACGACGACAGGCGAAGACTTGAGTCGCTCGATCGTCTGATCTGTGCCAAATACCAGATAGGCGCCGTTGCTAAATGTCATGAAGCTCTCTGGGTTCACGCCATATTCGGCGAAGAAGTCAACTGTCAGAGGGCGGTTTGATACTAAGTCGTAGGAATACTGCATCTCCTCCGGTTTGGGCGATGGTGTCCCATTCACGACCAATTCACCTTCTTTGACTTCGACAATATCTCCCGAGATTCCGACTGCACGCTTGATGTAGTTGGTTTTTAGGTCACTTGGATATTGGAATTCCACTGGATAGTTGAATACCACGACGTCATTTCTCTCGACGTCGCTGAAGCCGGGAAGGCGGTAGTAAGGCAGTTGGATCGCTTCAGAGTAGGAGGGGATCTCAGTTCCCCAAATCTTCTGGTGAGTCAGGGGTACTTGAAGAATGGTTTTTGGGACGCGAGTCCCGTAGTGCATTTTACTTACAAAAAGGAAATCACCGACCAGCAGCGACTTTTCCATCGAAGCTGTGGGGATTGTAAAAGGCTCCAGCAACAGCCAACGGATTAAACTTGCTGCTACCACTGCAAAAACCAGCGCGTCCAGCCATTCGCGGGTCGCTGATTTCTTTATTTTAGTTTGACTCATGTTCTAATATTTGATTCAGAAAGATAGAAAATCATCCATGGAAAGCACGCCTTTTCTGCCTTGGATCCACTCCGCGACTAAAACTGCGCCAAGGGCAAAACCCTGTCTGCTGTGGGCGGTGTGACTGATTTCAATTTGGTCGATTTCAGAGCTATAGCGCACAATATGCGTCCCCGGAGCAGGATCGATTCGCTTGGCAGTGATTGGTAGCGAGTGTTCGGATTCGGCCGACTGTCCGACCAAGTGCCAGTTGTCGAGTTTGTCCACGTTTTTGAAAATACCTTCGGCAAGTGTAATCGCTGTGCCGGAAGGAGCGTCTTTTTTCTCCGTGTGATGGACCTCTTCCATAGACGCCTGATAGCCGTTGGTTTCGTTCATCAACTTCGCGAGAAACTCATTGACTTTGAAGAAAATATTAACACCGATGCTGTAGTTGGAAGCGTAGAAGAAAGCGCCGTTTTGGGCAGCTGTTAATTTTTCGATTTCGGCTTTGCGTGAAAGCCATCCGGTGGTGCCGGATACGACTGGGATGCCGCGCGCCATGGCCCAGGAAATATTCTCGACAGCTGACTCTGGCTGGCTGAACTCAATGGCCACGTCAATGGTGGACGGATCCAGACTGCTCAGTTCGTCCCGGTTGTCAATGTTGATTTTGGCAGAAAGGGAATGGCCTCTGGACTCGGCGATTTCGCCGATGATCTTGCCCATTTTGCCGTATCCAAGGATAAGAATGTTCATTATTTGAATTGAAGTTTCAGGCTCAGCCCCATTGAATTACTTGAAGCTGCGAAAGTACCGACATTTGGTTCAAATTTAAGAGTCAGATCGTCGGAAATGTTAAATCCAGACAGATGGGCATCCACGTTGGCGTCGATCAAGTTGAGCGCATAGATGGCACCAAGGAGGAGGATCACGAGGTCCCGGTTTTGTCGCCAGTAGTCTACGTTTCTCACTAGTGCTTCCCGATTAAGCGAAGGGAACTGACTTTGGTCTCCGTCGTCGTATGCAAACAGCGCCGTCCTGAAGGTTTGATAGCGCTTGTTGTTGTACCCGATGAAATAGATGTCTGTCATGAAACCAGCGTAGAGCAGGGGGACTTTCCACGCCTTTCCATTGTAGACTTGCCCGGCTCCCGGCAAGATTGCAGATAGGATGGTTGCCTTCTTTGGATTTTTGGGAAGGGATGAGTAGTCCGGTTTCTCTTTTTTCTCTTGCTGCAGCGAATCGGTCTTTTCTGTACCTCTCTCTTCTTCTTGGGAAAATGCAGGATTGGACAGCAGAAATACGAAAAGCAAAAGCCCCAGGGAAATCCATGGGGTCTTGATTTTTGATCCAGTATCGGAAAACGAAGCGTTCAATTGTTCAGATGATTTCGAGGATTTCGAGAATTCTGTTGAGATCAGTGGCCGAATTAAAAGGAATCTTGATTTCACCGCGGTTTTTCTCATCCGTTTTCAAAGCCACCTTAGTTCCAAAATGAGAAGCCAGACGTTGTTGGATTTTGTTGATTTCATATTTGCGAACCGGATCGAGTCCTTTTTGAGGCAACTCCTTTTGCTGCTTGCCTTCGTTCAGTGCTTTGACGAGCGCTTCGACCATTCGGACGCTGAGTTCTTCGTCAATGGCTTTTTTGAAGATAGCCAATTGCTTGTCTACGTCTTCGATATTAATGAGCGCGCGGGCGTGTCCCATGGAGAGCTGCTGATCCCGAATCGCCGCTTGGATCGTAGGAGGAAGCTTGAGAAGACGCAGGTAGTTATTGACGGTGGTTCTGTTTTTGCCAACCCGATCGCCGAGCTCTTCCTGCTTGAGGTTGCATTCTGCGAGGAGCCGCTGATAGGAGTGCGCGATTTCGAGCGCATTTAGATTTTCCCGCTGAATGTTTTCAATCAAAGCCATCTCCAGCATTTGCTGGTCATTGGCAGTGCGGACGTAGGCGGGGATTTGAGTCAGTCCGGCGATCTTGGAGGCCTGAAAACGGCGCTCACCAGAGATCAGTTGGTATTCGTTGGGAGCGAGTTTCCTGACGGTCACGGGCTGTATGATACCCTGAACGAGGATTGAATCAGCCAATTCCTGAAGGGAATCTTTGTCAAAGTGAACTCTGGGCTGAAAGGGGTTTACCTGAATTTCTGATAGTAGAATTTCAAAAATGCCGGTTTTGGCTACTTCCGGCAGGATCTCCGTGGATTTGTGCTTGGCGGGACTGTCTTCCAGCAGCGCTCCAAGTCCTCTTCCTAATGCGCTTTTTCGATTGGGTTTATTGTCCGCCATGCTTAGTTGTTCATTTGTTGGAGGCCGTTTTTCTGGGCTATTTCCCCGGCCAGATTGAGATATGCGATGGATCCTTTTCCTTCGGCATCAAATGCGATGACCGGTAACCCAAAGCTTGGAGATTCTGAAAGTCGGACATTTCTTGGGATGATTGTGTTGAAAACCATACTCTTGAAATGCAGTCGGACTTCTTCTACCACTTGGTTGGAAAGTCTCAGACGTACGTCGTACATCGTCAATAGGATTCCCTCTATTTCCAGATCAGGATTGAGGCGCGTCTGTATGATCTTGATGGTATTGAGCAATTTACCCAAGCCTTCCAAGGCAAAATATTCACACTGAACGGGGATGATTACCGAGTTGGCCGCCGTCAGGGCGTTGATGGTGATCAGACCCAAAGAAGGTGAACAGTCGATGATGATGAAGTCATAGAGGTCCTTGAGCGGAGCAATGACTTCTTTCATTTTCTCCTCCCGGTTATCCATGTTGATCATTTCCACTTCGGCGCCGACCAGATCGATGTGGGATGGTACGAGCTCCAGATGGTCAATGGAAGTCTTTCGGATGATTTCTTTGACGTCGGTTCCATCTACCATGCATTCATAGATGCTGGTGTCGATTTCCTTGGGATCATGCCCGAGGCCGGAGGTCGTGTTAGCCTGTGGGTCCGCGTCGATGACCAGGGTTTTAAACTCCAATACAGCCAGGCTTGCAGCCAGGTTCATCGCGGTGGTGGTTTTACCCACTCCGCCTTTTTGATTGGCTATGGCGATTATTTTTCCCATGGTTTAGTTAGAGGGTAATTTGACTTCAATATTAATCAAATTCAGGTCTTTTCCTTTGGTAGGTTTTTCTTTTTTTGGCCCGTAGCCTTGGTGAAAAAAGGTTAAAATATTTAGTGGCAGCGGATTGTACGGATTCAGTCGCTCCTTTTCCGTGAGTTGCTGCGCAAAAAAAAAGGAGCTTTGCTAAAGCTCCTCTTTCCTTATTTTTTCCTGTTGGTGTCTGCGGCTTTCATCGCATCCTCCAGTTTTTGCTGAAACTTGGACTTCTTCTTGTTAACGTTTTTAACCTTGCTTTCATCTACTTTCGCGCGGATTTTTGAATCGTCCACAAAGAGCTTGATGAGCGATTGCTGTCCGAATGTCACCACGTTGGACACCAAATAGTAGAAGCTTAGACCAGCCGGATAGGAGTTCAAGATGAACATGAACATCACCGGCATGATGTAGCCGAGGTTTTTCATCGGGCCTGTCACGGTCGTCATCTGATTGTTGAAGTGCGTGATTCCGATTTGAGACACGGTCATCAGCAACGTGAACAAGCTGACGTGAGATCCATAGAACGGAATCGTAAACGGCAACTTGATAAACTCATCGTAGGTGGAAAGATCGTTTGCCCAAAGGAATGATTCCTGACGGAGCTCGACAGCATTTGGGAAAAAGAAGAACATCGCAAACAGAAACGGCATCTGAAGCAGCAGGGGAAGGCAACCCGATATCGGACTTACGCCTAATTGCGAGAAGAGCTTCATCTGCTCCTGCTGCATCTTGGTCGCGTCATCGCCGTATTTCTCTTTCAGCTCATCAATCTCAGGCTTGATTACCCGCATCTTGGCCATCCCGATGTAGGACTTGTAGGTCAGCGGAGACAGCGCCAGCTTGATCATCAATACGATCAGGATAATGATGACGCCGTAGTTGCTGAAATACTTCTCGAGGAATGAGAACAAGTGAACGACGATGTACTTGTTGACCCAGCTGACGAAAAAGTAGCCCATGTCGACGTTTTTTTCGAAGCCATCAGTGACTGTTTTCAGCGTTTTGTATTTGTCTGGGCCGAAGTAGAAGCTGACGTCGGCCTTCCCATTTTCCATGGGAATAGCAAAAGCAGCAGTCATCGATCTGACCACCGAGGAATCGTTCGCCGGAGTGGTTTGTGCCAGACTTACATTTTGGAACAGTGAATCTGCTATGATACCTGCGGTGAAGAAGCGCTGGCTAAAGCCAACCCATTTAACCGGTTCAGCAATTTGCTCTTCTTCAGGATCATTGCCGGCGCCCAGATTTTCGTAGGATTCTGAGGCGAGGTAATAGTTGAGTTGGGTCTGTCTTCTGGATTCGTTGAGGTCTTTTTCCTGGGCCTTGATCTGGTCATCCCAGGTAAAGTTGAGTGCGTCTCCTGTGAAAAATCCCTGAAAGCGATCAATTGCCAATCCTTTTTTCACCACATAGCTCCCGTCTTCGAGGGAAAACGTCTGAACAATCTGTCCCGATTCCGCGCTGGCAGTAAGGGTCAATACCTGCGTATTCACTCCTTCGGATGCTACCTCAGTCAGTTTAGGGCTAAAGTAGAGCTCGGACATGTTTACATTTCCCTTGGTGCTTTCCAGCGAGAAATTCATGATGGAACTTTGCTCATCCAGCAAGGCCAGGGGCTGTTGATCCCAGCTTTTATACTCTTTGAGGATTACCTTCTTGATAGCTGCACCTTTGGTAGAGAGGGTGACGATGATCTTGTCGTTTTCCAGGACCACATCCTCTTCGACACCCGCGGTAAGAGGGGCAATCACACCATATCTTGAAGTACGCTGAGCGTCTATCAAACTGTCAGGGAGAGTTTCTGCAAGGGATTCCTGGACGTTTTCCGAAACTTGTGCTTCGGTCTGAGGAAGGGTCTCTTCTACAGCTGGGATTTCCGGGCTGCTCGCAAAAAAGAGCGAGTAGACCAGGATGACCGCAGCAAAGAGTATCAAACCAGTTGCTTGATTTTTATCCATAGGTGTTTTTTTCCTAGCTAAGTAGCTTAGCGCAATTCAATTACTTTACTTTTTTTTGTTGTCGATCGCTGCTTGGATGAACTTGACAAACAGCGGCTGGGGATTCAAGGCGGTGCTTTTGTACTCTGGGTGGAATTGTACGCCGACAAACCAAGGGTGGTTTTTCAGCTCCATGATTTCCACCAGTCCGGTATCGGGGTTTTTGCCGGTGGCAATCAATCCTGCATCTTCCACTTGCTTGAGATACTCGTTGTTAAACTCATATCTGTGGCGGTGACGCTCCTGGATTTTAGTTCTTCCGTAGGCATGTGCGGCCTTGCTTCCTTTTTTGAGGTCGCAAGCATACGAACCCAATCGCATAGTTCCGCCCATTTGGACAATTTTCTTTTGGTTCTCCATCAGGCCGATGACGGGATGAACTGTCTTCGGATCCATTTCAGTGGAGTTTGCGGTCTCGAGATGGAGTACGTTTCTGGCAAATTCGATGACCGCAACCTGCATTCCGAGGCAGATTCCGAAGAAAGGGATCTTGTTTTCCCTCGCGTATCTGACGGTTTCGATCTTGCCTTCAAATCCTCTCTCTCCAAATCCTGGTGCTACCAAGATGCCATCGAGTTCGTTGAGTTTGGATTCAAAGTTGTCCATGTGAATTTCCTCCGAAGAGATGAGTTTCAGGTGGACCTTGCATTCCACCGCAGCACCCGCGTGGGTAAATGACTCGATGATAGACTTATAGGAATCTGGCAGAGAGACGTACTTGCCAATGAGGCCTATTGTGACTTCCTGAGTTGGATTTTTAAGCTTGCCCAAGAAATCTTTCCAGTTCTCGAGGTCGGTGTTTGATTTGGAGGTGAGCTTCAGTTTGGTCATCACCCGCTCATCCAGCTTCTCCTTTTTCATCAACAGCGGCACGTCATAGATGGATTCTGCGTCCATTGCTTCGATCACGTTGTTGAGTTGGACGTTGCAGAAGAGCGCGAGCTTTTTCTTGACGTCCGCTGGCAGATGATGCTCGGTACGGCACACGAGGATGTCAGGCTGGATCCCCGCTTCCAGCAGTTGCTTCACCGAGTGCTGGGTCGGTTTGGTTTTCAATTCCTTGGCAGCACTCAGATATGGGATTAGTGTCAAATGGATCACTAAGAAATTGCTCGGACCCAAATCCCAACGTGCCTGGCGCACTGCCTCGATAAACGGTAGAGATTCGATATCTCCGACGCATCCGCCTATTTCGGTGATGACGACATCGTACTTGCCTTCCTCACCGAGTTTGTAAAAGTTGGTTTTGATCTCGTCGGTAATGTGCGGAATCACCTGTACAGTTTTCCCAAGAAACTCACCCTTGCGCTCTTTGGTGATCACGTTGTTGTAAATCCTGCCGGTGGTGATGTTGTTGCTCTGAGACGTGGTGACATTCAAAAATCGCTCGTAATGTCCCAGATCCAAGTCTGTTTCGGCACCATCATCTGTCACGTAGCACTCGCCGTGTTCGTAGGGATTGAGTGTTCCCGGGTCAATGTTGAGGTAGGGATCGAACTTTTGGATCGTTACGGAAAACCCTCTGGCGAGCAGCAGCCTGCCCAATGAAGCAGCGATGATGCCTTTTCCGAGGGATGAGGTAACGCCTCCGGTGATGAAAATGTACTTGGTGGATGAGCCCATAAGAATGGATACGGATGATTTTGATTGGAATCTTATGGGGCTCAAAATTAGGGAAATTTCCTGACTTGGCTTTCGTTATGCGATTTCATTTTTGAGCAAACTCTGACTTTTGACAGGGCAAGTGAATTTCGGGGAGAAAAGTAAATAGCGACAATATCTGTCAATTGTGTTTTTGAGTGTTCTGGCTTGCCTACTTTAGCATGGTGATATCAAATGACTTATACGAGTAATAGAATGCAGTTCGGGATTGCACTACGGTTGAAACACCAGCATGGATTCTCCCATGTCTGAAACATAGACACTAACCACATTAAATAAGATAAGCATGAACTTAAGAAACAAAAGTATCGTATTGGTCGATCAACTGATGGACCCAAACTCCGAAACCTTAACGATTCTAAAATCTGAAAAAAGTAAAACTGTATTGTTGGATCCTGTCAAATTGTTTTCCGAATCAGATTGGACTCGATTTGAAAAAGACGTTGATGTGATCAATAAGATCTACTCGCGGGTTTTTGAAGAAGTGGTCATAGCTAATAAAAAGCTGGTGTGTTTTTGGCCTCTTTCGGAGCAGTTTGGAAGTGATTGGTTTGACTTGACCTCTTTGTGTAAGATCAATAATTACGAACTTGAAGTTTATAAAGGTGAATTTTTTGAAACGGATAATTATGGGCTCAATTCAGAGATACTCCATGCATGGAAGCGATTTGTTTTTTTTCTAATTGAGTCGTTGTTGGAGGATGTTGAGTTAAATGAAGAGCTCGAAGAGATTGCTACACTTACCTCTGGTAGGGAAGCTATTGTTTTATTCAAGATGGAGCAAGAGGGGAAGACACGCTACACATTTGCTCTTAATTCTGAATCACTCGAATTTACTTCGACCGGGGAGCTGACCCGTGTGAGACATGACAGTTGGGAAAGATCGTTTGAGTCTTTTCGCGAGATGCTGGTGGGATTGTCGCGTAGCAAAGACTTGACGGACTATCAAACAACCTTTGTTGATCCAACGTTAGAAAAAGCTTATTTCAATATTCTGGCACGGGAATTCAAGACAAGAAATCTAATTGAGTCGTGGATATTGACCTATTCTTTAAACTAGAAAATGAAATAGCCAAGGATTCGGAAATTATTTTGTGAATAATTATTAAACATATTAATGAGATTGAAATCTATTTATATATTGCAGAGATTTTTATTTACACAAACAAATTTCCACAGAAATGAGAGAACTAATCAAAGAAGCTATTGCTGATCTAAAGAGAACGGACGGCTTCATCTATGTAACTGCAGACGGAAAAAAAATTGACCTTCATGAGGCAGCCGCTAGAGGAATTGCAGTAACTCCTGTAAATCCAAAAGACGAGGTGATCAAGAAACTCGAAGGAGCTGGTTTGTTTTTGACAGATGGAAAATTTGTCAACGAATTGAACGATCTTATTGCAGCACTGAGCGGTGGTTCTTCATCCAAGGGTGCCGGTAAAAGGAGATCTTTTACAGACTCTGAAAAAAGCAAAATAGTAGAAGAGTGGCAAAAAGTAGAAGCTGCCGGTAAAAAGACAAAAGCAGCTTTCGCTAGAGAAATTGGTGTTGGCTATCAGACCTTTATTAACTGGCTGAAGAGCTAATTAATCTAAAAGTGACTAAACAAAAAAGGCAGCCGATTGGCTGCCTTTTTTGTTTACAGTTCCGCCTGTTTGTTTCGAAGTGTATTGACGATCAATAAGAAGCCCATTATAGAAAACGCAGCAATTCCCAGCAGAAGGTTTGGACTCAAATCGGGGCTTGGAAGTGCAAGATTGTTTAACGGAAGATTAAACGCCGGAAGTTTTAGCTTTGGAAGCTTGTCGAATAGAGAGCTGTCTGTTGCTTGTGCGGGTACGAAAAACGCACTCCAGACAAAGATTGACGTGATGAATCCGAGAATGATCTTCCATCCCAGGGGAGAAATGACAGGGCTGTAGACGTCCTTTGCCTGCGGAAGGGCTTCGATTTTTTTCAAAACTGACAGATGGAACTGATCGCCTGGAGTGTCGGTCCCGGCTTCGGATATCCATCTTTTCATCGGATCGAGCGCCTTGCTTTCTTCGTTTTTCATAACAGTCCGATTAATTCTTTGTTACCTAATTTTTTCAGATTATTCTCCAGATGCTTTCTCCCCCTGAAAAGCTGGACTTTAACGTTGGATTCGGAGCTGCCGGTGATCGCGGCAATTTCTTTGATCGACTGATCCTCGTGATAAAACAAAGTCAACGCCGCAGCTTCGGCCGGGTTGAGCATTTCGATTCCTTTTTTTACCAACGCTGCCCGCTCTTCCCGATGCAATATCTCCAACCCATCCAGAAAATCCGCTGGCTCCTCCGGGTTTTCGACGATATCCTCCACCAGGGAAAAGTGCCTTTTGGTTTTTCTTAGCCTTCCAAGGCACTCATTGTACACGACTCGATACATCCAGGTGGTGAATTTGGATTTCCCTTCAAACCCGGATAGCGACTGATAGACCTTTACAAAGGTGTCCTGCGCCGCTTCCTCGGCTTCTTCCTGATTTTTCAGCATACGCAAAGCCAAGGTATAGACGAGACGTTGGTGCTTTTGAACCAATGTTCCAAAAGCCTGCATGTCGCCCGCGCGGGTTAGCTTGATGTAATGAGTGTCTTCCAGGAATTGCATTCGGAGTTTAGATGCAGGTAGCGTTACAGAAGTTACAATTTATTTTTTCAAAAGATTTTTGTAACCTTTCTCTCTGACCCTGCATCCAAAGGACAAACAAAAATAAGATCCTCATGCAATCACAAATCTTAATTCCACTAATTATCTTCTCCGCCATTTTTGGAGTATTCTATGTGTTCTTAACTACCCGCAACAAAGAGCGCCTTGCGCTCATCGAAAAGGGTGCCGACGCCTCTCTTTTTAACACCGGGAGAAAAGGAGGATTTGGCCTTGTTGTCCTCAATTTAGCTTTGTTGGCCATCGGTATAGGTCTTGGAGTTTTGGCAGGTGCCGGCTTGGCTCAGTCGGGAATGAACGAAGATGTGTCCTTTCCTGCCTGCATTTTCATCTTTGGCGGTTTGGGATTGCTTACCAGCTTTTTCGTCAGCAGAAAATTGGAAAAAGAGTAAGTTAAAGCGCCTTTCCATTGAAATCTGCCTCCCCGATTCCCGGGGAGGTTTTTTTGTGTTTTGGATTTTAGCCGTGTGGGACGGGATAATCTGCTTATTTTTACACCAAAATTTGAGATTTTGGATCAGAAAGCAATCGTAAAGACGCTCCGGGACAAGGGAGAAGTGACTATCAAAGAGGGGAACGGCAAAACCCTCACGCTTTTGAAGATGGACTCGTGGAAGCCGGAGATGGGGACCGACTGGATTGTCCTCTTATTTGACCTGTTTCAGATCCGCGCCATCTGTGTGCCTTTTTCTGAGGTGTCTTTGGATATCGTGGAGTTTGGGAGCAAGCCGACGATTTTTCACAGTCCGGTGAATTCCGTGATCAAAAACTGTCCCAGCGAAAAGGGAAATGTTCAGTTTTCGCTGATAAGAGAGCCCAACTGGAACAAACTGTTATTCGCGATTTCCCAGCCGATTCTTTCCAAAGTTGAATCCAAAACGGAACCGGCGGATTTTGAAACTGAGCTGTATTTCCCTCTTTTGGGGCCATCAACCAAAGAAATGTTTTTGGGCCCCGAGGGCGATGTCAAAATTATCAACCGATGAATTTTAAATCACGGCTAGACGAGCATTACATATTTGAAAAAGTGGCGGCGGCAGGTTCACGCTTGGGCATTGACACCTATGTGGTGGGCGGATTTGTCCGTGATCTGATCCTAGGCCGACCGAGCAAAGACATCGATATCACCTGTGTGGGCAGTGGAATCAGTCTGGCGCAGGAAGTTGCCAAGTCTTTTGATACGCATGTACCGCTTTCGGTTTTTAAGAACTTTGGCACAGCCATGCTCAAGCTGGACGATGGCGAGTTGGAGTTTGTCGGGGCCAGAAGAGAGTCCTACCGATTGGAATCCAGAAAACCCATCGTCGAAGACGGGACGCTGGAGGAAGATCTGGAGCGGCGCGATTTCACCATTAATGCGATGGCTATCTCTCTCAACGGGAAAGACTATGGGGAACTCATTGACCCCTTCGACGGGATCGGAGACATCAAGCGGAAGCTTATTAAAACGCCCCTCGAACCGGGAATCACCTTTTCAGACGATCCGCTTAGGATGATGCGCGCGGTCAGATTTGCATCCCAGTTGAACTTTGATATTGATGCGGATACTTTTTTTGCCCTAGCGGAAAACGCGCCAAGGCTACAGATCATATCTGCCGAACGGATCATCGACGAACTCAACAAAATCATCGCAACTCCAAAGCCATCTTACGGGTTTAAGTTGCTTTTCGCTTCCAAATTGCTTCACGAGTTTTTTCCTGAAATGGTCGAGCTCCAGGGCGTAGATTCCGTGGATGACAAGTCTCACAAGGATAACTTCTACCACACACTTCAGGTGTTGGACAATGTCTGCCCTTTCACAGACAACCTTTGGCTTCGCTGGGCGGCGATCATGCATGACATTGCCAAGCCGGCGACCAAGCGTTTTAATCCCAAGGTGGGTTGGACGTTTCACGGACATGAGGATCGGGGTGCCCGGATGACGCCGACGATCTTCAGGCGCTTGAAGCTGCCGATGGATGAGCGGATGAAATATGTGCAGAAACTCGTGAGGCTACACTTACGCCCGATCGCGTTGGTGAAGGAAGAGGTGACCGACTCGGCGCTGCGAAGGCTGCTCTTCGACGCTGGAGATGATATCGACGATCTGATGAAGCTTTGCCGGGCTGACATCACTTCCAAAAACGACAAGAAAGTCAAGCGCTACCTCGAAAACTTCGCCAGAGTAGAGGAGAAGTTGAAAGAAGTGGAAGGGAAAGACCAGATCCGGAACTTTCAGCCACCGGTAAGCGGCGAGGAAATCATGGGAATCTTCGGACTTTCGCCCTCTAAAATCATCGGGGAAATCAAGGAAGAAATAAAAGAAGCTATATTGGAGGGGAAAATTCAAAACAATCCAGAAGCTGCCCGAAAACTGATGTTTGACATCGCCCGTGACAAAGGCCTTGCTCCTGTCGATCACAATTCAAATCACCAAGAAAACAACGATTAAACAATGAAGCGCACATTCCTACTGCTGCTACTGGCCTTCTGTGCCGGAAATCTCGCTGCCCAAACGGCAAATGACTCCCTCCCCAAACTGGATCCAAAGCTGAAAGCGACGCTCAATGCGACCGATCAGGCTGCCTACCAAATCGCCATGGCCTACAGCGATCCTTCGATAGCGAAGGCGAAACTGTTTGACCTGATGGTGCGAAATCCGGATGATGTCCGCTATCGTGAGGCGCTGGCCAATCTATACTTCGATGCCCAGCAGTATCCATCTGCAGCTTTGGTTTCGATGGATCTTCTGCAAATCAACGACAAGAATGTCGCTGCGCTGGAGATTGCAGCTTATTCCTTGGAGCAATTGGGAGCTTTGGATCGCGCATTGCCGCATTTCGAAAGCCTCTATCTTTTGACCGGGGATAATTTCAGCCTTTACAAATCTGGCTTTATCCAATATAACTTGAAGCGATATGATGAAGCTATGAACTCCGTGACGATGCTGGTGAAAAATGCAAAGGCGGATGAGAAAATCGGCTTCCCAAAATCCCAGACGGAGACTCAACAGATCAGTATGAAAGCTGCTGCGTTGAATCTAAAAGGTCTGATCTATCTGGACCAAAACTCGAAGGCCGAGGCAAAGACGGCCTTTACCGAGGCGATAGCCTTGGATCCTGCCTTTGATCAGGCCAAAGAAAACCTGACGAAGACCAATTGATCAGTAGCTGAAAAGTTTACGAATATCAGAACCGGCCTTGTGCCGGTTTTTTTTTGCTGTCACACAGTCCTCGACGGCATCCCGAAGCTGCCCTACATGAAAAAAGGCGACCGATGGGCCGCCTTCATATCTTCAAAAGACTGGTGATTACTTAGCAAAAGAAGCCTTAAGCGCTTCGATGTCTACGTTTTTAATCACTGGCTTAGCGCTCAACTGCTTGATTTTGATCACGCGAGCGGTCTGACCTTGTCTTTTTCTTTTCAGTTTTCTCTTTAATGTAGTAACGGCCATGGCTGTATATGTTTATATTTTTGAATTCGAAACGAAGCGCAAAAGTAAGGAAACAAATCTTTTCTGCCTACAATTCTTCTGATTTTATTCAGGAGTAAAACCCGAGTTTGGGCAGGTGTTTGTTGATTTTTGAATAAATTTGGCTTTCAATTACCAAAAATCACCCATGCAAAAGCCGAGTTTGCCCAAGGGCACCCGAGATTTTGGCCCCGTGCAGATGGCCCGAAGAACCTACATCCTGGATACGATCAAAGAAACTTTTCAGCTCTTTGGCTACCAACAGATCGAAACTCCGGCCATGGAAAACCTCAATACCCTGACCGGAAAATATGGGGACGAGGGTGATCAGCTGCTGTTTAAAATCCTAAACAGCGGTGATTTTATCAAAGATGTGAAAGCGGATGATTTGGAAAAGGGCTCCGGTGCCATTCTGAACAAGGTTTCTGAGAAAGGATTACGCTACGACCTCACGGTTCCCTTTGCCCGGTACGTGGTGATGAACCGTAATGAACTGACTTTCCCCTTTAAGCGCTATCAGATCCAGCCGGTCTGGAGAGCGGATCGGCCGCAAAAGGGTCGCTACCGCGAATTTTATCAGTGTGACGCGGATGTGGTCGGGACGGACAGCTTGGTGTGTGAAGCCGAAATCATTCTGATGATCCGACGGGTTTTTGAAAAACTGAGCCTGAAAGAATATAGCATCAAGATTAATAACCGAAAGATCCTGACCGGAATCGCTGAGGCAATCGGCGAAGCGGGAAAAGAAGGTCCGCTATGCGTAGCCATCGATAAGCTGGACAAGATCGGCTGGGAAAAGGTAAAAGAAGAACTGACTCAGAGAGGTTTTGGCGCTACTTCCCTCGAAAATCTCGCGCCGCTGGTTTCACTGGAAAGTGACCTGACAGGCAAGCTGGACTTTCTGAAAGGCTTTTTGAAAAGCTCAGAGACGGGACTGAAAGGTGTCGGGGAGCTTGAGGAGGTTTTTTCTATACTGGAGAAGATGGGAGTCGATCTAGATCATGTCGATTTTGATATCATGCTGGCACGCGGCCTTTCCTACTATACGGGGGCGATTTTCGAAGTGAAAGTCCATCATGTGTCCATCGGATCCGTGAGTGGAGGTGGCCGATACGATAATCTGACGGGAGTCTTCGGTTTGCCGGGAGTGTCGGGAGTGGGATTTTCCTTTGGAGTGGACAGATTGTATGATGTACTGGATGAATTGGGGATATTTCCAACCGAAAGCCACACCAGCACCCGACTGCTTTTGACTTATTTTGATCAAGCGGGATTTGGCTATGCCTTGAGTTTATTGAGTCAGTTCCGAAATGCCGGCGTCAAGACAGAGATTTACCCCAACCAGGTTAAGATTCAGAAGCAGTTTGATTTTGCCAACAAGAAGGGGATTCCTTTCGTGGGAGTCTGTGGGGATGAAGAAATGAAGGCCGGAGTGATTTCGGTCAAGAACATGGTTTCCGGCGAACAGATGAAGATGACTGTGCCAGAAGCTGTAGCCATAGTGGGTTAATCTACGTGGAGAATGGAATGGATAGGAAGATAAATTCCACCCTTCAGCGAAATGAAACCGTCACCTACCGCCCAGACAGTCGTATCTACCAGATAGACTTGCTCATCGGCTGCTTCAAAGGTGATCTTGACTTTGGTCTGAAGGAGATTTCCAAGAGTTTGTGAGCGAAAGAGACTGGACATGCGCGCTACACGTTCATTGGGATTGGCGATCACCTCTTTTTTCGCAAAAGAAAGCAGGGGGATTTCTTCTTTCGATATTAGTACGATGGTTTTCATGTAGTTAGAGGGTTTGATTACTTCTGTTTACTGGTTAGGCTTGAAAAAAGTTACTCAAACAGTTGACCATTCTTGTCGATTTGACCGCGGGCATATCTTTATATTTTGCCCAGAATAGGGTACGGGTAGTAAGTATTTGGAGAAAAAGTGAAGTTTATAAAGAGTTAATTTTGAGCTAAATAAAAAACAAAAAGATATGTTTGACATAATGGGTATGATGGGCAAAGTGAAAGAAGCCCAAGCGAAGATCAAAGAAGCTCAAGGTAGACTGGTGCATCTGACAGCGGATGGCGAAGCCGGAGCGGGCATGGTGAAAGTTTATGTCAATGGAGAACGAAAAGTCCTGAAGATCGAGATGGACGAGTCTCTTTTGACGCCGACAGACAAGGAGATGCTGAGTGATCTGATCGTGGCAGCAACCAACAAAGCCATGGAAGCTATCGAAGTGAAGATCAAAACAGAGATGAAATCTGCCACTGAGGGAATGCTGCCAAATATCCCCGGGATGGACCTGGGAAGCATGTTCGGATAAAGTCAGATCTACTTCAAGCGAACTTTCGTGGGATGATTATTCAGAACATTCCATTGGCCGCTAAAAGCTAATTGTAAACAGATGAAAAAAGCGGCAATAGTCATCCTCAATTACAACGGTAGGCAGGTAATGTCTACCTTTTTGCCCTCTGTACAGCAGAACAGCAAGTTTGACTGTTGGGTGATTGACAATGCCAGCACCGATGATTCCGTAGATTTCTTGAAGGCCGATTTTCCGGGGATTCAATTAATTTCTCTCCAGTCCAACTTTGGCTACGCTGGTGGTTACAACTGGGGTCTGGAGGAATTGAGAGGAAAATACGAGTATTTCATCCTGCTCAATTCCGATGTAGAAGTCACCGCGGACTGGGACGCTACGATGGTAGACTGGCTGGATCAGCACCCAGACTTTGCCGCAATTCAGCCGAAGATACTATCCTGGCAGGATCGCCGTTTTTTTGACTATGCAGGCGCCGGTGGCGGGTATCTGGATGACCTCGCCTATCCCTATTGCCGCGGTAGAATTTGGGATACGCTCGAGGAGGATCATGGACAATATAACAATGCGGTTGAGGTCGATTGGGCTTCGGGAGCTTGTCTGGCTATCAGATCAACCGATTTTTTTGATCAGGGTGGGTTTGATGCACACTTTTTTGCCCACATGGAGGAGATTGATCTGTGTTGGAGACTGAGAAGGTCTGGCAGGAAGATCGGATATCTGGGTGAGGCTACTGTTTTTCATCAAGGCGGAGCAACCCTAGATCGCTCCAGTCCCAACAAGCTTTACCTGAATATCCGAAACAACCTAAGCATGATTTACAAGAATGTCGCGGGCATGCGGTTTTTTGGAATAATTGTGGCTAAGGGAATCCTGGAGATGGCTGCTGCCTTAGGCTATCTGATTAAGGGGAAAAAGGACTTTGCGCTGGCAGTATGGAGAGGCTATGCCGACTTCTTTGAGCGGATGGATCAGTTGGATAAGCCAACGAAAAAGCCGGAGATGGACAATTCCACCGCCGGCCCGATACGTTTTCTGTTTTGGAATTATATGGTTTTGCGCAAGCGAACCTTTGACAGGTTCTAGTCAAAAAGTACCGGGTTGTTCATTTTTCGGAAATACTTTCGGATTTTCATCATCATCGCCATGCTCACATAGAGGATGATCGGAGAGCCCAAAGTCACGAAAGACGAGTAAATAAAGAAGAGCCGGATACTGTCTATCGGGAAGTGGAGTTTTTCTCCCAGTCGAGAACATACCCCGAAGGCGCTCTCTTCGAAGAATAGTTTCAGTTTTTGCATCTTGTGGTAGTATAATCGGTTTAAAATTAGCAGAAAATGAGTTTGAATTCTAGAAATCAATTCAATAACAGCATGTTTAACATCCTACTCATCCTCCTTTTACTTTTAAACGGGCCTGCTTATTCGAAATCAATAATAGCGCCAGAAAACAAATTTTTGAAAGACGTCCAGCTCACTCCGGCCAAACTAAAATTGGAAGGTGACTCAGTTCGCTTTACGCTGAAGGGTTCGATCCCGATCGAATCGGTGCTGTCTCCGAAAAACCCATCTATTCGCCTCGCTTTCAATGCAGAGGACACGAAGCTTGACTTGGGCGGCGTTGAACTCAAAAGAACCGTCTCTGCCTATGAGTATGAAAAAAGATTTGCGCTGAAATTTGAGCCATGGATGCTGGGGGCGGTATTGGAGGTTTCTTTTTTTCAGGGGAAAAAGGAAAGTCAGGCCGCCTATGAGAAGCAGACCCTTGCCAGAGGAATCATAGCGCCTCAGCTGATGGTGAAGTTGGGAGATGTGTACCCGGACGAGCCGATTCCGGTCGTGGGCTTGTACATTACTTCCGGCGCCCTGGATCGGGAGACTCTCCGAAAAGAGGAGTTTACAATTGAATTTGATCCTGGATCGGCGAACTATAAGAACAGCGCCGCAAATCTTGCGGCGCTCAAGCAGATCGATGCATTTTTGGAATCGAATCCAGACGTGCAGGACTTCAGAATCACCGGTCTCCAATCTCCAGAGACCACGGAGGGGAAGAGCAGCGCATTGGGAATGAGCCGGGCCGAATCCGCGAAAAAAGCCCTTGGTTCCCGCGTCAGCTCACTGTCGAATTCACAGCTGAAATTAAGTTCCAGATGGAACGACTGGTTTGATCTCAGGCTATTGCTCAAAGATTACAAGGGAATCTCCACCACCCGGAGGGACGAGCTGTATGCCATTCTGATGAGTCAGGAGAGTTTTGTCGAACAGCGTGAGCGGCTGAAGAAAGTTCCCGGATTTTCGCAGGTGTCTCAGGATCTTTTCCCCCGACTTAGGGTCGCAAAAGTGGAGATCATCTCCAAACCCCGGGCGGGCCTGGATATGAATCAGTCCGTGAAGCTAAAGGATGCATTGTCCAGAAATGACGGCACCAATGCGCTCTCGTTAGCAGAATGGGCGCTCGCCGCCGAGTCAACGCAAAGTATCGAAGAAAAGGCTGCCATCTACTCCAAGATGACCGAGTTTTTCCGATCACCGATGCCATATAATAACATGGCGGTGGTGCGGATGCGGCAGGCTCAGCGTACCCTGGATAAGGAGTCCAAGGAAGTATTGTGGGCAGAAGCGCTTAGACTACTGAGCCAAGCCTATCGGATCGAGCCGACCCCACAGACCGTTCACAATCAAGGCCAAATTTTTGCCTTTCAGCGGAATTATTGGGAGGCCTATAAGAAACTGTCTGATGCTTCCACGATGTCGCAGAATCCTGACTTTCTACAGCACAATGAAGCGCTTCGTGGTGCTCTCGATATTTTGCGAGGCGACTACAAGCTTGCGACTTTGAGGTTTGATTACAAATTTACCGATCCGAAGGATTATTTTAACAAAGGCCTGGCTTACTATATGGTGTCTGACTATACGAATGCAAACATGGCTTTTGAAGAGTCGGTGGTGCAGGGCCGGGCGTTTGGATATGGGTACTATGGCCTCGCGATGATTGCCGCAGCGGGTGGGCAAGAAGAGATAGCGATGATCCAGTTGAAAAAGGCGATAGCTGCAAACCGGCAATTGTCTGATCGGGCTTTTAGAGACCCGCTTTTTGAAGAACTTCGAAATAGCCCAGCATTTTTCGCCGAAATGGAATCGGATCGGAGTCAGTAAATATACCAATGTGGTTAGTACAGAAAGATCGTCCGTGAATCGTATTGTGTCTGCGAGGATTGGAAGCAATGGGAAGCAGTGAGCTTGATTCCTTTAGCGACTTTGTTTGCTATTTGCAAAAGAAGTGTAAAATAGATTCTGGGTTTATCTTCTTCTTTCTCAATAGAATAGATTTAAATCGGACCTGAGTAGACGATTGTGTCTCCGTTCTGGTTGGAAGCCTGTGCATGCCTACTGACAAATTTGGGGGAATCACACACTGCTCGATAGAAAGGCTACGAGCCGGGTTAAAATTTTATTTTTCGGAGAATGCAAGAGATTGAATATTATTTTGCTGGGTTTTCAACAAATAGGCTACTAATTTTTTGAATTGCTAACATTACGCACATTTATAGAACTCCGACGTAAAAAAATATATTTAAAAAGCTGGTCCTGAGCCGAAATCCAAAATTTAATTAGGTATCCGGGTTTGAAATTTGTTTTAGATTATTTAACATTGACGGTTAACAATTAATAATTAAACCCAAAATTCAAGCCTATGATCTATTTTACTTAGAAAACTTACCCTTCCCTCAATCAGCATCATCCGATGCGCTCAAACCTACAGGTTTATTCTAGTCGGTCATATGACCAAGGTGTAGCAGCAATAATATCTTGATAATCAAGCGTATAACTATTGCTATTAATTTGAGAGTGATCGAAATCGATTGCATAATCAATTAACTAACAAGTTTTTGAGATTAATCTTGTTACCCAATCTATCTATGTTTATGAAAAATGTTTACAAAATTCTAAGTGTGTGTCTTACGCTCTTAGTCCTATCCGCCGGTAGTGCCTTTGCGCAGAAAGCCGTGACGGGTACGGTCCTAGACGAGTTCGGGGTAGGTCTTCCGGGGGTTTCGGTCCTTGTGAAAGGCACTACTACCGGAGCCGCTACCGACATTGACGGGAAATACTCCCTCAGCGTCCCCAATGACCAGGCTACCCTGGTATTTTCTTTTATCGGCTATGCTGCTCTTGAGCAGGTGGTGGGAACCCGAAGCATCATCGATGTGACCATGGCTCCTGATGAGAGAACGCTTACCGAGCTGGTAGTAACTGGCTACACCATTGACTCCAGAAGAGAGACAACCGGTGCGATTGCGACAGTGGATCCGAGGGATTTGACTGTGATACCTACCGGTAACGTCGAGCAAACGCTGCAAGGCCGCGTTTCTGGTGTGACTGTAATTACCAACGGTCAGCCAGGTACGCAATCGATCATTCGTGTTCGTGGTTTTGGTTCCTTTGGCGGTAACTCTCCGCTGTACATCGTTGACGGCGTGCCGGTAGGAGACACCAACTTTCTGAATCCGGAGGACATCGAGTCTACCACAGTTCTGAAGGATGCTGCGGCTGCATCTATCTACGGTGCCCGTGCTGCGAGTGGGGTGATTATCTACACCACCAAAAAAGGAAGTAGAAACAAGAAAATGCGCGTGGACTACAACGGCATGTTCGGTACCACGACTCCTGGGAATGGTTTGGATATGATGAACCCTCAGGATTTTGCTGACTACACGTGGCTTGCTGAAACTAACGCAGCAAAAGCTGATGGTAGAGCTCCAAAATATGAGAACTCTCAGTTTGGAAATGGAACTAGCCCTGTATTGCCCTATTACCTCAATGTGATCAGCCAAGACCCTGTAACGGGAGCTCTTGGTAAATCGCCAGGTCAACCAGGCCCGTTGTCAGCTGACCAAATCGCTCAGCAACAGGCTTGGTACAATGTAGATCCTTCAAAAGGCCCAATACTACAGCTGGTAAGAGCCGCGACAGGTGAGGGAACGGATTGGTACGGTGCAATCACCCGAAACGCGCCGCTCAACAGACATTCGATCGGCTTGAACGGTGGGGGAGAGACCAGCCGCTATTACATGGGCGTCGGCTACCAGGATCAGGCCGGTATTTTAACTGGGAACAGCTTCAAGAGGATTACCTTCAGAGCCAACTCCGAATTTGATGTAACCAAGAAGCTCCGTATCGGAGAGAACTTCCAGGGCACCTACCTTAGCGTACTGGGTCAGGACGGCGATGTCGGAGGTCAGGGAGTCTCTAGAAACGAAAACGATATCTTGGGTGCTTTCAGAATGCCATCGATCATCCCGATCTATGATGAGTTTGGAGGATATGCGGGCACCAACGTGGGGTCATTTAACAACCCAAGAAATCCGGTAGCAAGCCGTGAAGGTCTTGAAAATAATCAGGATTACAATACCAACCTGTTTGGGAACCTCTACGCGGAATATGACATCCTTGATGAATTGACTTTCAGGACATCGATCGGGGGTCGCTACAATACCCGCTTTTATAAGAGCTACACCAGATGGCAGTACGAAAACTCTGAAAACAACTCCGCTTTTGGATATTCAGAGGGATCGTCCAATGTGTTCTCTTGGACCTTCACCAATACCTTGGCTTGGAAGAAGAAATTTGACAAGCATGCATTTGACGTGATCCTGGGTCAGGAATCACTCAATGACGGCGCCGGCAGAAATCTGGATGCTTCAGGGCAAAATCCGTTCTCCCAAGATCCGGATTTCATCACGATCTCTAACCTTCCGGTATCTACCCGGGTGGTCAACTCTGGCTTCTACAACGGAGTAAATTTCTATTCCCTATTTGGTCGTGTAAATTATGCATATAACGATCGATACCTGTTGAGTGCTGTATTGCGACGGGATGGTTCTTCCCGTTTTGGTGTCAACAATCGATACGGCGTGTTCCCTGCATTCTCGGCTGCTTGGAGAATTTCTTCCGAGTCCTTCCTTCAGGGAACCTCCTGGATTGATGATCTGAAGATCAGGGGGGGTTGGGGTCAGATGGGTAACTCTAATAATGTGAACCCAAATAACCAGTATTCACTCTACGGCGGTAACGTGGGATCCTCTTCCTACGATATCACGGGTTCTAACTCCGGGGCAATCATCGGTTATAGAAGATCCCGTATCGGCAACCCTGATGCGAAATGGGAGACTGCCGAGACGACTAACATCGGCTTTGACGGTACCTTCTTCAACGGGCGCCTGGATGTGATCTTTGACTGGTGGAAGAAAGAGACAAAGGATTTGCTTTTCCAATTGCCTATTCCAAGTACTGCAGGATACAACGCTGATGCACCGTCGGTCAACATCGGGAAGATGCTCAACCGAGGTTTGGATCTTTTGGTCACCACCCGTGGCAACCTGACCACTGACTTGACCTATGAAGTCACCGCAACTGGCTCACTTCTGAAGAATGAGATCACCTATTTGGCACCTGGATTGGATGTAATTACTTCTGGCGATGCCAACCCAAGCTTTAGGGGGATTACTCCTATCCGAAATCAAGTGGGGCAATCACTGTCTTCCTTCTATGGATACGAAGTTGTGGGTCTTTTCAGCAGCGCTGAGGATGTCGCAAATCACGCGACTCAGAGAGATGCGGCTCCGGGACGTTTCAAATTCAAAGATATTGACGGAGATGACGAAATCACCACAGCTGACCGAGACTTCATCGGTAGCCCGGTTCCTGACTTCACAGGAGGGGTAACCATTGTCTTGGGCTACAAGGGCTTTGATTTGTCAGCCTATTTCTACGCCTCTGTAGGAAATGAAATTTGGAACCAATCCCGTTGGTTCACCGACTTCTACTCAACATTCGAAGGTGCGGCAATCTCTGAGCGTCTGAAGGATGCTTGGACTCCGGAAAATCTGGATGCTGAGATCCCTATCGTGGAGAAAGCGGCAAACTTCTCTACCTCCAATGAAGCCAATTCATTTTATGTAGAGGATGGTTCCTACCTGAGACTGCAAAACCTAACCTTGGGTTACAATCTGCCAACTTCATTGTTGACCAAGTGGAACATGGAGCGATTCAGAGTGTTTGCATCTGCAAATAACCTGTTTACGCTGACCGGGTATTCTGGTCTGGATCCGGCTGTAGGCGGTAACGCCGATCTTACCTTCGGTATCGATGTTGGAAACTATCCGGTGACTAAAGGTTATACTTTTGGTTTGAACGTAAGCTTCTAATGAAAATTGACAGGCAAATACTAGCATGAAAAAAACGAAGCATATGAAAAATATAAAAATAAAAATCGGTGTACTGGCGGTAGCAACCATGGTGACTGTTGCCGTAAGTTGTAGCGAGGACTTTCTTGAGGTTCCACCTACAGGCCAGCTAGCGCAAGCCCAGCTGACAACGGTGCAGGGCTTGGATGCAGCTTTGATCGCGGTGTACTCCCAAGTCAATGGACGAGACGTGCGGATGGCTTCTCCGTCCAACTGGGTTTGGGGAAGTATTCGTGGAGGTGATGCAAACAAAGGTACGGATCCCGGCGATTTCAACACGATCAACCCGATTCAGCGGTTTGAAACAGACCCTACCAACGTAAACGTGTATGATAACTGGCGAGGTATCTACGAGGGAGTCGCCAGAGCGAATAGTGTGTTGGCTTTGCTCAATACTCCGGCTGCCGACGTGACTCCTGAGGACATCAAGCGAATTTCCGCACAAGCGAGATTTCTGAGAGGTCACTTCTACTTTCAGCTGGTGAGAAACTTCAAGATGCCAACGCTGGTAGACGAAACGCTTGACTACGGGACTGGATTGGAAGATGTGGTCAACAATCAGGATATTTGGCCTTTTATTGAGGCTGACTTCCAGTTCGCGGTAGACAACTTGCCAACAAGCCAGCCGCAGGTAGGGAGAGTGAATTCTTTCGCAGCAAAGGCTTATCTCGGCAAAGTATATCTCTACCAGAATAAATTCGCGCAGGCTAAAACGCTGTTTGATGACGTGATCGCCAACGGTATGACGAGCAAAGGAGAGAAATACGGATTGGTGGAGTACTACGACAACGCGTTTAGAGGTGCATTCGACAACAGCAAAGAAACCGTATGGGCCTATCAGGCCGCTGCAGGTACTGGATCTGTCAACAATGCAAACCCTGAGTTTGACTTGAACTTCCCGTACAACTCAGCTGCTCCGGGTGGATGCTGCGGTTTCTTCTCGCCGAGCTTTACCTTCGTAAACTCCTTCAGAACAGATGCCAACGGTCTTCCACTCTTGGATGAAAGCTACAACACCGGTGCCAATCAGGTGAAAAATGATCATGGCTTAGTAAGCAGTGATCCTTTTACACCGGACACAGGAAATCTGGATCCTAGATTGGATCATACGGTAGGTAGGAGAGGAATCCCTTACCTGGATTGGGAGGATCATCCGGGTGCATCTTGGATCAGAAAGCAGGATTGGGCAGGCCCATATAACCCTAAGAAGTATGTCTATCAAGAGTCCGAAAAGGGAACCTTCCAGGATAACTCCACTTGGACTCCTGGCTATACCGGAATGAACATCTACGTCATCCGATTCGCGGATGTGTTGCTGATGGCTGCTGAAGCTGAGATTGAAGCAGGTAGCTTGGAAAAAGCCAGAGAGTACGTCAATATGGTAAGAACGAGAGCCATGAACTCCAAGCTGATGAGAGAGGGTGGAGCCGAAGCGGCCAAGTATGTGATCGACATCTACAAGTCTCCTTGGGCAAGTGCTGACGCCGCCCGTACGGCCGTTAGATTCGAGAGAAAGCTTGAGCTGGGTATGGAAGGCCACAGATTCTACGACTTGGTTCGTTGGGGAATTGCAGAACCCGTCTTGAACGCCTACCTGGCTTACGACGGAGCGATCCTTACGAACGCCTTGGGTGGGGCTAAATACACCGCTAAGCACGCAATTTTACCTATCCCGCAAAACCAGATAGATCTCTTAGGTCCGGATATTCTGATTCAGAATCCAGGTTTCTAAGAGCATCAATTTGATGATATTAAAAGGGAGGCAAATGCCTCCCTTTTTTCGTTGTGTGCCAGACATGGCGATAACTCTAGGATCATAAGTGAGGCAATACCTTTAAAACTCTTAATAAGCTTATCTTCTTTTTTGATTCCGATAAAAGCTCCACACCTATTCGCGGTTTTATGGGTCGACTATAGAGTTAACGAAAACTAGCGGAATTTTTGTATTCATTACTTCAAGCTCAACTCTTGGTGAAATCCTTTTCCACATTTAAAATCTCCAAGTAGGCAACCCTTAGGTTCTATCCTGGACCAGCAATGATCCTCCCCGAACCGACTATCATTTCTGGTTGAAGTCTGTACGCAAGTGCCACGGTAGTAGTAATATCAAGTATCGGACTACCTTTTAAGAAGATCATCAACATCTGTTTAAAGAATGATGGATTGAAAAAGACCCCTTCGTTGGGAGCCTTCTAACGACTCGGCAATATGCGAGGAAACTAGATGTAAAATAAGCTAGGATATGTAGGCCTTGCTTGGCAATGGGTAGAACAGTTTTAAAGTATGCTGAATTAAATTATCGAATTTATTTATAAATCAGTGATTGCAGCCCTCAGTCTCGTCGAAGGATTCGCTGATAGTCTGAGGATTAGAAGCCAAAGTTGCTTCTAATTTCCGAAGAATCGTAGCTGAGACTTACTGGAATTTAATTAGCTTACATCTGATGTCAGACTGTGCCGATAGGTTGAATCAATTCTACATTAATTACATTGAATAAGATTCGGTTTTTGGCCAAAAGGCTTGTTAAAAGATTATAACAGCTATTAGTCAGAATCTTCTTTGAGAAAGGCTAGCGTGATTTTTATCAAGCAAAAATCTCGTTCAAAAAAAAATATTATGTCCTCAACTCCCCTAGTATCAGCAATTGTTCCATGCTATAACCACGGCCGGTTTATAGGCGAAACGATTCGATCGATTCAATGTCAGACTTTCGCTGCAATAGAGATCATTGTGGTCGATGACGGTTCTACAGATGCCGAGACAAGACAGGTACTTGAAAACATTAAAGAGATGGGCATTTTGGTTATACGTCAGGAGAACTCAAAAACAGCGGTCGCTCGCAATACGGGTTTTAACCACGCTAGTGGTGACTATCTCCTTACTGTTGATGCTGATGATTTAATTGCGCCTACTTTCGTTGAAAAAGCTATGTCCGTGCTGGAACGTTACCCGAAAATCGGTGCTGTTTCTTCTTGGGTACGCTGTTTTGGAAGTCAGAATTATAACTGGATGCCTACAGGCGGAGGAGTACAAAACTTTGTCTTAGATATTAACTGTTCGTCATTTGCTCTAATCCGGAGGGCCTTGTGGTCTAACAACGGGGGGTTTGATTCTGGAATGGTTAATGGGTATGAGGATTGGGAGTTCTGGGTTAACGCCACCAAAAAAGGATGGATTATCCACATCCTGAAAGAATTTTTGTTTTTCTATCGTCATCGTTTTGCAACTCGTGCCGGCGAGGCCATTGCCAACAGGACGGCTATTTTGAGATACATGAGTTCGAAGCATCCAGAGGTTTTTCTCGGCAAATCGATTGGTCGTTAAATTTAATATTTGGACACTTGTCGAGATAATTTTTTTTTAGTTTTTGTTTCAAATAAAATTATTAGGTACTATATTAATGGAACAAAAAAAAATATATCGTTTATGAAAAAACTAAAATTAAGCGAACTTAAAGTTCAAAGCTTTGTGACCTCTTTAGAAGATGCTCACAAAATGGCGCTAAATGGAGGATCACTAACAACGGGGGACTGCGTGACACGTGGCCCAACTGGTATTCCCTCTGCCCAGTGTGGTACTTATGAGAATACCTGTACCACCAATACGTGCTACTATCCATGCGGGGGAGCCTATTTTACCTATCCTGGAGGTCCCAACGGACAGACTGGCACTTGCTAAACTATTTGAGCACTATGCACAAATCGATCATCAAAAGTGGCTGACGTATTATCAGCCACTTTTTTTTCACTATCCTTCACCAATGTTTTTAGACGAAGCCATTCAGTTGGGAGATCGGCTACTAGGCAAAGCTAAGGAAGACGAGAATGGCATGTTTTGGATGACAGTGAGCAGTGATCTTTCAAACAAGGAATTTCAAAGTTTCACCATCTACAATGGAGCATGTGGTTTCGCTCTTCTTTTCCTTGAGCTCTATCGAGTTACCAAACGGGAGAAATACCGAATCGCAGTAGAGAAGGCACTTTCATGGTCAATCCATGAAGTGCGAAAGGATTCAGGAAACAATTTTGCTTTTTATACTGGCAAAATGTCGGTAGTGTTTACATTGATAAAAGCTAATGAAATGTTGTCCAAAAAAGAATATTTGGATGAAGCTTTGTCAATAAGTCGTGGAGCACGAAGCTTTGTTGATTTTGGGATTTCTGATCTTCTTAACGGTACATCGGGTACACTACTGGTTTTAATTCATTTATATGCCGCGACGCAAGACCTCAGCGTTTTGTCCGATATAGAGGTATTTGCAAAAACGCTATTGCGCAGAGCAAACTTAAGTCGGCAAGGCATATATTGGGACCGTATGAACATTAATATTGCCGGTCTATGTGGATTATCCCACGGAGCTTCTGGCGTTGCCCTAGCTTTCCTCGAATTAGGTGCATATTTCGGTAATGATGCAATTATTTCCGTTGCACGATTGGCGATGGAATATGAGGAGCAATTTTATGAATTGGAGAGAAAGAACTGGTCGGATCTCCGAACCTTAATTCATATAGATGAATTTTACAACGAATATCGGAATGCCTATGATAAAGGGCTACACATAAAGTTTGAGGAGACTAAGTTTGTTCTAGGTTGGTGTCATGGCGCTCCAGGTATCGGCCTTGTCAGACTTCGCGCCTATCAATTGCTTAAAGACGAGCGCTATTTGGAGCAGGTAATTAAAGTGATTGATACGGTTCAAGATTCATTATTCGACAGAAGTTTATGTAACAATTTTTCTCTTTGCCACGGTGTAATGGGCAACGCTCAATTACTATTAGCCGTCGCAGCTATCAAAGAGGAGCCCGAATACCGGGACGCAGTGCTACGTGCTTCAGCTCATGTAATTGAAGAGAAAGTTAGGCGGGGGTATTATCTTTCTGGAATGTCGAATTGGCAAGAAGACGACAGTCTTTTGCTAGGGAACGCTGGTATCGCTTATTCATTTCTTCTTATTTCAGAACCAAAGTATGAGAACTCAATCTTGCTTCCAGAAGTCGCTCGCTATGCGAAAACCGACTCGCAATGTATCGACCTTCCCAACTGGTATGTTAAAGAACAAATCATTCGTCTTCGTTTTCCGAGATCATTGAACATTATCTCGAAAGTATTCCCCGACAAGGCAAAGAACTACTTTAGCCAAAAGGTTGATTTAGGATTGGCCGAAGACTGGAAACATTGGGCTCATAGCCTTGCTCAGGACAATTCTCAAGTTGCCCCATTTTTAACGGATGTTATAGATTTTGAAACTTTTGTGTTTAACCTTGATCTAAGTACAAAATCAAACGCTTACCTCTATTTTAAAAGTGAGATCGTGCGTAATGAGGCGAGTGAACTTCTTCAAATGAAGGAAGAAGAGTTTTTGGGCAGGCATGTAGAGAAATGTACTGATATAGTCATCAGGGAATTGAAATGGAACTTAAAGCCACTGCTGGATCAAAATTATTCTAGTCATCACTCACTAGAAGGAGAATGCACAGTGGTACTTATACCGCGGTTCTGGGGTGTGGAGGAGCAGCTCATTGAATCAGATCTTCTACTCGAAGTGCTGAGGGTTTTTTCGACTCCTAAGAAAATTTCACAAGGTATATTAGAAATCGTTACTTCATTCGAGGATATAGATTCACAAATACAAATGTATGAGGTAGAGCACATCATTTGCGCTCAGGTAAAGGAAGCTTTGGTAAAAGGATTACTTGCGCCAAGCCCATTAAGTAACATTAAGAAATGAAGAAATTTCCATTTTATCGCCAACTCTATCAAATGGATTGTGGCCCTACATGCCTTATGATGGTGGCCAAATTTTATGGAAAAACTTTGCAACTGGCGAAGCTCCGGGAACAAACTGAAAATACAAGAGCCGGGTCGACACTTATGGGCCTAAGCGCTGCGGCGGAGTTAAATGGCCTAAAAACTTTGTCTATTCAGATACCGTTCGAAAAATTCAAGGAACATGTTCCACTTCCAGCAATTGTTTACTGGAAAAAAAGACACTTTTTAGTAGTTTATGAAATCACACGTAAGGATGTGCTTGTCGCTGATCCAGCACACGGCTTATTAAAATATTCTCATGACGAGTTCAGAAAGGGTTGGTTAAATGTACAATCAAGTCATGGGCCCACCGGAGTCGTTTTGGTTATTGAACCTACTCCTGAATTCTACACAACACCTGACGAAAAACTAGACAAAGGAACATGGACCTTTGTGTTTCGGTATCTCAAACCCTACAAGAAACATATCTTCCAGTTAATATTAGGGATGATTCTGGGAAGTCTTTTGATGCTAGTCCTGCCGTTTCTTACGCAGGCTATTGTTGACGTCGGCATCAATACAAATAATCTAGAATTCATTCATCTAATGCTATTTGCGCAGCTAATGTTGACACTTAGCCGGACGAGTGTGGAGTTCATTCGAGGTTGGATCCTACTGTTCATAAGTGCGAGAGTCAATATTTTTATTCTGTACGATCTGCTTGTGAAACTGATGAAGCTTCCAATGTCATTTTTTGATACAAAGAAATCCGGGGACATTCTCCAACGGATGGGGGATCAAAAGCGTATTGAGACATTCTTGTCGTCTTACTCATTAACATTTATTTTTTCGCTGGTTAATCTGGCAGTATTTAGCGCAATTCTTGTATATTATAATAAAACTATTTTTGCAGTTTTTTTTATTGGTAGTGTGGCCTCGCTCTCCTGGGTGTTTATGTTTCTTAAAAAAAGAAAAGACCTTGATTACCGCTTGTTTGACCAAATGTCTTCTAGTCAGACAAGTTTGATCCAATTGATTACCGGAATACAAGAGATTAAGTTGCATAACAGCGAGAAAACAAAGAGATGGGAATGGGAACGCATTCAGGCACAGCAATTCAAATCTACCCAGCGAGCACTGGCCTTAAGCCAATACGAACAAGTGGGTTCTGTTTTCATCAACGAACTTAAAAATATTTTAGTCACCTACCTAACTGCTAAGGCTGTGATGCAAGGTGATATTTCATTTGGAGTTATGTTGGCGATCCAGTATATCATTGGTCAGTTAAATGCACCTGTCAATCAGATGGTCACATTTATTCATTCAATACAGGAAGCAAAGATCAGTCTAGAGCGTTTGAATGATATTCATCAACTTAAGGATGAAGAGCAGGACGACGCGTCAAAAACATCTGATCTACCAGTAAATAGGACAATAACTTTTGAGAAGGTAAGCTTTTCTTATGTGGGAGGTACGAAAGTCCTTGACGGTATCAATCTAACCATCCCAGAGAACAAGAAGACCGCTATCGTCGGGGCTAGTGGTAGTGGCAAGACAACTCTCATCAAGCTATTGCTCAGATTCTACGAACCGCAAGAAGGCTCAATTCGAATCGGCCAAAATAAATTAGGAGGTTTAAATCTTCGAAGATGGAGGGACTTTTGTGGATCTGTTTTGCAAGATGGGTTTATTTTCAGCGATACAATTTCGCGGAATATTGTGGTAAGCGATGAATTCATTGATAGGAAACGAATGAAGTATGCCAGTGACATAGCCAACATAAGTGGCTTTATTGAATCTCTTCCACTTGGGTTTCAGACGATAATTGGGCCGGATGGGCAAGGTTTGAGCCAGGGGCAAAAGCAACGTATTCTAATAGCTCGAGCTGTATATAAGGACCCAGAACTTATTTTTCTAGATGAGGCAACAAATGCTTTAGACACTTTGAATGAGCGCGTAATTGTTGAAAATCTGAATGGGTTTTTGAAAGGGAAGACTGTCGTGGTTGTGGCCCACCGTCTCAGCACTGTCATGAATGCAGACGTTATTGTAGTAATGGACAAGGGAAAAATTGTTGAACAAGGTACTCACGAAGAGTTATCGCGCAGTCGTGGTCACTATTTTGAACTCATCCGCAATCAACTCGAACTCGGTGAAGGTTAACCGGCATTATGTAAAACGATGAACGAACACGACTCTGAAATAATCGACTCGTATAGCGAGGAAATTCATGAGGTTATTGCTCAAGTCCCCTCGTGGACGATTCGCTGGGGCATTACCATTCTCTTTGCAGTCGTGTTGTTGGCGCTGTTTCTTTGTATGTTAATCCGCTATCCGGATGTGATTCTTTCGAGGGTTATAATTACAACGGAAGTGTCGCCAGTTAATGTCGTTGCTAATAGTTCTGGGAAGATCGAGATACTTGTTAAAAATGAACAGTCGGTGAATAAGGGAGATGTTCTGGCTTTTATAGAGAGCATCTCGGATAAGGAGGAGATTTTTCTGCTCCAACAAGAAATTGATCGGTTGGAGGAAAGCTTACAAGGGGCGTTTTCATCCGAAATTATTGCATTGAATAGTAGCTTGGAAGTTGGTGAACTACAAAATAGCTACACAGAATTTCTGGCAAGCGTACAAGAGCTTCGTACAGCGGAAAAGTTGGCGCTGCCTGGAACTAGACTGAAATCGATTGAAAGTAAAATTCTGCAATACAAAAGGCTAAATGAGCATCTTGAAAAACAGAAAGTGCTTCAAAAAGAAGAATTAGAAATAAGAAGTCGAACTTTCGAGATTGACAAGAAACTTTACACTGAAAAGGTGATAGCGGAAGTGGATTTTAATAAAATACAAGCAGCTTACTTGTTGAACATCAAAGACTATCAAGCTTCTGAAAATCAAATGTTAGCTAATGACATAGTGATTGCTGAACTCACAGCGCAGCTTGAACAGATTAAGTGGGAGGATATGCAGGAACTCGAACAAAAACGCAATGCCTTGGTAAACAGCCTTAGAAGACTGGAAGGACAAATACAACATTGGTACCGACAATTTATAATTACTGCGCCTATGGCAGGGCGCGCGGCCATCCTCAAATTTACTACGAACAATCAGTTTGTAAGAGAAGGCACTGAAGTGATTGCGATCGTACCAGAATCCCAGGAAATCTATGGGCAATTGCTTGTCCCCGTTGCAGGCTCTGGAAAAATCCTGGTCGGTCAGCAAGTGAATATTAAGCTTGACAACTTCCCTTATATTGAGTACGGTATTGTGACGGGAAGAATAAAAGAGATTTCTCCGATACCAAATGAAAATTTATATACCGTTTCCGTAGCACTTCCGTATGGACTTCGAACCAGCTTTCAGAAGACACTCCCATTTACTCAGCAACTATCTGGAAGCGGCGAAATCATTACCCGTGATATGAGTGTCTTTGACCGAATCTTTAATCAAGTGCATTCTATTTTAGACGGCAGTCCTAAGATTACAAATTAAACTTTTAATGAGAAAATAATACCCATGGTTCATCTTTTCCCTCACATACTTTACCGGGTTGCCGGGAGTTCAATGAAACCTCTAATGAGCTTCGGGAAGCACCCAATTGATGGGCGTATCCAAAACATCGAGGCCCACAAAGTTGCCCTGGAAAGGATAAGGGAATCAGTTAGCAAAAAGCTTTTTGAATTTATTCAGCATCAGTTCGACCCTGTTGTTCAGAATAAAGTACAAAATTTCCGTAGGAATTTTTACAACGGTAGAAATGTAAAACAAAGAGACTTTGATGCGGTATTGGAAGTGTTACCGGAATCATTGGTTTTGGATTTAGAGGATGTCAAGCATATGGAAGCTGTGCTTCGAGATGAGGAGCAGCACTTCACTGAAGAGATTCAGTCAATAACTGCTACTGAATGGAGAGAGTTACAGGTTGCAGCTCAGAACCAACTCCTGCAAAAAGGGATTGTACTTTCGGCTTTTGACTTTTTGAACGAAGTAATTGAGTTCTCTAACCGAAAAATTGATCGGATTACCAAAAGAGATCTACAGACTGGATTTGGTATTCTAAAGTATGTTACACGGTTTTCCGCAAAAACATCACCTTTCAGTTTTTTTACCAGCCTATGGTGTAGTGAACATCAGCGTACAGGCGGATGTAATTTAGATATTGAAGAGCCAGACGAGACAGTTATCGGTCACACCAGGTTGAACAACCTGCTTTTCAAATATTTGAAAGACCTTCTTACAAACTATCCTGAAGTATGCTTACGCTTGAGAATTCGACTAAATCCAACGGTTGTTTTCAATACTACATTTTTTAGCTACCTCGTTAACAATAACAACGTTGAGTCCTTTCAACAACTTGCCTCAGACCCCATTCTTAACCGAATTGTGGAGATACTCAATGGGGCTCAAAAAACCACGCTGGGTGAATTTGTAATGGTGCTTATCGAAGAAGTTGAGACTTCACAAAGCGATTTAGAGCAGTACCTTAAACAATTGATCGACTACGGATTTATAGAGTATAATTTGGGTATTTCTGGATTGGATCCCGAATGGGATGTCCGACTTGTTGAACTTGCTTCAACAGATCTCGCTGGAGTGCCTTGTATAAATGAGTTGTCTGATGTACTAGTTGAAATGCGGAAAACGGCTTCTGTATTCCATGAATTATCTCCAGTGCAAAGAAAGACTACGCTTACCGCCGTTAGTCAGTCGTTTCAAAATGTTTGTCAAAAAATTCAGTCTGCATCGGGCCAGTCTGAAGTAGGAAGTGCTTCCGATTCACTTAGTGCGGACCCTCAGGTCGACCAGCCCTTTCGTATCAGGACTTTCACACAGTATTTCTTTAAACCACGGCAGATTTTTTACGACGATTCTGTAAGGAAAGTATCTGCATTTCCCCCCCTATCAGAGCCGGTAGAAAGTCTTGCTTGGCTATGCCAGAATATAGACTCCATGAATCACTCTAACCGCGAAATGCGAAGACTACGAAACTACTTTGTGGATCGGTACGGAGTTGATGCAGTAGTTCCATTTTTAAAACTTTACCAAGATTATTATCGCGACGTAAAGAAAGCCATTGAGGCATTTGAGAAAAGGACCGAAATCAACTCAAATGGTTCTCCCGGTTCTGAAGGCCATGGAGAGGATAGTGCTCCGCCATACTACTTTTTGCCGGAGTTTGATCATAAGGATGCATCAGTCTTAGAGTGGCAGCATGCTCTTGGCCGGGAGGTCCTAAAGGATAATAAGGATCAGTCCTTTATTGAAATAACGCCAAGACATATTGAAGCTGTTAATAAGGAACTTGACTTTGCTCTCCCTGACTATAAACAGAATTCGTTTGGGGCATTTGTCCAATTTTACGTTGAGGGTGGTAAGGTGAACGGTGTGGTCAACTCTGTTTTTGCAGGCTATGGTAAATTACTTGGTCGTTTTCTCCATATCCTGCCAGAAAAGGCACTAAAAGACACCCGGCTATGGAACATGCAGTTTTCAGAACAAGATGTTCTTCATATTGAGAATACCGATGCATCATGTTTTAATGCCAATATTCATCCGGCAATGATGCCTTTTGAAATTCAAGTTCCAGGCGGCCAGAATAATCTTCCGGAGTCCGGGCAAATAAAAGTTGCTGAATTTGTCGTTAAGTTAAATGAAGCTGAAGACGAACTTGCCCTTGTTCATGCTCCATCCGGAAAGCGAAGCTTTATATATGATTTGTCTTTTCAAGGCAGCAAGGGTCGCTCCAATTTGTTTCAACTACTTAATAATTTTACTAAAATTAAGTATCCTTTGTTAAATACAGTTACGGCGGGGGTCAATCAGCATGTTGTCGCCAATAACACAAAAGAAATTGGCTGTAAAAAATATCCACGAATCACGTTTGCCGGTAATGTGGTTCTGCAAAGAAGAGCTTGGTTTTTGAACAAGTCAGAACTCCCGTTCCGACAAAATGCTGAGGACGACGGGAGCTATTTTCTAAAGGTGCGAACTTGGGCCCGCCACTTTGAACTACCTGATCATGTCTTCATCTATGTAGATCCGTTCCACTTTAATAGAGCTCCAGGATTACAGGGAGGGAGAGAAAAAGCAGCGACTGACGATTATAAACCTCAATACATTAATTTTAACAGCCCGGTAATGGTTCTTTTTTTGGAGAGGATTATACGGAAGGTGCCGACCGCTTTGAAGATAGAGGAAATGCTTCCTCAACCTGACCAGATCAAAACTAGGCAAGGAGATCCTTGGGTTACCGAATGTTTAGTTCAGTGGTACAACGATGACTGTTTGTGATATATGAAGATCTGGTTAGGCTTTTACTACTACTACACTGGCAATTGGGAACACTTTTTACGCACTTCCGTTTTTGATACTGTAAGGCAGGTGATGGATGAAAATCTTGCTGAGCAGTTCTTCTTTGTGAGATATTGGGAGAACGGACCACATATCCGGCTAAGATTTAAGGGACAAAAAGCTAAGCTCTATGGAGAGGTTAAGCCCCTTGTTGAAAAAGCGTTTAAGGAATATCTTGGCAAATTTTGTACTGACGATAACTCGATATCCCATCGAAATCCTGGATTTGTGTCTGATAAGACGATGATAATTGTTCCTTATGAGGCTGAGACAGATCGATATGGTGGAGAACAGGCGATGGCCATTTGTGAGCAACAATTTCAGAACTCATCGGAGGCTGTTTTTCAAGCCCTTATTGAAAACCCATCTTGGAATTACTCACAGGCGCTTGGTATTGCTATACAAATGCATATTGCCTTTGCTGTTAAGACAGGTATGACCAACTATGAAGCCTACCAGTTTTTTGCGCGACAATTTCAAAACTGGTTTCCCTCGGCCATCCATTCAAAGGTCGGCGCTTCGCCTGAAGAGTTGGATAAGTATAAAAGTGAAGTTCTGACCGCCTTTTCGGAATCTTTTGAAAAGCAGCGGGATGTGCTAGAACCTTTCGCCGAAACGATTAACCAAGGTCTCAGGGACAATATTACTGATTTTAGCTCTGCATGGTTTAGAGACTGGTGTGAGAATATTGAATTGATGCACGAAGCTCTTCTTAATTTGAAGAAAAAAGGTCGCCTGTTTGTACCAGAATCATTCCAGAAAGCTTTATTTATAGAACGTAGTATGCCGCATGAGTGGTACGTTTATGACAGCCTTTGCCACATGACGAACAATCGCCTTGGTATTCTAAATCAAGATGAAGGTTTCATTGGTTTTATTCTGGCCCGATTGTTCAAAGATATGAACCACCCAATTTAAATACAATGGACTTAAAGGTGATCCAGAGTTTTCGAATGAAGCAGGTAGTCAACGCAACGGGTCAGTACTTCGGATGGGGAAAACCTATTCACGCGCTGATTTCGCTTTCTTTGAGTTTATGGCAACTAAATCGCTTTTACAAGTCCGTCCTCGTTTATACGGATATAGAAGGAAAGGCCTTTCTTGATAAACTCAATTGTCTGGATGTGGAAATCAAAATTCTTCCAAATTTTCTTCCTGCAACTGGCACATTGGATAAGCTTTACGCTTGCAGTGAGCAAGCGGAGCCCTTCGTACATGTTGATTCCGATGTTTTTATCCAGACAAAGTTAACCATTTCAACATCCTCAGACTTTCTCCTTGTTCAGCATAATAATTTTGAAGTAAGTCGCGCGCATATGATCGCGATTGACTTAGCGGAAGAATCAGGCAATGAAGCCGGTGAGGTTACGGGCAATTTTTGTTTCGATACAAGTTTACTAGGCGGTAGTCACGGCCTTTTTTTCAGGGCTTATCTAAATGGAATAAATGGCAGTATTCCAATGCTGAATTTGAGTAAGTTGCGTGACACAGAATTACGGTTTTGGATTTATTCTGTACAACTAGCGAAATTCGCAGAAGAACAAAGAATGGCAATAAAGTTTCATCACGGACTTCCAACAGAGTTGCAGTATCCATTCCTTGTATCCCAACGGCTGGTCGCTCACAGCTATTGCAAATTACACGATGCATTAAAACAGGACCCGGTCACTGTTGAGGCGTTGTACAGGGTATATTATGGATGTAGTTCAGCATTTGTCGATGAGGTTATGTCATCTGCTTACGGATTTGGGATAGATCCAATGGTTCGGCCTGATGCCCCATCTTATATTAGAGCGAGTAAAGCGCTCGTAGCTACGGGCTTATTAGATAACACCGAAGTTGTTGATGTTCAGGCAATTTTGGACCTTTTGGATCATGAGTCGCAAAGTCAAATGTATCACCCCTTACTAAAAGACGTTTATCAATTTGAAAAGCACCGCAGTATATTTATAAAAGAACAACGCTTGACTAATCGGAGTCAAGCCAAAATACTGCCGAATCTCCCTACGGAGGATAAAGACCAGATGTTGAAAACGATACTTGCTCGTGCCGATAATATAAGTCTGATTGAAAGTAAGTGGGACTGGGCTGTACAACAATGTGATCTGAATGAATTCAGTGAGTTGAAAATACGCTACAATCTTGCTGAAAACGCTGGAGAACATGTCACGTTGTTGAAGTACGATCCTACTTTTGATTCGCTAGAGGAGATAAATTTGCTTAATGTCCTCGATATCGCATTACTGGATACCCTAACAAAACCCAGAGCAGTTGGCGATTTAATCGCAGAAGTTTACGGAATGTTTGTTAAAGCGGGCGATATCCAACAAAATCTCTTAACTGCCTTTGAGCAACTAGCCGTTAAGAGAATTGCCTATTTTGTCGCGCAACAGTATTTCCTAGTAATTAAGCAATGATAGGATATGATTAAAATTTATGTTCTGGTTGTTTTTCAAAGCGATTATTGAGTGATAGTTAGACAACATATTCGGACATTCCTATTCAATTCCTGGGTTAATTACTGCTAAAATTAAAAAAAATAGATGAATGATTACATTTTTTTCAACTAGCCAATTGAATGCTCAAATTTGTAGACAAGAATCATCGAGGTGGTGTTGGGCTTCTTGTATTAAAAGAGCACTAGAACAGGTTCAAATTGTAGCTATGCTTAGTGGATGGCCTCAAAATAAACCCGCAAGAATGGCTGTTGTAAGCGACCCTGCAAAAGGCATGAATTATGAACAGAATGTGACAGAACTATATAACGCTTGGAATTGGAGTAGATCAATTCTAGTTGTTACACCTTGAAGTAGAAAAACACGAAAGCATATTCTAGTAGACGGAGTCGCTAGATTGCTCTGACGAGATGGGCCTCTCACACCACCGTACGTATGGGGCACTTGCCTGCCCTGCATCCCGGCCCTTTACCAAGATCTTTTCCAGAGAGATTTTTATGGCCATTCCCCAGTTCGCAGATAGATTTCCGGCATTCAGGAGCATATTGATTCCTCTTAAAATTAATAGCCGGGCGGCGACTCTAGAATCATACGATTACCAGGCCAGGAGACTTCTCTGCCATCACCCAAAAAAACTGGTTTCCCCCTCACTTTTTTCGAATTTAAACCAAAAAATACCCGCTGGTTATTTTTTATCCCAACTAATCCCCTTTGCCTATTGTACTGCCCTCTTTTTGTTTGTTTTTGATTGCTAATCACATATTTTGATATTCCGACTAAAAACTCTTTCCTGTACTAAGTGCACCCATGACAGGCTCAAATTCCCATTCATCCCTACTTCCACTTGGAAGATTAAAAAACGGTGTATATGCTATCCTGTAAAAGATTCCCCCTCCGGGCTTCTGGTCTGAATCTATAGCCAAATCGTAAGGGTATGACTGCGCTTAAAATCACATTGTCAGTCAATTTTGAGGTAGTGAGGTCGAATTGGGCGATCTTTTCCAAGTAAGAAGGGATTCCGACACCTACTTCCATATGGTGATTTGACTTGCCATAGAATACGCTACCTCTAAGGGTATTGCGGGAGCTAAGTGGTCTTAGAATTTATTGTGTTGTGCACATTGAAAAACCTACACTGATATTCAGCTTGAGTTTTTTTTGGTAGATTATCTTTCCGTAATTCACAGCCTATCTGCCCGAAAACCCTCCAATTTCCGCATACAGATCATTTTTCGCCGTAAAGGTCTCCGCCTTCTCCTCTCCAACGACCTCTAAAGGTAATGCAGACTAAATTAGCAAAACTTTGATGAGAATTGATTTTGAATAGACTGACACTGCATTTTGGGTTAGAGTTAGATTCTTAAAGCATTAATGTTGGCTTACTGAATCAATATCTGTTCTCTTACTACTTTCTTTCCGTCGTAGATATGAAGAAAGTAAGTCCCGGCTCGGAGTCCGCTGATATCCAGCAGGACTTTTCCGTCTTTCGATTTTCCCGATTTGACCATTTGCTCGGCATGATCGAAAACTTCGACTCTAAATGCTTTGGATTCGGAGCTACCCGCATCTTCGCGCTGGGCTGAACCAGAATAGTTATCCGAATCGGCTAGGTTTTCAATATTGAGTTCGTTCCGAGCCGGATTGGGGTACACTTTGAAGCTACCTGTCGACATCATATAGTTGCATGGATAGACTGTTCTTCCTGTGAAGACAGTTGCTCCGCAGCCATTGTTCACCGAAACCCGGACAGTTCCGTAGGATGAGTTATTAGACGGAACGTAAAGCCTTATGGTATTAGTCGACGTGTTTTGTACAGTCCATCCTGAGGGATAAGTCCAGCTGTAGGTATAGCCGCTCTTATGGCCTCCCGGTACGTCAGCGGTGTAGGTATAGGCATTGCCGCTGCATACCATAGAAGTTCCCGATACGGACACCTGTGAAACTGCGAAGGGGCCAACTTGTACGGTGTAAGTTCTTGGGTCGCTATACCCTTGGTTGGGCATAGATGCTTGTACCGATATGGAGTAACTCCCCGCTGGGGTGTTGACTGGTGCTTTTATACCGACTGTTTCGGAATGTGAAAAAAGCGTATTTCCTCCCCCATTGATGGACCATCCCGACGGTGCAGTCCACAAATATTCATAATGGTAGAAACATTCAGAACCGGACGGATTTTGACTGGGTAATCCAGGGCTTGTCGTGAATGAATAGGACTGGCCAGAAACACACATCGAAGGTCCGGAAATTGGATTAGGTACAACTATTCTTGAATTTACAGTAATCGTTTTTGTTCCGCCGTTATATGGCCAACATGTTGCAGCGCCTACTTTAACTTGGTAGGTTCCAACATCTCCAAATGTATAACTGAAATTTTTGCCAAATCCTGATCCTACAATTTCATCGCCTTTATAGACATGCCATGCAAATTCGCAACTATTAACTTCCCACCCGGCAGGGAGTTCATAAGCATTGGCTGTATAGGTAATGGAGTTATCCGGACATACAGTAGTGGGGCCGGTAATAGTCACATCAACAGCATTCGCCTTATTGGAAATAACGAACGACGTCAAAAACACAAAAACAAAAATAAACTTCGGTAAGCACAGTCGATGTGCAGTCAATAGAACGGCGAGAACACTGGGAGGAACTGAGGTCATAGTCAAAATTTGTTTGCTTCTAAAAATTTCTTCTTCAATCTAAAACTAGTTTGAAAATAAACAATGATTTTCCTGTAAAAAAACTATGATTTTTTTTTCTCAGTACTGGTCAGTCAGTTTCTTTCAAATATGATGGCCTGTCGCCACTATTCGTTCAGTCGTTGCAGAAACCCGACTCCGGATGTGAAGATGTTTTTCATTAATTAGTTCAGTTCTGGAGAGGACTTTCAGAAGCCCAGTTTTCCCAAGACGTTTATAGGATTTCCTCCCGAATTGATCGTATGGACATTTTCGACATCGTGGTCTCATTATCCCCAAATGCAGATTCGCACTTCCCACGAATCTTCTTTTCAGACGCTTGAACGGCGGTAGCGATTTGAGCAAAGCGATCTGCGGAAGATTACTCTAACAGCGGGAATTACGGCTCTGAACAAAAAGGCTCTGACCAAGATTGTTATGATAAAGAGTGCTAAGTCAGAGATCTACATAAGAAAAAAGAATCATTTCTAAGAGATTTGTTTAATTTTTTTAAGTCCTTAGAATGAAACATTGAGAATTGGTCAGGATTGTTGGGTGGGAGTTGAAATTCCAGCTAATTCCCGAAGGTAGTTGACTGTCACCTCCGATTTTCAAATCGATTGTTTCGGCAGTTACACCCAAATGATTTTGCTCTTGTGAACGTAGAAGTGGCTTTTTTTAACCTGTATTTCTCCAAACAGAAGCTTTGACCATTATTTTGTTGTTCTTGGTGACTTAGTAACACCAGCGTGGACTTGCTCCTTTGAGAAGATTTAGTTGAATCAGATCGTTGCAACCACGAGGACAAAGTATCGCAATATCCACGGTTCCTTTTTTCGCCAATAATATAAATTTTTCGTTTACTCAGATGCTCGGGAAGATCGTCAACATAGAGATGATTATGTGCAGGTTGGGGCCATTTCCTAAGCTTTTTACTCCCTTTGTTAAGGTTGTGTTTAATTTCAATTCCAGTGTGGTGCGATTGAAGGCGCGCAAGTTCTACCGCATGTTAACTGACGTGTTTTCTTTCAATTCCAGTATGGTGCGATTGAAGGGAGGGAGCATGATGTGCATCTTGCCCTCAAACCACATTTCAATTCCAGTATGGTGCGATTGAAGGATCCGCCTTGGCTTCCTCGACTTGCGTCTTCACAGAATTTCAATTCCAGTATGGTGCGATTGAAGGTATCGGCTCCTGGAGCAGGTGAAGATTTTCCCTTACATTTCAATTCCAGTATGGTGCGATTGAAG
>NZ_AUBW01000029.1 GCF_000429445.1 Algoriphagus terrigena DSM 22685
GGATCAATGGAATTATCAAAGGAGAATACCTGGATTGCTATGAAGTAAATTCCATACAAGAGGCAAACGAGTTGCTTTCCCACGTTGTCAACCTCTACAACCAAGAACGACCTCATATGAGTATAGGAAACAAAACACCTGAGGAAATCCACCAAACCAATCAAAAAACAGATCGGTTGTGGAAAAACTACTATGCCAAAAATCGTACACTTGTAAACCTATAAAAGGACGAACCAAAAACAGTCAATCAGTATCAGGATTTAAACTATAACCTGTAAACTGTTTTTAGGACGAGTCAGAGATCAATTTCATCTGGGAGTCCTATTCCATCCCCTCCCCCAAGTCAATCCTCCAGATCACGGTTGATTCGTTCAAACTCAATTATCTATTTCTGTTGCGACAATTGCGTGCCGACATGTTTACCACCGTGCTCGCAATCTTGATCTTGATCGCCTGTTTCGTGTCGGTAGATCTCACCATGAGCAAGATCGAAAAAGACAAAGAGTATGGTAAAATCATCCTGGAAAGAGTGAAGTACTTGTCCAAAAGACCGTTTCCATCCGTAATGGTGGCCGCGCTTCCTTTGGTATTCTTCATGTTTGACACCGGGTCCGTGGCGCTGTTGACTTTTTTCATGTACTTGTTGGTGATTTTCTCGTCGATCTTGATTCACCTGGCATTTCCACGCCGTGTATTCCTCCGGTGGCTGGTGCTGGTCGCCGTCTTCGCATTCTTCTCTATCAGCAATCTCTATTGGGAAATCGCCTATCAGGAACGGATCTATTTTCAGCTGGGAAACCTCACCGTCATCTACCTGCTGTGGCAAATCCCGAAAAAATTCAAATCAAACGACAAGAGCGAGATCAAGTTCCTGCTAAGCCTGCGGATCTTGACAATGACGTTTCTCGTCATGGGGGTTATCGCCAATGTATTTGCCAGATATAGTCTGGCAAAACTCCTAAGTGTAGCAGGTGTAGTCGGGTTCATCCATGCGATCACGCTGTATCTCTTTATCAAAGTCATCATGGAGATCATCTATGTGATCGTCGAAAACAAAAGAGATTCGGATGCTTTTACTTCTTACATGCACTTCCAGGGAATTCAGGATCGGATCCGGGGATTTTTCACGTTTCTCGCAATCTTCTTCTGGATCAATATGCTGCTGCACAATCTCGCACTAAGCGACTATGTGCAGGAAACGCTGACCCAATTCCTTACCAAAGAACGACTGCTGGGAGCGACCGCCTTTACCTTTGGCAGCATCTTACTGTTCGGCGGGCTGATCTATGGCGCCTACGTTCTTGCAAACAACGTTGCCTATTTTGCCTCCCTCAAAGACCAACAATACGCCGGCAACCGAACCAAGCGTCTCGGAAGCTCGATCCTCCTGATCCGTCTGGCGGTCTTGATTGTCGGGTTCATCATCGCCGCCACCGCCGCGGAGATCCCGCTGGACAAAGTCACCATTGTGCTCGGAGCGTTGTCCGTCGGCATCGGCTTTGGTCTCCAGACCATCATCAACAATCTGGTATCCGGTGTAATACTTGCTTTCGAGCGACCCATCCAGATTGGCGACGACATCGAAGTGGGCCTCAATAGCGGACAGGTAAAAGAGGTCGGAATCCGAGCCAGCAAGATCCTTTCCTACGACGGCGCAGAGGTGGTCATCCCCAACGGTGACTTGCTGTCGCAAAGCCTGATCAACTGGACGCTATCCGACAAAAGACGCCGAATTGAACTGATCATTGGCGTGGGCTATAACTCTGACATGCAAAAAGTCAAAACGCTCATAGAAGAAGTTCTCAAAAGAGACAAGATCCTGACAACTCCAATGCCCAGGGTGCTTATGCAGAACTTCAATGAAAGTTCGGTGGATTTTCGCGTGCTCTTCTGGATCGAATCCATGGATATGATGCTGGAGATGCGCAACGAAGTCATGAATGCGATCTTCGAGAGTTTCAAGGAAAATAAGATTGAAATTCCCTTTCCAAAGCGGGATCTCTATGTCAAAAGTCTTCCCGAAGAAATCACCGAAATCGGCTTACCAAAAAAAGATTCCACGTCGACCGATTTGCCTGCGGAAGAGACGGATTCCGCGGACTTACTAAACAAGGAGGACAAAAAAAATCCTCCGAAAACAGATCCGGAGGATAATTTGCACTAGAGCATTCTCTCGAAGGGATTAGGCTCTCTTGACGTTAATGGCATTAGGGCCTTTTTTCCCATCTTTGATGTCGTAAGTGACCTTGTCGTTTTGTGCGACTTTGTCAACTAATCCAGTTGCATGCACAAACACATCACCCTGAGTTTCATCATCAACGATAAATCCAAACCCTTTGGCGTCGTTGTAAAATTTTACTGTTCCGGTAAACATAATAAATAGTGATAAATTGTAATTGAAAGTGGTTAAAAGTAAATATTTGATCAAAAAAAACAAAATAATCGTTCTTTATCAGGCGATATGAAGAAATTAATTTTGATACGGCATGCTAAATCGGCCTGGGACGATCCTTCGCTGAGCGATCATGATCGCCCACTCGCTGAGCGAGGCCTCGAGGATGCCCCAAAAATGGCCAAACGGCTCAATAAACGGGGTATTCAGGCTGATCTGATGATCAGCTCCTCCGCGCTCCGTGCCAAAGACACTGCGAAATTTGTCGCCAAAGAACTGGGCTATCCTAAGGACAAAATCATACTCGAAAGCAGCCTTTTTCATGCTTCTCCCCATTCGATCTTAAAGCATCTCCGAACGCAGGATGACCGCCACAATACCATCCTGATTTTTGGGCACAATCCGGGCTTCACTGACCTGGTCACCTATCTTGGAGGAGAAACCGACAACCTGCCCACTTCAGGCCAGTACGGATTCAAACTAAAGTCAGAACACTGGGCTGATCTGAAACCTGAAACTGTCGAAGTGTGGTTTTACGACTACCCAAAAAAGAAGAACTAGGGCAGTTCAAAGTCCCGCACATCCTGAACGACGTCAGGAAAAAGAGTGGGATTGTTTACGAGATAAAAGATCTTTTCGGCTACCGTCTCCGGAGGCAGCAACTTTCCCTCTGTCTTAAAATCTTTGAAGCGATCCAGCGCCGGAAAATCCACGGAATCGGAGGTTCTGATTTCCGCCTGCATCTCAGTGTCAACGATACCGGGAGCAACGGCAAAGACCTCGAATCCCTGTGCACTGAGATCGGCTGCCGTTACTTTCGAAAACATCGCCAATCCAGCTTTGCCGCTGCAATATTCCGCCCAACCTGCCATAGGTTTGCTCGCTGCACCGGAGCTGATGTTGCAGATTATCTTCTGTCCATTCAGTTCTGAATACGTCTTGACAAAAGCATCCGTGAGAATCATCGGGGCTACGAGATTCAGATTCATCGCTTTTCTGATTTCCGCCGGTTGAAGCTTGCCGACGGGCTTGACCTCCCCGATCCACCCGGCGTTGTTGATCAAGACTACTTTTTCAAAATCTCCTGTCGGAAAAATCTCCGAAAGACTTGCCTCCAACACGTCCAAATCGCTCAAATCCAAGGCTATTTCAGTGAGGCTGTCTTTTGGAATATCCAACCCCGATCTGGAAACTCCGATTATCTGGAAATTTCCCTCCGATTGAAATCTTTCCAAGATGGCTTTGCCCAAGCCTTTGGAATGTCCGGTGAGGATGAGAAGCGATTTTTTCATGGCATAAAAAAGGCACCGAAGTGCCTGTAATTTTAAAGTATGTACTGCGAAAGATCCCGGTTTTTGACCAGCGAATTGAGTCGGTCGAGCACCATCTCCCTAGTGACCATGATCTTGGAATTGGGCTCGATCACGTCCGGCACTTCAAACAGGAAGTCGTTGAGCAAGTGGCTCATGACCGTGTGAAGCCTTCTCGCACCGATATTTTCTACCTCCTGATTGATTACGAATGCTATTCTAGCGATCTCTTCGATGGAGTCCTCAGAAAATTCCAAAGAGACCTGTTCTGCTTCAAAAAGCGCCTGATACTGCTTAGTCAGCGCATTTTTTGGTTCGCGGAGAATCCTCGAAAAATCCTCCTGAGTCAGACTCTGCAGCTCTACGCGGATCGGAAAACGACCCTGCAACTCAGGGATCAAATCCGAAGGTTTGCTCACATGGAAGGCTCCGGCGGCGATGAACAGCACGTGATCCGTATTCACCACGCCATACTTGGTGCTCACCGCAGATCCTTCTACGATTGGCAGCAAATCGCGCTGCACACCTTCGCGGCTGACATCGGGACCGCCACCGCCTTTTCCCGATTTGGAAGCGATCTTGTCGATCTCGTCTATGAAGATGATCCCGTTGTTTTCGGCGAGCTTGATGGCTTCTTCCTTGACTTCGTCAAAGTCCACCAACTTGGAAACTTCCTCTTCCAGCAAGACCTTTCTGGCTTCTGCAATACTGAGCTTACGCTTTTTGGTCTTTTTGGGCATCATGCCTGAGATCATATCCTGAAGTCCCGCCATACTGGCGTCGTCCATCATCCCATTGCCGATCATTCCGATTCCAACTGAGGAACTCGCTTTGACATTGATCTCGATCTTGCGATCATCCAGTTCGCCATTTCTCAGCTTTTCGCGAAACCTGTCCCGCGTCCGCTCATTGAGATCAGCATCTGAGCTCGGTTCACCTTCCAAGTCTGTATCGACAGGGATTGCCCGTGCAAAACCTGCACTCTTCACCGGCGGGATCAAGATATCCAAGATGATTTCCTCCACCGCTTCAGCGGCTTTGATCTTTACCGCTTCATTCTTGATCTCACGGACCAGATGAACGGCTTGCTCCACGAGGTCACGGACCATGCTCTCGACATCGCGCCCGACATACCCCACCTCGGTGAACTTAGACGCCTCCACTTTGGTAAAAGGAGCATTGGCAATCTTCGCCAATCGGCGGGCAATTTCAGTCTTTCCGACACCGGTGCTCCCGATCAACAGGATGTTGTTGGGCACGATGTCTTTTTGGATTTCGGACTTTACCATCATGCGGCGGATACGGTTGCGCAGGGCAATCGCGACATTTCGCTTGGCGTCTTTCTGTCCGATAATGTATTTGTCAAGCTCCGTGACGATCTGCCTTGGAGTCAAAGAATCAATTTCGTTCATGGGGAATCTATGGTATAGTTAACTAATAGTGGTTTTCGATCTCAAAAAGAAAAGCGGCTTCCTCTGGTGGTCAGAAGAAGCCTCGAAGCTTTATTCTTGAATCGGTTTCGTCTCCGGAGAGAAGGTGAATTTCAAAGGCTGATCTACGAGTGACTTGGTCAAGGCGATATCCAAAACCTCTTTCACCTTGTCAACGAAATGGAATTCAATTCCTTTTACATATTGAGGATCGATCTCTTCGATATCGCGAAGGTTCTTTTTGCAAAGGATGATTTCCTTAATCCCAGCTCTTTTGGCAGCGAGGATCTTCTCCTTGATTCCACCGACCGGCATGACTTTACCGATGAGGCTGATCTCTCCTGTCATCGCGACTTTCGACTTGACTTTGCGCTGGGTGTAAACCGATGCCATGGCGGTCAGCATGGTGATCCCCGCCGACGGTCCATCCTTTGGCACCGCACCAGCCGGCACGTGAATGTGTAGATCATACTGCTCAAAAATCCGGTGGTCAATACCCAGGGTTTCAGCCTTCGATTTCAGATAGGAAAGTGCCGTCATCGCTGATTCTTTCATCACTTCTCCCAGCTGGCCGGAGAGTGTCAGCTTGCCGCGACCCTTGCTGAGGCTGGACTCGATGAACAGAATCTCTCCTCCCACGCTAGTCCATGCCAAGCCTGTGACCACTCCAGCCACACTGTTGTCCTGGTAGGTTTCCTTGTCGAAAATCTCCCCACCCAGAATCTTCCGCACCGTCGCTGCGGTGATCTTATGATCGTATTCCTCCTCCATGGCGATGGATTTGGCAATGTTACGGATCACTTTGCCGATCGCCCGTTCCAGACTTCTGACGCCAGACTCGCGGGTATAGTCTTCGATGACCTTCACCAGAGCTGCCTTGTCAAAAGCAATGTCTTTTGCTTTCAACCCATGCTCTTTTCGCTGTTTTGGTACGAGGTGACGTTTGGCGATTTCGAGCTTTTCCTCCTGGGTATATCCAGTCACCTCGATGATCTCCATCCGGTCTCTGAGAGCGGGTTGGATCGAGTCCAGTGAGTTGGCGGTAGCGATGAAGAGCACTTTGCTCAAGTCGTATTCTACCTCCAGATAGTTGTCAAGGAAGGTGCTGTTTTGCTCCGGATCGAGTACTTCCAGAAAAGCCGAAGAAGGATCGCCCCGGAAATCCGAGGAAAGCTTGTCGATCTCATCCAGCACAAAGACGGGATTTGAGATCTTCACCTTTTTCATGTTTTGGATGATCTTGCCCGGCATCGCACCGACATAGGTCTTGCGGTGACCTCGGATCTCCGCTTCATCGTGCAATCCGCCGAGCGACATCCGGATGTATTTTCTACCCAATGCGGCAGCGATCGATTTCCCCAAAGAGGTCTTTCCGACACCCGGAGGGCCATAAAGGCAAAGGATTGGGCCTTTCAAGTCGTTCTTTAGCTTCAATACCGCGAGGTATTCGATGATTCTTTCTTTGACTTTCTCCAAGCCAAAGTGATCGTGATCCAGGATTGCCTTCGCATGCTTCAGGTCAAAGTTGTCTTGCGTAAACTCGTTCCAAGGCAAATCCACCAAGGTCTCTGCATAGTTAAGCGCGATGGGATATTCTGCCGCTGCCGGGTTGATCCGCAGGATCTTGCCCAGCTCCTTGTCAAAATGCTTCTTCACTTCATTCGACCAAAGCTTCAGATCTCCTCTTTCGCGTAGATCTTCGACTTCCTTCTCTGGCCCTTCTTCTCCCAGTTCGGTCTGGAGGACTTTCATCTGCTGTCTGAGGAAGTAGTCCCGCTGCTGCTGATCGATGTCGGTATGGACCTTTTTGTGGATTTCCGACTTGAGCTCCAGCATCTGGATGTCCTTCATCATGTACTCCAGCAAGAGTGTAGCGCGCTCCACGCCGTCGTTGATCTCCAGCAACCGCTGCTTGGATTCCACCGGTGCGTTGATGTTGGAAGACAGAAAGTGGGTAAGAAAAGCCGTGTTGTCAATATTGTCCAAGGCGACTTGCGCTTCGCGGGGGATCTCGGGATTGAGGTGTAGGATCTTCGTTGCGGCCTCTTTTAGAGACTCTTCCAGTGCCTTGATCTTCTTGGAGTTTTTGGGGAAATTCTCGTCCAAGTAATCCACCTTGGCAAGGAAATACGGATCGTCAGTGACCTGTTCGCGGACTTTGAATCGCTTTTTCCCCTGAATGATAATCGTCGTATTCCCATCGGGAAGCACGATCATCTTGATGATCTTGGCCAAAGTCCCCACAGAATAGATGTCATCCCAAGCGGGATCGTCATTGTTTGGGTTGATCTGCGCACAGACTCCGATCAGCTTATCGCCTTTGTGGGCTTTCTTTACCAGTCGGATCGAGCGCTGCCGGCCGACTGTAATAGGGATCACCACACCGGGAAAAAGAACTGTGTTTCGAACAGAAAGGATGGGGATATCTTCACCAAACGCCTCTTTGCTGGGATCTTCCTCTTCTTCGTCGGTGATCAGTTGGATCAGATCACCTTCGCCGGAATAGTCGCCAGTCATGAGGTTTTGGAAGAACGTATTTTCAAATTGATTCATATGGACAGATTGACAGCCGGGCTGTCAGGATATAGCTAAAATAAAAGAAGAACCTACTATATACGAAGGTTCTTCCAATTAAGTCAAGGTCAATGCCAAAAGGGGATCGGGTCAGAATGGCAGTTACTGATCGAAATATTCCGGATCAAATTCGTAGAGGAATCTATCCTTTGTAACGTATATTTTGCCGTTGGCTCGAAAAGAGTAGTTCCAATTGAAAGATGAAACGTAGAATCCATGCTGCCAAATTTTGGTGTCGCGGGTCTTCATGTTGTAAGCAGAAACTTCCTCAGGATAAAAACTGTACACCCAATCTCCTACGACGAATATTTCATTGGCGGACGTAACTCCGCCATAGTGTCCCAAATCCGCAAAATCTTCCCACGCTTCAGACGTCGGATTGAAACGCTTGATTTTCGGATAAATAGACCCGGGATTTGTCAAAATCGAGTAGAGCTGCCCATCATATCTGAAGGTTCTGAACAATCGGGTATATTCATCATTATCAAATTCCCTGAGCAGCTTCTCCCATTTATCTGTTGCAATCGTATATCGATACACTCCAGGATCCCAAATATATCCGCCTGCGGCAAATTTGTACCCACCTTCATAATACAAGTATGACTCTGTAGAATAAACCAGCTTTGGCTTATTGGCTATGGAAGGAATGTTGGCGAGCTGTCTAAGTTTGTTTGTTCTGGGATCAAATTCCCAAAAGGAATTCTGGGACGGAGAGCTGCTGATAGCTCCCAGATAGATTTTCCCGTTACTGGCATAGTAGGAAAACCCGCCTGCAAGATTGAAGATACTCTCAGGAGCCACTGCAACTTTCTCTACTTTGCGCGTACCGGGATCAAGTTTATATACATTCCTTTCGAGGAAGAAGTACCCCACCCCATCTACAGTCACTCCACTTTCCTGGACAAATCTATAAACAGCAAATTCGTTAGGTATCTCCATATGGCGAAGGCTTGGATTCGTAAAGTGGAATTCTGCGTAGTTCTGAGACTTTTGTCCATAATTGTTTGCATAGACCTTTAGATTCCGGGAAACGATGTTCCCTCCAAAATTAATCCCCGATTCGTTTGAAAAAGCGTATTCCGAATTCACCGTGACCCCGGGAATATCAGTTGTAAAACTATTTGACTGATACTCCGCGATAAAGTGCTCGCCCTTAACCTCATAATATTGATTGGTCAATCCTGAGTAAGTCTGGTTTGGCAACAACTCGGAACCTTTCATCCTATAAATGTCCGGAAGCGCGTATTCCTTGCCTCTGACCTTCACAAATAAGTCCCCATCATAGATATAGTTATTAAACCTTGCGGCGATAACGATCTTTTGGTCGCTGTAAGAAACCAAAGGCACTTCCCATCCGGAATTTGCCTCCTTTTTGAGCCTGACCTCGACTCTGTCCGAAAACAGAAACTTGCCTGATATCGTCACTTCCTCTCCGTAGTGAACGTCCTGAATCTCTCCGACGACAAACTCCGCATCTCTGAAGTGAAGGGGAATCTCCAGATGGAGACTCTTGCCGGCGATCTGGAGATCAGTGCTAAATACATCCACAACATTCCCATACTCCTCGAAAGTAAGGTGGCCTGGTATCAAAAACTCAAAATAGCCCTCTCCGACTTTGCTGATGGAGACAAGCTGTCCCTGCATCTGTACCGAATACTGGTTGAGTGAGCGTGGGAGAGACTTTGCATAGACCCGGATGGTATCTCCAAAGTAGACCTGCTCGGGCACTTCGTACCGCTCAAAAACAAAGCCCTCGGAGCCCTGACTCGTGAAGGAAAAAGGCTCTGAATACACCACTCCTGAGTCAGTTTTTATAAACGCTGATACGATCATCTGGTCGCCAACATTCATCCCATACGTAGTCTTTAGGCGAAACTCCGAAGCCGGAGATCCCGCCGATCTGACTATCTCGGAAGTTTCCACAGTCAAGGGTCCGCCTGAACCGAACACAAAACCGTGTTCCAAAATCTCCTCGGAGCCGAAGTCATACATGTTGGCAGCGAACTCCACCCCACTTGCGTCTACTGTCTGGACGAAGGCCACGCTAAATCGTGGATTAGTCCGCGGCACAACCTCATCCTCACTACACGAGGTCAGCACCCAAACCGAAAAAACCGCTATTACAATCTGTCTCATCATGATCTCAAAATTCTAAACCTACTTGAAATGACAGCCTATTCCGGGAGTAGCGCGATTTATTCTGCAGCACATCGAAAAGGTAATACTCCTTTTGGGTGTTGGCTTCCAGCTCCATCAGCAGTCGCATCTTGGAGCTAAGCGCCAAAGTATAGCCGACCTTAAGGCCGGGGATAAAATTAGAATCAAATACTTCTACGATCTCGCCCTCGTACAATCTCGTATCGCCCGTACTTATATTTGTCAGATCAACAATCCCTCCGGATGTAGTCACCTCCTGGATCCATAGCCCTCCTGAAATTCCAAGATAAAGCTCCGATTGCTGATTTTTTACTACGCTATAATTGAAACTCACAGGAATGTAGAACGCAGTTTCCTCCATTTCCTCAGATGAAGTCCATACAATTTGGGGTCCCTCCGAGCTGGAGAGTACCGTGGTGTTAAACATCGAATAGCCTACACGCACATCAATACTGAGTCGGGGTATCGCTCTCAGATCGTGAAATCTTACTCCCAGAAACCCTTGGTACGCTAGGTTGTTGGAAAATTGATCATTTCTACCTTCTCTTTTCTCGGCAGAACCGAGAGAAAAATGTGAGATGCCGACTCCAGCCGTAGGGGAAATTTTCACCTGAGGAACCTTTTCTACATGAACCCGATACTCAGCTTCCTGGCAGATATAGTAGTCCTCCAGCAGCCGGATGATATTGTCGCGATTTAAGGTGAGTCGGTCGACTTTTGGATAAAGCAGCACGGCACATTCACCACTCAGCGCAGTCTTCAAGATAAAAATGTAGGGTTTGTACAACTTCCGGACTGTTTGGCCATCCCGATCGATCTTCTTCTCGTAAGAGTCCAGTTTTTGATAGGTTTTTCCGTCGTCAAGAAACAAACTGCCCCGGCGTTCGCTCAATTCCAAAGATCCGGAAACCAAGATTTGAACGAAAGACTGGGCTGTTTCTCCAGGGAGTATCCTCGAAAAAAACAGCTGTCCGTTATCCAAGCCAAAGCCTTTAAGATCCGCGGGGACGAAAGATTTTATCTCACCACCTGCTTGGAACTGTATTTCATCATATGAAGCTTTGTCGAAATTTCTGAGGATTTCGCCGAAGAGCTTTTCTCCCGAAACCAAAACAACAAAGTCGGATTCTTGTCCCGACGATGGGTCCACATTGGTCCAGTCAAACTCGGAAAGCCTGTCAGTTTGGGAAAAAGCCTGAAGCGCGCCAAAGAAAAGCCAGCCAAAAACGGCTAGGCGGGAGATACATTTAATCATAAAACCATAATTGCAGGCCTAGTTAGAAAGAAACTAACTAATAAACTATCTACACAAACAATCACACGCATAGGTAGTTGACGATCAGAAAATTAATCTTTCAGGAATTGATTTTTTTGATATTTAGCAATAGAAACGGGAAATCCTTTTTCTGCAAGAATCTGAAAGCAGAGAGACAGAGTAGCCCAGGCAAGATTCTCTTCACATTCATCAAAATGCAATCCCCGCCGAGAATGTCCCCACTAAGAGATTGTGATTAGAGTAATAGACCAAAGGGATCATTTCATAGTTTTTGATCAAAAAGTCACCTTTGGCTTCGATGAAGAAATGGCTCTTTTCAGAGAGATTCATACTCCAGCCGAGTTTCAAATTTGGACTAAGCGAAGCTGATTTTCGCAATACAAAATCATCCGTATGGGTAATCAGATCGGGTTCGCCATTGTCCAATACCAATTCGGCGGAATCATTTTTATAATTGGTAATCCAAAAGGTCAAACCTGCGCCGGCATACCACTCCGCAGACGCTCCCTTTGAGAAAATGTAATGGATCTGCATAGGCAACACGATGGAAGAACTGGTAAAAGACTGCTTTCCTTCGAGCTCAAAAGAAATTTGGCTAGTCTTTGCCAGGATCTCGTCCGACTCGGCATAGTACCCGATTCCCAGATCTACCATCAATCTTGGAGAGCTCCTGAAATCTCTAAATCGAGCGCCAACCTCCAAGTAAGGAGAAATGCCACTTTCAAAACCATACTCAAAGCCTTGATTCTCGAAGTTCTCCAGCAACTTTTGTACTCCTACACCCGCCTGCACTTTCCATTTGATTTTAAAGACAGGTCCTTGAATCACCCCAACTTCCTGCCCCAGAGCAAGATTGTTTTGCTCATGATAGAGTTGGAAAATTTTGATCAGATCACGGTCATTCAGATCCGAGGTTCGAATTGCTTTGCCTAATTCTTGCTGGGCAGAAGTAGGCTGCATTACGGAGAGCAGTACACCTTGATATTGCTTTATGGTCGAATTGACCTGTTCTCCATCCACTGTTCGACTGGATCTGACTTCTTGGAGTGGGGTGATTTGATCCGATCGGCGGAGAAAATAATTGCCTTCCCACTTCAGAAGATCCACCTCACCGTCGACCATCACCAGTACAAAAGCTTTTTGCGTTGCGTCCGGCAAGATGATAGATTGAAACACTCTCCCATTTTCAAATCCAACTTCCAAAGCCTGATCCGGGCGTAAGTCCAACTCCTCACCATCACTCACAATCACAAACTTCTCATAATTTTCCCCGTCAAAGTTGAACTTGTAGGAAGCTTCCTTACGCTCTCCAGCAGGATCAATGTAGTAGCCGGGCATGAGTTGCTGCGCAAAGGTCGATTGAATACCCAACAAGTAGGTAAAGAGGATTAACAGGTATCTTGGTAATCGCATGATCTTAGTAAGTGGACAGCTTAATAACTAATTTTACTTCCAAATAAAGTTTAAAAACCGCTTTCTACAACCCACAAAAAACCAAGAAGAAACTAACCCCCTGAATGTCTTGACTATCTTTTTCTGAAAATTTCTATTTTTCACCGTACACAAAAAAACCGGGCTAAAAAACCCGGTTTCAAAAACTATGGAAAGCCAAGAATCAACCTCAGTTGAACAGCTTCAGAATATCATTTCCGATCGCAAATACCATCAGAGCAAGTAGGATGACCATGCCGACTTTTTGGGCGTTCTCCAGGAATTTGTCCGACGGAGCTCTGCCGGAGATCATCTCATAGAGTAGGAACATCACATGTCCGCCGTCCAGCGCCGGTATCGGAAGCAAGTTCATAAAGGCCAAGATCATCGAAATCAAGCCGGTGATGCCCAGAAACTTCGTCCAACTCCACTCAGCACCGTAAATCTTGGCCATGCCGATCGGACCGCTGACGTTTTTGGTAGAAACTTCTCCGGTGAACATCTTACCCATCGCCTTCGCATTGACGATCACCACAGTAAAGGCTCGGTTTGTTCCTTTTGCCAAGGCCTCTCCCACTCCATATTCTCTTCGCACGGGCTCGATAAGGGGCTGAACCGCAAATCCCATCCTGGCAGAATCATTTACCGCAATCGTAAGCGTATCAATAGCTGCTCCACTTTGTCTGACGACTTCCGCAGATTGATTTGCAATCCCCTTCAGGGAACCTTGCAGTTGGTCGAAATATTGAACTTCCTGACCGTTTATTGCCAGAATCTTGTCACCGGTATGAAGCCCGGCGGCTTCCGCTCCGCTTCCCGGGTCAACTTCCCCAACTTCGAAAGGGAAGCGAATGTCAACGAACTTGTCGAATGACTCCTGGGAGTTGAAGGTATTGATAAAGCCGCGCGGAATCTCGACTTTGAGGATCTCTCCGTCTCTGTCTACGGTGTAGTAGCCATTTTCGCTCAGCAACGACTTTCCACTGGTCAGATCTGTTATGCTTTGGTACGGCTCGCCATTAATGTCAAGGATCTTGTCGCCGGTCTTCAGTCCGATGGCCTCTCCATATTCGTATGCTACGATCCCGTTTTCTACGATCTGCTCTCTGGAAAAATAGGTCTCTCCGTTGTTGTACACCAACAGCCAGAAGATCAGAATCCCAGTCACTACGTTGACGATAATCCCTCCCAGCATCACGATCAGTCGCTGCCAGGCCGGCTTGGATCGAAACTCCCAGGGTTGGGGTTCCGCAGCCATCTGGGCTGAATCCATGGATTCGTCCACCATGCCGGAGATCTTCACAAAGCCTCCCAGCGGGATCGCTCCGATCGAATATTCGGTTTCTCCCCATTGGAATCCGGCGATTTTCGGAGGAAATCCGATGGAGAATTTTTCTACTCTCATGCCAAACATCTTGGCGGTAAGCAAGTGACCCAACTCATGAAGCCCTACCAGGATTGACAATCCCAAGAGCAGTTGGCCCACCATAATCAATGTTTCCATTATACTTTCGACTTAATTAATTGTTCTGTTATAATTCTTGCCTCCCGGTCTGTTTCCACGTAATCGTCCAACTTCGGATGCGCGACAAACGCAACTTTTCCCAAAGTGCTCTCAATCAAGTCTGGCATCTCAAGAAATCCTATCTCGTTTCTCAGAAATGCTGCAACGGCAATTTCATTGGCAGCATTCAACACACAGGGCGCGTTTCCACCCTGAGCCAAGGCATCAAATGCCAACTGGAGATTGCGGAATGTTTTCAGATCGGGTTGCTCAAAGGTCAATTGAGGGTACTTCATGAAGTCAAATCGCTCAAAATCACTTTTGAACCGGTGCGGATAGCTCAGGGCAAACTGAATGGGAATACGCATGTCGGGCAATCCGAGTTGCGCTTTGATCGAACCATCCTCAAACTGCACCAGCGAATGTACAATGCTTTGCGGATGCACGACCACTTCGATCTGCTCGGCTTTGAGCCCAAAAAGCCACTTCGCCTCGATCACTTCCAGACCTTTGTTCATCAACGACGCAGAGTCGATGGTGATTTTAGCGCCCATATCCCAGTTGGGATGCTTGAGCGCCTGCTCGCGTGTGACTGTTTCGAGAAAAGCCCGGTCTTTGCCGCGAAACGGCCCACCCGATGCGGTCAGGATGATCTTCTCGATCGGATTGTGAAACTCCCCAACCAGACATTGGAAGATCGCCGAATGCTCCGAGTCCACCGGATATATATTGACCGCGTTTTCCTTCGCCAGCTTGGTGATCAGCTCACCGGCGACGACGAGCGTCTCTTTATTTGCCAGAGCAATCTGCTTCCCCGCCTTGATCGCATTCACCGTAGGAATCAATCCCGAATAGCCGACCAATGCAGTTAAGACCACATCGATCGTCTCCATCTCTACGATCTGGGCAATCGCTTTTTGCCCGGCAAAGACCTTAATGTCGTGGGGAATGAGTGCTTCTTTGACCTTCTGGTACTTGGCTTCGTTCCCTATCACCACCGCATTTGGCTGAAACTCCAACGCTTGGGCGATCAGTAAATCGCAGCTATTCTGAGCGGTAAGCACCTCTACAGTAAACTTGTCGGCGTGCTGGCGGATTACATCCAATGTCTGTGTGCCGATACTACCGGTACTTCCGAGGATAGCTACACGTTTTGCTTCTGTCATTCAACGGGATTAAATCAAACTAAAAACCTTCCGTTTTGGGGGAAGGCTTCCGGTTCAGGTTGGCAAAATTACCAATTGGTCAGACTTTTCCTTGCACAATCGATCAGTTTTTGGGGTTTGGGAAAATTAATGCCTTTTGCGCAGCTAAAAACATTCTTAAAATTTGTAAACGAAGTCCCGAGTAGACAACTTGTATAAACCCTATTTGGTAAATACACCTATGAACACACTGATCAAATCCTTAGCAATTCCATTTGTCGCCGGACTGGCAGGAGCCGCACTTTGGACCACGATTGATTCGCAGGAGTCAACCTCCCGGTACGGTCTCCAACAAGACTTTTCGGCTACCCCATCCCAGTTTACTTCAGACTATTCTTCCTCCGCCTTGCGGGCTGACCCGCCGATTTCCTTTGTAGAAGCTTCGCAAAAGAGCACCCAATCGGTGGTTTTTATCAAGAACTTCAGCGGCACCGATCCCAGCCGTTACAGCATGTTTGACTACTTGTTTGGCACAGGTGTACCGCCGCAACAAGTGAGCACCGGCTCTGGTGTGATCCTGTCAAACGACGGCTACATCATCACCAACAACCACGTGATCGAGCGGGCCGAAACCATCGAAGTCGTCCATCAAAAGCGAACCTATACCGCCAAACTCGTCGGCACGGATAAAAACTCGGACATTGCCGTACTCAAGATCGAGGCGACCAATCTACCGGAAATCAAGCGCGGCAGCAGCCGCAATCTCAAGATCGGCGAATGGGTGCTGGCCGTCGGCAATCCTTTCAACCTGACCTCGACCGTCACAGCCGGGATCGTATCTGCCAAAGAACGCCAGATCAATATCCTCGGCGGTGAGTTCCCGTTGGAAAGTTTCATCCAGACGGATGCTCCGATCAATCCGGGAAACTCCGGAGGCGCCCTCGTCAATATCAGCGGAGAGCTGGTCGGGATCAACACCGCCATCCTGTCCCGGACAGGAACCTACACCGGATATGGATTTGCGGTGCCGGTGGATGTCGCCGTCAAGATCGCCAATGACCTGATCAAATACGGGGAAGTACAAAAAGCCATCCCAGGCATGGACGTCGTGGAAGTCACCCCTGAATTGGCTGAGGACATGAGTCTCACCAACATGGATGGCGTCATCATCACCCATGTCGTCAACGAGGGTGCAGCCGCAGATGCAGGACTCATGAAAAGCGACGTCGTAACGAAGGTCGCCGACTGGAAGATTACCGGGAAGGGAAGTTTTGAAGAAGCGATTTCCTACTATTATCCAGGTGACAAAATCATGGTGGAGTACATCCGAAATGGAGAATCAAATACCGCGGAACTGACGCTTCAAAATCTGGAGGGGACGACCGGGGTGATCAAGCGAGAATTCTACAGCTCGGGACTGCTTGGCGCCAAACTGGAGGCGGTCAACACCATCGAAAGAGATCGACTGGAAATCCCCTATGGTGTGAAAATCACTTCTGTGACCAGAGGATATCTGAGAGATATGGGCTTCCGAGATGGATTCGTCATCACCCACATCAATCAGATGCCGGCCAAAGATCCGGATGAAGTGGGCAAATACCTGGAGAAATTCAGCGGCAGGCTCCAGCTGGAAGGTGTCGGGCCAAACGGGCAGCCCTTTTTACAGAGCTTTAATGTGAGGTAAAAAGCCCACGGTCCCTAGACCACTTTCGAGTGCCTAGCTTGTTGAGGTTTTGGCCGGGCTTTCTCCTGAGTAGCTTGACAAACCATCTCTATCGATAAAATAATTGCCGTTGGAAACAGAAAATCCAACGGCTCTTTTTCGCAAAAGCGGCCGATTTTTCTTAATTTGATTAACTGACTTATCCCATGATGAAAACCGTAGCACAATCCTGTGAGCAATGCCTGGAACAATTCTCAACCGCACTGGAAGATCTGAAAATCTATGCTGGCCGGGGAGAAAGTTCCGTCCGTACCGAATCCAAAGCCCGGGAATTGATCTCACATTTCGAGACTGTACACGAGCTTGCACTGAAGGTGATGGCCAAATACTTTGAAAAACAGGGAAAAGGACCCTTTTCGGGTTCCAGAGATGCCACCGTGGAAGCCTTCCATGCGGAGTTGATCGACAATGGCAAGGGCTGGCTGGATATGGTCATTGACCGCATCCAGTACAATCCGATCTATCCCATGGATACGCAGCAGACATTCCTCGAAAATATCCGCAACCGCTACATCCGTATGTTCGACCGATTCGAAAACACGATGGGTAAAAAGCTGGACGAATAATAAAGTCCACAGTCAACGGTCACAGTCGACAGCTGGCCATACCAATTGGCTGGGTCCAATTCCAATCTCCACCATTTTTCAGATCTAAAAATAGCTTCATGATACAGACATAAAAAGCTGCCTCTTCGGGCAGCTTTTTCATTTTTCGGGTTCTAAAGCGTCACCATCGCTTTGGCTGGTGACAAACTCCCTAAAGTTCGTCCGATGAATCACCTTGAAAGTCGGATGATATTCCTCTCCAAAGGAAGTGGGAAGTGAGGCTTTGGCTTCGGGATTCCACTTAAATTCAAACGCGGCAATCTTCCCGTCTCTTTCTTCCACGTAGTCTACCTCCTGCTGATATTTCGTTCGCCAGAAATAGCCATTGTACCGGATCTTCGCATATTCCATCCGCTTAAGGCGCTCCGCCATGAGGAAATTTTCCCAGAGTATTCCAATATCATTTCGCAAAGCAATAGGCTGAAGGTTCTTGATTAAAGCGTTTCTCACCCCATTGTCAAAGAAGTATATCTTTTTATTGGTCTTGATCTCATTTCGGAGATTTCTGCTGAATGTCCTCAAGCGGTAAATCACATAAGCCTGCTCTAAAAGCTCGATGTAAGCGATCACGGTCTTGGTATCAATCATCAGTGATCGCCCCAATTCATTGTAAGACACCTCGCTTCCCACCTGATAGGCAAGCATCTGAAGCAGGCGATAGATCACGTCAGGCTTTTTGACAATTCCCAAAGCCAAAATATCTTTGTATAGATAGCTTTCCACCAATTCATATAGAAGCTCCTCTTTTGCCTCAGGATTGGTTAAGATTTCGGGATAGAATCCATAAACCAAACGATTGGGAAGGTCTTGCTCAGCTGTCAAAAAACCGACCTGGTTTTCATACTCCTCCCAACTGATTGGGTACAGATGATAGGTTAATTTCCGCCCTGTCAGCGGCTCCTGAGTGAGGCCCGAAAGCTCAAAAGATGAAGATCCACTCATGATCAGGTGAATATCCTTCATCTGATCGTGAATGACTTTGGCGGTCAGACCAATATTTGGGATCCGTTGTGCTTCATCCACAAACACATATTTATAAGCACCCAAGAGAGACTTGATCTGCTGTGTATTTGGAGTGTCCAGGAGTGTCCTGACAGTTGGATCATCCCCATCCAAAAACAGGTAATCCTGATTTTTCAGCAATTCACGGATCAACGTAGTCTTACCTACCTGACGCGGCCCGATAAGCAAAATAACTTTCTCCCGATCAAAGGCTTTAAGGATGACTTGAGTAAGGTTTCTGGAAAAGTTCATGTCCTGAAAGTCTAGAATTTAAATTCTCAACTTTACAAATATATCCACTTTTATGGAATACACTCCACAAAAGTGGCAACTTTTATGGAATACACTCCACGTAAGTCGCAACTTCCATGGATTTGATGGGCAGTAAACTCAACCGTATTCCTGTAAAACGAAAAAGCCCAATCAATCGACCGGGCTTTTTAATCTTTCAACTTTGAGATTTTTCAATCTTCCAATCATCTAAACAGAAAACCTGAAGGCCCTCTTCCCACTTCCATCTCGGCTACTTCAGTTCCGTCGTTCTTGAAAACAGTGACCGTTCCGCTCCCTTGAAAAGCGTTTGAATTGGCAAGATAGATCTCCTGTCGAGCCTTGTCGTAGCCAATACCGTAGAAGCCTGAGCCGGTCGTCCAGTCCAATCCAACACCGCCGTCCGCTAGGGACACCACGGCTACGGCGTCTTCATAGTTTGGCCAGCCTGTGCTTGTGAGGATGTATATTTTTCTATCCTCGCCAAAGGTGATCTTACCCATCGCGTTGGGCACATCAAATGAAGTTTCCTCTTTGATGGTTTGATTGGTCAAGTTCAAAGATTGGAAATAGACTTTTTCAGAGTCATAAGAATATACCCATACTTCTCCACTTTGCTCAAAAAACAAAACCGGGCTGCCCTCTACTTCGAGGGTCTTGGCGACTGTTTCGGCGTCAGCGTCGATGATCTCAAGTTTCCCTTCTTCTGATCCTGCTACCCAGACAAATTTGCCGTTGGCAAATAGATCCTCAGGCTTATTGGAGACCTCAATCTTCTTCTTCACTGTACCCCCATCCAAACCGGAGACGACTGAGATGTAAGAATCAGGCGTGTTGTAGCTGGCGTCGTAAGGCCCATAGTCAGAGATAAAAAGCTTTCCGCTTGCAGTCGCCAGGGATCTCGGCTGGTCCAGATCACCGATCACCGCACCGACGGACTTGAAATCACCCGGATTCACGATCTCAACTTTTCCCGTGTTGGCGACCAGATACAGTCGGCCCTCTTCCAACACCATATCTTCCAGCAGACCTGCAAATGGACGGCTGTTTTCCAATTCGAAGATATCTTTTGTCAACGTGCCTGTGCCCGGATCAAGGTGAAAAACTTCCCCGTCGTTGGCACCAAAGTTACCTTCGTTCATGATCAGAACGCCTGTATCGTACTTGCCAAGCGGCGCTTCTTCCCCACTGTCGTTACAGGAAAAAGCAAAAACTAGCAGGGCAAGTGCCCAAAGTTGATTTTTGAAAAGATGCTTCATAAGTGTATAGTTAAATTAAGTTGATACGATCTGCCGGGCATTGCCCGGAGGTAGAGAACTTGGTAGTCTTTGTCCAGGAGGTTGAGTACCTGAAAACTCAGCGGAAACTGAACCTTGCCCCAGGTGAGTTTGGAAAAAGTCACACCAGCGTTCCATACTTGATAGGAGTCCATGATTCGGGCATTGCCGGTGCCGATGGCTCGCTGACCGACGAAAAAAGAACTCAGGTTCAAAGACAACCCGCCGATTCCTGCGCTCAGATTTCCGTTTGCCTGGTGCTCCGGCGTATAGGGCAACTGATGGGGACTTTCGGGTTCGGTGGTCAGATCCAAGGCCTGCGAATAGGTATAGCTGAGACGTGTTTCCCAATCCCACTTTCCGGTTTTCCAGTTTGCCTTCCCTTGATATTCGATCCCCTGATTTTGGACTTCCCGGATATTTTCGGGACTCCAGACGGAGCCCTGCGGCAGCCAGATGATCCAGTTGTCGACCTGCATCCGGTAGTAGGTCAGGCTTTGATCCCAGGAGAAAAGTCCACTCTTCAGCCAATGGAAGCCAATTTCTCCGTTGATGCTTTCCTCAGGAAGGAGATCAGGATTTCCGCCGGGCTCCCAAAACCGGTCATTGAGCGTCGGCACCTTGAAGCCTTTTCCTACGGAAGCTTTTAAAAGCAATTCATGTTTTTCGCGCTGCAAAAGTTTCCAGTCCGCCCCGATCCCAGGGAGAAGCGGTTCAAATCCATCGGCATAAGCAAACTGGCGGAGATTGAGAGAAAGACTCAGATCTTCGGCTGCTTGCCAGCTCGCTGACTGATAAAACTCGTAGCGCTGATCGGCGGCTGAATAGGTGCTCAGGTCGCCCTTCATGAATGTCGCTCTGGCTCCAGCCTTGAACTTCCAGTCGGTTTCGTATTCAAAATCGTAGTCGGTAGCCAGGAAAAACTGTCGGGTCTGATTGCGCGTTTCGTTGAAGATCATCTGGTCTTGCACCAGTCCAGCTTTCAGATTCCAGACCGATCGCTCTCCAAATTTAAAATAGTCGACCACTGCCCGGATATTCTCGTCGGATTGGAGATCAGCGGTACTCGACCCCATCGGCGGCTGGATTTCCCTGTCCGCCTTTTGCCACCAAAAAGCCGCCTTCAACTGGGACTTCCCGCTGAGGTTCCAGGCCAAGTCCTGTACTACGCCAATCTGCTCGACCTGTGCGTGATCTTCCTTTACCTCGGGAGTTCCGGGCAGGGAGAGGTCCCGGTAATCAAAATTATTGGCTGCAAACTGTCGGTAGATCCGGGTTTTGGTGCTGAAGTCTTTGGAAGAAAACCCTCCGGAAACCGCCGAATTGAACATCCCGAAGCTCCCGATTGATTGCGATATCCGCGCCTTCACGCCTTTGCCAAATTCCGTTTTGGACCCAAGGTGCACGCTTCCGCCAATGGCTTCGTTCCCAAAAAGTGCCCCGGAACTGCCAAACTGCAGTTGCGCCTGATCGATGGCTTCGACTGGCAAAACCGATAGATCACTCTGACCGAGCGAAGGACTGTTGATCGGGAGCCCGTTCCAAAAAACAGCCGTATGTCCTGCCGACGTCCCGCGAAAAGAGGGAGATGCCAGCATTCCGGCGCCATACTGGCGGACGAAGACCGGGCTTTTTTCCTGCAAAAGATCTCCAAGTGACCGGGCAGAATAAGCCTCCAAGAGCTTGGAATCAAAGCTTACCACCTTTTGCCCCTGGGCAAACCGGTCCAAAGCCGGAGCATAGACCTCCACCTGCTCTAGCGCAACAGTGTCCTGAGCCGCAAAGCCCACAAAAGAAAATACCCAAAGCAACAGTGTCATGCCAGATCGAATTGATAAATCCGATTCGGGCTTGAAGAGAAATAGAAAGAATTGAAAACTACCTCCCGAGAACGGAAGCGAAATCGACAAATCCTTTTTGCTTTTCCTCCGAAAGCACAGAATCAACAGATCTAGGCAGGTCTCCTGGCTCATCTGACTTTTGCCGGCCTTCTCCTCCGCATTTGCGGAGAATGGCATAGTGGTGCAAAAGCATTTCCCCACCATCACGACGGGGCAGACTTACAGTTGCGGGGACAGCTCCGGTTTTACACCGGATTCCCTATTATTCCCGAGAGCCGAACGGACGGATCAGGAACCTAAATCGCAGGCAAAGTAAAGCGATTTTGATTCGGCAAAAAAGCGGCAGACAGTCAATAATTTTGGAAAACAGGAATTATCTCAATTACCTTGGCAGAATATTTCGTTCCGCTTTATCCATGTCATCATCCGCCCACAAACACTTTTTACACTCTTTTTCAAGCACTTACCAGATCTTGCTCTTGGCTGCTTTTCTGTTTTTCTCCTGCGGAAAAAAAGCAGAAACCAGCACCGAAAAAAAACCGGTCGCACTGCAATACGCTCAGGGTTTTGAAATTTTTCAGGGCACTGATTTTTGGGAAATCCACGTCACACAAGGCTACACCGGTGCGGAAAAAACGTACCGTTACCTCGTCTTGGAAGAGAACTCAACCGCCGATTCATCTGGCTTTGATGCAGTCGTACAGCTGCCGATTTCCAAGGTCGTCGTGACATCGACCACTCATATTCCCCACTTGGATCTGCTGGGCGTGACGGATCTGCTGGCTGGCTTCCCGAACACGCCCCTTATCTCCTCCCCGACAACGAGGGAGCTGATCGACGCCGGCAAAGTCACTGACTTGGGAACCGGTGTCTCCGCCAATCCCGAGATGGTCATCGACCTCCAGCCGGACTGGATGATGATCTCGACCCTGGGCGAGGACTTACGCTACTTGGACCTCTTTGCGCAGGCCGGGATTCCAGCCCTGATCAATGGAGAATATGTGGAGCAAAACCCCTTGGGAAGGGCCGAATGGATCAAGTTTACCGGGATTCTCCTGGGAAAATATGAGGAATCAGTAACTGTCTTTGAAGAGATCGAAAAGGCCTATCAGGATGCTGAAAAGCTGACTGCTTCGCTTTCCGAGGCTGAACGGCCCAAAGTCCTCAGTGGGGTGATGTATCAGGATATCTGGTACGCTCCTGGAGCCGAAAGCTGGGGCGCTAGAATCCTCGAAAACGCAGGAGGAGCCTACATCTTCGCAGACCAAAGTGGTACCGGAAGTCTTCAGCTGAATTACGAATTTGTACTGGACAGAGGACTCGAAACTGATCTTTGGATCGGCTCGTCGGACTTCCCTGACCTGCAAACCATGGGAAATGCAGAGCCCCGATATCAGGCATTTAAACCTTGGAAAAACGGGCAAGTCTACACCTATACGGGCAAAAAAGGTGCAACGGGTGGATTGGAATACTTCGAACTCGGCTATGTGCGTCCCGATCTGATCTTGAAGGACCTGATCAAGATCCTCCATCCAGAGCTTTTGCCGGAGTATGAGTTATATTTCTATCAGAAGCTTCCATAACATTTCCGACGTGGTCTGTGTCCCCACAGACCACTTACAAACTGAATCGATGAATCCAAAAAGATACCTTTTCCCCATCGGACTATCGCCCAGGTTCGTGTCTCCACGAACCTCTTGCACCATAAAATCATCTTTCAATTTCAATCTTTTCAATCATAGCGATCGAAACATCTATCTAAATCAAACTTAATTGTACCCGATCGGGTGTAGAATAAGCAACGAAATCTAATTTTATACGCGATCGGGTATAAAATTAGATTTGAAAGAATACCCTCTCGTCAGTGCTCGTGTGGCCACACACCTCATTAAAGTAAAACAAATGCCCAACCGCTCCTACCTTTTCCCCATCGCCTTCCTCCTCCTCGGACTGAGCTTCCTGCTCAACCTGAGCCTGGGATCGGTGATGATTCCGTTTGGGGAGATTGTGTCGGGGATCTTTTCCGGTGAATGGACAAAGACCTCTTGGGAGCAAATCATCCTCAATTATCGGCTTCCAAAGGCCCTGGTAGCCATCTTCGCAGGAATCGGCTTAGGCTTAAGCGGCCTGCAGATGCAGACTTTCTTCCGAAATCCGCTGGCGGGACCTTTTGTCTTGGGGATCAGTTCGGGTGCCGGATTGGGCGTAGCTATCTTGATGTTGGCTGGTTCTGCGTTCGGCTTTGCATTGAGCGGGATCAACTCCTGGGCCATCGCCCTGGCTGGAGTGACAGGTGCCGGACTGGTCTTGTCAGCCGTCAGCTTGGTGGCATGGAAAGTCAAAGACAGCATGACGCTATTGATCGTCGGCTTGATGTTTGGATCGGCCGTCTCAGCGGTGATCTCCGTGCTTTCCTACTTCTCCGGAGCAGAGGCATTGAAGCTGTTCACCGTTTGGTCCATGGGTAGTCTCGGTGCCTTGGGCTGGTCTCAGGTGGGGATCTTGGGGATTCTGATTGCATTGGGCTGCATTCCTGTCTTTGGATCTATCAAATCCTACAATGCACTGCTGCTCGGTGAGGCTTATGCCAAAAGCATGGGAATCCGCACCGAAACCATGCGCTGGCTGATGATCGGAAGCACCGGGATCTTGGCCGGAGGCATCACCGCTTTCTGCGGACCGATTGCCTTCATCGGGATCGCCGTCCCCCATCTCGCCCGCATCGTTTGGAAAAGCTCCGACCACCGCGTGCTCTTTCCTGCATCTGCCTTAATTGGAGCTATCCTGCTTCTGCTCTGCGACGCAGCAGGCCAACTGCCGGGATTCGCCAGCACGCTTCCGATCAATGCGGTCACCTCGCTGGTCGGCGCGCCGATTGTGATTGGGTTGATCTTGAAAAGGAATTTTAGCCGGGATTTTTAAAGTATGGAAATGTCAGCAATCAATTTAAAAAATCCCCCCAGCCCCCTTTTTGAAAGGGGGAGTCTCCTCGATTTGAACTTCAAAACTAATTTTTATAGATACCTGCAAGATTCCGGAAAGTCTTTTAAAAAGAAAATCATCAGTTAATGTCTGAATTTCGGCAACATATCGCACTCGAAGGCAAGGGTTTGACGCTGGGTTATCTTCATCAGAAAACCCGGAAGCTAATCCTCGAAGACTTGGATTTCCGGCTTTTCAAAGGAGAACTCACCTGCCTCCTCGGGCCCAACGGCGTAGGAAAATCTACACTGATCAAAGCTATATTGGGACAGATCAACCCTTGGAAGGGCGAAATCCTATTGGAAGATGAGCCTATTCAAAATTTCAACACTGAAAACCTCGCCAAGCAGATCTCAGTCGTCCTGACCGACCCGGTCTTTCCGGGAAATATGACCGTCGGACAGTTGGTCGCCTTAGGCAGAACTCCCCACACGGGTTGGACAGGAAAGCTGAGTTCTACTGATCGGGAAATCGTCGAAAAAGCCCTTTCAGACACCAAGATCGCCTACCTCCGGGATGAGCGCCTCAGCGAAATCAGCGACGGTCAACGTCAAAAAGCAATGATTGCCAGAGCTTTGGCACAGGACGGGCAGCTCATCATCCTGGACGAACCCACCGCGCATCTTGACCTGGTCAACCGGTTTGAGATCATGCAACTTCTCCGGGAGATTGCCGCTACGAAGGCAAAATCCGTGTTGGTGGTGACGCACGATCTGGACATTGCGGTGGAGACGGCCGACCGGTTTTGGCTGATGAACTGCGGAACTCCGGTCGTCTCGGGAAAGCCGGAAGACCTGATTATCTCTGGGGCAATCAACCTTTTGCTTCCCGGCGAAAAGTACCGCTTCAGCCTGGAAAGAGGAAAGATGGAATTCGAAATCCAGGATTCGAAATTCGAGTTTTCAGGCCCACAGGAGCTGGTTTTTTGGGTGAAAAAAGCGATGGACAAGGCAGGAATTGGCAAAATATCGGAATTGATCCAAGTGACACACCGGCCGTTTTCGATCCGATACAAAGACTTGGAATTCGCTCAGATCTCCGACTTTGTCAGTTTCCTGAAAAGATAAATAAAGCGGCCAGGCAGCAGATCTTGGGATCAACTAACCTTAATTCTGAAAGAGGGTTTCAAACAAAAAATATGTTTATCTTATTTACACTTGGAACCGGAGGTGATGGAGAAGAAAAACACAGGGAATTTTCTTTCCTTTTTGTCCCATCCCCCTACTGGATTGAGTGTGGTACCTCTCCGGAGAAAGGTGCCAGCATCAGTGAAAAACTAGAACTATGGATCTGCAAGAATTAGTCGACAACTATCTGGAGGGCAAGCTGAGTCCTGAGGATCGGAAACTTTTCGAAAGCCTGATTGCGGACAATCCAAAGTATAAAGCAGAGCTCATCCAGCTGGAAAAAGGACGGGCAGCCGTTGAGCTGTTTGAGCAGAGCACCCGTCGCAGGCCCAGCAGTTTGAAGTCATGGCTTTTCTCGGCTGCAATTGCCTGCGTCCTTGTATTGTCAGGCTATCTGCTGTGGATCACCTTAGGCATGAGTCCCGGTGAAAAGCTTTACGCCAAATACTATGAACCTTTGCCCAATCAAGTTCCCAAAAGCGCATACGGAGAACTAGCCGCGGACATCAAAACCCAGGCTTTTCAGGCCTATGATGCTGGGGATTTCGAAAAAGCAGCGGCGTTGTTCCGGCAAGTAGAATCCCAACCTGACTCTGAGTACATCCTGCTTTACTACGGAATCTGCCAACTGGAACTCGGCCGTCCCGAGAAAGCTATTCCTCTGCTGAACCTGGTAAACGGAGAAACCGCCATTGCACCCAAAGAAGTGGCGGCTTGGTATGAAGCCCTGGGATACTTCAAGATGAACATGTTGGACAAGGGAACGCAGTCTCTGCAGGTGACCGCCTCCAGCCCAAACCCCTACCAGGCCCAAGCCAAGACCATCATCGAAAGTCTGAAGTAAAGGTTGACCGCTTCACAGTTAAACTATCTCACCGCAGAGTCGCAGAGATTTTCCTAAAAGCTTTTCTGCATGTCTTTCTAAAAGGGCCGAAAAGAAAGAGGATTGGAGTTCAGGTTATGGTCAAATCTTGCTACTCCCCTTGCTCTATCCCCTCTGGGGTAAAAATCCTTCCTCCTTGCTGTTAAACTATCTCACCGCAGAGTCGCAGAGATTTCCTTAACAGCTTGAGTAGAGACCAAGTCCCTCTTCTCCTTTTTCTCCGTGCCCTCAGTGGTTAAGCTCCTTTGCAGAGAATAATTCCCCACAGATACACACAGAAAAGGACACAGATTTCCGCAGAATTCTTTGCGCCTTAGCGCCTTTGTAGCTAATTTCTTGCGAGCCTGCGAGCAAAACTTTCCGCCTTCCCGCCTTTGTGGCCAAAAACCCGGCGAGATATCCTCTGCGCCTCTGCGGTAATTATAAAAAGCTTTAGCTTTTATCACCGATCTCGAAAAATACTTATCGTGCCTCCCCATATCTAAGCTCCTCTATCACCGTAACTACTGAAGCTCTTTCACTCTTTTTCTTGGGTGGAAAACCAGCATCCAATAGGCAGACCCTTGAAATTTGATCATTGAATTTGATCATTGCCCATTTCCCCCTTTGGTTCCCAGCCCCTTATCAACTATTTTGCTTTGCAGTCGGACTTTTTGACCGCAAACCCAAAAAACCTCAACCTATGAACAAGCCCCTACTTGCGCTGCTCTTTGTCTCAGCCCTGACTTTTTCCTGCGAAAAACCCAAACCCCAGCTCACCGCCGAAGAATACGCCGCACTCACCGATGAGCAAAAACGCTCCGTGGAACATGCCCTCGACGGCATCGAGGTGACGGATGACCGCCTGGAGCTGACGCTCTTCGCCTCCGAACCCATGATGACCAACCCGACCAATATGGACATCGACGACCGGGGCCGGGTTTGGATCACCGAAGCCTATAACTACCGCACCCAGCTCAATCCTGAAAACCCCACCAAGGCCGAAGGGGACCGGATCCTGATCCTCGAAGACACGGACGAAGACGGCAAAGCCGACAAATCCACGGTCTTCTACCAGGGCACAGACATCAATGCCGCTTTGGGCATCGCCGTATTTGGCAACAAGATCTTTGTCTCCGTCAGCCCGAATGTCTTTGTCTTCACGGACGAAAACGGGGATGACGTACCGGACAGCAAGGAAGTCCTCTTCACCGGAGTCGGTGGCGAGCAGCATGACCATGGGATGCATGCCTTTACTTTTGGAGCAGACGGCAAGCTTTACTTCAACTATGGCAATGAGGGAAAAGGCCTTCACAAGGGTGACGGTTCGCCGATCCTCGATCCGATGGGTAGACCCGTCAATTCTGAAACAGCACCCTATCAGGAAGGCATGGTCTTCCGTTGTGATCCGGACGGCAGCAATGTCGAGATCCTCGGCTGGAACTTCCGCAACAACTACGAAGTGGCCGTGGACAGCTACGGCCGCATGTGGCAAAGTGACAACGACGACGACGGCAACCGCTCCACGCGGATCAACTTTGTGATGGACTATGGCAACTACGGCTTCAAGGACGAGATGACCAAGACCGACTGGAGAACCCGCCGCATCAACATGGAGGACTCCGTCTGGCAGCAGCACTGGCACCTCAACGATCCCGGCGTGGTGCCCAATCTGGTGCAAACCTATGCGGGTTCGCCAACCGGAATCCTCGTCTATGAGGGCAAACTCCTCCCCGCTGAATACCAAAACCAAGTAATCCACGCTGATGCCGGACCCAATGTGATCCGTATGTATCCGGTGGAGACTTCCGGTGCGGGCTTTACCGGGGAAGCAAAAGCGATCCTTGATGGCAATACCCGTGACAACTGGTTCCGTCCTTCCGATGTGACGGTCGCTCCTGACGGTTCGGTCTTCGTCTCCGACTGGTACGATCCCGGAGTAGGCGGACATGCGGTTGGCGATCTGGACAAAGGGCGCGTCTACCGACTGGCTCCGAAGGGCTCAGATTACAAAGTTTCCACACCGAACTATTCCTCCGTCGAATCCCTGATCGAGCTGGTACAGAATCCCAACCGCGCCATCCACTTCAAGGCTTTTATGGCATTGAAGGAAAAAGGAGCCGAGGCCAAAGAAGCCTTGGAAGAACTCTATGAGTCCGAAGATTCCCGAATGAAAGCCCGTGCGTTTTGGCTCTTGACCAGACTGCCAAATGGCAACGAATACATCCAAAAAGCGGCAACTGACTCAGATGAAAATATCCGGGTAGCCGCTGTCCGTGCTTCCCGAATCAACGGAATGAACGACGCCAATTTCCTGCTCACCATGGCTGGCGATGCGTCTGCACAGGTGAGACGGGAAGTGGCCGTGGCGATCCGTTATCAGGATCAGCCCACCGTATGGCAAAAGCTGGCCGAGTCCTACAAATCCGGCGACCGCTGGTACTTGGAGGCTTTGGGCATCGCGGCGGAATACCGATGGGATAGCTACCTGGCTGCCTATCTGGAAAAAGCCGGGGCCAACTGGACGGCATCGGCTGAAGCCAAAGACATTGTCTGGAGATCCAGAGCTACAAATACCCCGGAACTTTTGGAGCAACTGATCCTGGCGGAAGACAGCCCCGCTGATCAGCGCTACTATCGCGCACTGGACTTCCAAAACGCGGACCTGAAAAACCAAACCCTCAAAAACCTGCTTGCAAAAGGCCAAAACGAAGACCAGGTGATTATCCTTCGTCAGGCCAGTTACGATACCCAGAAGCCCGATACCCAACTCCTGAACTTGGCCAAAGCCAAGGCCGGAGAGATTGCCGATGACCGTGACTTCCTCGACATCGTACGCAAGTACCAACTCAAGGACCAAAAGGACCGCCTGCTAAGCATCGTCTATCAGGCAGAGGATGGCCGAATGGCAAGTTCCGCTGCAGGAATCTTCACCAGCCTCTATGGACTGGGAGAAGTGGAAAAGGCCATGAAAGATCCGGATCAAGCCAAAGCCATCGCGGCCATCCGCAAGTTTGGCGTGGTGGACAACAAGGAGATGGCGACGCTCCTGAGCAAGTTCTGGAACAATCCGAATGCCCCCGCCGAAGTCCGCACTGCAGCTATGGAAGAGATGAAAGGCTACCAGTCTGAAGCCACCCTGTGGGAATATGCCGAGAAGGACCAGATCCCTGCCGAACTTCTTCCTATCGCACAGAAGATCCTCATGTCTACCTGGAACTCCAACCTGCGCCAGCTTGCCACCGAGAAGTACGGCAGCAGCCTGAATACCAACTACGACATCCCCAAGATGCTGGCCGCCGCTGGTAATATCGAAAAAGGAAAGACCATTGCCGCTACTTACTGTGTGGCCTGCCATAAGATCGGAAACGAAGGCATTGACTTCGGTCCGGGTCTGAGCGAGATCGGCGACAAACTCAGCAAAGAAGCCCTGATCAACTCGATCATCAATCCATCCGAGGGCATGGGCTTCGGCTACGAAACCCAACTCGTCAAGTTCAAAGACGGCAAGGAAATCCGCTGCATCGTCAACTCCAAGACCGAAATCGACCTGATCGTGAAGCTCGTCGGTACGAGCGAACAAACCATCTACAAGCTAGCCGACATCGCCTCCATCACCCAACTCGACGAATCCCTGATGCCCAAGTTCCCTTTGACCGAAGAAGAATTGGTGGATCTGGTGAGTTATTTGGCGGGGCTGAGGAAGTGAGGGACAATTAAAAAATAAACGCTTCGGTTCCGGAAAGGATTCTAAAACAAAATCTTACCGCAAGTTTGCGATCATACACCATTGGCAGTTTCCAAATAAATAGAATGAGCAAAGAGACAATAACATTGGCTAAGGCCGCAGCACTAAAAAAAAGCTTCGATCAAATTAAATACGGACGAGGAAGATGCCTTGGGCAGACGGTAGAACCCTTATTTCCAAGGTATACAAAGATTATCGAATCTTTAAAAGAATTAAACCCAGAATTGTATGAGGACCTTCCTGAGATAGAGATTCCGATGGCGGCAGGACAAAGCACTGATGGTCTAGTTTATGAACAACATGAAATAGAACCACTTGTCCAGAACCTTGACTATATCCTTGAATTGAGTGCAAATGCAAGAATTGGTATGAATTTGGAGAAAAAGGACAAAAGCAACAGAGTATTTATTAGTCATGGACGAAGTAACGAATGGTTCACAGTCCAGACATACCTAGAGAAAGATCTAAATATTGCAACATTGGAACTAGCTCAAGAACCAAATATTGGAAGAACCGTACTTCAAAAACTAAGCGAAGAATCAGACAAATGCTCCATAGCTGTAATCGTCATGACAGGTGACGATATAACTGAAGACGGAGAAATAAGAGCCCGTGAAAACGTCATGCATGAAATCGGATATTTCCAAGGTAAGTATGGTCTAGGAAGAGTTGTCCTACTACATGAACAAGGAGTCAATATTCCGAGTAATATCCAAGGATTGGTATATATTGGGTTTCCTCAGGAAACGATCGATGCAGCTCTAGGAGCATTAACAAGAGAAATGAAAGTTCTAATTTACAGCTAAATTAATAGTCAAAATCTAACGGGAAATGATCAAAAATTACAAAAAAGGTTAACCATCTGCCTAGCAAGATCTGTACATATGACGGAAAAAACGATGTTTATCAAGCGGAAATCTATTGCTGATATTGAATCGAATGAAAATTATAGAAGGTAATTGTTCATTATGCGGCGAATTCAAAAAATTATCATTTGAACATGTACCCCCTGCGGCTGCATTTAATAATTCGCCAATATTCATTCAAGGTTACGAACACCTGACTGATGAAAACAGTTACTTGTATGGTAAAAAAAAGAAAAGTAATAAAGGATTCGGGGGTTATACTTTATGCGAGTCTTGCAATAACAATACCGGAGATTGGTATGCGAGAGATTTTGTAGAATTTGCCATTCAAGGAATGGAAATAATTAAAAAAAAAGAACTTCAGTACGATATAAAAGGGACCTATACAATAAAGCCACTTAATGTAATTAAGCAAATATTGACAATGTTTATGTCTGCCGACAAATCGGGACATCTCCAATCACAAAAGGATCTGGTTGAATTCATTTTAAATAAGGAATCTATTGGAATGCCCGAAAGATATAAGGTTTATCTTTACTCGACTTTATCTCCTTTCAAGAGAATGATGGGGTATTCGATTGTTTATGATCCTAAGCTTGGAATTCAAAAATGGTCTGAAATCAATTTTCAACCATTCGGATACTTTCTAACCGAAGAGTCAAAGCCAGCCCATGAGCATATGTGCGATATAAGCACTTTCGATAGCATAAATTATGATAAAAAATTATCAGTCGAAATATCAACGGCATATCTTTCCGTTAATTCACCAGAGATTGGATTTTACGGATAAAAGTCTCAATCTGAACGTAGTTTAATGTTTTTCACCACAGGCACTATCCTAGCATTTTATTGCTAAGGGAACATAGTACTTTCACCTAAACAAACGCTTGAAGTTATTCCGAGGTAGAAAATTATATTTTTGCAATAACTATTTTAGTTTAACAATTTAATATTAATTCCAATGAACAAGCTAAAGGATATTATCAAAAATATTACCCCGAAAAAGCTAGTCGGGATTCAAATTATTTATCTAAGTATTGTAGGTGGACTTCTATTTACAATCGGAAACCAAAAGCCTGGTGTTCTTTATAAAGGCAAAATCATAAGCCTTAATGAGGCTAAAACTTTAGACCTGGATCTTGGCCAAGGTCGGAAATTTGGCGAAAAACATGCTCCGAATAATAAAGGAGAAAAAGTTTTTAACAAACCACTAGTTAAGAACATGCTAATTTATTTACTCTTGATTGATGGGATATTTGTAGGATATTGGTTTATAAAAAGAGGTTAATGACACAGGTTAATTCCCTGCTGAGCGTAGTCTACTGGCGTCTCGAATGGCGTCAAATTTACGTTGGACTGAGCGTAGCTTGTAACCACGTTCAACTATCAAAACGAATTTGCAATTCGCTTAATGAGCAACCAGAATTTGTTAAGCCAATTAAAAATTGGTTAAAAATATCAGAGGGAAGTTACACCTACACGCAGCGTCCCGACGAACTGCAGCGTAACCGGTAGTGTCGAATAACCAAATAGGCGTTTGCCTTGGAATTTAACTTGAAAAGGAGGCTTTATTCAAAAAAGTAGTTTTCAGACTTGCCTTGCTCAACATGCCAGTTCTCCCAAAACTCTCTTTCATGCTTAAATTGTTCGGGATCAATCGATCGGGCTTTCAACTGTTCTATTTCGCTCACCCTTTCTTTTGAAAAAACATTTCTAAATGAATGCTCCACAATCAGTTTATTGAAAGAATTAGTCTGAGCAGGTGACAACCTAGTCCCCCTTTGGGGAGGTTTTGCTCCAATCTTAGTATAAAGTAAATGCTCCGGACTCAGTGGAAAAATAATCTCAGTACCCTTTGAATTCCAACCACCCTTAAAGTCATAGCTACCTTTATGGTAATTTAGACGCATGACCGGCTTATCTGATGTAAACCAACTTTGTCCAAATGCAGAATGCAAGATAGTCCACCTATGTTTATGCAAAATGGAGGATGTGTTTCTCATTTGATGCTGGATAACGCTCAACCAAGATGCACGCCCAGTATCAGTTTCAATTTTTAAAGAAACTGTTTCTTCTCCTCCAGTTATCTCAGGAGTAACCTTGAAAGGGAAATTATGTTTATTATCGTCTGGTATTGATTCAATTGCTCTGTTCTTAAAACCCTCCAAATCCTTAGGGAAATTATCAATTACATTTTGCATAACATCCATAGATGATTTGGAAGCTCGCTCTAGATATTCTAAAAGTCTTGCTGGTGTTCTCAGATCATGCAATGCCAGGAATTTAACCAAAGTCCTCCAGTCATCAGGTTTAAGTACATCATTTTTTAGCACCTTTCTGAGGACCGAAGAAACAGGCGATTCAAATTCTGAACCAAACCAATTCTCCATTTCATCTGAAACTGATCCCCTTTCAATCCTAGAATACAAATGAGTAAAAAAAGCTGTTCCCTCAATATGTGTTTCATTCCAAGGGGGAACGTTTTCATGAGAAACAAGTGTCCTATAGCACCAAACTTTTCCCATAGATGATTCCCACTGCTTAAGATAAGATTGGGATAAATAATGATTGTCTTTAGTTATTTGTTTTCCTTTCATAAAGACTCTAAAAAGGTGATTTTATCAAAAAAGCCCTCCTGATTATCAGAAAGGCTTTTTTTATCAATGTTGATATTTATTTCTCAAGCATCCTCTTCAGCAACTCTACCTTCTCTTTCTCAGATTCCAGGAGTCGCTCATATAGCTTTTTGTTCTCATCCATTGTTTCAAGGAGTTTATCCAATGGATTAAATGTACAGTGGTAATTCAGACCTATTCCGGAGCTGTTGTTAAAGGAATTGTTCACAATCTGCAAAGCCATTTCCTCATTAAAACTCTTAATCGCCTCCGCCGGAACTTTCAAGATCTCGGCGACTTGACGCAAGAGCTCCTCCTCCACTTCTTCCTTCTGCTCCAGAAGGCTGATCTTCTTCTGGGACCAATCCTCACCGAGTTCGTGGGCCAGGGCTTCCTGCTTGATGCCCATCATCTCTCTGAATCTTTTGATATTCCGGCCGTGGTGGATCTTTTCGTTCATAGTCTGAAGTATTAGAAAGGGAAATTAGGGAAATCTCCCCATAGTCTCTGGACTAATTTATTCCTTAGGACTGATTTCAGCAAGGGAATCGGGGTTTTGCTTGATTTATCCGGACAAAAAGTGTCGGGTATTAAATTTCTCCCCGCCTCGGTTTAATGGATAGAAATAGTTCAACCCCTCTGGGGTTGTCATTTCTCTCTTGTTCCTCAATCCCTAGGTTGCACCTAGGGCTATTGAGAAGTTCGATCCATTTAGGATCGTATCAATCATCGGAATTCAAAATAATGACCCCGAGAGGGGTCAAACCTTTCAATAGCCGCGGGTGAAACCCGTGGAAATTGATCGAGGAACAAACATCCACGACCCCGAAGGGTGTCGAACTATCTTAAACCAAAAATACTCCCTCCTTGGTAACCCCCGCTCTTTTCCAACCCGATTCGTTTGCGTGATGGGCATTTTAGATATCGGCCATGCCTGCCTACCGTCAGGCAGGCCTACGGCATTTTTTCCGGATAATATCCCGCCCTACAAGCTTGCTGCTCGCTGGATTTGTCCACCGGACAAATCCTTAACGCTCGCCCCTCCCGTAGGAACGGCCGATATAATCTCAACAGCAAAAAAAGATATCCTCGCGAAGTATAGCCTCGAGTCCCGCTTTTCGGGTAAGCTATCCCATTCCTAGTAAAAGATTGCTTCGGGATCGGAAGGCTCAAAAACAACTTGCCATTCAAAAACGATCCCTCGCAATGACACTGCTTTTATCCTTCCAGTTTCTTCAGTCTGAGATACATTTCCTTGGCCAGAGGACGCAGATTTTCACGGTTACCCGTCATATCAAGCTCCTTGCATTTCTCAATATGATCCCGATAAACCTGAAAAGACCGATCGACTGATTCCTCCCCGCTCATCCCCATCAGCTCCGCAATAATGAAGGAAAGATCCAAGGAGTGATACCCTTCTTCTACAAAACCGATGGATTCCAACCCATAGATCAGCTGCATGTGCCGAAGGTCCTGCATGATCAGATTTTCTATCAGTTCTTCCTATTCATCACCGGAAGCATCTGTTAATTGTCCCGCTTTGACTTCATTGGCAAGCGTCACCAAAGATTGGTAGCACTCCTTTGCTAAGGGACGAAATTCCTGGCCCATGTTAGTGATGGGATATTCATCCCCATGGTCCATGTACCGGAAATAAACGTCCGAAAACCGGTCCAGCCCATAAAGATCTGAAATGCCAAAGAGCGATGTAATCAGGTCATAGATGCCCAGGTAGTGATCGGCTGAATCCAAATCCAGGTTTCGTAAGCCGGTGATCAGCTGATTATGCTTCATATCCGCCATAATCAGCTCTTCGATCAATTCTTCGAAGGGAATGGTTAGTTCTGCTTTCATGGGTTTGTAGATTTATATAAAATCAAAATGGTCTTCTGATAGCTTCATGCCTGCAGCCAGCGTCCGCTTCAGTTCGCGAAGGACGCTCAACACATCAAAACTCGCAAGTGACTGATGATTAAGCTATTCCCCATTGGAATAGCTTATTCTTGAAAAGGGATAATTTATTCCTGCGCCTGGAGTGTTTCGCGCTTGACTTGGCGTTGGTATTATCTTTTTGAAGTTTGTGGAGAAGTAGTTCAACCCCTTCGGGGTTGCCATTCCTTTCTTGTTTCACGATCCCCTAGGTTGCACCTAGGGCTATTGAGAAGTTCGATCCATTTAGGATCGTATATCAATCATCGGAATTCAAAATAATGACCCCGATAGGGGTCAAACTTCTCAATAACCGCGGGTTGGTGGGTGAGCGAAGTCGAACCCAAACCCGTGGAAAAGGACAATCGAGATCAAAACGACCCCGAAGGGTGTCGAACTCATCATAATCAAAAGAGCTTCCCCACTCAAACTAGCCTCCAGTCTTCACCTATTCAAAATACCCTAAACACAGGTGAAATTTCTGTCTGAAAATCCAAAACCAGCTAATCCATACCTGATTAAATGCCAGACTTAGACTAGATTCAGTGATTGATCAACCACATATTCCTATGAAATGCCCATGAGAAAAGCTTCTCACACATGGGGAATGATTACTTTGGGCATTCCATGTGGCCTTCAAAAAACAAATTATAAACACATGAAAAAGATAGTATTCAGCTTTTTGCTATTCAGCATTGCATTCGCAGGTATTTCTCAGGGAAAAATGGAAAGGCGGGAGTTTGTGGCAGCATCCCTGGAAAACAACCCAGCAGGAGAAGATCCTTTGCGCCAATTATCAATCTATCTGCCCCAGGATTACGAAAAAGGCACTCAGCGGTATCCGGTAATTTATGTATTGCATGGCTATGGGGGTACAGACAGTGTGATGATGAATGTTTGGATTGACTTTAAGCTTTTGCTTGACGAAGCGATCAAGACTGGTAAGATGAGCCCGATGATAGTGGTAGCCCCAAACAGTATGACCCGGATGCAGGGTAGTTTTTACACCAATTCAGCCGGTTCAGGGAATTGGGCAGATTATATTGGTAAAGATGTAGTCCAATACATGGATGAGAATTTCAGGACCATTCCTGACCGTGCCAGCAGAGGCCTTTGTGGACATTCGATGGGTGGAAATGGTGCGCTTAAAGTAGGGATGCTCTACGCGGACACCTTTAGTGCAGTATATGCACTCAGCCCGGCTGTTCTAAATTGGTATGGGGATTTTTCGCTTTCCAGCCCAGCATTCAAGCGCATCAGCAAATTGAATAGTCAAGATGCAATACTAAAAGGCTTGTTTAAATCAGATCAGACGGGTGACTTCGATGGTTTTTTTGCGGCTGTTTATACTGCGATGGCGCAGGTTTACTCACCTAATGGCGCAAACAAGGAGCTGGGGGCAGATTTTCCGGTTTCATACCTGGGCGACAGTGCGGTATATGATTCGAAAGTTATCAGCGAATGGGAAGCAGAGTTCCCTTACTACATGATTGATGACTACCTTCCACAGTTGAGGAGTCTATCAGCTCTGAAAATGGATTGGGGGCGGAATGAGGATTTCCCCCATATTCCCTACAGCAGTTTGCAGTTCAGCAAGAAATTGGAATCCTACCATATCAATCATTTTGCTGAGGAATATATTGGCGATCATGGGAATATGCTGGATGGTTTCGAAGGAAGGGTTTTCACCGAGCTCTTGCCATTTTTCAATACCTATCTGAAAGTTCAAACGCCTACAAATTGAAATGATCGCCGTCAATACCTCAGATCTTTTGCTGGATAGCATTAAATCCTAGCAGGCCGGTGCATTGTAATCATCCCTTTGTGTTTGGCTTTGGGTCATGCCTGTCTGCCCCAGGCAGCTCGATTTCAACCCTCGTCCTTGGTCGTTTTGACTAGGCCAATGCCAGCGATAAAAAACAATAAGCCCAATGATCCATATACAATCATTTGTTTAACGTCTGCTGATTCATTGGCAAATGTGACAGCGGCATAAATAAGCCCTACTATGCCCAAAATTGTAAGTATGGCTCCGAAAATTCTTTTTAAGTTCATAGTTAAGGTATATTATAATTCAAAGGTATCCACAATCATGCCAGCAAGGATAACTTGAAGGGGCTCGATTCCTACAGTTAGATGAGCTTTAGTATCGTTATATCCCTTACTGAGTGTAGCATGTAAGCCTGAGCGTAGTCCCAATCTGAGTATAGTTTACCCCTCCTCCCCAGAGCGTAGATTGCAGTTACACCAGGCCCACAAGTATGGAGAAGTTTCCTCCGTCCGGCGGGGGTCAATTTGCATCGTCAGCCAGGGGCCACTTCATTTTTTTTGAACACACAGATACAGGAAAAAATCAAAACCTATTGCGCAACCAAATAATTGCACATATATTTGCAATCATTTGGTAGCAAATAGAAAGTAATGGAAGTAAGACGAGACGTATTTCAGGCAATAGCCGACCCTACTAGAAGGGCAATCATCATGCTCTTGACAGTGGGCGCATTGACTCCAAATGCAATTGCAGAACACTTTGATTCTAGCCGACAAGCGGTTTCTAAACACCTTCAAATCCTCACCGAGTGCGAAATACTCAAGCAGGAGCAGCAAGGCAGAGAAATTCATTATCACCTAAATGCTGCTAAAATGAAAGATATCGAAAAATGGCTGGAGCAGTTTAAGCAATTGCTGGCCAAGCGTTTCGACCAACTTGACGTCGTTCTAGAACAACTCAAATCAAAAAGAAATGCCCATGAGAAAGACCCTAACACCGGGGATGATTATCCAGGGCATTCTCCCGAAGAAAAATCGGGACAGGCTATCTGACGATAAAAAATAAAATCTTAAACAGATGAAATCGAGCACGACGAAAACGTCACACACGGGGTGATTACAATGCATGCGAGATTCCATGTGGCCATTTAAAAACAAATTATAAACACATGAAATCGAGCACGACGAAAACGTCACACACGGGGTGATTATAATGCATGCGAGATTCCATGTGGCCTTAAAGAAAAAATTAAAATCATATGAAATGCCCATGAGAAAAACTCTCACACAGGGGGATGATTATCCAGGGCATTCTCCCGAAGAAAAATCGGGACAGGCTATCTGACCAATAAAATTCAAAATATAAACAGATGAAAATGAACAGCCATTTAAAATTTGACTTCATTGTCAACAAAGAGAACAACACAGTTAATGTAACCCGTGAGTTTGCGGCCAACCGGGAATTGGTATGGGAAGCATGGACGAATCCGGAAATACTGGACCAATGGTGGGCACCAAAACCTTACCGTACCGAGACCAAATCAATGGATTTCAGGGAAGGTGGGAGGTGGTTGTATGCCATGATCAGTCCTGAAAATGAAGCCCATTGGTGCAAAAATGACTACCACAAAATTGTGCATCAATCGATGTTTTCGGGCTTAGATGCATTTTGTGATGAAAACGGTACGGTAAACACAGAAATGCCCAGGACTCTTTGGACAAATGTGTTTACAGAAAATGACAATACCACGCTCGTGACCATTACAGCCAGGTATGATCAGCTTTCTGACTTGGAAAAAGTGATTGAAATGGGCTTTCAAGAAGGTTTCACCATGGCTCTTGAAAATCTTGATCAATACATTGAGGCACAATTTCGCTTGAGAATGCAAAATAAGCCTGACAACAAGGCCAGAGTAACCACTTATCTAAACTTTCCGGGCAACACAGAGGAAGCTTTCCGGTTTTACAAATCCGTTTTTAAAACAGATTTCATCAACGGAATTCAACGGTTTGAAGACATCCCGGCTGAGGCAGGACATCCACCTGTCGCAGAGGCAATCAAGAAAATGGTATTGCATGTAGAACTTCCCATTCTTGGCGGGCACATCTTAATGGGTACTGATGCGCCAAAAGAAATGGGATTTACTTTGACATCCGGCAACAACATGCACATCTGCCTGGAACCTGACACAAGGGAAGAAGCCAAACGCCTTTTTGATGAACTCTCTGCCGGAGGGCAGGTATCCATGCCACTGGCAGACATGTTCTTTGGTGCCTACTTTGGGGAATTTAAAGACCAGTTTGGAATGAATTGGATGATCAACCACCACAATAAATGAGAGGATTATGAAAAATAAAATGTTCAACATCGTCTCGGTTATCTTCAGCCTACTACTGATCAACGGAGGTTTGAATAAGTTCCTAAACTACATGCCTGTCCCTGAGGATTTGCCGGCAGAATTACTTAACGACAATACAGCTCTGATGGAAATTGAATGGTTGATTCCATTGGTGGGTATTGCGGAAATTTTAGGAGGCATTCTTATCGTATTCCCAAAAACAAGGGCACTGGGAGCATTAGTGATTTTCCCGGTAATGGTTGGCGTTTTGCTGACTCATATTTTTGTCGCCCCAAGTGGACTGCCCATCGCACTTGTAATTTGGGCTATATTGGTTTGGATCATTTATGAGAATAGAGAAAAGTATCTCCAGCTAATGACATAAAAAAGAGGCAACCTGGCTGCAGTTAGACACACTGCGTACAGTTTACCCCGTCTGGGTATAGTTCTATCTTGCTTAGGAGTAGGTATTATCTTTATCCGTGGGTAAAGGAATAGTTCAACCCCTTCGGGGTTGCCATTCTCTCTTGTTCTTCAGTCCCTAGGTTGCACCTAAAGCTACGCCACGGCGCACAAGTATTGACAGGTTCGATCCATTTAGGATCGTAATCCAGGCAACCCGTAGAATCGCCCTGCATTTTCCTACCACTTGGAATCACCATTCCGAAGCATATCCCATTGCCAGCAAACTCCTAAAAAAGGTTCATTCATCAGTAAGTTTAGCTAGGGTTCATTTAGCCTTTGGTTAGGATTTCGATAGGCTTTACATAGCCATAATCCTATATAAAACCTATCTGATTATAGTATAAACTCTAACTTTTATATGCCTGGCTATTTTGATTTCTCTCACGCTTTTATTAGGTTAATAGCCTGAATTTTAGCCTACAATCCTGTCGGGGATCTCCGAGCGGATCTGCAGAATTCCTGAGCGCTTGCGCCCGGATTTTCGAGGTAATTTTTCTCGGGACTTCTAGCGGAACTAGTCAAAATGGGAAGCTTTTACAGGCGGGTAGGCATATCATTAACCTCTAAACATAAAGTCATGGCAATCTTACCCAGCTCCAATGTGATCTACCCCAAAGGCACAATCGGCACTTTGGTTTTCTACGAACTCAATGGCAAAACTGTCGTACGCAGCAAACCCGGCTCAAACCACAAAAACAAGCACAATCCCAGTCCGCTTCAGCTCATCCAGCGGGAGAAACTCAAGACCATCAATGCTTTTCTAAAGCCGGTTAAGCTGGCCCTGGACTTCGGCTATCAGGAATTCATGACCCAAAGCAAGAAGGGCATGCACTGCGCCTATTCCGAGATCAATACCAAGGGATATAATCACACCCGGGAGTCTAAAATCGATCCGGCATTCCTACGAATCAGCAAGGGTGGCCTACTCGGGCCCGAAAGTCCGAGACTCATTCGAAACGGGAATTCCCTGGAGATCACTTGGGCAGACAACTCCGCAGAAGGCAAGGCCCAGGCATCAGATGAGACGTTCATCCTCTGCTATTGTCCTGAGGAGAAAAAGTACATTTGGCCGAAGAGTAAATTCCGCAGGAATGGCGGTCAGGCGGTGATCGAATTGAATTCGGAGCAATCAGCGATGTCCTGGCACGTCTATCTGGCTTTCAGTCAGACGAATTTAAAGAAGCGCACTTCCATCCTTTCCGATTCGGTACATCTGGGAAGGATCTGAGTTTGGATTTTACAGACCTTGCTATTCCAACCAGAATTGGTTTTGATTTCGGCCTAGGCGCAGTTATTTTCTTTGAAAGTTGGTGGAGAAACAGTTCAACCCCTTCTGGGCTGCAAGCTGACTTCCCGCTAAAGGCTTCACTGAACCTTTTTTGACGCCCGCTCTTACTCGACGATCGTCCAATCTTGTAATTCGCCAGAAACAACCCTCATCAATAAAATAAGCCAAGTACAAATTGGTTAGTATATTAGTGGTACTCACAAAAACACTCAGCCCAAACCACGATATGGCCACGTCATGTGCGGCTTGATACTCGTACCCTGTTACCAAAATTCCCTCCATGTATATTTTTAGGTCTCATTTACCGTGTTCATATAAAGCCTTGAAATTGGTTTTGATCCTGATCTTAGGATTAGCAACTGCCTGTCAAGAAACTGCGACGAACGAGGAATTCACCCGGCCGGACGCGAGTCGGTTCACTCAGAAAGTATTGGTCGAAGGTTTGGAAGAACCCCTCCAGCTAGAGTTTGACCAGAGTGGAAATGTATATTGGATTGAGCGGGTCGGCCACGTCAAACGCTTCATTGAAAAAACCGGAGCAGTTGAACTTCTGGGAACACTGGATCTCACCAAAGAGACTGCGCCGGGACTGATCGGGATATTACTCGACAGAGAATTTGAAAGAAGTCAACAGCTGTATCTTTTCTATTCAGCGGAAGCGGACAATGGAGAGGCCATGCGCCTTTCCAGATTTGAACTCGGAGAAGATGGCAAGTTGGACATGCCCAGTGAAAAAACAATCCTGACCGTACCCTGGGAGCAGCCCGATGGCCAGCATTTCGGAGGAGGAATGACCTGGGATAATGACGGAAACCTATATCTCACTATCGGAGCGGACTCACATCCTACCCAATATTCTCCACTTCCTTTCACCAACGAAGGCGGAAGAGGGGAAGACGAAGCCCGAACCGCCTCGAATACCAATGATCTGCGGGGCAAGATCATTCGGATCAAGCCTCAATCCGATGGCACCTATCTTATTCCCGAAGGTAATCTGTTTGCTCAGGGCAGTCCAAATACATTGCCTGAGATCTATGTCATGGGCAATAGAAACCCCTGGCGCGTATCAGTTGACTCCAAGACACAATACCTCCACTGGGGAGAAGTCGGGCCCGACGCGGGTGTGGATTCGGAGGAATTTGGACCGATGGGCTATGATGAGTTTAATGTTGCCAAAAGTGCCGGGAATTATGGTTGGCCGTACTTTATTGGGTACAATCGAGCGTACAAAAGCTACGACTACAGCACTGACAGTTATGGAAAGCCCTATAATCCTGACTCCAGCTACAATGACTCTCCCAACAATACCGGACTCAAGATCCTCCCTCCTGCTCAGCCGGCGCTGGTTGCCTATCCTTACCAAGTTTCGGAGGAGTGGCCAATCCTTGGCAGTGCCGCTCGCTCTGCGGTGGGCGGACCTATCTTTAGGAAGGCTGACTTTCCCAAGACCGCTGAGAGGATTTTTCCGGATTATTTCGAAGGCAAGTGGTTTGTCACCGATTACGTCCGCAACTACATCATGGTGATAGAGATGGATGACGATCGCTCCAAAGTAGTCTCACTTGAGCGGTTTCTTCCTGCAGAGATGTTGACTCACAGCCAGCCTCTGGACATGGATTTCAGCCCCAATGGAGACTTGTATTTGGTCGAGTATGGGATCGGAGGATCTGGGAAAATATCCAGAATCGAATACATCGCAGGGAATCGAACTCCCATAGCAGCCGCGAGTTCGTCTGCCATGGACGGAAAAGTCCCTTTGGAATTAAAACTTTCTTCCGAACAAAGTGTGGATTTGGACGGAGATCCTCTCGCTTATAAATGGACAGTAAATAGCGCCGACGGAGGGAATCAACAAGTATTCGAGACCGCCAATCCAGCCTTAACTCTGGAAGCCGAAGGAAGATATGAGATCAAACTGGAAGTAACTGACCCCAGTGGCCTCAGCTCAACGGATTCCCTCTATGTAATTGCTGGAAACTCTAAGCCACAGGTTAAATTCAATATCCTCGAAGGGAATCAGAGCTTTTACTTCCCTGATGCGATCATCCGCTATGAAGTCTCGGTCGAAGATCCCGATGGCAGCATCGAAAAGGAAAAGGTCCTCGTCACTGCCCAGTATATTCCCTCCGGCATGGGATATCCTCAACTGGAGGTTTTGGACAAGCAGGGTGAACTGAATCCTGACACCCCATTAAAACACCTGAATGCAAAAGCATTGGTACAGAAAAACAATTGCGTCTCCTGCCATACCGAAGATACAAAACTGGTAGGCCCGGCCTTTAGAGATGTAGCCCTGAAGTATCGAGGAAGTCCCAATGCGTTTGAAACACTGTCCAAGAGCATCTCGGAAGGCGGCTCAGGGAAATGGGGCGATATAGCCATGCCACCCCAACCTACATTGACCAGTCTTGAGATTTCTCAAATCATAGATTACATTCTGGATCTAAATTCCGAGGAGGAAGCAAGCGCCCGTCTGGCAACTTCGGGAAAATACCAGACAAAGGCTTACGAAAAGAAGGGGCGCGGAGGAAGACTCGATTCTTATTTCCAAACTCCTTTGGAAATGGGTTCCTATGTCTTTTTGGCGGGTTATACGGATGGAGGCTCCAGCGGCAAACCGGGCCTGGAACTATCCGGCAATGACTTTTTTCTCCTCAGATATCCTGTGTTGGCACCTGAGGACGCAGACTTCTTCTCCGAAACAGGAATTTCATATACCCCCTCCACCAATGATCCGGGATTCATATTCACCGGAAAAGGCGGTTACATTGGTTTCAGCAAGATTGATCTGACAGGAATCAATCAGGTGAAAATCGGTGCCCCAAACCGTTTTTGGCACTGGTCTCATTTTGTCGGGGCCACAATCGAGATCAGACTGGGGAGCCCAGATGGCGAATTGGTCGGTGAGCCATTTACCATCCCTCCCGCACCAAAAGGTGAAAAAGGTCCCTTCTTCGGAGCGGCGATGGGCCCTCCTGCGTTCATAGATGTATCAAAGGCAGGTGGTATACATGACCTGTTTATCGTAGTGAAAAATCTCCAGGCAAAGGACAGCGATGCGCTGGTCATGATGACGGGGATCGAGTTTATTAGATAATGGGATGGTTCGGTACTGAGGTGACAAAGCTTTCTTCAATCAAACATCATTTTACGCTAGTAAGCATGGATTCATTTGGAAGAAAATTCGCTGCGATAGTCCTACTACCACTCAGCATTTTCAGTTGTTCGCAACAGGTGAATTCACTTGATGGATTTGATCCCATCTTCAACGGGAAAGATTTAGCCGGTTGGCACATCAGCAAGACCAATCACCACGGAACCACTGGGAATTTCGATGTCGAGAATGGGGCCTTGGTCCTGAAGCAATATCCTTATGGTCAGGGTGGGCTCATCCTGACGGATAAAAAATACCGGGATTTTGAGTTGTCTCTGGACTTCAAAGGCTTCCCCGGCACCAACGGAGGAATCTTCCTAAGATCAAGCGAAAGTGGAACTGCCTATCAGTTGGAACTGGCCGGAGATGGGGATCGCGGAACCGGAAATCTTTTTGGTGAATTGCTAAAAACCACCGTGAATGCCCAGATCGCCAATATCGGCGAGGTTTGGAAAAAGGGGGACTGGAATAGTTTCCGCATCCGAATTACAGGAGAAGTTCCAAAAATTTCACTTTGGATAAACGACCAGAAGATGTGGGATGCCGAAGGTGAACGCAACGATCTGATTGGAGATGTGACAGCCGGGATGATCGCCCTTCAACTGCACTGGAGCGCCACTTTACAGCCTGTGCCGGGTGGTAGATGCTGTGATTTTTCCTGGCGGCCAGAAGCTTCACATCAGTTTCGAAACATCCTAATCAAAGAGCTTAAACCGGCAACACCAGCAATTTCCCCGAATCTCTCTTCTGCCCAAAAGTCTCCGTCTGCGACACCAACTCCTTTCGATATGGAATTCGCCCGCATCGAACCCGGTAAGATGCTCGTGGGGAAAATCGAGATTGAGTGTCCCAGTTCTCCTGATACCCGGGATGTTCCCGAGGAAGACAAATGGACGGAAGAAGAATTTAGACTTTGTCAGGAGATGGCAGAACGCGATTCCAGACCGGGCTTTTGGGTAACTATCGATCAGCCCTATTTCATCGGCAAATATGAAGTAACGCAGCGTCAGTGGGAAAAGGTGATGGGCTTCAATCCGTCTATCTTCACTGCGGTAAAAGTAGGTGCACCGACAGAATCCTATCCGGTAGAAAATGTCACATGGGAGATGGTTCAGGATTTTTTGAAAAAGCTGAATTCCATGGACAGCATTTACAGCTATCGATTACCTACAGAATTCGAATGGGAATATGCTGCCAGAGCGGGAAATGACAGCTTGCTGTCTTGGTCCGAAACCAACAAGACGGCATGGATTCAACAGACTGATAAAGGAACGACCAAGCCAGTCGGCACGAAACAACCTAATCCTTGGGGTCTGTACGATATGCTGGGCAATGTCTGGGAATGGGTGGAAGATTATTACAATGACGAGGTCTTGGCAGGCCCTGTCCCTCCGGACTCGGGTGAGGTTCATGTCCTAAAAGGCGGAAGTATCACTTCAGACGTTACCAATGCGACCTATTTGTATCATGGTGCCGGCCCGGGGAATGGTTATGATGTAGGCTTTAGGCTGGTAAGAGAGCTGCGGCTTCAGCCATGAAAACACTTCCTAAATAGTTGGATGGTTGAGACTCGTCTCTCCCGGCTTTGTGTAATTTGACGTCGGCCTAGGCGTGGTTTGCAACTACGCCTTTATATCCAAACGAATTTGTAATTCGATAGAAAACGACCATCCAAGAATTAATATGGGGAGTTCCTATCCATTCAACAAAAGCATGGAAGGAATATAAAAGAACAAATAGGGAACCACCGAATCCCTGATTGATTGGCTTTTAGCTAAAAATGGATTCCATCGGCCTTACTTCTCATAGTCAATTTTCACAATACGCCAAAGGACCTGCATGGTAGGCGTTTGTACCAAAGCTTCGTCGCCTACCCCTTTTTTCAGCAGCGCCTGTGCCATGGGAGAATCAATCGAGATGTAATCCCTGCGCTCAAAAATCTCTTCCCCTCCCACGATTCGGAAGCGGATCTTCATTCCCTTGGTATTTTCGATCTCTACCCAAGCACCAAACATGACTTTTTCCTCCTGAAAAGGAGAATAGGGAATCACCTTTAGGTCATCCACGCACTTGCGCAAGTAGTGGACACGCTGGTCTATTTCCCGGAGACGTTTTTTGTTGTAATGGTAGTCGGCGTTTTCCGATCGATCTCCCAGACTTGCCGCCCAGGCGACTTTTTGCGTGGTTTCAGGGCGCTCCACCCGCCAAAGGTGATCCAGTTCGGCCTTCAGCTTTTCCAAGCCTTCGGAAGTAATCCACATCGTCTTCATTTCGGTAAATCAGGTTGTAGTTGGCAAATGGGTGTCAGTTTAGTCATCGTTCACCCTATTTCGGTTCAAAAAACGGTCAATGGGTCAAAATACAAATTGAAATAGCCTCAGAGAGAAAGTGCAGCATAGCTACTGCAAGGTTCGATCCTCCCGAGTGTAGTCTACTATTTTATCGATCAATCGCCAAATGAGCGTTGGACTGAGCGTTAATTGCCCACCCTGCAAGCTGGCTTCTCACTAAAAATTCACTGAAGCTTTTTTTGACGCTCGATCCCGCTCGACTATCCAAACGAATTGGCAATCCGCTCTTTGCAATCTGAGGCTTGCTATTTTTCTATTACCACTCCTTCAAAATCATCAAGCCGATCGATGCTGATCGATACATATCCCTGATCGTAGCTGAAGTCGATCGCTTTCTCGCTGATCATTCCCCACACCTTCGTCGGCACAAAGTCTGTCTTTATTTTAACCTCAGTATCATAGACCGGCAAGGGATCGAAATAGGTGTTTCCACTAAATCCGGTGAGGTTAATCAAGTGAAGGATCTTTCCTTCCACGACGTTTTTCTGATAGTTTTCCGGTGTGTTGCGGGCAAAGTCCTGTAAGATCACTTCTACTCTTGGATGGGCATTGGTTACGATTAGCTCGCCAGCTTCCGGGAAGCTGTAATCTATAAGATCCAAAAGGATGTTTTTGTGTTGCTCATAGCCGTGGAGATAGTAGAGTTTGCCCAAGTTGACAGGCAAGAGGATCGCTTTGCTGCTTGCGTGTTTCTTGATTCCAACAGCATAAAATCCCGTGGGTTCATGTCCACCGATCTTCTCTGGAGGTCCAGGCCTTCCCGGCGTGAAGATGGGAAGCTTGACTTCATCAGCCTCTTCAAAATCATACATGCCCAAGTTGAATTTCCAGAAAAGCAGTTCTTGCTTGTCAAATCTTGAAAAGAGCACGTTGTCTGCCGGATTGAGGTAGAAGCCACTCCCTTCGTGATCCAATTGTTTAATCTTTGCTCCAAATAAGTCTTCCAAAGCCTCAGTATGTCCCGACAAAGACTTGTTTGTAGCAATGAAGTTGGTTCCTGATTGGCTAAGGTTGATCAAGGCGGCCAGGGATTTTTCGTCAAGGCTGACGATCTCAGGCAGGATGATCAGCTTGTATTTTTTCAACTGCTCCTCAAGGTTGCCGATTTGGCTTTTCTCAATAATGTCAAACTGGATGTGCGCTTCTTTGAGCATCAACTGGATCCCCCGATATTCTTGAGCGGCATCTCCTGAGGGCCAGGAACCCGGCGCAATCACCGCCACTTCTGCCGGCGAGGTGTACTTGCCGAAGTAGGCTTCGTACTTCTTATGCAGGGCGTATACTTTCCTATATATATCAAAATTCCGCTCATCCTCATAGTCCCGGAAGTCGCCCATGAGGCTCATGTCCAGACCTGAACCGTTCGCGATGTTTTCATAAAGACGGATCGCCACTTCCTCTGGCTCTACGGCATTATATCTGGACTGAAAGGAGATCTGCTGGATGCTGGCATTGCTTACAATATGTTCCGGATAGGAATGGATCGTATTGCTGACATTGTCCGAGGCATTATAGGGCCAATAAGGAAGCGAGTTAGTCTGAGATTCGTGACGGATGATATCTACATATTTCTCTGAATATGTACAGATTGCAATGTTTTCATTCTTGGATTTGACCAGTTTGTTTACCCGACGGATCAGATCGTCAGAGGTGAATGCTTTGAAGTCAAGATATTTTTTGAAGACGGGGTCACTGTCGTCTTCCTCGATTGGGAGCTCCATGCCTCCACTGAATTCCGAAAACCGCTCGCGGTCATAGGGATTCTGATCAATGCCATGATACTCTCCGGTGTAGGCATTTTTGGTGGCGTAGCCCGGCATGTTGATAAATATTCCATCAATCGGATACAGGTCGATCACTTCTTCCACGATGTTGAAAAGCTGCTCCTGCTCATAGGGGGCATTGATGGAGATCACATACATGTCATCATTGACGATTCGCTCACCTTTCGGAGACAGGTAGAACCAATCGGGCTGTTTCTCGAAGATGCTTTTATGCGCTCTGCTAAAATCAAAGCGAACGATGACTCTGATGCCATTTTCATGGCATTTGGAGATGACCTCACCGAGCATATCCTCCTTCATATAAGGATTGGTGTATTGATATTCGAGTTTTGTGGGGTAGAAAGCCATGATTCCGCCGGCATTTATAATCAGCGTATTGGCGGAAAAATTCTTGAGGTCAGCCAGGAGTGAATCAGGATCCAGTGTTTCTGCCTCGTAGGCGGGCAAATTCGTCTGCATCACCCGGAGATTGTTAGCCTTCCACCAGGGTGCGCTGTCTGGCCAGATGGAAGTTTGCGCCGAAGCTTTGTCTGACATAAAAGTGACGAAAAGCAAAGAGAGACTGCAAATGAAAAAAAGGCGAAGTGATGCGCTTCTAAAGGGTTTCATAGTATAGGTTATGGGTAGGTTCGCAGCCCAATATACTAAACGAAACCTTTATTACGCCTTTCTATCAGCCATTGATGGTGCGGTTTCGCTCACTGATCATGGCTGGCTTACAGTGTCGGTCATGCCTACCTGGCAGGCCCACGGCATTGTTCACTACAATCGTATGGGGACGACCACAGCCAGCCCAGGATTGATACATGGAAGACATTGCGGCCAACATTAACTCGTTTCGGGAAGCCTACGCTGAAGCCGTGCTTACACGATTTAGAATCCAAACAGTCAATTCTCTATGAAATTGAAAAATATGGTTGTCATCTAGCACATTCATAGACTCTGAAAGCTTATAGTGCTTGAGTTCAAATTAAAATTGAACAATAATCAAATAACGTCCGAAATTTACCAGTAGCTAGCTTTTTGTTCGAGTCATCTTTGAGTATTACAACCACCAGATAACTATGAAACGAAGAAAATTCATTCTCACCACTGCTGCGCTTGCTGCGTATGGTTCGGACCTAATGGCAGCCCCAAATAACGAAACAGATGAAAAAGATGGGTTTCTAGTCAAGTCGGGGGAAGCAAGACATGGAATCCACACGCCCTTCATGGGAGTAAATCCGAACGATCTCAAGATCTCGACCAAAGACACGGCGGGTCAGCTGTCCGTATTTGAATATACCGGTGTCGAAAAAACAGGTCCTCCATTGCATGTTCATCTGGAACAGGACGAGGTTTTTTACGTAGTGGAGGGAGATTTTCTATTTCAATTGGGAGATAAACGATATAGCCTTTCAGGGGGAGATACTATCTTCTTACCAAGAAATATTCCCCATACCTGGTTACAGATTTCAGACCGTGGAAAGTTGTTGTATATTTTACAGCCTGCAATTAGGATGGAAGAGTTCTTTTATGCGATGAATGACCTGGGAAGACCGCCCTCTGAAGAGGAAGCTCAAAAGATCTCCTTGGCACATGGAATCAAAAATGTAGGTCCACCAATCACCCTTGTAACCATGTAAAAATGATTTTACGGGATTTTTTGCCAGCTCCACATTTGCGCGAGTATATCAGGAAGCATCAAGTCATCAGGTTTGAATTTGGTGATGGGGGGATGGTCCATTGTAAGGTTTATTGTCCCAGGCCTGAGAGTTGCTTGATGTTTTACCTAAGAGATTTACAGGTCGTCAGTTACACGGCAGACTCCACGGTTTTACAGCATCCACGATGTACGATCATTGGTCAGCATACTGTGGTAACCAAGAGGTTTGTCCAAGGAGACTGTTGGTTGCTTCAAATCGTGCTACAGCCCAGTACTTTATATTTGCTTACCGGAATTCCAGCCTACGAACTCACAAATACCTTCATTGATGCTGAAGCTATTTGGGGCGGAGAAATCAGGGCTGTTCACGAGCAGATGTGCAATAACAATAGCGTGGAAGAAGTGATCCGTATCGTTGAAGTGTTTTTGGGAAAGCTAATCAGTCGTGCAAAACACAGCTTGCAGGGGATTGACAAGGTCAATGCTGTGATTTTAAATCAAAACAAGCCTCTTTCCATAGACAAACTTGCTTCAGAATCGTGTCTTAGCAATCGCCAATTTCAACGAAGGTTCACCGAAAGGACCGGGATTGGGCCGAAGCTTTTTGAGAAAGTAGTGCGTTTCGAGAAAGCATTTTTTATGAAAAATGCCAACCCGAATTTGGATTGGCTGAGTATCGCCCTGGCATGTGGCTACCACGATTATCAGCATTTGGCAAAGGATTATAAATATTTTACCCAGTTAACTCCAAAAGGCTTTTATGAACTGGATGCCCAAGCACCCGAAAGGTTATTTGGTGTTGTTGAGATACAACAGTAGGAACATACCCGGTCGAACTATCAGTCAGCACAGCCAACAATCGGTCCCACAGTGATCGGATCGTCGATTCAAAAAAATCCAAGGAAGGCAATGTATCCCTCCATTCTTCTAAACCGCTAACAGTAAGCTGTTTGAGGACAGACAATATCCTGCTCCCTGACCATGTCCCCACTCTGCTTTTCAGCTTCCCGGGTTTTGCAATTGATAAACCAAATTGTAACTTAAGATCATAAGAATATCAACAATCTGCCGAGAGGTGAAAGCGCTCAAAATCCCCGCAGTACGGATAGCAGATCCTATTTTTCTAACCTTTCAAAGTGACCATCGGAATCATGAAATTTTCAACAAATGAAACCAAAGCGTAAAACTTTTCAGCCAGCGCCAGCCGCGATACAACAGCATTTTATCAAAACATGAAGACATCAGATGAAAACCGTTTTTACCTCCCTTTTTAGCCTCCTGACTGTAGTCGCATCTTTTGGCCAGCAACAGGAAAAAGCCAGTGCGTTGACCTTGAGTGTCGGGCCCGGTTTCCTCAACCGGCAGGATTTGATTTTCTCACCTTTTGCCCACAGTGACTTTTCCATTCTAAACGTGGGGCTGGATTACACCAGAGAGGCAGAATTTTACCAAAAAGTAAGCCTCCGGTATGCAAATTTCAATCCCATGGTGACGGCACCGTATGGATTCACCTTTCACGGCGAACCCGAAACGGCCTATCCCCACAGTTTTAACTTCATTGATCTGGACTACCAATTTGGGAAGCAGGTGAAAGGAATACAAAACGGAAACCTGAAGGTCGGAGGACTTTTCTCCACAGATATCCAGGCAACGAGCTATGTCTATGGCAGGATCAGCAGTTTTGGGTATTACGCCGCCATCGGTTTAGGGGTCTTTGGTACTTACGAAATACCGATTAACGAGAAAAGCAGACTGTCAACAACACTCAAGTTGCCTCTTTTTGCATGGCTAGCTCGATCACCTTACCTGGTCAATGACGATGAATTTATCGAAAACATCAGTTCTCATTCTGGATTCAAAACCTTTATGGCCTATTTGGGCGATGGGCAATTGGCGACTTGGAACAAAGTGCAAACCCTTGACTTTGAGCTAAAGTACGAGTATGATCTGAGTGAGAGGTGGGGAATTGGGGCAGCTTATCTGTTTGAATTGATCCACATGAGCCAACCCAGAAACCTGCTTTCCTTCCGTAATTCTCTGAATTTTTCAGGCAGCTATAAATTTTGAGCCCATGAAACGAACCGCCAATTTCCTCGCCCTCATCCTGCTTTTACTATCGGCTGTAAGTTGCAACCAGCTTTTTGAGGAAACTCCCGCCAACGACCCTGAAGCGATTTTCGAAAATCTCTGGACGACTTTTAGTGAAGAATATGCTCCTTTCGAAGAAAGAAATATCGACTGGGAAGCCCAATACACTAAGTTCCGTCCGATGGTGACTGCCACCTCCACGGATGACGAACTGTTTTCTGTTATCTCTCAGATGCTGGCCACCTTGGATGACGGACATGTCACGCTGACCGCTCCCGGCAGAGATCTGTTTATATCAAACAAAATCAGAAATGAACTCATTGAGGATGAGCTCTTCGATATTCCGATTGTGAAAACCTACCTGGAACCTGGATACAAAGAGGGGGAAGAAAACGCATACCTCTATGGCAAAATCAAAAACGCCAATGCAGCCTACATCTACTTTGACTATGTGGGGGATAATTTCTTCAAACTGAACGATTTCCTGAGCGAATACCCGGATGTAAATGGATACATCATCGACATGCGGCATAACCAGGGAGGCGATTTTACCTATTGCTTTTCAGAGATCGGAAGGCTGACTGACCAGTCCCGCTATGTGTTCAAGAGTAAGACTAAAAACGGCAAGGGAGCTGATAATTATACCGACTGGTATGAATGGAATATTTCTGCCGAAGGGGACTATGTAGACAAACCGATCATTGTACTGATCGATCGCTATACCATCAGTGCAGGCGAACGGGCGGTGATGGCCTTCAAAACCCTGCCCCAAGTCACCCTCATGGGGGACACAACAAACGGTGCTCATGGGACCATGATCGGACGGGAATTGGCAAATGGATGGTTTTATTCGCTGGTACCCCAAAAGGTGGAATTGTTTGACGGCCAGACCTATGAAGGCATTGGGCTTGCTCCGGACAGTTACAGCAAAAACACCCTTCCGGAAATCAACGCCGGCATAGACATGACCCTGCAGCGGGCGATTGAGGCATTGAACTGATCAGGTCTTAGGGCCTGAAAATCCTGGCGGAAAGCTAATTTTCCTCAAAAAAAGCAAGTCTGCCGATGAACGGGGCTTTAGATTCCAGGTCTTGAAACAGATCAGCCGGAGACCATTCCTGTCGCCCGGTATTTGGATTTCGACCCTAAGCCCCTAACTTACTTGTAGTTGTCAGGCTATCTTGAAAACTGCAAATACTCGATAAACCCACCCATTAACCTATTTACTATGCCTTTTCATCTTAAAAATTTCAGCAAACCGGCCTTATTGGCTTCCCTTCTCCTACTGACTTCAGCCGTCATGGCGCAGGACGGCACGATCTATCCACTCGAAGCGCCCGCGGAACCGAATGCCATCCTGCTCGGCACAGGCGGCGTCGAAAACCAACCCGCTTCCGAAACTTGGTTTAAGCAGTGGGGCGATCCAATGGCCCGAAATATCACCACCGCCACGCTCACTCCTTTCCTTCCCGAACCCGGAAAGGCAAACGGTGCTGCCGTAATCGTGGCACCGGGTGGAGGTTTCAGCTGGCTGTCCATGGGAAATGAAGGCTGGGAAGTCGCTGAGGCGCTGGCTAAGCAGGGAATCGCCGCTTTCGTGCTCAAATACCGCCTCAACCCTACTCCTCCGGCGCTTGAAGACTTTTCGGCCTGGATGAACCGTCCCCGCCCGACACCAGCCCCAACCTCCGATAGTTCACAGGTAGCAAATCCACCACGTCCGCCGCAGCGTGACCTTTCCAACCAGCTCGAGGACGCGGAAGCAGCCTACGCCATGATCGTCGATCGCGCCGAGGAATGGGGAGTCGATACGGATCGCATCGGGATGATCGGTTTCTCAGCAGGCGCTGGACTGACCATGCATTCTACCCTTCACTCCAAGACCATGAAGCTGGCCTTTATCGGACCGATCTATGGAGGAATGGGCCCAGTTGAAGTGCCTGAAAATGCCCCGCCGATGTTTAATGTAATCGCCAGCGATGATTTTCTATTCCTGGGAAAGACCGGTGTGATCGAATCCTGGTACAAAGCCGGCAAGCCTGTCGAGTTTCACCTCTACCAAAACGGCGGTCACGGATTCGGTCTCGGCAACCCCAACCGCACCAGTAACCGTTGGTTTGACGCGTTTATTTACTGGCTGGAAGTCAACAAGTTTTTGGCTAAAAAATAGCAGTTTTGAAATTCATTGAATAGAAGTGATTTTCAGAAACGTCATAGATCGATTAGCGAAAGAGCCTAGAAAACTGGTTCTACCCTTAAGTTAGTGAGGATATAAGTTTAGGCCTCCATGGAAGAATAAAATAGCGCTTCTAAAGTTGGCGAATGTTCGATAGCCTTTTCCCACTGTTTTGAGTTCCTGTATTTTACCGTTTAGGCGTTCGGCCATTGCATTGTTTAGGTTGGTGAGTAATGCATTGACCACTCCGGAAACATGCCTGTTAAACATCTCTACGACCTTGTCTATTTCTTTGATTTTTCTTTGAGTCGCATCGGTACTCCATCGGTTAAACAACAGTCTGGCGAAAAGCTTTCCTACACTGAACA
>NZ_AUBW01000030.1 GCF_000429445.1 Algoriphagus terrigena DSM 22685
GGAGTTGTTCAGTGTAGGAAAGCTTTTCGCCAGACTGTTGTTTAACCGATGGAGTACCGATGCGACTCAAAGAAAAATCAAAGAAATAGACAAGGTCGTAGAGATGTTTAACAGGCATGTTTCCGGAGTGGTCAATGCATTACTCACCAACCTAAACAATGCAATGGCCGAACGCCTAAACGGTAAAATACAGGAACTCAAAACAGTGGGAAAAGGCTATCGAACATTCGCCAACTTTAGAAGCGCTATTTTATTCTTCCATGGAGGCCTAAACTTATATCCTCACTAACTTAAGGGTAGAACCAAATAGTTCAATGTCCACATAGGGGTACGGGAGATTTCAGTTGTCCTATTCCAAAAAGAAACCAAAATCATATCTTGCAGCGAAAGCATTTTTATTTCCATGCAGGCTACGGATCAAGAGGTTTTTTCAGCAATACAATCAGGCGAAATCCCAGCCTTTGAGATGCTGTTCAAGACCTTTTACCAGCCGCTATGCCGCTACGCGACCAGTTTCCTCAAGGACCCTGACGACGCAGAAGAGATCGTGCAGGCTGCATTCATCGGATTTTGGGAAAAAAGGGAGGCGATCTCAATCGACACCTCGGTCAAATCCTATCTGTATCGGGCGGTGAGAAATTCCTGTCTGAACGAGTTGAAGCACGAGCAAGTGAAGCAAAGATACATTGCTGGGGAGACCGTCATGGGAGAGAAGGTCTCCGAATCGGCTGATCATCTGGCAATCCATGTGGAGCTGGAGGACAAGATCAAGGCGGCGATTCAGAAGCTGCCGGAGCAGTGCAGGCTGATCTTCACGATGAGCCGCTTTGAGGAGCTGAAGTATCAGGAGATCGCCGATCAGCTAAACCTCTCTGTGAAAACAGTCGAAAATCAAATGGGTAAAGCGCTGAAAATCATGCGTGTCCAGTTAAAAGAATACCTGGCTTTGTTGGCGATTTTGATGAGCAATCTGTTGGATTCATGAAGTGGGAAGAGGAATATATTGAAGATCTGGTCGGCAAATTCATCGTCGGCGAAGCCTCGGAAAGTGAAGTCCGAGACTTGCGGGAATGGTGCGCCCTTTCGCCCGAGAATCAAAAATACCTGGACGACTCGCTCCTGATCTTTGAAAGAGCCCAGCTTCCCGATGACCGGAATTTCGACACCGATGCAGCTTGGGACAAAGTAAAGGGACAGATTACGGCAAAGAAGACAGTCCGCAGAACGCTGATTCCTCTTTGGAAAGTGGCCGCCGGACTGATCCTGGTGGCAGCTGTTTCCTATTTGTTTTACTGGAATCTGGCACCTGGAGACGAGTTTGTCTACCTGAGCGAAAACGAGGTCATGACCCAGACGCTTCCAGACCAGACGGAGATCTCGATGAACAAAGCCTCCGAGGTCAAGGTGGACTACAATGCCCGAAAGAAAACCGGAACGATCCAGCTCAAAGGTGAAGCTACCATCAGCATCGGCAAGGAAAAAGATATCCAATGGACAGTGGAAGCAGAAAATCTGTTGATTCGGGATATAGGAACGGTGTTTCATGTAAAGGCCTATCCTGACGGGCAACAGATCGAAGTCTCAGTCTTGGAGGGAGCAGTTCAATTTTACAGCGCAACTCATGAGGGCATCATGCTTCAGGCTGGTGAAAAGGGGATCTACGACAAGGCCTCCGGCAGCTACAACAAGACCGTCGCGGATACCAATGTGGTTGCTTTCAAGACCCGCTCATTTCAATTTACGGAGGAAAGTCTCCAGTCGGTCGTGGATCGGATCAGTGAAGTGTATGATCGAAAGATCACGCTGCTGGGAGGAATCGGCACCTGCAAGATCACCGTGGAATTTGAGGAGGAAGAGCTGGATACCATCCTGGGGATCTTGTCCGAAACGATGGGCCTTGAAGTCAGTGAAAACGGAGACGAAATTATCCTGAGCGGCGAAGGCTGTTACTAATCTCATGAGGCAGAACAAATGAACAGAGCGCTACTTTTTTTAGCCGTATTTTTTTTGTTTTTCGGAAGCATTCAGAGCCAGACGATCCCCGTTCTGGAACGAAAAGTAAGCCTCGATGTCCAAAACGAACGGATAGATAACCTGCTCAAGCGGCTTTCACAAGACGCCGGTTGCGTGTTTTCCTACAGCTCCTCCGCCATTGATGTGAGCCGGACCTTTTCTGGGAAGTTTAACCAAAGTCCGCTTCGGGAAGTGTTGGAGGTGGTTTTTGAAGGTGAGATTCAGCTAAAAGCCAAGGGCGTGTATGTGATTTTGACCCCTAAACCGGAATCCTCCAAGGAAGTGACGATCAGCGGCTATGTGGTGGATGAGAGCGGAAAAGGAATTCGTGATGCGACCGTTTATGATCCGATCACGCTGAAGTCTTCCACGACGGATGAGTATGGATACTTTCAGTTTGAGGTAAAAAACCCTGCCGAAGAAAACTTCGAACTGGTCGTCAACAAGAGGGACTTTTCCGACACGCTGGTGCTGGACAACTCTGGCAATTCCTTTCAAAAAATACTATTGAAGACCGAAGGCGTTGGCAAAAGCCTTGCCGAACCGATGAAGAATTTCTGGCTTTGGACCAAAAACTCGGTGGGCGTTACTAACCTTGAAAACGTCACAGATACGATCCATCGGGGTTTTCAAATGTCTTTTATCCCGTTCATCGGTACCAACCGAAAGATCTCCGGTAGCGTCATCAACGATTATTCGCTGAACGTCTTGGGTGGTTTCTCGGGAGGAACTGAAAAAGCCGAACTGGGCGGATTGTTTAACATCAACAAGGGCGACGCCGGAGTCGTACAGATCGCAGGTCTGTTTAACCAAGTCGGCGGTCAGGTCAGAGGCTTGCAGCTGGCAGGCTTGGTCAATTCCGCTATGGATTCGGTAAAAGCTGCCCAGATCGCCGGACTCACCAATTTCACGACAGGAAATGTGCGGGGATTCCAACTGGCTGGCTTGCTGAACCTGGGTACACAAAGCGTGCAGGGAACGCAGATCGCCGGCATTGCCAACTATACCCATCGGAATGTCACAGGCGCACAAATTAGCGGGATTTTGAACATTGCCAAGAATGTGGCCGGTTCGCAAGTCGGCCTTTTCAACTACTCGGACAGCACCACAGGAGCCCCAGTTGGTCTGATCAGCTTTGTCAGAAAAGGCTACCACAAAGTGGAGGTCGGGGCCGATGAAGTGTTCCCGCTCAACATTGCTCTCCGCACCGGTACCCGATCTTTTTACAACATTCTTTTTGCAGGAATGCGTCCCGAACAGGCAGATTCCGTCACTTGGGCTTTCGGCTATGGCTTGGGAACTTCTTCGAAACTGGGCAAGAAGACCTTCCTGAACATTGAGGTGAGTTCCGAGCAAATGATCAAAGGGAATATAGCCGCTCTGAATTTGATCAACACCGCTTACCTGGGGTTTGACTATCAAGTTGTGAAAGGTTTTGGCCTTTACGCCGGGCCAAGCCTCAACTGGAGAGTTTATGACAGTTCTTACACGGATCATCCACAAGTTTTCGACTACGTCACTCCAAAGATCCTTTCGGAAAACACCTACCCGGTGGAGAACCTCGCCAGCCAGCTTTGGTTTGGATTTAGGGCAGGGGTGAGGTTTTTTTAGAAAGTAGGGGGAAGACAAGGTTGAAGGTGGTAGAATTTCCAAGAGCCAAAGGACCAAAAGCTGTCCGGAGCCTCGTAAATCGTACTTCGCAAATCCTATTTTTTCAGTTCCAAGAAATTCCTATTCCGATTTCAAACTCTTCACCGGATTCATCAGAGCGGCTTTGATCGCCTGAAAACTCACGGTCAATAAGGTGATGCCGAGCGCAATACTTGCAGCCATCACAAAAATCCACCAACTGATGCCTGTTCGGTATTCATACTTTTGAAGCCCTTCTTCAAGAATTAGGTAAGCCAATGGCACAGCGATAAGGCACGCCAATAAAACCAATAGCACAAATTCCTGAGATAAAAGTCTCCACGTGCTCAGAACTGAAGCACCAAGTACTTTTCGGATGCCGATCTCCTTGGTGCGTCGCTCTGCCACAAAGGATGCCAACCCAAAAAGTCCCAAACAACTGATAAATATTGCAAGCACTGCAAAAACGCCGGCCAGTTTGCCGATACGATCTTCTGTAGAAAACTTGGAATCAAATTCCTGATCTACAAACCGATAGTCAAAAGGGATCTCGGGAATAAGCTGGGTAAATACTTTTTCGATTTTGGGCAAAGCTTCAGCCGCACTGATTCCGGGCGTGATCCGCATCAGAAGCACCCTTTCATAACCATAGGTGACATAAACCGCAGGCTTCACCGGTTCAAATGGTGAATTCATCAGCATGTCCTTTATCACTCCCAATACCACAAAATCCTGATCCACATTCCAGGAGCGATTGGTCCAGCGGATCGTTTTTCCCACCGGATCCTCGAGATTCATGTATTTCACCGCCGCCTCGTTCAGTACAATGCCGGAAGAATCACTTGCCATTTCAGCCACGAAGTCCCGGCCATCCACAAATTCCCAGCCCACGGTTTTTCCAAATTCCGGAGACACATTCAGCGTAGCGAAATACGCCTCAAAACCGGGGTCTTTTCCCTCCCAATTGAATCCTCCATTGTGCGACCAAGTCCCGGTGACATCACCGCCGGATTCTGCCACCTCAGTGACCATGCCCGTCCGCTTCAGTTCCTCCCGGAGCGCAAGGGCTTTTGTATTGAATTCATCTGACTTTTTGCGAACCGAAATCAATCCTTCCCGGGAATAGCCCACCGGTCTGTCTTTGACATACATGAGCTGATGGTAGATGGCGGCGGTACAACTAATCAACCCTACAGATACGACAAACTGGAGTACAACAAGCGTTTTGCGGGGTAGGGCAGAGAACCGGCCTGCGCGGAACGTACCTTTCAACACGCTTATCGGTTTGAATGAAGAAAGGTAAAAAGCTGGGTAACTGCCTGCCAACAAGCCTGTAAAGGTTATGAAGGAAAGACAGCTGAGCCAAAACCATTTGTCAGCCAATGGCAAAACCAATTCCTTCCCAGCCAATTGGTTGAACGAAGGCAATACAGTATAGGCAACTATCAAGGCGAGCAGAAAAGACAGAATCACTACCAGGAAAGACTCACTGAAAAACTGTCCAATCAGTTGGGAACGGATCGAACCCATCGTCTTTCTGATTCCGACTTCTTTGGCTCTACGTTCGGATCTGGCTGTACTGAGATTCATAAAATTGATGCAGGCAAGCAGCAGTACAAAAACCCCGATCGCTGCAATGAACCGAACCATTTGGATGGGACCGTTTTGGAGTTCCCCATCCCTGAAGTCAGCATACAAGTGCCAATCCGCCATCGGAAGCAATAAAACATCTGAACCCTCCGACCCATCCTGCTTCCTAAAGTCAAGGTTTTCGGTTGCTTTTTTCTCAGCGGATTTGATGGCAGCACCTGCTTCCTGCATCGTCACATTTGGGGCGGTCTCCACATACACCATGACAAAATTATTATCCCATCCCTGCCGGGTGATAAAGGGAGCATCCTTCAGATAGAAATCCCAGGGTTCAAAAAACATCATCCCGTAGAACTCTGTGTTCTTGGGGAAATCCTCAAATACCCCAGTCACTGTGACGTCGGTGTGCTTGTTTACCTTCATCGCCTTGCCCATGGGATCACTATCGCCAAAAAATGCTTTGGACGTGGATTCGGAAATCATGATTCCTTGTATCTCTTCCAGACCATTCCAACTGCCATATTTCATTTCCCAGGAAAACATCTCGGGAGCACCTTCTCCGATATACATGCCTTTTCTGGTCAGTATTTTGTCATCGGTGGAAAGCACGGCATCAAATCCATCGGGGCCCGAGATGGGAACGATGTGTTTGAAATTCTGACCATAGCTACTCTGAAGTTCCTCGATGAGCGGGAAAGGAAGATGCTTTTGGCCCATGTAGTACTTGCCCTCATAATTTCCCGCTTTGGTCACCTGAGCGATCCGTTCATAGTTTTTGAAATACCTGTTAAAGGACAGTTCATCAAAAACCCAAAGTCCGATCAGAATGGCTACCGCCATCCCGGTTGCCAAACCAATGATGTTCAGGGAAGAATTCCCTTTTTGCTTCAGTAGATTCCGCCATCCGATTTTGAAATAAATCTTATACATGCCCATTGGAGAAAACTGATTAGAATTTGAAAACGACCTGATAAACCCCGGTCTGAAATATTTGAGTACACTCCAGGAAAATTTCCACTTGGCTTTTCTAGGAGAATCTTCGACCTCGCTACCAAAAATCTCAATCAGATCCCCCTCGATCTCTTCCAAGTAATCTTCGCGGCAGAACCAGCGGAGGAAAGCGAGTGCCTTTCGTGGAGGATGCATCAGCCAAAGGAGATTTTGGGAATCCGGCTGTAGATAGTACTTCTCAATGCAAACTGCTCATCCAGCACCCTCTTGCCCAGGGCGGTGATAACGTAGTATTTTTTACGCCGGCCTCCTCTGTCTTCTGTGATTCCCCCAAATCGTGACTTGACAAAATCCTTATCTTCCATCCGTTTCAGTGCGACATGTATTGCGCTGACGTTCAGAGATTTTCCAAGTTCTTTTTCCAGTCCGGAGAGAATCGATACGCCATAGGCTTCGTCGTGGAGAGCCGCCACCATAAGCAATACCAGTTCTTCAAATTCGCCCAATGAATGTTGTGCCATGTTGGATTTATTTACTTAACAAAAGTAAATATTATAATTAGATTTACATTTGTTAAGTAAATCAAGAGAAAAATCAACTTGGTGAGAGATCGAATTTTCCTCATTTGAAAGAAATATGCTGTGATTTTAGCCGCTGGAGGGTCGGACTAGGTAAAAAGGGGGTGGAATTACTCTGTATTTCTACTTTCCAATTGATCCATTTTTTCAATTTCTTTCTGCACCTCTGCGATCAATTGTTGCTCGGTCGGCAAATACAGCTGGTATTTACTGGCGACGATGGATTTGTTGTTTTCGGGCAAGGTGATCCTTACCACCGCGTCGTTTTTGTCGGCGCAGAGTAAGATGCCAATTGTGGGGTTTTCAAAATCTTGTTTTTCGAAGCGATCGTAATAATTGACATACATCTGCAACTGCCCAATATCCTGATGGGTGATTTTTGAGGTTTTTATTTCGACCAACACAAAGCACTGCAACAGACGGTTGAAAAATACAAGGTCGATGGAAAATTCATCGCCTTCGATATGGATGCGTTTTTGCCTTGCCACAAACGAAAAGCCATTGCCTATTTCCAACAGGAAATCCTGCAAATGGGTAATGATCGCAGCTTCCAAATCTTTTTCATAATAGGCCGCTTCCCGTCTTAACCCCAGAAACTCCAAGATCATGGGGTCTTTGATAATTTCTTTTGCGTCACTGGGCAATTTTTCCTCCCGGGCCACGGCCAACACTGCCTGAACATCGTTACTCATCAATAACCTTTCAAACAGTTGACTGTTGATCTGCCTCTCCAGTTGTCTTGCTGTCCAGTTGTTTTTGACAGCTTCTGCGATGTAAAACTCCCTTTTATCGGAATTGTCAATCCTTATTAAAGTTCTGTAGTGGGTCCAGCTGAATTGCGAACGCAGTGCGTTCGTAATTGGAAATGACCTATAAAACTGTCTACACATTTCTAATTGGCGAATGGAAAACCCACTTCCAAACTGCGGTTGAAGTGTTTGGGATAAGGATTTGATCAGAAAATCTCCATAACCAGCCCGCTCTTTGCCTTCTTGTTCTTCCTCTAAGATTACTCTACCAATCTGCCAATACATCAGCACACGCTCTGTATCGACAGAGCGAATCGCCCGCTCTCTTGCCGAGGCAATGATGCTTTGTATTTGTTGGATCAGCTCTTTTTTAAGCTCCATGATTTCGAAACCTCCTAGGTAATTGCTTGCGGATTGTAGATAGATAACAAGTTCCTTTTTTTGAGCCAAAAACCCAAACCCTGTCCATCTCCTAGGATTTCGTCCTTTGTATCACATTTTTTTTCAAAACGGAATAGGGGTTGGAATCCTTGAGCTTGTCCTATAAGCGAAACTAAACCAATGTCATGAATACGTTTTATAGAATTTTCGCAGCAATCCTGGTCTTTTCTTTCAATCCGATAGCCGCCAAACCTCTGCAAAGTCAAGCGGAGAAGCCTGGATTAGAAGTGAGCGGGACACCAAACGACAGTCTGAAATCCAGAGAAAAATCAGCTCTGATACAAAAGCCAGATCCATTTAAATTTGACCCTTTTGGAAAAGACCTCAGCGATACTACCTCGATGGGATTTCAGTTTTCCTTCGTCCCCTACGTGGGAACGAACGGAATGTACTCCGGAAATATCGTCAACGACTACTCTTTCAACCTTCTGGGGGGCTACTCTGCGGGAACCAGAAAACTTGAAATGGCGGGGCTGTTCAGTATCAACCGCAGCGACATGACCGGTGTGCAGCTGGCAGGGCTCTTCAACCAAGTTGGCGGCAAGGTCGACGGTGTCCAGTTAGCGGGGCTTTTTAATTCCAACTTAGATTCGGTGAAAAACTCGGTGCAGCTGGCGGGATTGATGAATTTTACCACGGGTCCAGTCGATGGCGTTCAGATTGCCGGAGTCGCTAATTTTTCTCCAAAAAACGTCACCGGAGTCCAAGTCGCCGGGGTGACAAACTTCAGTGCAGCCGACGTCGAAGGTACTCAGGTAGCAGGCGTGCTGAACTTTGCAGCTAAAAACCTCAAAGGTTCCCAAGTTGGCTTGGTAAATTTTGCCAACAAAGTCGACGGTTTTCAGCTTGGCTTGATCAACTATTCGGATAGCACAAGCGGGATTCCGGTGGGTTTCTTGAGCTTTGTACGCGCAGGATATCATACGCTGGAGTTCAGTATCAACGAAGTGGTGCCGATGAATTTGGCTTTCCGAACCGGGAAGCGGGAGTTTTACAATATCTTCTTCGCGGGCATCCGACCCGAGTGGGACGATCAGGTGACTTGGACTTTTGGATATGGTCTGGGGACTTCCCCGAGATTGGGCAAGAAGACCTACCTCAACATTGAGGTGAGCTCCGAGCAGCTAAGCCAGGGAGGAGTTCACGCACTCAACCTGATCAACAGAGGCTACTTGGGAGCAGAATTCCAAGCGACCAAAAACTTCGCAATTTTCGCCGGGCCGACAGTGAATTTCCGGGTCTATGACTCTTCCTACGCCTTCCATCCGGAGCTGTTTACCTACACAAACATGAACGTGCACAACGATGTGTACTATCCTGAAGATCTGGGCAGCCAGCTCTGGTTCGGATTCAAGGCAGGATTCCGGTTTCTTTAATTAATGCCAAGAAGACTTTACCACAAGAGATCACAGAGGAATAGGGTCCTGAATTTCTAACTCTGATTCGAGCCTCGATCCCTAGAGTAAATACAGAACTCTATTTCTCTCTCAGTGCCCTCTGTGGTAAAAAAAATTCTTAAACCAAATAGGGGTAAAGCCTTGGTTGATTGTCCTGTAAACGAAAGCTAAACCAACCTTTCTTTTCTCCTCAGAAATGAGCTGATGATCAGAAAGACAAAAGACTAAAATCAAAAAACTAACATGAAAAAATTACTTGGAGTACTAGTCGCATTGCTGATCATGAACACCGCCTATAGTCAACAAGCTGGCAAATTCAGATACCAAATGGACTTCGGAACGGCAGTTCCAAAGGATGGTGGAATCGGCGCTATTGTCAATATTGAACCTCAGATTCTCGTCATGGACAACCTTGCCGTCGGGATGCGAATGGGCGTTGCAGGGCTGGCCAAAGACATCGTCTATTACGACATCCCAGATGATTATGATGGGGAGATCGGAGCAAATCTTTCGGTACTGGCTACTGCCAATTACCATTTCAACTTCGGTGAGGGCAGGGTGGCGCCCTATATCGGGGGTGGTTTTGGCTATTATGGTCTGAGTAATATTGATATCGAAGAGACTGATATCGATGAAGAGGACATCGAAAACTTGGAGGCGGATTTTGCCTGGGCGCCGATGGTGCGGGCAGGTGTGGAGTTAAACAAATTCCGGATCGGTCTTGAGTATAACTTCGTTCCGAAAAGCAACCTTCAAAACGTCGGTGGCGATGTCATCGGTCAAGCCACCAACGAATACTTCGCCTTTACGCTCGGCTTCTTTGTCGGAGGTGGAAGATGGGGAAATTAAACCCCGAACCTAAGGTCTAAAAGCTTCATATCCAAGGCATTTTCGCCCAGCTATTCCAAAAATTTCTTACCCAAATCCCAGCGGCCGGTTGCTAATCAATCGGCCGCCTGTCACCGGATTGCCTTTTTCGAACCACTTGATTCATTCTCCTCCCTTAAACTAAACCAATGCTATGAATTCGCTTAGTAAGCTCTTTTTGGTGATTTTTTGCTTCGCAATCAATCCCCTTCATGCCCAGACTTTGACCCAGACAGTCCGGGGCAAAGTCGTCGATCAGGTCACTAAGGCTCCGATCCCTGGAGCGACCGTGATGATACTCAACACGGACCCGCTGATGGGAGTGGCCACCGATGTCGATGGAGACTTCAAGATCTCGCAGGTACCGCTAGGAACCCACACGCTTCGAGTGAGCTTTGTCGGCTATCAAGACCTGATTCTCCCCAATGTCTTGGTCAATTCCGGCAAGGAGGTCGTTTTGGCCATCTCCATCGAGGAGGATTTTGGCCAGCTGGATGAAGTTGTGGTGATGGGGGCCGAAAAGGAACGGACCGTCAATGACATGGTGACGGTGAGCGGAAGAACCTTCTCCGTGGAGGAAACGAGGAAATTTGCTGCGGCTGTGAACGATCCCGGCCGGATGGCGACTTCATTTTCCGGTGTGGTCGGCACTGATGACGGCAACAACAACATCTCCATCCGTGGCAACAGTCCAAATGGATTGCTCTGGAGAATGGAGGGCATCGACATTCCCAATCCCAATCACTTTGTCAATCCGGGAACGTCGGGAGGCGGAATTTCGATCCTCAGCTCGCAGTTGCTTGCCAATTCTGACTTTTTGACGAGTGCTTTCCCTGCCGAATATGGCAATGCACTGGGTGGCGTTTTTGATTTGAGCTTGAGAAAGGGAAACAACGAAAAGCGCGAATTTACCCTGCAGGCAGGCTTTTTGGGGACGGACGTAGCTGCTGAAGGCCCAATCGCCAAAAACTATAAAGGCTCTTACTTGATCAATTATCGCTACTCCACGCTGTCGATCCTGTCCAAACTCGGAATACCCTTAGGTGATTTTGTGACGGATTTCCAGGATTTGTCTTTCAATTTCTATCTCCCTGCGGGAAAGAAAAGTAGCTTCTCGATCTTTGGTTTTGGAGGATTGAGTGACCAAAACGGGGATGCTGAGAAGGATTCTCTCACCTGGGAAGGAGAGGGAGACCGCTACAGTTCCAGATACTTTTCCAACACAGGAGCGGTTGGAATCAAGTACTCGTATATGATCAACAATTCCAATTTTCTCCAAACTACCGTCTTGGCATCAGGACATGAGATAGGCGATGACGTGGAGCGGCTGGATGATGAATACAACGATCAGAAGTGGTCTTACGAGAATTTTGGCAACTCCAAGATCACATTTTCCAGTGTGTTGAACTCGAAGATTTCGGCCAGATCCAATCTCCGTAGCGGGATCTATGTGAACCAGCTATACTACAATCTGGTGGAAAATGGCCGGGAGGAGGAAACAGATCCCATGGAGACTTTCATAAACTCCAAAGGGAATACGCAAAGCATCCAGGCTTTCTCTCAACTTAACTACCGGGCAAGCGAGCGCCTGACCTTCAATGTCGGGCTCCATTACCTCCAGCTTTTGCTGAATAATTCCAACTCAATCGAGCCGCGGATCAGCGCCTCGTATGAACTGGACGAAAAGCAGCGGATCAGCATGGGGTATGGCCTTCACAGCCAAGTCCAACCGCTGGGTACTTACTTTGCGGAGCAGGAAGAAAACGGACAAGTCAGCCTGCCAAACGAAGACCTTGGCCTGAGTAAGTCGCATCATTTCGTGCTGGGCTACGACCGTCAGCTGAATCCATTTCTTCGCATGAAGATCGAGGGCTACTATCAGCATTTGTTCAACATTCCCGTCAAGCCAGGTGAAACAGAAACCTACTCCATCCTCAATCAGCAGTGGACGTATATGACCGATCCTTTGGTCAATGACGGCTTTGGCAAAAACTACGGCGGAGAGCTTACCCTGGAGCAGTTTACGCACAAAAATCTCTACTTTTTGCTGTCCGCTTCCGTGTACAACTCCCTGTACAAAACGCAGGAAAACAAGTGGCGAAATACGCTTTACAACGGAAATGCGAATCTCACGCTGACTGTCGGGAAGGAATATGAATTGAAGAAGAACCGGGTGCTGGGCCTTAATCTAAGAAGTATCTACGGAGGAGGACTGCGGGCGACTCCGATAGATCTGGAGCAATCCATAGCCGACAATGAAACGGTCTATGACGAAAGCCGGGCCTTTGAGGAGCAAAATCCCGCTTATTTCAGGACCGATCTGCGCGTAAGTCTGAAGTGGAACAAACCAAAATCAACCAGCACGCTTGCCCTTGATATCCAAAATACGACCAACCGCAAAAACATCTATGGAAGCTATTTTGAACCTATGAAAGGGGAGATTGAGACAGCCTATCAGTCCCCGATGATCCCTCTGATCAGCTATCGGATTGAGTTTTAGGTAAAAAGACGCTAGACGAAAGACGCTAGATTTTAGACTTCGTCGGAGATCGGTTGTCACCATTCTGTCTTGTGTCAGCTTAAAATTAATGTTTTGGAAGCGTCCACTCTCCAAGGGATTTTTTAGATCCCTTGGAGAGTTTTTTTATGGTTTTCGGGTTTGATTTTTTCTGACAGAAACGAAAAAGCCAAAACAGATAATGTGAAAGATGGCTCGATCTTGTAAATTCCACCCTCTTTATTTTTCTCAACTATGAAGCCTTTTTCAACTCAGATCCAATCCCTCAATCCACAGACCGACCACGAGCAAATCTCCTTCTTGCTAAGTTGCCATGTCTTTCCATGGGATCTGGAGCGCTCGCTTGAGTTTGCCCTGTTTAGGACGTTTGCCGTTCCTTCAATCTCTCGCCTGCTGGCGGATACCGGGGAGTTTTCCAAACGTCCGAGAAAACGCTACGACGACACTGAGCTCATTCTGTTTGAGATCCTTGAGCATGGCATGAACAGCCTGCGGGGAAAGCGCTCCATCCGCCGGATGAACTCCATGCACAGCCGCTTTGATATATCCAACGAGGACTTTCTGTACGTGCTATCGACCTTCATCTTTGAGCCCATCCGATGGGTAGAGAAATATGCCTACCGCCGGATGACTAAAGTAGAAAAGGAAGGCATTTTCAGAAACTATCTGGCTTTGGGCAAGCGAATGAACATTAAAGATATCCCGCAAACCCTGGAGTCATTTGAGGAATACAACCTCCGCTACGAGCGGGAAATGTTCCGATTTGCCGAAAGTAATCGGATCGTTGCTGACAAAACCATCGACTTGATGCTGGGGTTTTATGTGCCGAGGTGGCTGTTCGGATTGGGAAGACCTTTTGTTTTTGCGCTGTTGGATGATCCGCTTCGAGAGGCCTTGAACATCCGAGAAGTCTCAAGTCTGAGAAAATGGCTGGCTAAAAAAGGGCTTGCGGTTCATGCTTTTTTCCACAAAATCAGCCCAGAACCGCAGCAACCGGTGCTGGGAACTCAGCGGAAAAGACCCAGCTACCCCGAAGGATATCAGATCGAGGAATTGGGGACTTTTCCGTCTAAAGCCAGTGAGGTACCTCAGTGATCGCTACTTCTTCTTGCCTTTGAAAGTTCCGGTCGCCATATCGGCAAGATTCACTTTTCCTTCCATCTCCGTGGCGGTAGCAGTCCCATCATATTTGATCAGATTTCCCTGGATCTCAAATTCGATGTGGATTACATTGCCTTTGATCGTGCCAGTGACCGGCGCTTCGCCAAGCTGTCCGGTGTAGGTGCCGGTGATTTTTTCGCCTTCCTGCTTGAGCTCGAAAGCTGGAGTTCCGCTGCCGGCGTCTGTCTGCACGGTCATCGACCAACTGCCGGTGACATTGATTGCGTCTTGGGCAGAGGCCGAAAATCCGATAAAAAGGAAGAATGCGAAAAGGGTGATTACTTGTTTCATGGTTTTTGGGATTAGAGTTCTTTAAGTTATTGAAAATAGAGAAAAATCAACATGGCCGGTTTCTCTAGGGCGAAAATTCAAGATGCTATGAAAAGGAAATGCAGTCGGGCCGCCTGATAAAAAAGGCGAGATATGACTTGCGTCAGACTTTTTTCATCAGCTTATTTTCTAATTTGATCCGAGAAACCCACCTGTTTTTTATCTCGATTCCACATGACCAATGCCATTTACCTTACCGCTACGGAGCCTTTTTCGGGAAAATCCATCTTTGCTCTCGGTCTGATGAGCCTGCTGGCGGGCAAGACGGACAAGCTATCCTACTTCAAGCCGGTCATTTCCGGAGGAAAAAAGGAGAAAGACCGACGTCTGGATCTGATCAAAAGCCACTTTAAGCTCTCGCAATCTTACGAGGAGATGTATGTTTTTTCCCGGAAAAAAGCGATCAAGGAGATCAACAGCGGCAACGAATCCTTTCTGATTGATTCCATCATTGATCGGTTCAAAAAGCTCCAGGAGAGTTCGGAGTTTGTGGTGGTAGAGGGGACGGACTTTGTCGATACCACGACCAATGTAGAGTTTGACGGCAATATCGCGATAGCAAAAAATCTGGGGATTCCGGCGGCGATCATCCTGAACTGCTCCAAGAGATCGGTGGCGGAGATTGTCGACTTGGCCCTGGCCACGGTTAAGGGTTTTGTGAGTAGGGGAGTGCAAGTGCTGGTCTTGGTTGCCAATAAGATTGAAGCCGGTACGGAGGACGATGTCGCCAAGCGGCTGAGGGCTGTCATTCCGAAGGAGACCCTCGTGACGACCATTCCCATGCAAGTCGAACTCAGCAATCCGACCATGAGCGAAGTGCTCGAGTCTCTAGAGGCTAAGTTGCTTTTTGGTGAAAGTCAGCTGACGAACAGAGTGGATCACTCCATTGTCGGGGCGATGCAGCTACCTAATTTCCTGACCCGATTGGGACAAAATACCCTGGTCGTGACACCGGGTGATCGGGGGGATTTGATCATCGGAGCGATGCAAGCGAATGTGTCTAGGAATTTTGGAAAAGTGGCGGGAATCATCGTATCCGGCGGCATTCCTCCGGAGCCTTCTATCGTCAAGTTGATCGAAGGGCTGGAGACGATTATTCCGGTTTTGCAGGTGGAAAAAGGAACCTTCCAGGCGGTGACTGAGGTGAATCAGATCAGAGCTAGGATATCGGCTGACGATACTGAAAAGATCTCGATTGCCGTGCGACTTTTTGAAAAATGGGTGGACGAAAAGGCACTATCAGACCGGATCGTGGGCTTCCATTCGGAGACATTGACTCCGCGCATGTTCCAATATCAACTGGTAAAAAGGGCCAAAGCAAAGAAAAAACACATTGTCTTGCCCGAAGGAGACGATGATCGGATCTTGATCGCGGCTGATATGCTGATCCGCCAAAACGTAGTCAATCTGACGATCCTAGGAGCGAAAGAGTCGATCCAAACCGCGATTAACAGACTGAATTTGTCCCTCGATCTGGATAAGATCAACATCGAAAATCCTGAAAGCTCCAGCAAATTTGAAGGCTATGCTAAGACCCTTTATGAACTTAGAAAAAGCAAAGGAGTCACGCTCGAGATGGCGCGGGATCTGATGCTTGACGTATCTTATTTCGGCACCATGATGGTGCACAAAGGGGAAGCTGACGGGATGGTGTCCGGCGCGATCCACACGACTCAGCATACCATCCGTCCGGCGCTTCAGTTTGTGAAGACCAAACCCGGCGTTGCGACCGTTTCGTCCGTCTTTTTCATGTGTCTGCCTAATCGTGTATCGGTCTTTGGGGACTGCGCGGTGAATCCCAATCCCACTTCGGAGCAGCTGGCTGATATCGCGATATCTTCGGCGGAGTCTGCCAGGATGCTGGGGATCGAGCCCAAAGTTGCCATGCTGTCCTACTCCTCCGGTTCTTCGGGAGCAGGTGAGGATGTAGAAAAGGTCCGACTGGCCACGGAATTGGTGAGATCCAGAGCTCCCGAATTGAAGGTCGAAGGACCGATCCAGTACGACGCGGCTGTGGATCCGGAGGTTGGGAAAAAGAAAATGCCCAACTCCGAAGTCGCCGGCCAAGCAAGCGTGTTGATCTTTCCCGACCTGAATACCGGTAACAACACCTACAAAGCCGTACAGCGGGAGACGGGCGCTTTGGCCATCGGCCCGATGCTGCAAGGCCTCAACAAACCGGTCAATGATCTGAGTCGTGGCTGCACGGTTGCCGATATTTTCAACACCGTGGTGATCACTGCCATCCAGGCGCAGGAAAACTGAATTTTGATTTAATGAGTAAATTCTTCGATGTTCTTCATTCAGCATTCGATATTCGTTGTTCCGTTTTAATATCGAATGTCGAACATCAAATAATGAATAATGAAGTAACTCCAACATCCCTTCCAACTTCTAACCCATGAACATTTTCGTAATCAATTCAGGCAGTAGCTCTATAAAGTATCAGCTGATATCCATGCCGGAAGCGACGGTCATCTGTACAGGAATGGTGGATCGGATTGGATTGCCCGGTTCTGAGGTGAAATACAAGGCTTATCGGGCTTCTGGAGAAATTGTAAAAAATGAAATCCGGCCGATCCCCGACCATTCCGAAGGTCTGAAGCTGGTGGCGAAATTCCTGACAGACACAGAGATTGGCGTGATTTCGGACCCGGATCAGGTACATGTGGTCGGACACCGGGTAGTTCACGGAGGGGAAAAATTCTCCCAAACCCAATTTATTACCGAAGAAGCCAAAGCCAAAATCAAAGATCTTTTTCCTTTGGCACCACTTCACAATCCGGCAAACTACCTGGGAATTGAAGTGGCGGAGAGCATTTTTGCGCAAGCAAAGCAGATTGCAGTATTCGATACGGCTTTTCACCAGACCATGCCTCCGGTCGCTTTTCGGATGGCGATTCCCCATGAATACTATGAGAAGGATGGGATTCGGGCCTATGGCTTTCATGGCACCAGTCACAAATACGTCTCGGAGAAAGCAGCGGAATATTTGGGGAAAAAGAACTCCAAAGTCATCACCATCCATCTCGGAAACGGCTGCAGTATGGCTGCTGTGAAAGATGGAAAGTGCATCGATACCAGTATGGGCTTGGGCCCGATGAACGGCCTGATCATGGGAACACGGGCCGGAGATGTAGATCAGTCGGTGATTTTTTACCTAGTCAATCAGCTAGGTTACTCACTGGATGAGGTGAACACGGTACTGAACAAAAAAAGCGGAATGCTCGGCCTGACGGGCTTTAGCGATATGAGGGACATCAGGGTGCGATATGATGCGGGGGAAAAGGCCGCAATTCTTGCTTACCAGTTGTATGCGTATCATATCCAAAAGTTCATCGGATCGTATGCTGCGGCCTTGAATGGACTGGATGCAATTGTTTTCACAGCTGGAGTGGGAGAGAACGACGTCCTGACCCGAAAGCTGGTGTGTACCGAGATGGACTTCTTGGGAATCAATTTGGATGAGGAGAAAAATGCAGCTCGATCGGCTGATTTGAGAGCCATCAACACCGTGGACTCACCGGTCAAAGTGCTGGTCATCCCGACCAACGAAGAATTGGAGATTGCCAGACAGTGCTTTGAGTTGCTGCATTGAGGCCTTTTGACCGAAACATCTTGAAATCGATCATTGAGAGCAATTTTGAACGTCTATCTTTGGGCTTCTATCTCCGAGTGTCAACCTAAAGTGGTTTTCAAAAACGTGACACTGAAAAGATTTTTATCACCCAATAAGAAAAATTGATTGTATGAAGTTGTTTTCCAAATGCTATCTCATTGTCACATTAGTATTGCTATCGGTGATAGCTCGAGCCCAGGGCTTACCCCAAGAGCAGTTTTTGATCTATAATGCGCAGATCGTAGATGTCTTGACAGGCAAGATCAAGAGCGAAAGGGCGGTGTTAGTCAAGGGCGACCAAATAAAAGCTTTGGGAGACTTCGACCAGCTGAGCAAAGGCGTACCCAAATCGCAGCAGCTCGATGCAAAGAATAAGTTCATCATCCCGGGTCTTTGGGACATGCACATACACCTGGAAGGGCAGGGGCTGGAGGAAGATAATCAGGCTTTGCTTCCGCTATTCATCGCCTTTGGCATCACGACGGTGAGGGACTGTGCAAGCGACTTGGGCGAGACGGTTTTGCAGTGGAGAGATGAGATCAACGAAGGGGAATTGTTTGGGCCGAACCTGTTTACAGCCGGGTTAAAGCTCGAGGGGAAGAATTCGTCCTGGAAGGGAGACCTTGAAATAGAAAATGAAACCGAGCTTGCCCTCATGATGGATAAGCAGGATGTTTGGGCTCCGGATTTCATCAAGATTACGGATAACAAGCTGCATGGAGAGCTTTTTTTAAAAAGTATCCAAGCCGCCCATGATCGGGGCTATGTCGTCTCTGGCCACGTGCCGATCGATCTCACGCTGGAGGAAATGGTGGATGCCGGTTTTTCGAGTGTGGAGCATGCTAGCTACCTTAATAGATTGGGATACGATCAGGAGGGGATTGTGGCGCAATTGAGAGCCGGAACGCTGACCAGTGCGCAAGCCAGCGCGCTCTACAGAGGTGAATTTGACCAACAGAAGGCAGATCGTAATTATAAGATACTGGGTGACAAGGGGCTGTTTGTGACGCCAACCTATATCGGAGCACGACAGATGTCCTACAGTGATCAGGAGAATCATCTGTTAGACAGCATGATGACTACCTATTTGACAAAGGCCTACACGGCCGAATATCTTAAAAGGCTTGAGCGGGTGAAAAACGAAACGCCTGAGCAGATGAATGAACGTAAGCGAAACTACCAATTCAACATTTCGCAGCTCCTCCATTACCAGGATGCCGGGATCACGATACTCGCCGGCAGCGATGGTGCAGTACTCAATGCCCTGGTTTATCCTGCCCAGTCCCTGATCCAAGAACTTCAGATATTCCAAGACGCTGGCCTGAAGCCGATAGATGTCCTCCGCGCCGCTACGATCAATGGTGCACGGTTTCTGAAAAAGGACCCGGAAATGGGTTCCATAGACGTAGGCAAGCGTGCAGATTTGGTAATACTTGACAGTAATCCACTGGAAAACATCAATGCCACTACCCACATCAGTGGCGTATTTACCAAGAGCAGCTACTTGGGAAGAGCGGATTTGGATAAAATCCTTTCAGACGCGAGAGAGACCAAAATAAGACTGGATAAGTCGAGAGAAAACTAACCCTGGGCGATTGGGACTCAATTTCTGGAGTCGATTACATAGAAGGATTTTACTTGCACCGGACCGATTTGTGTGGTGTTTTTTTAAGTTTTGGCGGGTAGAATTACAAAATAAGGCCGTTGGTTTTCAGATTTGCTGGCGGCCTGATTTAATATCCGTAGCTTTGCGGGATTTTAAAAATGAAGCGATGAAGCGAATCAATGAGTATAAGAAGATTTTCAATGTGGAGGAACCCCTTGATCTGAAACAATTGAAGACTACCTATAGAAACTTGGTGAAAGAATGGCATCCTGACAAATTTCTCGAAGGAGATGAGAGAGCAGCCGAAGCCAGAGAGAAAAGCACAAAGATCATCGATGCCTATCATTTTTTGGTAAGCATCGCACCGGAAACCCACGCGGCCAATCTGGAGGAATATACCAAGACCGCCACCGAATCGGGGATCGCTGACTTTCATTACAAAAACCAGCTGCTCGAAATCACTTTCTTGGATGGTAATACCTACGAGTATTTTGGAGTGACCAAGAATATCTACAACAAGTTTTTGAATGCTGACAATGCGTATCGCTTTGCCAGAAGAAATATCCTGAACTCACACCTTTACCGAAAATCCAAAAAGACGCTGGAGGAAGCCTAACCGGTGGTTGTCAGAGTTTTGAAATAAAATAAAACGGGCTTTCTGGATTCAGGAAGCCTGTTTTGTTTCTGCGAAAAAGGAAGTTTTTCAGGAGGTTTTGACCTGGAGTAGTATCCATGCAATGCTTGACTAAAAGCCAGATGTTGTAACTTTCACTTTTACCCAATCTCAACGCGAAGCCAATGAGCGGCAAGCCGAAAATCCCGATTTTACCCAACCCGAAATAAAATGGAAGCACTACTTAAAACCTGGAAAACCAGCAGAAACATCTACTTGGATTACTTTGAAAAGTATGATCTCGAGCAACTGAATAAAGTGCCGACAGGATTTAACAACAACCTGATCTGGAACATCGGGCACATCATTGTTGCTCAGCAATCCCTGATCTACCGACTGTCAAGCCTTCCAATGAACATCTCCAGTGAGCTATTTGATGCCTACAAACCAGGAACCAAACCCGTGTCGCCAACCTCCCAACCGGAGGCAGATGAGTTGAAGACGCTATTGATCTCGCTTGTGGATCAGACGGAGTCGGATCTTTCGACCGGGGTATTTCAAAGGTTCACCGGACGACAGACTGCTACAGGGTTTCTTCTGTCTACGCTGGCCGATTCGCTTGAATTCAACAATTACCACGAAGGCATACATTTGGGTTATATGCTAAGCCTAAGAAAATTCGTCTGAAGTCGTTTTTCCCTGAAAATCGAAAGGGCTGAAAAACTCAATTTTCAGCCCTTTTTGATTTGGTTAAGTCCGAGTTACCAGCCTCCGCCGAGTGCCTTGTAAAGTCTCACTGTGGAGGTCAATTGATACTGAAGTGCCAGGGATTTTTCAAATTCGGAATAATACAGTTCCCGCTCGGCATCCAAGACTTGCAGGAAAGAGGTGTAGCCGTTGTCATATAGCGCTTTGGAAAGCATCAATGACTTGGTAGTAGCGGTGACCTGCTCCACTCTGGCGTCATATTCATTGGAATAAGTCCGGATTTCTGCGAGGGAATTTTCTACCTCTGCAAATGCCTCCAAGATTGTCTGTTCGTAGTTGTAAGCATATTGCTTGGCACGGGCGCGTTCAGCTTCTACCCTTCTTTTATTTTGGCCGAATTGGAAAAGCGGACCTGCCAGTTGGCCGGTGACCGAACCCAAGACTGCGCCTGATACAAACAATTTGGAGATGTCCGGGCTGGCAACTCCAAAGAAGCCGGTCAGGCTCAGGGAGGGAAATCGCATTGCAACAGCGACACCAATTCGCTCGGTCTGGGCGACCAAAAGTTGCTCAGCTTGGACGATGTCTGGCCGTCTTTCCAGTAGCTCCGAGGGCAATCCGGTCGGGATGTCCAATGGGAGTTGCTGCTGATCATTTTGAAGGCCTCTGACGATGGGAGAGTAAGTTTTTCCTGTCAGTACACCGAGAGCATTTTCCACAAAGATCATTTCGCGTTCCAAACTGTACATCCCTGCTTTGGCGTCGGCGGCAATCTGCTCCGCTTGGAGCTTGTCCAATTCTGATACGTCCCCTTTTTCAAATCGGAGATTAATGATTCTCAGATATTCCAATCGGGTTTGATAGGTTCGCTCCGTGATTCGATAGCGATCATCCAAACCTCGCAGGTTGAAATAAAGCTCGGCAACCTGTGCGATCACGCTGATGAAGATCGATTTTCTGTTCTCTTCCGAAGCCAACAATTCAGCGTAAGCTGCACGGTTGGCATGTCTGAGTTTTCCCCAGATGTCGATCTCCCAGGAGATATTTCCCAACACATTGTAGGAATTGGTATTGAATCCGACGCCTGCCTCCTGAGCCCGATCTCCGAAATCCGAAGCTCTTGCGGATGCTCCATATCCGATGGCAGGACCCATGTTGGCCTTGTTGTAGCCCAGAATCGCCTGTGCCTCTTCTACCCGAGCCATTGCAGTCAGTAGATTCAGGTTGGAATCGACCGCATTTTGGATCAGAGACCGAAGTACGGTATCCTGGTATACGTCCCACCAAGCAAGGTTGGAGATAGAATCGGGATTTCCCACAGGTTGAAAATATCCCTCCGGAGTTTTGGTTTCGACCGTTTCAGGTCGGGAATACTTTGGCCCAACTGCACAACCTGCCAGAACCAACAAGATGAATATCGGTATGATTAGATTTTTCATGGGTTCTAATTGAATTTTAACAGCCGCATAGCCTGTCCCGTCCGCTGCGGAGCGGGAGGATTTTCCAGAGGCAAGAATCATCTCTTCGTGGGGCCCTTTCTTCGTGCTCGATTTCATATCAATGAGTCGGTTCAGAAGGTGAGACAGCAGGAGAAGCCGGTGGGGTCGGTTTCTTTTTCTTTCCGATACTTTCGATCAAGACATACAAGCCCGGCACGATGATTACCCCGATGATAGTTGCGATCAACGTGCCGCTGAAGACGGCCATTCCCATGACCTTTCTGGCTTCGGCGCCTGCACCACTTGCCGTGAGCAATGGAACTACCCCGAGCATAAAGGCAAATGAAGTCATCAGAATGGGGCGAAGTCGCAGTTTGGCAGATTCCATCGCTGCTTCGTAAAGTGATTTGCCCTGCTCTTCGTGGAGCATCTTCGCAAATTCGACGATGAGGATGGCGTTTTTCGCAGTCAAACCAATGAGCATCACGAGTCCGATCTGCGCAAACACATTGTTTACATAACTGACGCTCCAAAGTCCGCCCAGCCAGAGTCCGAGGAATGCCCCAAACACCGCAGCCGGTACACCGAGTAGCACAGAGAAAGGCAGGGTCCAGCTTTCATATTGAGCCGCTAGGATCAAGAAGACAAAGACTAAAGCCATTAGGAACATGGTGCCCCCGGTACCTTCCGCGGCCTTCTCCTGATAAGACATGTTGCTGAACGCCATGCCGATTTCCTGAGGCATGGTTGCCGCGACTTCTTCGAGCGCTTGGAGTGCGTCCGCTGAGCTAAATCCTTCCTTGGGCGCTCCGGAGATTTCCGCCGCCCGATACATGTTGAATCGGTTGGTGTAGGAGGGACCGGTGATGTCCTCGACCACGACTAAAGTGCTTAACGGGATTATTTCACCGGTTTTGCTTCGCACATAATAGCTGGCCAAGTCATCCTCACCCAATCTGTTTTGACCTTCCGCCTGCACAAAGACTTTGTATTGGCGGCCGAACCTGTTGAAATCATTGACATAAGCGCTACCGAGATAGGTAGACACGGTGCTGGTAATCTCAGAAAGGTCTATCCCCATCTTCTCAGCTTTGTCGTAGTCGATCTGGATTTTTTTCTGAGGAACGTTCGATCGGTAAAGCGTGAAAATGTTTCCGATTTCGGGTCTTTTGCGCGCTTCGGCCATGAAGACTTTGGCCTGCTCGTCCAAAAATTGAGGACTGTTGCCGGAGCGATCCTGGAGCTGCAGGGTGAAGCCCGCTGAGGTTCCCAGACCCTCGATCGGCGGAGGACCAAAGGCAATCGCCGTCGCTTCGGTGATCGTTTGTCGGAAAGCCTGATTGGTTTCAGCGATCAGTTGTTTGGCGGTTTTGGTCCGCTCTTCCCAAGGTTTCAGCGATACGAAGACGAAAGCGTTGTTGGTAGAATAAGCCGTTGTCAACAAGCTGTAGCCCAATACCATCGTTGAATATTGGATTTCTTCGTGCTCGCCCAGAATCGCTTCGATCTTTTTAGCGACTTCATCCGTGCGTTCCATAGAAGCCGCATCCGGCAACTGCATATTGATCAGGAAGTAGCCTTCGTCTTCTTCAGGCACGAAGCCGCCTGGAATTCCTCCATTTAGGAGGAAAATCCCACCGATTACAAAGCCAATGATGATCAAGGAACGGATGGATTTTTTTGCAACCGCACCTGCGATGCCGGTATAGCCCAGTGTAAACTTGTCAAAGCCTCTGTTGAAAGCGTTGAAGAAGCGTTGAAGCCAACCGTTCGATTCTTTCTTAGGTTTCAAAATAATGGCGGACAAAGCTGGGCTCAAGGTCAAGGCATTGAATGCGGAGAACAAAACCGAGATAGCGATGGTGATCGCAAACTGCTGATAAAGTCGACCCGTAATGCCGCCTGCAAAAGCGACCGGTACGAAAACAGCGGCAAGAATCAAGGCAATGGCGACGACCGGACCGCCCACTTCTTTCATTGCTTTTTGGGTAGCCTCTTTTGGTTTCATGCCGTGCTCGATGTTGTGCATGACGGCCTCGACCACCACGATCGCATCATCGACGACGAGTCCTATGGCGAGGACTAGCCCCAGAAGCGAAAGCACATTTACCGAAAAGCCCAAAATCGGGAAGATAATAAATGTCCCCAGCAAGGAAACCGGAACGGTCAGCAATGGGATCAACGTCGCCCGCCAGTCTTGTAGAAACAGGAACACGACGATAATCACGAGCGCTACCGCTTCAAAGAGCGTATGGACGATCTCCGAGATGCCGACGGAGATAGCCCTGGTGGTATTTAGCGCGATGTCATATTTCAGATCCTCGGGGAAGAAACCCTCCAGATTTGCCATGGTGGTCTGCACCGCCTCCGATACTTCCAAGGCATTGGAGCCTGGGATCTGGAAGACCACGATGGAAGCGGCTGGCTTGGTATTCAGCCTACTGGTGGAGTTGTAGTTGTCGAGGCCAAGTTCCAGTCGGGAGATGTCTTTGAGACGTACAATGGAGCCTTTATCATCCGCTTTGACGATGATATTGCCAAATTCTTCCTCAGTGATTAGTCGCTCTTGGAGTGTAACCGTGTAGGTGTATTCCACTCCCGCGGGGGTAGGCGGAGCTCCGAACTTTCCGCCGGGAGCGATCGCATTTTGCTTTTTCACCGCATTTGACACGTCATTGACCGTCAGATTAAGCTTGGTAAGCAGATCTGGATCAAGCCAGATTCTCATCGAATAATCCGCCCCGCCAAACAAGAAAACGTCACCTACACCTCTGATTCGCTTGAGCTGATCGACGATGTTGATGTTTGCGTAGTTGTTGAGGAAAAGCCCGTCGTAGGTTGCATTCGGCGAAGAAAGCGACACCAGCATCAGCGGGAATACAAGCGATTTTTTGGTAGTCACTCCGAAGTTTTTGACTTCAGTCGGCATCTTGGCGCTGGCCTGCGAAACCCTGTTTTGGGTCAGCATGTTGGCATTGTCCAAGTTTGTACCTACTTCGAAGGAAACCTGAAGAGTAAGTGATCCATCGGAGCCGTTGATGGACTTCATGTAGAGCATCTCTTCTACACCGTTTACCTGCTGCTCAATCGGTGTGGCAACGGCCTGTTCGACGTTGACAGCGTTGGCACCGGTAAAGGTCGTGGTCACCTGGATCATCGGAGGGGTGATGTCCGGGTACTTGGAGATGGGGATGCCGCTGAGTGTAATCAATCCCATGATGATCATCAGGATCGAGATCACCATGGCGACTATGGGTCTTCGTATAAAAAACTCACTCATAGTGCTGGAGTCAGATAGTTAGAATTAGGAGAGAGCTGCTTCATTTGTTTTCTTCTGGCCATTTTTGCTCCACTACTTCAATCTTGGCGTTCGGAGTCACACCGGCAGAGCCAATGATCGCTACCCGGTCGCCGGCTTTTAGTCCGCTTTTGATGATCCATGCATCACCGACCTTTGGGCCCGGTTCGATGGTCGTTACCTTTAGGCTATCTGATTCGCCTACCACATAGACTTGGGAGATGTGCTGGAGCTGCACGACTGCGCGCTGCGGAATCATCACAGCTCCGGCATAGGTGCTGAACAGGATACGGGCTTTCACAAAAAGTCCCGGACGAAGAAGACCGTTCGGATTTGGAAAAGTACTCTCGATAGTCATCGTACCGGTCGAAGGATCAATCTCACGATCGGCAAAATTCACAGTTCCCATTTCACTGTAGATCGAACCGTCGGCTAGCATCAGCTGAACGTTGTTTTTGGCTCCCTCTATTTCCTCCGGAGTGAGCTGGGCAATGCGGAGATATTCACGTTCGCTGATCTGAAATCTGACCCGGACACCGGTGACGCTGGAAATTGTAGTCAAGATAGACGTCCCAGTGCGGCTTACGTAGTCTCCTTCCCGGACATTGGAGATTCCCACTATTCCGTCAAAAGGAGCCAATACCCGGGTGTAGCCCAATTCCACTTTTGCATTCTCAAGAGAAGACTTGGTAGCGGCGACGTGCGCTTTTGCCGCTTCAAACTCAGCGACGGCGTTGTCCAGGTCTTTCTTACTGAGCGCATTCAACTCGGTCAAGGGTCTTACCCGGCTGAGCTCACTTTCTGCCCTTACCAGTTCTGTCGTTGCCTGAGTGACCTCGCTAGCCTGCCGGTCAAGTCGGTTTTTGTACTCAATATCATCGATGGTATAGAGCAGTTGACCTTTTTTCACGGCGGAGCCTTCCTTAAAATTGACCGATGTCACCCATCCTTCGACACGCGCCCGGATATCTACATCTGATTGACCATAGACCTGAGCTACAAAATCTTCATAAAGTGGGACGTCGCTTTGGATTGCTTTCACGACGTTTACTTTCATCGGCGGAGCCTCTGTGACCACTTCTTTCTTACAGGACGCGAGCAAAAAGGGGAGGGATAAAAAACCAAAAAGCAGGGTTTTTGGATTAAAGTTAAATTTCATAGGAAATGGAATTAGCAGCGTAATAGTCTCTCGTACGTTTTTGGTGCGATTACAAAATCAACAGTTGGACAATTGAGAGCGCGGCCCTTGATGGAATTCAAATTGACCGGTTCAAGTCAAAAGTTGGTATTAATTCCAATAAAAAACCTGAGAAAAATCAGGTTCTGACTCTAGTTTAGTTTTAATTTCAAAATGCCCAAACTTAGAGAATGCACCTGTGGACGGGACTGGTGTAAGGTTTTGATCCTTAGTGATTTTTCGATTTCTGCTTTTTGGAAAAAGGAAATTCCGTTCAGAAGTCGTTTTAGAGAAAAGAAAAATAAACGCCGCCAACAGCGGGCTCTTATCAATTTTTGACCTCAAAAGTAGCGAGCGAATAAAGACCACTTCATTCCTTCCTTGAACAAGAGGGAAGGATAGAGGGGCTATTTTTCAAAGAATGGCTTAAAGATCTCTGCCCAGATTTTATACCCGTCTTCGTTGAGATGCAGCTGGTCGTCGATGTATAATTCCGGCCTCGGATTTCCCTTCTGGTCTGTGAGCGGTTTCCAGGTGTCCACGAAATTCACCCCCTCTTTTGCCTGACAGTATTGTTTTAGCATTTCGTTGAAGATCAAGTAGTTTTCTTTCTTGTCCCAGCGGGATGGGCTCGGCTTGGCTCCGATCAAAAAGATTTCAATCGTTGGGTTGACCAGTTGCAATCGAGTGATAATATTGTCCATGCTGGTCATGATATCAGCGGTCGGCACATCAGACCAAAGGTCATTGTCTCCTTCGTAGATGAAAACCCGACTGGGCTCTAGGCGAATTACCAATGGGAACAGCTGCTTTTCAAGATCAGAAGACTTGGATCCTCCAAAGCCCGTATTCAAAATGGGCGTGTCCGGAAAGGTCGATTGAACGTCCTTCCACATGCGGATAGTAGAACTTCCGGTGAAGACAGTGCTTCCTTGACTCCAACCCAAGCTGTCCAGCCGGGCAGAAATCTCTCTGACTTCCTTTTCGAAGGGAAGGTCCTGAGCCTGTGTTTTTCCCCAAAGCAGGAGGGCAAAAAGGAGCAGCAATGCTGAAAATCGGGTGGGTTTCATGATCTATTTGACTGATTCGGGTATAAAGTAAAACATCCTATTCAAAATCAAATGCCCTAAAATCGATTTGGCATCTTTCTTTTAGCAAATGTGATGCGTCCCAAGCATTGAAAATCATGGGCTGTGAGCGCGCATCTTTTGCACGAAAATGTACACTTCGGACAAAGGGACTGTTTGATCTATGGGAGCAAGGTCGAAAGTCAACATCCTTTTCTACCCCATAAAAGTGGGTTTTTGTCACATTTCTACTCTTTTCCGGGCTTTGGAAAATCGTATCCATCTTTTTGGAACCCTTTTAGCGTTCTTAATTCGGATCCAACCCGCAACCTCCCAAATTATGCAGACAATCACCCGTTTCTTCTGGTTTTGCAGTGGGGCAAATTTTGCCTTGCTCAAGCGAGCCCCTACCGAGTCCAACAAGTATATGGGAATCGGTGCCACTGTCTTTTTTACGGGAGTTTTGGCGGCGTTGGCAGCCGGATATGCACTCTTTACCGTGTTTCAATCCTTGGTTCCTGCGATCTTTTTTGGGTTGCTCTGGGGGCTCATGATCTTCAACCTGGATAGATTTATCGTGTCCAGTATGCGAAAAAGGGAAAATGCGTGGGCAGAATGGAAGTTGGCAATTCCGAGATTGGTATTGGCTGTGTTGCTCGCTTTGGTGATATCCAAACCGCTTGAGTTGAAGATGTTTGAGCGGGAGATCAACCGCAAGCTCGATGAGAAAAAGACGGAGTTCATAACCCAATCCAAGTTGAACTTGGCCAAAGGCTTTCCTGAAATCCAGGACTTGGAAGCGAAAATCGACACCTTGAAATCCGAAGTGAATCAGGCGGAAGTTTTTCGGGATCAGGTTCAAAAGGAATACGATGCGGAGCGATTTGGGGAGAAAACCTCCGGCACGAGTGGGATTGTCGGGCTGGGTACCAACGCCAAAAAGAAGGAGCAACAGCTCGATGCTGCACAATTGGCGTTGGATGATTTGCGGAAAAGAAACCAAGTGAGGGTCGATACTTTGGAAGCTCAGATCCGGGAATTTATCGCGTCGCGTCAGGCAGAATTTGAAAAGCAACAACCCGGAATTGAGGGATTTGATGGGCTGGCTGCCCGGATGGATGCGCTGTCTGTGCTGACCACCGAGAGCTCAGCCATGGCGATGGCTAATATCTTTATCATGCTGCTGTTTATCGCAATTGAGACCGCACCGATTTTTGTCAAATTGATCTCTGCACGCGGCCCGTATGACGAGTTGCTAGAACTGCATGAGGATAAAGTGAAGTTGTTCAAAGGTGAAAAATGGACTTTTGCGAAAGGGGAATCCGAGGCAAGGGTGGGTTACTTTCAGGATACACACTTTTATGCAACAGATCTGAAAAAGGAGAAAACCAACAAGAAAAACAAAGCACAAACTGAAGCGGAAATCGCTGACATAGAGGAGAAATGGAAAAGGAACGTTTGATGTACTTCATGCAAAAGTTCCCATCCTGAGTTGCCGGGACTTTTTGGAAAAATACGTCTATTGATTCAATGCTTTTTTCACGACTACGTCCAGTTGATCCATGGTCTTGCTGACGGATTTCCATTCCAGAAGACCGACGATTTTGACAATTACAGCGAGGAATTTTCCCGGATTGATCAGTTTCTGGGCGAGTTTTGAGATGTTTTTGTCCCGGTCGCTGATCTGGAAATCTTTGTTGGCGTCGCCGTGATATTCGCCAGCATACTCCCATGCTCCGTCGCGCGCCAGTTGGATGGAGAAGTTTAGAAGCATTTCATCTCTGCCTTTGGCCAAAGGCACCAGCCAGCCAAAGATCGGAGAGACCACGCTGATGTTGGCTTTGACGCCGTCGACGAGTTCGGATAGGAGCGCATTGATCTGGTTAAAATCCCCCTGAATTCCGGCGATTTCCTTGTCGACCATGGTCTCGGAAGCAGCTATTCCCAAGTCGAGGTTGATATGAGCGTTGATTCCAAGGAAAAGGTGCTGCAGCACCAGATGCCCAGAGTTTTTGCTTGCATCAAAGGCCAAACGCCAGCTTTCAGTGGTGGCTATTCCCATATTCCAAGCCGTGTAGGCGTCGATAAATCGCTTCGCAAAAATCACATCCAAAAGCTCCATTCGAAGATTGTCTTCAAACTCACCAGCGAGGATTCCGTCGCGGACCCGGCGAGTGACCTGACGGTACAAGATCGCGAAATAGCCGATTCTTGATTGCCTCGCTTTGCACTCAGCGACAATCTGATCCATTCGGATCAATACCTCTTCGATTGTTTTCATTATTGTTTAGATAAAAATTTGTTCTAACACATCCCCTACAAAATAAGCCACTACTGCGGCCAAAAGCCCAAGTGCGACAGTCTCGGTAATACTTTTGAGCGTGGAAGTTTGGTTTACGATCCCCTTGAGCCAGCCGACGATAAGAAATGCAAAGCCGGTCAAAATACTTGTCCAAAGAAATACATTAATATCGCTGGGGAAGAAAAAATCCCAGAGGTAGACCAGAAGTGGGATAAGCCCGACAGCGGAGAATGAAAGCAGCGTGGCGAATCCGATTTTGAACGGGCTTTTGGTCTCGCGAATCAGTCCCAATTCGTCTTTCATCATCTCGCTGACCCAGAGTTCTTTGTTAGCACAGATATGATCGACTATGTTGGTCAGGAGTTCTCCTTCGAAGCCCTTTTCCCGATAGATTTCTGCGATTTCTTCGCGCTCCGTTTCCGGCATGTTTTCAACCTCCCAGTATTCGATTTTCTCATGCTTGCTAAAATTGTCCCGCTCACTTTTGGCAGACAAATAGGCTCCTACTGACATCGAAAACCCGTCGGCCAGCAGATTTGCAAAGCCCAAGATGAGTAGGACGCCGGCATCCAGATTCGCTCCAAAACCCCCAGCGACGACGGCAAAGGTCGTGACTGCGCCGTCGATGCCACCGTAGACAAACTCCCGAAGGTATTCCTGAATTTTCCCAAATCGGAGAGTTTGACGATGGGTTTGACGCTCGCTCATGGACTACTTTAAGTTTTCAAGGAAAAAGCGTTTGACATTTTCCCCCATCACTGCCCGGATTTCCTCTTCGGTAAAGCCTGCATTGATAAGCCCCTCAACGATCAGCGGAAGGCCTGTGATGTCAAAGGGAACAGCCACCGAACCGTCGTAGTCAGATCCCAAAGCAACATATTCAATACCGACCAAGTCGCGCACGTGTTTGATGGAAGCGATAATATTGGGCAGTTCCGGCTCGCCCACCGCCATATCAAAAAATGCGATTCCAATGATGCCGCCCTTGGCCGTTATTTTGTTGATTTGTTCGTCGCTGAGATTGCGTGGGGAATCCAGGACAGCGCGGATTCCGGTGTGAGACACGATGACGGGTGCTGAGCTGAGGTTCAGGACATCATCGACGATAGCCGGGGAGGAGTGAGCCAAATCGACAAATATCCCAAGTTCATTCATCCGCTTGACGGCTGCTTTGCCAAAGTCGGTCAGTCCTTCTCCGTTTTCGCCGTGTGCAGATCCACCGAATTCGTTGTCAAAAAAGTGAGTTGGCCCTATCATCCGGACTCCGGCATTGTAGACGACGTCGAGATTTTCGATTTTGCCCTCCAGCGCGTGTCCTCCTTCGATTCCCAGCATGGCTCCGATTACTTCTTTGTCGGACTTTCGGGCTTCGATCAGTTTTTCCAAGTCAGCCTTAGACTTGATGAAAATGGCTTTTTCTCCTTCCTCAGCCACGAAATCGGCTAAGTCCTCCGATTGGGAAACGGCTCTGTTGACTAGGCTAAACCAATTCCATGGTCCTTCGCCTTTTGCAATGGTCAGCGGTGTGATGTTATCAAAAGTGTCGGCCGTATTTCTCTTCATGTTTTGCCCGGAGGGAGATTTGGAGACGATGGTGAACATCTCCAAGCCCACGTGGGCCTCTCTCATTCGCGGAAAGTCAACATGTCCTCGTGTTCCTCTCTTGGTCAGGTCTCTTCCCCAAAGTAACGCGTCGCAGTGCAAGTCGGAGATGAAATCCAGCCGATCATAGATCGCTTGAGCTTCTGCTGACACCTTGTAAGGACCTGCGGTTTTCACAGGGTTCCGCTTCGACTCGACATAAGAGGGCAAAGTGTTGATTCCGACGAGGTAGAGCACCAAGACAACTCCGAAAAACCAAAATAACTTTTTCATGGGGCGGGTTTGCCACAAGTTAATTGGAAAAAGGAAAAAACACTTGGGGGAATTTGCATGGTTTGGAATCTCAAAGCAAAAAATAATTGAAAAATTTTTTACTGATATTTTGATTCTGTGCTTTCTTTTGATAGGTTTAAGAAACTTTTGTGAATATAAATATCGCTGTACATAGCAATTCGCCAAAGTTTATATGGTTTTAATCCATTGACAATAAACCCTGACCGGGAGCCTATTTTTAAAAAGGCTCCCTTTTTTTATGGGCATTTTCCTTGATCTTTTGAGGAAAGTCAAAAAACCGGTTTAAAAATCGGTAAGTTTTGTTTTGATTTTTGTCAAATATTGGAAATCCGGTTAGAAATATTTTTATGAACCGATTTTCAGAAGATTCTGATTCTGAGATTAAAAACAGAAAATCCTTCCTGATAATTTTGAAAATCAATGTTCTGTGATTCCGCCGTCACTCCTATAAACAGTGCTTTTTTTTGGCTATAGGCGAAATATTCTATCCGGAAAATCTGATGTTAGCAGTCTTTGTAGAAGGTATGAGGGGAAATGTGGCGACAGTATATCGGTAATGCTCGACTAATGTTTCGAGTAAATGCGCTCATCTACGGAGGCAACTGAGCAATAATTGTTTTCTTGTAGAAAAGCTGAATTGCAGCCGGATTCGATTCGAAGCTTTGGAACGGAGGTTGCCAAGATCGGAATTTAAAAGTGAAGCCACCTCGGATTCCAATTGATCCACATCCTTTGTTTTCAAGATCGCTCCGGAGTCTCCGATGATCTCTGGAATAGCTCCGACAGCCGATCCAATCGGGATGCAACCGGAGGCCATCGCTTCGCCCAAGGCATTGGGGAATCCTTCCGAAGTCGAAAGCTGCAGATAGAACTGGTGTGAGTTAAATAGATCCAAAAGTTCAAGTGCCTGCTTCTTGCCAACGATACTAATATTTGGGTTGTTAGATCGATAATTTGGATCGCCGACCAAAGTAAAGTTCCAATCCGGATGCTTCTTCGCTAGTTTCTCGACTAGATCATAGCCTTTGACGATCGCGCGGGAAGATTTGGATGTCCCGGTGGCTACCGAAATGAAGCTTTTCGCTGGCCTCTTTTTCCCAAAATCCTTCCAAAAATCCGTGTCAAAGCCGTTTGGAATAACTTGAATCGGTGTTTTTAGATCTGGGATCAGGTTTAGCAATCCCTGTTTCTCTGAAATCGCCGGATCGTATTGATAGTCCTGTCTGACCAGAGCTTCGGCGACGGGTAAGATCAGTGAGCAGTTTTTGAAGGAGTAAGCGGTAGCCATTCGAAGCCACTTTTTCCGGAAGTTTCCATAGCCGATCTCGGGCATGTTAATGCAGTCTGTGCCGCCGGCTTGGATCGTGCATCTTTTTCCAAAAACCTTCCCAAACCACACCGGCAAGACGGAATGATAGCCACCAAAGAAGGACAGGTATTGGCTGGTTTTGGGTAGATACCAGAGCAGCTGGAAGAATTGGAGGAGAAAGTAAAGGGGGAGCTTTAGTGGGCTTTGGGTGAATTCCAATGCTGTGATTTTGATCTCAGGACTGATCATTTCCAGATCTCTGTCAATAAAAGCGGTATGGACCGGAAATGTATAAATGATCATATGGAGCCCTAATGTATTTCAAGGTAAGTCAGAAAATGAAAAAGGGGAAACATTGTCTCCCCTTAAGCTCAGCTGTTATAAGATTTACACCACCAGATTCACAATCTTGCCCGGTACAATAATCACCTTTTTCGGAGCTTTCCCTTCCAGCCATTTTTGAACATGGGAATCTTCCAAGGCGGCTTTTTCGATCTCGGGAACGGCAAGTGAAAGAGACAAATTCAGCTTTGCTCGCATCTTGCCATTGATCATGACCGGGTATTCAAAATTGCTTTCAACCAAGTATTCTTCTTTGAATTCTGGGAATGCAGCGGTGGTAATTGAACTGGTATGTCCCAAAAGTGCCCAGAGTTCCTCTGCGATATGCGGTGCATACGGAGAAACCAAAAGGGCCAAGGGTTCCAAGACCTCTCTTTTACTACACTTCAGGGCGGTCAACTCATTCACACAGATCATAAAACTGGACACAGAGGTGTTAAAGGAATGATTGGCCATGTCTTCTTCCATCTTTTTGATGGCTTTGTGCAGGGCTTTCATTTCTTCCTTACTCGCTTGTTCATCCGAAACTGCAAACTCTCCGGCAGCATTATGGTAGAGGTTCCAAAGCTTTCTCAAGAACTTAAATACGCCGTCAATCCCATTGGTGTTCCAAGGCTTGAACTGCTCCAAAGGGCCGAGAAACATCTCATACAATCTCAGGGTGTCAGCCCCGTATCGCTCGATGATGTCGTCCGGATTGACCACGTTGTACTTAGACTTTGACATTTTTTCCACTTCCGAACCACAGTGGTATTTGCCGTCTTCCAAGATAAATTCCGCATTGGCCAGGTCGGGTCGCCAAGCCTTGAACTTATCCAGATTTAGCTGATCGTTGTAGACAATATTCACATCCACGTGCATGGCGGAGGTGTCGTATTGGTCTTTTAGGCCATGGGAAACAAAGGTATTGGTGCCTTTCTGGCGATACACAAAATTGGATCGCCCTTGGATCATACCTTGATTGATCATCTTTTGGAAAGGCTCGTCGATATGAACTGCTCCGATATCGTGGAGAAACTTGGTCCAGAATCGGGAATACAACAGGTGTCCTGTCGCATGCTCAGACCCTCCGATATACAAATCCACCGCACCCCAATAATCAGTTTTCGCTTTGTCGGCAAAAACCGAATCATTTTTCGGATCCATGTAGCGGAAGAAATACCAGCTCGATCCTGCCCAGCCGGGCATGGTGGACATTTCGAGCGGGAATTCCCCATCGGCGGTTTTGTAGGTCCAGTCTTTCGCCCGTCCGAGTGGCGGTTCACCATCTTCAGTTGGCAAGTATTTATCAACCTCAGGCAAAACCAAAGGCAGGTCTTTTTCTTCGATCAGGTAAGGCAAGCCATCTTTGAAATATACGGGAAGCGGTTCTCCCCAATAGCGTTGACGCGTAAAGATCGCATCCCGCATTCTATACTGGATCTTGCCTTTTCCGATACCTTTTTCTTCTAGGAACTCAATGGCTTTCACCATTGCATCCTTCATGTAGAGGTTGGAGATAAAGCCTGAATTGATGATTAGTCCGCCTTTGCCGGGGAAGGAACCCTCATCCATCGAGCCCTCGATAACCTGGCGGATTTCCAAGCCGAAGTGCTTCGCAAAGTTGTAATCCCGCTCGTCGTGCGCCGGGACGGCCATGACAGCACCGGTTCCATATCCAGCCAATACGTAGTCAGCAACCCAAACCTGGATTTCTTCTCCGTTGAAAGGGTTGATTGCGTAGGAGCCGGTGAAGGCACCGGAGATCGTTTTTACGTCACTCATGCGCTCGCGTTCTGAGCGGTTTTTGGCAACTTCGATGTAGGCTTCGGCTTTTGCACGCTGATCTTCGGTGATCAGTGCTGCTGCCAGCTCGGACTCCGGCGCCAGTGCCAAGTATGTCACCCCGTAGATCGTATCGACGCGAGTGGTGAAGACTTTAATCTTTTGCTCAGAGTCTTTTACCTGAAAAACTACATCGGCACCGATGGACTTGCCAATCCAGTTACGTTGCATCTCTTTGATTGGCTCGGACCAATCGACTCTTTCCAGTCCCTGAAGCAAGCGATCAGCGTAAGCTGTGATCCGCATGGACCATTGCATCATTTTTTTGCGCTCGACCGGATAGCCGCCTCTTTCGGAGAAGCCGTCTTTGACTTCATCGTTGGAAAGCACTGTTCCCAATGCGGCGCACCAGTTGACAGTCGTCTCTGCGAGGAAAGTCAAGCGGTATTTCAGGAGCATTTCCTGTTTTTCTCTTTCAGAAAAAGCCGCCCATTCTTCAGCAGTGAATACTGGCGTGTCTTCGTCGCAGACTGCCTTCACTTGCTTGTTTCCAAGGGTCTCAAAGCGTGAGACCAAAGAGTCGATGGGAAGGGCTTTGTTTGCGTCCTGATCGTAGTAGCTTTTGAAAAGCTGCATAAAAATCCACTGTGTCCACTTATAGTAAGCCGGATCCGAAGTGCGGACTTCGCGGTCCCAGTCAAAGGCAAAGCCGATGTTTTTGAGCTGCTCCGTATAGCGGGTGATGTTTTGCTCGGTCGTGATGGCAGGGTGCTGTCCGGTCTGGATTGCGTACTGCTCGGCAGGAAGGCCGAATGAATCATATCCCATCGGATGGAGGACATTGAAGCCTTTCAGCTTCTTGAATCGACTGACGATATCCGAAGCGATGTAACCCAGCGGATGGCCCACGTGAAGGCCGGCTCCGGATGGATAGGGGAACATGTCCAGGGAATAAAACTTGGGTCGATTAGGATCTACTTCCGCTTTGAAAGTACCCTTTTCTTTCCAATAGTTTTGCCATTTCTGCTCGATTTCCCGGAAGTTGTAATCCGCCATGATTGAAATATTCTTGATTTTTTGACTGAATGCCTGCAAAAATAGAAAAATCAGGCGGCTTTGGTAGTCAAATTTCCAATTCCTCCCAAATCCCGCTTTTTGCCACTGATCAATTTTGTATCAGACACTTGGCTCTTTTTTGTATTTTCCAAAACCTAACCAATCAACCTTATGAGAAAGAAAATTCTGTTATCTCTAGTCTTAGCCGGGGGAATTTGCCTCTCAGCTTTTCCCCAGAAAAAATACACACCCAAGCAAATCGAGGCGCTCAAAGCTGAGGCAGCCCAAATCGTCGAAGCCAATCACAAGCAAAGCCAGGTGATGGTGGACAAGATCTTCAGTTTCGCAGAGCTGGGATTTCAGGAAGTCGAGTCGTCCAAATACCTGACCGGAATACTCGAGAAAAATGGTTTTACTATCGAACATGGGGTGTCCGGGATTCCCACGGCCTGGTTTGCCACCTGGAAAAATGGAGAAGGGCCGGTGATCGCCTTGGGTTCGGATGTGGATAACATTCCAAAAGCTTCTCAATATCCTGGAGTTGCTTACCACAAGCCGATCGTTGAGGGTGCTCCTGGACATGGAGAGGGGCACAATTCCGGAATTCCACTGAATATCACGGCGGCATTGGCGGTGAAACAGATCATGGAGCGTGAGAATATCGGAGGAACTTTGGTCCTCTGGCCTGGAATTGCGGAAGAATTGGTGGCGGCGAAAGCTTGGTTTACCCGCGACGGGAAGTTTGAAGGAGTGGATATCTGCATCTTCACCCACGTAGCCAACAATCTCGGAGTGAGCTACGGCCAAGCATCTGGAACGGGTTTGATTTCAGTGGAATATACCTTTTCGGGAGAAGCTGCTCACTCAGCAGGTGCCCCCTGGAGAGGAAAAAGTGCCGCAGATGCAACCGAATTGATGAATATCGGCTGGAACTACAAGCGGGAGCACCTGCATCCGCTGAAGCGCTCTCATTCAGTGATCACCGACGGTGGTGATCAGCCAAATGTGGTTCCTTCCAAGGCTTCGATCTGGTACTATTTCCGGGATGTGAAGTACGACGGCATCATGGAAATGTATGCACAGGCCAATGACATTGCAAAAGGCGCGGCTTTGATGACCGGCACAACCATGACCTCGAAAGTCGTGGGAACGGCTTGGCCGAGACATTTCAACAAAACTATTGCCGAGACGATGTATCAGAATATTCTGAAAGTAGGCTTGCCAACATGGGATGAAAATGATCAAACTCTGGCAAAAGCGGTACAAAAAGAGCTGGGATCCAAAGAAGAAGGACTGCCAACCAAACTCGATACGCTGGGATTGCCAATAAAGGAGCCAGTCTCCGGAGGTTCGGATGATATTGGAGACGTGTCTTGGGTGGTGCCGACCGTGACTTTGAGATATCCGTCCAATATTCCCGGTTTGCCTGGTCATCACTGGAGCAACGCCATCGCGATGGCCACTCCGATCGCGCACAAGGGAGTAACTGCCGGGGCAAAAGCTGAGGCGATGACTATCCTGGACTTTCTACTAAAGCCTGAACTGGTAGATCAAGCTTGGGATTACTTCAAAAACGTGCAGACCAAGGAAGAGACCTACAAACCGATGATCACCGCCGAAGACGCACCGCCAATCTATCTCAATGAAGGAATCATGAAGCAATTCCGTCCTCAGATGGAGAAGTTCTACTACGACGAGACAAAGTATGACACCTATTTGGAACAACTTGGTGTGGCGTATCCGACAGTGAAGAAGGATTAATAGGGATTTACGAATTACGATTTTGGATTTACGACGTTTTTTTGAACTTCAATCGAGAATTCCAGAAGTTTGACTTTTGAGAATTGGGTTGAGGTTCATTGTGGCGTCGTAAATCGTAATTCATAGATCAAAATCCAATGGAAGAGTCATTCACTTTCGAAATCAAAGAAGCCTCTCCCTCGGAACTTCTCTGGGTGCATGAGCGCATCCCGGAGTTTCCGGGTAAGGCTTCATTGGAATTTTATACAGATCGGTTGAAACACCGGCTGTTCTTAGCATTGGTGGCGGAAAGAGAAGGGGAGCTGCTAGGTTTCAAGGTCGGTTACCAAAGTGAAACGCCGGACACCTTTTATTCTTGGATGGGAGGGGTGAGACCCGAGTTTCGAAAGCATGGGATTGCCGATGCCTTGGCAGAATTTCAGGAGACTTGGGCAAGGGGAAAAGGTTTTCGATCTGTTTATTTCAAAACCCGCAACCGCTTTCCTGCTATGATCTCCTTTGGACTCAGCCGTGGCTTTAAAGTCATGGAAGTGATTCCAAAAGGAGGCGTGGAGGACTATCGGGTGGTGATGTCTAAAGAATTGTAAAATTGAAAGATTGCAAGACTGGAAAATTGAGGCATCGGGAATGTCAATTTTCCAATTTTTGAATTTTTCAATATTCCAATCCTTACCTTTGCCCTATCAAATCACCCAGCGGTGGAATCTCCCGCTTTACCAAAAATTCATGAACACTCAAGACCTCATCGCGTCAAGCAAGCAAGAATCAGTGGCCGCAGGGCTTCAGCTTCCAGTCATGGAGGCTTTTTATACCATCCAGGGAGAAGGCAGATTTACAGGCTATCCGGCGTATTTTATCCGGCTGGGAGGCTGTGATGTAGGCTGCGTCTGGTGTGATGTGAAGGAAAGCTGGGAAGCTGGCAAGTGGCCCGTGCTGCCTATCGAGCAGGTCGTGGAGGATGCTTTGGCTCATCCGGGAAGACTGGCAGTGATCACGGGGGGAGAGCCTTTGATGTACGATCTGGGGCCGTTGACGGCACTTTTGAAAGAAAAAGGATTTACGACCAATATAGAAACCTCCGGCGCGCATCCTTTTTCAGGTGACTTTGACTGGGTTTGTTTTTCTCCCAAAAAATTCAAAAAGCCGCATCCGAGCATCTACAAAGTTGCGGATGAGTTGAAGGTGGTGGTTTTCAATAAGGCTGATTTTGCTTTCGCAGAAGAGCATGCAGCCCTGGTGAATCCGCTATGCGACCTACGTCTCCAGCCGGAATGGAGTAAGGCAGCGAGATTCACTCCCGAGATCGTCGAATACGTTAAAAATCACCCGAATTGGAAAATATCTCTCCAAACTCATAAATTTATGGACATCCCCTGAGTCCATGCGCCCTGCTTTCCTTTTTTGTATTGCGTTTTTCTTTTTCCTCCAAACGGAGGCGCAGACCTATTCGATCATCGACAGCAAGGCCATCAAGCTCTACCAGGAAGGCGAGGAACTGACGCTTTCGCGGCAATATGCGGATGCGATATCCAAATATCAGGCGGCTATAGCCCGAGAGGCCTCTTTTTTGGAAGCCTATGTGAAAGCTTCCCAGCTCTACATTACGACGGGCGAGTTGGACAAGGCCGAAAAAATGGCAAACGCAGGCAAGGCCCGACTCTCTGGGAAAAATGCAACTTCAAAGAATGTTGCAGAGTTCGGTTGGGTGCTTACCAATATTTACTGGCACAAAGGTGAATTTCAGGCAGCATACGACGAGTTCGAAAAGGTCGATCCGATCTTGGATCCGGCCTTTAAGAATCACATGTACTACAAAGACATGGTGACGCGGATGGCCTTCCTTCAAAGCCAGCTTGGGAATTCCCAAGCGATCGAGAAAGAACAGCTTACTTCTCCATTGAATCAATTTAGACTTCAATATTTCCCCGTACTCACGGCCGACGGAGAGCAGATCCTTTTTACCAAGCGGGATGGCACGGGTAATTTTGACAAAGAAGATATTTTCACTTCTTTTTCGGATGGACGGGGAGGCTGGACTGCTCCATTGAGCCTTGCACAGACGATCAATTCTCCCTACAACGAAGGTACTTGCTCGGTCACTGCCGATGGAAATATCCTGATCTTTACCTCCTGCGATGCGCCTGATTCACAGGGAAGCTGCGATCTGTACGTCGCTTATAAAGTAAATGGGTCTTGGGAGCGGCCAACCAACATGGGGGTCAAAGTCAACTCCAGATCCTGGGATTCCCAGCCGTCGCTGTCAGCCGATGGAAGGATATTGTTCTTCTCTTCCAATCGAAGGGGTGGATTTGGAGGAAACGACATCTGGTACACCGTCCGGCAAAATGACGGCAGCTGGGCGGATGCCAAGAACCTGGGTGACGTGGTTAATACCTCGAAAGATGAAATCTCGCCCTTTATGTTCTTCAACAACGAGATACTCTTTTTTGCCTCAGACGGGCATCAGGGATTTGGAGGGATGGATATTTTTCTTTCCAGAGTGAAAAATGGAGAGTTTCAAAAGCCCGAAAACCTTGGTCTGCCGATAAATGATCAGTTGGAACAGGTCGCGCTTTTTATCACTGCGAAGAAGGACTTTGCCTACTACACCGAGCTCACCACGGAAGCGGAGCAAAACGACCGCTCGCTGTTGTACCGGTTTAAGTTTCCGGAAGAGATCTATCTGGGAGAGAATCTCACCGTGACGGAAGGCAAAGTGTTCAACTCCAAGACGGGTCAACCCATAGACGCGACGCTTTCGCTCGTCTCGCTGACCAACGACAGTACGCTCTATCAGTTCCAGTCCGATGGCAAAACGGGAGATTTCATGATGCTTTACCCGGAAAATGCCGTGTCGGGATTGTATGTGGAGAAAAAGGGGTTTTTGCCTAAAATCTACAACGTGGAGCGGGACAAAATCCAAAACGTAAAGGATCTTAAAGTCGAGCTTACGCCCGTGGGTTCAGGTGAGGAGTTTGTTTTCGAAAACGTATTTTTCGAGTTTGATAAGTTTGATCTGAAGCCGGAGTCAATGAGCTCCCTCAAGCGACTGTTGAAGTTTTTGCTTGAGAATCCGAACGTGAACATTCTTATCTCCGGCCACACAGACAACGTCGGAAGCGTGGCCTACAACCAGACCTTGAGCCTCCAGCGGGCGAAGAGCGTCCAGTCGTTTTTGGTAGCTGCCGGACTTCACGCGGGACGGGTGATGGTGGACGGCAAAGGGGACAAAGAGCCCATGGTGCCGAATACCACTCCACAAAACCAAGCTCTAAACCGGCGAATCACCATCAAGATCTTGTGATTTGGAGAGATTACCGGTCGAAAGCTTGCAGATTTAGTGATCTGTGCTGGTGCTCATGCGAATGTTCTTTCAACCATGTGGCCGATGCAGAAGCGGCCAAAACCGGTTATTTGGGTAGCTTTCCAAGGTTGAATTTCAGCTACTCTCGTGGATTGGGATTTCGAATCCCTGTACTTTTGCCTAACTTTGCAGCCAATTTCAAAAGCCGATGATTTACATCTCCCGAAAAGAACACTTCAACGCCGCCCACAAGCTTTGGAACCCGACCTGGTCTGACGAAAAGAATTTTGAGGTGTTTGGCCCCTGCGCCAATGTCAACTGGCATGGACATAACTTTGAGTTGATCGTCACGGTGAAGGGACTTCCTGATCCTGACACAGGCTTTGTAGTAGATTTGAAGCAACTGAGCACCCTGATCCGAAAGCTAATCATCGACAAGGTGGACCATAAGAACTTGAATGTGGACGTTGATTTTATGCAAGGAAAACTGGCAAGCTGCGAGATCCTGGTGATGGAATTTTGGAAAATCCTGGAGCCAGCGGTCAAAGAAATCACCAAGTTTGGAGGATTGAATAAGCTGACGCTCTACGAGACGCCGAGGAATTTTGTGGAGTATTTCGGTGAGGAAATTTAAAACTGAAAATTTATAGTGTTGAATGAAAAGTAGGTCTAAAAGCCTACTTTTATTTTTAGGAAAAAAATTACCCTGTAAAATTGAAAAGGATCTACATCATATCAGGCGAGCGATCTGGCGATCTCCATGCATCCAATTTGATTTTGGCCTTAAAATCTTTGGATCATTCCATTAGTTTCCGAGGAATGGGAGGTAGCTATTCCAAAGATGCCGGTGTGGAGCTGGCAGTGGATTATTCTGAAGTCGCTTTGATGGGCTTTTTGGAGGTGGTCTTGGGTTTTCGAAAAGTCCTGAAATATCTGAATTTGGTCAAAAAAGACCTGTTGGCCTATCGTCCTGATGCGCTGGTCTTGGTGGATTACGGCGGATTCAATATGAAAATCGCAGCTTTTGCCAAGGAAAACGGACTCCCTGTCCACTACTACATTCCGCCTAAAGTCTGGGCTTGGAATCAAAAGCGGGCCTTGAAGTTGAAGACGATTTGTGACCAGATTTATTCGATACTTCCTTTCGAGCCTGAGTTTTTTCAGAAATTCGACATGAAGGTCCATTACGTTGGAAACCCGCTTTTGGATGAAATCCGGAAGTTTAAACCGCATGATTTTTTCTTTCAGAAAAATGAACTGAGCTATCAACCGATCATTGCGTTGTTGCCGGGAAGCAGGAAACAGGAGATCGATGCGATGCTGGACCGGATGATCGCCTTGGTGAAAGAATTCCCGAATGGGCAGTTCGTGATTGCGGGGGTCGACAGTCTACCTGAGTCGGTCTATGCGCCTGCACGAAAGGCAGGGTTGAAAGTCGTGATCAACCAAACGTATGACCTCCTAAGTCATGCCACAGCAGCGGTGGTGACCTCCGGGACGGCGACTCTCGAGACAGCACTGTTTAGAGTTCCCCAGATAGTGGTTTACAGAACCTCTGCTGTTTCTTATCTGATCGCTAAAAACCTGATCCGAGTTCCCTTTATTTCTTTGGTAAACTTGATCGCCGGAAAAGAGGTCGTCAAAGAATTGATTCAGGATGACTTTTCTGTAGAGAAGATCCGCGCTGAGTTGAACCTGATTTTCTCGAATGTGGTGTACAAAGGCGAGATGCTCCAAGGGTATGATTTGATCCAGGAGCGAATAGGAGAGGGTAGTGCCTCGCAAACCACCGCTAAACTGCTTTTGGATTCCCTATAAAAAAGAAACCCTGCCTCGATTGAAGCAGGGTTTTGTGCTTTATGCGACCTGAAGTCGCTTGAATTTCGATTTGTCAAATTTGGATCGGGCGTATGCTTCGTCAATCACCAATTCCTTGATCGAATCGTCCGAAGGTACTTCATACATCGCATCGGTAACGATCGCTTCGCAGATAGACCGAAGTCCACGCGCACCGAGATTATACTCTACTGCCTTGTCTACGATATAGTCCAGCGCATTGTCTTCGAATGTCAGCGTCACGCCTTCCATTGCCAACAACTTGGTGTACTGTTTTACCAAAGCATTTTTGGGCTCGGTGAGTATTCGCTTCAATGCATCCTTGTGCAAGGGATCCAGATGAGTCAGCACAGGAAGTCGTCCGATCAGCTCAGGAATCAATCCAAAGGCTTTCAAGTCCTGCGCGGTCACATACTGAAGCAGGTTCTCTCGATCTGCCTGAGGCGTGTCGCTGGATTTATTGAAGCCCATCGGCTGGGAGTTCATTCGCTTGCCGATGTGCCGGGCAATCCCGTCAAATGCACCTCCGCAGATAAAGAGGATATTCTCCGTGTTTACGGTGATCATCTTCTGGTCAGGATGCTTTCGACCTCCTTGCGGCGGTACGTTGACCATCGTTCCTTCCAACAGCTTTAGCATCGCCTGCTGGACGCCTTCGCCGCTCACATCACGGGTGATGGAAGGGTTGTCGGATTTGCGGGCGATCTTGTCGAGTTCATCGATGTAGACGATCCCGCGCTCTGCAGCTTCGACGTTGTAATCTGCCGACTGCAGCAAGCGGGTCAAGATGCTTTCCACGTCTTCTCCGACATAGCCAGCCTCAGTGAGTACTGTTGCGTCGGCGATGCAGAATGGGACTTCCAGGATTTTCGCAAGGGTTTTTGCCAAGTAGGTTTTACCGGTTCCGGTGTCTCCCACCATGATAATATTGGACTTTTCAATCTTGATTTCATCATGATCGTCTTTTTGCTGAAGACGCTTGTAGTGGTTGTAAACCGCGACGGTCAACACTTTCTTTGCTTCCTCTTGGCCAATGACATATTGATCCAAGTAGGAGGTGAGCTCCTTGGGCTTCTTAAGTTTAAACTTAGGTTTGTTGGCAGTCGTCTTCTTGGTTTTTGCTTCTTCGCCAAGAATATTATACGCCTGGTCGATGCAGAAATTACAGATATGGGCCGAAATGCCCGATACCATCAGATCTACATCTTTTTTGTTTCTACCGCAAAAGGAGCAGGTAACTTGAGCCATGCTTATACTTTTTTAACTAATACTTCGTCGATCAGGCCGTAATCTTTGGCCTCTTGAGCTTTCAACCAATAATCACGGTCTGAGTCTCTGTCAATTTCTTCGTAGGTTTTGCCGGTATGATTGGCAAGGATCTGATACAATTCTTCTCTCATGGAGAGGATCAGTTTCAGGGAGATCTCCATATCTCTGGATTGGCCCTGCATCCCGCCAGAAGGCTGGTGAATCATCACGCGGGAATGCTGAAGCGCAGACCGTTTGTTTTTTGCTCCGCCTGCCAAAAGCACCGCACCCATAGAGGCCGCGATTCCTGTACAGATCGTAGCAACGTCCGGTCCGATGTATTGCATGGTGTCATAGATCCCGAGTCCAGCAGTCACTGAGCCGCCTGGACTGTTGACATAGAGTAGGACGTCTTTTTTCGCATCTACAGATTCAAGGAAAAGCAACTGAGCCACGATGATATTGGCGATGTGATCGTCAATGCCGGTGCCCAAGAAGATAATCCGATCCATGATCAGCCGTGAAAAGACATCGATCTCACGGAAATTCTGTGGTCTTTCCTCGATCACAGAGCGGGTCATGTTTTCGATATGCTGGGTATATTGGTCAAAAGCGGTTCCGCTGACGCCTTGGTTGTGAATGGCGTATTTTCTGAATTCTTCTTTGTTAATCATTTTCGAGTTTGTTGTGGTAACAAAAATAAAAAAGTCCTTTATAAAAGGACTTTTCAATATAACTCTCTAATCGATTTACTTCTCTAAAAGTTCCTTGAATTCGTCAATGGAAATGGTCTTTTCCGTCAGATCGATTTTCTCCTGAACGAACGCCAGGACTTTTTCATTCTGTACCGAAGTCAGCATATTCATGTAATTCTGACCTTCATTTCCTTTCAGGTAGTTGTCTACAAACATATCCATGCTTGCTTCCAGCTGAGAACCAAGGCCTGAGGATGCAAACTGCTCACGAACCATCTCTTTGGTTTTTTCGATCACGTCTTCGTGTTCTGCCTGGATCGAATTGTCTTTTGCGATCTGATTGGAGATCAGTGACCAAGTCAATTGATTCGCATAAAGCGGATATTCGTTTTCTACGTCGGCTTCAGAGACTTTGCCTTGGTTTGCTTTGAGCAACCATTCTTTCAGGAAAGCTTCCGGCAGATCGAGGTTTGCTTTTGCAACCAATACTTTTTTCAGCTCTTCATCCGTGAAGACTTTAGACTCACGGTTGTAGCTGTCTTGAAGCGTTTCTTTCACTTTAGCAGTGAATTCTTCCTCAGAAGCTACGGTCTCAGGACCAAAGATTTTATCGAAAAACTCCTGATTCAATTCAGCAGCTTCTGTTCTATTGATGTTTTTCACTTCGAAAGTAAATGCTCCGGAAGCCTCAGCTGCCTCTTCGTCGGTCAATCCGAAGGCTTCAGACCATTCGTCTTTCTTCACGTCTTTTGCTTGAAATTCAACGACCGCGTCTTTGCTTAATCCGATGAATTTGGCAGCAAGCTTCTTAGAAAGTTTTGAGGTTGGGAGAGAAAGAGTCTTTGTAAATTCTCCTTCAGTAGCCTTCAGATCACCATAGATATTGTCGTTGGCCTCGCTCACTTCAGGATTGGTGCTGTTGCCGTATTGAGACTTCAGATTTTCGATGGTCTCGTTGACCAACTTTTCGTCTACTTGTATGGAATACTTGGTTCCCTTGGTAGTGTTGTCTAAAGCGACATTGACAGAATCGACAAATCCGATCTTGTATTCGAAATCGAATTCTTTCTGGGTTTTCCAGTCAATGGAGTTGTCTTCTTTTTCGACAGGAAGCGGTTCGCCGAGAATTCTAAAAGTTTGCTCCTTCAGGTACGTGTTCAAGGACTCGCCGAGGATTGCGTTGATTTCATCGACCAAGATAGAAACACCATACATTCCTTTAACCATGGAGATGGGTGCTTTGCCTGGACGGAAGCCTTTGATGGCTGCCTTTTTAGCGTAGTCCTTCAGTTTGGCATCAACCTTTGGTTGATAATCTGCTTCGTTTAGCGTAATTTTAATTGAAGCTTGATTTGCGGAGTGCTTGTCTAATGTAATTTCCAAGGTGTATAAAATTAAACAGATGATGAACTAAAAACCCCCAATCTCTTTCCTGTCTGAACTTAAACAGTGAGTGATTGAGGGCTTGATACTGTGCGGATAGAGGGACTCGAACCCCCATGCCTCGCGGCGCTAGATCCTAAGTCTAGTGCGTCTACCAATTTCGCCACATCCGCATTGGAACCAATCAGACCGAGATTATTTGAACAATGATCTCCTTTTCCAATTGTGGATGCAAAGGTAAAGACATATTTTAATTTTTTACAAATCACCGAAAAAATATTTCCCAAAAATGTGGAATGATTTAATCCCTGTACCAATTTTGAATAAAATTCCACCCTTATGATCCCTGTGGACGTCGAAGAAGAGCGAAAGGAAATACTCAAACGATATCGAAGATTGCTCAAGCAGGCCAAGCCTATCTTGAAGCAGAATGATACCAAACTGATCAAAAAGGCTTTTAACATCTCCTTGGAGGCGCATAAGGACATGCGCCGGAAGTCCGGTGAACCTTATATCTATCACCCGCTGGAGGTCGCGCTGGTCTGCGTAGAGGAGATTGGCTTGGGTACTACCTCGATCATCGCGGCATTGCTGCATGATGTGGTCGAGGATACCGACATGGAATTGGATGATATCGAGCGCGAATTCGGTCACAAAGTCATGACCATCATCGACGGGCTGACCAAGATCTCGGGAGTGTTTGAATATGGGAGTTCGCAGCAAGCCGAAAACTTCCGAAAGATGCTTCTCACACTCTCGGACGACGTGCGTGTTATCCTGATAAAGCTGGCTGATCGACTCAATAATATGCGGACGCTCTCGAGTATGCCGCGGCACAAGCAGCTCAAGATTGCTTCGGAGACCATGTATCTCTATGCACCGTTGGCTCATCGCCTTGGGCTGTATGCGATCAAGTCCGAGCTCGAAGATTTGTATCTTAAGTTCACCGACACGGACACCTACGTAGACATTGTCAAAAAGATCAACGAGTCCAAAAGCTATCGGAACAAATTCATCAAGACCTTCATTCAGCCGATAGAGGATGAATTGACGAGGCAAAATTTCAAATTCACGATCAAAGGAAGACCCAAATCTGTGTACTCCATCTACAACAAGATGAAGAAACAGGGGATTCCTTTCGAGGAAGTGTACGACCTGTTTGCCATTCGGATTATCCTCGATTGTGAGCTTGAAAACGAAAAGGCGGATTCTTGGCAGGTATATTCGATCGTGACTGACTATTACCGGCCGAATCCAGATCGGCTGCGAGACTGGATCAGCACACCCCGATCTAATGGGTACGAGTCACTGCACACGACTGTCATGAGCAACACCGGTCAGTGGGTCGAAGTCCAGATCCGCACCGAGCGGATGGATGAGATCGCTGAGCGGGGCTATGCAGCACACTGGAAGTACAAGGATCGGGAAAACTCCGGAAGATCTGGATCCGGACTCGACGATTGGATCGGACAGGTGCGGGCTATTTTGGAGTCCAACGATGGCAATGCCATTGAGTTTATGGACGACTTCCGGGGGAATCTATTTCACGACGAAGTATTTGTATTTACGCCCAAAGGGGATTTGAAAGTCCTGCCCGTGGGTGCCACGGCATTGGATTTTGCTTTCGAGATCCACACAGAAATTGGAGCGAAGTGCATCGGAGCCAAGGTCAACCAGCGCCTCGTGCCGATTAGTCATAAGCTGAAGAATGGAGATCAGGTGGAAATCCTGACTTCCGGGAAGCAAAAACCTACCGAAGACTGGCTGAATAACGTCGTCACTTCCAGAGCCAAAGCCAAGATCAAAGATGCGCTCCGCGAGGAAAAGAAGTCAGCAATTTTGGATGGACGGGAGATCGTGCAGCGAAAGCTCAAAGCGATGAAGATGGAATTTAATTCGGAAAGGGTGGAGCAGTTGCGAGCCTTTTTTGAGTTGAAAACCGCGAATGAATTCTATTATCGGGTGGGAAAAGGCATCATCGACCCGACCTCCATCAAGTCATTTAAGGACTTTAAGGAGAACCAAAAGGCCAAAAGTAAAAGCGGCGAAAAAGTCAAAGACGAATCTTCTTTTACCAAAGAGATCAAAAACCTCAAAGGATCAGAGCACGACCAGCTGCTGATTGGAGAGGATATGGATGTGGTAGACTATATCTTGGCCAAATGCTGCAACCCGATTCCGGGTGACGACGTGTTCGGCTTTGTGACGATCAATGAAGGCATCAAGATCCACAGGACGTCCTGTCCAAATGCGCTGGAATTACTCTCCAATCACGGCAACCGGGTCATCAAAGCACGCTGGACGAGCCAAAAGGAAATCGCGTTTCTCGTCGGCCTCAAGATTCTCGGAACAGATCGGGTCGGACTCATCAACGACGTCACCAAGGTGATCTCGAATGAACTTAAGGTGAATATGCGCTCGATCACGGTAGATTCTGACGCAGGGATTTTTGAGGGGGCGATCAAGCTGTACGTCCACAGTACCGAACATCTGGATCATTTGATCAAAAATCTCCTGCAGGTAGATGGGATCATCAAAGTCTCTCGTTTTGACTGATGGAATCTTTTATAAGAGACAAAAGTTATATTTGAAAAAAAACGCAGAAAATGCCTTTGAATACCGCACATTTCGAAGAGGTCAAAAAGATATTTACCGCCTATCTGGAAAACCAAAAGCTCCGAAAAACTCCTGAACGCTATGCGATTTTGGAGGAGATATATAGCCGAACCGGTCATTTTGATGTAGAGGGGCTTTACATCAGCATGAAGAACAAGAACTATCGCGTCAGCCGTGCGACGGTTTACAATACCCTCGATTTGCTGGTAGAGTGTGATCTGGTGACGAAACACCAGTTTGGTAAAAACCTGGCCCAATTCGAGAAATCCTACGGATACAAACAGCACGATCACATGATCTGCGTGGAGTGCGGCAAAGTCTATGAATTTTGTGATCCTCGCATCCAAAATATCCAGAATACCGTTGCAGAAATACTCCAGTTCAAAGTCCTCCATCATTCGTTGATGCTGTATGGACAGTGTAATAATGGTGACTGCAAATCCGCAAAAACAGAAGAACAGCATGAAACTAAGCTATAAAACCAGTAAAGACGAGCGCGCCCACTACCTGGCTATTGAGGGAGATCTCATTGGGGATGAAGTGGGCCCAAAACTGGTAGAGGTCGTTTCAGACGCTATTCAGGAGGGTGCTAAAACCTTTGTGATCGACCTGAGCGAAGTGCGGTATATAAGTTCCAGCGGGATCGGATTGCTGATCACCATGCTGACTAAGATGAGGAATGTAGGTGGTGAAGTGTTTTTGACATCGCCCTCTGAGCACGTGAAGAAGCTGCTGATTATCACCAAGCTCAACAATATTTTTACGGTGTATGACTCGGTAGCCGATTTCAAAGCCAAGAATTGAAACCTGAGCTCCTGTAAGCGCCTGTTGCCATTTTTTGAAATGCTCCGAGATAATAAATAGATTGTTTCCCTTGGTTTTCTATGGCCTTATCGCAAATTTCGCGCTTCAAAAAACATTGCTTAAACGATTAGACTGCACATCAAATGAAGATGGACGTATTGCTGGGCCTCCAGTGGGGAGATGAAGGAAAAGGAAAAATTGTGGACGTCTTGGCGCCTCAGTATGAGGTAGTGGCGCGCTTTCAAGGCGGTCCCAATGCCGGTCATACCCTCGAATTTGACGGAATCAAGCATGTACTTCATCAGATTCCTTCCGGAATTTTTAGATCTCAGATTCTCAATATCATCGGAAACGGCGTCGTTCTGGATCCGATCATTCTAAAAAAGGAGATCGAAGGATTGGGCAAGTTTTCCATCGATTATCAGAAAAATCTGGTGGTGTCCAAAAAGGCCACCATCATCATACCTACTCACAAACTTCTGGACGCAGCGTACGAGCAGTCAAAAGGAGATAAGAAAATCGGTTCGACACTCAAAGGTATCGGGCCAACCTATCAGGATAAAATCGGGCGGTCCGCCCTTCGGATAGGAGATATCCTTAGCCCGGATTTTCGGGAGAAATATCAAGTCTTGGTGGATAAACACAAAACGACGCTTTCTTTCTATGACTTCCCGGTAGATAAACTAGAAGAGATGGAAGGTCAGTTTTTCGAGGCGGTAGAGTTCGTAAAGTCACTCAACTTGATTGACAGCGAGTATGTGGTCAATGATGCCTTGTCTGCGAACAAAAAGATTCTCGCCGAAGGTGCTCAAGGATCTTTGCTCGATGTTGACTTTGGAAGCTATCCGTTCGTCACTAGCAGCACCACGATGACGGCTGGTGCTTGCACAGGTTTGGGCGTATCTCCATCCAAAATCGGTGAGGTGTTTGGAATTTTCAAAGCCTATTGCACTCGAGTTGGAAGCGGACCTTTCCCGACGGAGCTTTTCGACGCCACAGGCGAAGCGATGCGCAAAGAAGGAAATGAGTTTGGAAGCACCACTGGCCGTCCACGTCGATGTGGTTGGTTAGATCTTCCCGCTCTGAACTATTCTATTATGATCAACGGCGTCACGCAGCTCTTCATGATGAAAGCCGATGTGCTCAATATATTCGAAGAGATCAAAGTTTGCACCCACTATGAGCTTCCTTCTGGAGAAAAGATCGACAAGCTAAGCTTTGAGATTACAGACATGGAAGTGCAGCCGGTATACAAGACCTTGAAAGGCTGGAATTGCTCTCTGGCAGACGTGAGGTCTTACGATGAATTCCCTACCGAACTGAAGGAATACGTTGCTTATTTGGAATCTGAATTGAATGTACCTATCAAACTGGTGTCTGTCGGCCCTGACCGGGTTCAGACCATTTTGAGATAAAGTTCAAAACTTGCTATTACAAAGCTCCTGAGGTTCTCTTCTCAGGAGCTTTTGTTTTATGGTTCTACCCTTAAGTTAGTGAGGATATAAGTTTAGGCCTCCATGGAAGAATAAAATAGCGCTTCTAAAGTTGGCGAATGTTCGATAGCCTTTT
>NZ_AUBW01000031.1 GCF_000429445.1 Algoriphagus terrigena DSM 22685
ACGTAGAAAAAACTTTTCTCTAAAGAAAAAACTTAGCCAAAACTGATGTCCTGGAACAACTATGGGGTAAGCTAACCAGACTTTCAGAAAAAAAAAAGCGAGACTTACTCAGTCTCGCTTTTTACTTGTAGTTCGATTTCTTCACCAGATTCATCTAGAAATCTGTATTCCGTCACGGGTAGGGAAGAATCTCTGATCAGTTTTATCCATTTGTAATATTTGAAAAACCACCTCATCCGCTGGCTAATCAGGCCTTGGGTGAAGTATGCGTGCAGATAGGGATGCAGCCCAATTTGTATTTTCGCCACGTTCTGAATGGTGGCAATGTGCTGGAGATCGTGCTCCAACTTGTCGGCGATCAGGATCGAAGCCTGGATCTTGCCGGTACCGTTGCACGATGGGCAGGTTTCCTTGGTCACAATGTTGACCTCTGGTCTTACCCGCTGCCGGGTGATCTGCATGAGCCCAAATTTGCTCAGAGGCAATACGGTATGCTTGGACCTGTCAGTTTTCATCTCCTGCATCATCACTTCGTAGATCGCCTTTTTGTTTTCGGCCTTCTTCATGTCAATGAAGTCTACGACGATGATTCCCCCCATATCCCGGAGGCGGAGCTGTCTGGCAATTTCTTTAGCAGCGACCATGTTGGTTTTGAGTGCTGTAGATTCCTGGTCGCTTTCTTGGTTGGACTTATTGCCACTGTTTACGTCGATGACGTGCAGGGCCTCGGTATGTTCGATGATGACATAGCCGCCCTGAGGCAAGCTTACCGTCTGTCCAAACAGGCTTTTGATTTGCTTTTCGATTCCAAAGCTTTCAAACAGCTTCACTTTTCCGTGGTGCAGTTTGACAATTTTTTCTTTTTCAGGGGCTATTGACCTGATGTAGGATCTGATCTGATCGTAGGTAGATTCTTCTTCTACGGTGATTGCGTCGAATGATTCGTTGAGCAGGTCCCTGATTAGTGAGGAGGCCATGCTCATCTCTCCGATGATTTTATCCCGGCTTTTGGCCTTCAGCAATTTTTTCATCCCGCCTTCCCATGAATCGAGAAGGTTTCGAAGGTCTTTGTCAAGTTCCGTCACGGACTGTCCTTCGGCCACTGTTCGGATGATTACTCCGAAATTGGCAGGCTTGATTGAATTGATGAGTCTGAGAAGCCTTTTGCGTTCTTCGTTGCTGCGTATTTTCTTGGATACATTGACTGTATCGGAGAAAGGTACCAGCACCAAGTAACGTCCGGGCAGAGAGAGCTCGCAGGATAGTCGGGGGCCTTTGGTTGAAATGGGTTCTTTGACGACCTGTACCAACACTTGGTTGGTCTTGGATAGGACTTTCTCGATCTTGCCGATCTTGTCTATCTCAGGTTCGTTTTCGAATCCTTTCAGCAGATAATTCTGGTAGTTGTTGTTGCGCACCATCTTGGTGAACTTCAACATGGAATTGACATTTGGGCCAAGGTCCTGGTAGTGAAGAAAGGCGTCTTTCTCATAACCTACATCAATGAACGCAGCATTGAGTCCATTGACGATCTTGCGGACCGTGCCCAGATAGATGTCACCTACCTTAAACTGGTTGTCCATCCCTTCGGAATGAAGCTCAAGCAGTTGCTTATCTTGCAGCAGGGCAATCCGACTTCCGTTTTGAGCAGAATCGATTAACAATTCCGTACTCAAAATTTCGTCATGTAATAATATGTAAATGAACGTTTGTTGTTAAAAACAGGAAAAGAAGAAGTGTATTACTTCTTCTTATGTCTGTTTTTTCTAAGTCTCTTCTTACGCTTGTGCGTAGCGATCTTATGTCTCTTTCTTTTCTTACCGCAAGGCATAGTTTTTAGAATTTAAGTTGTGTAATACTGATTTATAGCTTGTCAAGGTAGGTTTGAACACTCTCCAAGATTACCGAATCCTGGGTCATCTTCTTCACTTCCTCAAACTGCGCTTTCGCTTTGTTTTTCTCTTTCGACTCGAAATAACTTACCGCCAGATAAAACTGCCCCTGCAGATTATCCGGATGGTACTTCACCAATTCTTCAAATCGTTCAGCCGCACGCTTGTACTGTCCTGACTGCATGGAGAGGACTCCCATGTTGAACAGCCCATCCTCATTTTGTGGATCTGCCTCGAGAATTTCTCTCATCATGGCAATTCCCTGCATTGGGTTGGCCGAAGATACATAAGTCATCGCCACTTTGGTCTTCAAATCCAATCGGCTCGGATCTTTTTCCAAAACCTGATTGAGATAAGTCCTGGTCTTTTCGGCTAGATTCTCCACTTTGGCTTTGTCCAAAGCAAAAGAATAAGCCTCATAGTAGGCCTTACCCGCTTCCTCGATCAACTCAAGATTTGTTGGATTTAGCACGACTACCTCCTCCAGGATGTAGGCTGCGCTGTCAAACATTCCCTCTTTCTGATAGATCGCCGCCAGAGATTTTCCAGCTGCACTTATCTCAGAAGGATCCTTGGCCGAGGCCAAAGTTGCTCTCAACTGATCCGCTTCTGAGCGATTTTCGGAAGAAAGCTCATTCTCATGCATTCCGGCGACGTCTGAGGCTGAGGTTTCCGGTGCGCTGGAATCTTCAACAGATGTCGTGCCCGCCTCATTGTCTACTACCACCTTTGGCAAGGCGTATAATCCGACAATGGTACAAACTCCTACAACGATGAGAATGAGCTGTGATTTTTTCATGTCAATCTGCCTAAGACTTAGTCTTGAGGAGCCAATTGCTTGATTTTTTTACTGTTCTTAATTTTCTCTACAAACACTTTAGATGGCTTAAATGCCGGGATGTAGTGCTCGTCGATTACGATCGCTGTATTTTTGGAGATGTTACGTGCAATTTTCTTAGCTCTCTTCTTATTGATGAAGCTACCGAATCCTCTCACATAGATGTTTTCTCCATCAGACATGGAATCCTTCACTACTTTGAAGAACGCCTCAATGGCTTGTGTCACATCATCCTTTTGGATTCCTGTCTTGTCTGAAATCTTGGTGATTACTTCTGCTTTAGTCACAGTGTTTTTAATTTAGAAATTACGAAATAAGCTTAACAACCTATTAACCAAGTGTTTTTGGGACTGCAAATGTACGATAACCAACTCAATTAAAAAACATTATCAAAAAAATTCCCTTGGTTTGCACCCGAAATATTTCATCCAAATGAATCTTAAAACCTCTGAAAATCAGGTATTTTCCGCTCATATAATTTCTTGGTATCGAGCCAATCCGAGGGATCTGCCTTGGAGAGGAACTGCCGATCCGTACAGAATATGGCTTTCAGAAATCATCCTCCAGCAAACCCGTGTGACCCAGGGATTACCTTATTATTACGCCTTCTCGGATGCCTACCCGACCGTAAGGGAGCTGGCTTTGGCTCCAGAGACCGAGGTGCTTCGCCTCTGGCAGGGATTGGGATATTATAGCCGGGCGCGAAATCTCCACGCATGTGCCAAGTACATCTGGCATGAATTGGGCGGCAACTTTCCAAATACGTATCAAAGTCTCCTCTTATTAAAAGGCGTGGGAAGCTATACCGCCGCAGCTATCTCCAGCTTTGCCTTTGGCGAGGCCAAAGCTGTGGTAGACGGCAACGTCTTTCGGGTGTTGGCACGGTACTTTGGGATTGCCACGGACATCGCCTCCGGCAAAGCAAAAAAAGAATTTGAAGCGCTGGCAAACGAACTGATCCCAAAGGATAATCCCGGAGAATTCAATCAGGCCATGATGGACTTTGGCTCCAGGCAATGCACTCCTCAAAATCCGGATTGCGAAAGCTGCCCGCTGAAGTCGTCTTGCTTCGCTTTTCAAAATGATCTCATTAAGGAGCTTCCTGTCAAGATCAATAAGACAAAAGTAAAGGAAAGGGACTTCCATTATTTTGTGATTCGATGCGGAGAAGACTGGGTTTGGAAAAAAAGAACCGCCGGAGATATCTGGGAGGGTCTTCATGATTTTCCCCAGTCAGAAAAAGCACCCGTTTCCATCTCAAAGATCTCAGAAGCCGAGCCCAGTCCTTTTCCAAAAAAATACCGACACATTCTGTCGCATCAAAAACTCAATGCAAGTTTTTCAGAGCTGCAAATTCCGATCGAAAGATACCCGGATCTTGCCGAATGGTGTGAAAATGAAGGATATATGCTGGTAGCAGAAAAGGAAATTGAGTATCTGGCCAAACCTAAATTAATCGTGAATTTTTTGAACGATCAGGGGATTTAGGTAACTTCAATCATTCATATTTTTCAACCTAAACAAACGCAATTATGGCTGGAGTAAACAAAGTAATATTGGTAGGAAACCTCGGGGCAGATCCAGAGGTAAAGTATCTCGAAGGAGACAAGGCCGTGGCAAAACTTAGACTGGCCACGACAGAGTCTTATAAAGACAAAAGCGGAAACCGGGTAGAGCAGACCGAATGGCATGATCTGGAGATGTGGGACGGCCAGGCAAAGATCGCCGAGCAATACCTCAAAAAAGGGTCACAGCTCTACGTAGAAGGGAAAATAAAGACAGACACTTGGCAGGACGACCAGGGGCAAAACCGGTACCGAACCAAAATTCGGGTACAGAGCTTCACCATGCTAGGCGGTAAGCCAGACGGGGCCGGTGGGAGCCAACCATCCGGAAACTCTGCTCCGGCTTATGCTAAACCCGCAGCCACTGCAAGCGCGGCAAATTCAGGCCCTGATTTGGTATTGGATGATTCAGACGATGATCTGCCATTTTAATTGATATCGAGTTCCCCTGAAGTTGATTTTCAGGGGAATTATTTATTTTTGCCTCAAACATCTTTTACTCCTTCATGGACGACCCCTACCCGAGTTACTACCTGATTGCACAGATTACCGAGCCATCATTTAGTTATTTCTTTATCAATGGATTGATTTTAGTCCTTCTCTTGATAGGGTCAGCCCTTGCCTCCGGCTCCGAGGTGGCATTTTTTTCCCTCAACAATGAAGAAATCGCGTCCCTTCAGGAATCAGATCCCGAAAGAGGCCGTCTCGTTGCCAATCTCCTTTCCAATCCAAAGAAGCTCCTCAGCACCATTCTGATTCTAAACAATCTGATCAATATTGCGATCGTCACCCTGACGACGTTTGTATCCTGGTCCGTATTTGGAATGAATGATACAGGTATAGTAGTGATCTTGGTTCAGACGGTGGGCGTTACGTTTGCGATTGTATTCTTCGGTGAGATCGTGCCAAAAGTGTATGCCAATCAGGCAAGAATGTCCTTTGCGCTTTCGTTGGCTCCGATTTTGGCCTTCTTTTCTTCGTTACTCAAGCCGGTCTCCTGGTTTCTCATGTCTTTCAGCAGTTTGATTGAAAAGCGGGTGGAACAAAGAGGGTATTCGCTGTCAGTCGGCGAATTGAATCAGGCGCTGGACCTTACCACCGAAGACACCCCTGACGAGGAAAAAGAAATTTTAAGAGGAATCGTGAATTTTGGGACGCTGTCGGTCAAGCAAGTGATGCGTAGCCGACTCGAAATCACCGCCGTGGACGTGGAGATGGATTTTCATGAGTTGATGGACAAGATCAACAAGAGCGGCTACTCCCGAATCCCCGTATTCGAGGAGACGATCGACAACATCCTGGGAGTCCTCTATATCAAAGATCTCCTACCCTACACCGACAAGGATGAAGACTTCCCCTGGAAGGATCTGATCCGAAAGAGCTTCTACGTCCCGGAAACCAAGAAGGTGGATTCACTTTTGAAGGACTTTCAAAAGATGCGTGTCCACATCGCGATCGTCGTGGACGAATACGGGGGAACGTCCGGCTTGGTCACCATGGAAGATTTGATCGAGGAGATCATCGGAGAGATTAACGACGAGTTTGACGACACCGACAATATCTTCTTTCAGGAGTTGGACAATGATACCTTTATTTTTGAAGGAAAGGTTTCCTTGAATGATTTTTGCAAAAAGCTGGAGCTGGACTCTCAACTCTTCGAAGAGGTGAAGGGTGAGAGTGAATCACTCGGAGGCCTCCTGCTGGAGCTAAACTCCAAGCTTCCTAAAAACGGCGCCAAAATACTGTTTGAGAACTTCGAGTTTACCGTATTGGCGGTAGATGCCCGCAAAATCAAGAAAGTCAAAGTACACCTCATCACGGGTGAAAAGGATAGCTCCAGCCATTTTTCTGACTAAACTGTAAATTTGCGATATTCTGTGTAATTTGAGTTTTACAGAATATTATTTCGACTTTTGAGATTAGATATACAATCCAACCTATCCCTCAATTTTTTTAAGGAATAAAAAATCAGAAAAAAATTTTCAAATTTTCTAAAAAATCCAGTTTCTCCACTTTTCCTGTGTTTTTCAGAAAAATTGGTTTGTTTTTCAACTCGAAGTGCGCTTTTTTATCCAATTAGTAGCGAATTTATTAGACTTTTTATCCAAAATTCCTTTTTGCTAAAAATCCAATAAAGCTCATCTTTATCATTGATACTTCATTTTTACACCTAGTTTATTGCCTAAATTTTAACAAAAGATTTTTTTTTTGTAATTTTTGGAAATTTTGAACCTATTTAAATCAAATAAGAATGCAAGAAGGTTTGTATCGATCGGAGTTTGAGCATGACTCCTGCGGTATAGGTGCGGTAGTAGATCTGAGCAACATACCTACTCATGAGACTATCAGCGATGCCTTATACATGCTTAGCAATATGGAGCATCGTGGCGGACGGGGATCAGACCCAAAGTCCGGAGACGGTGCCGGTATTTCTATTCAAGTCCCGCATCAGTTTCTAAGGGACGTCACAGCGCGTACGGAAATCAATCTGCCGGAGCCGGGATATTACGGTGTGGGCATGACCTTTTTCCCGAAAAACAAACAGCTCTATCATCGGTCAAAGGAACTCCTCAACACCCTAATTGAGGAAATGGGCTTCAATCTCATAGGCTATCGTGAGGTGCCTGTAGATGAGACCGTCCCTGGATCCGGAGCCTTGGAAGTAATGCCTAACATCGAGCAGCTGTTTGTCAGCCATAAGCAGGGCCTGACCGGGATTGAGCTCGAGCGAAAGCTGTATGTACTGAGAAATTTTGCCACCTCAGAGATCAACACCAAGATCCCGGGAGTAAACCACGCCTTTTACTTTGCCAGTCTGAGCAGCCTGACACTTGTATATAAAGGACAACTGAGGACAGATCAGGTTCTCGCCTTCTATAAGGATCTCCAAAATCCGAGAATCGAGTCGGCACTGGCCATCGTGCACTCGAGATTCTCCACCAATACCTTCCCCAATTGGAGACTGGCGCAGCCTTTCAGATTCCTGTCACATAATGGAGAGATCAACACCATTCGGGGTAACCTGAATAAGATGAAATCCAAAGAGGCATTGATGAAATCCAAGTTCTTCTCTGAAGAGGAACTGGCCAAGCTAATGCCGATTACCAACAAGCTCAACTCGGACTCTGCCAACCTTGATTCGATGGTGGAGTTGCTGACGCTGAGCGGCAGGTCTCTTCCGCATGCGATGATGATGCTCGTGCCGGAAGCCTGGCAGGACAATCAGGTCATGGACCGCGAGCGCAAAGCCTTCTATAAATTCCACGCGTCTTTGGTTGAGCCTTGGGACGGACCTGCAGCTTTGCTGTTCACTGACGGAAAATCAGTGGGCGCTACCCTTGACAGAAATGGACTCCGTCCACTCCGCTACTTCATTACCCGGGACAACCGACTGGTGCTTTCGTCTGAAGCCGGGGCATTGCCGATCCGGGAAGCAACGATTACAGAAAAAGGCCGAATCAGTCCAGGAAGGATGATGTGGGCTGACTTGGAAAAAGGCCGTGTGCTCTTTGACGAAGAGGTAAAAGGCGAAATCTGCAGCCGCCAGCCCTACGAAAAGTGGGTTAACGAAAACCGCACCAAGCTGCGGTTTGTCCCAGATCCCGAGGAGCTGGCACATCCCTATTCCATCGAAAACATCAAAAAGTGCCAGACAGTCTTTGGATATACTTCCGAAGAACTGAAGGTTATCCTCGCTCCGATGGGAGATACTGGCTACGAAGCAGTCGGATCCATGGGAGCAGATACGCCATTGGCCGTGCTTTCCAAGCAAAGTCAGCACATCTCCAACTACTTCAAACAGCTGTTTGCCCAGGTAAGCAATCCGCCTATCGATCCGATCAGAGAGCGCTTGGTGATGTCTTTGTTCACCCGAATAGGTGAGGGACACAACATTCTCGACGAAAGTCCGCAACATACAAAACAGATTCACATCTCTCAGCCGGTACTTTTGAATGAGGATTTGGAGAAAATCACCCGAATGGAGCATCTCGGCTATAGATCCAAGAAACTCTACGGGCATTTTGTCGCGGACCACAAGCCGGGTCGACTGCTGGAAGCCTTGGACAAACTGTGTCAGGAAGCAGAAGATGCCATCCATGAGGGCAAAAATGTGTTGATTCTCTCCGACAGAGAGAGTACAGAGGAGATGGCTCCGATACCTTCATTGCTTGCCATTGGTGCGGTTCATCAGCATTTGGTGAAAAAGAAAATCAGAACTCGAGCGGGAATTGTCCTCGAATCGGCTGATATCCGTGAGGTTCACCACTTCGCCACAGCGATCGGTTACGGTGTATCCGCCATCAATCCGTACCTCGCTCTTGAGTCACTGATGGAGTTGTTTGAAAAAGGTCAACTGCCAAAAGTCAAAGACCAGAAGACACTCTTCTCAAATTATCAGGATGCGGTAGGAAAAGGCCTGTTGAAAGTGCTTTCCAAGATGGGTATCTCCACCTTGCAATCTTATCAGGGTGCGCAAATATTCGAAGCGCTGGGCTTAGGACCGGATGTGATCGACCGATGCTTCAAAGGAACCATATCCAGAATCAGCGGGGTGTCATTTGACGAGCTGGCTGAGGAGATCTTGGTCCGTCATCACGCTGCATACGAAACTAACAGCCCAATCCTGGAAACAGGCGGAGTCTATCAGTGGAAGAGAAGAGGGGAAAAACACATGTTCAACCCCGAAACTATCCACCTGCTTCAGAAGTCCACCCGTCTGGGAGACTTTGAGCTATACAAAAAGTTCGCAGCCAAGATCAACGAGCAGACTAAGGATGCACTCACACTTCGGGGTCTTTTTGAATTCAAGAAAAGAATCAGCGTTCCGATCGAGGAAGTTGAGCCTGCAGAGAAAATCATGAGGCGATTTGCCACAGGCGCGATGTCTTTTGGATCTATCTCTCACGAAGCGCACAGCACCTTGGCGATCGCCATGAACCGCATCGGGGCAAAAAGCAACTCCGGTGAAGGAGGCGAGGACGAGATTCGCTACGACAAAAAGCCAAACGGCGACTGGGAGCGCTCTGCCATCAAGCAGGTAGCTTCAGGTCGATTCGGAGTGACCAGTCACTACTTGACCAACGCGGCTGAGCTTCAAATCAAGATGGCTCAAGGCGCCAAGCCAGGCGAAGGCGGTCAGCTCCCCGGACACAAAGTGGACGAATGGATCGGGCGCGTGCGACATTCCACTCCGGGAGTAGGATTGATCTCCCCTCCACCTCACCACGATATCTATTCGATCGAAGATTTGGCTCAGCTGATCTTCGATCTGAAAAATGCCAACAGAAAAGCCAGAATCAATGTGAAATTGGTTTCTCAGGCTGGGGTCGGTACAGTAGCGGCCGGTGTGGCCAAAGCTTCCGCTGACGTCATCTTGATTGCCGGAGCAGACGGCGGTACCGGAGCATCTCCACTGAGTTCAGTCCGCCACGCGGGCTTGCCATGGGAGCTTGGACTATCAGAAGCTCACCAGACTTTGGTGAAAAATAACTTGAGGAGCCGTGTCGTTCTCCAGACTGACGGCCAACTCAGAACAGGGCGTGATCTCGCAATCGCAACCCTCCTGGGAGCCGAAGAATGGGGAATCGCAACCGGCGCACTGGTAGTGGGTGGCTGTATCATGATGCGAAAGTGTCACCTCAACACCTGCCCGGTTGGCATCGCGACCCAAGATCCTGAACTTCGAAGACTATTTACCGGTGATCCGGATCACGTGGTTAACTACTTCAAATTCCTCGTGCAGGATTTGAGAGAAATCATGGCGTCATTGGGATTCCGTACCATCGACGAGATGGTTGGGCAAAGCCAGGTGCTTCAATCTACCGGTCACCTCAATCACTGGAAGTGGGACAAAGTTGACCTCTCTCCGATCTTTCATAAAGTGGAAGTACCGGATCATGTCGGAATCCACAAACAAATCGACCAGGAGTTTGAACTGAAAAAAGTACTGGATCGCCAGCTGATCAAAGCTGCAACGCCGGCTTTGGAACAAGCAATTCCGGTTTCCGGCAACTTCCAAATCAAAAATATCGACCGCTCTGTGGGCGCGATGCTTTCCAATGAAATCTCCAAAATCTACGGAGGCGTTGGCTTGCCGGAGGATACCGTTCACTTCAAGTTCAACGGTTCTGCCGGACAAACTTTCGGAGGATTCCTTGCAAAGGGGGTCAACTTCGAACTCGAAGGGGAAGCCAATGACTACTTTGGAAAGGGACTTTCCGGAGGAAAACTGATCGTCTACCCGAGCAGAAATGCCCGATTTGTCCCTGAGGAAAACATCATCATCGGCAACGTCGCCTTCTACGGAGCAACCTCCGGAGAAGCCTACATCAATGGCAAGGGCGGCGAGCGATTCTGTGTTAGAAACTCCGGCGTAAAAACGGTAGTCGAAGGAATCGGAGACCACGGATGTGAATACATGACCGGCGGACTTGTCATCAACTTGGGCGAAATCGGAAGAAACTTCGCGGCAGGTATGAGCGGAGGACTGGCCTATATCCTTAAGGATTACATCACGGAGATCAATACAGAAATGGTCGACCTTGATATCTTGGACGACGAAGATCTTGCTACAGTCAAAGCATTCCTCAAGCGGCATGTTAAACTGACCAACAGCGGTCTGGGCCAGCGATTCTTGGAAGATTGGGATCGAGCAAGAGAAAAGTTCGTCAAGGTAATTCCAAGAGACTACAAGGCCGTATTACTAAAAAGAGCACTAGAACAAGCTAAATCATTGGTGTAAGATGGGAGCGAAAGAAGGATTTATCCAATTCAAAAGAGAAACACCTGTAAGTCGTGATCCAAAAGAAAGAATCGGCGACTACAGAGAAATATATGAGCCTTTTTCGGGCGAAAGTTTAAACAATCAGGCAGCGCGTTGCATGGACTGCGGCGTACCATTTTGCCACAGCGGCTGTCCGCTTGGCAATGTCATTCCGGAGTTTAACGATGCAGTCTACAACAAGGAGTGGGGACAGGCAATCAGCATCTTGCGCAGCACCAACAACTTTCCGGAGTTCACGGGCAGAATCTGCCCGGCGCCCTGTGAAGCTAGCTGCGTGCTGGGAATCAACAAAGATCCCGTCGCGATCGAATTGATCGAGAAAAGCATCGCAGAGAAAGCCTACGAGCTTGGCCTGATCACAGCCAGTCCTCCTGCCAGCCGTACTGGAAAAAAAGTTGCAGTAGTTGGCTCTGGTCCTGCGGGACTTGCGGCAGCGGATCAGCTAAATCAGGCTGGTCACGAAGTTACCCTCTTCGAAAAAGACGCAAAAGTAGGAGGCCTACTCCGCTATGGCATCCCGGATTTCAAACTTGAAAAATGGGTTATTGACCGTCGTATAGAGCTTATGCGTGAGGAAGGGGTGATCTTTGCTACTAACACCGAGATCGGCAAAACGATCGAGGCAGACGAAATCCTGAAAAACTTCGATGCAGTGGTGCTTTCCACCGGTGCGCAACAGCCCCGTGGATTGAACATCAAAGGCGACAAGAACAAAGGCGTTCATTTTGCCATGGAGTTCCTTGGCAAACAAAATCAGGTGACAAGCGGCGAAGCCAGCGAAAACCACATCTCTGCCAAAGGCAAGCATGTGATTGTGATCGGCGGCGGTGACACCGGAAGCGACTGTATCGGCACATCCAACCGGCACGGTGCGGTTTCAATCACGCAGCTTGAGCTTCTACCTAAGCCTCCGAAGCAAAGAAACACGCTGAATCCATGGCCCGAATGGCCTATGACACTGAAAACCTCCAGCTCCCACGACGAAGGCGCTGAGCGGATATTTTCTATCCTGACCAAAGAATTTACGGGCAACGAAGCCGGGGAAGTTACCGGGCTGACGCTGGTAGATATCGAATGGAAAGAAAAGGGAGGCCGGATGACTTTCGAGGAGATTGAGGGTACGGAGAGAACCGTGCCTTGCGACTTGGCATTCATAGCCATCGGCTACATGGGTCCTGCCCAGAATGGGCTTCTGCAAGCTTTTGGCGCCGATACCATGGAAAACAGTCTTCCAAAATCAAAGAATTATCAAAGCACAAACCCGAAGGTATTTCTAGCCGGGGATATGCGAAGAGGTCAATCGCTGGTAGTTTGGGCGATCTCCGAAGGCAGAGAGACTGCCGTCAAAGTGGATGAGTATCTGATGGGATCATCAACTCTACCCCAGAAAGACGCGTCCTTCTTCCAAGTTGAAGAGCAAATCGCGGGATAATGTCAAGGCTATCCCCTCTGGGTTTGCCCTGACGTCCAATAGTACCCTGTTTAGTTGACCCACCTGCGATAGAAAGCCACCCACAAGGTGGCTTTCTTCATTTTCTGAACCGGCTCACTTTAAAAAGGCTAACGGCACCTTTCTCTTATGTGAGAACACGTGGCCAATAGTAAGATCCTCTCGGTGCAGGCGGTTGTCGCAGAGGTTTCTTGATGCATTCTTGCTGCTTTATTATACCAAAAGCTTGATCTGATCTAAGAATTTGACAAAATTCAGTCATTTATCAAGCTAAAACAGGTAAAATCGATCAAATTAAAACATGATTTTAGTAGCAAAAAAAAATTCGAATCCTCATATGATTTTCAAAAACCCAAAACTACCCAAGTCACCTTACGCATGTCTGGTGATTTTGCTGCTGGCCTTGATGGCTGGATGCGGCGGCAAAGGCAACAAAAACTTTCTTTCATCCTCCGATCCAAGACGTGTAGAAATACTCGTTCTCGGTCACGAAAGCGAGCATCACAATTCAGAGAAATTGATGATGTATTTGGAAACTCCCCTTTTCCAAAAAGGGATCAACCTCACCTACACCACGGACGTCAATGATCTCAACCTGGAAAAGCTGAACAACTACGACGGCTTGATGATCTATGCCAATCATGATCAGATCACGCCCGAGCAGGAAAGCGCGCTGACATCTTACGTGGAAAGCGGAAAAGCGTTGATTCCGATCCATTCGGCTTCTTTTTGTTTCCAAAATTCCCCTTGGTACATCGAGACAGTCGGCGGACAGTTCAGCACCCACGGCACGGGTGACTTCACGGCTACCATCGTCGATGCAACCCACCCGGTGATGCAGGGAATTGCAGAGTTTGAGACTTGGGATGAGACCTATGTCCACAGTCAGGTCAATCCCGACATGCACGTCCTGATGGAGCGCGTCGATGAAAAGGGCAAAGAGCCCTACACTTGGGTACGCGAGCAGGGCAACGGTCGCGTATTCTACACCGCGTACGGACACAATGAGAAAACTTGGGAGAAAAAAGACTTCCAAAACCTAGTGGCAAACGGAATCCTATGGGCGGTGGGAGATGATGTAAATGAGCTTTTAGCTGAATACAAAATCCCCCAGCCACAGTTTGAAGATGCAGATATTCCCAACTACGAAAAGCGGGACCCGGCACCGAGATTTCAGCTTCCGCTTTCTCCAGAAGAATCCATGAAATTGATCCAGGTTCCGGTAGGATTCGAGCTGGAACTGTTCGCTTCCGAGCCGATGATCATCAACCCGATGGCATTTGCTTGGGATGAGCGTGGTAGATTATTTGTGATCGAGACGACGGACTATCCAAATGAAATCCGCAAGGAAGGCGGCGACGACAAAATCAAGATTTTGGAAGACACCGACGGAGACGGCAAAGCCGATAAAGTGACTGTCTTTGCTGACAAATTGAATATCCCCACCTCGATCATGGCGGTCAATGGTGGAATCTTAATCTCGATGGCGCCTGATTTTGTGTTTCTAAAAGACACCGACGGTGACGATGTAGCAGACGTGCGGGAAGTAGTGATGACAGGCTGGGGCAAAAGCGACACACATGCCGGCCCGTCCAACCTGAAATATGGCTTTGACAATAAGATCTGGGGCGTATTGGGCTATTCAGGATTCAATGGTGAAGTGAGTGGGAAGCAGTTCAATTTCGGCCAAGGTGTTTACCGCTTTGAGCCTACCGGAGAAAATCTGGAATTTCTCGGACGCACGAGCAACAACACCTGGGGACTGGGATTCTCTGAAGATTTCGAAACGTTCATTTCCACCGCAAACGGCCAACACTCGGTTTACCTCGCTTTGGACAGCAAATACGCAAAGAGAACGGTCTACAAAGGCACGCCAAATACCGCTACAGGAATTGACTCGCACTACGACATGCCTCACATTACTCCGTTCCTGAGACAGGTCGACTGGCATGGAAGCTATACCGCAGCAGCCGGGCATAACCTCTATACGGCAAGAAATTTTCCAGAAGAATATTGGAACAAGATGGCTTTCGTAGCCGAACCGACCGGCCGGGTCCTCCACAATGCCCGACTGATCGAAGAAGGATCCGGATACAGAGAAAAAAATGCTTTCAACATCCTGGCCAGCTCTGACGAATGGTTTAGCCCCGTTCATGCCGAAGTTGGACCGGACGGTTCCCTTTGGGTGGCGGATTGGTACAACTTCATCATCCAACACAATCCTACCCCGCGTGGGTTTGAAAACGGAGAAGGAAACGCCTACATCAACCCAATGCGCGATAAGAAGCATGGCAGGATCTATCGACTCACCTACAAAGGCGGAGAATCCTCCAAGATGTTTGACCTGAAAGATGCGGATGCAGGTGACTTGCTCGTAGCTCTGAAAAGTGACAATATGTTTTGGCGACTGACCGCTCAGCGATTGATCGTGGAGAGTCAGAATAAAGAAGTATTGGATGGCCTGTATGAACTGATCAATGCTACTGACGTAGACTCGGCTGGCATCAATGGCCCCGCGATCAACGCGCTGTGGACTTTGAAAGGACTCGGCGAATTGGAAGGAACCAATGCTAAGGCACAAGAGGTAGTAGCCAAAGCTCTGAGCCATCCTTCGGCTGCGGTGAGAAAGAACGCCGTCAGAGTAATCCCGCGAAATCAAGCCGCTTTGGATGCGATTGTAGCAGCCAACCTGATGGAGGATGCTAATCTCCAGACCAGAAAAAATGCAATCCTGACTGTCTCTGAAATGCCTGCTTCAGACGAGATCTCCAAGAAACTTCTTGCAATCTCCGAGGATGATGCCAACTCAAAAGACGAGTATTTGCCACAGGCTATCTTCGCAGCTGCGCTGACACATCCGTCTGCGTTTGAGAGCAGAACTGCGGCACCTTCTACTGAGGCCGATTCTGTCATGAGTATCGCAGACCGTATCGCCAAAAGCTTGGTGTCCGAGTCATATACCATCAACCCGAGAAATTCACTCCTTTTCCCACCAGATCCTACCGGAAAGGAGATGACCATCGAGATGGAAGTTTCCCCTGGCAGAGAAGCGTTGGACGGAGTGTTGGTAGCGCAGGGAAACAGTACCAACGGCTACAGTCTGTATGTTTACAAAGACGCCATGCACTTTGCAGTCGCCCAAGACGGAGCCACCAAGATCATCAGCTCGCGTAAAAACCTGCCTTCCGAGAAATTCATCGTCAGCGCCACACTCCAAGAAGGCGGCAACATGACGCTGATGATCGACGGAAAAGAAGTGGCCAAGGGCAAGACAAAAGGTTTGTTCACCGGACCGCTCTCGCCTCAGAATGTTCGGGTAGGTCAGTTTGACTCCAACAACAATATTGGCGACTATCAAGGCAACTGGAGGTTCTCAGGAAGAATCGGCAATAACTCAAGCCTCGATCTCAAAAAGCCAGCCTCGGAGGAAGAGAAAAAAGAGGTAGCTACCGTTGAGACCGTGACAAACGGCCTGATCACGCTCACCGCTGTTCCCCATGAGATGAGATTTGACAAGCCAGCCTTCACTGTCAAGGCTGGCAGCAAACTGGTGGTGGACTTTGTCAACCCGGACTTTGTGCAGCACAACCTGATCATCGGCGCGATCAATTCCTTGGAAAAAATCGCTCAGGCCGCCGAAAAGATGGCCCAAAATCTGACCGGCATGGACAATAGCTTCGTGCCGGCCATCCCGGAAGTGCTTGCCTCGACTCAGTTGGTTTTCCCCAATACCACGGATTCCATCATTATGACTGTGCCAAGCCAAAAAGGTGACTATCCATTCGTTTGCACCCTTCCCAATCACTGGAAGCAGATGAACGGCGTCATGAGAGTGATATAAGGATGGCGCTTAACGTAAAGTTCGGAGTAAGCACATGGTTGTGGACTTCTCCTTTTTCCAATGATACGCTCAAGCTATTTCCAAAAATCAAAGAATTTGGGTACGACGCAGTCGAGATTCCGGTCGAAGATCCGGCACTGATCCATGTCGCTGACGTAAAAATGGCCCTGGCTGACCACGGGCTGGAAGCTGTGATCTGCGGAGCATTTGGCACCAGCCGGGATCTGACAAACGAAGACCCATCCTTTCACAGGACAAGCTTCGACTATCTGGATCGGTGCTTTGAGATCGCATCCGAGCTGGGCGCCAAATTCGTGGCCGGCCCCATGTATTCCGCGGTGGGAAAAGCCAGACTGGTATCCCCTGAGCAAAAGAAAGTCGAATGGGACCGTGCGGTCACTAACCTCCGGATCGTCTGCGAAAACGCCAGAAAATCCGGATTGGATATCGCATTAGAGACACTGAACAGATTCGAAACGGATCTGATCAACACCTGCGAGGAGCTGATGCGACTGATCGCAGACATCAATGAGCCCGAGGCGAAGGTGATCCTGGACGGCTTTCACATGAATATCGAGGAACCGAATCCAGAAGCCGCCATCCGACTTGCCGGGGACAAACTGATTCATTTCCAGGTCTCGGAAAACTACCGGGGAACCCCAGGCACTGGGCAGACTCCTTGGGATGCCTATAAGCGCGCATTGGAAGCGATCAATTATCAGGGAGTGATTTCTATCGAAAGCTTTACTCCCGAGGTAAAGGAGCTGGCAGGTGCGGTCTGCATCTGGAAGCCTTTGGTACCGAGCCAGGACGGCTTCGCCAAAGAAGGTCTGGAGTTTCTCAAGGCTTGGGCGGCGAAGTAAGTTGAAATTTGGGCAAAGCATGAACACCTGCTAAAAGCAAATGACTTTAAATTGAATAACCTTTTTTAAACCTTATTATTAAAAATCACCATGAGCAAAAGACCCTTGAATATAGCCATCGTCGGACTTGGATTCGGAGCCGAGTTTATTCCAATTTATCAGAAACATAAGCTGGCCAACATGTATGCGATCTGCCAGCGAAATAAAGAAAAGGCCGAAGAAATCGCCAAGGCTTTTGGCATCGAAAAAGTATACACAGACTACGATGAGCTGCTAGCAGATCCCAACGTAGACGCGGTACACATAAATACGCCGATCCAGAATCACGCAGAGCAATCGCTAAAAGCACTCAGAGCCGGCAAGCACGTGGCTTGCACTGTACCGATGGCGACTTCGGTGGAAGACTGTAAGGCAATCGTCGAGGAAGTTCAGCGCACCGGGCTGACCTACATGATGATGGAGACGGTGATCTACAGCCGTGAATTCCTGTTTGTGAAGGAAATGTACGAGAAGGGCGAGCTGGGCAAAATCCAGTTCCTGCGAGCGTCGCATCAACAGGAAATGGCCGGTTGGCCGGGTTATTGGGAGGGTCTTCCTCCGATGCACTACGCAACGCATTGTGTGGGGCCAGTTTTGGCTTTGCCAAAGGCGCAGGCCGAGTACGTCTCTTGCTTCGGGTCGGGTAGAATTGACGAGGAGTTGATTCCAAAGTACGGTTCGCCGTTCGCCATCGAGACCTGTCATATCAAATTCAAAGATTCTGATCTGTCTGCTGAAGTGACCAGGTCGCTTTTCAACACAGCCAGACAATACAGAGAGAGTTTCGATGTGTATGGTTCCAAAAAGTCGTTTGAATGGACGCTGGTCGAGCACGAGGATTCGGTGATCCACACCGGCGAAAGCCCTGAGCGGGTGAAAATCCCTGATTATGGACATTTGCTACCTGCGGAAATCGCCCCCTTCACGACGGCTGGCGTATACGACGGCGACGACAATCAGCACTTGTCGTTTATTCAAGGTTCCGGCCACGGCGGATCTCACCCACACCTGGTCAATGAATTCCTCAATGCATTGCACGAAGAAAGGGCTCCTTATCCCAACGCCAAAGAATCTGCAAACATCACCTGCGTGGGCATCCTCGCACACGAATCCGCCATGGAAGGTGGCAAAATCAAATACCTGCCAGCGTTCACGTTGATCGGACAGTGACAAATAGCTAAAAAAACGAGCAGCCTTAAAAATGAAAAAGCCAATCCTAGATGGACTGGCTTTTTTTATTTGGTTTAGTTTCCGTCTTTTTGTCGAGGCATGTCCTCCCGGCGATGAACCTCACCCCCAGGTCTTCTCTTCTCTCGTTGCTCCAGCTTGATCTCTTCCCATTTGGTACGCTGCTCTTCGGTAAGGATCGAGTTGACCTTTTCCTGATGAGCTTTCATTTCTGACCGCTGGGCCTCCCTTTCGGCCTTTTCCCGCTCCATTTCAGCTTGTCTCTGCTTCGCATGGTCTAGGTTAAGAGCAAGGATCTGGGCTTTCTGATCCTCCGAAAGTTCGAGTTCTGTCGCCATTTTCTCGGTTACCTTTTTAGCCCTTTCTTCCGGATTAGGCTGCTGTCTTTTTTCTTGTTGCGCCGCTACGCTCAAACTGGTAAATGCCAGGAGCACTGCGCCGATGATCCACTTTTTCATAGTTGTTTTGGTTTTGTTTCGGGAATTAGACCCGCCGAACCAAATCAGGTTTAATAGCGCTGCGAAAATGGATTGTTAAGGAATCTTAATCAGGCGAGCTCTTTTCTTCGATCAACTCCTTCCGCTCGGAAGCCCGAACGTATTTGGGTTTGATCAGCAGTCGCAGACTCGGGTCAAAACTGAGGTAGTTCCAAGACCAATCCAGAAAGATGACCAGCTTATTTTTCACCCCCAAGATGGCCATCAGGTGGACGAAAAGCCAAGTCAACCAAGCGAAAAAGCCCTGGAAGCTGTAGAACGGCAAGTCCACCACAGCCAACTTTCGCCCGACAGTCGCCATCGACCCGAGATCTTTGTATTTGAAGGGAGCCAAAGGTTGTCCCTTTTCCTGTCGGAAAAGATTCTTTGACAGGTTTTTGGCCTGCTGGATTGCCACCTGAGCCACCTGTGGATGTCCTTTGGGGAAATCACCTCCGGGTAAAAGACACTGATCTCCCAGCACAAACACTCCGGCCGACCCAACCAGCTGGTTGTATTCGTTCACCAGCATCCGCCCGTTTCCGGCATATTGGCTTGGATCAAATCCCTCAATTCGATTGGGCTTGATCCCCGCGGCCCAGAGCAAGGTTTGGGTTTGAATTGGCTCCTTTCCTTCCAGAGAGACTTCTTTGCCGTCGTAATCGAGCACCTTGGTTGCCAAGAAAACCTCCACGCCCAATTCCTGTAGGTAGTGGAGCGCGCTGCTCTGTGCCTGCTCCGACATCGCGCCAAGCAACTTTGGACCGGCCTCGATCAGTACCACCTTCATGTTCTTGAAGTTGAGCTCGGGATAGTCCTTAGGCAAGACATTGTTCCTCAGGTCAGCCATCGCGCCTGCCAGCTCCACCCCGGTTGGGCCTCCACCGACGATCACCATATTCATCAGGGACTTGCGATTCTCCACTTTTTCGATCGTGATCGCCCGCTCATAGTTGGAGATGATCTTGTTGCGGATGTAGAGCGCCTCGGATACGGTCTTCATGGGCGTGGAATAATACTCGATATTCTTTGCCCCGAAGTAGTTCGTATCTGCTCCCATCGCCAAAACCAAGTAATCATAGTCGATATAGCCAATATCAGTATACAATCTCTTCTCCTTCGCATCCACACCCTCGGCTTCGGCCATTCTGAAACTCATATTGGCGGCGCCGTGGAAGATTTTGCGAAGCGGAAACGAAATCGCACTCGGCTCCAAGCCTGCCGTGGCGACTTGGTAAAAGAGCGGCTGAAACTGGTGGTAATTGTTCTTGTCCAGAAGGATCACTTGAAAAGCGCTCTTACGGAGGCTCATGGCGAGCTTCAGTCCGGCAAAACCTCCTCCCACGATCACGACCTTGGGCAGGTCCAACATTGGGAGATTTGGAATGGGTTGATAGTTTGAGTAGTTCATTGGAAGGACGTTTTATTCGATACGGATTCGATAGGTTCCAAAGTCTAAAATTTCCGAAGAAGTGGTCGCTTTTTGATAAAAAGAACCGAGATTCCTCTTAGTAAAAAGATTTGCTATTTTTGCCCACCTCTAATATTCAGTATAACTATGGGAAGAGCATTTGAATTCCGAAAAGAAAGAAAGTTTAAGCGCTGGGACAAAATGTCCAAGGTTTTCACCCGGTTGGGGAAAGAAATTGTGATGGCAGTGAAGACAGGCGGCCCTGATCCCAACACCAACACCAAGCTAAGAACAGTCATTCAAAATGCGAAAGGTGCCCAAATGCCCAAAGATCGCATCGAAGCGGCAATCAAACGCGCCTCGAACAAGGACGAAAAGGATTACGAAGAAGTAGTATACGAAGGCTATGGCCCGTTTGGAATCGCTTTTATCGTGGAGACTTCCACTGACAATACGAACCGCACCGTCGCCAACACAAGATCCTACTTTGCAAAAGCGGGAGGAGCTCTCGGCACCTCAGGCTCGGTAAGCTTCATGTTTGACCGCAAGGCTGTATTCAGATTTGCCCAAGCAGCATATCAGTTGGACGAATTAGAGCTGGAGTTGATCGACTTTGGACTCACGGAGATCGCCGAAAACGAGGGAGAAATCTTCGCCTACACTGAGTTTGAAGACTTCGGTTCCATGCAGAAAGCACTGGAAGATCGTGGGATTGAAGTGATCTCAGCTGATTTCCAGCGATTCCCGACCACGCTCACTGAGCTGACAGAGGAACAGGAGGAGATCATCCACAAGCTCATCGACCGTCTCGAAGAGGACGACGATGTCAACCAGGTATTTACCAATATGGCCTAAGGGCCGGATTTATGAATTTTAAGAAAAGAGAGAACTTCCAAACCTCTGACAAACTTCTCATACTGGTCGGCAGCAAGAATCCGGTAAAAATTGCCTGTACGGAAGACGCCTTCACCCGGGCATTCAACAAAAGTTTTCTAGTAGAAGGCATCAACGCCGCTTCCGGAGTCTCCGATCAGCCGATTGGGGAAGCTGAGACGCACTTGGGCGCCAAAAACAGAGCCCACAATTCCCGCGAGGTGTTCCCGGAAGCCCACTATTGGGTCGGAATCGAAGGGGGTGTAGATGAGGACGAATACGGGATGTTTGCATTTGCCTGGATTTATATTCTGGCCAGGGACGGAAAAACCAGCCAATCCAAAACCGGCACTTTTTATCTGCCAAAAGCAGTGACTGAGTTGGTGAAAGAGGGAATGGAACTGGGAAAAGCCGACGATCAAGTATTCGATCAGGAGAATTCCAAGCAGCAGGGAGGCTCCGTGGGGATACTCACACATGGAGTCGTAGATCGAAATGAATATTATCGCCAGGCGATTATTCTTGCACTGATTCCATTTGTCAATGAAAATTTCTTTTAGCAAGAAGAAGATCTTGGAAAATTTAAACTAACGAAGGGTTGATTAAATATTTTTTGAAAGAAATTGTATTTATTAAATATTATTTCTTTTTTAGGGAATTAGAAGTACCAACATCTAATTTTCAATTGCAGTCTTGACAGTAAAAGTTGCACTAATCACCCCCACCCTAATCCAGTAAAAAAACCTCCTTCCGGGAGGTTTTTATTTTTTCAGATTGTCTAAGAAACCGGTCAACGCAACCTTCCAGTCCACATTTGCATCCCATTCAGGCCCGATGTACAACTCATCCCTCACGATGAGTTTGATGTAGTATTTCACGACTGTCTTCTGGCCTTCTTCTCCGAGAATAGGCTCAAGCCCCATACTCTGCATCAGATCTGTCTGTCTGCCTTCTACTTTGACAAGTAGGAATTGTACACGATCACTGACGAGTTCCTCGTTGGTTTTGGCTTCTGTAAGCCATTCGATTTGGTGGGGATAGAGATTCTCCATAATCGACTGAATCTGGGATTTTTGCGCAGCCTGCTCGGCGAGGATTGCCTCTTGCGATTTGCCCAAAAGATCGTATCGGAAGTAGCTCAGAGCACCGTTTTCGGCCGAGGAACCTTCGAGAGGAATCCCCAACTTGAATACTTCCAGGTTGAGTGGATTCTGAGGGAGGAATTTCTGCTCAGATCGGGCCGTCTCCTGACTGCTGATCTGGGGAAATTCCGGCACGTCGATGACCAGCAGATTTTTTGACCGGGTATTTTTCCCCGAAGCGGCAAGTTGTGAACCTGCTTCATTCCAATCTTTACCGGCTAAGCCAAAGAGCGCCGTTGTGGTGACGATTTTACCATCGCCGCTAAAAGCTCCGACGTGAATGCTCACACTTTCCTTCTTTCTAGTTACCAAAATGATGTTTTTGACTTGGCGCGTGGCAAAGGCTCTCGCGTAATCTGCCTGCCTCGCCTCGGAGAGAATCACCTGCTCCAGTTCAAAATAGGCGACCGGATCAGCGCCCGCCTCCACCAGATGTACGTGCACACTATCTGCCAGCTGCTGCCAGCTGAGGACGGGTCTGGAGCCCGGATCGGTAGAGACCAACACGACAGATTTCCCTTCAAAAAAACTCTCCGGGAGTCCCCCCTGAGCCAAAACTAAATTAACCGAAATAAAAAAAAGGAACGCGCAGCTGATATATTTCATCAAATTCAGACGTAGTGACGGTAAGCCTAGTATTTTTACGAATATACATAACGGATAACGGATCACCAGATGCATTTCAATTTCAATAAACACCTCTTTTCAATCATTTGCCTACTGATAACAAATATTTCTTTTGCTCAGAGCATTGACTCCAAAGACCTGTTGAAGCATCTCGAATTCCTTTCTTCCGATGCGCTGGCCGGGAGGAAGCCTCTGACTGCCGGTAGCATGGAGGCAAGATCCTACATCTTGAACGAACTGACCAGTCTGGAAAATGTCCAGGCGCTCTACCCTGATTTTATTCAGCGGTTTTCATTTACCGGGCGCAATAAGGCCCAGTATGAGGATGCGGCAAACCTGGTGGCCTTTATCCCCGGCAGCAGCTCGAGGAAGGTGATCGTCGTCACTGCCCACTACGACCATGTGGGTGTAGGAAAGCCCAATGCTGCCGGTGATTCCATCTACAACGGCGCCGACGACAACGCGTCCGGCACTGCTGCATTGCTGGAATTGGCTGAGTATTTCTCCAAAAACAGGCCACTTCACAGCATGATGTTTGTGGCTTTGGACGCGGAAGAATTGGGATTGAGAGGCGCAAAAGCACTCGTGGATGATTTCCCCTATCCGCTCGATCAGATCTTGCTCAACGTGAACATGGATATGATCGGCAGAAGTGACAAAAATGAACTGTATGCGTCTGGCACCCATTTCTACCCGTACCTCAAACCAATTCTGGAAAAAGCAGCCGCTGGCTCCGATCCCACATTGAGGTTTGGTCACGACACACCGGGAACGGGACGGGAGGATTGGACAAACCAATCAGATCAGGGTGCTTTTTTTGCAAAAAAGGTTCCCCATCTTTATTTTGGAGTGGAGGATCATGTGGACTATCACAAGCCTTCCGACGAATTCAAAAACATTCAACCCAAATTCTACAGCAACGCGGCAAATCTGATTCTGAAGTGTATTCTGGCATTGGACGCGGAACTAACCGACCAAAATAGCGGGCAATAACTGTTGCTGCAACGTATTAGACACACCAATTGATTTTTCATTTTGCCAAAACACGATCTAATAACTAGGTTTTTGATCTGGAGGCTCCGACATCTGAGCAATCAGGGATTTATGCTTATCCTGAGCGGATTGATCGGTATTTTTTCAGGTTTGGCGGCTGTGATACTTAAGTTCATGGTGCACTCAATCCAGGGATTTCTCACAGAGGGATTCTATAAGGAATACGCCAACTTCATGTACATTATTTATCCGTTGATAGGTATATCGGCGGCCTATCTGCTGGGAAGGTATATCCTCAATGACGTGGGTGGCCACGGGATCCCGGATGTACTGTTTAATATTTCCAAAAAAGCCAGTTTGATCCCGAGGATCAAGATTTTCAGCAGAGTGCTCACTTCTGCTTTGACGGTTGGTTTCGGAGGATCGGTGGGATTGGAAGCACCCATGGTGGTGACCGGCTCAGCGATCGGTTCCAACGTGGGCTTTTTGGTCCACCTCAATCCCAAAAAGAGGAGTCTCCTGATCGGCTGTGGCGCTGCAGGCGCAATATCCGCCATATTCGGAGCCCCGATTGGAGCAGTGATTTTCGCAATTGAAGTTATCCTACTCGAAATCAGCACTGCAGCTTTCATTCCGCTTCTGATCGCCTCTGTGATGGGATCCATCACCTCAATGGTCCTGATTGGTAAGGAGTTTCTTTTCAATTTCCAACTGAAAGAATCCTTCACTGCCTCGCACATGCCTTACTATCTGCTGCTGGGCATCATCTGCGGCCTTGTTTCGCTTTACTTCAGCCGAATGGTCTTGGCAACCGAAAAGGTCATCGAGGACATTGGCGACCAATGGATGAGAACAATGTACGGCGGCGCACTGCTGGGAGTCATGGTCTTTTTCCTTCCACCCATCTATGGAGAGGGATATAATACGCTGAACATCCTGATCGAGGGTGACTACTCCAAGATCCTGGACAACAGCATCTTCTTTTCTTCCATCGAAAACCCCGCCATGATCCTGATTTTCCTGGGCTTGATTGTGTTGGTAAAACCGATCGCTTCGGCCGTCACCATCGGATCAGGAGGCAGCGGCGGGATTTTCGCCCCATCGCTGTTTGTGGGGGGTATTGTGGGTTTCCTGTTCGCTTACTCCAATAACATGCTGGATCTCCACATTTCCCTGCCTGTGGCTCATTTTACACTGGTAGCCATGTGTGGGCTGATGGCCGGAGTCCAACATTCGCCCTTGTCGGCGATATTTTTGATTGCAGAGATTACGGGTGGCTATGAGCTTTTTGTTCCATTGATGTTCGTGTCGGCCATCGCGTACACCACTTCGGCACACTTCGAAAAAGACAGCATCTATAAGCTACAGCTCAAGGACCAGGGCAAGCATCTCCCGGAGACCAAAGACCAAGAGCTACTCGATACTATCAACATTTCGCATGTGATCGAGCGGGATCTACTTCCTATTCATCCCGATGCTCAATTACGAAACCTCATTGATCTGGTGAAAATTTCCAAAAGGAACATCTTTCCGGTAGTCGATCAGAACAAACTCCTGTGCGGGATCATCACTCTGGATGATTTCAGGGGAATCATGTTTGATCCCGAAAAGCAGGAGAAAGTAGTCATCCGACAGCTCATGCATAGTCCCCCAGAAATCCTATTGGCCACAGATAATATGCAATCTGCAATGGAAAAATTCGAAAGATCCGGCGCTTGGAATCTCCCGGTAGTTGAGGATGGGAGGTATCTAGGCTTCGTCTCCAAGTCAAGAATTTTCAACACCTATCGGAAAAGGCTCATCAGTCAAAAGCACGATTAGGGCCGAATTAGAATAAAATTTGGTATTCAAAATTATCCACCAGTCGCCTGTCTTTCGACACTCTTTTTCTTTCAGTTAGCGAAGATTATCCACAATTTCACCTTTTCTAAAGACCATCCAAGTTGCTGTATTTCAGTGATTTACTGCCGACCCAAAGGTCAGTGTGGATAAATAATTGAAATTGTGGATAAATTTCTCTTGTAAATTTTGATGTTAAAATTCAGCCCGTCAGGGGCATTTTTTTGAAAAATGAAAAAGTCATTGTGAACTGGAATTTCGCTATTGGCAAGCTTCAGTTTTGAAATAATCTTTGGATTTGGTTTCCTCGTCACACTATCTTCGGCTCTGTAATTTTAGAATTACATCCAAAAGCCCAATAAAAATAGATTTTTTACATTTTAACAGGCAAAGTCCAATCTCTATTGCCCGAAGCCTACAGGTGCAAGGTTGTTCATTTGCCTTAAAATCCAACTTTGCCTTCCCCGGATGTAACCGGTTGGCTTCGTTGGCGTCCAGCGTCGGGGATTGGGAAGAACGGCGGCAATCATAGCAGCCTGGCTTCGATTGAGCTTGAGTGCAGGTTTTTTGTAGTATGCCTGAGAAGCGGCTTCGATTCCATAGATCCCATCCCCCATTTCGATCACATTGAGGTACACTTCGATGATCCGCTCCTTAGACCACAAGAACTCCACCAGGACGGTGAAATAGGCCTCCAAGCCTTTTCTCAGGTAGCTTCGGGAAGGCCATAGAAAAACATTCTTGACCGTCTGCTGGGTGATCGTGCTGGCTCCCTTGACCCGCTTGCCTTTTTTGTTGTTTTCCCAGGCTTTCTCCATCGCTTCGAAGTCAAAACCTCTGTGGTCCAAAAACTTTTGATCCTCAGCAGCGATGACGGCTTGTGGTGCATTTTTGGAGATATTGGAAATAGGCTCCCAGTCTTTGTACAGTCTCACATCCTTCTTGGAATCAAACGCCTGTTCCACCACCCTGATCAACATCAGCGGCGTGATCGGCACCGGAACAAACCTGTAAACTATAACCAGACCGATAGAAATCCCTAAAAACCAAAGGGTTGTCTTCCAAATTAGTCTCCAAATCCAGCGAACTATCTTCATGCGTTGCTATACCGTTGCTTTTGCCTGCACAAATTGGTAGAAAAAAACTGCTTTTTCATCAGCGACAAGCTGATCCAGGTCACTTTCCATCGCATCAATGTCCGTTTGGTTAATGGCTCCCGAGTCCAGCAAACTCGGCGCGCCGCTTTTCATGAGAATTTTCCAGAACTCGACAAATCGCCTGAGTTCATCCGGTTGGCTTTGATCGAGGTGAAATCCGCTGCGGGAAAGCACGATTTCTTTAAACCCAGCGTGCGCCAGCAAATTCCCAAGCTGGGCACCTACGTCCGGATTTCCTCCAAAATCAATCTGCTGTTGATTGTAACTTTTGTAATACCGCTCCAGCGCCGGAGCTGCCGGCCGGTAATAAAAAGTCGAATTGAACACCTCGGTGATGTGCACTTTGGCTCCCGGCAAAAGGTGCGCTCGCAAGCGTTTCATAGCCGCAAGCGGATCAGGAATGTGCTCCAGTGCCCAACAGATAAAGGCCGAATCAAATTTCTCCTCCAAGTGCAACTCTTGAGCGTCTTGGTGTACCAGTGCCACCCTGTCGGCGAAGTCCTTCAAGTTCTCGGCAGCCGTAGCCAACTGAGCCTCTGAGAAATCCACCGAGGTAATCTGTAAGTCTGGAAACAACCCCAGCAAGACCGCGGTCTGGGCCCCAACTCCGCTTCCTATCTCGAGCAGCTTCTTACGACCGGTAAAGTCTACGGAAGGATAAATCAATGAAGCCAAAAACCCCGCCTGATCAATCAGACGCTGCTGCTCATCGGTGTTGTATCCATGGAGATATTGGCTCATGATTTTTTGTTAAAAATACGGCTGGCCTTGATGCTAAGCAAATCCCGATAGGATCTGAGATAATACCGGTGGCAGTATGCAATCTTGAGCCAATTCTCTCTGTACAGCCTGAAAAGCAGTAGAAAACATAATAGTGGTTTTACAAAATTGATTCTATTTTTGCGCAGATTTCAAGGATATATTTTTGGATTTTGTGCCAAAATACGTGGACTTCCGTCTGTCAAAGCCTTTTGGATTTCCAAGATAATCTCTGCTACTTTGGCGTTTTCAAATCCTATTTTACCATGAACCCAACAGTAATCGGCAGCTTTGAAGACTTTGAAAAGCACAACGGTCAAGAGCTCGGCACTTCGGAGTTTTTCAAAATCACTCAACCTCAGATCAATCTTTTTGCTGATGCCACCTATGATCACCAGTGGATTCACACCGATCCTGAGCGAGCCAAAGCCGAAGGGGCCTTTGGAAACACCATCGCTCACGGGTACTTAACGCTCAGCATTGTGCCACATCTTTGGGACCAAATCGTCCGTGTGGAAAATCTCAAGATGATGATCAACTATGGCATCGAAAATCTAAGATTCGCTCAGGCTGTCACCGTAGACAGCGAAGTAAGACTCGTCGCTAAGCTGAAAAATGTCGCCAATCTCCGCGGTACGGTGAAGGCCGAAGTTGAGGTCAAGCTGGAAATCAAAGACCAAAAGAAGCCCGCATTTACGGGAGTTTTGGTATTCCTCTATCATTTCCTGTAAGCTTTTCGCAAGATTCCGAAGTAAATCATCTCCAAAAACAAGCAAGGCCGGTCAGGTTTTGCAACCTCCGGCCTTGATTTAAGCTCTTCTCTAGCTTATTGAGTCCAGAAAAAACCCCTCCGCAGCACGGAGAGGCTTTCCTGTTAATCCAATCTATTTCGTTCTTCGGAGCTTCCCGAATTTGATTTTACGCCGAAACTTTCTCCTTTGGCAAAATTGTATTTCAGCGTAAATCTGATCCCTTGATTACTTCTGTATTGACGGAAGTGGGTGTCGATATCAGCAAATTCAATATCTGCATAGATTACCTGAGTGCGGAACAGGTCAGTGCCGTTGACGGAGATCGACAGCTTATCCTTCATTACTGACTTGGTCACCCCGGCATCGACCCAGCCAAATCCTCCGATCTGCCCCTGACCCCAAAGCTGCGGACCGATGTACATGCCCATCACTTCCATCTTGAATCCTTTTGGCAAGGTGAAATTCTGCTGTGACCGTACCATGTAGGAAACCTGCTCTACATCCAGCATATCTTCTCCGATCTGGCTCTGAAACTGATTGTAGTTCACTTGCAGCATATTGGATGTACTCCACCATTTTTTGATTTCCACCGGCACGATCGCGCGGAAGTTGGCGTTACGGGTCTGGTCAAAATTATCGGTGTAAGTCGTCGTGGTACGGTTTTCCTGATCCTGGACAAACACCTGCATGAAAGCATCTTCGGTCACGCTATAGCCCACTGTAAACTGGTAAGATCCGTTGACCACGTGATTCATCTCAAAGTTGGTCGAATACTGAGGGGTAAGATTTGGGTTTCCAGTCTCCGAGGTCAGCGGATCGATGTAGTACACAAATGGATTCAGCAAACGATAGTTAGGGCGAGTGATGCGTCGGTTGGCATTGTAGACGATCTGGTATTTCTCACTGACTTTTTGCTGGATAAAGAAGCTCGGGAACAGGTTGAAATAGTTCTGCTTGTTGACTTGATTGAGCGTCACAGAATTGCCCACGATGTCAGAATATTCACCTCTTAAGCCTGCCTGATAGCTCAGTTTCTCGTTGATCGAACCCTTAAAGGAACCATAGGCCGCCAGCACGTTTTCATTGTAGATAAAGCGATTGGAGTTGGGGTCCGGTTCATAGGGACCTTCCCCCTGAGCTTTGCTCATGTCCAGATTATTGTCTGACTCGACCCAACTTCCCTTCAGTCCCGCTTCCAGCGTTTTCCCGCCTTTCAGAGCTTTGGTGAAGTCTACTTTGGCTGTGAAAATGGTGTAGTACATATCATTCAGCGTCAGGATCTTGTCGGTATAAGCTGCTCCGGGATCATTATTACCTGACCAATAGCTATTGTCCAGAAGTGACGAGCTTTCGTTGTCCATGATTGTGTAGTCGACGTCCGCGGAGATCTTACTTCCCAGCGTATCCAACTTCGCATCGTAATGGAGGTTAGTAAACAGTCGATTTCTGGTCCCTCCTGATTCGTTGGTCGACCCGATGAAGTTGTTGTAGTCTTGACCTGGATTGCTCACTACAGTCTCAGATATGTTGTTGTTGGTATCGGTAGAGGTGGAAGCCTGTACATTCAATCCCAAATTTTGAGTAGGTGTTAATTCGTAATTGGCCGAACCGTTGAACGACGGGGTTTTGTATCTGGAATTGATTTGGGATTCTTGATTGAACATCGAAACACCCTCCTCCACTGTGAAGTTTCTGTTGATCTCCAGCTCATTGACCGCAGCGTACTCATTGTAGTTGAAAGTCCCGTTGGTGGAAAGCCTGCCCTTCTTCACGTTCAGCGTGATTCCTGCATTGGGAGCAAACTGGCCGTTGTATTGTCCGCCAACTTGGACGTTTCCAAACATCCCATCCACATTGTTCTTTTTCAGCTGGATATTAATCACCCCGGCAGAACCTTCTGCGTCAAATCTTGACGAAGGATTGTTGATCACCTCGATGCTTTTGATATTATCCGCGGACATCGATCGGAGAAAATTCGCCAGATCGGTCGCACTCATGTAGGTAGGACGATCATTGATCATCACTGTGACTCCTGTCCGGCCGTTTAAGTTGATGGTTCCCTCCTGATCTACATAGATCCCCGGAGATCTTCCGATCACATCCAGCGCATTGGCGCCTTCGGCCATCACAGTTCCTTCCACATTGATGATCGTCTTGTCGGGCTCGATGATAATCTCGGGCCGGGAAGCTTTGACAGTGACTTCATCCAATCCTGTCGTTTCATTGACTACGGATAGGCTCCCGAAGTCCTTGATCAACCCTGGAGCGAGATCAAAGGGCTCGGAGGAAAAGGACTGATACCCGATGGAGGATACGACGAGTTTTACTTTGGCTGTCTTGGTGGATTCAATCAGGAAGTTTCCGTTCTCATCAGAGACGGCACCATCCACCAGCGCGCCATCCATCTGGACGAGGGCGACGTTGGCGTACGGTACCGCTTCCCCGGATTGGTCGGCGATCTTTCCGGTGATTCTGGAGACTTCTTTTGGCGAAGCGGCGAGATTACTTACCCCCAGAAAATAGACAAGTAATGCTAAAAAGGGAAAGTTGGCAGTTTTCATTGATAATTGAGTTGGCTTTCTGATTCGTTATGCCACTCCCTATGAAAATGAAATGCCAAGGGTCTAAAATGCCCCAAAATCGCCGTAGATAGGCTTTTCTCGTATTCACCAACAACTAGCTGTCTCAAAACCGTACAGTTGATTTTCGGTTTTAGGACAAAAAAATCCCCGGAAGAGAAACGTCCGGGGATCTAAATCTTGATTGGGATTACCTTACTTGGCAGCAGCAAACAGCTTGCTTACCTCATCCCAGTTAACCAGGTTCCAGAAAGCCGCGATATAATCAGGTCTTCTGTTTTGGTAGTGCAGGTAGTACGCGTGCTCCCATACGTCCAAACCGAGAATAGGAGTTCCTTTGATCTCAGCCACATCCATCAGTGGATTGTCCTGATTAGGGGAAGATGCAACGGTAAGACCGCCATCGGTCACTACCAACCACGCCCAGCCTGAACCGAAACGGGTGGCACCGGCCTTGTTGAATTCTTCTTTGAATGCGTCAAAAGAACCGAATTTTGCGTCGATGGCTGCAGCCAGCTCACCGGTAGGAGCGCCTCCGCCAGTTGGAGAAAGGATCGTCCAGAAAAAGCTGTGGTTCCAGTGACCGCCGCCGTTGTTTCTGACAGCAGGCTTTGAGCCGGCCACTTGCAACAGTTCTTCGAGGGATTTGTTCTCCAGCTCTGTGCCGGCGATCGCATTGTTCAAGTTGGTCACATACGCGTTGTGGTGCTTACCGTGATGGATCTCCATAGTCTTCGCATCGATGTGCGGCTCCAGAGCGTCAAAAGCATAAGGTAAAGCGGGAAGTGTAAAAGCCATGATATAGAAATTTTGAGTTAAACATTAGTTCCAAATGAGTCCGTAAACTACAATTTGTCAACCAGTCTTTAAAAAAAAAGGTTCTCCAAGATCGAAAAATGCCTTAATCTCTCAGCTTTTTGAAAAAATCCAGCACCAGTCTCTCCGCCTCTGCAGCCATGGTCCCGGAAAAAATCTTCGTCTTGGGGTGTAGCATGTCAGGATTGCTCTGGCGAAAGCCTCTCCTCGGATCTGAGGCTGCAAAGTGAACTTCCCCAATCTGCGACCAAAAAAGAGCCCCCGCACACATCGGACAGGGTTCCAAAGTCACGTAAAGTCGGCAATCGACGAGGTATTTTGCTCCAAGGGTATTGGCAGCGGCTGTGATCGCCAGCATCTCGGCATGAGCGGTGACATCGTTGAGCCTTTCCGTTTGATTATAGGCTTTGGCAATGATCTTATTTTTGGACACTATGACGGCTCCGACCGGTATTTCTCCTTCTTCAAAGGCGTATTTGGCTTGCTTCAAAGCCTCATTCATGAAATACTCGTGCGTGTATAAGTCCAAATTTTGGAAAGATTATTGGAAAAAGGCGACGATTTCATCCCGCACGCCTTTGTTGATAATCACGGCAAGGATGAGGGATACCACGAGACCAGCAGTGGCTTTGAGGACGTCCTTTCTCGCTAGTCGGAAGGCTCTAACCAACCAGGCATTTCGCTTCTTGGCCTTTCCATGTTTGCCCAAAGCTATGGCCAACTCTCTACCTGCCAACAGACCTATGAACACCCAAGTGGTACTCATCGGCACGTTGTTGTACATCTTGAAGTAGAAAAGGATAACTGCATAGACCAAATCCACAATAGTCGCTGCACGGACGTCTGTGACGTTTGATTTTTCATTGACAATATCCTGGATTTTGTCCCCTTTCATGTAAAACAGGAATCCTAGGCCAAGAAACACAAACCCTGCATACACGGAGAATTCAAAGACATCTAACTGGCGGGGAAGAAAGACCGCAATGTTGGCCGCATCCTGCATGATCCAGACGGACCACAATATTCCGGAAGTAATCCACTGCAGATAGATCCAGTAGGGCTTTGCCTGACCTTTGAGGTAATTCTTGACAAATCGCTCCAGAACAAACCAAACAATAATCGCCAATACAAATGCCAAAATGTAGCCGACGAAGCTTTTGAACATCACTTCAACGATGGTCCCGGCCTTGTAGGTGAACACATTGAGCAAGAGAAAGGTCGTCGAAACCGGCATCCGGAGCCTGGTCATAACCAGGAGAACAATGGGCGCAGCGAGCTGAAGAAAAACAAAACTTTCTGGGGCTTTTTCCAGTCCCGGTACATTCAGCCGCTCATAAGTCACGTCACCAGCATAGTAGAACCAGCTATAGCCAACTGTACCCAACCAAATCAGTCCCATGAAAAGCCAAAGAAGATACCAAGGCTGCTTGCTGTTTGAGGCTATAAACGTTCCGATTGTCTGGATACTGTCATTGGCGATGGCAGAGTAGGCAGCGAGCGCAAACCCAAACCACATCGCCGCATAAGTATAAGGCGTAATCAGCCCCGCAATGGATATGAGGATACAGACTGTAATCAGGAAAGGCCGTTCACTTTTGGTAAAATCAAAGATAGAATAGGTCTTCTTGGAAAGTTTTTCCTGATTGATATTCTGGTCAATAGCTTTTTTCTTGGCCATGATAAGGCTTGTGGGAGATCGGCTGCAAAAATATACAAGAATATACCAACCAATGTTAACAAATTGTTAACTAAGCGAAAAACCTTTTCCCGAAACCCTTTTTCAGCTTGCAAATCCTGAAAAAATTTCAACTTTTACCTCTTATTCTCATTAAAATTCTGAGTTCCTTCCCAAGTTTGGTTTACCCTACTAATAGCATCAGGATTGCCAAGATACCAATTGACCAGAAGGACTTCAGTGCAGTTGAATGGAAGATATCGGAAAAGAAAAAACTATGCTCAGTAAGGTCAGAAGCTATCTGATCGTCTTGTTTGCGCTGCTGCTATTCATCTTTGCCATCGATTTGTTGACCGTGGCTATGGGTCAGCTAAACAGTGGCTTGGCCAGAGATATCATTCAGGCGACCCGAAATCCATTTATCAGCCTCTTTGTGGGACTTTTGGTGACCGCATTGATCCAAAGCAGCTCCACGGTCACCGCCAGCATCGTAGCGATCGTCGCCTCTGGCAATATGACGCTACAGCAGGCCGTGCCAATGGTGCTCGGCGCCAACATTGGCACTACCCTGACTTCTACGCTGGTCTCTCTGACCTTCATCAACAAGAAAAAGGAATTCAGCCGGGCTCTTTCTGCCGGAATCTCTCATGACATGTTCAATATTCTGAATGTGATCATCCTTTTTCCGCTCGAATTGTATTTCAATTTCCTTTCAAAAGGATCTCAAAAAATCGCAGCGCTTTTTGCCAATGACAATCCCGCGTCCGCAGATTTCGAATACAATCGTATGTTCACCCGGAATCTGACCGAATGGATCGTCGAGAATATCAATATCCCATTCCTATCCACTGCATTGGCCATTTTTCTGGTATTCTTTTCGATCAAAATACTGACGACCTCAGTCTATAAGACCTTCGTCCTTGACTCCTTCGAAGACATCAGCAAGGCTATCTTCAAAAACACCGGCTTATCCTTTCTCTACGGGATGTTTTTCACCGCTGCAGTTCAATCCAGCACGGTCACTACCTCGCTGGTGGTGCCGCTGGTAGCCAACCGGAAGGTCAGCCTTGCCAAGTCGTTTCCCTTTATCATTGGAGCCAATATCGGCACCACGATCACCGCCGTGATAGCGGCCATGTACAAGACAGAGGCAGCGATTGCGTTGGCCTTCGTCCATGTCTTGTTTAATGCATTGGGAGCCTTGATCTTTTTACCGTTCCCGGAGATTCGGCAGATTCCGGTCAAACTGGCGGAGTTTATGGGAAAGACCTCGGTTAAATACCGTGTTTTCGGCTTTGCCTACATCCTGCTGACCTTCTTCATCATCCCCTTTCTGCTGATCTATTTCAGCCGGGACTAAGCCTGAGATCCTGCCCGATGCGCTTCCATGATGGCCTTGGCAGAGCTGGTACCGATCCGGTCTGCTCCCGCCGAGATCAACTCCAGGGCAAAATCCAGCGTCTTGATTCCTCCGCTGGCTTTGATCCCAACAATGGAGGGAAGCGTCTCCCGCATCAGCACGATATCTTCCACTCTGGCTCCGGTAGGCGCATAGCCGGTGGAGGTTTTTACAAAATCGGCTCCGGCATCCTGGCAGATCAGGCAGGCCTCTCGGATCTGTTCGGGACTGAGATAGGCCGTCTCGATGATTACCTTGAGAATTCGCTCTTCCGCGTGGCAAAGCTTTGCAATTTGGGCTATTTCGATCTTTGGCCAGTTCATGTCGGAGTGAAAGGCCGTCTGTGACCAGACCAGATCCAATTCATCCGCACCCTGTTTGATCGCCTCTTCGGTCTGGGCGACCTTGGTCGCGGTATCTTCAAATCCGAAGGGAAAACCAATCACCGTCACCACTTGAATATCTTCTTCCTTTAGGTCCCGCTTGGCTTTTTTTACCCAAAATGGGGGAACACAAACTCCCACAAACTGCTCCTCAATGGCATCTGCTAGGAGCTGCTCAACGTCCTTGGCAGTCATCGTGGGACGAAGTAGCGTAGACTCCAAGTATCTGTTTAGCTTATTCATTGCCCAAATCTTCTTCAGAATACACAAAATCCATCAGGTACATAAATTCCAGTGTCAAGTCCCCATCCCGGGCGATGGTAGCCCCTTCAAGAATTGGCGCGTGCTCTTCGAGCAAAGCAGGAATCACCCACTGAACCAGCTGTTTGCCAAACTCCTCCGAGGATTCCCGGGGAAGTTCGCAGGGCAGATTGTCAATCGCCATCACGGAAATACTGCTTTGGCTCCCAAAAGCCCGGATCTCCGCGCCGCCGTCACGAACCACATCGTACACAGGATCGGCAATCGTCGAGGAGCGGAGCGTCGTCGGTATGGAACCGCAGATGTCGCACGTGATGTCAGAGATCACAGACAGTCCAAAATCAACCGAATTGATATCCTCAATTCTAAACAAAGGAGGCGCGCCAGGATTCCAAAAAGCGCCTGCAATCAGCATCTCCCCGGCCTCGGCAAACTTGAGAAAATGGCTCTCGTACTTCTCCGGATGGGAGTAAAATTCCTCCCGGTCAAATCCCCCGTCGCTCTTCCGCCGATTGTAGTCCTCCGAACTCAAGACGGTGTAGACCGGCTCTTCAAAATACATATGAAGGAATTCATGCGACTCTACCTCCGGGATAGATAATTCGTCCAAAACTTCTCTGATGCCCTTACCCACCCTACCTGCACCGGTCACCACGATCTTGATCGGCGGAAGCTGGACCTTCTTCAACTCAGTTCTTAACTCCTCCAAGTCCCTGCATTCCGAAGCTCGCTTGATATCATAGAGGGCAGTCTTCTGGCCATACGTCCAGAAGGCATTGTACGCTCCCACGATCCCCGCCCATCTGCCAAACGCGACCACCCGCTCTCCGGCTGGATTTTTCAGCATTTCGTAGTCAATAAGGCGGATACCTTTGTCCAGGATGGCACGAAGTAGGCCTCTGTTACGGGTCTGTCTTTTGATCGTGTGGGAGAAAAAGAAGTAGGTTTTGTCCGGGATCAACTGGGCTACCGGCACCTCTTTGACCCCAAAGAGAAGATCAGCTTGGGAGATGTTCTCTGTCACCTCGACGCCTGCATCCCGGTATTCAGCATCCGAGAAGCACCTTACCTCGCTGGACTCGACCAAAAAAGTAAGCTGATCCGGATAGCGTTCGCGGAGGGCCCTCAATTGGTCTGGAGAAAAAGGTGCCCTTCTGTCTGCTGGGGTTTTACCCTCGCGGATGATTCCGATTTTCATAAAAGCTATTTTTTCCGGGTATGGTGCAGAAAAATCTGGACTCCTCTAAGACCTGAGTCTCTATACTTGTCGCCAGTTATTTCCTTCTTCCAAGTTAAAAAGAATTCTGAAGGTGGACCGATCACTGGATTACAAATCGGAGGAATCGCTCCATCGAAAGATGCCAGGGCAGTATCTGAAGCCCTCCCTGCTTCAGTCGTCTGTGAAGCGCGAAGTCAAAAAAAACTCTCCAAAGATCTCAATCTTTGGAGAGTTGACAATACTAAGTAAGAACAAATTCCTTTCTTAATCGATTCCGAGAAAATCCACGTCAAAACGAAGGACGGAATTGGCTGGTATCCGGCTGTTATTAGGCTGGTCTTGATAACCATACGGTGAAGGTATCACCAACACGGCCTTGGATCCAGGCCGTAGTCTGCGAAACGCAATCTCCCAGCCTCGAATCACCCTTTGCGCATCCATCACAAATGGATAGGGTAAATAATCATCGCCTTCCACCCACAGATCGTTTGTCCGGGCCACACTTTCGACCGTGGTATCAAATACCGTCCCGTCCTCCATCAACGACCCGGTATAGTTGGTGTACACAACCGTCCCGGTTGTTGGGCGGGAACCAACTCCCTCCTCCTGCACAATGATCACCACGCCGCTGGGATCATGGATCCGATAGAGGCTGTCGATCTGCGCGGTATCCAGGTAGGCTACGATCTTGACACTGTCAATCTTCAGGTTACCGGCGCCATCATAGGCGGGCCCTGTATCGTAGGGATTATTTGTTTCACAGGCTGAAAGGCCTATCAGGGCAAGGAAAAGTATGATGACGAGGTTTCGCATTCTTATTGGTGGTTTGGCCCGTTTTTTACTTCTACCAACTCGAGTTCGAAGACTAAGGGGCTATTTACGGGTATACCCGGTGGTGGCGAAGAAGCATAGCCTAGGCGAGAAGGGAAAATTACCGTTGCCTTTTCGCCGACCCGCATCAACGACACGGCAAATTCAAATCCCGGGATGGCCCCCATTCTAGGACTGCTTAAGGCCAGTTCTATGGGACCATAGGTTCTTCTGGAATCATACACCCCATTGTCCTTGGCCACTTGTTCGATTGAGCTGTCAAAGACCTCATCTGTCAACAAAGAGCCAATGTAGTTGACTTTAACAGTATCCAACTTTAAGATCTGATCGTTAACTTCCGGATCAACTGAAACCTCCCAAAATACATAAATCGAATTGTTTTCATCTTTGAATTCCTTTGCAGAGGGCATTGCATTGTCTTCAAGGTAGGCTTCGATTTCTTCCTTGTCCTGCTGGTCAATCACTTCATTGCTTTCACCTTCATCGATACAGGAGACAAAAGAAGCTGCGCCCAACAATAAAGCTGCAGATGCAATCAATCGGTATTTCATAAGAATGGTATTTGTTTTTCTATCATATGGAATCTCGCATGGCAAACATCATTTTGTGACGTGGAGCCATGCGCGATTTCATAGGTTTTGGTTTATTTTACGCTAATCTGGGTACTCTTACTTCTGCACGTCAGTCACTTCCACGTCGAAGACCAGGATGGAGTTGCCCGGAATCAAAGCACCCGCTCCAGCCTCTCCGTATGCCAAAGGAGAAGGAATGATGAATTTAGCTTTGGAGCCTTTCTTCAAAAGCAACAAACCCTCATCCCATCCCGGGATCACCTGGCCCATCCCGACGTTAACCGGAAGCGGCTCGTAAGGTCTGTCTTCGTTGAAGATGTTGTTTGCTTTCGCTACTTCAGGTAGCGAGGTGTCAAACAAGGTTCCGTCAAGAAGGTAGCCCGCATAGTTCACATGCATGGTGGTACCTGGAGTGGTCGCTTCGCCCGTGCCTTCCTGCTCGATGACGTAGTAGAGGCCGTTTTCTGTCTTAGACGCGGTCAAGCCTTTGTCCGCTACATAGGCTTCGATAGTTTTTGCTTCTTCTACCAAAAGCGTCTTAGCTCTCTCTGCACTCTTCGCCTGCTCAGCCATCATTGCTTCCTGATAGAAAGCCTGCATTGCGGAGTCAGTCTTCACATCAAATGCACCCAACTTCACTTTTACCATGTCGTCTTCTTTCAAGAAGGCGGGTTGGTTGCCGTTGAAGATCACCTTGGCAGTAGATTGGAAATTGATGGAGTCACCTTTTCTCAAAGAAAGGAAGATCTCGTCCATGCCGTTTTGGGGAGTCAGGGTATCATTGGCCATCAGGTAGCCTGGGAAAGGCTGATCGATGGTAGTGTAGATGATCGAATCTGTGGAGGTGGCGATTTCCAGATTGTAAAGGACAAAGTTCCCGTTAGGAGCTTTCTCCGAACCTTCTTCGATGTAGGTGTACTCGATCGCGTCCTTTTCGGTAGTCTTTGTTTTCTGACAAGAGGACATTGTGCTCGCTCCAAACGTCAGAACGAGGATTGCCAAAAGGCTTTTGTTGTTTTTCATATGATGATAATTTGTCTTTTAAAGGGCACATAGCTTGTCCCGAACTTGATTCGGGAGAATCTCGCATAGACCATAGTCACGGATCTGTGTGTCGTTTGGGACCTGCTCGATTTCATGTGTTTATAATTGTTTTTTTAAGGGCACATGGAATCTCGCATAGACCATAGTCATGGATCTGTGGGTCGTGTAGGACATGCTCGATTTCATAAAGGTGTAGTGAATTTTTTGGGTAAATTTTCTGCAATGCCCTATTCGGCAGTTAAGGTCTCGGTTTGAAACAGCTCATCCTGGGTTTTTTCGACAAGTGATTCAAACAGCTCTACGGTTTCTTTCAGGCCAAGTGCAGACTTTCCTCCGGCGGCATTTTTATGCCCTCCTCCGTTGAAGTAGGCCGCGGCGAACTTGTTTACCGCTACATCACTGCTGGATCGGAAGGAAATCTTGATTCCGTCCTCCCGCTCTGAAAACAAAGCGGCAAGCTTGATGCCATCCAAAGATAAAGCATAATTGACCAATCCTTCGGTGTCGCCTGTTTGGCTTTGATATTTTTTAAGATCTTTTTTGCTGATCGCAAAGTAGGCCATGTGGAGGTCTTCACGCACCACCAATCTTCGGGTGATGGCAAATCCGATGAACTTGAGTCGGTTTACCGAGTTGGAGTCGTAGATCCAGTTCGATATCTGGGAGCTGTCGGCTCCTTTGTCGATCAGTTCGGCGACCACGAGGTGGACGTTTTTGGTGGTATTGGGATGACGAAATCCACCCGTATCGGTCATGATGCCCGCATAGAGACATTCTGCGATGTCTTTGTCGATGACGTCCTTGTCTCCCAGTTCATCCACGATGAGCTCATAGATCAGTTCACAGGTGGCGGCAGCTTTGGTGCTCCAATACCTGAGGTCTGCGAAATCCTCCGGATCCTGATGGTGGTCAATGTTGACTATGAAGGCCTTGGACTTTCGGATCATTTCCCCGAGCTCATTGACTCTGCCGAGTACGGAGAAGTCCAGGCAAAAGACCAGATCGGCCTCTTCGAGCCTGAGTGTGGCTAGGGCCCTGTCTTCCGGCTTACTGAAATCCAGAACAGAATCGTTGCCTTTCATCCAGGAGAGAAAGGAGGGATAGTCTGACGGAGTCACGACCGACACCTCGTGTCCTTTTTTGAGAAGGTAATTCGACAAGCCCAGGGAAGAGCCCAGTGCATCTGCATCAGGCTTCACATGGGTCGTGATGAATATTTTCTTGGGAGAGGAAAGTTCTTTTTTAAGCGAGGCTAAAGCTTCCATTAATATCATTAAGCGGCTCTTTTGGCTCTAGTAGCCTGCAAAGGTCTGCAATTTTTCCAGAAATCCCAAGGAACACATTTCGCTGATTCTAAGCGTCCTAGACTAGAATTACCGGGGCTTAGCGATAAAGTGACTGAAAAAACTCTATTTTTGCGCCCGAATTAAACCAAGATAAAACAACATCCCATGGCAAGTAACAGAACATTCACGATGATCAAGCCGGACGCTTTCGAAGCCGGAAACTCAGGCGCTATCCTGAAAATGATCGAAGAGGCAGGCTTTAAAATCATCGCGGTGAAAGCTACTCAACTGACTCCGGAACTGGCTGGCAAATTCTACGAAGTACACGCAGCAAGACCGTTCTACGCGGATCTTTGCAAGTATATGTCCTCTGGGCCGATCATTGCAGCTATTTTGGAAAAAGAAAACGCAGTGGAGGATTTCCGCACGCTGATCGGAGCGACCAATCCAGCCAACGCTGCTGAAGGTACCATCAGAAAGATTTTTGCAAAGTCCATCGAAGCCAATGCGGTTCACGGATCTGACTCGGACGAAAACGCAGCCATCGAAGGCAGCTTCTACTTCTCGCAGTTTGAAAGAATAAGTTAATTAGACAAAATTTACTCTTTCAATAAAAAAATGCGCCCCAAACAGGGCGCATTTTTTTTCTGAAAGTCTGGTTAGCTTACCCCATAGTTGTTCCAGGACATCAGTTTTGGCTAAGTTTTTTCTTTAGAGAAAAGTTTTTTCTACGTGCTCTTAGGCAACAGCTGTGGGTGCTTAGCGTCTGATATCAGTTTTATGCTCGGGGTATAGTCCACCAAAAAAAAGACGACCTTTTCTAGTTGGACGCTAATGATTTAAGTTTTTGGAGCCTTTTTTCTAGGCGCTCCATTTCCGCTTTTCTTCGTTCATCAATGATCTCCTGCCTGAGTTGAGGTTCTTTATAAGGGGTATTGTCCCTGAGAATATGATAGGCGGCTTTGAGTATTTCGTGTCCGATGGCCATCGCGGCT
>NZ_AUBW01000032.1 GCF_000429445.1 Algoriphagus terrigena DSM 22685
AACTTCAAGGAGTTGTTCAGTGTAGGAAAGCTTTTCGCCAGACTGTTGTTTAACCGATGGAGTACCGATGCGACTCAAAGAAAAATCAAAGAAATAGACAAGGTCGTAGAGATGTTTAACAGGCATGTTTCCGGAGTGGTCAATGCATTACTCACCAACCTAAACAATGCAATGGCCGAACGCCTAAACGGTAAAATACAGGAACTCAAAACAGTGGGAAAAGGCTATCGAACATTCGCCAACTTTAGAAGCGCTATTTTATTCTTCCATGGAGGCCTAAACTTATATCCTCACTAACTTAAGGGTAGAACCCCATATATCATCAGTTGATATGGTTTAATACCGGAAGATCCAAGGCCCACTCCAATCCCCACCAACCGTCTGGTCAGCCGTTTGTCGGGGTTCGAATGCGGCAGATTTCCCCACGGATGATTGTGATTGAAATCAATAGACCAAGCGTTGGCTTTCACTGTTGGGACAAAGACCACGTTTCTGCTGACCCAAAACATCATACCCCGGTTACAACCCTCCCGAAACATCGATAAAACTTCCTGTGGTAAAGGACGACTTTTCGGATAATAGCCAAAGAATGGCCTCGGCGACCTCCTCTGCCTGTCCTCCTCTTTGAAGCGGAATCTTTTCCTTCAATCTGTCTATCCTGCCTGCCTCTCCACCGGATGCATGGATATCTGTATGAATCAAACCCGGCCTTACTGCATTGACCCGGACCCCTTCTCCTGCTACTTCTTTGGCAATACCCAGCGTAAAGGTATCAATGGCACCTTTCGAGGCGGCATAGTCCACGTACTCGAAGGGGGAGCCGGTTTTGGATGCGATGGATGATACGTTGACGATCGATCCTCCCTGGCCTCCGTACTTTGTTGACATACGGAGGATCGCTTCTTTGGCACACAGCATGGTGCCTAAGACATTGGTTTGCATGATTCTGGAAAGGCGGGCACTGTCCATCGATTCAAAACGCATCTGTTTCTCCAGGATTCCCGCGTTGTTGACCAGACCGTAGATACTTCCTACTTCTCTATCTACCAAGGTGAACATCCGTTCGATTTCTTTGGGCTTGGAAATATCAGCCTGAACCACAAAGGCATTTGAGCCCAAAGCTGCAACCTGATCCGCAATTGAATCGGCCTCTTTACGGCTTTTCAGGCAGTGAATCACCACTGCATATCCCGATTTGGCAGCCAGCAGAGCCGTGGCAGCGCCTATACCCCTACTCGCTCCTGTGATCAATACAGTTTTCATCTCACCAAGTTAAGTTATACCAAGGTATTCCATCCATGCCTATCCCGGACCTTTCCCGTTCTGATATCCTGCAGTTCATTTTTCAGGCTGTAAAAGAGGCAGTCATCCTGGACGGATGGGAAATAATCCTTTCCATTGATCCCTATCCGGTCTATGGGTGAGATCACGGCTGCTGTCCCTACCCCAAATGCCTCTATCTCTTTCCCCGCTTCAAAAGCAGCAATCAACTCCCGGTAGCTGATCTTCCGCTCTTCTACAGGAATGCCCAGGTCCTGAGCGAGGGTCAGGATCGAATCCCGCGTCACCCCATCCAAGATGTTGCCTGACAAGGCCGGTGTGATGAGTTTCCCATCAATTACAAACATCAGGTTCATGGTACCGGACTCTTCCATGTATTCGTGATGGATGGCATCGGTCCAGATCAACTGGTCATACCCCTCCCGGTTGGCAAGCTGAGTCGGCAGGATTGCAGCTGCGTAGTTGCCTCCGCACTTGGCCGCTCCCGTGCCGCCGTCCACTGCACGAACGAATCCGGTTTCGACCTTCACGCTGACATTTTGATCATAGTATTTGCCCATCGGCATGCAGACAACCATAAAACGGTATTCACTGGCTCCTTTCACCCCCAGCCTTGGTTCGGAGGCAAACACAAAGGGACGGATGTACAGGGAAGCATCCGGGTCCGATGGCACCCAGTCTTTCTCCAGTGCTACGAGTTGTCTGATTCCCTTCAAAAACAACTCCTCAGACAGCTCGGGCATTGCCATCCGGTAAAGGGATTGATTGATGCGCTGAAAATGTCTTTCCATCCGGAAGATACTGATCCCGCCAGCGGCGTGCCGGTAAGCCTTGAAGCCTTCAAACACTGTCTGGCCATAGTGCAGGCAAAGCGCCAAAGGACTGAGCGTAATGTCCCCGAAGGGAACAATCGCTGCGGAATTCCACGAGCCGTCCGAAAAAACAGCTTGCAACATGTGGGAGGTAGGATTTTTACCAAAAACAATCGGGTCATGAATTCCCGGTTTTAATGCCGAAACGTCCGCTTGGGTTACGGGGATAGGGTTTAAGTCAATCATCATTCAATAGGTTATGTATAGGATTTAAATGGTGTAAATCATGCTCGGCTACAAACAGCATCAGATCACAGCAGTTCATCCGTTGCTGTAAACGCGGATGCCTGCTGGTCTTCTGTAAATCCTCCTTCGGGAAACCGGAAAGTAAATACAGGGTCCTGTTTCTTTCCTCCTGAAACAATCCGCAAAGTATTTCCAGACTTTGCTTGTTAAAATCGCCCTCATGGGTGGCCCTGTTGCTTAAATCGGCGGGTCCCATCACCGGCTTTTCTTCCCGGATATCCTGAAACCTCAGTCTCCATACAGGCTCCAGCACCGAGAGATGGCCCAGATGCTCCTTGACCGACCATTTGCCCTCGGGTTTGCGCTGACAGCCCTCTTCAGAGGCTCGACCTATTCTTTCCATGAAAAGACCGGGCGAACCAGCCAGCCGTTCAGCCAATGATTCAAATGCTGAAACACCAGTATTGAATTCAAACTTTCGATCAAACCAGTTAATCCGCTGTAGGTCTTTTCGAAAAGAGAACTCCATCTTGATGTTTGCGCGGGCATAGACTCCCTTTTCTACAGGCCGCTCGACGAACCCCAGCCTCCTGTACAGCGCAATAGCCTTTTCCTGTAAGGTATTGGAATAGAGCACCATTTTGTCCGCGCCCATACTCTCCGCCTTTTGCATTGCTGCAAGGCAAAGAAGCTTGCCTGCCCCCAATCCCCTGTGCTCCTCCTTTACGGCGAGCTTGATCATTTCCATCTGGCCGCTATCCCGCAGCCGCAGACCGACCGTTCCTATGATTGTCCCCCGGTAGCTCGCGAAGAGGATTGCACCACCGGTGTCGATGACCGTTTGCCGGGGATGATCCAAGAGCTCCAGATCGGCCGGTTCCAGGGTGTAGAACTTTTGGATCCACTCCCTGTTGAGTGACCCGAAATAATGGGAATGCTCCTCGGAGAATTCAGAAATCAAAATACTGTCTTCTTTCTTCATACAAATTATTTCACCGGGACAGATGTCATATAGCAAATCTGGAAAAAGACCTGAAGTGAATACAGATACAATTTTATTATTTTTGATGAGTACAGTTGGAAAAAACCAAAAAACACAACGACTATGTCCCAGGAGTTCATTTATCAGAGTATAGCCCGCAGCATTGAGCATCAGATCAAGAAGCAGGTATATAAAATCGGGGACAAACTTCCTTCGGTGCGCGAGATCTGCAGGGAAAAGGGCGTGAGTATGAATACCGCCCTGAGTGCCTACTATCATCTGGAGTCAAAGGGACTGATCGCTTCCAAGCCGCAGCGGGGTTACTTTGTGAGCTACTCCCATCAGAAATTCCCAGGATTGCCGGAAACCAGCCGTCCGGTGAGGGATGAAGATGCGGACGAAACAGAAAGTCTGATTTCCCGGGTGTTCTCGGTACTGGGCACAGACAGCCATGTTAATTTTTCTTTGGGGGTGCCGGCAATTTCCCTTTTGCCCGCCGCCAGGATAAACAAGTCCCTCACACGGGCGATGCGGGAACTGCCCGGCAACGGGATCATGTACGACAGCATTCAGGGAAACCAAAAATTGAGAAACCAGATCGCCAAAGGCAGCATAAGCTGGGACGGCAACCTTGCAGAAGACGACTTGGTGACAACTCCCGGCTGCATGGGTGCGCTGTCCTTTAGCCTGATGTCCATTACCAAAAAAGGGGACATTCTGGTCACCGAAAGCCCGGTATTCTTTGGGGTATTGCAACTGGCCAAGAGTTTGGGATTACAGGTATTGGAACTCCCGACCCACCCGGAGACAGGGATAGAGATAGAAGCGCTGAAACAGGCAATCAACCAGACCAAGGTTGCAGCCTGTCTGTTGGTCAGTAATTTCAACAACCCGACGGGAAGCTGTATGCCCGATGAGCATAAACAGGCCGTGGTGGATCTTCTGGAGCATCACCAAATACCACTGATTGAGGATGATCTTTATGGCGATGTGTATTTCGGAAACCACCGGCCCAAGTCATGCAAAAGTTTTGACCGGAGTGGAAACGTGCTGTGGTGTGGATCGGTATCCAAGACGCTGGTTCCCGGCTATCGGGTGGGCTGGATAGCGCCGGGCAGGTTTAAGGACAAGATCATCAGCACCAAATTATACCAGTCTGTTTCGTCCACGGGGATTTTACAGGAAGCCGTGGGCAATTTTCTGGAGACAGGGAGGTATGAAAACCACCTGAGAAAGCTCAGGAGCATCCTGTATTCCAATTCCATCCAATATCTAAAGGCAATCGGCAACTATTTTCCGGAGGGCACCAAGGTGAGCAGACCCACGGGAGGTTTTCTTATTTGGATTCAGCTGGATCCCAGGGTGGATACAGCCCTTCTGTTTCAAGAAGCATTGAAACACAAGATCTCCATTGCCCCGGGCCGAATGTTTACCCTTCAGAACCAATACCGGAACTGCATCCGGTTGAGCTACGGGATGCCATGGAGTGAACGCATCGCTGAATCGCTGAAGATACTGGGAGATTTGAGTAAACAGAGTATGCGTTAACGCACCACTTTTCTACCATAAAAGATTAAAAAACAGCACTTGACAACGCTGCAAATGCTATCTAAAAAAAAAGGAGCCTAAAGCTCCCCTTCATCGGTGAAGGAATAGTATCCCTCCCGGCCCACGATAATGTGGTCCAAGACCGGAAGATCCACGGCCTTTCCAACTTCCATCAACCGTCTGGTCAGTCCTTTGTTCTGGATGCCACACGACATCGTTCAAACACTCATCGGATCATTTAAAACTGTCCAGGACTGGCTTTCCTCTCCAGCTTTTTGGCATATCCAATCCCAAAATCCAGGCAATCGTAGCTCCGGTGTCGTAAGTCATGATCAGGTCTTTGACTTCGTGATTTACTTTCACTCCGGGACCGGAGATGATCCAAGGGATATAAATTTCCTCCAGAGATTTTCCTCCGTGTCCCTTCCCCACTCCCCCATGGTCGGCTGACAACATGATGATCGTGTCATCTGTCAGGCCAGCCGCTGCCACAGCATCGAGTAGCTGACCGATCTTGGCGTCAACTCTTTCCAGTTCCTGATAGTACTCGGGTGTGTCATGACCGATGTTATGCCCTACCCCATCAGGTTCGCTGAGGTGCAAAAACATAAATTTGGTTTCTTTCTCCTGAATGATTTCTATTGCCTTGGCCATACACAGCTCCTCCGTCTCGCCATGGTAAACGACATCAATTGCATCCTTCTCTACCAATGGTCCGATTCCCTCCCAGCTATAGACTACCGCTGTCTTGGCGTCTGGGTTTTGATCCCTGATTACACTGAAGATGGACGGGAATAGTCCATACTTTGTCACCTCATACGGCTGGATTTCAGGCGTCTTACTTCCCCATTCGGTAAATCCATGGGCAGTTGGCCCGGCACCCATGAGCATTGACGCCCAGTTTACCGCGCTGGAGGAGGGCAACACAGTCCTCGCCTCCAGCGAATGTGAGCCGCCCTCCATCAGTTTCTTTAGATTCGGCATATTCGCCTTTGGGATGGCATAAGCCCCCAAGCCGTCAAAGCCTATCAAGATCACATGCTTGGCCTTTTTGACTTGGGACATAACACTACTTTGAAAGGCGAAAAAAAGCAAAAGACTAACGATGAGAAGGCGTTTCATAACAAGAGGTTAGGTTATAATTGGGATTTCCTTTGGCTCCGATAATAGTAGATATTTCCGGCGAAGTCGCAGATGTAAAATCCATTGGTCGAGATAGCTGCAGATGTCATAATCGGTGCGCCTAGAGAAGTTTTCCACAGCAAGGTGCCTTCTTTGGCATCAACCGCGTAGATTTTTCCATCCATCGCTCCAAAAATCAGTTGGTCCCCCACCAGTATCGGAGTGGATTCCAGACTTTGCTGCTGGTCCGCGTAATAAGAAGGCGTGTAAAACAAAGCCGGGTCCACTTCAAATTGCCACTGCTTCTTTCCGCTTGTTCTTTCAAATGAAGCTATCCCTGGATTAGAGCCGGCCAAAATGATCCGATCATCCAATACGATTGGGGCTGAGGTCCCCGTGTTTTGCATACCTGTAGCAAAGCCAGCTATCGTCTCCCCGGTTTGTAAATCGATCTGATGGAATTGGCTTTGTTCTGCCACCCAGAGATATCCATCTTTATAGGCGAGCACCCCGTCTCTGAATCGCAATCCTTGATCCGATCTTGACCAAAGGAATTTTCCGGTAAACCTGTCAAACGCTTCCAGCGCCCCCCAGTGTCTGCCTGTGATCAGCACAGAATCCGCAATCGTCATCGTAGGTGTTGTCCCCTCACCCCCACCTCTTTTGCCCGAGGTCCAGATTACATCGCCACTGGCAGCATGGATAGCCGAAAGTGTCTCCGCAAAACCGGTATAGACGATCTCTCCATCCGTCACCAGCCCCGTGACAAAGCCGGGCATGCGTCCATATTGCAAATCCCTCTCCCACTTCAGCTCCCCCGACGCAACATCAAGCGCGTATGTAATTCCCAGCATATCTGTGGCAATGACCAAATCCTGAGCAATCACCGCTTGGTTTTTCACGCCGTTTTTGGTTCTGAACTTCCATTGCATCTCGCCGCTGAAAGCATCCCAGCAAGCAATAAAATTCTTATCCTCATTGCTGTCGTCGAAACCGGCAGCCAAAACATATCGCTCATGCAACACCGGAGAACCCATAAAAATGTTAGACCCGATATTGGCTGACCATTCCAGTTGATAGGGAGGTTTCTGATCTGAGGAAGCAATAGCATCATGGGCTGAATTCCCGGCAAGATTGAACCAGGCAAGCTTTGCATTTGCATCCGAACTATCAGCCGGAACGAGTCTAAACATGGTTTTTCTGTGGATAATTTCTCCGCTTTTGAGATAAGCATCGACCACAAAGGTCATGGTATCCGAATCTACAGGAGCTGTTTCCGCCCGCCAGTTCCAATCAGTCATCTTTTCCATTTTAGACCAGTCCCCATCCAAAGCAGTTTTCCAATTGAGCCCTTTTCTATCCAGCAACCGATACAGCACACTATCCACCTCCGAGCCACTGTCATAGACATTCACAGAGAATTGCAAAAGTCCATCACGGGACACCACCATCTTCTCTTCTTGCGGATTGACGATCTGAATATCTCGGTTCAAGTAAGTCCAAATCAGTTGACTCTCCGTATCGCCATTGGCATCAACTTGAATCTCCCGAAAACTGGAAGGAGAATGATCAATTCCGCCTTTAGCCAGCGTGGCAGTACTGTAAGTGATGACTCCGCTTTCACCGTGCGTTTTCACCATATTATTGTGCCAATGTCCGTAAACCCATGACTTGAGATTATAGTCATTGAGGTGAATTGACTTCTCCTCATTTACTTTGAAATCAAAATTCTCTCCGTTGCTCAGTAGATCGTGGTTAAAAAATATTTTGGGTATGTCTTTATCATAGGCATCGACCAGATTTTGCATCCAAGTCCCTATGTCTTCGCGGGTGAAACTCGGAGGATAATCACCGCTCATCATCGGAGTAATCACATACAAGGTGTTTCCCGCTTCCAGTGCATACCAGGCCGGCCCAAACTTTTGTTCAAAATACTGCTCGCCATATTCCCCTTTGATCAAGTCATGGTTTCCCAGATTGTAATAAATCGGAACACCAAGCTGGGTCTCGGTGAGGTGTTCACTGTGCCATTTCATCCCGGATTCATAGCAGATATCACCCGTGTGCACCACAAAATCCGGCTTGTGAACCTTGATGTATTTCTTCAGATCATCCACCCAGTCTCCATACTCATAAGTTTCTGTATCTGAGATATGCAGAAAAGTCACCTCTTCTTTTTTGGCTTTTGCCATCACTCCAAAATCATAGTTTTGTGAATTGGGAGTAATTGGAATGTATCGGGTCGGAGCATCAAAATTCGCACTGGGATAGACGGTGACGAAGCGCTGCTTTTCCCAACCCTCCAATTCGAACAATCCCTCCGAATTCGTGCGAACGACGTGAAGTCCATCAGAAACGACCGCCTCAGGAACACCTCTTTCGGAAGGGTCTTTTCGACCATTTCCATTTTCATCCCAGTAGATGGTTCCCTTGAGCTGCGCAAAGACTGACTGGCTCATACTTATCAAAAAAAGTAAGACCAAGGAAAACTTACTATTCATTTCAAATTTCATTAGCATCATTGACTTAAGACACGGATATACAAATCTTGACCGTAGGTAGAATAAGGCAAAAAACAAGCTCCATTTACCCCGGAGCTTGCTTTCCCATTAGTAAACCATTCTATCTATTTAATCAAATTCGTCAAGGCCTGGGCTTACCAGTACTTGGTTTGCTCGAGATTCGGATTCAACACCAGTTGCTGTTGGGGTATGGGCCGGTAGTAATATTTGGGCCCCTCAAACATCGGAGGATTGTTTTTGTTCTTGGTAAACCGCACAAACCCTTTGGTGCCTTCCGATAGGTAGAAGCTTTGCGGAGTTCCGTTTTCGTCCTGGAGAAAGTACTTGGAAAGTGAGCTTCTCACTGCATCCGGAAGGCCTGCCAAAACGCCCTCGTCACCCGGCTTTTGCAACAAGGCGATATCCTCTACCCCGTCTCCGGTCACGTCAAAAGCACCCAGGCTTGGGAAGTACATTCCCTCTTGGCCTGTGTTGAACTTATCACCTGCTGCCCATCGCATCATATCCGTGTATCGAAAGCCCTCGCAGGCCAGCTCCACTCTCCGCTCTCTCCGCAATTCGAGCAGGGTGCCATTTCCGGCAATGGCCGGGTATTGATTGGCTAGGTAAGGATCGGCACTTGCTCCGAGCGGAAGTGCGGGCATACCGACCCGCGCGCGGATTACATTCACGGTTCGATCCAGATCTCCCTGAGTCAAGGTTCCCAATTCAGCCTTTGCTTCGGCCAGATTGAGCAACACTTCGGAATACCTCATGACCGGAAGGTCCGTGAAGTTGAGATTCCAGCCTTTTCGCTCCGATTCATTGGGATAGAATTTCACCTGAAGATAGCCTCCGAAATTCGGGCTCGTTCTCACCGGATCGCCTGCTGCGGTGGTTTTGAATCCCGGGTGGACGATGGTTGCTGCCATCCGCGGATCCCTACCTTTGAACATCTCTACAAACGGCTTCTTGTCAAACCCTGCCTGCGAAGTAAAGGGAGTACCGTCAGCCATCAAATAAGTATCTGCCAAGTCTTTGCTGAGTGACCACTGCCAGTTGAATACCACGTGCGAGTTGTTTCCCACGCCCAATTTTTCGTCGTTGTCTGCCCACCAGATCATCTCCGGATTGCCGTTTAGATTGGCGCTTTTGAAAAGGTTGGAATAATCGGCAGCACTTCCGGTGGAATACACACTGAAAACACCGCTTTCGACAATCTGCTCTGCGGCACTGGCAGCCCGCTCCAAAAAGGCATTTTCACTGCCGCTCAGCCCCAATTCCGGGTGATATTTTCTAAAAGTCCCTTCATACAAGGCAAACCGGGACAAAAGCGCAACAGCTGCATACTTGGTAGCACGGGTCCGGTCAGTGCCGGTTTTTATATTAGCGGCAGCAAACTCCAAATCCGCCATGATGTTGTCCACGACCATTTCCCGTGGGTCTTTTTCCTTATACAGCAGCTCCTCGTCGGTGTCTCTCAAGTCCACGTCATACCAGGGCACGTCGCTGTACCGCTGCACTTTGTCGATGTAAAACCAAGCTCTGAACAGCCTTGCAATCCCCACATAGTGATTGATATCCACCTCGGAACCCTCCACATTATCCAGCCGAGCCAGCATGTAGTTGATTCTGCGAAGATTGGACCAGTCGTTCCAACCCCCGACATTTCCCGCACTGACGCCACCTACGAGCACCTGATCCACTTCGTTTGCTCCGGTATTGAGGGAGATGTTGTCCGAACCCAGGTCCTCATAGCTATACTGCATCTGTGCGTAGAATCCATTGGTATAGGTTTCCAGATCTTTCACATTTCTGAAAAACTGGTCAGAGGTGATACTGACATGCGGGTCCCGCTGAAGAAACTCGTCGTTGCAGGAAGTGGAGATTCCAAGGATGAAACTCCACGCTAGTAACTTATAAATTGATGTTTTCATATTCTTTTCAGATTAATTTAGAAAGTGAAATTCATACCCAAAGACATGGTTCTCTGGAACGGATAAGCAGTCGTATTGCTGCTGCCGCCCGAGCCGATCACTTCAGGATCCAGCTTCGCTTTCAGATTGGAGATCTCCCAGAGATTTTCGCCGGTAAAGTAGAATCTGACTTTCTGGATTCTTGATTTTTCGAGCATCTTCGGAGAAAGGCTGTATCCCAGGGTGAAGTTTTTCAGCCTGACATAGGCCGCATTCTGCAGATAGCGGGTCTGGGGAAGACCCAATTCAGATCTGTCCTCTGCGATGTAGGCTTTGACTCTCGGGAAATAGGCATTTGGATTTTCGGGAGTCCAGGAATCCAGGTTATGAACCTGTACATTGGTCCAAGGCTGGGCATACACGCCCCAGAAGTAATGGTTGCTGTTTTCGGGATACCAGTCTTTTTTGCCGACACCCTGAAAGAACACCCGGATATCGAATCCTTTCCAGGCACTGTTGAGGTCCAATCCAAACTGGTATCTCGGTGTGGTATTTCCGATCACACGGAAGTCTCCGTGGTTTTCCAAGGTCCAGTCTCCCCGATCAATCTTGCCATCATCGTTCAGGTCTTTGAACTTCAAATCTCCCACATTGAAGATGTATCCCTGGTCATCCGAGCCAACGGCACGCTGATCCAGCGTCTCCAACTCATCCTCTGACTGGAAAAACCCGTCTGTGGTCAAGCCCCAGATCTGGCCCAGCTTCATTCCATTGTAGTAGTCGTTCAGGTTTCCGGTAGGATTATCATAGGATGTGATTTCGGTCTGATAATCACTGAGGTTAAAGCCTACGCCAACCATGATCGGCGAACCGCCCAGCGAGCCATGATGATTCCAAGAGATCCGACCTTCCCAGCCTTTCGTAACCAAGTCACCCGCGTTAATCTTTGGCTCAGAGGCTCCCAATACTGCGGGAAGTGTCTTGCCTTTCACCAGCATATCCTTGGTCTTGCGGGAATAAGCATCAAAGTTGACCCCCAGCTTTCCGCCGAAAAAGGCGAGATCCGTACCGAAGTTCAAGCTTTCCACGGTTTCCCAAGTCAGTGAACCGGCCACCAGTCCCGGAGGCGATACGGTGAGCGGACGTTCTCCACCCAGTATTTGGCCGATCTGGCCAGCACCTAGTGAGGGAATGTATCCATAGTCGTCTACGGCCTGGTTACCCAGCGAGCCGTAGGACGCTCTCAGTTTGAAGAAATCAAGCTTGATACTTCTGGAAACCCCTTCCATAAAACCCTCGTCAGAAACTACCCAAGCGACTGACGCAGAAGGGAAGAAGCCGAACCGATCCTCCTTGGGGAATCGGGACGTACCGTCGTATCGGCCGTTCAGCTCCAAGATGTACTTATTGTTAAAGGTGTAATTCACGCGATAAAAAGCACCACGCACTGCCCAGTCGGTATAGCCTTCCCCTCCGTTCCAGGTCCCTGTTGCAAGAGCCACAGAAGGCAAGTTGGTCGTGATCAGTCCCGCACGGGAAACGCTGAAGGAGCCCAGCTCTCTCTCTTCCTGGTTGTACCCCACCAATGCCTGCACGAAATGTTTCCCTCCAAATTCCTTTTTGAAATCCGCATAGGCATTCAGGATCGTATGGTTTACTGATTCAGAGTAGTTTTGTGCAAAGGCGGGGTTTGTACCTGTGAACAAATCTGCCTGATCGGGCCCGTTCTTATAGGCGATGGGCACATCAAAGGAATGTGCATATTGGCCCACTCTTCGGAATGTAGCATCACCCTTGATACTGAAGACATCTTTAATTACCGTGATGTCCACATCAAATTTGGACAGCATGTCATTCCCTTCAGAAACCGACCTTCCTCCCTCCTGCAACCTGCCCAGCAGGGCCGCGCCGGCACTGGTCCAGCTGCCGTCGGGGTTTCTGGGTACATCGAGGGAATTAGTCCTGTTTGCATTATGAAAAAACAGTGAGGAATTATAGTAAGGCTGATCGTAATCGATCTTGGAGTAGGCGGTATTGTTACCGATTTTCAACCAGTCCGTGATCGTAAAATCTACTTTGGAGCGAAGATTAAGGCGCTCGTAGACATCATTGCCGTACTTGAGCATCCCGTCCTGACGGTAATATCCGGTCGAAAACAGGTAGTTGATCGTCTCATCCTTTTTTGAAATGTTGAAATTGGCTGAGTAGCTCGGGCTCGTCTGGTTGTAGACTTCATCGAGCCAATCTGTCTGCCCCACGTAGAGGTATCGCTCAGGATTATTCGGATCCACGATTACATCCGGAAGCGAAGGATTAGCAGACCGCTCTTGTGCATAGGCTCTGGCTTCCTCAGGATACAGATTGTAGAGCGGTGTGGCCGCTTCATGCTTGTACTTCATGACCTGATAAGGGTCGGTGACGATTTCGGGTATTTGCCCCAGCGTCTTCACACCATAGATGACGTTTGCATTCACCGTCATCTTCTCCGACTGAGCCACCTTGGTCGTAATCAAAACCACTCCAAAAGCCGCCCTGGCACCATAAATGGCCGAGGCCGAGGCATCTTTCAGCACGGAAACGGCGGCAATATCATTTGGATTTATTGCGCTCAATTCTGCTGAGGTGACTGGAATGTTATCCACCAAGATCAGAGGAGAGCCGCCATTGAGCGAGGTGAATCCACGAATGTTAAACGCAGGGCTGTCGCCTGCCTTGCCGCTGGCACGGGTGATATTGAGGTTGGGGATAAGGCCCTGCAGACCCTCTCCTACGGACGTTACCTGTCTGTTTTCCAGCGTCTCGCCCTCCACCATATCCACAGCTCCGCTCAAATTCACCTTCTTCATCGTGCCATACCCCACCACAACCACATCATTTAGGGTAATCGCCTGTGGACTTAAGATGATATCGACACGGCTCTGATCTCCAATCGTGTATTCCTGGGCCTCGTAGCCAACGAAGGAGAAGACCAAAACGCTTGCATCATCTGGCACTGTCAGCGAATACCCCCCATCCACGTCGGTGACTGTACCGGTCGTAGTTCCCTTCAGTACGACAGTGACTCCGGGCATCCCGCTGCCTGTTTCAGAATCCTTTACAATACCGGAAATGGTTTTGCTAACCATTCTCTGCGAAAAAGCGCTCTTATCAGTCGCATATTCGACACCCAAACCGGAGTGAGCCTTGGCACCTTGCTGCAGGCTGAATGCCAGTATGGGAATCGCCAACGCGAGGCTCCATACAGGGCTGTTTCGTGTAAACCTGTTTTTCATAAGCGTAAATAATTTGTGTTTATTGTGAATTGTTCTTCCGTTATAATTTTCCTATTAGGAAATAAATATAAAACTAGCTAGATGATTAGATTCCTCAAATCTATACATATGACTCATATTCAAGCGAAAAAGTAGTATTAATTTTTCATTAACAGAAATATATTTTCATTAAGAGAAATTTAACGCAAATTCAGGCAAAATGGAAGTATTTTCTTATTAGGAAACTTTCATTACTTTGTCATCAAATAGAAAATCATGAGCAATTCAGATTATTTGACCCTACAGATTGGCAACAAACTCAAGGCAATCCGGAAAGAAAACGGATGGAAGCTGGGGGACCTGGCAGAAAAATCAGGCATGAGCATGGCGATGATCTCCAAGATCGAAAACGGGCGGGTGATCCCGACCTTACCTTCGTTGATCCAGCTTATCCAAACCCTGAATCTGGACATCTCGGAATTTTTCAGTGACCTGAAGTCAGAAAATCACTTTAAGGGGTATATCCTTCGGAAAAAAAATGAGTACACACCGCTTCACAAGGAAGAGGAGTCGACCGGTTTTGAGTACGAGATGATCTTGAATTATCCGATAGAGAAATCCTCCATGGAGATCTCCTTGCTCACGCTGAAAAGCCAGGCTGAGAGAGCGGCTGTTTCCACGGCTGGATTTGAGTACATCTACATAGTAAAGGGAAAGATCCAGTACAAGCTTGGATCCGAGACGTTTGAACTTGAGGAAGGCGACTCACTGTTTTTTGACGGCAACATTCCCCATGTCCCAAAAAACGAATCCAATGACGACGCAATACTTTTGGTGATCTATTTTATCACCATGGCCTAGACATTTACGGCCAACTCAGGCTGCTTTTTTGACTTTGCTTCAAGCAAAAACAGCGTGATGACACATACAACAGTCATAATGACTCCGGCCAGCTGGTTTAGATCTCCCAAAAAGTTAACCCAGGTCACCTGAGTGTTGCTGAATTCTTTGAACAGCATCACTCCGACACTCCCCGTATAACCGAGCGCGTCCGCCACGTAAAACAAAAAGCCTACATTTCCGCTAAATCTCAAGAGCGCAACAAAACGCTCAAAGATCAAGCAATGGAATAGTATATAAGGCAGATAAAGCCCCACGCCGTTGATGATCATCCACCAGATCGGAGACACGGCTCCCTTCTCAAACAGCCAGGTCAGTACCACAATCCCCATGCAGCATCCGATACTCAGGTACATCCCATAAGCAAACGCTTTGCGATTATCCCGGATCAAAACCCCGAAGGCCGCAATCAGCAAAACCAGCACTGCAACGGGAATCTCTGTCAGTGTGATCAACTCGGGCTGGCCCTGCATACCGAGTTCGGCCCAGAATTCCACCATGAAATTGTCGCGGAAATCACGCACCACCGTGAGCAGGATATACACGATCACCAGACCGCCGAATACCAGGCCGTGTTTTCTCAGGAAATCCATACGTTGCGCGGCATTCATCGGAAGCCGCTCAGAGCGAAGACTCAGATCTTCTGCAGAACGCTGCTGAGAACTGCTGAGCATCTTAACGGAAATTAGAAATAGCGGAAAAAATACCAACCCTGTAAGAAATGGCATGATAAACTCGCCCACCCCAAATCCCTGCATCAGCCAGACGCCTACGGTCTTCACAAATCCGGTAGAGAAGATAAACGTCGCGCTTAAAGCCGCAGCCAGGAGCTCCGTATTTTTTCTCCCTTCCAGATAGGAAAACACCAATCCAAACACCATCCCAAGCGGCATGCCATTCAGAAATAAGGCATACGGCTTAAAACTCACCGGCAATAACGCAAAAGCCAACAGCATCAACAGACTGAATCCGACCAAGGCCACCAAGGACGTCGCCCGTTTGGTAGAGGTCATTTCGGAGACTAGCTTGATGCCTACAAATTTGGAAAGCATATATCCCAAGACCTGGCTAATCACCAAAACGGTCTTGAAATCCATCCCGTGAAAATCCAGCCCTTCGTATTGTCCGGCAAGAAATGACTTCCGAACTGCATACATCCCGGTATAGCACAGAAAAGCCCCTACCATCAAAAAAACCGTAGACTTCTCTGGAAGGTACTTTCGGGATACACCACTCATTATTTTCATATTATGAAATTTTTCAAATCATTTTCCTCTCGCCTGTACTTCGAGTTCAAATCAAATCACACCCCGCGCCCATTTTTCCCAATTGAATAAACAGCCCTACAAATCGAGTAATTAGCTTAAATACAATCATTTGATGCGTCTATCCAATTATCGATTCAAAGGTAGAGGCACAGGGTTTTAAATTTGAATCCTGCATATTAAGTGATTGTTAACTTTTCTTACAAGAAAATAATTTTCAAAATAGGAAATTTTTTGGGTTTATTTGCAGTCAATATATCTACCGATAATTGACTTGAAAAAAGTCTGAAGACAGAATTTCTGAATATGAAGAATGAAGCCTTGGCAATGGTCTTTAGTGAAGCTGAAAAGCCATTCCACCCACTGCCTGTGGATCTGCCGCTCCTGAGCTCAGGTGAAGCACTTGTAGAGATCACCTACACCACTATATGTACCAGTGACCTGCACACCTTCTATGGGAGGCGCGGTGCACCTACTCCGAGTGTGCTCGGGCATGAAGTGATCGGAAGGATTGCCAGCCTTCCCGAAAACGGAGTGGAGGATTTCTATGGAGAGCATTTAAGAATCGGTGACTTGGTGACTTGGTCGGTCTATGCCCATAACCACGCAGGAGAAATGGCCTGCAAAGGCATCCCCCAAAAATCCACACCGCTTTTCAAATACGGGCACGAGCGAATAGAGCAAAACGATGTACTCAGCGGCGGATTTGCAACACACTGCCATCTGAGAAAAGGCACGGATATCTTCAAGATTCCTGAGGGAATCACTGCGAGAGAAGCTGCTCCGCTTAACTGTACCCATGCCACCGTTGCAGGAGCGATCCGGCTGGCGGGTGACTTGTCCGGCAAAAATGTGCTGGTGATCGGAGCGGGAATGCTGGGAATCTCAGCCTGCGCCATGGCTCAATATGCCGAAGCCAAACATGTTTTTGCAATGGACCTGGATGGTAGACGCGCGGAAAACTCCAAGAGGTTTGGCGCGAATACAGCAATTGATGCCAAGCTTTCGTCCGAAGAAATCCTGCAAATCATCCAGCCACTAGGCGGCATAGATGTGGTGATAGACACCTCCGGATCGGCTGCAGCGATGGAGAAAGGTCTTGCGATCTTAAATATCGGCGGAATCTCTGTCTGGGTGGGCGCGGTGTATTCTGAGCGAAATATCTCCCTGAATGCAGAAACTGTGGTAAGGAGAATCCTGACCATCAAGGGGCTGCACAACTACATCCCGGAGGATCTTTCCTATGCGATCAAATTTCTGAAAGCGACTCACATGACTTATCCTTTTGCGAGCCTGGTTGAGACCGATCTGCCCCTGTCCAAGCTTGACGAGGCATTTAAAGTCGCCAACGAATCCGGCAATTACCGGGTGGGAATCACTCCAAACTAATCAAAACATTCATTTATACTTTCGAATAAAAATGAGCGAAAAACACTACATCCGTCTGGTTGTCTTAGACATGGCGGGCACGACCGTCAATGAAAACAATGTAGTCTATAAATCCCTCCAACAGGCGATCAACCTCCTTGGGCACGATTTTTCCCTGGACAACGTCCTGCTGAATGGAGGCGGAAAAGAAAAACTCCAGGCAGTGCGCGACATCATGAGGTCCGCTTACGCCTCCGCAGAAGACCTGGAAGCCGACGCGCAAAAAGCATTTGAGGACTTTTTGAATATCCTAAAGGAGGCCTACGCCCATCTGGAGGTATCTACCTATGCCGGTACAGAAAGTCTGTTTGGATACCTGAGGGAAAATGGGATCAAAGTCGCTTTGAATACCGGATACAACCAAAAGACGGCCCTTTCACTTCTCGAAAAGCTGGGCTGGAAAGAAGGGGAAACCTTCGACGCCTTGGTTACTGCCGACGACGTGAAGAACAGTAGACCTGCTCCGGACATGATCTATGCAGCTATGGAAAAGTGCGGCATTTCCAATGCAAAGGAAGTGGCAAAGGTAGGAGACTCCATCGTCGATATCGAAGAAGGAAAGTCCGCCGGTTGCGGATTGACACTTGGTGTGACTACCGGTGCGCAGACTGCCGACCAGCTGAATACTGCCGATCCGGACTTCATTATTGACTCCCTGGTGGAACTGAGAGAAATCATTGCATTGATGCCAGCCCGATCTTAACTCTCAAGCAGGATGGAACGCCGGATTTTTCTCAAGAATTCAGCAATGGCCAGCCTCAGTTTTGCGCTGTCCCCTGCCCTGCTGGAATTTGGTTCGTTTGCCCAAAAATTGAGCTTCGGAATCATCACCGACCTCCATCAGGACATCATGCACGACGGCCCGGAGCGCCTGGATCAGTTTTTATCACAGGTAAAAAAGAAGTCTCCCGACGCCATCATCCAGTTGGGTGATTTCGCTTATCCTTCTACTTCGAATTTGCCCCTGATTGAAGCTTTCAATACTGCACATCCAGAAAGCTACCACGTCATCGGCAACCATGACACAGACTCCGGACATACCAAAGCACAGTGTCTGGAAGTGTGGGGTATGCCCGCTCCGTACTACAGCAAAGTGGTAAAGGGAGTCAGGCTGATCGTTTTGGATGGCAATGAAAAAGGTTCTCCTACGCATCAGGGAGGCTATGCTTCTTATCTAGGGCCGGAGCAAATTGCCTGGTTGGAAAAGGAGCTTCAGAATGCCCAAGAGCCCGCTTTGATCCTCTCCCATCAACCTTTGGCAGGTGTTATTGCGGTGGACAATGCCGCGGAGATCCAGAAAATCCTGAGTAAATACGCTTCCAAAATCCTGCTTTGCGTCAATGGCCATTCCCATATTGACCAGCATTTGGTCATCGGTCAGGTGAACTATCTCCACATCAATTCTGCCTCTTACTATTGGGTAGGCGAAGATTACAAGCATCAAAGTTATGATGCCTCAGTGATTAAAGATCACCCCTATATAGAGATGACCTGCCCGTACGAAGACAGCCTGTTCGCTTTCCTGACCATTGATCCACAGGCCAAAAAAGTAACCGTCACGGGCAAAAAGAGCAAGTGGGTCGGTCAATCACCTGCAGCGCTTGGCTACAAGATCGAAGGCGATCCAAGTCTGACAAATCTGGTAGTCCCAGAAATAAAAAATCTCCGTATCGGCTGATATCAAAAAGACATCCTCTCATTTTTCTCCAAAGAAACCACTCCATGAATCAACAACATGCTATCGTAATCGGCGCAGGTATCGTAGGCTTATCGATGACCAGAGCACTTCATGCAAAAGGCTGGAAAGTCACCGTCATCGAACGGCATCCGCAAGCACAGGGTGCCTCGGTCAGGAATTTTGGAATGATCTGGCCGATCGGTCAAGAGCAGGGTCCGAGCTACAACCGGGCAATTCACTCCCGGGAGATCTGGCTTGACATGTCCCAAAAGGCAGGTTTCTGGGCTGAGAAAACGGGAGCCCTGCATCTAGCCTACACAGATCTGGAGCTTCAAGTGGTCGCGGAATATGTGGCAGCGATGAAGCATCAGAAATCTGCGCATCAGCTCACTCCTGAAGAAGTGCTACAGAAAAGTCCCGCGACTGTTCAGCAAGGCCTGAAGGGAGCACTTTGGACGGAGGAAGAGATGATCGTTGACCCACGGGAGGCAATCGCAAAAACCGGCCAGTATCTGGAGTCCCTGGATGGAGTCACTTTTGAATGGGGCAAAGCGATCTCCCGCATCGAAGGGAATACGGTTTACAGCGGGCAGAAAACCTGGTCGGCGGACAAAGTATTCGTCTGCAGCGGTGCTGATTTTGAGACGTTGTATCCTGAATTGTTTGAAGCTACGCCGATCACCAAGTGCAAGCTCCAGATGATGCGGCTGGTGCAGCAACCTCAGGATTGGCGTATCGGCCCACCCCTTTGCGCTGGACTGAGCTTTATCCATTACAAGGGATTTCATGTAGCGCCTTCTTTGCAACAACTCAAGGAAGTCTATACCGCACAACACAAAGAACTTTTGGACCTCGGCATTCACGTGATGGTTTCGCAGAATGGACTAGGCGAACTCACCATTGGGGACAGTCACGAGTATGGCTTAAACTTCACGCCATTTGACACCAAACACATCAACGACCTGATCTTAAAGGTATTGAAGACCTTTGCCCAGTTTAAAGATTGGGAAATCGGAAGCTCCTGGCATGGGATCTATCCCAAGATGACCAATGGCGCTACGGAATTTGTGCATCAAGTCGATGAAGTCGTCACCGTCGTCAATGGCATGGGAGGCGCGGGCATGACCCTTTCCTTTGGACTGGGCGAAGAGGTAGTGGCTTCAATCTAAGGGATTACTCTTCGGAAATTTGGTTTAAGTGCATCCTTATCTACACACTTTTTGGGATAGCCTCTAGAGAATTAATTCTTCTTCGATTTTTTCTTTTTTAGAGCCGATTTCTTCTTTGCCTTCTTTTCCTTCAGCTTCTTTTGGGCTTTTTCTTTTTTTGCCTTCTCCTTTTTCTTTTTTTCAGCTTTTTTCTTGGCTTTCTTCTTCTTTTCCTTTTTTCTGTCTTTTTCTTTTAGCTCTTTATTTTTGCTGTTGTCATTCAATTTCTTTGACTTCTTTTTTCCCGTTTTTTTAGTATCCTTTTCTGATTTCACCCCTACGATATCTTTGCCCGGAGTGCCGGGAATCGCACTCTTCAATTCTGAATCTGTAGGATCAACAGTCACCTTAGCGGGAGAAGTTGCGGCTTCAGTTTCTGATTTTTTTTTCTGATTATCACTGTCGATTTTATCGATTTCTTTCATTTCAAGTGCTGATTTAAATTACTTCATTGTTAAGAAAATGTTAACCAAAAGTACAAAGTCGGGCCCGGAGGCTAATATTAAGTTTTTGCATTGGCCGAAAACTTAACATTGGAAAATTGAATTCTCCAGCTTCGATTGAACGAGCCGAAAAATTTCCAAAGTCTTCTTTCGCCAACAGAGTACCTGAAGTTCGTCTAGGCGCTGGGTGTGATTTGTATCCCATCCCGATATCCTAACCAATTTGTAATTGGATAAATCAAGATGTATCGAAATCAAAGAAACCGGAATCCAGGTATCATTGGGTGGATACGATAAAATGAACAAACAGAATTCATCTTCTCGGCAAAAGAAAATTAAGCCTTGGAAGAAATTGGAGAAAAAAATTTGCAAAATGAACCACTATCCATCCAATCATTATCTCCACAAGCTCTATTAAAGTTTTGTTAAAAATTTTCATTCAGGCTTGCCAATGCTTCATCCCTATTAAAAAATCAAGAAATGTGATGAACGGGCGTCGGCTGACTGATTGAAACCAGCTCAAGTAAGTGACGAGACACTAGTCTTTTTCTGAGCTACCACAAGTTAATGATTTAGTAAACGACAGCATTCCGAAAGAAAAGAGGAGACTCGGTAATTTTGGACATCACCGATGAGATTCATTTTTTCACTCCAACCCACCAAAGACGCATGGATTCCAAATTGCCGAATGAAGAGCAGCAACCGCTGATTGGCTCCGAGAAAATGGACAGAAGATCGTTTCTCCAAAAATCAGCCCTGACGCTTACCGGGGTAAGCTTGTTAGGGCCCTTTTCCTTTTTTGACCAAACCGAAGGTCTCCAAGAATATCCATTCACGATGGGAGTCGCCTCCGGGGAACCATGGCCAGATAGCGTCGTGATATGGACCAGGCTTGCACCCAAACCCTTGGAAGGCGGTGGACTGACAGATGAAACAATCCCTGTAAGCTGGGAAATAGCCTTAGATCAGGGATTCCAAACTATTGTACAAAAAGGAACTGAGACTGCCACTCCTACTTTTGCCCATTCTATCCACGTTGAAGTCGATGGTCTGGAACCCGCTCAGCATTACTACTACCGATTCAAAGCAGGGAATTTTGTCTCCCAAACCGGTAAAACCAAAACGGCTCCAAACTACGGAGCGGATGTGGCGGAAATGAATTTTGCTATTGCATCCTGCCAAAACTACGCCGCCGGATTCTATACCGCCTATGACCATTTGGTGAAAGAAGATCTGGATGTGTTGTTCTTCCTGGGTGATTACATCTATGAGAAAGGCAGCAGTGCTGACGCGCTACGCAAGCATCTCCCGGATAAAGAAATCACGACCTTGGAAGACTACAGGATCAGATATGGGCAATATAAAAGCGAACCTTCGCTGATGGCTGCGCATGCGGCATTTCCCTGGATAGTCGTCCCGGACGATCATGAGGTCAAAAACAACTGGGGCGGAGACGGACCTCCGTATGATGACAACGAGGCCTTCCTCCGAAGACGGGCTGTGGCGTTTCAAGCCTACTACGAGCATATGCCTCTGAGAAAAACCTCAATCCCGAAAGGCATTTCGATGGATATTTACAGGAAATTCAGTTTCGGAAAGCTGGCAGAATTCTCCATGCTAGACACGCGTCAGTTCAGGACTGACTTTGCATGCAGTGGAAATGCGGAGGTGGATTGTGCTGCGAGGTTTGACCCAAGCCGGACTATGTTGGGAGACAATCAGGAAAAATGGCTGGCGGAAACCCTTGCCAATTCCCAATCCCATTGGAATATTCTGGGGCAGCAGGTGGGTATGGCACAAGTCGGAAGAAAAGTAAACGGAAGTATGTCCTACGGAATGGATAAATGGGATGGATATGCAGCCACCAGATCCAGATTGTTTGACAACGTCCAAAAGAATAATGTCAAAAACCTGATCGTGCTCACCGGCGATTCCCACAAAAACTGGGTGAATGAGCTTCACTTTGATCCGGACGACCTGGAATCACCGATTGCCGGCACGGAATTCATGGGGACCAGCATCAGCTCTGCCGGCGATGGACGGGAAGATTCTCCTGTGGGCAAAGAACTGATGTCCGACAATCCGCATATCAAATTTTACAACGAACAACGTGGATACGTTTCTTTTCGGCTTTCCCCACAGGAATTGCTGTCGGAGTTCAAGGTAATCCCCTTTGTCACCAAGCCGGACGCAGCACTCCAGACTATTGCCAGATTTCAGGTTACAAACGGGATTCCTGGCTCCAAGCTTGTATAAACGAGCAATTGGAGAGGGCGAATCTTCATGTGGTCAGTTGGCTGAAACCCCTCTGGGTGTGGTCAAATTATCGTTTGGACTGGGTGGAGATTGCCTACCCTGCTCCCTGACAGTGGTCGGGATCGATGCCCTTCTTCTACTCCGTATGCTGTCAGCAATAGCGGATTCCCGCCAATGCTTTTCGGGAGCCCCGGGAACGTGTCTTTTTGGTGGCGTTGTCTCTACCTCACCGTCCACAGCCGGCTCTACCGGCAGGCTTCTCCATACGCGCTATTAGGACAGGCTCTCTTTTACCTCCCCCCCGCCCTCTCCACATGGAGAGGGAGCTTGAGCAGTGGTAGAGAGGGATATTCGAGTCCATTCCGAGATGGGCTCAACCTGAATCTAAGCCATCAACCGAAGGGATATGTGCCGTCCCTATGGAACTCTGAAATTTATTTTGGTTCCTTTTCTCCAGCCATTGTGGTTCCACACTTCGACACGCTCAGTGACCGAGCTCACCAACCGCGGCTGGCTATGGGATTGGATGGCCCGATGGAAGGGATTGAGAGGCATCCTACTTCACTTGACCACTTCACTTATAAGTATGACCGGGACGATGTCCGTATAGTTGGCAAAGTCAGCCCGTATGGCATCTCTATTCGGGCCTATAGCCTGTTGATATGCCGATAAGTCCTTGACATAGAATGTCCCTACTGCAATATAAGGCAGAGGAGTATTTGGAACGCCGCTGGCCAGCCCTTTTTCGATGGTGTATTTGACCAGATTGGTTCCCAGAATACCGGCCACCATCGGCATGTGTTTGGTTTCATAATAGTTCATATCAAAGACCTTCCCTTCTGCGAAAGGATCGAGAACGGATACTTTAATCAAGCCTTTGTCCATCTCCTCCAAATTGTTGTTCCGAACACTCACAAGATGGGGTTCTTGGCCGAATGATGAAAAGCCAATGCACAATAGAAACAAGATTATTAAAATTGGAAACTTCATGGTGTATTTTGGTTTTTTGAGAACATTGGTTAGATAACTATTACTGGTTACTATAAATATACTTCCGTCCGCCTTAACACACATGCCCAGGAAGTCGAAAATTCAATCAGTGGGAGCTGCATCATGCCCACATCCAGAGACCATCCCGAAGCACTACTCCTGACCTTCGGATACCGATCTTCTAACATTTAAACCGACTTCAACGACTACCTGTCTGCTGACTTTTCGCCACCAGTGGGACATAACTTGAATCGCTTTTTTCATCTTACGACTTTTCAACTTTCAGGCTTTCGACTTGTCAGGACTTGCTTCGAGTCCCCGTCAGTATTGCAAAATAAGCGATCCTTCTCCTTCCGGAGATTGGTGTACACCAAGATTCCTGATTTTGACAGCTTCTATCTTGCACTCATCAACAGAACGCAAATTTAAAATGAGAACAACCGGTAACTATGCAGTAGTAAACGGCCTGAAGATGTACTATGAGATATATGGTTCAGGTCAGCCACTTTTACTTCTTCCCGGAGCACTTTCGGGAATCGGGACAGCCTTCGAGAAGTTGATCCCGCTTTTGTCAAAAGACAGGATGATTGTTGCGGTAGAATTCCAGGGCTACGGTCATACAGAAGACCTGATTGACCGTCCGCTCACCTACGAACAACTCGCACTGGACGTCATTGAATTACTCCAGGCACTGCAAATCCAGCAGGCGGACATTTTCGGATACAGTACAGGTGCGGGAGTAGCATTGCAGGTTGCCATTAAAAGACAAGATCTGGTACGAAAGCTCATTCTGGCCTCCGGAAGCTACAACAGTAATGGCAGACATCCGGATCTCAAGATACTTTTCAATCCGGAATTTATGTTGCAGGCGTTGAATGGATCGCCCTATGAAAAAGAATATCACAGCACAGCCCCCAACCCTGAAGGCTGGTCCGCACAGCTCAATAAGGTGAGCACTTTTGAAAAGGAAGAACAGGACTGGGCCGAAGAGGACATCAAGAACATCAAGTCCCCGGCTTTAATAATAGCAGGAGATTCGGATATAATTCTTCCCGAACATACCGTTGCCTTATATAGGCTATTTGGTGGAGAAACCCTGGGAGAGTTGGCGATGCCCGCATCCCAGCTTGCTATCCTCCCGGGCACGATGCATTCCATGCTGACCCAACGGACAGATTTGCTCATGGCTATGATTCCCAAATTTCTCGATGATTAATGGGATGTCCAATCAGTTGAGAGTGGAAACCATTCATAAATAAAAAGCCGATCAAACCACGCTGCAAACCACCGGTGTCAGCGACACGCACTTCCAAGCTAAACTGACACCCCATAAAATAACCAAGATGATCAGGAACTATTACTATTTCGTAGTTGGGCTGCTTGCAATTCTATTTGCCTTCACCCACGCATGGAACGGCCATTCGGTATTATTCCCCCTTGTTGAGGCCTTAACTGTCGAACAGTCCCTTAAAACAAGCTTTTTCTATATCTGGCATATCATCAGCGTAGAGAATCTGATCTTTGGAATTGCTTTCCTAATCATGTCAGTTGACAGGGACTTTGCAAAAGTCAGATTTACGGCCAGGATGATGATTTTCATCATGGTGGCCCGATGGCTTGTAATTGCGGTTACCACTATCTCTAAAAACCGGGATGAAATTTCCGGCATTTTAGTAGACTCTCTGGCAATATTTCTACTTGTCGGGCTGATATTTCTTGGAACCACCAGACGGCAGTCCCATTTTTATTTGAAGGGGCAAGGGAAAGAAAATAAGTGAAAGCAAATCAATTAATCCCACATTGATCACAGGAACGAACCAACTATAAAGCTCATGAATAAGAACAAAACAACTGTTGTAGAAGCACAGATGCTTATCAGAAAACCTGCATCAATCGTCTTTGATGCATTTGTTGACCCTGCAATCACCACAAACTTCTGGTTTACAAAGTCCAGTGGACGGCTGGAGGCCGGAAAAACCGTCAAATGGGAATGGGAAATGCACCATGCAGAAACAACGGTCCTAGTGACAGACCTAATTCCGGACAGGAAGATATCCACTGAATGGGGGGACCCGATCACTAAAGTTGACTATGAATTTACACCCGTGTCAGAAAACTCGACCTATGTAGTCATTAAAAACTATGGGTACACAGAAACAGGTCCGGAATTAATTCAAGTGGTGATGGAAAACACCGGCGGGTTCACCACCGTGTTAGACGGCTTAAAAGCATACCTGGAACACGACATTAAACTCAATCTCATCGGAGATAAATTTCCAAAAGAAATAAAGGGTACTGAAGACTAATCTTTCATTTTGCACTAAAGATTCCCTCCTCCCCGAATCATGTCAACTGACGAAAAAAAATGAAAGCAAATGAATGACACTGAGACCGTAATTTCGAATTACATCACGGCATACAACAACTTTGACGTCTCGACTATGGTGAGAGATTTTTCTGATGAAATCATTTTTGAGAATATCCAGGACGGCAAGATTACGATGAGTTTGCATGGAATTGAGGCATTCATTGAGCAGGCAGAAACCTCAAAGAATTACTTTTCAGTGAGAAATCAGAAAATCACGGCGATCAATTGTGATGACAACAGGGTCGTTGTTGAAGTTGAATTCAAAGGTGTGTTAGCTATGGATTTTCCCAATGGAATGAATAAAGGACAAGAGATCAGAATGGTTGGGAAATCAATCTTTGAATTCAAGGACCAGAAAATAGTGAGACTAACCGACCTGAGCTGAGAATCCGCCGGCTCAGCGATTTGGTCCTGGTCGATCAAAGAAATCGAAGGAATTACAAAAAGTGATCTCACCGGGAAAATCAACTAAAAATCGACGGGCGCTCTAAGTGCCGTCACACAGATTTCGTGTAACTGAGTGCGATTGAACTTCATTCAAAACCGGCGCTCGGTACGCTGCTACTAGCGGTTGATCAGCCTTGGCTCACCGGAAACCAGCGGCGGAGCCTCCTTTGATTCAACTGCATAAAAGTAGTGCACCAACAGAAGACAAATCCCTGTAAATGTCAAGGATTCGCCCAAGCCTATCCATTCATCTCCTCCCTTTTCGATTACGTGGTACAGGTGTAGAAGCAAGAACCATCCAAAGATCTGCAATGCGGAGAGCAAGGCTACAGCTTTCCGAAGATAGGGTATCAAAATACCAATACTTGCCAATACCAGCGTCAAACCCGTTAAGTAGGCGAAAAACAGCCGATAAGGAATATAGTCCGGAACCATTTGGGAAACTAAATCGATGAAACGAAAATGCGCCAAACCGCAAACTTGGAAATACATGCAGGTGATAATTATGCCGGCAAACAGGATTTTGTTCTGATACTTTTCATATCCCTTGTAAGTTCCAAGAAGCAAAAAGGCCGCTGATATAACCCAAATCGATTTAAATGAATTAATAGGATCTTGCCACAGGAGCAGGATATGGCGGAAGGTGGCAAATAGTAAGAACGTGGTCCCCAACGCCACCAATGACCCTATTCTTTGGAAATTGAAAACATACATAACGATACAAACAAGAAGTATCCCTCCCGAGATGTATCCCATTTCCGGAGTCCAGTCTGCAAAAAACTCAGGATAGAGCCTTGGCCTGGTCATGGCAAAATCACCTTTGAAAAAACTATAGATCGCATTGATTGCGATTCCACTGAAATAAAATACACTCCCTATTGTGAATGAATACTTGGCGAAAACTTGGCTCCTCATGGTTTAATCAATGACATCATTTGAGATATGGTAACTACCGGCAGACTATTTAAAAACGTAGACAGTGACAGGAAACCAGCAGGAGGAAATTCAACAGTCCTTATTTCGAGGTTGGATATCCTTAAAAAGCACCTTTTGCCCCCACTCTTCTTAACTTCCGGAGATTGGAATGCCCGCGTGTTTTGAATAAATCTATTCAGACAAAAGTATGGGACCGGAATGAATCAAATATTGGTGTAGACCAACATCATATGGGTACACTGTTAAACAACTTGCTAAAATTGGTGGGGTCTATCCCTAAATAAGAGCTGATATACTTATGAGGGACCATGTGGAGCAGTTGCGGATTCTTTTGACAGAAATTCTTGTACCGTTCCTGGATCGTCATGGCCCTTAACTCGATATGAAGATCAATCATGCTTGAAAACATGGCTTCTGTCATTCTTCTGAAAAGCCTTTCGATTTGTTGTGACTGATCAATAATATTCTGGAGGTCATCAAAGGTGATGTACTCAAACTCACTGTCTGTCAAACAGGTTAAATAATATTTGGAAGGGACCTGAAAAGAAAATGACTCCGCGATTCCGCAGAGAAGAGGGAAATAAGTAAAACCCAGTGTATAGATTTTATCGCCGTCATCAAAATACGACATCTGGACTCCGCTTTTCACAAAATAAAGTTCCCGTTGGACCTGTCCGGGAACGATTATGTTGTCACCTTTCTTGAACGACCTCAATTTAAAACAGTCGCTCAATAGACGGTAGTCCTCTTCTTTTACATCGTGAAATTGTTGGAAAAACTTATAACGCTCCATAAAAATTACTTTGCCTTTGACTTCATTAAATGTAGAAAAATCTAACGGGTCAGGTCATATGCTGGTTTCGACTTCGAGTACGGAGACAATTTATGATCCTTCGGAGTCCAGAAACCATTCACTTCATATCGCATCAATTGGCAAATAACGCGGCATCGATAGGTATCGATGGAGATGCAGGATAACGGAGATTCTTCTTGATTGATTAGGATTGCTTCGGGATCGTTGATTTTGAAAATAATCGAATAGTTCGTTTGATCCCTCGCAATGACGATCGAATTGAGAACTCTACTTTCCCCAACAGTCAGATCAGCCCGCCGGGATCCCATAAACAATATCTATCCCTTTGGGTCACAGCGTTTCATTCATTTCTTATTGGCTGATGGCTCCGGCAGTCTGGTGGGCTTAGGCTATTTTAAGTAGTTTCGCATCAGATGAAAGTTTGTATTGCCGAAAAACCGAGCGTCGCCCGTGAAATCGCATCCGTTCTTGGAGCGAATTCTAAGCATGATGGGTATTTCGAAGGAAATGGATATATCGTAACCTACACTTTTGGTCACTTTTGCACCCTGTTTGAGCCAAATGACTACGACCCTTTTTGGAAGAGCTGGAGTCTCAGTCACCTGCCCATGCTGCCCGAAAAGTTCAAAACCAAGGTGGTGGACAATGCCGGGATACAGAAGCAATTTAACATCGTAAAAAAACTGTTTGAAACAGCCACACTAGTGATCAACTGTGGTGATGCCGGCCAGGAGGGTGAGCTGATTCAGCGATGGGTCATCGAACAGGCTGAGTACAAAGGAGAAGTCAAAAGATTATGGATCTCTTCCCTGACCACTGAAGCCATCAAAGAAGGTTTCGAAAAACTACAAAATTCTTCCAAGTACGACAATCTATACTACGCCGGATACTCCAGGGCCATTGGCGACTGGCTGCTAGGTATGAATGCCACCCGTCTCTATACCGTCAAGTATGGTGGATACAAGCAGGTATTGTCAGTAGGCAGAGTCCAGACGCCTACCCTGGCGATGATTGTGAACCGGTTTAAGGAGGTTCAAAATTTCCAGCCCCAACCCTATTGGGAATTACAAACCGTCTATCGGGAGACCACCTTTAACTACGAAGAAGGGAAATTCCTAAAGAAAGAAGACGGTGAGGCTTTTGCCAACCAAGTGAAAGCGCATGATTTTGAGGTGGTCTCCGTTGAAAAGAAAACAGGAAAGGAATCGCCTCCTAAGCTTTTTGACCTGACAGGCTTGCAGGTGTATTGTAATACCAAGTTTGGGCTCTCCGCCGATGAGACGCTCAAGATTGCCCAGCAGCTATACGAACAAAAGGTAATCACCTACCCGAGGGTGGACACCACTTTTTTACCGAATGACATCTATCCCAAAGCGACCGGGATACTGGAGAAACTCAGCCAGTATGAGGACTTGACTCGCCCTATCTTGGGCAAGAAATTAAAAAAGTCCGCGAAGGTTTTTGATGACAAAAAAGTAACCGATCACCATGCCATCATTCCCACCGGGGTACAGGCAAGTTTACATGGGAATCACCTCCGGGTATTTGATATTATCGCCAGGCGATTTATCGCGGTTTTCTATGAGGACTGCTCGGTAGCAAATACCATTGTGTTGGGAAAGGTGGATACCGTCCCGTTCAAAACAACCGGAAAAGTCATCTTGGGAAAAGGATGGCGGGTGGTTTTTGAGGCGGTAGAAAAAGAAAAAAAGGAGAAAGATGAGCTTCCTATCTTCATAAAAGGAGAAAAAGGGCCGCATGAGCCTTCCTTTCTCCAGAAAGAAACCAGTCCTCCAAAATACTATACCGAAGCAACCCTGCTGCGCGCCATGGAAACTGCCGGTAAACAGGTGGACGACGAGGAGATGCGCGAACTGATGAAAGAAAACGGCATTGGCCGTCCTTCTACCCGGGCAAGTATCATTGAGACGCTTTTTAAAAGACAATACATCGAACGGAACAAAAAGCTGATTTTGCCGACAGAAACCGGGATTCAGTTGATCGATATCATCAGTAATGACCTGCTGACCTCTGCAGAGCTGACTGGCCAATGGGAAAAGCAATTGCGGGAGATAGAAAAAGGGAATTACCATGCAGGCTCATTTGTGAAAAATATGAAGCTCATGGTGGAGCGGTTGGTATATGATGTAATCAGAGAGCAAAGCCGAACCCTCATCTCCCCTCCCTCCGAAATCAAGGTTGCTGAAAAGACCAAGACTCCGGAAAAAGAAAAAACAGCAACAACCGTGGTGGGATACGCTTGCCCTAAGTGCAAGGAAGGCTCGCTGCTAAAAGGAAGATCCAGCTATGGATGCAGCGCTTATAAAACCGGATGCAACTTTTTGCTTCCTTACACTTTCGAAGGAAAGAAAATCTCAGACAATCAGTATTTGCGACTACTTCAAAAGGGTTCTACCGTCAACTTAAAGGGATTTAAAACCCCGACAGGAGACAAAGAAGGATTGCTTCGCTTTGATGAGCAGTTGCAACTGGTATTGGAAGAAAAGAAGGAAGCAAGGCCGCAGGAATCTAACACTACTACTCCAGTCATTCCCTGTCCGCTGTGCAAGAAAGGCACCATCATCAAAGGAAAAACAGCTTTTGGGTGCAGCGCTTACAAGGAAGGATGTGGTTTTAGATATTCCTTTGACACCCTTCGGAAAAAAGCAAACCAGAGGCCGTTAACCAAAGAGCTGGTGATATCGATTTTGACTGAGAGTGTGGCTATTTAACCCCCAGCAATTCTACTGCTACCACAAACCGCTTTAAATCAGTCGCTACACTTCACTTTTCAATCTATCCTGTTGTCAGTACACTTACTAAATCCTCTCTGGCTTAATCTTCTCATTTCTGATTATCGACTTCAAACAAACCCTGAGCTCCATTTGGAAGCCCCTACCAAGCCGGAAAACTGGGAGAGATCAGTGAGGGAGCCTATGCTGACCTGATCCTGGTAGATGGCAACCCACTGGAAAATCTCAGTCTGATCGAAGATCCGGAGACCCATTTCAAGGTAATCATGAAAGACGGGGTAGTCTATAAGAATACGCTATTGGACTAGACTTTGGAAAATGGGGACCAAATTCATTTGGCCCCATTGATTGGGTGTATCATGTCGGTGCCACTTCTTGTTACAAAGACACGCTTCAGGATTTTGCTTTAACGATTACCAGGGAAAAAGCCCGAATGGCTGTATTTCTTGTAGGATTAGACGTGATTCGCCGTTTGCAGTATCTGAAGGTTTTATCATGTCAATTGAAAACGTAGGTCCGTAGTAAATAACCTCCAATCAAGCCAATTGGTATGCCCAGAAGAGCATTGATCAAAGCCATCCGAGATTTCCCCGGAAATCGGGTTCTATATCGATAACTCAGATAAAACCCTATTGGAGGCAATGCATTGGAGAGTATCGTAAGACCAATGGGCAATTTGTCATTTCTTGTGATTTGCTTGTTCATTTGCGTGGAATGGTGAATTAGCCTGATTGAATGAGAATGCAATTGGGGATTAGATAGGCGATGCAAAAAGCCGATCTTAAAACTCAACTTTTGCCAGCTTTTTAGATACTTCCCATAGTTGCAGAGATACTTTTAAGTCGCTTGCCTGAGCCGGAATTTTGGCGACAGAAGGAAATCCCCGGGTTTCCTGCATTTTGTCCGGGCCATAATACCTGCCTCCTTTAGCCTCCGGGGAGGTGGCAGCATATAATGTCGGCAAGGCTCCTTGGGAAGTGGGTTGGAACAAAAAAGGAAAAAAAGTTCTCATGATGCCCGGCCCACTCCACCGCCCTGCGCCGGTGATCAGCAGATTGGTACGTGAGACCCCGGGATGAGCCGCAATGCTTGTGATTCCCCAACCGTGTTTTTCACTCTGCCGCTGGAGTTCCAAAGCAAACATCAAGTTGGCGAGTTTTGCCTGGCCATAGGCCTTCATCGGGGTGTAGGAGGCTTTTGACTGAAGGTCATCAAAGTTGATTTGCCCTTCACGGTTGGCTACGCTTGAGACTGTCACAACGCGGGCATCCGGAGATTTGCGCAGCAAAGGAAGTAGCTGCGCTGTCAAGGCAACATGACCGATATGGTTGGTCCCAAACTGCAGCTCAAAGCCATCAGCTGTCTCAAGGCGCTTTGGCGGGGTCATCACGCCTGCGTTATTGATCAGGAGATCGATGGGTCGGCCTTTTGCAGTCATTTTTGAAGCAAAGGCTTTGATGGAAGACAGGTCTGCCAGATCTATTTTTTCAAAGCTCAACTTTGCCTTTGGATTGATATCCCGGATCCTGATGATAGATTCGGCCCCTTTTTGGGGATTACGGCCCATGATGATCACGCTCCATCCTGCGGATGATAAGGCCAGCGCATCCTCGTATCCGATGCCTTCCGTACTGCCTGTGATTACAGCGAGGCCTTCAGTCCTTTGAGGGATATCTGCAGCTGTCCATTTTTTGATTTTGCTTTTCATTTGCTCTGCTTTTTGATGAAGCAAAGTTGCGGTACCTTCAAAAAACAGATGTAGCCAAAACGCCTTTCGTTGTAGTCAAAAAATGGTAGTAGGCTAAGTTTTCCAACCCTCTGCCAAGGGCAAAGATGATCTTCCTCGGCTACGAATCTTCAGCCGCTCATGCTGTTGTACTTGTGATTAACTAAGATGGATTGCTGTACAAGGTGGCCACTCCATTCAAAAATTATATGGAAGTGAAAAGATTTCAGTTAAACGATTGCCTGAATTCCAATGGAGATACCTTGGTTTTTGCTTTGAACAGTTTGCTGAAAGACTGCGGATGCTCAAAACCCAGGTCATAGGCTATCTCGCTTACGGTCAATTGTGAGGTTGACAGTTTTTCCTTTGCCTTTTCGATCAGCTTCTCATGGATATGCTGCTGGGCCGTCTGTCCGGTCAGTGATTTGAGCAGACTGCTAAGATAACTGGACGACACATTCAACTCATCTGAAAGGAATTGTACCGAAGGAAGTCCCCGTGACACCAGATCATCCCCATTGAAATAATTGGTCAGCACCTCCTCCATTTCATCAAGGAGCTGATGGCTGGCTTTCTTTCGGGTGATAAACTGCCGGTTGTAAAAACGCTCGGCATAACTCAACAGCGTCTCAAGATGTGCGACGATGATCCCCTGACTGAATCCGTCGATATTCGAATCGTATTCCTGCCTGATCTTTTCAATGATATCGTTGATGATAAGTTCTTCCTTTTCAGAGAGGAAAAGTGCCTCGTTTGAGGCATAGCCAAAGAAGTCGTATTGCTTGATTTTTTTGGCCAGCGGAGTGTTCCACAACAGATCCGGATGAAAGAAAAGCATCCAACCCCGAAGCCCTGCAGGCCTCCCCCCTTCCTCTCCTCGTAGTAGCTGCCCGGGAGACATAAACGCCATCAGTCCTTCATCGAAATCATATTTTTGCTGTCCGTAGAGCAAGTTGTCACAGCCTCTTTTGATCGATATGGCGTAGAAGTCAAAGATTACCGCATGCACATCGGCATGATCTTTAAATTGGGAGACGTCCACCAAACTGATCAAGGGATGCTTTGGCATATCCAAGCCAATCAAGCGGTGGCCTTCTGTAATGGTCTTTATCCTGTAAGGTGCGGTGTTTTTCATCGGTGGTTTTTTTCAGGATTTAAACGGATACTTCAGCCAGATCATGAGCAACGGCATGGCCAGGAAGGGGATTTCGAACAAGGCCATTTTATAGTTTCCTGCATTGAGCGAAAGCGCCATGATCAGCACGATGACGACGGCATGAAGGATGTTGCTCAAAAGGAACGTTTGCGGAAAGAACAGCATCAGGCCAATCAGGATCGAAAAGACCCCGAAGTATGGCATCACGCTTTTGGTAATTCCCAAGTCCGCCATCATCTGGGCCTGTTGGGCATTGGCAGGTTGAAAGGCATCCCATCCATGTTTGAGGCTCAGGAATGCAGAGATCACTAAGAGTATTATGCTGAGGATTTTCATATCTAAATGTGTGGGCTAGTGAATATAATTCTGATAGGTACTGATTGTCTTACAGTTCGATCTTCAATCCAAAAGTCGGAAACATCCCAAGGCCTGAGCGTGAAACCTGACCCGTGACTGGGATAAACTGCTCAAAGTTTACATTGAAAGTGTTTTGGATATCGGTGATGTCCAAAAAGAGCGTCAGGTCACTCCTTTTCATCCGGATATTGTAATCAGCCCGGATATCCAAGCTCACAAAATCATTGAGCAGCCTGCCGTTTCTGGAAGTTAATTCCTGAGCATAGCGCAGGTAGTTCAGGTCATTGAACACATTGTCATGAACGATGTAATCATCAATAGGACGGCCAGTTGAATACCTGAACTTAGCAGAAAGCACCCATTTATCATTTGGCTTATAGCTTCCCAGAAGACTGAATACATGGGGGATATTGAAGGTATAATCGTATTCGCCGAGTCCGTCGTTGTCATCCCTCACGCTCTGCATGTAGGAGTAGCTTACCTGACCGTAGTATTTCTTCGAAAGGCGTTTGATCAAGCTGAAATCAGCACCGTAGGCGTAACCCGTACATTCATTTGTCAATAGACTTTCCGCCCGGTTTGGCTGCACGATTAAGTCATCAAACCGCTTGTGCCAGGCCTCTGCCACAAACTTCAGGTCGCCTGAGAACTGCATCTTGTATCCCAGGATATTCTGGACAGTCCGCTCGTTTTTGATGACATCTCCAAAACTTTGGGCTGCGACATTCGAATAAGCCACATCCTGGTAATAGACTCCGGTGGCAAAATTGATACTCTGCCTGTCCCCCAATGCCAGGCTTCCGCTCAAGCGTGGTGAGATGGTATGTTGCTCCGCAAAACCTGTATAATCGTACCGTAAACCGGGATTGAGGGTCAGGCGGTTGGTCACGTTCCAAGAAAGACTCACATAGGCCGAACCGTTGAAGGCCGTGTTTTCAAAGCTGGCATTGAACTGGGCAGGATCCAAGATCTGATAGTATTGGGAAGGATCAGGACGGAAATCCGTAGAACGGAACGTATAAAGCGTATCAGGTCTAGTCAGATTCCGCTCATAATCCAAGTTGATGGCAATGGCATCCACACCTACTGTGAGGGAGAGCTTTTCGTAGTTCTTGGTGTAGATGGATCTATAGCCAAACTCCTGTTGGTTATTTTTGATGGTTCGTAGTTCGTCTTCATGATGACCAAACTCCGGGTCCAGTATTTCACCGTCAGAAGCCAAAGACGGGGTGTAGTAGCCGAAGGTATTGTCCACGGTGGACGCGCGGAAATACAGCACGTTTTTCCAGTAACTCGACGAGCTAGTCAGTGTGCGGAGGTTGAATCCCACCAAGGCATTGCTTCCTCTATGATTCCAAAGCATTTGTCCCGCACTGTTGTCGTCATTGATATTGGTACCGGGATTGATATCCTCGATGGTTCTGCTGGGACTTTCCGGATTGTACATGGCGATAAATGAAAGCTTATTTTTTGCATTGATCTCAGTGGTGGTTTTGACCAGATAGTCGCTCAGGGAAATGGTGCCCATATTGGAGATGCCTGTGAGGTTGGCGACTCCGGCAAAATTCTGGTAGCGGGCGGAAGTAAAGAGGCTTGTCTTCTTGGAAACCGGCCCATCATAGATCAGTGTGACACCCAATAGCTCCGCTTGAGCGCTGAAGGAACTGCTTTCCTTATTTCCTTCCTTGATACCAAGGCCAAGGTAAGATGAAGATTTTCGGCCTAATGTGGCATCAAAACCACCATTCTGAAACTGCACGTTGTCCACAACCCGGGGAGCGAAGATGCTGAACCTTCCACCATTGGGATCATTGAATCCCGAGGAGATCCCTTCTGCCTCCAGATGCGAGAGATTGAACATTGGCATGTCATCTACCATGTACACGTTGTCTTGGGTGCCTTGTCCTCGGGCGGCGATGGCCGAAAACTGCGCTCCTGCGCTGACTACTCCTGGCAAAACAGCAAGTGCCCTCATGATATCTCCCTGCGATCCGGCATTCCGAAATATCTCCTCTCTGGAATAGGAGAAAGCAGATACCGGGGCAATTGGATTGTTTTCGCCCTTAAAGCCCTGAACGGTCACCTCCCCGAGCTCCCCCACTTCATCGAGCATCTCAAATTCAGCGTAGTAGGTTTTACTACTTGACACGATCACATCCGTGATCTTTTTGGTCTGAAAGCCAATGAATGAAATCGTCAGCGCGTAGGATCCGGCTGGTACGTTTTCTATCGAGAAGATTCCCTCGCTGTCCGTGACCGCTCCCTGTTGGGTATTGTCCAGTTGGACAGTCACCCCGATCATCGGTTGCTTGGTTGCCTGCTCAATAACTTTCCCTTTGATATTCCCGATCGTTTGTGCTACAGACAGGACGCTCATCATGCTCAGGACCAGCGTCAGGATGAGGATTTTGCAGGATTCATACCGCTTAAGTTCATTGGGTGTATATTGATTTATTTCCTGCATTTTTACCCGGTCTGTTCCCTGTAGTTGGTGAAGCAAAACTGGTTGATCTCTGCTGAACAGATTTAGCCAAAACTGCTTTTGTTGTAGCCATATTTTGGTGTAAAAAAGTGCCGCTTCAAACGGCGTCTTACCATCGGCGGAGCGCGTGGCTTTCCCACCTTCTTTTCGGTGCATCGATTTGTGATCTTTCATAGCGTGGATAGTTACTTGCGGATTTAGGTTTCCGGTTGCGCTAAAGTAGGATCGGTCATAACGCTGTTTTTTGGTATTATACCAAACGGGCCAGCTTTTATAGCAAATGGCTTTCCGCTCAGGATGACCAGTTTATGAGGATCAGGGGTGGAAAAAAAGTGAGCTAAATCTTTATTGCCTGAGCTCCGAAAGGCAGCAATCCTCGGTAAGAAGGCGGTTTTGCAGAACCTCTTTTTGCAAGAGTATCCCAACGGAACGATACAACATGAACTACAATCTTCACTCTTTATGATGTGAGGGTCGTTTCGTCTAAAAAGCAATGGCTTTGGTATAAAAAAGGACCGTGGAAGGCCAAAGGGTTTTACCTTTAGTCAGCACTTTGGTTAATGAAATGACTGGTTCAGAAAGATCCCAAGGGATGGAAAGAGATTGGATATTCAAGTTTTTTGTTTCACCCGACTACCGGTTGGTCCGTCACAGTTCGCTGATCGTGTTCGTCACCTTGGTTCTGTTCAACAGCCAGCCGCAATTTGTCGAACCGGTCCAAACCCTGATCAACCTTGGGTTGGTGATAGTTTTCGTCCTGCTGTTTTACCTGAATATGTATTGGTATGTACCCAGGTTTTTCTTTACGGACCGGTATTTTGCCTACGCGCTTTCGGTGATTTCCACGATTGCCATCATTTCCTTTATCTATTTCGTGAGTTGGGACGTCCTGGTTTCCTACCGAGGGGCAGATGCTTACAGAGAAGCTGCCGGTCTGCTTTCCGTATCCTTTGTGGTGCTTGTGCTGACCATGGCTTCCACTGCCATCAAGCTGTTCCAACGCTCGATCTTGGATAGTCTGAGGATCAACGAACTGGAGAAAACCACGCTACGATCCGAGATGGAGCAGCTCAAGAACCAGATCAATCCGCACTTCCTGTTTAACATGCTCAACAATGCCAACGTCCTGACGCAACGGGATCCGGCAAAGGCGTCGCAGGTACTCCTGAAACTCAGTGATCTGCTGCGTTATCAGTTGTACGACAGCTCCAGGTCCAGTGTGTTGCTCACTGCCGATATTCATTTTTTGGAAGATTTGTTAAGTTTGGAACAGACCAGAAGGGATAATTTTGAATACCTGGTTTCCAAGCAGGGTGACCTGAATGGGGTTCAGATTGCGCCGTTGCTTTTGGTCACCTTTGTCGAAAATGCGATCAAACACAGCATAGATCAGGAAAAAGGCTCCTTTGTCCAGTTGTATTTTGAGGTACAGAACAAGGACCTTCAATTTAAGTGCATCAATTCAAAACCCCGACTATCCCTTCCCAAAAGAGTGGCCGGAGGATTGGGGCTGACAAATGTGCAGCGGAGACTGGATCTGATCTATCCGGAAAAATACAGCCTGCAGCTTGCCGATGTTGCCGACACCTATACCGTACTCTTAACCATCAGCCTATGACCTGCATCATTGTGGATGACGAGCCGCTTGCCCGGGAAGCAATTCAATTACTGATAAGTAAGGTCAAGTCGCTCCAGCTGCTAGGCAACTTCAGCAGTGCTAATGCCGCGGCAGCGTACTTGACTGAAAATGCGGTAGACCTTGTCTTTCTTGACATCCAGATGCCGGGAACCAACGGACTGGATTTTGCCAGAAACATTCCAAGGAGAACGCTGGTGATCTTCACCACAGCATTCAGCGAATTTGCCCTGGACAGCTATGAGGTGGACGCGATTGACTACCTGATCAAGCCGGTCAGATTGGAGCGGTTTCAAAAGGCAATGGAAAAGGCAAAGGCTTATTTCAAGCTACTTCAGTCCGACCACCCCACCGGCAGTATAGAGTCGATTGCTGGAGATTACTTTTTTGTCCGGGCTGACAGGAGAACCTTTAAGATCTTCTTCAAAGACATCTTGTTTGTAGAGGGTTTGAAAGATTATGTCGTGCTTCATACGGAAGAAAGGAAGATCATCACTGCGATGAACATCAAAACGATCCAGGAACAGCTACCGCCGAGTCTGTTTGTCAGGACAAGTAAGTCCTATCTCATCAATGTACAGCACATCATTTCCTTCGACAACAACACAGTTTATATCCGGGAAAACGAGATACCGATCGGAGATGTATATCGAAGTTTCTTCTTTGATGAATTTATAGCCAATAAACTGATTGGAAGGAAGTAAAACCATCGAAGTCCTGCAACTGAGGTCAGTTTAAATCGTCCAGTGGGGTCACCTTCGCCGTACGTTGATGTTACATTTATCTGGTGATTTTGGTAAGTTGAAGAGGAAATTGTTTCCAATGCAGGCATAGGGACGAAAGCGCGCGTCCGGCTGTAGTTCCGTGCGAACTCTTTGAGAAGCATTTGAAAGTGAACTGTACGAGGCGTGGGTTTGAATCGAGCAAACAGTCTCCTGAGAGGCAATAAAACTACTAAAAGGATTAACGGACAGAGATGGATAAATCGGCTTTAGGATTAACATGGAATAAAGAAATCTCAAATCGAAAAGAAAAAGAACATATCGCCCGGTTTGTGGCACTCAGGGCCGCTGACGGTGAACTAATAGGTGCCGGCTCAGGGTCCACTTCTTTTCTGACGGTGCTGGCTTTGGGCAAGCGGGTAGAAACTGAGGGCATTTCTATCAGCATAGTCCCCACTTCCATTGAAATTGAGCTAGCCGCTCATGCAGTAGGTCTGAGCGTAGTGTCATCCATGGACAGGATGATTGACTGGTGCTTTGACGGGGCAGACGAAGTAGACTCAACCGGTCGATTGATTAAGGGACGAGGAGGAGCTTTACTCAGGGAGAAGATCGTATTTAGGGCCTCTCGAAAAATCGTTGTGGTTGCGGATGCTTCCAAGAGTGTGAATAGGTTAGGTAAAAACTATCCCGTCCCGGTAGAAGTAGACCCTCAGTGGGTCCGAAGAGTTTTTGACGATATCTCTCAAATGCCCAGCGTTGCTGAAGTGACCCTACGAATGGCTGTAAGCAAAGATGGCCCGGTAATCACAGAAAAGGGAAATCTGCTCCTGGATGTTCGGATGAACAAGATTGAGGACAGTGATGAAGCGGAATTGATGAAGATGCCCGGTGTCTATGAAACCGGTATTTTTTCGGGGTTTGAATTTGAGCGAATAATGGGATAAGGCGATCAAGCATTGGAGAATTGCGAGCTTCTGGTTCAATCCAGACTGTTCTCCGGCAAAACCAAACCAACAATAAACCGACACCGGGAGCAATGTCAGGCATGTATTGAAAATCGGGAACATTTGGGAACTGCTGGCAATTAATCCATTCCGCTCTATTTCAAGCTAACCCTCGCCCAAACCGGCCTGTGATTGGAAGCAGTCGGCCGATTGAGCACCTCATGGGCACGGACGGTAATGTCCTGATTGTTGGAAAAAAGGATAAAGTCAAGCGTTTTTTTCGGCACATCAGCCGGGATCGTCGGCATACAATTCGTCTCACAGGTCGATGTAAAGTATTGATTCAAATGCTGCATGGTCTGGCTCTCCTTCACCACGTTGAAATCCCCCACTACAAAAACAGGCAGTCTTTCGTCTTTCAGCTTTTCGGTGATCACCTTGGCTTGGGCCAGTGCATTTTCGTCTGCTGTGAAATCCAGGTGGGTGTTTGCAAAACGTATCTTTCGGCCATCGGGCAAAGTAGCTGTCACCAGCGATAGCGTTCTCTGCTCCGTATCCGGTGCCTCAGGAAGCTGAATTGTCTCCTGCTCAGAGAGCGGAAACTTAGAGAGGATTGCCGTGCCGTATGCCCCACCCTGGTAATCAATCCCTTTGGAAAAGTAATGGTACATCCCCGTCAATTCGCCCAGCTTTGCTGCCTGATCCAGGTTGACCCCGGAGCGTCCGTTATTGACATCGATCTCCTGCAGCCCTACCAATTCCGCCTTCGAATCCTTAATGATATTGGCGATTGCTTCCACATCGATGAGGCTTGGATTGGCTGGCGGACTGCAGTGGCGGACGTTGTAGCTCAGGATAGTGAGGTTGATCGCTTTTTTATCATCCTCTCCGCGCGGGCTGGTGGTGGTTGGTTTTTCCTCCGAACCTAGTTGGTAGAAAGAGGAAATTGACGATAAAATCAAAAACAAAATCGGTCGTAACAGCATGATCAATTTTT
>NZ_AUBW01000033.1 GCF_000429445.1 Algoriphagus terrigena DSM 22685
TGAAAGCCGGCTGGAAGAAAAGTTGCTGCAGGCAGTGAAGTAAACCAGTAACCTTGAAAATCAAAACCCGGGCAGGAGGTCTTGCCTGGGTTTTTACCATGTCTAGCAACTCGACAACGCAGCCTGGACTGAGGTACATCTTCAATTAATTAATGATTAAAATCACGAATCAAGCGCTCCAGTGGTTGGAGCGCTTTTTTTTTGTATTTTTCAAAAGGTCAAGGTCAACCTAACCTTCCCGAAAGAGGACCGAGGGCCGTTTTGGAGCTGATAACCTTTTCTTTTGATTAAAGTCACAGCAGTAAACTTTACGAATTTCATCATTCATCAAACCTTTACTTTCTATGAAGAAGTGGCAGATTTTTTTGGTTCTTTTTTTGGTCGGTTTTGGAGCAAACGCCCAGACAGACTCCTTGATCCTCAGCAACAATGACCTGATCATCGGCGAGATCAAGAGCATGGACAAGAACATACTCGGCATCGAAACCGACTATTCCGATGTCGATTTCAAGATCAAATGGGGCAACATCAAGCGGGTATATTCGAAAACCAACTATCTAATCACCCTGTCGGATGGCAGGAGGTACAACGGAAGAATCCGCAGCATCAATGACAGTACTATTCAAATTGATACGCAAATGCCCGATATGGTCCTGAAATTTTCCAAAAACCGGGAAGATATCGAGCAGCCTCCCGGAGACAAGGTGCAGGTTCCAAGAGGCGAAATAGTTTATCTCAACGCGCTGGACGAGGGCTTCTGGAGTAGACTGTCTTTAAATTTTGATGTGGGGACCAACTTTACCAAAGCGAACGACCTGCGGCAGCTAACCTTCAACACCGGAGTCGGCTACTTGGCTGATCGCTGGAAAGGCACTCTGACCTTTAACGCACTAAGATCTACCCAGACTGACGTCGATCCAATCAAGCGGACAGAACTCGGTGCTTCCTACAATTACTTCCTGCCAAAGGATTGGTATCTGATATACTCCCTCAGCATGCTGTCCAATACAGAACAGCTCCTTGACCTGCGAACCTCCAACATGGTGGGTGTGGGAAAATACATGGTGCACACCAATAAGACCTATTTGGGATTTTCTGCGGGGGTCAACTTCAACAATGAAAAATTTCAGGGTGATGCCACTGCGACCCAATCAGGGGAGGCGTTTCTCGGTGCACAGTACAACATCTTCGACATCGGGGATCTGGACCTCCTGACGACCGTGACCGCCTACCCCAGCATGACCGAGAAGAGTCGATTCAGGACTGACTTCAAATTTGACATCCGGTACGAGTTTAAGTTCGATCTATATTTCAAAGTAGGCACCACGATGAACTATGATAATCAGCCGACTGAAGGTGCTTCGGAACTGGATTACATATTCCAAACGACTATAGGTTGGAAACTTTAAACACTTTTTTCAGGAGAAAATTTGTTGAAAAAATGAAAACACAAGTTAACATCACCTTTTTTTCCCTTTGATAGTGAGGATTTGCCATCAGTATCTTTTATTCCTACGCGCCCACAATATGCAGTAATTTAGGTTCCCGGTAAACTTTTGTCCCGTTGACGAGTCTAAGCTGTTATGTTGTATTACAAGGAATTTGTACATCCGCAAAGTAGCGAATGGGTGGTCTTCATCCATGGAGCCGGAGGCTCCTCGGCGGTATGGTACAAGCAGCTGAAAGATTTCAAGAAGGATTTTAACCTATTGCTGATAGATCTGAGAGGCCACGGCAAATCCGCCGATCTCTCCGAGGCGATCTGGAGCGACAAGTACACCTTTGAGGCAGTCACTACGGATATCATCGAGGTGTTGGATCATCTCAATATCCCTCCCGCACATTTCATGGGGGTGTCTCTGGGGACGATCATTGCGCGTCAGCTGGCCGAGCTTCAACCACTGCGGGTCAAGTCGCTGGTGTTTGCAGGTGCGGTGACCCGACTGAATGTGCAAAGCAGGATCCTGGTCTTTTTGGGAAATACCTTCAAGCGCCTGATTCCCTACATGTGGCTTTACAGCTTGTTTGCCTTTGTGATCATGCCGAGAAAGCAGCATGCCGAATCCCGAAACCTATTCATCACAGAGGCGAAGAAACTTTGCCAAAAGGAGTTTATCCGCTGGTTTAAACTTACCGCCGACATCAATCCCCTTTTGAAGTATTTCAAAGAGAAAGATCTCGGCATCCCCACCCTGTACGTGATGGGGGATCAGGATGTAATGTTTTTGGAACCGGTGAAAAATCTGGTGAAGACCCATAAAAACTCAATCCTCAACATACTCGAAAGCTGCGGCCACGTGGTCAATGTGGAGCAGCCGGACCAATTCAACCATCTATCTCTGGCTTTTATTAAAAACCAAAAGTAATCTGACTTCTTGCCTTAAATGAAAAAACAAACCAAAATTGCCCTGATTGTAGGAATTGTACTGATAGCAGCGATTGCATTTTTCTATCCCAGACTGGATCTCAAGGAGGAGGGTGGATCTTCCTCATCTGCGGGTGCCGGTGGCGGGTCAGACCAACCCCTGCCCGTCAATGTGGTCAAACTTCAACAGGATACCCTTAGAAACCAGCTCCAGGTCACCGGGACGATCCTGCCCAACGAGTCTGTCTCTTTGAGATCGGAGATTTCTGGCTTGGTGACGAGAATCGCGTTCAAAGAAGGACAGTATGTCACCAAGGGCACTCCGTTGGTCTACCTCAACGACGACGAGCTCCAGGCTCAGCTTCAGAGATTGCAATACACCCAGAAGCTTTTTGAAACTCAGGAAAACAGGCAAAAACAGCTGCTCGCCCGGGAAGCAATCTCCCAGGAGGAATACGACATCGTCCTGAACCAATACAATACGGCCCTCTCAGACATCAAATTGGTTGAGGCACAATTGACCAAGACGGTGATCAGAGCGCCTTTTAACGGAATGCTGGGCTTGCGGCAAATCAGTGAGGGAAGCGTCATCGGCACCAACGATGTCATCACCTCCGTGGTGAATATCGATCCGATCAAGATCGAATTTTCAATCCCTGAGCGGTATGCCAATCAAGTGACGGTGGGTTCTCCGGTGTTTTTCTCCAACGAATCATCCGGACAGGAGGTACAAGGCCAGGTCTATGCTTTCGAGCCGCAGATTGACTTGGCTACGCGTACGCTGAAGCTGCGGGCTCAAAGTGCAAATAAGGGGAGCAAGTTCCTTCCGGGAATGTTTGTGAAGATCCGTTTTATCTTAGAAGTGACAGAGAATGCGTTGATGGTTCCGGCCGAATCGGTGATTCCTGAGCTCTCCGGCTACAAGGTTTTTGTGGTGGGAGCCGATGGCAAAGCTGAACAGCGAATGGTCGAGATTGGAACCCGGACAGAGGCTCAAGTACAAATCCTCTCTGGATTGAACGAAGGCGATCTGGTACTCACCACAGGTGTGATGCAAGTAAGGCAAGGAATGCCGATCCAACCCAATTTACCACAATAAGTATGGCTAGCTTATCCAGTATCAGTATCAACCGGCCTGTATTGGCCATCGTGATGTCCCTCGTGATCCTGCTGTTTGGTGGGATTGGGATCTCCATGTTGGGTATCCGCGAATATCCCAGCGTCGATCCGCCGGTAATCAACGTCAGCACCTCCTATGTCGGTGCCAACGCCGACGTCATCGAGGCTCAGATCACCGAACCACTCGAAGAACAAATCAACGGGATTCAGGGAATCAAGTCTCTCACTTCGGTATCCGCCGACGGGAGAAGTAACATCACTGTGGAATTCGAAGTCGGCGCAGATCTGGAAGCTGCCGCCAATGACGTACGTGACAAGGTCTCGGGCGCCCAGCGAAATCTCCCCCCGGATGCCGAGCCCCCGGTGGTGTCCAAGGCGGATGCCGATTCTCAGCCGATTGTGGGAGTCAACGTAAGCAGCGACACAAGAAGCCTCTTGGAACTTTCCGATTTGGCTGACAATGTTTTTAAAGAACGCCTCCAGACCATCCCCGGTGTCAGCAGAGTCCAGATATGGGGTGACAAAGAATATGCGATCCGACTACGGATGGATCCGCTCAAGATGGCATCCTATGGCATCACTCCTCTCGACGTATTGAGCAAAGTTCAAAGCGAGAATATAGAGCTTCCCTCGGGTCGAATCGAAGGACAAAGCATCGAGCTTTCCGTCCGAACCAAAAGCCGCCTGAGTTCGCCGCAGGAATTCAACAACCTGATCATTAAGGAAGACCAGAACAACATCGTCAAGTTTCAGGACATCGGAACTGCAGAGCTGTCTGCATTGAATGAAAAGACGGTGCTGAAGTACGGCGGAGTGCCGATGGTGTCAGTAGTCTTGGTTCCCCTTCCGGGTTCTAACAACATCGAGATGGCGGACGAATTTTACCGCAGGCTCGAATTCATCAAAAAAGACCTACCCAGTGATGTAGGAATGGAAGTTTCCTTTGACTCCACCTCGTATATCAGAAGCTCGATTGCCGAGGTGGAGGAGACGATCATCACGGCTTTTATCCTGGTAGTAGCCATCATCTTCCTTTTTCTCCGTGATTGGCGGACCACTTTTATTCCGGTAGTGACGATTCCGATTTCCCTGATTGGCGTGTTTTTCATCATGTATCTGATGGACTTTTCCATCAACGTGCTGACGCTGCTGGGGATCGTCCTGTCCATCGGCTTGGTAGTCGATGACGCTATTGTAGTGTTGGAGAATATCTACGCCCGGATAGAAAAAGGAGAAAGTCCCCAGAAAGCTGCCGAAGAGGGATCTGAGGAGATCTTCTTTGCAGTAATCTCAACTACGGTAGCTTTGGCGGCGGTATTCCTCCCGGTGATCTTCCTTACCGGTACCACAGGTAGACTCTTCCGTGAATTCGGCATCGTGGTCGCGGGTTCGGTTATAATCTCTGCCTTTGTGGCATTGACCATGACGCCGATGCTCAGCGCCAGGATGCTGAAACTGAGAGAAAAGCAGAACGCATTTTACAATTTCACAGAACCTTTCTTTGTGTGGCTTAACGATGCTTACGACAGCCTGCTTGCCGCTTTTATGAAGATCAGATGGATCTCATTTCCAGCCATACTGGTAATAGGGGTCGGGATCTACTGGCTAGTTACCCAGATTCCGTCTGAACTCGTTCCGATTGAAGACCGCTCCGAACTGAGAATTAACATGACTGGACCTGAGGGAGCGACCTTTGGATTCATGGGCAGCGTAGTAGACAAAATCTCCGCTACCCTGGAAAAGGAAATCCCGAAGGAGGAGCTGATTGGCCTGACCAGTGTGACCTCTCCGGGTTTTGGGACAGCCAATACCAACTCGGCTTTCATCCGTCTTTATTTGACGGATGCCAGTCAGCGTAGCCGAACCCAGCAGCAGATCTTCAATGCTGTCAATAATTCCCTTAAGCAGGAAACTGCCGTTCGTGCTTTTGCCCAGCAGCCGGTTTCCATCGGTGATCGAAGGGGCGGACTGCCTGTGCAGTACGTGATCCAGGCACCTACCTTGGAGAAATTGAAAGAAGTGATTCCTCCATTTTTGGAAAAAGCGTCTCAAAATCCAGCATTCATCTTTACCGACATTAACCTGAAGTTTACCAAGCCGGAGCTTGAAATCGAGATCGATAGAGAGCGGGCCCGAAACATCGGCGTCTCTGTGCAGGAGATCGCTCGTACCCTTCAGCTTTCCTATTCAGGACAGCGCTTTGCCTACTTCATCATGAATGGCAAACAATATCAGGTGCTCGGCGAGATGCAACTCCAGGACAGAAATGAGCCCGTCAACCTGCGGATGCTCTATGTGCGTGGAGGCGATGGCCAGTTGGTTCAATTGGATAACCTGGTCAAGGTCGTCGAGAAAAGTACCCCGCCCCAGTTGTTTCGCTTCAATCGATTCGTCAGTGCTACTGTTACGGCAAACTTAGCTGAAGGCTACACCATCGGGGCAGGTCTGGATGAGATGGACAAGATCGCCGCGGAGGTATTGGATGACTCCTTTTCTACCGACGTCGCCGGTCCTTCCAAGGAGTTCCGAGAAAGCTCCAACAGTTTGCTGTTTGCGTTTCTTTTCGCTCTGGTCCTGATCTATCTGGTGCTTGCTGCGCAGTTTGAGAGCTTCCTGGATCCGCTAACTATCATGTTTACTGTGCCACTCGCCATCTTCGGGGCTTTGGCGACACTCTGGCTTTTTGGTTTTACGCTGAATATTTTCAGCCAGATCGGGATCATCATGCTGATCGGCTTGGTCACCAAAAACGGGATCTTGATCGTCGAATTTGCCAATCAGCGCAAGGCCCAGGGGATGGATGTCGAAGAGGCGATTTTTGGAGCTGCAGTCGCCCGTTTTAGGCCGATCTTGATGACCAGTATGTCCACGATTTTGGGCATTTTGCCGATCGCTTTGGCACTGGGTGCCGGAGCAGAGAGTAGAGTCCCAATGGGCGCTGCGGTCATCGGTGGTTTGACATTCGCGACCATCCTCACCCTATTTATCATCCCGGCCATTTATACCTATCTCACTTCTAAGCAAGGAAGATTAGCAAGAATTTAATGAAAAAATTAGCCTTTTTATTCACTTGGGGAAGTCTCCTGACGGCTGCGTCGGCATTTGCCCAAGAAAGTTTAGACCTGGAAAAAGCAATTCAAATCGGACTGGAGAAAAACCTCCAGATAAAGATTGCAGTAGATAATGTCAACCTGCGGGAGGGCGATCAGAAGATCGGCGTCGGGGAATTGTTCATGCCGACTGTCGATGCGACCTATCTGCGATCCTTCAGTAACGAAGACGTAACCCAGCAGTTTGTCAACGATCCCGAACCCAGACAAATCGACGACGCGAAATCCCGCAACGAAAATTTCAACGTGGTGGGGCTCTATGGCTTTCGGCCTGAGTCCATCGTCACCATGAAGCGCTTGGGGCAATTGACCGAGATCAGCGAGCTGGACGCGAAGATTGCGGTCGAAAACACCGTCGCGGGCATATCCACGGCCTACTATCGGCTGATCTTGGAGTCGCAGCGATATCAGGTTTTGCGGGAAACACTGGATCTCAGCCGTGCGCGTCTGAACATCGCCCAAGCGCAATACGAGCTCGGTGGCGCCGGAAAGCGTGACTTCCTCACCGCTGAGGTCGACTACAACTCCGACTCCAGTCTGCTGCTGACTCAGGAGCAGATTATCCAAAACGCCCGGGTCAATCTGAACGAACTGATGGCGGTCGATCCCTATCAGGAATATGTGATTAAAGACACCATTCTCGTCGAGGCGATTCAGACACTCGGCGACTTGGAAGAGAATGCTTTCCTGGAAAACAAACAGTTGCTGATCAATCAGCGATTGAATAATGTGGCTTTTCTCCAAACCCGCGAACTTCAGGCCTCCAGATTACCGATACTGAATCTCAACGGGACGTATGTGAACAACACGTCTAATTCTGACGCGGGGATTTTGGCGCAAAACCAGCGCTCGGGTTTCAACTACGGAGGAAACATCACCGTCAACCTGTTTAGCGGCTTGACGCTCAATCGACGGATCCAAAATGCCAAGGTCCAGCAGCGAATCCAGGAGAGCACGCTGGAGCAATACGAAATCCAATTGAAATCGGACATCGCCAGAGCCTATTATACCTATGAGAACAACCTCCGCCTACTGGAAATTGAGCGGAAAAACTATCAGGTGGCGAGGGAGAATACTGAGATCGCATTGGAGCGTTTTCGACTCGGAATCGCCTCTTACCTCGAGTTTAGGGATGCTCAGGTGAACCTTTTGACGGCCAAAAACCGACTGATCACCTCGATCTATCAGATCAAAGAGCAGGAGATCGAGCTACTCCGGCTGTCCGGAAAAATCTTCTTTGACAGCCCCATGGAGGAGCTTCAACTTCCAGGAAATTGATATAAAAAACGGAGGCTGAGAAGTCTCCGTTTTTTATTTGCTTTTTTTAAGAATCACTTTATTTTTATTTTGGCATAGCGTTTGCCAATTCCGCGTCAGAACCATCCTGGGTTTTTACCCTTTGGAATGAAAAAAGCGCTTATTGCGGCATTTAGCACCCTCGTTTTACTTATTTCTGGAGTTCAGTGTACTTTCTTGGAGAACCGGTTTGACCAGGTACTCCATCATCCTTATATTTTTGACTTGTCTGACATCCAAAACCGCGGTAGCATCCGCGTGGCGGTGGACAATAACTCTACGTCCTATTACATCTACCGCGGTAGACGGATGGGCTACGAATTTGAGCTGCTGAGGGATCTGAGCAAGACCCTCGGAGTCCAGTTGGAATTGATCGTATTAAGCGACATCGAGCGGGCGTTTGAATTACTGGAATCGGGGAAAGTTGACCTGATTGCCATGAATCTCGATGTAAGCAATAGGCAGCGACATGGAAGGGCCACATTTACCCATTATCTCGGTACCAGGAGTACCGTGATTGTCGGTAAGAAGCCGTCTGAGAAAAGTGTCGGCTGGAGCGAAATCGCTGAAGACACCATTTATGTAAGAAAGGGGACCGTGTATCCGCTACAGCTCAAAGAGATCAAGGATTCGCTGAAGTTGGACTTTACTGTCCTCGAGTCAGAGGATCACGAGGAGAACCTGATCGACCAAGTGGCCGAAGGGAAGATCAAATGGACGGTCGCCGACCGGAGCATTGCCAAGGTCAATCAGACCTACTACGACGGACTGGATGTGTCAATGAAAGTCTCCGAAAATGGCGCCATCGGATGGGCTACTCGTAAAAATTCACAGCAACTGCTTCAGGAGATCAACACCTGGCTGGGTGAAAAGAAGAAACGGTTTATACCGGAACTTTACGCAAAATACTTCCTCAGTTCCCGTAATACGTTTTATAGATCAAACAGCCAGTTTTCGTCGTTGGCGGGCAATCGAATCTCGACCTACGATGAAATCATCAAAGATGCCGCCGGCGAACTTGGCTGGGACTGGAGGCTTTTGGCGTCCCTGGTCTACAAGGAATCAGGATTCGATACGACCGCGACTTCCTATGCAGGAGCCAAAGGCTTGCTTCAATTAATGCCTGTGACCTTGCAGCGGTTTGGGGTGACCAATCCAAATGATCCTGTCCAGTCTCTCAAGGGCGGTGTGAAGTACCTACAATATCTCGACAAGTTCTGGCGGGAGCGGGTGCCGGATACCAAAGAGCGAATCCGGTTTATCCTGGCCTCCTACAATATTGGGCAGGGACACGTGGAGGACGCGTGGCGCTTGACCTTGAAATATGGGAAAAACACCCAAAGCTGGAAGGATGTAGCGTTTTTTCTCAACCTAAAAAGTGATCCCGAATACTATCGGGATCCTGTAGTCAAGAGCGGATTTGCCAAGGGTCACTTGGCGGTAAACTATGTGAGGGATGTATGGAGTCTCTTCGAATCCTATAAGACACTCGTAGAGCCTTAGTGTCAAGTCAACGCTTGAATGACGGGTAATCCGTGGCTTCAGGCTTGCCTTGCTTAGCCTTCTTCGTGAAGCTCAAACAATGCCTCGACTTCCACGGGGATGTTGTCCGGCAGTGAGCCCATTCCCACCGCGGATCGGACGCCGATTCCGTTTTCCTGTCCCCATACACTCGCAAACAGCTCGCTGCAGCCGTTGATGATAAATGGATGCCGCTCGAAGTCCGGCGTGCAATTCACCATGCCGAGCACCTTGATCACGCGCTTTACCTTGTCGAGAGAGCCGATATTAGCTTTGATCGTGGCAAGCATCGCCAGCCCGACTTGTCTGGCGGCTATCTTTCCCTGATCCATGTCGAAGTCGGTTCCGATCCTTCCGATGATCAGACTTCCGTCGGCTTGCACGGTACCATGTCCGGAGAGATATAGGTATTTGCCATCGACCAGGCAGGGTTTGTAAACGCCAAGCGGCTTTGGCGCTGGAGGGAGAGTCAATCCCAACTTTGCAAATCGTATTTCAGGTGTTTCCATCAGGGTAAATTTTGGATTGAAATTAGACAAAAAGATCCAAAGCGAGGACTCCAAGTAGCCCACAGACTGCTACAATGGTCTCCATCAGCGACCAAGATTTGAGCGTGTCCTTGATACTCACGTTGAAAAACTCCTTGTACATCCAAAATCCTCCGTCATTAAAATGCGAAAACATCAGGCTTCCCGAGCCGATAGCCAAGACCAGCAGGTTGGGATCTACATTCATCGTGGTCACCAGCGGGGCGATGATCCCGGCGGTGGTGAGACCAGCCACGGTCGCTGAGCCCACACAGACCCGGATCACCGAAGTGATCAGCCAGGCGAGGATCAGCGGGTGCATGTCCCAGGTTTGCAGGCTCTCCGCGATGGTCTGGCTGACGCCGGTATCGGTGAAAATCTGCTTAAGCGCACCGGCTCCCGCCACGATAAGCAGGATCATGGATACGTCTTTGGTGGCCACGGTGTAGATGTCCATCAGCTTTTCCATACTGGTGTTTCTGAATATCCCCAGGGAAAAAGTTGCATAAAACAACGAAACCAACATCACGACACCCGGATCGGCGATGAAACTCACAATGGGTCTCAGCGGATCTTCCGGGGAGATATTCAAGCTCAAAGCAGTAGTTCCGATCAGAAGCATGACCGGAAGGAGCGCAGTGAAGATGCTGTTTCCGATGCCAGGAAGCTCATCTTCGGGCTTAGGCTCTGACTGGAAAGTCTTTAGCGGTTGGGATTTAATGTTTTTGAGAAAAGGAGCTAATAGTGGTCCGGCAATGATAATCGTGGGAATAGCGATCAAAAATCCATAGAAAAGTGTCAGTCCCATGTTGGCATCAAACTGGGCGACCAGGGCTGCCGGCGACGGATGGGGAGGCAAGAAACCGTGAGTCACCGACAAGGCCGCCAACAGGGGCATGCCGACGTAGACTGCCGGGAGCTTATACTGATAGGAGACGGTAAAAGCCAAGGGTACGAGCAGGACGAAACCTACATTGTAAAAAAGCGGAATCCCGACAATCAAGCCGGTAAACGCCATAGCCCAGGTGATGTACTTTTCTCCAAAGATCTTCATTAGAAAACCCGCGATCCGCTGTGCCGCGCCGCTTTCGGAGACGAGCTTGCCGAGCATCGCCCCTGCCACGATCACGATGACGAGATCGCCAAGCATGGCTCCCATCCCCTTTTGGACGGATTTGGCAACTTGGTCAGCCGGGAGGCCGAGCATAAGCCCGCCGGCGATGGAGGCAATCAAAAAGGCAAGGAAGGGATTGAGTTTGGCCCAGACGATCAGGAGCACCAGGATCGCAATGCTGAGCAGGACAAAAACAAAGGTCATAGGTTAGGATTGGGGTTTGCGGGGTAAGATAGGGAAATCAGGGAAAAGTGCCTTTCTACGCCGAGAATTATGGGACTATTTCCTGATCAACTTTCCTGTCAACAGACGATGCGTTGAAACGATGCTAAAATGATATAGGCCAGGAGCCAGATTTTGAACCAATGGAGCAAGATCGGACTCCAGATATTGGGCATGATGGCTGGTTTTACCCTGAGCATTTTGGATAACTAGTTCCGCGCCTGTCGAGTTGAAACCGGTCGGCAAGTTCAAATGAAGTGGGCCGGAACTATACGGATTCGGGTAGATGCTCAGATCTTCCCGAGCTGGCGTATCGGTTTTCAAGACTCCGGTCACAGCGCTCCAGGAGACCTGACCTGAAGCAGCCACTAGCTTAACCTGATAGTAATTTTGTTGGAACTTGAGGGGAGAAGTATCCAGAAATTGATGGGTTTGAACTTGATCTGGCTGTCCTATGGAGGCGACGGTCCCTACTTTTTCCCATTCCTGAGTTCCGGGGTTCGGACTCCTGTATACCTCGTAATACAGATTGTCTTCGGCTTGTACAACGGTCCAGCTGATCACAACGCCATCTGTTGTGAATTTGGAGTTTATCTCAAGCCAGGTCACCGGCAAGATGGAAAGGGTGCGGAAGCTGCCGATGGTGAAATTTGCGGTTGATAGATCGCCAAACGTCAAGTCGCGTCTGGCCCAGAGTTCGATCGGATCCAATCCCGCCAAGTGAGATCCGGGTGCCGCATAGCCGGTGCCGACTATCCGAAGGTCGTCCACGTCGTCCACAATCAGATCTGCTGCGGATATTCTCAGTTCGATTGGATCTGCGCTGGGAGTCAGGTTCGAGAACGAAAAGTAGCTGAAGAGTCTATACAGAATCTCGGTGCCATCGGTGTCGTCAAAGCCCGATTGGTATTCAGCGCCCTCATATTCGGTGAAGGACATGCTGAGATTTCCACCAGGTGAGCTTCCAAGAAGCTGGACTTTACGGAGTCCGCGGTTTTGGGTGTCTTCAAATGGAAATGTCGAATTGGTTGCGGTCAGCACAGTGGGGATTCCAAAATAATGGAGCTGACCGACATTCTTCCAGGAACCATATGTATAGCTGAAGGAGCCCGCCAATCCGGTATTGACAGAGAGTTCATTTCCTTCCAGATTCATACTCCCCTGAGTTAGGGTAAGATTTCTCTGGACAGTAAGATTGGAATTGGGATAGAAATCCCCACTTGATTTGTTCAGGACCAGATCTCTGACCACGAGCGGAAAACCCAGTATTTCCTGATCTGCTGATCCTGTCAACGTCAGCGTGGTATTCGTAGCCACAAAATTCCCTGGTCCACTTTTCTGCAGACTTCCCAAGAGGGTCAGTTGGCTGGGAAGTATCAGGTTTTGCGCGCCTTGGATTTCCAAATCCCGCACCGCGGTCGGGTTGGTGGCATCGTCGTAGGAGCTTGCAAGGTAAGACTTGGGAGCTGACCCAGCCCGGAAGATCACCCTGCCGTTCAGTTGGAAGTTCGCGGTTTCGATCCGGGGCGCATTTCCTTCCAAGATCAGGGTTCCGCCGTTTTGAAGGTCGAAGTTTTGGGCGCTTGAGGCGCCGCTGGTAGATCTGTTGAGGATATTTGAATTGCATTCTGATAGAAAAGTTGCGCCAGCTTCGACCACCAGTTCCCCGAATGGATCGACTCCAAATACTGTGGTTTCGGTGTTGAAGGATAATGTGAAACAGGCATTTGGGATGACAGATGTGTCAATTTTTTGATGTAAGATTCCCGATCTTATAGTGAACGAGAGGGATTTGAATGGAGCATCCAGGGTAAATGTTTCTCCTGGGTCCGCTTCAAAAATTACTGAAAACCGACTTTGCGTGGTCTGTGCACTCCAGCTGCTTTTCTGGACAAGAACCCGAGAGGTTCCTTTGAAAGTCAAGGTGCTTTCTATGGAATTGCCTATCCAGTTTATGCTATTCCAAGCGTTATCAGGAATTCCCGGAGCTGCCCCTGAAAAGGCGTTGAGCGTTCCGTATATATCGAGGTTGAAACCGTTTAGATTAAGTTTTTGTCCAGCGCCCGTCTCTGCGTTGATAAACACACTTTTCACGGACTCATTCCCAGTCAACGTCAAAGTATGCGTCTGATCGATGTAGATATCATTGGATTGGTCTGGCTTAGTAATAGCCGGATTCCAGAGGATGCCGTCCCACTCCGCCCAGATTGAAATGTTTGTGAATGTACCGCTTGCAATGGTCTTGTACGCGCCAATTTCTTGGGTAAAAGCAGGGATCTGAGTCAGACAGACCACTCCAACTGCCAGGAATATCCAGTATATTCGGCGGGGAAAAAAGTCCCAGGCTGCTATCAAAAAGAAAAAAGTATCCATAAAAATCGGATGTAAAAAGTAGTTGAATTTATGAAAATGAAATTAAAAAGTAAACTAGTTTGTCTCTTTTTTTTGTTGATTTTCATCGGTTTAGCTCCCGCGAAGGCTCAGACCTATGAGATCAGTCTGTTGACCTGCTCACCGGGCGATGAGCTTTATTCCAGCTTTGGCCACAGTGCGATCCGGGTGCGGCAGTTGACTCCGGGCGGCCAGGATCTGGTGTTCAACTATGGTACCTTTGACTTTCGCGCTCCAAACTTCTATGGGAAGTTTGTGATGGGACAGTTGGACGACTACTACCTCAGCGTGACCACCTACGCGGAGTTTATCCGGGAGTACGACTATTTCCAGCGGGACGTGCGGGAGCAAGTCCTGGATCTGCGGGGCGAGCAGCAGAGCTTCTTGGTTCAGCATCTGACGGTCGAGTCAGATCCTTCCCGTAGATTCTACAGCTACGAATTTTTCTTTAACAACTGCGCCACCAAGATCCGGGATGCCTTTGAGACTGCGCTGGGCGATGATCTGGTATGGGGCGACTCGGTGGGAGCGGAAGAGAAGACTTTTCGAAACTTGATAGACGAATATGTCTACCCGCTTCCCTGGGCGGATTTTGGAATTGACCTGGCTCTGGGTTCGGTGATAGACCGGGATGCCACGGAGCGGGAAAAGCAGTTTCTGCCGGACTATATGGAGGCGGCTTTCGCCAAAGCCACCTTGGTGGGCGACGGCCCATCACGACCGCTGGTGAAGGAGTCGCGGGTGATCCTGGAATACCCAAAAGCAGAATTTTCGATGGGAGCACTTAATCCCTACAGCGTGATGTGGGGCGTAGCGATCCTGTTTATCGCTGTGACTTTCTTTGGACACAAAAAGAAAAGGTTGCTTCTAGGCTTCGATATCGGACTGTTTTCGATCTTGGGGCTATTGGGGATTCTGCTGACATTCCTTTGGTTTTTCACCGATCACGCGGCTACCAAGTGGAATTGGAATATCCTCTGGGCTTTCCCCGGACATCTGGCCTTAGTATGGGGTTTGCTAAAAAGTAGACACCAGCCTTGGGTGAGAAAGTACCTGCTTTTTGCGCTGATCATGGCGGACGCGGCGGTGGTCTTTTGGATCTTGGGCTGGCAATCTTTTCACCCCAGTTTGATTCCAATCCTATTGGTGATCATCCTCCGCACCAATTACCTCTACTATAATATTGGAAGCAGAACCCAAAAAATTGCGTGATTTTGAACTATTGAAAACCTTTTACCCAGCATTTTGTGTTGGGTTTGGGAGACGAAGCTATGGATTTTAAACTGACCTCTGACTACCAACCCACCGGCGACCAGCCGAATGCCATCAAGGAACTCGCTGCCGGGATCCATGCCGGTGAACCCGCGCAAGTACTCCTCGGTGTGACGGGATCGGGCAAGACTTTTACTATCGCCAATCTGATTCAGCAGACCCAAAAACCCACCTTGGTCTTGAGTCACAACAAGACCCTGGCGGCGCAGCTCTATGGGGAATTCAAGCAGTTTTTTCCGGAAAACGCGGTCGAATACTTTATATCATACTACGACTATTATCAGCCGGAGGCTTTTATCCCCAGCTCAGGAACCTACATCGAAAAGGATCTTAGCATCAACCAGGAGATAGAAAAGCTGCGGCTTAGTGCGTCCTCGTCTTTGCTCACAGGCAGAAGAGACGTGATCGTGGTAGCATCAGTGTCTTGCATCTACGGTATTGGCAATCCAGAGGAGTTCAGCAAGAATGTCCTTCGCCTGCAGGAAGGCGACCGGATTCCGAGAAATCAGTTGTTGTTTAAGCTGGTCGATATCCTGTACAGCCGCACCCAGCTGGATCTAACGCATGGGACCTTTCGGGTGAAAGGTGACACCGTGGATGTCTTTGTAGCTTACGCGGACTTTGCATATCGGATCTTCTTTTGGGGAGATGAGATAGAAGCCATCCAGCGGGTCGAGCCGTCCACGGGCAAGAAGCTTTCCGACGAGAAGATCATCTCCATCTTCCCGGCAAATTTGTTTGTGACTGGCAGAGACACGATTGATACTGCCATTCGTGAGATTCAGGATGACATGGTCGCTCAGGTTAATTTCTTCGAAAAAGAAGGGAAATACATGGAGGCAAAGCGCCTGCAGGAGCGGACGGAATTTGATATGGAGATGATCCGGGAGCTGGGATACTGTTCCGGCGTTGAAAATTACTCCCGGTATTTTGACCGGAGATTGCCTGGCATGCGACCTTTCTGTCTGTTGGACTACTTTCCGGATGATTACCTGATGGTGATCGACGAAAGCCACGTGACCGTGCCGCAGATTCGGGCGATGTGGGGTGGAGACCGCTCCAGAAAGGTAAACTTGGTGGACTATGGATTTCGCCTGCCTTCTGCCTTGGATAATCGGCCGCTGAAGTTTGAGGAGTTTGAGCAGATGACACCTCAGACCGTCTACGTCTCCGCAACTCCTGCGGACTACGAGCTGGCGCTGACCGAAGGGGTGGTGGTGGAGCAGATCATCCGGCCAACCGGACTCTTGGACCCGACGATTGAAGTACGTCCGAGTCAGAATCAAATCGACGACTTGTTGGAGGAAATTGACCAGACGATCAAGACAGACGCCCGGGTTTTGGTGACGACTTTGACCAAACGGATGGCGGAAGAGCTCCAAAAGTTCCTGGAGCGTGCCGGGGTCAAGTCCCGCTACATCCACTCTGAGGTGAAGACACTCGATCGGGTGGAGATCCTGCGTGAACTGAGACTGGGTGTGTTTGACGTCCTGGTAGGTGTAAACTTGCTGAGAGAAGGGCTGGATCTTCCGGAGGTTTCCCTGGTAGCGATCCTGGATGCAGACAAGGAGGGTTTCCTGAGAAATGAACGCTCCCTCGTCCAGACCATCGGCCGTGCTGCACGGAACTCGGAAGGCCGTGTGATCATGTATGCGGATAAGATCACCGACTCAATGCAGAAGGCCATCGATGAGACGAAGCGTAGACGCGTACTTCAAATGGAATACAATGCCGAACATGGCATTACGCCGACTACCGTGATCAAGTCGCGGGACAAGATCATGGGCCAAACCAAAGTCGCGGACTCGAAGAAAGGAGCGAAATTCTATGCTGAGCCGATGCCGGGTGAAGCAGACATTGCGGCCGATCCGGTCGTGCAATACCTGAGCAAAGACAAGTTGGAAAAACTCATCCAGCAGACACAGAAGCAGATGGAAAAAGCTGCCAAGGAGCTCAACTTCATGGAAGCAGCACGCTTGCGGGACGAGTGGCAATCGCAAAAATCCCGATTGGCGGAGCTCAGTCGGGGAGTAGCGAACTAGTGTTGTTAACCACAAAGTAACCTTTCGACTCCGCTCAAGGTGACACAGGATGACTCCACGCTCAGGTTGACAGGGAGAAGATTGCTTAAGGTGACACAGGGTTGTTCAGCGCTCAAGGTGACACAAAGATTAATCAGGTGACACAGGCTTGCCAGGTCGAGCGGCGTCGAGATCTGTTTTTGGGATATGTCATACTTGACTTAACACTAATACAAACCAATATCCTTTGACACTATGACCCTTCAGGAGGTGAAAGCCTTGGCCGCAAAAGGCGAAGGGGTGAAGATTGAATTCAAGAAAAAGGCAGCTTTTCCGGAGAAGATAGTCCGTGAGATAATTGCCTTTGCTAACACCGAAGGAGGTGATCTGCTGATCGGAGTGGACGATGATGGCACGGTCAGTGGGCAGCGCTACATCGAGGAGGAGATCTTTGTGATGGAAAAAGCCATCCGGGAGCTGATTTTTCCAGCCTTGACCGTGGAGGTTTTTTTGGTGAAGCTGTCGGAGAAGAAGGGGGTCGCGGTCTTTCGAATCGGGAAAAGCCCGGATCGGCCTCATTATTTGCTCGACACCAATCGAAAACAGGCATTTGTCCGTGTGCAGGACCGAAGTATCCAAGCCAGCAGAGAAGTATGGGAAGTGCTGAGGAAGGGACGAATACCCAGGGATACGATCTTCACTTACGGCTGGAAGGAGGAAATCCTGATAAAAGCCGTGGGAGAAAGTGGGAGGATTACACTGCGGGAATTTTCCAAACTGGCCAAGATTCCTCACTTTTTGGCTTCAAAGACGCTGGTCAGACTCGTCACGGCCAATGTGCTCGCGATCCACCCTCAGGAATCTGAGGACTATTTTACCGTCAAAGAGTAGGCAAATCGATCCCGGTTTGCTCGAAGAATCCGGCATTGCCCTGAAGTCCTCCGGTGTGAATCAGGAGGATGGTTGATCCCTTGGGGAAATGATCTTTTTCTACCAAATCCCAAACTCCAAATGCCATCTTGCCGGTGTAGATCGGATCGAGCGGAATCCCAAATTCTGAATAAAACCAGCGCATAAAATTGATCAGTTCCGGCTTGGTTTTCCCATAGCCGCCGAAGTGATACTCGGTTCGGATTTCCAGATTTCCCGGAGATTGGATGTGGTATTTTGTCAGCAATTCTTCGATCTCCCTGAAGATGAAGTCGCCTTTCAGCGATGAAAAGCCGATTAGACATTGGTGGCTTCGAAGGCTAGCTGCCAAGCCGGCAAAGGTCCCGCCTGTGCCGATGGACAGACAAACGTGGGAGAAGATTGCATGGGCTTCATCCAGGATTTCTTTGGTGCCTGTGATCGCTATCTCATTGGTGCCGCCTTCCGGTATGAGGTAGAAGTCTCCGAATTGAGCTCTCAACTTTTCCCGGAAACCGGCGGAATTCTTCATCCGGTAGCTTTCCCTATCCGCAAAATGCAGCTGCATTCCCTTTTTTTGGGCATGCGCCAAAGTCGAATTTCCCCGGTCTGCGTCTTCTCCGCGAATGATCCCGATGCTGTGAAATCCCGCCGTGTGCGCTGCGGATGCGGTGGCATAGATATGGTTCGAGAATGCGCCCCCGAAGGTCAGGATGGTTTTTTCTCCGAGCTTTTTAGCTTCCGCGAGATTGTATTTGAGCTTGAAGTATTTGTTGCCTGAGACCTCCTGATGCACTTTGTCCAGTCTCAACACAGCCAGCTCAACCTCTTTTTCTGACAGAAGAGAGTGTGACAGGTATTGAAGAGGAGTGGACTCGGCGTCAAGCATTCGAAGACTTTTGTCAAAGTTACGGGACAATCCTTCTATTTTTGCTGCATGAGCCAACAGCCCGAAGAAGAGTTTGAAGAGGACGAGTTAGAATTGTTTGAACGCCACCGAATCCTGGTGGACAAAGGCCAGTCCCCGGTGCGGATTGACAAGTTTCTCACCGAAAAAATCGCCCATGTCGCCCGCAACAAAGTTCAGCAGGCTATCGAGAATGACACCGTACTGGTGAACGGGAAACCGATCAAGTCCAACTATCGCATCAAGCCGCTTGACGATATCCAGGTGTTCATGGACAAGCCAAGGAGGGATACGGAGGTCATTCCCGAGGATATTCCCCTGGACATCGTCTATGAGGACAAAAGTCTGCTGATCGTCAACAAGCCTCCCGGGATGGTGGTACATCCGGCGCAGGGCAACTGGAACGGGACTTTGGCAAATGCGCTCGTCTACCACTTTCAGCATTTGCCCGAGATGAAAGGCAATGAGGGCCGGCCGGGTCTGGTCCACCGGATCGACAAGGATACCTCCGGACTGCTGGTGATTGCCAAATCGGAGGAAGCAATGACTCCATTGGCTGCGCAGTTTTTTCATCATACGATTGAAAGGACCTACCTCGCATTGGTCTGGGGCGAACTGGAGGGGGATTCTGGAACTATCCGGGGCAATGTGGGTAGAAGTGCCAAAGACAGAAAGGTAATGGATGTGTACCCTGATGGAAGTCAGGGGAAACATGCCGTGACCCATTGGAAAGTGCTGAAGCGGCTTCGCTACGTCACCTTAATTCAGTGTAACCTGGAGACTGGCCGCACCCACCAGATCCGCGCACACTTGAAATACATCGGGCATCCGCTTTTCAACGACGCGATGTATGGTGGAGATAAAATCCGAAAGGGTACGCAATTCGCTAAATACAAAGCTTTTGTGCAAAACTGCTTTGATCTGATGCCGCGTCAGGCCTTACACGCCATGAGTTTGGGCTTTGTACATCCTGTCACTAAAGAGCGTCTTTATCGTGAAGCGCCGCTTCCGGGGGATTTTACAGCGGTACTCGAGAAATGGGATAACTACGTCAATTTCGAATAGACAATTGCTAAAAAGGCAACAAAAGTCTTTTATTAATGATTATATGGCAATAAAAAGACATGTTTGATTGATAAAATGTAAAAAACCATCCCCTTATTAACAGATCGTTAAAAAAGCACTTCAAAACCAAGCTACATTTATCTAATCTGTATTAATCAATCGTTATCATTAAAAATACTGTAAATATTCAATCATTTTTTTGAATAATTTTCAATACTAAAGAAAGACCTGCTATATTTGAAACATCAAAAGGGATAAAAGATCCCTCACACAATGTAGGATGTTGAAATTGGCAGACAAGCCCTCCTGTCTCGGGGGTGGAGGTCATAGGATAAAGCATTTAGCGAGCTCGTAAATTTGCCTAACTACTCCGTGGAGGTTCGAATCCTTCTCCTACAGCAGGTTATTTTGGGTTTATTGTTAATTGACTAAAACCATGAAATTTTATTTCATGGTTTTTTTATTGCCTATTTTTTCCGCGGGCGAATAATATTCTGTCCGTCCGGTTAATCTCAGAATTAACCGTGCGTAAAACGCTTTTTGTTAGACTATTGCCAAATTCTTAACGAAAACTTCATTTTGAAGGCCTTCATTTTCTCCGAGTTGTATATATGGAGGTTATTTTGCGAATAATGTAAAAAATGAAAATAAAACTTGCCAAAATTTTAATAAACCAATCGTATTTCTAATTTTGGGGCATTAAAGTTCTCAAACCTATCTGATCGATTACAGAAAGCTCGTAAGAGCTTTTTGAGTATCAGGGGGTTAGGACTTACTCTGCCAACGGGCAGACTGGTCCTTGCTCCCCATTAAAAAATGACATATTGTAGGATGTTGAAATTGGCAGACAAGCCCTCCTGTCTCGGGGGTGGGGAGTTCAGCACAAAGCGTAATTCAAACCGGACTACTGCCTAACTGCCTCGTGGAGGTTCGAATCCTTCTCCTACAGCCACCAAAAAGCAATGCATAGCATTGCTTTTTCTGTTTTTGGCCTTTTTTGTGCTATCTTTTGTATACTTAATTCTTATTTCACTTTTATGGAATCAGGGAAACGGGAGAAACATTTTGCCCATCCTGTTCGAAGGAAAATTCTCCGCATCGGGATGATTGCCGTGCTCTCCCTGTTGTTTCTTGAGTTTATCCTCTACTTCGGATCCAATATTTTCCTCAAGAGTTATGCTCAGAGGAAGATCAATGAGGCGACTAAGAATGTCTATGTCGTAGATTTCAACAGGTTCAATTTTTCGTTGTTACGCCGGGGATTTTTTCTGGACGGAATAGTGATTCATCCGGTCAATCCAGAAAACAGAAAGGAGGACCAGGCGCTCTTTGACGCCACGCTGGATCAGATCGCATTCAGGGCGCTGTGGTATGATTTTTTTGACAAGAAGTTTACCATTGGCAAGATTTATATAGACAATCCGACCGTGAATCTGGATTTGCCCGGAACTGATCCGAAGGCGGGGCAAGCTGTCGGCATGGTGGCAGGAACTACGGAAGACAAAATCTCCCCGATCAAGGCGCTCGAAGAAGAGGTCAGAAAGACTGTGCAGCGGGCAAATCTAACCGGACTTCTGATCGAGGAAGTTGAGATCGACCACGCAAATTTCTTCTTTTCCAACTTTCTGAGCAGATCCGATTTGAAGGCGGATAATACCTCTCTGATCGTCAGAAACATTGATTTTTCGACCCAGGAGGAATGGAAAACGCCATTCAATGCCGAGGGGTTTGAGTTTGAACTGGAGCAAGTCGTCTATCCATTGCCGGACGGAATTCATCTGATCAGGGCTGAGCGGGTCTATATTTCCTCTCTTGACAATTTTGTAGAGATTGATCTGCTGAACCTCACCCCAGACCGATCCAAGCTGAGCAAGGCCTACTATCAGGTGGGGCTCAAAGAGCTACGGGTGGGAAATGTGGATCTCAACAAGGCTTTTATGACCTCCGTGCTCGATATCGACGAGCTGATCCTGGACAATCCCGACCTGCGGGTATTTAGCAATCCGGAAGTGGCGTCTGATAGCGCTGCCTCGGGCAACCTGAATGATTTTATCAAAGGAAACCTGGAGTCTGTCGCCATCAAAGAGCTGTCGATCAACAAGGGTAGATTTATCAAATCAGAGGTGGTAGACACCCTCAAAAACAGGATCGAGCTGGACGAGCTGGACTTTAAGATGGCGGGATTTTACATCGGAGACGACTCCCTGCGAAAAGTGGATCAATTTTTTTACGGGGAAGATGCTGCGATGGAAATCAAGGGAAGCCGGATCTATCTCGGTGACGAAATCCACCTTTTGACAGGGGATGTGGTAAGCGTTTCTTCTTTCAAAGACGAGTTGATTGTCAAAAACCTCAGTATTCAGCCTAGGCCGGATGCACTCGATTCCCACGACCCCGAGAAACTCCTGAAGCTCTCGCTGGCGGAGTTGTCTATCGAAGAGGTGGGTCTGAGAGACATGTATAACGCGGGCATTTTCCATGCGGAACAGATCAAGATTTTGCGGCCGCAGATCGAGTACACGGAGTTGATCAGGAAAAGGGCTGACAAAGGAGATCAGGCTCTATTGGGAGAGATCGTAGGAGGATTTATGAATGAGGTTTCCGTCGGCTCTTTTGAAGTCGAGGACGGTACGATCCAGTTTGTCGGGGCAGGAGGACAACAGAGGAATGACATTGGATTTGAGCGGTTCAGCTTTAGGCTGGACAATATCCTTTTTCAGCCTAATATCTCAACCGAAATCCAGGAGCAGGTTCAACTCGATGAGATATTTCTGAGGTTGGACAAATACCGCCTGAAGCTGAAGGACAACCTGCATATCATCCTGGCTGACCAGCTCACGATTGATTCCAAAGGCCAGCTGCTTGAAGTCAAGAATCTGACCATCCAGCCCGAAAACCAGGATCAGATTCAGACGGCACTTGATACCTATGGTAAAACCTCGACAGTTGATTTTTCCGTCCCTGTTTTCCGGGCTGAGGGGGTAGATATCAAGGCGGTTTTCTATGAGGAGAAGCTGTTTGTGCATCGGATATTAATGCCAAGTCCGGTGTTTTCGGTGACTACCTATCGGAACAAAACGGCGTCTGCCGGTGGCGATTCCCCTGGTTCAAATGATGATCTTAGGGAGATTCTGTTGGGATACTTTAAGGCGATAGCCGTCGATACGGTCGGTCTGGACAAGGCGCGGATCAGCTATCAGAGTTTTGTCGAAGGCAAGCGTTCAAGTTTCGAGGAGGACAACTTTTCACTCAGCCTGAAGAATTTTGTCTTGGATCAGGATGCTGCAATTTCCAATGATAAGACGTTTTTTTCGGATGAGATAGACTTGGTATTCAATAAATACTCCTTCAGCCTGGGAGGAGGGAAATATGAAGTGACGACAGATCAACTCCAGTACAATTCCCTTAAGCAGTCGATCGAAGTGAAAGATCTGATACTGACACCCAATGCGGATTTTCCGGGAAGAATCCAGCTAAGTCTGCGTCTCCCAAGAGTGGACTTCAAAGGGGTGGATATCGAGCAGTTTCTGTTCGAAAACCGACTGGATCTCAATAAGCTGGAGATTGACGGGGGACAGATCGAAATCGGGATCGACCGGGAAGTAGCCACAAAACCTGCATCAGCCAAGTCCCAAGGACCGGAGAGCGTACGGAGAAAATCCCTGGAAGAGATCTTGATCGATACGATCCAGACCAGCAACTCAAGGCTCTCGATCAACTATCAGCTTGGTGAATCTCCGGTCAATTCTATTGAGACAGACTTCGGTCTGCTGATCCGCGGGTTTAAGCTCGATTCGGCAATTACCGCGAGCAAAGACGTCGGCAGCCTGTACGATGAAGTGAGCCTGAGCCTGAACGAATTCAGATTTGCACTGCCGGACAGTGTCCATACCCTGGGATTTTCTACCGTGGAGGTAGGTACGCAGAAAGAAGAGATCGTGTTTTCCGACTTCTATCTTACTCCGAAAGATCAGTTTGGGAGGCCAGGAAATCCGGTTTTGGACGCCAAGATTGACCAGGTGATATTGAAAAACAACCGGTTGGCAGAGATGCAGGACACGGGGATCTTTGACCTGCGCGAGTTGCGATTGGTGAATCCAAAGATTAACCTCTACCTCGACACGGCCAAAGTCAAAAAGGAGCAAAAGGAAATCAAAGTCAAATCGGCTACTTCGCTGATCCATTCGATCCTGCTAGGAGATTTTTTGCTGGAAAACGGGGAGATGGTCGTTCACAAGAAGGGACAGGGCCCGATTCCCAGACTTGATTTTAAAGAAATCTCAATCAATGCCAAGGGCTTAAATCTGAATCTTCTGGAAAGTGATCAGTCTCTGGATCTTAAAACGCTAGCCGAGAAGAACGCCCAGTTCGGCCTGAAAGATTACTCGATTGTCACCCCTGACAGCTTATACAAGGTCGACATAGGCAGTGTTGACTATAGCCAGGGCAACTTGGTTTTGGAGGAGATCTATTATCGTCCTGTCGACGGGAATTACGGCTTGCTCAGGAAGCTGCCTTATCAGTCCGATGCGGTGACTGCACGGATCGGAGCTGTGCGTGTCAACCAGATCGATCTGGTGAGCTACCTCGAGGGAAATCTGCTTAAAGCGAGTGAGCTGATTGTGGAAGATCCCATGGTGGATCTTTTCAGAGACAAGAGAATTCCGATCGACAGCTCGGCGCAAAAACCGATGCCCCAGTTTATGCTGGAAAACGCAGGGATCAATGCAGATCTGGTTTCACTTCGGGTGAGAAATGGCCGGGTCCGTTACTATGAGTTTGGACCAAAGAGCTTGGTTCCGGGTATGATCTCTTTTGATCGGATCAACTTGGATATGGTGCCATTCTATCTGAGAAAGCCGGAGCAGGACTATCCCCTGGATCAGCTCAGGCTTGGTATCGAGGCTTATATCATGGATACTTCTGAGGTGAATCTGGAAGCTCTGATGTACTTCCAGCCCAAGTACCCGATGGATGTTAACGTCAGTATGAACAGGTTTGCCTTTGAAGAAGCCAACGATTTTCTTTCCAAAACCCTTTTCGTCAAAGCCATGGACGGCACGGTGACGGATGGGAAATGGGAGTTTAGACTGGACGAGGACGAGGCAAGGGGGGTGATGGAGTTTGGTTATACCAATTTGAAGATCCAGTTTTTGGACTCGCTCACTCTCAACCAAGGCTTGGGGAAACTGAAGCTTTACACCTTTGGAGCCAATCTTTTTGCGAAAAACTCGAACCCTCGCGGACTGTCGTCAAGAGTCGTCAAGCGCAAAATTTATCAGGAACGGGATAAGCGGAAGTTTGTGTTCAGTGCTTGGTGGAAGGCGACGTTCAGTGGGCTGAGGGGGACACTTGGATTTGGGCGTGCGAAGATGCCGAAGAGGAGGGAAGAGCAGCGTGAAAGGTGAGCTGGGCCAATTCCTTTTTAATAAAAAAAAGGCATCCCGATCAGGATGCCTTTTGCACATAGGACTTCAAATGATTATTTCAGCTTGCCTTCGGTGTCAGTGTAGTCACCGGTGATGGTCACTCCGCTGTTTTTGTTGACCCGGCCATAGATAGTGATCGAGTTGCCTGTTCCGACAAATTCAAGTTTTGCTCCGCTGTTAAGGTTGAGGTCTCCGTAGATCACGATAGATCCTGACAGCTTCAGGGTGGAGTTGACGTTCATCGTCGTACCACCGTTATATCGGCCAAAGGCTAGGGCTCCATAGACTTCCGTGACGGAGTTTCCATTCAGGTTGAACTGTTCCAGGATTGCCAGCGAACCGCAGAAAAGAAAGTTGGAGTTGTTGTTGACACCCCCAATGGAAGCAGCGCCTCCGTAGGCTTTGGTTTCATTGCTGTTGATATTGAGCCAATAATCGCCCGGATATGCGGGAAGAGAAGCGCAGGCTGTTTCTGTTGGATCTGATTCTTTTTCGTTGATTTTCAGGATCTGCAGTCCGCCTGTCCCTGTGGCCACGAATACAAAGTTTTCCTCGTTTCTGACAAAGTTGGAAGAGCCGTCCAGATCGATGATCCCGTAGGATTTGATGTCGTCTGTGCTAGTCACGTCAGAGATGGAAACCCCGGCGGCGCCATTAGCCATAAACAGCAGTGAGTTATCCACCGATACCGCGTTGGTAACTACATCTCCCGGGTCAGTGTCGGCGGGATTGATCGGGATGGGAAGTTTTGCGAGTTCGGCTCCGTTGTCCAGTCGATAGATTCCGGCTCCATTTGCCCCCTCGGCGATATAAACACGGTTGTTGTTGATTGCAATCGTACGCTTGGCCTCAGGCGTAGCTGCTGGCAACGAAATGGTAGCTGTAGTGGATAGGTTGCTTGGGTTAAGAATAGTAGCTCCATTGACCCCGCTTAGGACAGCCAGGCGATCATTTCCAAAAGCGACGCTTCTAAGATCTTCCATTTCCATTTGGTTGGTGATGTTTCCGGCATTATCCGCGAGCCCCAAGATGCCAGGATTGCCGCTGGTGATTGCTGTGGAGTTTTGTGTGCGGGTGACATCTGTAGCAACGAAGCCTTCGATGGAGGTAAAGCTAAAGCCGGATGTAAAATTCCCTCCTGAAACGGATACTGAGGCCAAGTTGGCCGGTGAACTCACTTCTTGAGAACCGTCGATGTCTACGGCCATAGCCAGGTACAACGTACCATTGGCAAACTCCAGGGAACTCACCTCTGCATCGGTGAAGATTGCCTGAGAAACGATTACCGGCTTGTATGCATCTGAGATGTTGAAAATCTCCACAGCACCGAGGTATCGGTCTCCTTCGAGGTTATAGCCCACGTAGGCGTAGTCTCCCTCAATATCCACATGTGTCGCGCGGAGCGTCTGTCCGTCATAGACTGGTCCCGGAACTTGAGAGATGAGGATCAAAGGGAGGTCAGACGAGCTTTCCATAATTCTCCCCGAGGGAGCGTTTGGGTCGATTAACGCGACCACACCCGTACCATCCAGCGAAATCCGCTCACTGAGCGTTTGACTGTCCGTGCGGATGATGATGGTTTCTGGATCTTCACTATCCTGACAGGCGCTGAGAATCCCTGTGGCAAGAAGAAGAGCAAGGAGATGCTTTTTCATGTGATTAGTATTACGTGGTTGCATTAATGTTATTTATTGACACGAAAAGGAATTATATTTTATTTTTGGCCCGATTTCCTTCTTTGAACGGCGAAATTACTTGATTTTCACCGTCCTGGCAAACTAATATTCTGTCCAGATGATTTGAGGTTCATCCCCCTGCGAGGCTGAACACCTATCTTGCATATCCTAGTTTTTGATGATCTTTAATGTCTCCGAGGCTTCTCCCCACATCACCTTGATCACATAGATTCCGGAGATTTTTTGAGTGAGGGATGCTTGCAGTGATGCGTTGATTTCATCGATAGAACGGGCCTGAAACAGCTCTTGCTGTCCCCATGTGGTGCTCAGCATGACATAGATCGGTGAGTCTTTTGCCAAGCTCTGGTTTTTGAGTTCAAGCCTAAACTGTGTCCCGTCAGTAGGGTTTGGATAAGCTGCCCAGTTCATCTGCCCCGCTAGCGCTTCAACTTGAATCGCTTGGGTAATGGAATAGGAAGACGTCTCGTCAAAGTTCACTTGCTTCAGACGATAGAATACCCTGCCGCCATGAGTTGGTAAATTGCTGTCCGTGAAGTGGTAGCTGGTCGGCGAGTCCGTGAAGCCATTTCCGGATACCTCCCCGATAGCTTCCCAAGATTGAATGTTGTCCACGGAGCGTTCGATCTCAAAGTGGGAGTTTTGCCATTCTTTGGCGGTGGTCCAGGCCAGATTTGCTTTTCTACCCGGCCCGTCAAGGGTTGCATTAAAGTAAACGAAATCCACAGGCATAATCCTGCAGCCTCCATAGAATGCCGGGCTCGGAGCGATGTTCATATTGGCGTAGGATGTAGGAGGGTAGAGTCCTGACTCTGCTCCTGAAGGGCCGCCGCAGATGACGAGTTGTCCACTGTTTTGGACGGTGATGCCACCGGACCATTGTTGCTTTGTTAGATTTCCATTGATGAGTACCTCCCCCTGATTTTTGACTTCAAGCAGCGCTGCTCCTGATCCTGAGATCGCTACGTCTTTGGACAGGATTACGATGGAGTTGTCCCCAGCTTGGAAGAGATTTGCAATGCTGGTTTTGCCAGTCACCTGAAAGTTGCTGTTCCCTTTGATGTATAGCCTTGAGTCACCGGAGTTGGTGACGGTGAGGTCCCCTCCGATTTTAATGGCGGATTGCTCTGATGCGGTAAAGGGCAGCCCATTGATATTGACGTCGCTGGATGCATTGAATTTGCCCTCGCCAAAGACTTGTATCTCGTTTCCGTCGCCTTGTGAAGTCAGTTTGTTTGCATTGAGTGTCCCGGCGATCTTAAGTCTTAATCCATTGTTTAGGTTGATCAGGCTTGAAGAAGAAAACGTCCCGCCGGATTTTACTTCGAGGGTTCCTCCGTTTCCGCCCCCACCTTCGAGCGTTTTGACAGAAACGATCCCTCCTGACTGAATGTCCACGAGTGCGTTTCTTTGAAACTTGAATGAGCCGTTCAGCACTTCAATCTTCCCTCCGTTTTCTACCGACACTTTCATTGTGTACTGCGATCCGCCTGTGGAAAGAACAAAGTCATTGTTGAATCTTAGGGTCCCGCCGGCTTTCACGGTAATGGATCGGAAGTAGCCTGCACCAAATGCTGAGTTTCCGGAGAATGTTACCGAGTGGGCGATTACAATGTCGATAGGGCACTGTGGATAGTAGCCTTCAGTGGGCGGTGGGGAGCTGAAGCTGGGGCTACAGAGGTTGCTTGCGGTCCACGTATCGGCAGAATTCCAAGCTCCGTTCTTTGTGGACGTGAAGGTTTGCGCTTCAGATCGGTTGAAAGAGACGAAGAAGAGTAGGACGATGAAAGGCAGGCAAATTTTCATGCCGCAAAGGTAAGAGTAAAAAAAATGATTTCAAAAGCATTATTATGTATTCAAAACAGTCATTGTTAAAGTTGATTTTTTTTGACTTAGATTAAAACATATTGTTTTGCCGTAAATACGATATAAAATATTGAATCATGGAAAAAAGGTATTTCATATCTATAAAAAAGTATGTTAATCGAAGTTTCAATATTGTATTAGGTCTACTAGGGTGTTTTGCGCCCCTTTTTTGGCCGTAAAAATATTTTTGAAAGTGAGTAAATTGGTGTTTAAACTGCTAAAAACGAGCGAGAGAAGGCGGTGGAAAGTGAGGGTCTGTGCGCAGACACCTTGCGCCAAAACGGATCACGGCTACCGGCATTTATCTGAGGTTAAAACCTCAGGTTACAAATATTCCGCTCCTATGCAGCTTTTTCGAACCCCAACTCAGACACCCGTCTTCCGTCCAGTAGCCCTTACCTCATCAGGATCACTTTGTGGTATTCCCGATAGATGCCCCAACTTATTTCGAACGTATAGATGCCTGCCGCTTTGGTACTGAAATGATCGGATACCAATGCATTGAGGGCATTCCCCACTTTGGATTCGATGACATCATATTGCCCGGTAGGGGAGATGATTCTCACCGTTACCAGTTCGTCGTGATAGATTCCGGTATTTAATAGCTCAACGTTTATTGGATTTCCTGTAGTCGGATTAGGATAGACTCTCCAATAAGAGTCCCCCGGCATAGCTTCTACCCGAATGGACTTGGTGTCGCTATACGTCGAGTCTCCATCAAAGTCAACTTGCTTCAGTCGGTAGAAGATGTTGCCACCCGCAAGTGGCAGTGTCATGTCCTGATAAGAGTAGTCCACTGGCTGGTCGGAATAGCCTGCACCTTTTATCTGGCCGATGGTTTCCCAATTCTTCACATCATTGACAGATCGTTCGATCTCAAAGTGGTCGTTTTCCCACTCCTTGGCAGTCGCCCACGTCAGATCACCGGAGCGGAAGCCCGGATTGTATTTCGCATTGAAGTACAGGTATTCGACAGGGAGGATACGGAAGTTCGCGTAGGAGATATAAACACTTCCTGATCCGCCATTTCCGCCTCCGTCACGTCCCGCGCCACCGCCTGAACCAGTGGTTGCTGTGCCGGCGACACCAATTCCGTTGTTATTTCCATTGCCACCACCACCTGACCCGCCTGAACCAGGAGTGTTGATAGTGCCTCCACTTGAGGTTCCTCCTCCTCCACCAGCAACTCTGATATTTGGTACTGAGATCAAAGCACCGTTACCACCATTTCCTCCTGTCGAAAACGCAATGCCGAGAGGAGAACTAGTACCTTCCTGCCCAGCCGAACCAGCTCCACCGCCCCCGCCTCCTTGAGCAGTGCCAATTGAAACTCTGCCATTTGCTCCCGCGTTTGTCAGACCGGTGGCCCCACGAGGTCCTCCGGTTCCGCTGGTAGAACCTTGTCGTGCTGCGCCGCCTCCGGATCCGCCTGCCAATCCATTCCTGGACGTTGCAAGACTGCTGCCACCCCCACCCCCACCCAATGCGACCGAGGTAAAACTAACAGTGGTATTTGCATAGTTTACAAAATTTCCTGAAAATCCCGAGACTCCTCCATTTGAGCTCCTTGCTGCACTTGTGGCTCCATTTCCTCCATTTCCTACCGTTACATTGAAACTGGTGTTGGCGGGCAATCCATAGGTGATCGGAATGGGCCGAGTTGGTGGGCTGGCCGGCTGCTGATTGATATCGGAGAAAGTTTGGGATACGACAGCGCCCCCACCGCCCCCGCCTGCGGATGAGCCGAATCCACCACCGCCACCACCGCCGATAGAAGTCACTGAAAATTCTTCGAGTCCTTCGGGAGCGTTCCAAACTCCGGAGCATATGTACTCAATTACTGTCAGTCCACTGTTTGTTCCAAAATTTAAATATCTTGAACATGGAGTGTTCGTGGGGCATGTATAGGAAATAATTACGTACCCTGATGCGCCAGATCCCCCAGTTCGGTTAGGTAAGACATTATTTCTTCTTGCGCCTCCTCCACCTCCACCAAAGCCTGCCGCCGGGGTTGAACCATTTGCATCAGCATCCGTGCCAGCACCGCCGGAACCTCCAATGCCCGAGGGGTCTGCACCCCCGGTGAGTATCCCTCCATTGTTGCCAATTCCGTTGCTGCCACCTGCGGATCCACCTCCACCGGACCCGAGCGTTCCTGAGTTGGATGCATTGCCACCGTTTCCTCCAGCAAAAGAAAGGGTCCGGCTGTCTCTCGTTCCTCCAATACCACCTGTACCGGCGTCAGCACCGGTGTTGCCCCCTCGGGCAAACACGATACTCCCAGTTTCTATGGGTAGAGACGGATCTCGGGTTACATAAGAGGTTCCGCCATTTGGGTTGGTTTGGTTTCCGCCGGATCCGACGAAGACTCCCAAAGTCTCACCGGGAGTGACAGCTACTATAATCCTGGAATATGCTCCGCCACCCCCTCCGCCAGCTCTACCATTTGAAGTCCTGTTTCCACCTCTTCCACCGCCCCCCACTAGTTCAATCGTAAGTTGGGTAACTCCGGCAGGCACATAGAAGGATGAGTTAGCAGTGTAAGGAGTATGGCAGGGAAGGCATAGTGAATTAGGGCGGTTGGTTGAGGTGTAGCAAGAATTTCCACTTAAAGAAGCTCCTCCCCAACCACCCGTTTGAGCGCCTAAAGCGACAAATTTTGCGTTAGATGAGAGATTAACCGGGTTATAGGAATTGATAATATGATTTCCGTTGGCCTGGATATGGCTGTTATCCAGTCCATTATAAATACCTCCTCCGGACATAGTAATGTTTCCATCAATCCTGATATCTCCATTTCCGGCATTGTTGATAATTCCATTTAATTGATTCAAATTTCCCAGAACTTTGATGTCAGTATCTCCTGATAGGTTGAGAACAGCACTCCCGTTCATGTCCAGGTTACCCCCAACAAATAGATTCGAGGTGGAGGACATCGTAATAGATCCGTTTATATGGGATAGGGTGGTGGCGACAGATATTGTTGAGGCACCATTAAATACGATAGCACCTCCTCCGCCAGTGCTCAGCGTATTAGTCGCAAAATTTCCCGTTACACTCAGCGAATGGGCTGAGTTGATGGTAGTAGATCCTCCCACGGTTAAGCTTGAAGTAGCGTCTACATTCAGTGAGGAGGATGACCCTGTAGTAATATAATTTCCCCCAATGCTAAATTGCGCCGCGTTTTGAATCCTAATTGACGTTGCATTTTGGTTTGTGACGCTACCGTTCACACGCAAGACTCCTCCTCCTCTGATCGTGAATGAAAAGGCTCCAACGCTCGGTTGAAATTCGTTGGTTGTGACATCCAAATTTCCGGTGAAAGTCAGATTTCCCCCGGTATTTACAATCAGGGAATCCATGAATCCGCCGCCAATTGAGCTATTTCCCGTGAAAGTAATAGGGTGGTTGATGATGATTTTTACAGGACAGGCGTTGCCGGGGTTAAGAGTCCGTGGTGGGGGAGGGCCGCCGTTTTGAATCGCACATCCGGTTGGGTTGGTTCTAGTCCAGGCAGCCGGACTATTCCAATCGGTACTGTTGCCCGTGGTGGTATAGACTTGGCCGTATGCATCTCCTCCAAACGATTGAACATAAAAAAGAATCAAAAAAAGGCATAAAAATCTGTTTGTCATCACTGGTGAATTAGATGATGCCTAGCTTCTTTTTATCTGCAAAAGAGAGCGCAGAGGGGTCTAGACGCTAAAAAAAGCGCAAATAGCATGCGAACGCATACGAACTTGCGGGACAAGCCGTTTGAGAGATAGGCTGTTAGATTTTCGAAAATACGTAGCAGGGAATTAGCCGATAAATTGAAAGCAGTGTAGGCAAAATGCCAATTGCATTAAAAAAGTATTGAAATATAAATTACTATATGTAAAATAAATCAATGTAAAATTGATCCCAGATACACATTAATTTGAACTGAAATCCCTTACAACTAATTTTTAACAGATTCAATGTATATTAATCTGGGATGCTGCTTATAATATCGATTATCTCTTTAGAATAATCTTATGGTATTCTTTAAAGAATGACCAGCTAATCTCCAATGTGTAGAGTCCTGCTGCTTTTCTTCCCAATATTGATGAAATTTGTCCACTCAGTTTTGCTGGAGAGGATCCTCAAGCACTTCAGACACAACATGACAGAAATTAGGCCCACGTGATTTTCTCCTCACTGTAATTTCCATATTGAGCGTCTCTGAGTTGATCAGATGTCCCGTGTCGATTAGGATAAACTCTTCAATAACGGACCTTCAACGTAGGATTTACGCGGATCCATCTGGCATTGCTGTAGCAAAAGTCCCCGCGCCTCAGAATAGCAGATTCTGAGGATTTGTTATTGAGTTGTTAACCCGCCCATTCTATCAAGTCTGCGGACTGTAAAAATCGGGAAACCTTTCAGCGATTCACTTGTCAATTCTCTTCAGCTTAAGCTGGCGAAGAAAACAGAGCAGTTTTGGGCCTTAGCCCGATCCTTTCCGGTAAGTCCCGGGAATTCGAAAGAAAATCATTCCAAATGGAGGTGCAAAGTCCATTTGGAATGATGTTTTGGGCTGGGATTGTATGTCTATCTCCTCAAGATCACTTTATGATACTCAATATTATAGCCCCAGCTGATCTCCAGCGTGTAAATCCCGGCCGCTTTGTTTCTTAATACATCCGAGACTTGCTGACCCAAGATGGTACCTGCTTTTGATTCAACTACCTCAAACTGACCAGAGACGGAAATCACTCTGACCGTGACCGGTTCGTCATTGTATGACCCTGTATCCAGCATCTCCAGATTGATCGGATCGCCTGTAGTCGGATTAGGATAGACTCGCCAGTAGGTGGTTCCGACCACAGGTTCTACCTGAATGGCCCGGGTCACACTATAAGAAAATTTGCCATCGAAATCGACCTGTCTTAATCGGTAGAAGATGTTTCCCCCCGCCAGCGGCAAATTGATGTCTTGATAGGAATAATCGACAGGCTGATCGGAATACCCAGCACCTGTTACTTGCCCGATGGTCTCCCAAGACTTCGTGTCGTTGACCGCGCGCTCGACTTCGAAATGGGAATTATCCCATTCTTTAGCGGTGGACCATTTCAGATTTCCGGTTCTGTTTTGAGAATCATAGCTAGCGGTGAAATATCGGTATTCTACTCCTAGAATTTTATAGTTATAATAAGTAACTATTACGATGCCATCTCCGCCTTTTCCGCCGCCATTGTAACCTGCTCCACCGCCCGAACCTGATTTATCTCTTCCTGCACCTCCAATTGCTATAGGTTTGGAAAGGTTTCCGTCTCCACCGATTTTTACGCCAGCAGCAGATCCTCCTCTACCGACTTTCTCTGTTCCGTTAAAGTATTCACCGATTCCTCCACCTCCTGCTCCGTACGGTAACGAATATCCTCCGATGACAATTGCGATTCCATCTCCGCCTTTGCCTCCTTCACCTTGGCCGTTGCCAGCAGCCTTACCGCTTCCGCCTATGCCATCTGCATCTTGGATAATTCCGGATCCCCCACCGCCGGCAACAGAGTTTTGACTGTTACTAAACTCCCCTGCCCCTCCTTTATTGCCTAAATAGACCGTGACGTTTGTGCCCGAATGGGTATAAGGCAAGACTATTCCGCCAGTTCCAAATCCCCCTGCGCTTGCATCATTAGGTTTAGCGCCACCACCGCCACCTGATGCACCGTCACCCCCAAGAAGGCTAGCAAAGGAACCACCGCCTCCGCCGCCAGGGACCAAGATGTTGATAGCATTGCCGTCCAGAGTACCAGAGAAGGAAGAAAATCCACCATTGATTCCACGTTGATTAATGGCAGAAGCACCGTCTCCACCTTCTCCGACATTTATATTATAATTTGACCCTGCAGGCAAACCATATGGATTTGAAACATCGAAAGTTTGAGAAACCATTCCTCCTGCTCCTCCTCCGCCTGCTCCATAACCTGCGCCACCACCACCACCGGCTGCGCCAACATGGACAGTAAAGTCAGTGAGTCCCTGTGGAGCATTCCATTGAGTATCACAGATAAATTCGATAATGGTTGTACCGGATCGCGCTCCATCATCTATCACTTCAATGCAATCGGTTTTATCCGCATCAGGACATGAATAGGAGATAAGTACAAAGCCATCTGCTCCATCTCCTCCATTATTATTTTTGCCGGAGCCACCGCCTCCACCACCGACTCCTTTGCCAGAGCCGCCATTTGTTTGATTTCCGCCAGAGCCACCTGATCCGGGAGATCCACCCGCGTCACCGCCGTCACCACCGAAATCGCTACTAACTGGCATCTTCCCGATACTTCCATTCTCTGTAATTCCTGTGCCTCCCAATCCGGGGATACCTCCTATTGCGCCTTTTCCTCCACTGGCGTAAGCAGAAGTTGCGCTTGGATTATTTGAATCGAGCACAATATAACTGGCTCCCCCATCGGTAGAAGGGGTGCCTCCACTTGCCACTTTTCCTCCAACTCCACCTTTTCCTACAACAATGCCTATCGTTTGCCCTGGATTAACGTTAAAGGTCTTGGTGGAAAATCCACCACCGCCTCCACCGGATCCACCGTTCTTGGCGGCTCCTCCGCCTCCTCCGCCCCATACTTGTACGGTAATTTCTGTAATGCCAGCTGGCACATAGAAAGTGCTGCTTGCGGTAAAAGTGGCACCACAAACACTAAAGAAGGTGTTATTGTCCGCTGACGTAGTGTCCAAATCTACCGTACAAGCATCTGTGTCTTTTTTGATAGACTCAATGATCAATTCATAGACCTTGACGCTAGGGTTATTTAATGCCCCTGTTCGGAAAGTGCCTTTTCCGTTTCTAATTTGAACTGTAGCTGGAATGCCGGTCTGGGTACCACCAAGATCATCATTCAGCAGGTAAGTGATTTCATACAGGCCATCCACCAATATAGTTGGGTCACCACTTATGGTGACTGAAGCTTGCCCGCCTACCGAAGAAGCAGAGACTGAGGTCACGGAGGTAAGCAAATAGTTCGGGGTAACATCTATAGTGCCTGTTGCCGTTAACCCGTTGATGCAATTGCCTATCAGAGGAATGCTGTAGGTATAAAGTTGGGTGGTGGCTCCACTGACACTCCCGGAAAACTCGATATTGCCAGTAAGCGAGTTGAAAACCGCTGTTACTCCCGCAGGCAATCCTGTTGGTACCCCGATTCCAGTAACGCCAGCGGTTGACTGAGTAAATTGAATCAGTGTTGGATTGCTGATACAGACGCTCGGAAAGGGAATGGAAGGAGTGCCGACAACGGCAAATGGCTCCACTTCTGTGGTTGAGCTTGCGGTAGTCGTAGCCACACATCCTGTGGTTGGTTCTGAATAACTCACCGTGACATTCTTCGTACCAGGAGTAAGCCATTGGATAGTAGCGGTCGGACTAGTGCTTCCAAAGCCACCAGCACTGATAGTGTAGTCTACTCCAAGCGTACCCGGGATATTCCAGATATAATTGGATTTCCCGGCTTGGGTTGCATAGGTCACCCCTTGCTGAACGCAGACTAATGGGCTGGGGGATGTGATGAATGTGGGAATGGGCAGCGGATTTACCGTAAGAGAACTAGCGGCTGGAGTTGTGGCTGTACATCCATTCGAATTGGTGTAAGAAACGGATACATTCTTAGTTCCGGAAGTCACCCACGTAAGGGTTACTGTAGGATCTGAAGTGCCAATTCCACCGGATGTAATCGTATAGTCTGTGCCAGACGTTCCCGGAATCGACCAGGCATAATTTGACTCTCCAGCGCCAGATTGGGTAGTGTAGGTCACCGAAGAGCCTGCACAAACCGGTGCTGCTGGAGCAGTAGTAAATGTAGGAGCAGGTAACGCATTTACAACTAGCGAATTGGTGGCTGGTGTGGTAGCGGTACAATTATTGGGATCGGTGTAGAGTATGGATATATTTTTTGTGCCGGCCCCCAACCAAGTAAGCGTTACAGTATTGTTTGTAGCCCCAAGGCCTCCTGATGTGATAGTATAATCTGTCCCTGCGGTGCCGAACCCAGACCAAACATAATTTGATTGGCCGGGTTGAGTAGTATAGGTGACCGAAGCCCCAACGCAAACAGCCGCTGTCGGCGGAGCAACAAACGTAGGAGTCGGAAGTGGATTGACTGCAAAGGCGCCTGAGACAGACGAAACGTCATCTGTGCCACAATCGCTTTGTACCACTACATAGTAGTAAGTAGTGGTTCCTGGCGCCGTCGCCGGTGGAGAATAACTTGAAGCGTTTGCCCCAGAGATACTAGTCCCCCCTGAATTACTGTTAGTAGAATTGCTATACCATTGGTAGGTAACAGTGCCAGTTCCAATAGCGGATATGGAAATGTCGGTGAATGGAACCCCATCGCAAACTAATTGACCGTTGAGTGATTCACTGGTAATCTCTGTTAGGGGGGTCACTGTAAATGCTCCGGATACATTAGTAGGAACTGTGCCGCAATCACTTGATGCGGTTGCATAGTAATAAAGTGTTCCTACAGCGATATTTGGAGGGGTAAAATTAGGATCTGTAGCTCCTAAAATTTTGACTCCTCCTGTATTGGATGCTGAAGCATTACTATACCATTGATAGGTAACCGTTCCAGCACCAGAGGCAGAGGCACTTATTTCAGTGAAAGCAAGGCCGTTTACGCAGGTTGTTTGGTCACCGATTGATGGACTTGTGATGATTTGTGTAATTGAAGGAAAAACCTCATAAGAGCCTGTTGGGTTAGAGATAGCAGTCCCGCAATTTCCCGTGACTTCTACATAATAATACGATGTTCCTTCGGGTGTGGAAGGAGGAATGAAAGTAGCAGAGGTTGCACCCGAAACAGGAGTGCCTCCTGAATTTGAATTGGCAATATTCCTGAACCATTGATAGGTAAGTGTTCCTCCTCCTGTCGCAGATACAGAAATCTGACTAAAACCATCTCCAAAACAGGCTTCATAGTTATTTGGGTCAGGGGGAGTGGAGATTGCAGTTATTGGGTCTACGGTAACGGTAATTGTAAATGGAGTACCAATACATGTTCCTGATAGAGGAGTTACGGTATATGTTGCAGTTTGGGAAGAATTAGTTGAGTTGGTTAATATTCCGGAAATGTTACTTGCTCCAGTTCCGGCAGCGCCACCGGTTATACCCCCAGTCACCGCCGGGGCGGACCATGCATAGGTTGTGCCCGCTGGAATAACGCCATTGGTACCGTTGGCCGGAGTAAGGGAAAATGAATCTCCGCTACAAACGGTGGTGGCCATGTTGGTAACGGCGGGTTTAGGACTGACCGTTACGGTCACGGTGAAAGTTGAGCCCGGACAGGAGCCGGAAGTAGGGGTAACGGTATAGGTAGCGGTCTGTGGGGTGTTGGAGGGGTTGGCCAAAGTCCCTGAAATGTTACTTGCTCCAGTTCCGGCAGCGCCACCGGTTATACCCCCAGTCACCGCCG
>NZ_AUBW01000034.1 GCF_000429445.1 Algoriphagus terrigena DSM 22685
TTCAATTCCAGAACGGTGCGATTGAAGGGAGGCCGGAGAACATGTGCAGCGTCTCGCCAATCTTATTTCAATTCCGGTATGGTGCGATTGAAGGTCGATAACCTATATTCATCTGGTAAAGTTTATCCATATTTCAATTCCAGTATGGTGCGATTGAGTGCCTGAGGTTGGTCTCCACAGGGGCTCTCCATACCTCGTTTCAATTCTAGAATAATGCGATTGAGAAGTAAGCGATCTTGTCCCGTCCATCTCCGGTCCGGTATTTCCTCGCAAGGTCGCCCCCAAGATTGAACATCTTGAGGGCTATATGAAAATTATGCATTTACAAGTTGCCCCTCATAATCATAGGCAGACATTAACTCCACCAGCTTTTCCTCGGCTTTGGATGTGGCATCCACTTTCTCACTCTTGGTATGGATAAATGCACCAGCTTGGAGAGTTACGAATGTGTCTACTCCCGGTATGCTTTCATCCACGATAGGATCTGCTTTTCTGGAGTCCTCTTCAGAAAGCTTTGCACGGATACTTCCGGCTATTAAGTTGGCGTTGTCACTGATAGACACCGCGAGTGTATCCATTAAGCTAAAGGTCCTTGACTGATTGGAGGTGATCCTCCAGTTAATTATTGCATGAGCCAGTCCTGGAATCCATCGGTCACGAAGTTTTTTTGGAGCAACTAGACAGGGTCCAAACACATTGGACGATTCAATCCATCCTTCTTCTTTTAATTTACCGATAGTTGATTCTGCCATCTCCGGCTCAAAAGAATTGACACCTACCGAGAAAAGTCTCCTTAGATCAATTGCAATATCGAAGACAAATAATCCGGTAGCACGGCTATTATTTGGAATCCATTTTCTGCTCAAACTTCTGTCTTTTCCTTGAAGTAGAGCTACTATTTCTTCCTCAGAAAGTTCATTGTTCTTTTCGTCCCGAACGATCACCCGATTGTTAGGGCGATCACTTCTGTCGAAGGAAGCATTCTCGGAGTCCATTCCTGCCAAGAGGGGATGTAATGCTCTCATTGCAGAAATTGACAATGGACTTCTTCTTTTCAAAGTCCTGTCGGTTCCTCCTTTGGAAGCTTTCATCCAACCTCCGAAAAGTTGATCAGCGTAAGTAGGGTCACAAGTACCATAAACTTCTCCCTCCTTTAGTTCTTTTTGTTTGTTAACATCAAAAAGAAATGTCGTTGGCGAAGGCGCTTGATTGATTGCATCACACAAAGCATCAATAAGGGACCTTTTAACTTGTTGCCCACTGGAAAAAGGGATTCTCCTGTTAAATTGTGTGTCGTAATAATATTTCTGTCCATCTGAGACATTAAAGACAGTATGTTCGGCTCTTTTCAGGGTTCTGATATAGATAGTGTTCATGGGAATATGTTTTAAATTATTTGTGATACTTTATAATTTTATAGACTCTTGTCAAGAGTTTTTGTCGATATAAGCATAGTCAAATTTTAGTAGCGTGGCGAAATAACCGTATTCCTCATTTGTCATGAGATGAACCTCATCTTTTAACGATTTAATGGCTGCTAAATCTTTTCCTTCAAGATCCTTCACCATCTTGGTTAAGGCTTCTATAAACCCTCGTTTGGAAGTGGAAGCAAAAAGCTCTTTTTCAATCAGCGTTTTTCTATCCAACTTGGTGCCTTCTGATCTATACTTTTGAATGGTCTTGGCCAACTCTAAGGTATAATCTGTGATTTCTTCTTTGTTTCGTGTTAACATAGCGACTAACCAGGTTTTGTATGCTTGATAATTTATTGTGTCTTCTTCTTTTTTAAAGGTTAAATTCTTCTCTTCAGTCATATATTTCTTCAAGCTGTCAGGCCTTAGCGCTTGCAGACCTATACTGCCCAATTCGCACGCCCGCTTGATATGCATCCCGAATAGACTTTCAAATTGATTGGGATCCGAATAAACTCCCCCAAAAAGCTTTTTGTAAATATCGATTAGCCGCGATCCAGATTTGAACTGAAAAGGGATAAAGCCTATAGTCTTATTGGTCTGTCCAAAACCATACACATAGCCCATCATTTCATCATTGGGGAACTGCGTTGATAGACTAAAAAACAATTGGCTCCAGCTCACGGTAGCTACTTCAGCCAAACTTGTATCCACTTTGAATATTCTCTGGTTGGTAAGTTCCGAAAAATCAAAGTCTTCCCGGTATTCCCTTGGATTTAGCGAATAGGTTAACCATTGTCCATTCCACGTGTTGATTTGATTTCCTCGAAGTTTTTCCAAAGTAGGATCGTTCAAGTACTTTCGATAGAATTTCCAGCCCTCAAAAGTTTGGAGTACAATGTCAGGTTGATCAAAAAGAATGGTATAGCCTCCCGCTACACCAATACCAAGACTGCTTCCAATCCAAGAAAGATAAACTTCATCTTCATCCATCGGAATTACCACATCGCTGACCAAGCCGGAAGTGCTGGCATACTCCTTCGATTCGGAAGCAGGATACCCCAAAGCAAAACTCGCATCCGGAATTTCATTTTCTGCCTTTTCAAAAAGATTTTCCAGCTTTTCTATCCTCTCATCTACTGTAAGTAAATGAGGTTTTTGTCCACCTTTCATTTGAACAAAAGGGGAGTTGGTTACCCATTGCATGTATTTGGGATGGTTGTAAAATAATTCCCAATACTCTTTCTCAAAAAAATCCTTTGGGGAAAGTGCTTTAGCGTATTTCTCGTTATATGCTTTGAGAAAAGTCCTGCCTATTACTGCCGTGATCATAGTATTTGGTTAGTTACGTCAAAGTTGTTTTCCTTTATTTTCTTTACATCTAGGCCGGTCTCAAGATCATATGCTTTATTAGGGACGATAAAGGGCTTGTTTCCTTTGTGTGCTTGGGTCATTCCCCGCACGGCAAAATACCTTACCGGTATTTCCAATTCCAGTCTCCTTTCGAAATCCGCGTTCTCATATTCTTCTAGGTCTCCTTCGCATATGCAGGAAACTGAATCAATGTCCAGAAGCCGCATTAAAATAGGATCACGACTGTGTGTTAGCTTAGTAAGGGAAATGCGCCCATCTGATTTGAATACAGCATGTTCTTCGATATTCATGAAATCTATCACAGGAAATACATGGTCAATCTTCCCCTGCAAATCCCGCTCTTTTAAAACTTTGTCGTCCTCCAAAACATCATAGGATCTTTGGAGTACTTCCACATCATAGGGTAGGGCGTCATTTTTATTTTCCGGCGGGGCGATTACATAGATAGGCTTGGTTTTTCCTATGGTGTCTTCGGTTCTTTTTCGGTTAACCCGACCAAAACGCTGAATCAACGCATCGATAGGGGCTGTCTCTGTCACCATTAGGTCAAAACTGATATCCAGGCTTACTTCTACGATCTGGGTGGACACCACAATGCAGGCTTTCGCTGAAGTATTGAATTCTCCGTTCGGATTTCCGTCCTCATCCAAGCCTAGTAGTAGTTTTTCTTTAAAATTTCTGTCACCTCTTTTGAAGCGGCTATGGAGCAAAAGAATCGGAGTATCAGGATACAATTGTTTTAAATTGAGATAGGCTTCCTGAGCCCTGACGACCCGATTATAGACCACCAGTACTTTTTTGTCCCCTTCAATAGCCTGATTAACAAATGGCAAACTCTCTTCAAATGAATTGATTTTGTGTAGGGTATGCCGGTCAAAATCATCCAGCTCTTCGGGGGTTAGTTTTTCCTCCAAAATATCACCCTCCAATTCTTCGACTATTTTCTGATACAGCTTCGTTGGCATAGTGGCCGTTCCTATATGAATGGCACAATCCAATCGCTTAAGAATCTGAACTAATTTCAGTACGATTGCCTGAGAAACTCCCGTATAAGTATGGATTTCATCCAAGATGATATCGCAACCTTTTAAGTCAAGCAGCATGGCTTCATAGCCTTTCATCCCAAAAGCAATCGCTGCCAATTGATGGGGCGTCAGGATTTTAATCGCCGAACCAAAAAGCGGCTGTAAAACGCTCTCCTCTTCCTTGCCATTTTGTCGCACCACCACGGAGGCCGAATGCAACACTCGGATATCCAAGTCCGGATTGCACGGTTTTAAATCCTTGGACACCCGTTTAAACATGGCATTGATAGATGCCTGAAATGGGAGTGTATAAAAAACCCGGCCCTTTGTTCTCTTGAAAAGGTAGTCCGTTTTGCCGGCACCCGTACTGGCGACAACAAGGGTGTGTTTCCTTGTTGAAGAGTTTTCTCTGGTTGAAAGTGGATAAAGGGGATGCGTCCGGTTATAAAAAGTAAGGTTGGGTATCCGGAAAGCCCTTTCAAGGTTTTTCTCAGTACTGTAGATCAGCGCTGAAGCAAAGTGATCTGCCCCCATCAGCAATCCTCTCCACTCAGCAAATCCTCTGGTTTTCGTTTGTTTTTCACAATAGGACACTGCGAAAGACAAGTTTCGACGGGCCGTTTCTTCGCCAAACGGGGTGCATTGTACCCCAAGATCATTTAGAAGATTAAAAGCACTGGGTGACCATTGTTCCCATTTGCCAACATGATAATCGATATACTCATACCCGTTCTCTAAATCTAACAACCCCTTGTCTCCAGCATCGTTTTTTGCAGACTTGTGGTGGGCAATGACCATATCCAATAGTGCTGGATAATCATGTTCAGAAAAGGCAGATAGAAAAAGTAATGAGCTTATTTCATGTCTGAACACTTTGCTGTTCCGCCCATTTGCTCTTACTCTTTTTTGAAATTCAGGATGGACTTTTCCTATATCGTGAAGAATAGCACCGCCGCCAGCGACAGATTTGTCCATTTGCAGATAGTTAGCGAATGACTTCGCTGCATAAGAAACATGCAAAAGGTGGTCCTTCAGAGGAGTAAATTCAGGACCAGATTTAGCAAGTAGAATTTCCATTAGTAGGAGGAGACAGGTTGCCCAACGACTTTAATCCAGCCATACATCGGCTCATTGCTTGCTCTATGGTAGCCTACTAAAAATGATTGTTCATTTTTTTCAAACACCAATTCAAAGCCGGGAAATAGTTCTTCATCTTCCCCAAATATCTTTTCAGTTGTCTCAATCACTTCACCCGGATACATCATGTCTTCATTCCTACAGAGACACACATGCTGTTTTGCTGCGATGGAAGCATCTTCGGCGGATAAAAAAGCCAAATGAAGAATTGGGTTTTGCAAAACACCTCGTATCAAGATTGCTTTTGGCCGGTCAAAAAGAAACTCTTTTCCTTTTCTGGTTGAATTCCACCCCCTGGTTTGAATCACTTCCTGTTGCCCTGATACCTGATCGTAGGAGAGTCTGTGACCTACTATTTTCTGAATGCCCTGTGATCCCAGTAACTCCGGGAACAATTTCTTCTCCATCCCCTCAATGATAGAGGGGGTCAGAAACTGCTGGCTGAATGTCTCACTATCTCGTACTGCCGTCCAGGGCTTGATAAATCCAAATGGACCCGAATATTTAACCACGTAGTAGTTCATCTTGAAATTAATTTAAAGCCCCAAAACCAATTCCTGTACTGTTACCCACCCCAACATTCCATGCAAACCCGATTTGTTCAGGTGTACCTTTCACAAGCACAGGACAAATGCTTGCCCGGTTCATTATTCCATTATAGTTGACAAGCTTAGTGTGAGCGGATCGATAATCTGGGTCAAATGAGATGGACATTCCATCTGGATTGATTCCTGCCAGCGACATTTTCTTGTGCATGGATTGTGTAAGAAAATCATTGGCTTCGGCATCATTGAATAAGCAGTGCTTCACCCGATCTTCCTCTTTCTTTTTTATTAGAACTGGACTGCCTACTGAGAAGAACTCTTCCCCGCGTTCAAACGAAGGGGTATTCTGAAGTTTGATCTCCAATACACGCATTCCCGCAAAGAGCTCAGGTTGATCTATCGCTCCTTTCATTATCCTTTTGATCAACTGTTCATCGTGGGCACTGATGAAAAAGCTCGAGCCCCGAGGGAAGTTGAGTCCTCCGTTTCCCTTCTTCGCTCCTTTAAGCCAGGAAAACGAGTGTTGGGAAATTGAGCCATGCACAGCATTATTTTGACCAATCCATTTGTGAACTGTCCCTGTTAAATGTGGAATGTGGTCAAAAGGAACAACTGTGATATTCGCACTGACAGAAATGATGATTCGCATGTTTTTAATTAATATTTGTTGTCGTTACCGGATACTCCTTCACCTCCACACACCCAAACCCCTGGCTTCCCAAATGCCCAAATCCGGCATAGTAGCCGATCTCCTGCAGTTCCACAGGTGCGGTCAACTCAAATTCATAGCTGTATCCGATTAGCTTGGTTTGCTGAGGAGTCAACTGCTTAATAGTGACCCCGTTTTTGAACACCTTCCCCAATACCTCTAAGGACAGATTTGGTCGATCCTCGGAAAGGCAGTTGTCATTTGTGGTCAAGGATTGGGATAGCGCCAGACTTTTCGAAAGAAGATTTTCCAGAATCAGATCACTATAGCCTCTATCCAGAGGGTTGAGATAATCCTCCCCGCCGCTCTCACGCTTTCGTTTGGCCAATATGGGAGACAGGCATCGATAGCGCATGGTGGTAAGAAACAAGGGTTTTGCTACGGCTTCTATCCGTTGGACTTGATAGGTGGTTCCGGAGATCTTATCACCCAAAAAGATCTCTTGGTGTTGAAACAAACCCTTTATAAACTCCTCCGCTATCCGGTCTACCAAAAAACTGACCTCAAATGCCACCTCTTTTCCAAAATGTTCGATCCGGCCGGACTCTGGGAGAACCTTAAAACCTTTGAAAAACAATCTGGAGAACGTAAACAGCCGAAATGGTTTGCCATTCGCCCGATATCCCTGCTGGTGAAGAAACTCAGCGAAGTCAGAATCTGCCTGATCAACTATCCTGTAAATGGCCGATGATAGCTCATACTGGTAGTTAATGGGAAGGAATCTTCCCGTTCCTGTTCGCTCTAGTATCAGTTTGAATCTCATGGCTAGTGATGGTCGATTGGAATTGTCGGGTTTCAGTTTTTTCTGATCGTGAGTGAAGACCAAGTCAGCTTTCCTCCCCGTCAATTTTCAATGATACTGAATTTTATAGGTTAAAAAATACCCAGTACTGGGTATTTATTGGTGTTTGTCACTGATTGTCAGAATTGTCAATCTTTGATTTGAGACAGCTCAGAGACTAAAAAATGCCAAGGGGTCATTGAAGACGTTCGAAAATTTGCTTCCAAATGACTTCTTCAACGTACCTGAAATTGTTGGCTCCAAAAGGATAAAAATTGAACTTACATTTTTTCATTCCTCGCAATACTCCCAGTTCGCTACTCGATCAAAATCCTCCGGCCTTCGCCGTCCATACTGGCCTCAAGGGTGATTTCCTGACCGACCTGTTGCCTGTATAGAATGGAAGACTGGTAGCCCAGAGGGTTTTATTAGGTTTGGACCAGCTTGCAGGAGGACAAACCGTTAGGAAACAGCCCGGTTGGCTGTTTTAGGTTTGGGCCAGCTTGCAGGGTAGGGTTCAATCTTGACCTTTTGGTCCTTTTGGGTCAAAGTTTGCCCCCGATTGTTTCAGGGCCAAAAGGACGAAAAGAAAGAAACTTTCGAAGTCCCAAAAGACCCCTCTCAACGGTTTCTCAACTCCACTTTTTGAGTTCGCGACTTATCAAGAGGTTTTAATAAATAAAAAATAGTTTTAAATTGTTGTTTGACAAGGGCTTAGCGCCAAAGAAAAGCTATGTAAAACCTATTAAAAGCAAACATGGGAAAAGATAAAGAAAGAGAAGGTTGGGAGGTAAATCGGATTATTGATGAACTCACCAATTTTAAAAAGTATGGATTCAAAACCAAAAATGGGTTTCTTACTGCAGCTATACTTTCCATGCAGGAAAAACAGGATTTTCAAGCAAAAAAGGTTGGTGAAATATTAGACCAGATTGCCAACTTGATTCATGTGCTTGAGGCAGAAAGAGATGTAGTTGTAAATTATGAAATGCCTAAGGATAAAGCCGACTTGCATGTTAAACTTTTAAAAGCTGCTTCAATCCTTGCAAACACCAACATTGTTAAAAACAACCCTGCAAATTGGGTGGAACAGAACGAGGGAACTTTAATATCCGGAGAAGAAAAAGCTCATTCTAAAGATTTTAAACGTGGGAAAAAGTATAGATATGGATGGGCATAATTTCCCTAAATCCACATTAGCTCTTTAAGATCTAGAAACCTCCTTCCCTCTCACTTTTTCCATTTCACCCCCAAAAATACCCTTACAGGAGGGCCGAGCGTTAAGAAACAGCCCAGTGGGCTGTTTTAGGTTTGGGCCAGTTTGTAGGGTGGGTGCTCAGCAACTGAGTTAAAAATCTTTCCTGTGGAAAGATTTAGTGAGGAGCCAGCCTGCGGGGTTGGTTTTCTCCTAACTAATTATTTTATTAGCCTTACCAACTTCTCTACCACCGCCTTGCTAGCCGTTTATCCCTCCGATGATCCCTGCATTCCGGTTTCTACTGATTCCCATTCTTCTCTTTGTTTCCGCTTCGGCGCAGTCGGAGAGTAACGTATTTGTCACCAAAACCGATGCGAAATACCACCGCTCTACGTGCCGCTATGCGCAGATAGGTTGGGCGTCCAGCCTGAGTGATGGCAAAGACCGAGGTCTTATAGCATGTCTGGTGTGTGAGCCGGGTGGAGTTTTGACCTAGGCCCAAAGATAATTTGATTACTCACAGAGGTGAATTAAATAGCGTAGGTAACATTTTTATGTTCCCCATTTATAACCAATGAAACGCAAAAATTATGGATAGCATTGATTGGAAAAAGAGGCACATTGTAAAGACAAGTACAGAAATACATTGTTCTGATGAAATTGCAGATCCCAAAGTATGGCGGCCAAAGATTGAGCCTTGGCTGAGCGCTATCTTTCAATCTGAGCATTTATCATTGTTAGTTGGCTCCGGACTTACTAATGCTATAGCCCATATGTCGAAAATAGAAGCACAAGGCATGGGCAGACTCGAAATGGCCAATGAAGCATATAAAGATAAGATAAAAAGAAGCTCCGAAAAATCGGCTTCTGCAATGGAACGAGGAGAGGCAAATTTAGAAGATGATTTTCGAGTGGCGTTAGAATTACTAAGAGGATATGAAATATTAGAAGATGAAAGTTCAGTCAATTTAAAAGCTGAATTAAATTCAGCTCTCAACGGATTTATAAAGTCGATATTAAAAACTGAAAAAGCATTCAAGGATCAACTGCTCTCTACTAATGTGACAACACAGGAGACAGCAATAAATGCTTTTGGCTATTTGCAAGCTTTTCTGTTAAGCTTTTCAAGTAGAGCCGCCTCGAGGGAAAGGTTGAATTTATTTACTACTAACTACGACAGATTTTTAGAATATGGATGTGACGAAGTAGGAGTAATTTTATTAGACCGTTTTAAAGGCAAACTACAGCCTATTTTTAGAAATACAAGGCTTGAACTTGATTACCATTATAATCCACCAGGAATAAGAGGTGAACCCAGATACGTTGAAGGAGTAGGAAGAATAACGAAGCTACATGGATCTATTGATTGGAATTTTAAGGGTCATGGTAAAATAATTAGAGCACTTCTTCCTTTCGGAGCCACTGATACACATCCAGATATTCCAGAAAATGCTACCGAACATGTTGTTATTTACCCTAATTCCGCAAAGGATATAGAAACAGCATACTATCCATATTCTGAATTATTCAGGGATTTTTCAACGGCAATATGCCGCCCCAACTCTGCAGTTGTGACATATGGCTATGGTTTTGGTGATTCTCATATCAATAGAATAATAGCTGACATGTTTACCATTCCATCAACACATTTAGTAATTATTGCATTTAGTGATCCAGGAGATAGAATTCAAAGGTTTCTTAGAGATAAAAATAAGGCACAATTCACTTTACTACTCGGAAGTCATTTTGGGGATTTAGAGCAATTGGTTGATAACTACTTGCCTAAATCTGCTATAGATAGATTGACGATTAAAATGCGTGACCTTATCGGGAAGAGAGATAATTTTCAACCCGAAATCAATATTAATACCGAGAATGTAACTCCATTTTTACAACCACCAATAATACAAGATGACGACCTCCCATTTTAATTTTGATCAACTTCGTAATCTTAGTATTGGAACTGTAGATTTTGTATCTCCCATTGAAATCAAGGTGCTTTTGGAAACCGATGCGCCTCAAAATACTGCATTAAATACCGGGGTTCCGAGCCTATTTCCACGCATTAACGGATTTGTATTAATACCCAATGAAGTTGGAGCTTTGGTGGGGATAATTAGTTGGTTAGGCGTAGAACATTCACAATACCCCAAAAGAAAAGGCTTTAAAGATTATGATCTTATTGATTTACCGTTCCCACTAAGGAAAATTGCTGTAAATCCGATAGGAACACTTAAAACAGAAGTTAGAAATAAAGAGACAATATATAAGCTTGAAAGAGGTATTTATTCTTTCCCTTCTATAGGAGATACTGTTGTTCTTCCTAAAGATGAGCAATTGCGATCAATAGTAGAGAACGACGATGATGAGGCATATGTAAAAATCGGAGTTGCTCCGGTAGCTGGCAATGCAATAGTAAAGATAAATCCTAATAAATTGTTTGGGCGACACATTGCAGTGCTAGGAAATACTGGTAGTGGAAAATCATGTTCAGCCGCCGGCCTGATAAGATGGTCTCTACAAGAGGCAAGCAAACATAAAAAAGACCCATTAAAAAGTCTGAATTCACGTTTCATTGTCTTTGACCCAAACGGCGAGTACGCTCGATCATTTGAAGATTTAGACGTTCCAATTAAACGTTTTAAAATAGAAATTGCGACAGAGGAGGTCACTTCATTTCAGCAACTGCGAATACCTGCATGGTTTTGGAATAGCTATGAATGGAGTTCGTTTACACTTGCCACAGGCAGAACACAAAGACCGATTTTACGTCGTGCTCTCAGAGAACTTAAGGGGGGTGTTACCTTAGATCCCCAAGATTGTTCAGCGACAGTACGAAGTTATTTCTCCAGTTGTTCTGTTTCTTTGAGGAGTGACATTAACATTGGGGTTGCTTCATTTAAAGAGAAACCTGGAAAAAATGATTTTGGAAGAAAGATTCAAAGCTATTCTAATGAAGCTTCCTTCTTTGAAGGAAAAGCAACAGGAAAACTACAAGCAAATTTAAAAAATTTAGCAGATACTCTTCAAGCGGTAGCTGCTAAACGGTATAAAACATTTGTAAACGACCAAGGTCAAACTATTGAATATTATGATGGATTTGAAATTTCCGAAGCCACTGCTGCGCTAGATGCAATAAAAGCTCTTGTAGATTCTTTGGGTGGCGAGTCAGCAAATGTTGGGCCTAATGAAGATATGCCGGTTGATTTTCATGTTGACCTATTACCAAATCATCTTGAAGTTATAGCGGAGGAACAAGGAGTTATACAATTTCTTGACTTTTTAATTATGAGGGTACGAACTCTATTATCTGATTCAAGAATGAAAGGCGCCATTGGTAACGAACCTGCAATCACATTGGAAGAGTGGCTTAGCTCATATCTATCAGGAATCACTGTAATCGATTTATCTCTAATACCAGCAGACATAGTACATATCGTTGTTGCATCAATATCAAGAATGTCATTTGAAGCAATCCAACGATATAGAAGAATGACCGGAACCGTATTGCCGACAGTGATAATGCTTGAAGAAGCACATAATTTTATAAAGAAATATACCTATTCAAATGACGAAATAAGTCCTCTTGAAATTTGTAGTCAGACATTTGAAAAAATAGCTAAAGAAGGTAGAAAGTTTGGTATGAGTTTATTTATTTCATCACAAAGACCTTCGGAGCTTTCGGATACCGTACTATCGCAGTGTAATACCTTCCTTCTCCATAGATTAGTTAATGATCGCGATCAAGATTTAGTTAGAAGGCTCGTCCCCGATAATATCGGAGGGCTCCTGAGCGAACTGCCGATGCTACCAACAAGGAAGGCTATCATTCTTGGCTGGGCGGCACCAATCCCCATCTTGGTGGAAATGAACGAACTTGAAAAAAAATATCGTCCTAAATCCGACGACCCTGATTTCTGGGAGGTTTGGACAGGTCAATCTGAACGTAAAGAAGATTGGAAGGCTATTGCTGATGAATGGCAAGGAAAAGTGGATTTAAAAGAAGATGAAAAACATGAGAGTCCTCATACTGATGCTTTATCTAACGATAATCCCGGAGACGACGATCTGCCTTTTTAGTGTAAGTTGATGTATTGAAAAAATGTTGATTAGTAGAACTGTAAGCAATGATAAGATCCATAGAAAACGGTAGGAAAGAAGATGGTAACAGGTCTATAGCGGATAAGATTATTAAGCGGTTACATGATTTAGAAAAGACGGTGCAACATAATCATGGCCGTTGGGCTTGGGAATTATTGCAAAATGCAAAAGACAGTGTCGCCGAAACAAACAGAATGGTTTCTGTTAGAATTATACACAAGCATGATGAAATAGAGTTCTCTCATAACGGAAATCACTTTACTGAAAAGGACATACGTGGGATAATCAACCAGATCTCATCCAAAGAGGTGGATGAAGGCGAAGTAAGTAAACGTACCGGTAGATTTGGTACTGGATTTCTAACTACTCATTTGTTATCGAGAGAAGTCTATATAGAAGGTATTGTAGAAACTGATAACGGAGCTTTATATACATTTGGTTTCCCATTAAATCGAAATGGAAAAACTACTAGTGTATTGATCCCTAAGATTGAAGCTGCTTGGAGTTCTTTTCACGAGTCGACGGAAAATGGGAAAATTGATGATTATGATGAAGAAGATTTTAATACTTCTTTTACTTATTCATTAGATACGAAGGGTCAGCAGGAAATAGCTCAAATCGGAGTTGACGAGTTTTCTGACCTGATACCATACGTACTATCATTTATTCCGGAAATACACTCGGTAGAGATTATAGATAAAGTAGAAAAGACCAGTGTTATATTCACCAACAATTCAAAGATTGTAGACGGTTTTAAGAAAATAACTAAAACTCAAGACGGAAAATTAACGGTAATCCGAATACTTTTTGCAACAAACGAAATGGTTTCGATTGCTGCCAGGGTGATAAAGAAATCTGATATTTTTGAATTTCAATCCCTTGAACAAGTTCCCAAACTTTTCTGCGATTTCCCATTGATTGGCACTGAAGATTTTCACTTTCCCATTGTAGTGAATAGTTTTTTCTTCAATCCACAAACAGAAAGAGACGGCGTTTGGCTTAAGGGGGATTATGATTCGGAAGTAAATGAAAATAAAAAGATATTGGAACAAGCATTGGTTCTTTATAAAGATTTAGTAGCAAAGCTTCGATGCGCTTCGTACAAAAATATCTTCCATATTGTCAATTCGAAAATTCCTTATACTGATGAAAACTATTTTGATAAAGACTGGTATATAAAAACTATCCAGAAGCCCTTGAGGGATTTTTTACTGAAACAAGAGATTGTAGAAACTGAAGGTGAAACCAGCAATAAATTGGGGGAATCATGGTTCCCAAGAAGGCAATATAATAAATTAGTAAGAGAAAGTTTGTGGCAATATACATTTGATATGTTCCCGAATTCTGTGTGCAAAAAAGAGAGCATACATGATTGGATAGATGTCATTTGGGATGATATCAGCGTAATAACATTTGCAGAAATAGCTAACGATATTGCCCAAAGGAAGACTATCACTAAGCTAGCTGAAGACTTGCAGATGGATGAATCCGGCACTTTCGAGTGGCTTAACGAAGTGGGGCAGTTCATTATGGAAGAAGAATTTAACCTGCCACTGTTTGAAAAACATGCTATCATTCCAAATCAAAATGGCACATTCCTGATCAAAAGTAAACTCTATCTTGATGAAGTAAATGATTCCGACCTATTGGAAATTTTGCGTTTACTGGGTGAGGACTGGGACAATATTCTGCTTCACAAAAAAATCACCTTTGGTAAGTTTTTTTCTAAGAAGAAAAGTGAGATTGCGCTTAAAATCAATGAGAAGCTCAAGAACCCAAGAACAAGAGACCAAGATTTTAAAAAGTCGATAAGCATATTGTCCGAATGGTTTGATAACAATTCTGATGAGGGAAAAGAGTTCTTTTCGGAAACATACAGAAAAAGGGCTGAATTGTTTATGAACACCATTGAGGATAAGGAAAGTCTCTATAAAGTAATGCGGAGCAAAACTGACTTATCCAAAGTGGCAGAGGCAATAGAGGCGAACCCCAGCCTGTTTGAGACTATTGAAAAGGCGGAGGAAATTTATTTACTGCTTGAAAAGTATAATGTTAAGAGCTTGGACCAACTTCGTGAGTTGTTGGTTAAGAAGTCGACAGGTTCTTCTGGAGATCATACCCTGCTGCCTGTGACGCAAGAGATACTTGCAAACATGGGCATTATTTCTCTGAAGGAATGGCAAGAAGCAATAAAAGACAAGGATCTCGCTGCCATATATTCGCATAACTCGACGCCTACCACAGATATGTTTGTGTATGTGCAGAGTTTGATTAGTAAAGCCAAGAAATGTATTATAGCGCATTTAGAGACGTTGGATAATTATAACTTAGATAATCTGGATGACACAACTGCACCTACTATCCTCGCGGGAATATTGAAAGACGAAAAAGAAATAAGCATAGTCGCCAGACCGGCATATAATAAAGAGGTAATTATCTACTATGGTTCAGAGAGAGATATACTGGATTATGAACCTTCCGAATTATGGGTCGACGACGGCGTCCAACCAAAGATGATTTCTTTAGGGCACTTACTGAAGAAAGCCAACATAGTCAAATTCCCGATCTAATCATGAATAACATCAAAGATCTCTCAGCAATAATTGGAAACCCTGAAAGCGAGCAACTGGAGTATAAAGCCGTATTGCCTCCTGCGAGAAGCCTTGCGCAAATGATTGCAGCACTTGCAAATTCGCAAGGAGGAATTATTGTATTAGGTGTAAATGATGCTAGCGGTGAGGTAAAGATTACAGGGCTAAGCGAAGACTTTTATGCGAATGGGGTAACACACAAGGCTATCGACTTGTTGATCCCCAAGCCAGAGGTTAGGTATGAATATGTTACGAAAGAAGGGAAGCGGTTGTATGTTATTCAAGTTGAAAAATCCCGTTCGGATGTTGCGGTTGAGAATAAAATATATATTAGAAAGGGACATCAGAATATTCTGTCCAATCCCGAGACAAAGAAGGTAGCAGCCACCCAACTCCCATTAATTAGAAAAGTAACTGCTGACCTGAATAATTTTCGTGCTGGTACAACCGGCGCAAAATCAAAGTTTATCGACCATTATGCTGGCGTACTCAACATTATCGATGACTTGAGCAACTTATTGTACCCCACCTCAGCCACAACACCAACGACAAATCAAGAAGGAAAGATTTTGATGAGGATATTGTTGTCTTCATGTGCTGACAATTTTGAGATATATCTTACAGATATTCTTTATGAGATATATTTAGCCAATCCATCTACATTAAAATCTATCCAACAGGTAACAATAAAAGAAGTCTTGGATTGTGCCGATATGCAAGAGTTTGTTTTGTATTGGGCAAAAAAGAAGCTTGGCAAGTTGCAAAGAGGTAGTGTGAAAGGCTTCATATCTGACAATCATCAGATTAAGGATTTAGGTGTGCTGGATGACTCCGAACAAGATAAGATTGAAAAGATACTTCAGATTAGACATTTGTATGCCCATCGAAATGGAATCGTAGATGAAAAATTTCTTCAATTCTATCCAGGCCAATTTAACCTTAATGACGAGCATCAACTATCGACTGCTGAAATATTAGGTCTCTTTTCTTATTTAGTAGATATTGTTAATAAGATAGATCAAGCAGCGATTTTAAAGTATCAATTAGCAACCCTTTGATTTTAAGATGCTTACTTGCATGTCCAAACCCTTATCTGGCGTTTCTTTGAACCCGGGAAAAGGCATCCATATACCTCACATTCGGGGGATACGTCGCCAGCCTCGCTAGGCCCATTTCCAGGAGATGTGCATTTAAGAATGTACTATCCTCGAGGTAGACATATGCAAGAGTTCTTGCATAGGGTCGTATTACTGGACATCGTATTCCAACAGCACCTTTTTTCCCTTCAGTAGATTTTTACATATTCGGAAGCTTCTTTTCCGCCAGGCTGCTCTTCGGTCAGTCCTTCCCATTTCACTTCCGGTGTGTCTACTCCGATCAATCTAACCTTTAGATTGATCTTTCCCAGGGCTGACTTTCACCTGTATCGTTGCTGAATCGTATTTTCTTTTGACTCTAGGTTGACCGCTTGAATTAATTCAATATTAAGCGCGGTTTCAATTTTTTCTATAGCGCCTAAAGTAAGGTTTTCTCTTCCTTTCAAAATTTTACTGATCTGTTGGGAGCTTACTCCTATACATCTTCCCAAATCGGCCTGCGAAATCCCCTTGGACTTCATGTGAAATGCCAGCTGGATAGCAATTTTGCCCGCTTTTTTAGACTCTTGTCTAACGGACTTCCTTTCCTCCGCTTCTTTCTTCCACTCCGTGTCTTTCTTGGAGTTTTTAAGAATATTCTGGATGTGTGGATTGAGTTCCATGATTTCGCTTTCTGTCCTAGTTGCTAATTATGATGAGCCCATTGTGAGCGCTTTAAATTAAGCCCAAATCATCTTCTTTGAGGCGTTGAGCGCTCAGTTAGTAGACATTACCTCGAAGTTAATGTGACTATAAAACCAGTCTTACAACTTGCCTTCGAGCGCTTTTTTGTGCTCAAGCTTCACTTCCTTACATAAGAGCTTGATTTCATCATTGGTAAGGTCAGAATCATATCTTTTTTTTAATACCAATTTGAAGCTTGGTGATAATCGAAATTCAATAGAATTGGATTGGTTTAAAATTATTTCGTACTGGCTATTAAAATTAAAGTTCTCCTTCCCATTTTTTTTAAGACTTTTGAAATTATAGAATAAGTTGATGTCTGAAGTTTTTTCTGAAATTGCTGTCCTTACTATGCTTACCAGATTTATGTTTTGACTTTTGACTCCATGTATTTCTATCCACCTTTCATTGTTTAAATAGAAGTCCTCAAACGAACTACATGTTCGAACAAATTCCTTCCAAAGCGGGGTGATCGAATTATCATAAAAATTAAGAACCATCTCTTTGGTCCGAATGAAAGGTTGATTCTCTTTGGATTCACTGATCATCTTCGCCTTCAACAATGCAATCTCTTTATCCAAATCATCTTCCTCCTCAATGGATTCTCCTTTTGCTCCCGAGATCATAATTTCCAGAGATCGGATCAGATTTGAGGTGATGTATTCGAAAAATGGCTCGATCATCCCAGCGTCCGCTTGACGCAAAGCAGAAAAGTAATTTTGTTTGTCCTCAGTTTTGATGATCAGCGGAGGGTAGCCAAAGTGGATCAGGATAAAATTCATCAGGATCCGGGCCATCCTGCCGTTTCCGTCATCAAAGGGATGGATTCGGATAAACCTATAGTGGAATTCTGCTGCCAGCAGAATAGGATTGACATTCGGCTGCTCACTTTCCGCACGATACCATTCGATCAGGTCATGCATCAGGGAAGGAGTTTCTTCCACAGAGGCAAAGCGAAAAATCTCGCCGGTTTTAGTCTGTACATGGTTGGGCACACTTTTATACTGTCCTACCTGTATCCTCCGCTTGGTGGGCAGTCCGGCCGGAGTGATGGCATCCACTTCATAGGGTTCCTTGAGGAGTAGGGTGTGGAGCTCGCGGATAAAGTTTTCAGTCAGGGGATACTCACCTTTAACCACGTCCAGTACCCACTTGATGGCCTTGTCGTGTCCGGTAATTTCAAAATGGTCCTTTAAGGGCTTTCCTTGGGCCGTAATTCCAAATAGGATCAAAGCTTTGGTTTCGCCAAATGAGAGTGAATTCCCCTCGAGGTTATTGGAATGGTAATTCCAATCCAGCCGGAATTTCTGCATGATCAGCTCTTCCCGATCTTCGGAAATAGGACGAAGTTGATCAAGCTCATTTTTTAGGACTAAGGCTGTTGAAAGGGAGTTCATTTTTATTTTTCTTTCAGGACTTTGATAAATTCTTCTCTGAGTTTTTCGAGCTGTTTTTCAAAGACTTCTATTGTTTCCTTTAGTGGGTTGTTAATGTTTTCAACATTTGCATTTATACTTGATGCGTTTACACCGCTGTTTTCATAAAAATTGATGGTGTTGTAAAGTACTTTTTCCTCACTGAACCCTTTTAGGCCGTCGAAAGTTACTTCCAAGGCTTCGGCTATCTGCCTTAGCTTCTCATCTGAGATGTTTTCCGATTGTTCAAGTTTGGAAATCGCCTGCTTAGTTATTCCTCCGAGCTTTTCTCCCAGGTCTGATTGACTTAGTCCCCTTAATTTTCTGATTCTTTCAACTTTTCTCCCTTTATGGAATGATAGTTTTTCAAAAATGCCATCCATAGTTATTCGCCGTTATGCTTTCTTAAGATTTCGATTTTTTCTTTTTCACTTTGCAAAAGCCGTTCATATAGCTCAACTACCTTGTCAAGAGGGTTAAAGATCTGATTTATCCCAGTGGAATTTTCAGAGATCGGAGAGTTATCAACATTATTTGAAATGTTATACAGTGCTGAGTTTTCATCGAAATTATCTAAGAACTCAGGGGACACTCCCAACGCTTCAGCAATTTGGCTAAATAGCCGATCTTCAATAGTTTCTTGATTTTCAATCCTTGACATTTCTGTTTGAGAAATGTCAAGTCGCTCAGCTAAAGTTTCTTGCTTCATTCCTCGGAATTGGCGGTATCTGGCCACTTTTTTTCCTCTGTGCTTGATCATTTGAATTTTTTCTAATAAATGTCAACCTTTTTAGGATAAAAATCAACCCTCATAAATTTATTTTTAAAAGGGCAGGTCGTTAATTAGGTGTGTGGGAATTAAATCATTCAAAATAAGAGACTTGAATAATTCAGGAAAAGCTTGGCTCTTCATCGGAGATTCAAGCTTCTACTGCACAGAACCAATCTCTGTGTTTGACATCCTTTTTAGAAGGAAGCCGAAGCAGCCTGTTTAAAACTTAACACACTTTTTCTCTCGGATCGCTCCCGCGCGGACTTTGTACACTCCGGCGGGACTACCACTAAAGATCAGAGAGTTGACAATCCCGATTTTTCGGGAGACGAACCTCACGATGGAAGATTTCCCCACTCGCGATAAGGAAATCCGGTAGATCCATCAATTCACACATTTCTTAACCTGAAGCTGGCCATTTGGAGGTCTGGTGGGAGAGGTCTGCCTAATTGGAGTATCAAGTAGCTGGTAGCAAGTATCTAGTACTGGGCATCAAGTAGCGATAGATTCCAACACCCAATTCTCTCACGTACGCGGCCGTGGTCCGTGGTCCGTGGACTGTTGACAACAACCCGCATCCCGCTTCTAACAACCTAAAGCATGCAAAAAATCTTACAAACATGCTTCCTGGCACTGCTATGCCTTGCCGGAAGCTCCTCATCAGCCCAGAGCAAAGTTGCTGATTCACCCCGGAGTAGTTTAGTTGATAATCACTATTCCATTGGCGGTCCTGAAGGATCGCTTCCGCAGGATTCACAGCGAATCCCAGGGATAGGAGTGGGGCAGGTCTTTCCTGCTCCCTCTGATTCTTTGAAAATCGGGGACAAAATCCCCGAAGGAATTGAATTCAGTTCAGTACTGCGCTACGATGCAGACAAATTGCGCCTCGATGACTTCAAAGGGAAGTTTCTCATCCTCGAGTTTTGGGCACCTACCTGCACTGGGAGTATTGCCTCCCTCCCTGTAATGGACAAGATCAACCAAAAGTACGGTGACCAAATTCAGGTGCTGCCACTGACCATCTTTTCCGAAGACCGGGTGACAGAAACGCTCGAAAATTACAAATCCGTGAATGCGATTGACCTCCCGATGGTCGCTGACGCCTCCAGGTTGAGAGTCTATTTTCCTCATGCTACAATCCCACACCTGATCATTGTCGATCCCGGGGGAGTGGTAGTGGCCATCACCGGGATGGAGGACATGACTGAGCAGAATCTCGATTTGCTTCTCGAAACCGGGGTGTCAGCCTTCCGGGTCAAGGAAGACCGGAAAATCCGCCTGGACCCCGACGAAAGACTGATCTCCGAGAGCCGCCATGTCCCCAACAAAAACATCTGGTTCCAGTCCGCTCTGACCGGATACATCCCCGATGTCAACGGCTCACTGATTCAGCGCTACGAGGATTTCTCGCATATCCGCATTGTAAACATGGCGCTCTATTCTCACTACCAACTGGCCTATTCAGAGCGCAGCCGGACGGATTACTTCGGGACCAATCGGATCGAAACGGTTGGCTTCGGGCCCGAGGAAATCTTTACCAAAAAATCCGGCGCTGACTATCGCGCATGGAAGGAAGAGGGTGGTCACGTCTTTGGGTACGAGCTGATCGCTCCGCCCACTGCTGATCCCTATCAACTGATGCGGGAAGATTTAAAGCGGTTCTTTCCAGATATCACCGCGACGGTGGTGCCCAAAAAGAAGACGGTCTATGCCATCGTGCAGCAGCCGGGGAAGACTTTTCCACAGTCAGCCATACCGGAAAGAAGTTATCAGACAACTCCCGTTGGAGTGGAGATGACCCGATATCCCCTGCAGGGATTCGTGTACCACCTCAATGTATTCTTTCTTCAGACTTCACCGATACCGGTTGTGAATCGGACAGGCATCGACTATCCGATAGACCTGACGCTGGAAGCCCAGTTGTCCAGTATCGAGAGCCTGCGGCAGGCCCTGCGGCAAAACGGTCTTGACCTGATCGAGCGGGAAGAGGAAATCCCCGTGCTCGTGCTTGAAAAAACCAACACATCCAAAACTTCTGCACCATGAGGAAATTGTTGATTCTGATTACTTTGGTGATCTGTTCCTCCAACCATGAAATCTGTGGACAATCCCTGTCGACGTTGGCGGGCACGGTGACCGATTCTGCCACCGGCAAGCCTGTGCCGGGTTCGCTGGTCACTGCCGAGCCGGGCAGGATATCAGCCGTTGCTGACCAGCAGGGACAATTCTCCCTCAGTCTCACTGCCGGAGAATATGAGATCACGGTACAGTCGCTGGGCTATGCAACGTTGAAAGCCGCCGCTTCAAGTCCATTCGGACAGGAACTTTCTCTTCAGATCACCCCGCTCGAAATGGGGTTGGACGAAGTGCAGGTGCTGGCAACCGGCTATCAGGAAATCCCCAAAAACCGGGCGTCCGGTTCCTTTGTACACTTGGACAACGAGCTGATCACAAGAAGGGTAAGCACTAATCTGGTAGACAGGCTGGAGGATGTGACCTCAGGACTGATCGTGAACAGAACCGGTGACACAGGCAGGGACAAGATCACCATCCGGGGACGGAGTACCCTGGGGCGCAATTCTCAGCCCCTGGTGGTCATCGACAACTTTCCCTTTGACGGCAATCTCGAGGACATCAACCCCAATGACATCGCCTCTGTCACAGTCTTGAGAGACGCCGCCGCTGCCTCGATCTGGGGTGCACGGGCCGGAAACGGCGTGATCGTCGTTACGACCAAGTCCGGCAAAACAGAGACTCCGATCCAGGTAAGTCTGACTGCAAATGCCAACTGGATCGAGCATCCCAACCCTTTTCTTGCCCCAAACCTGGCCGTAGACGATTTTATTGATGTGGAAAATGAGTTGTTTTCGACCGGATTTTACTCGTCAGCCGAAAACAGCCTTTCCAATCCAGTGTTGAGTCCCGTGGTAGAGACCCTCATCATGGCACGGGACGGGGCGATCTCGCAGGCAGAAGCGGACAGGCAGATCGCCGGACTCCGAGCCTATGATCTGAGAAATGACGTGAACAGCCACCTGTATCAGACTCAGCTTAACCAACAGTACAGCCTTGGGCTGGCAGGAGGCGGCAAGTACAATGCCTACCGAATCGGTATCGGACTGGACGAAAACCGGGAGAGCGTGGTGGGCAACAGCTCCAGGCGGATTTCCCTGACGTTGAAAAATGACCTGTCACTCCTGAAAGACAGACTCCAGATCCAGACGGCTTTATATGGGGTGAAAAGCACGCAGACAGATGCAGGTGTCGGCCCCGAAGACCTGATGGTCAATTCTCTGACCTCACTCTATCCCTATTCCCGACTGATGGATGACAACGGCAATCCCCTTGCCGTCTATAAAGACCACCGGGAAAGCTTCAAGCGACAGGCGGAGGAAGACGGGCTGCTGGACTGGTACTACGTCCCGCTGTCGGAGCGGGGGTTAAGTCCTTCCGAAACTGTCAGGGACGACTGGAGGTTGAACCTCGGTGCTGCGTACCGGATTGCATCGGGTCTAAAAGCCCGCGTTTTGTATCAATACTGGCAGAACGTAGGAATGACGGAAACCATCTACTCTGCAGACAGCTATTTTGCCAGAAACCTGATCAATTCATATACGCAGTCCGATGCGGCAACCGCCCTTCTTTCCTATCCGGTACCCAAGGGTGCCGTGTATGATTGGATGAATCTCAGAGCGCACAGCCATACCGGCAGAGCGCAGCTCGACTATGAGAAAACCTGGGATGATCACTGGTCGGTAAGCCTTTTGGGGGGGGCGGAAATGAAGTCCCTGGAGGCATCCAACCTATCGGGCAGATATTACGGCTTCAATCCGGAATTCTATAGCTCACTGCCCGTGGATTATACAGGCCTGTACACTATCTATTACTCCCCACAGTCTTCTACACAGATTCCCAACAGCGAAGCACAGGGCCTGAGCAGAGATCGCTTTACCTCGCTGTTCGCTAACGGTTCACTGACCTATCAGGATAGGTACCTGTTGACCCTAAGTGCTAGAAAGGACGCATCCAATCTCTTTGGCGTGGAAGCCAACCAAAGAGCGGTGCCGCTCTGGTCCGCAGGCCTCGGCTGGACGCTGAGTGAAGAGAGTTTCTATAATTGGGAAGCGGTCCCGTTTGTCAGATTCAGACTTTCCTATGGCTATAACGGCAACGTAGACAGAAGTCTTTCGGCCTTTACTACCGCAAGAACCATAACCTTCAACCCGGTGACTCAGATTCCCTATGCCCAGATCGCAAACCCTCCCAACGAACACCTGCGATGGGAACGGATCAAGATCCTGAATGCGGGAATCGACTTTGAAAGCAAGTCGGGCCGGATTGCAGCTACTCTGGAAGGATACCGGAAGGAGGGGATTGACCTGATCGGAACAACTCCCTATGCCCCGTCCACGGGGATCAGCACCTTTACAGGCAACAATGCAGCGACCCTCACGACCGGCTACGACCTAAGCCTGGAATCTAAAAATACTGCCGGGACCTGGTCTTGGTCTACCGTGTTTCTCATTAGCGGGGTGAAGGAGGAAGTAACTTCCTATGAAAATGAGGTCACCGTACAGAATCTCCTAAGCAACGGGATATCCGGCTTGGGAGGCACCTATTTTCCTGTGGTTGGCAAGCCGTTGTTCGGAGTGTATTCGCTTCCTTGGGAAGGGCTCAATCCGGACACGGGAGCACCCATTGGAATACTGGATGGAGAACCCTCGGAAGATTACCGAACGATCATCAATACAGCCACCCAGGAGACCATCCTATACCATGGTCCGGCACGTCCTACGACGTTTGGCTCACTGAGAAATACGCTGGCGTACAAAGGTTTTAACTTCTCGGTCAACATTTCGTACCGCTTCGGCTACTACTTCAGAAGAACCTCTATCCAGTACGAAACGATCCTGCAGGGAATGGGCGGCCACTCCGACTACGCGCTGCGCTGGCAGATTCCGGGAGATGAGGGTATCACCCAGGTTCCTTCCCGGCCATCCGCCAGAGATGCGTTCCGGGATCAGTTTTATCGAAACAGTTCAGTCCTGGTGGAAAATGGCGACCATATCAGACTTCAGGATGTCCGGTTAGGCTACAGGTTTTCGGAGGGCTCCGGTTGGATGAAATCTATCAGAAATGCCGAACTCTTTCTGTATGCCAACAACCTGGGGATGATCTGGAAAGCAACAGACACCGATTGGGATCCCGATTTCGGTACCTACCGTCCGCTGAAAAGCATCGCAGTGGGTGTTAATCTGGACTTCTGAAAAAGATGTGCTGCTGGAGGATGGTTTGCGAAGAGATTCGGACTGGACAGGCAGAGCTGTCAAACCCAATCCCGGCTGCGGAGTGAAGACTCAGCCCCTTTTATCTCAAAAAAGAAAAGAAAAATGAAAAAACTAAGCTACATCTACCTATGCCTGCTCGCTGTCCTTGTCTTGACAGGATGTGAAGGCTTCTTGGACGCCAAGCCCGATCAAAGTTTGGTCGTGCCCACCACGCTGGAGGATGCCCAGGCGCTTTTGGACAATACAGTGGTGTTTAATATACAGCCCTCGATTCCGTATCTGGCTTCTGACGAATTCCGGATTTCGGATGCGGGATACAACGCGCTCGCTACACCCCAGGAAAGGGGAGCGTACATCTGGGAAGACGATCCCTACCAAGGGCGGCCGGTATCGGATTGGTCAAGACTTTATCAACAGGTGTTTTACGCCAACGTTGCTTTGGAAACACTGGAAAAATATTCCGGCACAGACTTGGAGAATTTTAACCGATTGAAAGGTTCTGCGCTGTTTTTAAGAGCGTATGCCTACCACCAGCTTTTGCAGGTTTTTACCATGCCTTATTCCAGGGAAGGTGGAAACGCAAATACGCTGGGGATAGTCTTGAGAGATAGGGCCGATATCAATGCGGCCCCGCAACGAAGCAGCCTCGAGGATTCCTACGAACAGCTGGTGTCTGATCTGGAGCAGGCAATAGCTCTCCTTCCGGAGATTTCATCTCCAAAGACAAGACCCTCAAAACCGGCTGCCCTGGCGCTCCTGTCTAGAGCGCATCTGGTAATGTTTGATTTCAAAGAGGCGGCTGAATCCGCTGAAATGGCTTTGTTGATGTATGGAAGACAGTTGGATTTCAATTCGTTAGACACTTCCCTTCCACGCCCGTTCCCTCCCTTTAGCGATGAAATAATATTTTATTCGGTGATGCTTAACAATGGATTTATGAGATCTGCTGAAACCATTGTTGATCCAGCATTGGTTGAATCCTACGACTCTGCCGATCTGAGAAAGCCTGCCTATTTCATTGAGCGATCCGGCGGAAAATTTACGTTTTCAAAGTTTCTGACCGGAACCAACCAGTTCTTTGGGGGGATCAGCGTCGGCGAAATGCACCTGAATGCCGCGGAAGGATTTTACAGAGCGGGAGAGGAGGACAGAGCCCGGGACTTTCTAAACCGACTTATGGTTTTGAGGTACCAAACCGGAAGTTTTGTAACACTGGATCTGACGGGACAGTCCTTGCTGGACAGGATAATTCTGGAACGGAGAAAAGAACTGATCGGGCGGGGACTGAGATGGATAGATCTGAGACGCCTCAGCCAGTTTGAGGACTCAAGGGTAACCATTGAGAAATCTATCTCTGGAGTAACGTATGAACTGCCTCCCGGTTCGCTGAAATACGCGTTTCCTATTCCGGACGACGAGTTGGCGAGAAGCGGGATTCTTCAAAATCCCAGATAGTTAAAAAAAGATACCCAAGGCCAAAAGACCTTGGGTATGCTGATTACATGGTTTGGCTGTAGACGCCGTTGTCAAGGACGGTCTTGACTCCTGTATCCGGATCATCGTTGGAAAACCTTACGATACATTCCGCAGATTGGTCGTCACAGTTATAGTTACCATTGTTGACAATTGCGGTTACATCCTGGTACCCATGTGGCAAAGAGCCTCCGGGAGTCCAGATCTTTGCAGGTGGGTTCTCGACCAGCATTTCCGGGGCATTAAAGCCAAAGGCAAAGGTTGCTGCCAGCACAAAGGCCAGCAGCGGTAGTTTACTCAGTAATTTGTTCATCGTTACGTCCCGTTTTTTAACAGTTCAAAAACGGGGAAACCGTTTACTTCAATTGCCTACTCTGAAAAGGGTTTTCGGCATCGCCCTACGGGGAATTTATCAGCGCGGACCAGCCTTGAGCTCAGGTCCTTTCAAGGGATGAAATTCCCAATGTCTTTTTTGCAGCCCTGGCCTTAATCCAATTTTGGGCTGCGGAGCGGTGAGCCCACCTCACCGCTCCATTTTTTTATAACCTTTGAGGTTTTTTTTTAACCTCGAAGGTTTTGAAATTATCTTCCGTTGTCCTGCTTCAAATTTCAAACTCATTCCGCGGCAACTCCCCCTTCAATACTCATATCCGGAAGGAACATGAATTTTTTTCAAAGGGGGCTAGGGGGATTTGACCAGGAATTCACCGTGCTCTGTATTTGCTACGGCGATTTCTACTAAAGTCCCATTGTTTATCTATTACTTATTAGTTATCTTTATTTAAGAAAGGTTGAATGGTCGCCTATTTATGCTTAATACCTCAAAGCTCAGGGTTTGTCCTTGGGCTTTTTTGTTGAGTATTGGTCACCCCATACACCGCTACACCGATAAAGAGCAGATTTAACCAAAAATGCTCCGCCCAGCCCAAGCTTTCCAGGATCCCCGCACAATTGCAAGGAAATCTCGGAAAAGCTCCCACCCAGATCAGTCCCACATACGTGATGAACACCGTCAGCAGCAGCATGCTGCCCAGGTATCCCCACCACCGTGTGACTGAAAAGAGCAGGAGCAGGGCGATCAACAACTCAACTCCGGGTACTGCATAGCTCAGGATCTCCGCCAGCTCTACTGGAAAAGTCTGGTTCCTGAAAGCGTTCCTGCTTTCCCCAAACCGGATCAGTTTATCCAGCCCCGTGTAGGTCCAGAGGAGGATAAGAATCCCTGAAGGAAGTAATAAACTTGGCTTTGGCATGGCGTAAGAAAGTTTGAGCCAAGCTCTGTAGAATGCGGTTTTTCTGAAAATTTCTGGGACAAACTCTAATTTTTTGAGGACGTAGGGACGAAATAGGCCCAAAACAGCACGCTTATTAATTTGGGATCTCTCCGTTACAGAGGGAATTCTTTGCCAGTTGCTTATCCGGATTCGGGCTATAGCTCGCCGTGCGTCTTTCAGTAAATGCTACATGCCAATACTCGCTACTCGGAATTTGAAATTCTGGGGACTTTTAATAGGGTTTGCAATCCGACCCCAAATCCTCGTTTCAACAGCTTTATCGGATACCCCCAAACGACCCTTGATGCTTAACTCTTAATGCTTAACCTTTAACACTTTGCCTCCTTCCCAAGCCCCATTCAAAACATCCTGCACCCTGCATCGGGCATCCCACATCTCTTCTAAATCATTAGAAATAAAAAACCGTTTAATAGTTGTAGATTTAAAATTTTTATATACATTTAATTTAAGGCCTTTTTTAATTTCCCCGGGAGCGTTTTGGTGGGCGTCGGCAAGCATTTTTTTGCCATGCCATAGGAATCTATTTGCTGAACACTTAATGGTACTTACAGAACGAAGAATCATCTATGCTCAGGATATCATGATTTTGACCGGAAGGAGTAGATCGTACGCTTATTATTGTATGAAGCGAGTGAGGGAGCATTACGGAAAATTGAAGCATCAACTGATTACCTTTCAGGAATTTGCTGACTTTCATGATATCCCCGTCGACGATTTGAGATTTTCTCTGATCGAAAAAACCTAACAATAAAAAGCGGATTCCATCCTTGATGAAATCCGCCTGAGTTGGGGTTTTCCCACCGGCTTGACGATCCGGTAAATGCTGTTTCCAGCGCGTTTTTGATTCAGACATGATGTAAAACAGGCCGATTCCCAAATAGCCTGTACCCGTTTGCTGTTACAAAATTTCTCAGAGTTTTAGGCCCTCGTAATGGTGGTCAGACAATCCCGGAAAATACTTCCAGTGATGCGGTTTGTCTTTTTTCCATCTTTTGAACCGGGTCTGTTTACCGGAGCATGACCTACCTGTAGGTCGAACTGCTTCATTTCTGTTTTATTGATCATAAGTAGAAGTTTTATGAAATCGGGCCGGATGACTATCGTCATACTTTGGGATGATTGGCACCTTGCGGGATTCCATGTGGCTTTAAAATATTATATACAATGCACATGAAAAATATTTTAAACAGACCCCAGATTCAATTTTCAGGGACAAACAATCGAATCTTGTGGATGAACGATAAATTAACCTACTTTTTGGACAGGCCGCTTCTAATGCTGGTTGTCCCGTGGGCGTTATATTACTTGTTTGACCTGGGGATTACCTATTTCTTTTCCCTTGACAGTAGAGGATTCGCATTTGCCAATATTACCGTCCTCATCGGTTTCGCCAGTTCCTGTGTTCTGTTTTTCTGGTTGATCCCATCATTTTACCTGCAGGGCAATAGAATAGTACCATTTGGTGTTTCTTTGGTCTTTCTCACACTTCTATTGGTGTCTAAATATTACTTGCTGATTTGGTTTGGGGTGGACCCGGACACATGGCAGAGGTATATATTGACTGAATCATTGAGGCTTTTTGATTTTAGCATCATCACTTTTATGGTTTGGGGATTCTATGGGCTCTTTAATTCCATGAAAGAAAATGTCAAGTCAGAAAAGAAAGTCGAGGAACTTGAAATCGCACATAAATCCCTGCAGCTGAGTCCTCACTTTCTTTTAAACCTGATTGGCGATATCACCGGGAAGTCAATCCGGTTCTCCTCGGTATTGTTTGAAGACCTGAGACATTACATTAAAATCCTTAAATACTGCTACGAAGACTTTACCGGATTCAATTCGCTGGCAGCGGAAGTAGACTGTGTCCAGTCGTATTTCCACAGTCAGAAACTGAGATTCGAAGATGCGCTATCCATGAAAACAGACATCAGTGAAGCGCTGTTGGATTATGATGATTACTACATGCCAAAGATGGTCTTACTGACCTTGGTGGAAAATGTTTTTAAGCATGGATTGACGATGGATGTGCAACATCCCATTCTCATATCCGCAAGCCTTGAAGCAGGAGAGGACGGGCCAAAATTCATCTTTAAAACCTGGAACCGGATTAAAATAGACAAAAAGGTGATCTCCAAAGGTGGCTTTGGACAGGCAACAGTACAGAGGTTGCTCGATCATTATTTGCCCGACTATGAGCTACAAATCCGACAGGATGATGCCGATTATTCACTTGCCCTAACGATCTCGTATGCTTCAAATTATCAAAATTGGCCTGATAGACGATGAACCACTCCAGTTGGATTATTTGAATGGAATCTTAAATGGGATTCCGGGATATCAGGTAGTGTTTTCTGAAGTCGACCCCTTTATAGGCCTTAAACTGGCCAGACAAAAAGTCTGTGAAGTCCTGATCACCGATATACAGATGGAGAAGCTAAACGGACTGATCATATCAGAAGAGATGGAGGAGCTGGAGATGCCTGTAATTGTCTGCACGGCTTATAAAGAATATGCCATAGAGAGTATCAACGTCAGTGTCTTGGGGTATTTAGTGAAGCCGCCGGAGGTGCTGGACTTAAAGAAACTGCTAGGCAAAGCAAGGAAGAAAATTTCCGACTGGAGAGAGAGGGCCGCCGTGGAAAACCGCGATTTTATCTTTCTCAATGAGGACGGACATTTTGGAATGACGAAAGTGGCTATAGATTCCATTTTTCATTTGGAACAAATGGCGAATTATACCTACTTCCACGTGCCGCCAAAGGTTTATAAAGAGCGTTCGGCGATCATGGATTGGATTGCAAAATTGCCTTCAAACAAGTTTATACAGATTCACAAGTCCTTTGTCATCAACCTCAGCAAGCTGGAAAGAGTCATGAGCCGGGAGGTCATCCTTCAGAATGGGAAAAAGGTTACAATTGGAGCTGCCTTCAAGGATAACCTGATGAAAGCTCTTGGACTCTAAGAGACCGGCTTGGCGACGAACATCTCCTTTCCCATCCTTCGGTAAAGCAGGCAAATTAATCTTGACTCCCAGTCTGATGGGTCTTCGGTGAAAGCCCTGTTGCAAAACATGTGAATATGGTGAAACAACATGAGGAGCCTTTTTTCACCTGTAAACTGTTCATGCGAGAGAAAAAGGGACGCGTATTCCTGCTGAAAGATTCCCTCCGGCTCAAATTTTCGGGATAGTCCGATTCTTCCGGCCTCTTTTTTTATCGGAACGGAGAGTTGCTTGACCATTTTTTTCAGGGAGAGAAAAATATTCCGATGATCTGATGACATCAGGAAAACAGCAGTCGCCATCGACACGATGAATTCCAGCCGTTCGGTTTCTTCCAGCAAATGGAGGGAGGGCAATTGCTCCTGCCTTCCAAAAAGAACCAGTTCCGACTCCAGCGAAAACACAGATTCGGAAACCGATATTCCCCGGTTTCCATATTTGTCGGTTTCAGGATAATAGGCTACAAAGTCAATTTCCCTGATCCATCCGGAATTCACAGACAGTTCCCTGATCTTTGATTCCACTGCAGTCTTTTGGTCACTGTGGGATAGTTTAATCCTCAGACGGATTTCAGGCTCAGGAGACTGATAGTTTAAATAGTACCATTTCGGGACAGAAAATTCAGCTTTCAAAGTGCTCACCAGCACAGGCAAACAGGTAAAGAGGAATGGAGTAAGCGCATCCCGCTTGGGAAAGATCCTGGCGTAGACCCAGCCTCGGTTTTCCTTTGTGATGCGGTTGACAAAGCCCGGGGAAGGAAGTTTCTCCGACCATTTGGCCCAGGAGTGGATAAACTGGGGATAACACGGTGCGCCATTTTTGGAAAACAGGGTTGGGTCATTTTTCCATTCGCATTCATAGACCTGAAGAGTTTTCTGTTGTTGAAGTTCTTCCCAAAATAGATCCAGATCCCGTTCATTGGTCCAATCCAACAAAAACTCCCTGTCAAGATACCCGGCAAGAATTTGGTTCGGCATCTTCAGTTGTCGGAGATATTCAGCCAGGTCTTTTTTGTTGCTGTAATTACAGCTGGAAACAGACCATCTTCTCCCCTGAAGCACAATGCTGCCCCATTTTAACCTTGGCAGATAGGTACTGGACTGAAAAAACGAATGATGGTAGGGTAGAAACTGGATCTGATTCTGAAACCCGACTTCCCAAAATAGCCGGGAGAGCGGGTGACTGATTTGATCGGGATTTAGAGGGTGTTGGATGACAGGGACTACAGCTTTGCGTAGGGTTTCGCTGTAAAGAACCACCTGGTTTTCTCTGATACCCAATAGTAGGTCATCCAAACCGATGATCCGGTCAGCAGACTGGGCTCCAAAAGGATTAATCGTGTAGGGATACAGGTTCTTGTGCCGCATCACATAATTGGCCTTCTGAGATTCGAGCATACATAGGTCCGCATAGATCACCGATTCATCTGGAGCTGCTTCAGGAGCTGCTTTTGCCGTCACCTGACAGATTTCAGCATCAAAACTAAACCTGCCTGAATAGGCGAAAGGACGGTTGCAGGCTATGTTCTCCATATAAATCCGGTCACCCGCCCCGACTTTAAATACAAACTGGATATGGTTTGCTGAGGGGATCGGCTTCTTGGGATAAAGCTGGAGTAGGTCGAGCTCAAGATCCTCCGGCCCGAAAAGTTCCGGATGGAGAGTTTCATGGGGATCTGTCGTTGGACGGTCGGTATGGGTTAGAAAATCTTCAAAATCGAGATGGTTTGAAAGAAGAGTAAGTGGCACGGATCTGTCATCAAACTTCTTCAGAAACCATTCTTTAAACCGGCGGATGTATTCGCTCTGGTGTGTGGCGAAGAGCGAGCCCATCTCCTCCGGTAATGCATCCAATTGGTTCTTTATAGATGGATTCAGGATGATGTTCGATTCCAGTTTGAGGTCCTTGGATTCATGGGATGGAATTGCGCAGGAAGCATTCCAAGGGAAATCCTCCGGAATGATTATTCCGGACTGAACGATTGTTTTCCACATCTTTAGGATTAAAGCCTTGTCCCCGTGATTAAAAAAGGCAACAAAGTCAGTGAAGTTCATCGTCACCTTTTTTCGCAGATGGCTGACCAACAAGTCCACGATCTTGTTTCTTTTGAGATGGCAGATCCTCCATCCCTCGTCAGTGGGGGAATAGTTCCAGTATTTGATGTGGTTTTCGAATAACTGGGAGCCCGGTGCCAACTTGAAGTTGTCAGTTTTTTCGTCCTGAGCGTCTGGCAGCTTCCTTTTTTGGTCGGAGTCTATCTCGCTGTAACTCAGAGAAACAGTCTGTTTGGCGTTGGCGATCCCCCAATTTCCAACTCCCACACCTGCCCAAAGTCCAAAAGGAGTTGATCTGTATCTGCCCCTCAGGAGATACTTGTAAATCTTGTTTTTAATCGTCCTGGACAAAGATTCATAATCTGAATTACCAATCTGGTCGGTTAGTGATTTGGAGGACAGAGCAAGTGCTTCTTTGATCCAACGCCAGTGCTTTATGATCTCTTTTTCGTCAGCTGGATCAAAGTCCACCAAGTGCATCCTGAATAGAAAGTCCATCGTTCGTTTTTCGACAGAATTCTGAATAACAGGGAGGAGATTCAATTTTCTGGGACAAACAATCAGTATTTGTATATGAACGTACAACTGGCAGTGTTGAAAAAAACAAGGAAAAATCCTCCCGCTGGCCCGTTCAAAACACCACCTTCTCCGTTCCTCGGCAGCAGCTTCCCTTTCCTTACCACTTAGCCAAGGTTGGAATACCGAATTCCTTCTTGTCAGGGTCCGTTGGTGAGCTGCCTGCGCTGAGCCTGTCGAAGTGTCGAGCCATAAAACCACAGGCTACCCATCTGGCGTACCTACGGCACGTGTTCCGTCAATCAATTCATTCCGCGGCAACTCCCCCTTGAATTCTCATGTCTGAAAGGAAACTGAGTGCTAATCAAAGGGGGCGGGGGGATTTGCCCAGAATTTCGCTGATTTTGTATTGGTCTGCGTTGTTAGGGCCACTCCGTACTCGACAACAGCTTCAGCTGACAACGTGACAACAAACACATCCGTCATCCAGCATCCGTCATCCCACATTTTAAACTCTTCCTTTTAAACTCTTGTGTTGAGCGGAGTCGAAACATTAAACTCCCCTCTCCAGACACAGGGAATCCTTGGGGTTCCGCCATACCATCGTCATACCATCGTCATACATACGTCACACATAGGTTGGGTTTTGTCCACATTTTCCACGGATTACCTTAGTTTTCCTTTGTTTCCATAGATTCCACATTCGTTTTGATATTCAGGTTGTTGAGTTCAGTTTAGGGCCATGTTTCACATCTAAACAATCCAAAACTATGGCAAAACAATCTGGATATATCAAACTCGAGGGCACCATGGGTGACCTCACATTTTATAAAAACCGCGATGGAAAATTCATCGCCAGGAGAAAGGGAGGGGTGACCAAAAAGCGCATCCAAAATGATCCCCGCTTCCAACGGACCCGGGAGAATTTAAAGGAATTCGCCGAGGCCGCTGCCTCCGCCAAATTTCTCAAGAATGCGTTCCGTGAGATCGAACTCAAATCCAACGGTGGAAAGCTGCACAACAGACTCTATTCCGCGGCCATGAAAGTGGTCAAATCCGACTCGGTGAGTCCCCGGGGAGACAGGAAATTTGATCTGGGAGACATGACCTCGCTACTGCGGTTCGAATTCTCTGAAAAGGCATCCATGCGCAACGTCTTGAAAGTGAAGACAACGGTCCTGGATGAGCCGACTTCCGTGACGGTGACGATACCGGCTCTGGTTCCCAGCAAGTTTCTGCTGTTTTCTGAAGGATCAAAGTTCTACCGGTTTTCCCTGATACGCGCAGCGATCAACTTTGCGGAACAGGATTATTACACCGAGACCGCCACAATAGCGCCCCTGCCGATCATCAATCTCCCGGCGGCGCAAGTTTCGCTCTCCCTGCCCAAACCGGGCGTTGCCGGTGAAAAGTACTTCTTCGCTTTGGCCCTGGAGTTCTTTCTCGACGTCAACGGCAATCAGTACGACATGAACGATGTATCGCAGAATCCTGCGATCATCCTATCGGTCTCCTGATTATGAAATTCCTGCTCACACGGGAATATTGGCCCGGCGGCACCAATGGATCGCTTAGTTACAACGGCAAGATCCTCTGTGCCACGGCCGAGCTGCCCTCAGCATGCTTCCATCCTTCGATGGCCTGTCTGCCGGAAGGAGTCTACGAACTAGATCTGGTCCAAAGTTCATCCGAACAGCAGATCGCCGTGTTCCAAAACTCCGGCTCACACAAATCGAAGATCCCAAGGAAAGCAGAACTGGGGCTAACGCAACTGCACCGAAACATCGTCCTGGTGTCTGAAATTACAGGGGAGGGGAGAGGTGTTCCCGGCAGGGAAGTCTTCCAGAATCTCACTTCCCTGATAGGTCAAACACTCGGGAAAGGGGAAAAGGCCACACTGGAGATAAGGAGCTGTCCAGAATGTGCCCTGAACCTGACCTACCATCAAATCCAATGGATGGACTGATGTTTCAGGCAATTGTGGGAGGGGTCTTCGGACTCCTCCTTTCTGTCATCGCCTATTTCCTCAAGCTCCTCATCCAGGATATCAGGCAGATGAATAAAGAATTGGGAAAAATGAAGGAAGTCATGGTGCGCCTCCAAAGCGAACAGGCATTGATCAAAACGCTTTTACAAATACCTGGCAAGTTGCCCAAAAGCCGAAAGATCCAGCCCTGCGCCTAATTCTCTCAATTGGTGAGCAACTGATCACTGACTCTGATCACTGCGACTGAACACTGATCACTCCCAATAAACACTTAACCTTTAACATTTAACTAAAAAAAACTATGACAACAATAGAAGAAATAAAACACCGGGCTCTCGCCCCAACTCCTCCTTTCTTCCAGTTGCTGAAGAAGGCAGGTCTCCTGATCGCCGCCGTCGGCAC
>NZ_AUBW01000035.1 GCF_000429445.1 Algoriphagus terrigena DSM 22685
GTGCCTCCGGTGAGGACTTGGTTCTGTACGGCAACCTGCTCAGGCTCGCAGCCTGTCAACAGCAAGCCCGCTCCCACGGAGCCTGTAAAGAGGAGTTTGAGGTTTTCTCTTCTGTTCATGGCTTAGATGTTTTTTTGTTTGAGTTGGTCCACGATGTATTCGGAGGTCCTCCAGGAGAGGGCCAGGATCGTCCAAGTGGGGTTTTTGTCTGCCTGGGACACGAACGAACCCGCATCGACGACAAAGACGTTTTTGCAGTCGTGTGCCTGGCAGTTGGAGTTGACTACCGAAGACTTCGGATCGTCTCCCATCCGGGTGGTGCCCACTTCGTGGATGATCCGTCCCGGGGCGTGGAGGCCGTATTGGGACTCTGGTCCCGGCTTGGAACCCAGCAGGGTTGCGCCTGCGTTGGTGAGGATCTCCTCAAAGGTGTCGTGCATGTGCTTGGCCTGCTTGAGCTCCTGATCCGTCCAGTTGTAGTGGAAGCGAAGTACCGGGATGCCGTACTTGTCTACCACATTCGGGTCGATCTCGCAGTAGTTTTCATAGCGGGGGACACTTTCTCCCCGGCCCGACATGCCCAGGGTAGACCCATAGAGCCGCTTGATGTCTTTTTTCAGTCCTTCTCCGTAGCCGCCGTTTGCACTCGGATTGCCAAATTCATCTTTGATAAACTTGCGCATCGTGTCCATGCCGCCGCCGGCTCCGTAGCTTGGCTGGCCCATGCCGCCCCAGTATTCGATGTGGTAGCCCCGGGCAAAGTCCAGCTTTTTGTTGTCCAGCCACCAGGGGGTGTACATGTGCATGCCGCCGACGCCGTCCTCGTTGTAGCGCTCACGGTCGATCAGGTCCGGGAGGATGCCCATCCGGTCCGCTCCGGTGGAGTCGTGGAGGTATCTGCCCAAGGCTCCGGAGTCGCCGCCGATGCCGTTGGGATGGGTTTTGGATTTGGAGTTCATCAGGATCCGGGCGGATTCACAGGCGGAAGCGCCCAGGACTACGACGCCTGCGCGAAGCTTGTATTCTTTCATGTCCATCTTGGAGATGAAGGACACGCCGGTGGCTTTGCCGCTGTCGTCGGTGGTGACCTTTCGGACCATCGAGTAGGTGAAGAGCTCCACCTTGCCCTTTTTCATCGCGGGGTGAACCAGGCAGGTGCCTGCAGAAAAGTCGGCGTAGGCCTGACAGGCGCGGTTGCACTGGGCACAGAAGAAGCAGGCGCCGCGTTCGTTGTTGACCGGCCGGGTAAGCATCGACAGCCGTCCGGGGATCATCGGCATGCCGGCTTTGTCGGCTCCTTTTTTGAGGAAAAGCTCGTGGAGTCTCGGCTTGGGAGGGGGGAGGAAAAATCCGTCGGGTTCGTTGTAGATGCCTTCTTTGGAGCCAAAAACCCCGATGAGTTTGTCTACTTTGTCATAGTAAGGCTTGACGTCGTCGTAGCCGATGGGCCAGTTGTCGCCCAAGCCGTCGATGCCGGCACGCTTGAAGTCGTTGGGGCCAAAGCGCAGGGAGATTCTTCCCCAGTGGTTGGTCCGGCCGCCGACCATGCGGGAGCGAAACCAGTCGAACTTGGTGCCGTCCTTGTGGGTGTAGGGTTCGCCCTCGATGTCCCAGCCGCCGATGGCCTGGTCAAAGTCGCCGAAAGGGCGGATTCGGGTGCCTGCACCACGTCTCGGGGATTCCCAGGGCGGACGGAGCTGGGTTCTGTCTTCGTCTTTTGCAGGGTCAAAATCCCCGCCCGCTTCTACCACAGCGACGCTCAGGCCGGCCTCGGAGAGGATCTTGGAGGCCATGCCCCCGCCTGCTCCCGAGCCCACGATGATCACGTCGTACACATCAGGTTTTTCTTGTATCTGAAAGCTCATCAGAATGTTATTTTAGGTTGCAATACGTTTCCCGGATCAACACACCACTTGCGCAATACCCTACTCCGATTGATCCGTCCGGAAAAATAGCGGGGAAAGATTAAATCGTCGGTTAAATCGCGGTTAAAAGCTTCCTGAATTTTGCTAATCCGACTCCCAGTCGACGAAAAATCCACTTAATCAGGATCGAATTCGCGTGAGCGAGTGACCTCCTTTGAAGATTAATGGCCAAACTGGACCGAACTAGACGTGCAGACAAGTCCTTCTTCTCCAGATCTGCACTATCTCCGGCAAAACGAGCAGATCCTGTCTGGTACGATCCCAGTCCCGCCTCACTCCAACTCTGAGCGCTGGATGGGATTGCACCGTTCAGGCACAAGGACGCTCCAACCCGAAATGTCTTGGGGTTTTGACGGATAGACCAAGCTTCCACTTTCAGTCTCAATAACGGGCATGTTTTTTTATACAGATGTCCAAACAATCGACTAGCAGGGAGTCTTCAAAAATTGAAAATCTTGCGGAACTCGCTCCACCATCATGAAGGATTTGCCAATTTCTCAGGTTAGCACTTTTACCCTGTTTAGGTTTCGGGGAAGGCATGCGTTCTGGATTTTTGGGCAGATGCAGAAAGCCAAAAAGAAATTTGACCGCGTGCCCGGTTTGCTGTTTTACAAACTGATGGGAAGCGGCGGAAAGAACGGGTTCTCCAAGATGCTGAATGTCAATACCTATGCACTCCATTGCGTCTGGAGATCGGAGTCTGACGCAGAGAAGTTCTTCACTGAGTCAGCACTTTTTTCGGAGTTCGAAACCAGAGCCACGGAGCGGTACACCATCTTTATGAAAACTGTCAAGGCGCATGGACTCTGGGATAAGCGCAACCCCTATTCTCCTCAAGATGTCTCTTCTTCGGGACCGATAGCGGTCATCACCAGAGCAAGGATACGATTGAGGTACGTCCCCAAATTCTGGCGGCACGTCCCCTCTTTGGGGACTCGCGCAACTCAGGCCAAGGGATCTATCTTCTCTATCGGCATCGGTGAGTATCCATGGTTTATGCAGGCAACTTTCAGTATCTGGGAGTCCAGGGAAGCGATGCAGGCTTTCGCGTACGGCTCAGCTCTGCATACGGATGTCATCAGAAAAACCCGGGAGTTGGGATGGTATTCCGAAGAGCTCTTCGCCAATTTTGTTCCCTACAAGACGCTGGGAAGCTGGAAAGATCTACGTCTGGAACTGGACCGTTAACGCGGGTTTCCCACTCTTTCGAGATCGCCGTTAATCCGGGCTTTTACCACATCTCCAATAACTGATCGTTTCAAAGGGGCAAAAAAAAGAGGCACATTGCTGTGCCTCCTACCCTTATTTTATTTCAACTCAGACTAGTCCTGATCGATGAATCGGTTCAGTTCTTCCTGGGTTTTCCCTGTTTTTTTCTGGATTCTCCCGAGCAGCTCGTTCTCCTTGCCCTCTACATAGGTCAGGTCATCGTCTGTCAACTCCGCGTATTGTTGCTTGAGCTTTCCTTTGATGATGTTCCAGTTTCCTTTGATCTTATTTTCGGTACTGTTCATGATTATATGGATTTAGTTCGGTGACTATAAGCCAAAGCCCATGCCACCGCAGCCGAATCCCAGACAATCCATCTCTACGTCGGGGAAACATGCTTTTTGTGTAGTCACCTCGCTCGTCGCTGCTCTCATAGCGAGGTCGGTTTGCAGCAAAATCCTCACTCTGTAACGATTTTTTCACAATACGGCAAACAACTAGCCATCATAGACTGTCATTGAGATGGCGTCCTCTGGTGAGCATGTCCGCCCACAGCGGGCCCATCTGCATATAACCCGGATCCTGGCTGTCCAGCAGCAGGGTTCCTTGGCCTTCCGTCCTATCCGTGCTGTCCTTCGATCGATAGAAGGTCTGAATCCACAGGGCGTCATTGTCATATCGGTACACGCGTCGGAACTCGTATTCATTCCAGGTGACCCAAGGCCCTACCGCCACTTCGGCGGGAAAATCCTCATCGCTGTCCTCGGATCGGTGAAATTTCTGCCGAAAAGCGGCCCAGTCAAAGCTTTCTGGAGCATCCAGCTCTACCCTGACCCCGTTGGCGCTGTTTAGGGAATCGCTCCAGGGAGTGCGGACGTCTTCCGTTACCGTCGGCTGAATCCCGACCGTATCGGCGTTGTCGTCTTCGAGCGAATCTCCCTTGGGCTTGCATGAGAAAATAAAAAACAACAGGAATGCAACTGCCCCTGATCTAATAAACTGTGTTTGATAGCGTTTCATGGTTAATCGTCATTGGTTAGACTGCTTTGAATCCAAGTATTGTACCAGTGGATGTAACCATGAGCTTCGCCGCTATTCGGCCCATTGCCTTCCCCGGCACCGGGTACTGGCATCGTTCTTGGCTAGGAAATGACAACCAACCAACTACTATTATGGACTATCTCGTTATCAGTATCGTCGCCATACTTATCCTGGCGCTCTTTGTCGCGATCCTGCTCATCAATTCCAAGACTAGCAGCAGCGTGAGACTTGAAGGAAAAACCCTGACTGTCGGCTATCCCCTGAAAAAGGATGTGATCGATCTCGAAAAAGACCTCAGGAGCTGGAACCTTCGCAGGATGAATCTGATGTGGCGGGGAAAGTTGTATGCCTTGAGTTTGGAGCTGCAGGACGGTGCGTGGAAGAAGATATACTTCAGATCCCGAACGCAAAAAAAGATCAGACCCCTAGTCTCCATTCTGAATGACATTGCCCCAACCGGGAAGATTGAAACTCAGCAGGGTGCGGCAACTGCTTCGTAGTACGATCTTCGAGGCAAGCCTGACATCCGCATCCTTTATGCTTTATAGCCGATCCCACTATTCTGGGATTTCGGAGGACAGATTATCAAACAATCGCAATTGATCCTAAACAGGCCTCAGGTTTTCCTTAACACACCAAGATTCCCACACGGAACCTATTGATCTACAGATAAACCATCGACGCTATGAAAATCATCAGTCCAAAACTCCACGCCTACATCGACTATGTCATCGCAGCAGTTCTGATTCTGTTCCACTGGATCTTCGGCTATGAACTGGATGAAGCTTCATCCTGGATTCCTTTGATACTTGGTGTCACATTCCTCACTTACAGTATCTTGACAAGATTCCGCGATGAGCATTTTGGGATGATCCCACTCAGAATCCATCTCATTCTTGACATGCTGGTGGGGATCACGCTGATCCTCGTTCCCTGGATACTGGGCGACGCAGATCGACTTCCCTACCTCCAGTCAGGTCTTGGCGTCCTCATCCTGCTGATTGCTTTCATGACGAAACCCATTCCCTACGGAAAGATCGATCCACGCACCGAAGCCTAAGGCTCTTTGCAAATTGTGTTGCAGTTCCGTTGGATCCTTAGCCTTATGGATTCTCACTGTGAGGCATGTCCACCGGCTTTGATTCAGGTGAGCCTTTTTCGCGTAGCCAGATAGACAGGATCACGATAGAAGCCACAGCCATAAATTCACTCTGCCAGTTTTGGAAGGACTCAAACCAGAACCGGGATTCGAACAAGTAGGAAGCAGCTTCCACCGTGGGCTTGCCTTTAATGGACTGCTCGAGGTTGAAGTCGTGAAAGCTGCCGAAAAAATGGAGCACGAAGGAAACGACAAACAAAATCCCAAACGCTATCGACAAGGAATGCTTGTAGATTGACAGCCAGATGCCGCCTTTTCTAACAGGCCAGGGAGCATCGGGATGTGGAGTCGGCTCTTTGTCCACATCTTCCTCGCCCTCCAGTTTCTTGGACTCACTGGAGCCCTTTTGGCGGAGCGATATGGTGAGCAAGACATATAGCATCATCTGCAAAAATTCGCTCTCCCAGTTTTCAAAGGTAGCTTGCAGGAAATGCCCGCTTTGCAGGTATTCGCCTATCGACAGGGGCGCCTGTCCTTCTTCAACCAGCTCTTTGTTTTCCGTAATCCAGCCGGTATAGGCCTGACCGGATAATGTCACAATCATCAGGGCGATCAGGACTATCCCGAGGCTGTTGCGATAGAAAAAACCGTTCTTCGACATAGATGGCATTTTTATGTTTCGTCAGTCTTTTTCAACCCGGGTCAGACCGCTGACGGAGGGACCTGTCAGCATCCTTCCGTTCACATTGAAGCGGGATCCGTGGCAGGGACAATCCCATGAGATCTCCGCACCGTTCCATCGCACCTCGCATTTGGCGTGGGGACAGGTACTTTTCAGGACATGAAGCCTGCCGCTGACTTCCTTGTATACGGCAAAGATTTCACCCTCATGTTTAACCACCTTGGCCTCTCCTGCGCCGATTTCTGCCATCGACGCTACCCGCTCGGCAAACAGCTTGTCCTTGATGAAGTCCACCGCGACTGCGGTCTGTTCCTTAACAAAGTCCGCGAACCCAGCAATCGGCTTGATCCTGGAGGGGCTGAACAGATTTTCGTACTTGCTACTGCCGGTGAGGATGAGGTCAGCGATGATGGTGGCCGAGAGCGTTCCCAGCATCATGCCATTGCCCCGGAATCCCGTGGCGGTAAAGATTCTCCCCGCGCTTCCCGGCAACACTCCGATATAGGGAAATCCGTCTACCGGTTCGTAGTATTGGCTTGACCAGCTGTATTTCACCTGATCTACGTCAAAGTAGGCGCGGACGTAATTTTCCAGCTTGGAAAACCGCTCCCCGGTATCTTCTGCCTGGCCGGTCTTATGGTCTTCGCCGCCGGCAATCAGTAGCTTCTCTCCGTCGATTTCGTGTGTCCTGTAGTAGTGATAGGGATCTTCCAGATCGTAACCGAGTTCTTTTGGATAGAGCCGATCCTTCAGCGTGAAGGCCATCACGTAGCTTCTATAGGGAGCGATCATGAAGTGCAGCTTATTGATCCCCGGAGGGGTATGTGTCGCATACACTACATGATTGGCTATGACCATCCCTCCTGAGGTGGACAGGGCGACCTGCTCGTCAGTTTCCTCGTGGTCTTGACAGACGCAGCCTTCTACGATCACACCCCCGGACTGCAGGAAGCTCTCACACAGCGCCCGGATGTACTTGACGGGATGAAATTGTCCCTGATTGGGAATTTCCACCGCCTTCTTGAAAGGGATCGGAAATGAGATTTCGTCGATATAGTTCATCTCGTGGCCGACATTCCGGGCTCCTTTCACCATATCCTCCAGCTGTCGGACCTGCTTATCATCCAGCGCAAAAAGATGGGCGCTTTTCTTTTCGAAGTCGCAGTCGATGGCGTTTTCCCGGACGTTGGTTTCGATGATACGCATGGCGTCACGGCCACATTCTTTAAAAAGGCGAGCATTTTCCTCCCCATGATCGCTGATTGCCTCGCCAAATGTCGTGTCGAAGAAGTCGTTAAGATGGGCCGTAGTGCCTCCCGAGGTTCCAAATCCGATATTTGCGGCGTCCAAAAGGACACAGTTTTTACCGGCCTTCTGGAGGTTGTACGCGGTGGTAACGCCCGTGATTCCCCCTCCTACAATGGCTACATCGAAGACTCTGGACGTATAACTGTCAGCAGCAAAACTCTTGATCTCCTGCTGCCAGACGCTTTTTCTTGCTCCGTCTCTGTTCATGATTCTATGTTTTAGTATTAAACTGCTATTGGTTATTCGATTAAATTAAATGGCCTGTGGGCGGCACACATTCCCCGGACTTCAGACCTTCCAAGGGCGGCGAGAGATTGATCTTCATCGTTCGCCGAGTCTTTAAACTATCGCATGAGAATGCCGATAGTGAACAAGCAAACAGTGACTATTTCACCAGTTCAGGGGCCCGGAAATGCCGCCCATATGCAAAAAAACTCCCGCCTTCTCGACTCTATTGAGAGAAAAAAGCGGGAGAATGGCCGTTCCAGTGAGGGCGACCTACTTAAGGCTTGATGATGCAGCCCGCAAGCAGCTTGCGGAATTGTCCCGTTCCCTATCACGAGGTTCCGGGCTTCCTGCGGGTGCTGATCAAGCCTTTTCTATCCCCATCTCAGACCGGGAAAGATTCGTTTAGAATCCCCAGACGCTTACTTATTTTTCAAGCTGTCGACTGCGGCTTCCGCTTGCTTAGCGTGCTCGAGATGCTGTTCGAGTGTCGGCACCTTGCCGGCTGCCCAGCTTTTCAGCTCCGGGTCGTTTCCTTTGTCAGCCTGCTTTTTGAAAGCATCGATGTCTTCCTGATGATCGTCAACCATAAAGGACATGTACTCGTCATCAAACTCTTGTCCGGTTTTCTTTGAGAGATCTTCGTAAGACTTCTGGCTTTTTTCGCTTAATGCTGTGGGAAGCGTAATATTCTTTCGCGCAGCCAAATCTTTCAGTTCCTGATTGGCCATCCCGTGATCCTTGACCATCATGTCAGCGAACGTCTTCACTTGTTCGGAAGAGGCATTGGTCAGGGCCAATTTGCCCAGCTCCACCTCCAGCATCCCGCCGTCTGCGGCGGTCACGGCAAACTCGGTGTCATTCTTCAACCCGGTGTCATCAAACTTCTCGTCGTTAGCTTCTTCTGCAACTTCCTTGCTGTCGTTATTTTGCGGCGAACAGGAGGCGAAAAACATTGCGCTAGACAGAAGCAATACAATGGGACTAAATTTTAGATTTTTCATAACAATAGAGTTTAGATTCTTCTCAACATCCTAAATATGCGTGCCAAATTTCCCCTGCAAGCAGGCCGAAAGGAGCGCGACACCCCGTAATAGCGCTTCTAGGGCGTCTTTTTACAAGACAAAAGCAGGATACGTCGCTACAGATCATGGTTATGATCCAAGAAATCCCAAAGCTGACGTTTAGTGAAATTGAGGAAGATTTTTAGCAGATGTGTATCAATCTCCACAATGCAGAAGCGTTTCGTTCTGGCCTTGACATGAACCTACGCAAGACTTATCCGTCAGCTTGGATCTTCAACAGCCTTCGAGGATCCGCTGCACAGCACCGTCGTCCCAGGAAAGAAGCCGGGTGTTTTTTTCTGTCACATTTGGGAGTATTTCGTGCCACTATGTGGTGTGCCGAGTGATCCGCTGTGAGCCAGGCGGTGGGATCACAGGTCGTAAATCATCAAACTGCGCTCAGAATTTTTAGAATAATATTATAATTCCTACGAAATATTCTATCTAAGACATCATCACTCCTCGGAAAATCAAAATAATGTTTTAGCAATCCAGTTTTTAGACCAATTAACTTCCAAGACCGCTGGAAGCGAAGCGTCTGATTTGGACAGGGTATTGCCTTATATAATCCTGAAAACATTGATTTCTGTGCCAAGCCAAGGATCAGAGATCCCAAAGACGATGATGCCTCCAACGACCGACATTTAGCAGACTAAGGCTTATCCCTATTGTAACGAGCTGATGATAGGAAATAAGTCTACTGAGTTCCTAATAATTGGACCGATTGCAGAAGTCGCGAGGAGGCGCCATTGTCTACTTATCAAGTAACTGATTTTCAATACACCAAAGAGATTTACCACTTAAACAACTACCCAATGAATACGCAAAACCATTCCCAAATCAGCTGTTCCACGGCATTCTCCTGCACTGTGAGAACCCAACGCGATGAATCGGTCGGATCCATCAAAGAATTTATGATCAATACCCGGACCGGAGAAGTAGACTACGTCGTCCTAAAAGTGGACGAAGGATTTCTCAACTTGGGATCTAAGCTTCTGGCGCTGCCATTCGAGGCATTTGACTTCGATCGGGAGGAAGATGGAGTCATTGTGGTCATGGAATCGAAGGAGACCTTGGAAAATGCCCCCGGGTTTGACCAAGAAGATTGGCCAAGTGGACCACAGACGGACTTTCTTCATACCACGCGCACGTATTACAGTGAGGAAGACCGCAGTCTCTATGGTCGGTATGATCAGGAAAACAGGTCTTATTTCGGGGACGACAGCAGTTTCGCCCTGGACTCAGATCCTGACCGGGCTTACAGAGATGAGTACGCCGAGGGCGAAGGGCGGGATAGACGGTCCGATAGGCGAAGTGGCATAGATCCGCAGCTCTGATTTTTCTGTCTTAATTGTTAATTTGATTGGCTAACCCTTGACGGGTCAGCCTTTTTCTGCCTTTTGGGTGGCGGCTACCATCACCTGGCAGCACCCAGAAACATCACAGGCCAATGAGCCAGTTCCTATCACCGGGAGTATCAATCATGTGAAAGTCACAGCTCCCAAACCCTATTTTCAAAGCCAAACCTAATCAATTCACTCCCAAAAGATAAAACTTGGATATGGTGCGCTCAGATAATTAACTTAGAATATAAGTTCCAAAAAACCTCTCTACCCGTGGGAATAGAAGTCGCGTTATTTGTATTGGTTGGAATTGCAGTCCTTGCAATCGGACTATTGTTCTCAACAAAGAAGAAGTAGATGACCCGACTACTTCACCAGTGACCGGCGCAGTCTTATGACTGACTGATAGGATTCTCCTCATGCGTCTCAACTAGCTGATTTGGCGCATATGTCAAGATCTATACACCGTCCCGGTAGGGATGATAAAGGTGAACTTGGAACCGTCACCCGGAACACCGTGGGCGAAGATGATCCCCCCATGGTTCTCGATTACTTTTCTGCATATCGCCAAGCCGATTCCTGAGCCTTCAAAGTCATTCTTGTCGTGCAGCCTGTTAAAGATGATGAAGATGCTCTCCGAATGGATCGGGTCAAATCCGATCCCATTGTCCTCCACCGAAATCTTCAATAAATCCATGTCATCCTCTACAGAAGGAAACAGCGATCTTTCGTACTTCGTCAGCTCTTCCGTGTAGATCCGGATCACGGTCTTATGGCCTTGCTTGCCAAACTTCAATGCATTCTCGATCAGATTGGTAAAGAGCTGCTGCATCTGGGTCGGAATGACGGAGGCTGCCGGGAGCGGAGAGACCTCTATCTCGGCGCCTTTTTCCTCGATCAGCGTGCTCAGCTCTTCCAAGACTGAGTCCAAAACCGCCTGCAGGCTGTAGGGCTCAAATTTCCTGGCTTCGTTGGACACTCTGGAAAACCTCAGCAAGTCCAGGATGAGAAGCTGCATGCGGTTGGCTGAGCGGCTGATTCTACTGAGATAGTCCCCGGCCTTCTCCGAGATACTTAGGTCAGGGATCGTCTTCAGCATGGAGATCAGAGTCTGTATCTTCCTGATCGGCTCCTGGAGGTCATGACTCGCTATATGATTGAAGGATTTCAGCTCTGCATTGCTTCTGAACAGTTCAATGTTTTTGTGCTCGAGATCTCTGTTGACGGCGGCCTCCATCGAGATGTCCTTGAAGGTAACCAGAAGGATTTGGGCACTGTCATCTGTGAAGAATTCCCTACTTACGCTGAAGTATTTTATCTCTTCGTCAGCGTCACGTATCCTGATCGTCACCTTTTGCCAGTCTTCTACGGATAAGTCCGGATCGGTCCAGGAGTAGGCGAGCGGCTTATCCTCTTCGAGCACATAAGAGAGCAGAACCTCTCTGGAGGGCACCGTAACATCGGGAGTGGATCCCAAAAGACGAAACAAATTATCCGAAAACATCTCCTCATTGGAATCGACAATACGGGTGTAGTAGCCGATGGCCGCGGCCGATTCCATGTGCGTGAACAAGCGGTTTTGGAGCGTGAGGTTGACGTTGAGTTGTCTGAGCATCTCCCGGGAAGCGATCTCCGACGTAATATCCTTGGTCACAAAGACCGCAGTCCTGCCCTGCTTGTCATTTCGGACAAATCCCAGTGAAAGTACGTTTCTGACTTCGCCCTCCGGCAAGACGATCCTTGTCACAGTCTCCACGGGAGGGGTGCTCGGCGTCAGGGATTTCAACCTCTCCAGCACTTGCCCGCGGTCAGCAGGGTCTACCCGCTTGAGGATCTTTCTGAAAGAGGGCGACGCTTCCATGGGCTGATATCCCAAGATGCGGGACAGATTAGAAGAAAAAATGAGCTTTTTGTTGTTGAAATTATAATACCCGTGTCCCGCGCCGGTCATTTTCTCTATGTATTCAAAGATGTCGGTGTTGACGCGGTTTTGTAGAATTGCGTCATCACATTGGAGAAATTCCTTCATCACTACCCTTCTATAGATGATGTGAAAGCACCCCAATAGGATCAATAGAACAATGGAGGCGATGAGGGTAATATCCTGTAGACTTCTTGAATAAACCAGTCGGGCCGCAAGCGCTTCCTCTTCCTCCATAGCCCATTGCGACACAAAGGACATGACAGCAAGATCCGCCAATAACGAAACCGTCGCCTCCGATCCCTCTTCGGTAACAGCGTCATGTCTTTCGGACATGAACTGCCAGTATCGGTCCAGATAGACATCGGTTTGATTTCGAAGGCTGTCAAAATGAGGGTCATTGACCAGGGAGCCACCCTTGAAAGAAGCCAGTTGTGAAACTTGAAACTGAAGGGCTATGGCCGCATCCAAATATGCCTCTACAGCCTCGGAATAGGGTTGTTCATCCGGATCATCGGCCAGGATCTCCAGTTTTTGGAATTCCCCAAGCACCTTGGTCAGGTGATTGATGAGCCGGTGAGAGCTGGCTGCCTGCAGTCTCTCACCCTGCACGGATCTATAGTGTACTATACAAAGCACAAGGACGGTCACAACTATACCGATCGTCGTCAGAAGTGATCCATAGTATAATTTTTTTGAACGTTTTAACATGGAAAGCTAATAATAGAGGTGACATGATCGATATCCCGAAATTGGCTAGATATTCAATTTCATGTGTTTATCATTTGTTCTTTATCGGCCACATAGCCTGTCCCGTCCGCCGCGGCGGATGGGGAGAATCTCGCACAGCACCCCGATACGTATCGGGGCATCCCAATATGGGTCGCCGGAGACATGCTCGATTTCGTCTGACCCACAGTTTTATACTTCCGGTGCAATAATAATGCGATGATTGTGGCCAAAAGCAGAATTGAATGTCTAAACCACACTGCCAGCGCCCTTGTTTGCTTCGATACTGGAATTATGTAACGATCCGTGCAATTCGTGTAACAGTCCAGGGCGAGTAAATCGATAGATTTAAACCGGAACATGAATTAGACTTCCGATTACGAGCTGATCCACCGCGGCGGAAGCAAACGTTTCGCTGCATTTAAAGCTCACAGTACAGATCCTACTACCTAATCCGGCTTTAAAAAACTAGCCCATCAAACAACCACTTTCACCATGAAACATATCCTTGTAATAGATAACCAAATCTCAACCTGCGAACTGCTGTCCAAGTTTCTGAAGAAGAACGACTACGAAGTAGCCACCACCACCAGAGGCAAGACCGCGCTGGAGATGGTCCAACAGCGCCCGTTTGATCTGATCCTTGCTGACTTCCACCTTCCTGATATCCCTGCAAGCAAACTCTTTGACGAGATCCGAAAGTCGGACCCTGTGGCAAGGATCATCCTGATGGGAAAAGAAGTCAACCTGAAAAATGCCGTAGACATGCTACGCAAAGGGGTACGGAATTTCATCTCAAAGCCCTTAAACCCTGACGAGCTTCTGGAGGCTATACAGGAAGCTGAAAAAAACACCAGCACGGCCCAGACTCGGGAGGAGGAGGCGGAAAGTATGCCTACGGTCAATGCGGCTCCTACTCCTGAACTGGTGTCCGGCAAAAGCAAGAAGGCCCGGGCGATCCTGGACCACGTGAAGCGGGTGGGACCGACGAATTTCTCTGTGATTATACAGGGCGAGACCGGCACGGGCAAAGAATCCCTGGCCCGGTTGATCCATCAAGCCAGCCCAAGAAGAGACGGGCCGTTTGTTGCGGTGGACTGTGGCTGTCTCTCCCGTGAGTTGGCAAGCAGTGAACTGTTTGGCCACGAGAAAGGCGCATTTACGGGCGCGGTGTTTCAGAAGACCGGATTTTTTGAACAGGCAAACGGCGGAACCATCTTCCTCGACGAGATTGCAAATCTCCCGATGGATGTGCAGATCGCCCTTTTGCGGGTGCTGCAGGAGAAAGTGATCCGAAAAGTCGGGGGAATTAAGGAGATCGCTATCGATGTCCGGCTCATCTCTGCTACCAATGAAAACCTTCTGGCAAAGTCAGAGTCCTCCGGTTTTCGGGAAGATTTGTATTTCAGACTCTGTGAATACCTGCTGGAAATTCCGTCGCTCCGCGAACGGCCCGAGGATATCCCACTGTTCATCGATTTCTTTTTGGTACAGACGAGTAAGGAATTGGGGAAACCTCAGTCCACTCTATCCGATGAAGTTCTTGGCTATCTTCAGGAATACAACTGGCCGGGAAATATCCGGGAACTGCGAAACGTCATCCGGAGATCTTCCCTCTTCGCCGGCCCGGACCACGTCATCCAAAAGAGCTCTCTCCCGACGAGGATCACGGACTTCAAAGACCATGGTGCCGCAAACCTCGCAAACAGCGGCGAACCCGTCCTGACAGAAAAGCGGGGAGACTTGAAGTTTACTGCATTGAAAGCCGAATCCCGGAGGATCATGGAAGTGCTGGAAAAAGTCCGGTACAACAAGACCAAGGCAGCGGAGCTATTGAATATTCACCGAAAAACTCTCTATGTCAAACTGAAGCTGCTCAACATCCCGTGTTGAGTCAGTTTCAGTGTGCCGGCGCGGCCTGAGCTGCGTGCGGATGGGTAGGTAAAAAAAAAGAGGCGGAAGTGATTCCGCCTCATTTACGTCGTGGATCTTCAGGCCACTCTTCTTCCTTTTCGGGAGGAAAATCTTCCTCCCTACCTGGCAGATAGGGCTTTGGGATTTCCCTAAGAGGATCTTCCAGAGGTCTTTCTTCTTCATCCGGAAGATACTCTTCCTCCTCAGGCAGATCCGGGTTCGGAAGGATTTCCGGCTCCCCTGGATCGGGGATCACTTCTCCCGGGGGAAACAAAGATTCTCTTTGAGTCTCTGTTCGGTCTCCCCCAACCACATCTCCCTGGTCAGGATAAGTTGATTGGTTGGAGAGGTGATGTAAGTTTAAGGACCGGATGGTGATTGTCGTATTATCGTAGTAGACTATCATAAGGATGTATCTTTAGAGTGCGAGAAAGAAATACCAGAAGGACTCCTACAGCCTACTGGCTGTCTTTATCGGATCCTTCTGTCTTTACTATCTTGTTATATATTCCAAACAGTAACAGCGGAGCCGCCCATTGGCCTATAAACAAAGCCAGGTGATCTTGCTTGCAGGCCTTCAGGCACAATGAAACTCCCATGGCGGAGATTGAAGTCCAGAGAAATACATCAGATGGAATCCTGGCCGTTTCTGATTCGATTGCCTTGGCCACTTGGCCTTCTTTTCTTTGTTCGGTGTCCATAATGTGGTTTGTTAAATGGTTAGCTAGTGATTGTCGATTTATTTAATTCCAAAATCTGTTCCGCCAGGGCCTTAACCTAAAACAATACTATAAAACTGTCGGGGGGCGCCTGAGCAGCATAAACTAGCTAGTAGACAGTTCTTTCGGTTATATATTTTCACCGCCTGTTGTGAACTGCTATTCACATACTGTTACATTTCAGACACATCGGTTAGACGACTTATGATGTCCTTTTTAGAAGGTATTTTTCTGTCATGTTATCTGGCTTTCGGCTATCCTAGCGGAGACTTTTTCACTGTGACAAACAGGAATCATCAGATTATGGTCACTAAGTGAACAATTAAAAAAAGGGCGGAAAACTTCCCGCCCTTTTCAAGAAAATTAAACCTGCTTATGTGTCCTATCGCTATTCTTGAGCAGCCTGCTCATTGATCTCCGACTCCGCCAGTTGAGTCAACAGCTCATCTGCTTTCTTCTCCTCTTCCAGTGTTTTGGAAAGTAGCTTTGCGGCATCGTTGTGTTCCATCTTCATGGCGAGTGCGACGAGCGAACCGTAGGAAGCAATCTCATAATGCTCGATCTTCTGACTGGCTATGATCACTCCGGCGTCCCGCACCATGGTATCAGATTCTGTATCCTCCACCACGCTGGTACCCTCTGCTATAAGGCCTTCCATTGCCTCGCATTTCTTGGCTTGGGCCTTCTCGCCCAACAGCTCGAAGACTTCTTCCAATCTGTTCACGTGTTCTTTTGTTTCTTCCAGATGTGAGCCGATTGCCTCTGCCAGACCGGTGGAGGTAGCCGCACGTTTCATCTTTGGAAGTGCTTTGACCAGATTTTTTTCCGCCCAGTAGATGTCCTGGAGTTCCTGGATAAACAGCTGGTGGAATTTTGAATTCTTCATCTCCTGAGAAGGACCTTTTTTAGATGAAGAGGTTGTTTTGGATGATGTAGTAGCCATAATACTAGTGGTTTGATTAAGTGTTACAAGTGTGTTGCAGTACACCTATATCCTAAGATCCTGCCAGAGACAGAAACCCCAGAATGAGGAGGATAGCTGCATTCTTTAGCATTTCCCGAACAACAACCTGTAACCAAAATTCCCGAAACCGTCACCTTAACAGTACAGCCGGTATTACCCGTCCGGACTAATAAACGCATCGAATACAGCGCAGCCTCAGGAGGGGACGCGGACGGGGAAAACCGTCCGGCACTATGACTTCTACAGTTTTTCATGTAGAGCAATTCCCTCCAACTGTGGAGAATGTCCACAGGTGATCGAAGGCAGGGTATCGTCGTGAGATTGGCCGTTATTCTTTCAGCGGGTTAATTTGAAATTATTAAGAAGTCAATAATTTAGAAACCAAGCTGCTTCGCGTATTTTCAATTGCCGTTGATCCCATACCGACGCTTTAGAAGGATGTAGGGTGTAGAAATAGCGGTTTAGGGCATAAAATAAGCAATAATCCGTGTGTCTCCCGCGGGTGGCTGAGGTCACTTCTGTCATCAGCAGTACTAAAAGCGATCAGTGGGGATGAGACGAAATCCGGGATACAGAGCGGGAGTAGAAGAAGATTAAGCTGTATGGATTTTTACAATTTTGACTAAATAATAAAATGAAACTGGTATTAGGTTATCAAGTCGATGTACTGGCAAAGAAGGTAGTGGAGAAGGAGCTGACGAAGATTGGGGTGAGCTATAAGTACCACAATTCGTCACAGATCGAATTGCTTGAAGAACTGCCATGCCCGGTCTTCCAGAAACTGAAGAGAAACCTGGAGGAGTACGGCATCCATATAAAAGAAACACAACAAGAGCAGTTAATCCAAAAGATAAAAGACACCGTCTCTGAGATCGTGCATGATGACCACTACTACTCCTTCAAAATTTCGAGTATACTGTCAGATAAATTAAATCTGAGTTATGGATATATTGCAAGTACATTCTCCGAGCATACCCTCAACACGCTGGAGAATTACATCATGCTTCAAAAGATAGAAAGGGCCAAAGTCATGATACTAAGCGATGAATATTCCCTCACGGAGATTGCATATAAGCTAAATTATAGCAGTGTGGGGCACTTGTCAAACCAGTTTAAGAAGATTACTGGTCTGACATCCACGTCTTTTTTGAGAATCATGAGAAGAAGAAACCTTCTTTACAATAAAATCAACAACGGTTAAGCTCTTGACAAAGGACCCGTCATGAAAAAGATCAATATCCTGTTAGCAGATGATGACGACGACGACCGTTTGTTCTTTAGCGAAGCGATAGAGCAGCTCGGACTCTCAGTCTCTCTTAAGTGGGTCGTGAACGGTGCGGAATTGCTCGATTATTTAAAAACGCCCAACATTCAATTGCCTGAGCTGATATTTCTCGACCTGAACATGCCCATCAAAGGGGGTATCGAAAGCCTGATCGAGATACGGTCGACCGACTATCTGAAGCACCTCTCCGTCGCGATCTACTCTACTTCGAGCGCCGAACAGGACATCGAAGAGAGCCTGATTCACGGTGCGAATATCTATATCCGGAAGCCTTCTGATTTTGACGAGTTGAAGGCGATCCTGAACAAGGTGATCACGACCAACCATCAATATCACAGCTCGGATCTCAGCAAAGAAAACTTTATGATGGTGATTTGAGGGGGCTGTCGGATTTACGATTTACGATTTACGCGGTTTTTTGGGGTAGTTGAGGAATTTGGTCCTGGCTACGTCTTTATCGGATTTACGATTTACGATTTACGATTTACGAGGTCTTTGGGGCAGTTGAGGATTTGGTTCTGGCTACGTCCTTATCGGATTTACGATTTACGAATTACGATTTACGAGGTCTTTGGGGCAGCTGAGGATTTGGTTCTGGCTACGTTTTTATCGGATTTTCGATTTACGAATTACGATTTACGAGGTCTTTGGGGTAGTTGAGGAAGTTGGTCCTGGCTACGTCCTCGGGTTGTCACGTTGTCTGCTGAGGCTGTTGTTGGATGATGGATGCTGGATGCTGGATGACCGAGGACCGAGGACCGATGTGTGTACGGCGGGTTGTCGCGTTATCGGCTTGCGGAAAAAGCTCCGTAGGAGCGGAATATTTGTAGCCGGGGGTGTGGTTCGACATGCTCACCAACCGTTGCAGCGGAACCCACGGTAAAAAAGGAAAAATACCATTGCAATCGGCGCAGAAGTACAGCTTGAAAAAGGCGGTCGATGCCGAAGTACGGAGGGGGTGGTTGAATGGTAAATTGTTCGGCTTCGGGAGAAGCAGGACAACAGGAAGAATTCTGGTCAAATCCCCCTACCCCCCTTTGAAAAGCATTCCTCTTCCTTCTGGATATTACAATTCAAGGGGGAGTTGCCGCGGAATGAATTGGAAATTGGTTTGCAAAGCCGAGCATCGATAGGTATCGGTGGAGAGGCAGGGCAACGGAAAGTGCCCTAGGTACGGCCGATAGCATAGCCGGGGGTTTTAACCCCAGGGACAATGGATCAGATTTTTCGACCTCGGCGCAGGGATATCGTGAGGAATGGGAAGTCAATGCCGGGGGCGGAGACGATGGTTGATTGATAAATAGTCCGGCTTCGGGAGAAGCAGGACAACAGGAGGATTGCTTCGGGATCGTTGACTTGGAGAATAATTAAATAATTCGTTTGATCGCCTTAAATGACGGATGGAAAGGCAGTCCAGCTGCCGTCAAACCTGCTTTTCAGGTAGGATGACGTGAAATTCGGCGCCTTCGTTTACATGGCCGACAGCGAAGATCTCTCCATGATGCCTCTCTACTATCTTCTTGCTCAGCGCCAGCCCTATCCCTGTTCCGGAGTATTGCGTCGGCTGATTGAGCCGTTGGAAGATGATGAAGATCTGGTGGACATATTGCTGGTCAAACCCTATTCCGTTGTCTTTGAAGGAGAGCTGATAGTAGGTCAAATCCGGGTTGAGCGAGCCATATTTTTGGATCTGTTCGGAAGAAAGCACGCTGCAGGTGATCGTCAGCACGGGCGATACATCTTCCCGGGAGAACTTAAGCGCGTTGCCCACCAGGTTATAAAACAACTGATTGATCTGTAGCGGAATCGCTTCGATCACCGGAAGAAGGTCACTTTTGATCTTTGCTTTCTTCTCTTCTATCAGTATTTCATAGTCATTGAGGATGTTCTTCAAGGTAACGTTCAGATCGGTTTGCTGAAACAGATCTTGTGAGTCAGACATCCGAGCAAAGTTCAGCAGGTCGCGGATCAGGATAGACATGCGGGATGATGCGCCTTCGATCTTTTCCAGATAGACCTGAATATCCTCCTGTAACTCTTCATTGCCGGTGCTTTTCAAGCGCTTGGAAAAGGTCATTATCTTCCGCAGCGGCTCCTGGAGGTCGTGACTGGCGGTGTATGCGAACTGGTTCAGTTGATGGTTTGTCTTCTCCAGCTCACTTGTCCGCTCCCGCACTTTCTCTTCCAGTCTCTCGGCAAAGTTTTTCTGTTCATGGATATCGGTAAACGTACCTATCCACGCCAAGATCATCCCACGGATGTCTTTCTGCGGGACGGCATTGATCATGTGCCACTGGTAGGTACCATCCTGCTTGCGTACCCGCAGCTGCATCAGGACTTTCTCACCTGTGCGGACGCCGTTCATCCATTTCTTCAGGGCCATCTCCCTATCGTCGGGAGAGATCGCCTCCAGCCAGCCATCTCCTCTTAACTCATCCAGATTTTTCCCTGTATAGTCGACCATCACCTTGTTGGCGTAGTTCACCTTGCCCTTCAGATCCGCGGTAAACACCAGGTGGGGGATCTGATCAGAAAGCTGCCGGAACCTGGACTCACTCTCCTGCAGACGTTTGTTCATGACCGAGTGAGTCACGTCTTCAAGCGCTAGGAGTATCAAATCCTCTGCGTTTTGTTCATTTTGGATCTGCTGTGCATTCAGGATAAACGTGTTGGGACTGCCGTCGATCTGGAGGACAATCTCCAGGTTTTCCTTCTTCTTCTTGCCCGGCAATATATCCTCCAGCCAGTCCCGCAGCGGGCCGATCTCCCAGCGCTGATCCTGTATACTGAGGAAGTATCTGCCCTGTACGCCGTCTGCAGAGACTCCGAATTTCGTAGAGAAGGATTCGTTAATCGATTTGACGATTAGATTTTTATCCAGCACTACCAGGGGTTCGCGGATGGTGCTGACGATCGCGTCGGAGTAGTAGCGGGCCGCATAGAGTTGCTCCTGTTTCTCGATCAATTCCTGGTTGGAGACCGTCAGTTCCTCATTCACAGACTGGAGTTCTTCCTTGGAGGTCTCCAGCTCCTCGTTGAGACTTTGGAGCTCTTCGTTGCTGCTTTGGAGTTCCTCGTTGATACTCTGCAGCTCTTCGTTGGCGGAGTCATGCTCTTCGGCAATCGCCCGCATGTCCATCCGGAGCTGAGAGAGTTCTTTTTCAAGTTCCTCACTTCTCAACACCGCACCGTCCCCGGCTGAAGCGCCTCCCTTGGGAGAGATACTTGGGTTCTCTTCCACAGTTTCGGTAAAGAATACCAGATAGTATGGGTCTACCGTATTGGGCAGCGGCACGACTTTGATGGAGATCAGTGACTGCTTGCCGTCTCCTTTGAGAGATATTTCCTCCTGCAGGGACTTCCCGGTTGATTTTGATTTGTGGATGGTGTTGCGCAGCTCGAAGGAGAGTCCCTCCCGCGCCATCTTGAAGATATTGAAAGTCGGCTTGCCGGGCGAAGGTCTCAGGAAGGGCGTGACGTCGCCGTGGATATGGACGATGTCCATCTGGTCATTGACGATCACGCTTGCCGGTGCCGCGGAGAGCATGATGGACTCGGCGATCTTGCGGAAATCTGCCTGGACAGGATCTGCCTTCGGACCCTGATCGGGTTTGTTCTGCTCCAAGAGGTTGTCTTCCCTCCTCTTGGTGGCCACATGCATGAATCTCCCGGGAAATGGCTTTCTGGAGAATAGCTTGTCCCATGGATTGAGGGTTGTAAACAGCTCTGCAGCGGCACCGATGGTTTCGGATTTGCCCAGCATGAGGACGCCGTTTTGATTCAGCGCGTAGTGAAACATGGTGAGCGCCTTCTTCTGCAGAAAGCTGTCCAAGTAGATGAACACATTCCGGCAACTGATGAAATCCATCTTGGCAAAAGGAGGGTCTTTGAGGAAGTTATGTACGGCAAAGACGCACATATCCCGGATTGCCTTACCGACCATAAAATTGCCATGACTCTTGGTAAAGTACTTTTCCAACCGCTCTTGGGATACGTCCGCTACTTCCTCTTTGGAGTAGATGCCCAGCCGGGCCTTTCGGATGGCGACTTCGGAGATGTCAGACGCGAAGATCTGGATCTTCATGGCCGAAGGATTCTTGCCGAAAAACTCATGGAGACACATCGCCACGGAGTAGGCTTCTTCCCCGGTAGAGCAGCCCGCTATCCATATCCGAATGGGATCATCGGGTGTCTTATTGGCAAACAAGTCGGGAAATACGGTTTGGCAGAGGGTCTCAAATATCTTGGGATCACGAAAAAAGGCAGTGACCGGGATGAGCATGTCCTGAAACAGGGCGGTCAACTCCGCTTTGTCTTCCCGCAGCAGCCGGAGATAATCCTCGAGCTTCACCTTCTTATGTATTGCCATCCGTCGGGCGATGCGCCGTCGGACGGTGTTTTGCTTGTAAAACGTAAAATCCACGTTGCTGTGCTGATGCAGCAGCGCGAGCATCTGTTTGAAGAAAACAGCGTCGTCTTTCTCCGGCTTCTCCCCGCTTTCCTTGGCCTGAAGGCCCGTGCGGGAGTTGCGGTTGATCTGGATCAGATGCCCGGGAATCTTCTCGGGTGGCAGGACAAAGTCGACGACCTTAGAATTCACGGCGCTGAGTGGCATATCGCCAAACGCCGCTGACTCCTGATCCTGGGCGACGGTGATGCCACCATATTCCCGTATCATCTTCAATCCTACGGTGCCATCCGATCCCGAACCCGAGAGGACCACTCCTATGGCGAAGCTGTCGCGGATCACCGCCAGAGACATGAAGAACACGTCGATGATCAGGTTGGTCTTGACGCTGTCCCGGGAGGAGAGCTTGAGTATTCCGTCGGTGGTAGTGATGATCTTATTGGAGGGGATGACGTAGACCGTGTCAACTTCTATCTTTGCATCGTCGGTGATTTCAAGAACTGGGATTTTTGATATCTTCTGAAGGATCTCTGTAAGGGCACTTTCATGGTTGGGTGAAAGATGCTGGACCAGGACGTATGCCATTCCCGATTTTTCAGGGATGGCGTCTATGAATCGCTTAAAAGCATCCAGTCCTCCGGCCGATGCGCCGACGCCGACGACAGGAAACTGTTGTGACTGAGGTAATGTCTGTATCTGTTTTCCTGTTTTCATCCTTCGGAAAAGTGTGGGACAATAGCGTTGTGATAATATCGAGAGATGGGTCGCTCCAAAACTTTGTATCGTTGATGAGTAGACGGGATTGTCCGTCCGGGATATTTATGCCCGTTTATGGCGGGAGGAAATTAAGGAAATAATTTTTGACGGATCTTTTTAAGCTGTCGCTTTCTCAGCATAGAGCTGTCTGCCGAGGGGATTTTTCATGCCGTTCTTTAAAAAAGACCACAAAGACCAGACCGTTGGTGAATTGGGAGAGTGCAAAGTTTAAAATTGGAAGATTGAAACACTTCGACAGGCTCAGTGCAAGAATAGGCTGTTGTTGGATGATGGATGCTGGATGCTGGATGACCGATGCTGGATGACCGATGCTGACTGTCTACTGAGCAGTTGTCGGGTTGTCCGCTGAGGCTGTTGTCAGGTTGTCGGATTTACGATTTACGAATTACGATTTACGAGGTCTTTGGGGCAGTTGAGAAATTTGGTTCTGGATACGGCCTCGGGTTGTCACGTTGTCGGCTGCGCGGTTGTCACGTTTGTGAATTGGAAAGTTGAAAAATTGGAAAATCAAGGTGAGAGGTTGAAAGGCAGGGTCTACCGATCCTGTAATTTTCTTTTTTCCTGCCCGTTGTCCGGAGGCAGCTATTAAAAAATGAGTATTTTTTGGACTAAAATCTTTAGATGGAACCTGAACAAACCCAGTCCCCCGAGGTGAGTTCCAAGCCCGGCCCCTTACGAAAGTGGAGCGCTGACCGGCTGTTGGGAATCTCAGCAATATCCGTATCCTTCATGACCTTCTTGGTGTTGATCTATCAGACACAGATCATCCGAGAGCAGCAATTGCTTTCTGCCTTGCCCTATCTCCAAACAGGCAACATCGGGTTTTCCGCTCCCGACTACACCTTCTTTCTAAAAAATGAGGGAGTAGGACCTGCTTTTATCGAAGATATTGTCATTAAATACAAGGGTAAGGTCTGGGAAGGAAAAGATCTGGCAGAGTTTTTAATGGTCGCTGATCCTGTAGTCGGTCAGTTGCCCAATATCTACTACTCCAATCTAAAACCGGGCATGCTGATCCCGGCAGGAGGAAGTTTGTCTGTGATTGACGTGCGACAAGATCATCAAACCTCTCTCAAGTTCGCTGATATCCTTTCCAATTATGAAGAACAAGGCTTTGGATTTGAGCTGATCTATTCCTCCGTTTATGGTGAAAGGTGGAAGATTACCCACGAATCCATTGCTCCTGAGAAATTGTAGCATTGTCGCGTTGTCCGCTGAAGCTGTTTTCGGATTGGGAGTTTGATGGTTCGACTAGGCTTACCAACCATGTTTCGACTCCGCTCGACACTAGAGTTTGAAATAAAGAGTTTCAGCGGAATGTTTTCGGGACTTAGAATCGAATTATAAATCAGTAGAAAATCCATCGGAACCTGAGGCGAATTAATGACCCAGAATGGGTCAAACTTTTCAATAACCCCGGGTGGGAACCCGGGGAAAAGAACGTATTCGGTACCCGGTGCTGGCCCAGAAGGTGGATTTGGAAAAGAAGGTTTGTGCCAGCGCAATGGAAATGGCATTTTGATTGACAACGCAAATATTCCGGCCCCGTTGGCAGGATTTGAGGCTTCGGATTTTTTTTGAGTTATCACTTTTTGAAAGCCAAAAAAAACCCAAAAGCTTCGGGCCCCAGTCTTTACTTCCAATCGGTGGTGTTTTCTGCTAGAAGAGTATTGGTGGACGATTGGATTTTTGGCGCTGCTCCAAACCCTAAACCCGCATTATGCATTAGCAATTCTATTACGGCCAGTAATTGCTTCAAAATCAGTCACTACGTTGCTATTTTCGACTTCATCATAGCGGTGCTATGACTCAGTCTCCAAACAGCCTGATTTTATTGCAATTACTGCCCTCACTACGAAACCTAATGCAAAATACGGGTTAAACAGGTGGATCTCCTTCGTACCCTCAGGAGCTAACCTGTTTTTTTAACGGTTTTCCGCAGAACCAAAAACCGTAAATCCTGCAGGGCCCTTCCGTAGCCGAATACGTCGGGTATCTACCTAGATGTCGCTTACGACTGAAAAATCTTAGCCTGCGGAAAAGCTCCGGAAGAGCGGAATATTTGTAGCCTGGGGATTTAACCCCAGGAAAATGTTGGTACCCGTGATTCACCTCGGCGCAGGTAAATAGTGAGCGGCTGGAAGTCAATGCCGAGGTGCGGAGATGGTGGTTGGTTGGTAAATAGTCGGCTTCTGGAGAAGCAGGGCAACGGAAAAGGAAAAAAACATAAATGCGGACACTTACGTCGGCGGAGTCTCATCATAAATTTCTTTTGCTGCTTTCCATGGCAATGAACTCCGGCAGATAGTTGGGGGTACAGCCTTTAGATACCATATCACCTTTATAAAGGCCCGTTTTCTCCCCTATTTCAATACAACGTGTTCGGTACTTTTTATCATAAACTCCAATCCAGCCTACTGTAAAATTCATGGCCCATTGAACTTCAGGCTCTTCTGCGGCAATCCGGCTCTCAATTACTGAAAGTAAGTCGGGGGTATTATCCGGGGGTGTCTGCCCTGTCCATCTCAGTCTTGCCTGATAGTACCAGTAGGTGCGTCGTTGGAGTGGAAACGGACTGTCTTGCCAGGATTGAATCATCGCAATGGTCTTTTTGTCCTTCGCAAGCTGATTGGCAAATAGCCAATCCATTAGCTGATTTCGCTCGTCAAACGGATGAGTCTGCATTTCCCTATCCAGCTTATTCACCAGGTCCTGGGAAAGAAGCTTGTTGTCCATAATCAAGATGGCCAATTGCCTCGGCAAAAACCTCCCGGTAGACCATAGTTCCAAGGCCAGCTCATGGTCCTTTTTTACTTCCTTAGCAAAATTCCGTAAGTCTCCCAGCTTAGTTTTAGGATTGATTTGAGCCAGGATTTTTTCAGCTTGTGAGGAGAGTTTCATACGCGATTTCATGGCAATCTTCGGGTGAGCAATTCGACCTTTATTCGTTTTTAAAAGAGTGATCTTTTTCTTTGAAATCAAAATCCCAACAGAATATGTCCTGAATAGGAAAATCCGGATTATTGAAATCGGGTACCTGTGTGAGTTTCGAGGCCTAAGAGCCTTGTCGCGTAGTACTTGGTTTTAAGGGTTATGCCTCGACTGGGCTCGGCAACCGGTGTTAAGTGTTAAAAAACCCGGGCAAGACCTCCTGCCCGGGTTTCGATTTTCAAGGTTTACTGGATTACTTCACTGCCTGCAGGAGCTTTTCCTCCAGTCGGGTTTCATCGACGGTGAGCTGGCAGATGCTTATCAGGATGGTGCCCGCTGTCACTGCGTGGCCTGCATAGGCCAAGAGCATTTCGGGTACTTCTCCCGGTGCGGTCAGCATTGCCGTGCCGATAGCCGCAATCAGCAGTCCTGCCTTCTTCAGCAACTGGAAGAAAGGAGGGGTTGGGGCCAAGGCCCGGTTTTTCATTTCGCTTAGTATGTTCATAGTGAATTAGTTAATTGTTAAGATGATAATGGTTAAGTGTTTATTGGGAGTGATCAGTGTTCAGTCGCAGTGATCAGAGTCAGTGATCAGTTGCTCCACCGATTGAGGGAATTAGGCACAGGGCTGGATCTTTCGGCTTTTGGGCAACTTGCCCGGCATTTGTAAAAGCGTCTTGATCAGTGCCTGTTCGCTTTGGAGGCGCACCATAACTTCCTTCATTTTTCCCATTTCTTTATTCATCTGCCTGATATCCTGAATGAGGAGCTTGAGGAAATAGGCGATGACAGAAAGGAGGAGTCCGAAGACCCCTCCCACAATTGCCTGGACCATCAATCCATCCATGCGGTTTCGCAGAAGGCCAGGTTGAGAGCCTTGTCCGGACAGCTCCTTATCTCCAGACGAAGGGTTTCTCCAGCGCTGTTGGCTATACCCAGCGCATTCAGCAGTCTTCCAAAGGCCATGGTGGGCTTGGTTCCCCTCCCTTCGGAGAGGATTGACTGCACCGGGATGATGGTTTGCGGCATATCTACCTCGAGGCCCTTCTGGGCGCAGACCACTCCGACAAACTCCCCTTTTGGGGACTTTTGGAGTGTCAGCAGAGGCAGCTGATCCTCCTTGCCCAGCAGGTATGACCCTTCGGGAAGGCAGGATTTCTTGGGGCATCCGGGAATTTTTGGAGCCTCCAGGGTGTGGCAGACCCAGCGGTCATTGACCGAGATCCTGCCATGGGTACTGGTGGGCCAATACTCCCTTTCCAACAAAATCCTCATGACCGGATCAGGAGACGACCAGGATTTTGGCCGGGTTCTGGGTCAGGTCGTAGAGGTCGTATTTGGACCCGTTTTCCAGGATCTGGAGGTACTCGATCGCCAGGGCAAAGAAGTGCTGGGTACCCGTAACGGCAACCTTGGGAAGCACGAGGTTCAGGGCCTGGTTTTCCGTCATCCCGATCAGGACTTCCCCGGAGGTAGCCGATTGGGAGGCATAGGTTTTGGCGGCGAAGTCGATGTCCGCCCGGATCAGGGTAATCCTGAAGTGGGTGGTGTTCTCCACCGGCCGGATGTGAACAGACGGCACAAAGTCAGTGATGGTGACTGCAACCTGGTCTGCCGTGTCGGCGATTGTGACCTGCTGAAAGAGGGTATTTTCGATCGTGGATTGTGCGCAGAACTGGAAATCCCGGAAGAGTTGCATGTTGCCGAGCTCGAACTTGCGCTCTCCGCGGTTGCTCACGATATCCGAGTAGATCACCTTCATCGCCAGGGAATAGAGCCTGTTGTGAAGGGTTCCGTCGCTGGATTTGAGGGCAATCACCCGGAAGGCGTCTTTGAGGAATTTGGATGCGCTTGCGGCGCGGTTGAATTCCTGGAGGTTTTCGCGGGTTCGCCGGAATCTGGGATCGTTTAGGATTTTTTTCTTGGAAACTCCACCCTTCTGGCGGGCTTTGAATCCGGTTCGTCCTTTATAGAAGGTGACATCGCCGATGGTCCCTTCGAGTTTTAGAAAGCTTGATTGTTTTGCCATGTTCAGTTTGTGTTTTGGTGAAACATGACCAAATCTGAAGTGGGGAAAGTGAAAATCAAACCGAACGTGGATTCTATGGATTCTGTGGATTCTGTGGATTTTGTGGATTTTGTGGAATCTATGGAAAATGTGGATTCTATGGAATCTGTGGACTTGACATGAATCCCGGGGTGATCCAAAACCTAGCCTATATGTAGCTTTGATGCTACTTTGATGGTGCTTTGATGGTGCTTTGGTGGTGCGGGGCTGTTAGATGATGGATGCTAGATGTTGGATGCTGGATGCTGGATGACCGATGCTGGATGACCGATGCTGACTGTCTACTGAGCAGTTGTCAAGTTGTCTGCAGAGGCTGTTGTCAGGTTGTCGCAGGGAAGTTGGAAGCAGGAAGTTGGAGGTTGTCTGCGGAGCTGTTGTCATGGTGTCGGGTTTACGATTTACGAATTACGTTTTACGAGGTCTTTTGGGGCAGTTGAGGAATTTGGTCCTGGCTACGTCCCCGGCTTGTCGGGTTGTCCGCTGATGCTGTTGTTGGATGATGGATGCTAGATGCTGGATGATGGATGCTGACTGTCTACTGAGCAGTTGTCAAGTTGTCCGCTGCGCTGTTGGAGAGCACTGGCAAATAATGAAGATCGGACTCTGAAGGAGTCCAACCGTGAATAGCCCAGGGTGCAACCCTGGGTATGAAGTAGTAAAATGATTTCAACCTCGGCGCAGGAATATTGTGTGTAAATGGGTGTCGATGCCGAGGTACGGAGGAGGTGGTCCGAACGGTGAGATCTCACTTGTCGTCGAGGCGAAAAAGTGTAGGGGTCTGAATGGTGAGATCTCTCCTATCGTCGAGATGACTTGCTTCGTCGAGATGACTGGAAGCATCAATGGTGGTTGGTTGGTGTGAATTGGAAATTGGCCTGCTAAGTCCAGCATTTCTAGGGATCGGTGGAGAAGCAGGACAACGGAAATGCGCTGTTTTCGTCACGATCAAAAATCGAGGTTGTACCTTAAAAACAGGTGTATGTACCCTGAAATGGAGCGTATGTGGCTTTTTTTTGACCTTTACCAGTAGGTGATTTAGAATCGAAATAAAAAGCCATGAAGTTTTTATTTCGAACGCCCCTGTTTGATTTTGATCCAGACAGCGAATCTGAAATCCGAGAAAACTGGGTAAAAATCCTTGAAGCTATCTCAATTTCCTCCCCAAGTCTTGCACATGAAATCCGAAACAAGGGATATGAAGATTTAGCCAAACCAGTTAGGCTAAAAGTAAAAAAGTACATTTTAAGAGGCCGATACAGGTCCACTCCTTTTGGCAAATTTGCCGGCGTTGGTTTGGGCACGGATATCCAACAAAAATCCTCCGTTGATCTAAGTCAAGTAGAAGAGCTCGGATCGGATTGCGCTATTGAAAACCCGGAATCCGACTACCTCGAATGGCAGCTGAGTGTAAGTAGTTTTAGCCAATTTAACCGCAAGGTATTTTTGAGTTACCTAGTCAAGGAAGAACGTTGGGCTCTACTCAGTATTCCATATAACAGGGTAATCAGTTTATTGGAGAACCATTGGAAAACACATTCGAGGATACGATTTGCCGAGTTTCAATCGTGGTTTAAGGGCGGGAGCGAAAACCCTATTGAAGAGATATGGAGACAATTGATCAAGATCGGAATTTTATATCACAGCGAGGACTGGCTAAAAACCCAAATAGCTCCTTCGGTCTATACGGATGTTGTTGTCAAAGATCAGCTGGGAATTAACGAAGAGATCAAGAACCTGGCCGATGATTTTTTCCTGACCGCAGGCAATCTTTTTGGCGAACTGTCCTCGGACTACGTTGAGGGACTCAAAAAATGGTTTCATGTTAAATTCGATGACCGATTTATTCCATTGTCCTTACTCCTGAATTATCAGGAGTTCACGAGTTCAGATTTTCTGGAGCTAACTCCAACTGGGGTAAGTCAAAACGAATACTTAGAAATTCCAGATTCCCTTTGGGGGTGTGAGGAGGTGGATTTGAAAAAGATTGTAAAGGAAGCTCCTCTACCCTCTCAGATCTACCATGTAGACCTGATAATTAAGGTCCTAGACGACGACAGGATTGTGATAGATAATGCACTATGTAACCGGCCCTTTGTTTTCATAGGCAGGTTTAACAGAGATGAAGGGATCTATGCATTTGAAAAGGAAATCAAGTCAGTAGTCTTTCCAAACGATGACCTAATCTATGCTGAGGTTCGTATTTTTGAAACACATGTAGTTCAGGGAATCTGTGCTACCCGGCCGGTTTTTGAGAATTATATCAGTCCCTTCAATCAAGGGGCCCCTGATTGTATCCCTTTCGATGAGATTGAGATGGGATTACGTGACGGTGAGCTCCTACTTGTTCACAATAAGTCAGGGAAAAGAATTATTCCAATAATTACCCATCCCTTGAACGGCAAAGAGATAAGCCATCCTTTGATCCGGCTTCTTTGGGAGCTTGATCATCAAAAGTCATTCAACTTGGTTCATTACCAAGCACCACTTTTTTCATCAAAAACCTATACGCCAAGACTTTGCTGGGGTAAAATCATCCTGCAATCCAGGAGATGGGTAATCAATTCCCATCAATTTGAATTGCAAGAAGAGTTAAAAAAATGGCTGGCCGAGCAGGCCTTACCTTTCAATATTTTGGTGGGTATTTATGACCGGGAATTGCTTGTCAATTGGGAAAGTGAGGATGGGTTTGAGATTTTATGGCTTGAATTAAGGAAGTATTCCAGGTGTGTGCTCAGCGAAGTTATTTGGAAAGATAAAAGTCCCTATACCTCTGCTAATGGAAATTCAATCTACCCACAACTCGTACTAAGTCATCGAAAAGAAATAGCAGAAAAGCCGTGGGCCGGATTTTTGAATTCGATTGACCATGAAAATCCAGATTGGCTTTATTTGGTTTTTTGGGTTTCTGAGGAGGATTTTGAGGACTCCATGCTTTTACTTTTCTCATTTTGTCTGATTGATTTTCTCAAAAGGAAACAGGTTCATTGGTATTTTTTGGTTTATCCGGAAAGGGAGCAGCTACAGGTAAGACTGAGGTTTTGTCCCAATTCCACCGAAGACAGAGAAGAGATACTTTATCGCCTAGTCAATAACCTTCAGCGGCTGCGATTTGAGCTACGTCCTTACTACCCAGAAGTAAAGAAATACGGGAATATTACTTATCTGATTTCTGAGGAGTTGTTTTGGATGGAATCTTCTTTGGTCAGTGCAATTATCCGAAAAACGGTTCGACTAAGTGGATCGAGTACGATTTCTATCGAGTGTCTGAGTCAGTTTTGGTCAGATTTGATCTTTTCATCCGGAATGGAATCCTATGGATTTCAGATGGTTAGAATTCGGGTTAAAAGAATTTCGCATGAAACGAAGCGGCGATTTTCTGCAGAATCGAATGAAAAAACCAGGTCCAGGAGACTGCCATTGGCTTGGAAAAAGAACTATAAGGAAAAGCTAATGACCCATCTGAATCATTGGGAGGAAGAGCGTATGAAGTGGCAGATCATCAGTAATCATCTCCATATGCAGGTGAACCGATTTTATTCTTTGGACAGAAAATTCATGGAGGGCTTGCTTTATTTTTTGTTGTATAAGGAGATGGGGAGGAGGATTTTTGGGAAGGGAGGTTGAATTGTTAGATGACAGATGTTTGATGACGGATGATTAGTGCATGAAGAGGGGGGCAAGAAGGCCGTGAGTGGAGACACTCACAGCGGCGGAAGAGATTTGGCCTGCCCTACAACCTGGCCCAAACCTAAAATAGCCCACCGGGCTGTTTCCTAACGGTTTGTCCTCCCTGCCCCCTTTGTCAAGAACTTTAGCTCTTTTCGTTAATTTGAGATAAAGGGGGAGTTATGGAGGAATGATTTTGTAATTGTATTCCAATCAGGAGAAGCAGGGCAACTGCGCGGCGGACTATTCATTTATTCCGGCCTGGTTGGCAGGATTTGAGGCTTCGGATTTTTTTTGAGTTGTCACTTTTTGAAAGCCAAAAAGTAACCCAAAAGCTTCGGGCCCCAGTCTTTACTTCCAATCGGTGATGGTTTCTGCCAGACAGGTATCGGTGGACGATTGGATTTTTGGCGCTGCTCCAAACCTAAAAACAGGTGGATCTCCTTCGCTCACTCAGGAGCTAACCTGTTTTTTCACGGTTTTCCGCATCACCAAAAACCGTAAATCCTGCAGGGCCCTACTTTCGACGATTACTTCTGGTACTTTTTTGTATTGGCTATATGTCTGATACGGCTTAGGGACCACAACAAAGGCCTGATTGCAATTTCATTCCAGCGGAGAATTCCATCTTCGTTTCGCTGGCAGTTAGGTTCCGTTTCTAAACTAGCTTTCTGCGCCAGCGAGCGGTACATGAGATTCGTTTATCCTGGGGTTGAAACCCCAGGCTACCAATATGTCGCCCCGATGGGGCTTTTTAGAAGAGGGATTCAACTATTGGAAAGCGAATCCTTTAGAAGGCCGTGAGTGGAGCTGTTATGTTTGAAACTAGAAAGGCAAAGCTAGAATAGTTAGATTAAAAGGTCTCTAATCAATTCAATCATAACTACTTAGCTTATGCCTTCTACTAAAGTTAACCCAAATTCGTTTTCGGGCCAAACCCTTTACGTCGGCCTTGATGTCCATAAGAAGAACTGGGCAGTTTCCATTTTCAGTGATCATCATGAGTTAAAGACGATGAGTACAGATCCAAATCCTGATACATTGGCAAAATTCCTCCTCAGGAACTATCCTGGCGCAGACTTTCGGGCTGTTTATGAAGCTGGATTCAGTGGATTCGGTACATGCAGAGAACTCAAATCACTTGGCATAGCCTGTCAGGTTGTCCATCCTGCTGATGTTCCTACCACTCATAAAGAGAAGATTCAGAAAACCGATTCCATCGATAGTCGAAAACTGGCTCGGATGCTTAGAAACAACGAGATATCTTCCATCCATATTCCGGATGAGGAGCTGGAAATCGACCGCTCTTTAATTCGACAGAGGTTCAATCTATCTAAGGATCTGACCAGACAAAAGATTCGGGTTCGCTCCATGTTGTTACAATATGGGATAGAGATTCCCGAACGCTTCAGCAAATCACAGTATCGGTCCTGGTCTAAGCCTTATATGGAATGGTTAAGAGACATACCCCAAGTCTCAGCCCAACTTCAGCAGGTGATCAACAATTATCTGGAAACAGGCCTGGTTCTCAAAAAACAGCTGTTAGATGCCACACGGCAGATACAGGCTCTTTCCAAAACAGACCGATACAAGAGAAACTGCGAACTGCTACTATCTACTCCAGGGATAAGCACCCTGGTTGCGATGAATTTACTGGTTCAGCTGGGTGATATCCATCGCTTCAAAAGTTTTCCAGAGCTGTGCAATTATGTGGGAATTGCACCTACTATGCATAGCAGCGGAGAAAAATCAGTGACCGGAAAACTGAGTAACAGAGGAAGAAAAAGCATCAAAATCATGCTGGTAGAAGCCTCCTGGGTTGCTGTCAGGAAGGATCCAGCCTTAACGCTTTGCTTTAATGAACTGGCCAAAAGAATGAATAAAAACAAAGCCATCATCAAAATCGCAAAAAAGCTATTGAACAGAATCCGGTATATACTCATCAATCAAACTCCTTATGAATTGGGAGTAATCGAATAAGATCTTCAAAAGCCTTAAAAACAAGGAAGGGGAGCAAACGGTATGTGTGTCTGCGGCAATCCAATAGGAATCGACCGTTCAGTGAAGACTACGTCCCCTCCTCTTTAAATTGAACAACAGATTGCAGTCCGACTGCTGATAGGAGATTGTTTAGAGAGGCTAAAGAAGAAGAAAAAATAACAAGTGACTGACGACCATCACTTCTCCAAAAGTGCAAAGATAGTTTCCACCGAACACCTGTAAAGGCTAAATAAACGGTGCTGCGCACCGGCCTTGACAGGTGTTCTCCGGAAACTGAAAGGCACTTAAGAGAAAAGTGACGGAAAAGTATTGTGAAATTTTAGCTAAACCCTTGTTTTTCAACATAGGAGACACTCA
>NZ_AUBW01000036.1 GCF_000429445.1 Algoriphagus terrigena DSM 22685
GAGCCGTACATCCAGAGCACGTACCGGAGCCAGTGGATGGATTTTCCGGGAGCACCGAAGACCTTCACGGTGACCGCCGACCTGAGTGCCAACGAGGGGACGATGGGCTTCGGGGTGTCGCTGCTGAGTGACCAGCTGGGTCCGACGCGTACGACCACCGGCCTGGTGACCTACGCGTACCGGATCCAGACGGGTCAGAAAGGCTTCCTGGGCCTGGGCGCCAGCGTGGGGGTGTCCGAGTACATGGTGGACGGGGATGAGCTGGACCCGAACGATCCGAACGACCCGGAGATCCCGGGGGGCAGGATCAACCTGTTCACGCCGAACCTGAACACGGGGCTGTTTTACAACACCGACCGGTTCTATGCGGGCTTCAGCGTGTACAACATGATCGGCAAGAAGGCGCTGGAGAAAGAGGACATCGCCCTGGCGTACCACGACTTCCACTTTTACCTGACCGCGGGGGCGATGTTTGAGCTGTCCGAGCAGGTGGACTTCAAGCCGAGCTTTCTGGTCAAGCAGGTGAAAGGGGCCCCGACCAACTACGACCTGAACGGGATGTTCCTGTTTTTTGACCGGCTGTGGCTGGGGGCTTCGTACCGATCCAACGTGAACATCTGGGCCGATGAGCTGGACGAGAACCTGTCCAACCGGAACGCGGTGGCAGCCCTGATCGAGATCTTTGCCACGGACCGGCTGCGGCTGGGGTATGCCTATGACCACAACCTGAACGCGCTGCAGGACTACAAACACAACTCGCACGAGTTTTCGGTGGGCTTCTACATGATCCCGCGCACTGCCACGATGAAAAACCAAAGATGGTTCTGATTATGAAATCGAGCCAGCATGAGCAAGACAGACCCGGTCTGATGGGTATCAGAGGAAAGGTTCTTTTGGATACGGCTATGGGTATGGGAGATTCCATATGGCCGCTGAAAAAAAAATATAATCACATGAAAAAGACACTTACTATCCTGGGGCTCGCGGCCGGCTTATTTTTTGGCGCGACGGAGTTGGCAGAAGCCCAGCGGTCCAAAGTCCGCTATGCGGACGACCAGATGAAGCAGATGAACTACCGGCATGCGCTGGAGGTGTACCAGGAGGCGTATGCCAAGAAGCCCAACTACGCGACCGCGCGGAAGACGGCCCTGGCGGCCGAGCAGCTGCGGGACTACGAAAGCGCGTATACCTGGTGGAAGACCACGGTGGGCTACGGGCAGGCGGGCGGAGAGGACTATGCCGCCCTGCTGCGGACCGGGATCATGACCGACAACTTTACAGAGGCCCGGGGACTGGCCGACGGCAGGGGATTCAACGCCGACAGCCTGGGCATCCACCCGGGGAGTGTGCCGGCGGGCACCCGGAAGCTGAAGGTGGAAAGCATGGAAGCGCTGAACAGCAGCGAGTCGGATTTTTCGCTGGCCGAAGACGGGCTGGGCAACAGATATTTTGTGTCCGACCGGGGGGGAAGCTATCCGGACAAGATGCCGGGGATCCGGATCGACGGGAGGAACAAGATCTTCAGTGAGGAGAAGAGTGACTACACCGGACGGGGCTACTTCACGGTGTACCGTCAGGACAAGGACGGCAACATCAGCACGGTGGTATCGGATGTGCCGGGGACCAAGAGCTTTTCGGATCCGAGCTACGCGGGGGCCGACCAGTTGCTGTTTTACTCCGTGACCCGGTCGATCACCAAAGCCAAAAAGACGCGGGACATCACCGTGCAGCCGGAGATCTATTACAGCAGGGTGAGTGCGGAGGGCAAGCTCGAAGGGGCCATGGCCTTCCCGTACAACGATTCGCTGGGGTATTCGGTGATGCACCCCTTTGTGGACGAGGAAGCCAAGCGGCTTTACTTCGCCTCGGACATGCCGGGCGGCCTGGGCGGGTACGACCTGTACTACAGTGAATACAGCAAGACCGGCGACAGCCTGAGCTTCACCGCACCGGTGAACCTGGGCCCGGAAGTGAACAGCGAAGGGAATGAGACCCATCCTTTCAGAAAGAGCAACAAGTTTTACTTTTCCTCCGACGGCCGCGAAGGGCTGGGGGGACTGGACATCTTCGAGGCAACCTACAGCCCGACGGCGGTCGGCGGCACCCGCAACATGGGCACGCCGCTGAACTCCCTGGCCGATGACTTTGCCTACCGGGAAGGGAAGGACAAGACGGTGTACCTTTCTTCCAACCGAAAAGGCGGCCAGGGTCTGGACGACCTGTACATGGCCAAGGACCTGTACAAGCAGTTTTTGGCCCGGGTGCTGGACTGCAACGGGGAGCTGATCACAGCGAGCTACCTGGCGACCTTCCGGGACAAGACCCAGGGGATCCTGACCCCGACGGCCAGAAACGCCAAAGGCGAGCTGACCGCCCAGCTGGAGCCGGAGAGTGACTTTGGGATCACGATCAGCAAGCCGGGGTACTTCCCGCTGACTGACGAGAGCATCACGACCAAAGGCTTTGAAGGGGATACGGTAAAGCGGGAGTACCGCCTGGTGCCGATCCCGTACCAGCTGCCGGTGTATGTGGACATCGTGTACTACGACCTGGACAGGTATGTGATCCGCAAGGACGCGATGCCGATCCTGGACAAGCTGGCCGAGATGATGAAGAAATACAGCTTCCTGGACCTGCTGGTGGCCTCACATACCGACTCCAGGGCCAGTGACGAATACAACATCACGCTGTCCAACGGCCGGGCCAAGGCAGTGACCGAATACCTGGGAGCCAGGGGCATCAGCGCCGACCGGGTGAGACTGGAGTGGTTTGGGGAAAGCCAGCTGATCAACGACTGTGGCAACGGCAAGCCGTGCAACGAGGAAAACCACCAGCTGAACAGACGTTCCGAACTGGTGCTGGAAGCGTTCCCGGATCCGACCAAGCAGTATGAGATCCCGCAGGAGCTGAAGGACATGGACTTCTGCGAGCCCGAGGACATCTTTGAGAAGATCTCCGACGAGCTGAGCGAGATCCCGACGATCTACTTTGACTTTGACAAATCGATGCTGCGCAGTGTGCACAAGACCGAGTTGGAGCGCACGGCGATCCTGCTGAAGCGGATGCCGAACCTGATGCTGTACATCGAGGGGCACACCGACCAGCGGGGAGACGGGGAGTACAACAAAGCCCTGTCCGAGCGCAGAGCGCAGGTGGTGATGGAGTACCTGAAAAACCGGGGCGTGGAAACCAACCGGCTGGAGTCCCAGTGGTTTGGCAAGACCCGTCCGATCCACAACTGCGACGAGGTGACCTGCACCCCTGCGATGCACCAGCTGAACCGCCGGACCGAACTGCGCGTAGGCAAGTCCTCCTACGGCTACACCGGCAGACAGAAGAAAGTCGATACCCTATAAGCAAGTGACTGATTGATACGTAGTGCAAAAGGCCTCTGGGAAACCGGAGGCTTTTTTTCGTTAGGGGGGCGACGGGTCAAATATTGAGGTCTTAGATTTCTTTTCGTATTTTCCTTTTTTTGAACCTATGAAAAACGTCCTGTTACTCCTCTTCACATTCCTAAGCGGAATCTGCTTTTCGTAAAACTCATTCGATCCGGAGACCAAGGGTTATCAGTTGATTTGGCAGGAAGAGTTTGAAAAGGAGGGGAAAGTCGATTCAGTAAAGTGGACTTTTGAAAAAGGCTTTGTCAGAAATCAGGAACTGCAATGGTATCAGGAGCAGAATGCACGGCTGGAAAATGGGTATTTGATTATCACTGGAAGGAGAGAATCAGTGTCAAATCCGCATTTTGAATCGGGACACCAAGCATGGCAGAAAAACCGAAAGCAAGCGGAATACACGTCTTCCAGCATCAATACCCGCGGGAAATTTGATTTTCAATACGGAGTAGTCGAGGTCCGGGCCAAGATTGACACGGCAATGGGTATGTGGCCTGCGATCTGGACTTTGGGAATCAAAAATCCATGGCCGGCAAATGGGGAGATAGACATCATGGAGTTTTATCGCGTCAAAAACGTCCCAACCATCCTCGCAAATGCCGCCTGGGCTGATGAAGGGCAATGGCAGGCCAAATGGGATGAGGCGAAAATTCCCTTTGCTGATTTTTTGAAACTGGATCCGGAATGGCCCTCCAAATTTCACCTCTGGAGAATGGAGTGGGACGAGCATTCCATCAAGCTCTTTCTGGATGACCAATTGCTAAATGAGATCGATCTCGCCCGAACGACCAATCCGGATGGATTTAACCCTTTTCGGCATCCCCATTACCTGTTGCTCAACCTGGCGATTGGCGGAAATGGAGGCGATCCAATCAATACTGATTTTCCCAAAGAGTATCTGGTGGATTATGTACGGGTGTATCAGAAAAAGTAAGGGCAAAAGTCAGGAAAGACCATCCCAATCTCCTTTTAAGCTCCGCTAAACCGACCGATAGGAGCCTCTGAATGAGTTGCTTCTTAAAAGATAAAATGTAGAAAATTCTGCAAGAATCAGGGAGAATGCTCCCCACTTTTCAGCAGGAAAACCAATGCTGGCTAAGTCATTTTTTGCTTTTTCAACAGACTCTTTCGCTTACAGTCGCCGAATCAGGCGCAATGATCGCATTATACGATCAAATCATCCTTGTGGAAATGGTTTGGATTTGTTTTCGCAGAAGGATGCTTCTGCCACGGTGAATCTAAACTCGAAACCCCATGGGAAAGGCGTCTCCTAGGGGGATGGCTATTTGGGCATTCCATGTGGCAATTAAAAGACAAATCGCAAGCACATGAAATGCTTCATAAGAAAGTTCTCACACAGGGGATGATTATCTAGGGCATTCCATCTGACCGCTAAAAAACAAATTATAAACAGATGAAATCGATCTGGAACGGCACATTGGGATTTGGATTGGTGAATATTCCGATCAAGATGTATTCTGCATCAGAAAGTCGGACAATTGAGTTGGACATGCTGGATTCCAAGGATCATTCGCGGATCAGATATCAGCGCATCAACGAGAAATCCGGCAAGGAAGTCGAATGGAAGGATATCGTCAAAGGTTTCAAGATTGAAGACAAATACGTCATCCTGGAGGAGGAGGACTTTGAGCAGGCGAATGCCAAGAAGACCAAAATAGTGGAGATAGAGGCGTTTGTGGATGAGAGGGATGTCGCTGACATGCTTTTCAAAAAGCCCTATTTCCTCGAACCGCAAAAGGAAGGCGGCAAAGCCTACAACCTATTGCGTGACGCATTGAAAAAGACAAAAAAACTCGGGCTGGCCACCTTCGTCATGCGCCAAAAGGAAAACCTCAGCCTGATTGGAGTTTATGAGGACGTTCTGGTTTTGCATGTGATCCGGTTTTCGGACGAAATCCGAAATCCCGCTGACCTTAAGATCTCAAGCTCCAAAGCCACCAAAAAAGAAGTGGACATGGCCGAGTCGCTCATCAAGCAATACAGTGAAAAATTTGATCTCTCAAAATATAAAGATCAATACACCACACAGCTGATGAAGGTGATCAAAGCAAAATCCAAGGGCAAAAAAACCGTCTTGAAGAAGTTTGAGCCGGAAAATACGCCCTCCAAAGATCTCATGGCGCAACTGAAGGCCAGCTTGCAAAAACGTAAAAAAGCTTCGTGATGGCACTCGATGAATACAACAAAAAGCGTGATTTCAAGAAGACCAACGAACCGAGAGGAGACTTCGTAAGACAGACCGGAAAGCTGCGCTTTGTGGTCCAGCGGCACGATGCTAGCCGCCTGCATTTTGATCTCCGGCTGGAGATGGACGGGGTGCTCAAAAGCTGGGCTGTCCCAAAGGGCCCTTCCCTCAATGTCGCTGACAAGCGACTGGCTGTGCAGACAGAAGACCATCCGCTGAAGTATCTGAACTTCCAAGGCACTATCCCCGAAGGGAACTACGGCGCAGGCGAAATGACCATCTGGGATTCGGGAACGTATGCTCCCATTTCTGATAAAAAAGACGCCGCTCTGGCAATGTTCGAAGAAGGCGATCTTAAGATTACTTTTTATGGCGCCAAGCTTCGCGGCGACTTTGCCTTGGTCCGGACAAGGTTTGAAGGCAAGCAGCCACAATGGCTTTTGATCAAGAAAAAGGATGAATTCGCTACGGATCTGGACTACGACGCCAATCTGCATCTTAACGAACTACAGTCAGAGGAGTCGCCGAAAGCTCCAAAGAAATTAACGCTCAAGCAACAGGTCTCACCGATGCTGGCCTCTACCAGCAAAACGCTGAAATTCAGCAATTCCAAAAACTGGCTCTACGAAATCAAGTGGGATGGCTATCGCATGATCTGCAATCACTCGGATATTGCGACCACGCTCTATTCCCGAACTGGGATCGACTATTCGAAAACCTATCCGGACCTGATTACCAGCCTAAAACAGCTACCTAAGAGCGCCATTATCGATGGAGAAGTGGTCGCACTGAACAAGGACGGCAAATCAAATTTCCAATGGCTTCAACACTATGGGGAAGAACCCAAAGGGACGTTGACTTACCTAGTGTTCGACCTACTGTACGTCGACGGCCACAGCATCCTTCATCTTCCGCTCGTGGAGCGAAAAGAGCTGCTGGAAACGCTCGTGGAAGACCTTCCGAATATCCGCTACAGTGATCACTTAATTGGCGGAGGCAAGGCATTTTTTGAAGAAAGCAAGGCGAAAGGGCTCGAAGGGATCATTGGCAAAAAGGCTGACTCTCGGTACCACCCGGGTGTCCGGTCCGAGGAATGGGTCAAGTTTAAGACACAGGAAAGCACCGAAGCCGTCATTTGTGGCTACACCCACTCGGAAAACCGCCCCTTTGGATCCTTGATTCTAGGCCTGCATCAAGCCGGTGAGCTGGCTTATGCCGGCAACTGCGGAACGGGCTTTTCCATCACCCAACAAAAAGAACTGCTCTCGCAATTCGCGAAAATCAAGCAAACAAAATCTCCCTTTCCGGAAAAGATCAATCTGAGCGGAAGGAAGCCAGTTTGGCTGCATCCCGTGATGATAGCGGAAGTGACCTTTGCAGAGTGGACGGACAACAAGCGACTGCGCCAACCGGTATTCAAGGCGCTGCGCAATGATAAGTTTCCGCAAGAACTGACTGTCGAAAGTTCGGAAAGCGCGGGAAAACCAGTTGGAAACTCTGATAATTCCCTGGAGCTAGACGGGATCAACGTTCAGATCACCAACCTGGAAAAAAAGCTTTGGCCGAAAGAAGGGATCTCCAAGTACGACCTGATCGACTACTACCTGACCGTATCCGACTACATCTTGCCCTTCTTGAAAGATCGGCCGCAAAACCTCCACCGTCATCCCAACGGAATCGATCAGGATAGCTTCTATCAGAAAGACACGCCGGACGGCTACCCCGACTGGATCGAGACGGTGACTATTCACTCTGAATCCGCCAACAAGGACATCGATTACATGCTGTGTCAAAAGGAGGCCACCTTGATCTACATGGCAAACTTGGGCTGCATTGAGATTAATCCCTGGAATGCGCGGGTCGGTTCGCTGGACAAACCCGACTACATCGTCATCGATCTGGATCCCTCGGACAAAAACGACTTCAAGCAGGTCATCGAGGTGGCGCAGGCGTTTTATGAGTTGCTCAAAGAGCTCAATGTAGACGGCTACTGCAAAACCTCAGGAGCGAGCGGACTGCACATCTACATCCCCCTAGGGGCTAAATACAGCTTTGAGGAAGGCCGTGAATTCTGCAAACTCCTATGTACAATCATCCAGGAGCAGTTGCCAACGCTGACAACCATGGAAAGGCCACTCAAGGCCAGAAAGGGAAGAATCTACTTGGATTATCTGCAAAACCGTCCCGGACAGACGCTTGCCGCAGCGTATTGCGTCCGACCCAAGCCCGGTGCGACGGTATCAACTCCACTTCTTTGGAAAGAGGTGAACGGAAAGCTCGACAAGAATGACTTTACCATCTTCACGCTGATGAAGAGACTGGAGAAGCATCCAGATCTTTTTCTTGAAGTGTTGGGACCGGGAGTGCAGATCGAAAAAGTCCTCGAGAAGTTGGACAGCTAGAACAGTCGGGAACTCCATTCTCTGAGATTCGGCTGAATGATTGATCTTTTGTAAGTCTGAAAACAAACCATAACCAAAATGCAAACTAAAACCACACTTTTCCTCTTGACTTTGGCAACCCTCAGTTTTGCCTCCTGCAAAGAAAAAGTCTCCAAAGAGGAGAAAGAAGAAATCTCGCAATCCAGTCCGGACACTGTGCAGACTGCGATCGGTGAATTGATCCTGCCTCCACCCTACGCTACCGAAGCCACGGTCAACCAGAGCAATGTAGTGGATTGGCCAGAAGGACAGATGCCCACCGCACCGGAAGGATTTACGGTAAGTAAATTTGCCGACCGGCTTGATAATCCGCGAAATACCTATGTCGCTGAAAACGGCGACATCTTCGTCGTGGAGAGCAATACCAAGGGAAGCGCAGATCGGATCACGATCTTTCAGGACAAGGACCAAAATGGCGACTATGAAGTCCGCGAAACATTCAAAGATGGGCTGAACAGCCCCTACGGAGTACTCGTCCTGGGCAATCATTTCTATGTCGCCAACACGGACGGACTCTATAGATTCCCCTACCGGGCCGGGCAGACCAAGCTGGAAGCGGAAGGGGAAAAGATCTTGGAGCTGCCGGCTGGAGGGTATAACAATCACTGGACTCGAAACCTGATTGCGAGCGAAGACGGCAGCAAAATCTACATCTCTGTAGGTTCTGCCAGCAATGTCGCAGAGCATGGAATGGAGGAAGAGCAGCGCAGAGCCGGAGTTCTAGAGGTCAATCCTGATGGATCGGGTGAAGTAATCTACGCCAGCGGCCTTCGCAATCCTGTGGGAATGTCCTGGAATCCTGTGACGAAGGAGCTTTGGACGGCAGTAAATGAGCGTGATGCTTTAGGAGACGAGCTGGTGCCTGACTACATCACGAGTGTGAAGAAGGGCGGATTCTACGGTTGGCCATATTCCTACTATGGTCAGATCGTGGATCCGCGGTTGGAAGGCCAAGCCCCCGAAATGGTGGCGAAAGCGATCGTCCCCGATGTGCCGGTTGGAAGCCACACGGCTTCGTTGGGTTTGACTTTTTACGACGGCTCGGCCTTTCCCGAGGAGTATAGAAACGGCGCTTTCGTCGGTCAGCACGGGTCTTGGAACCGCGCGAAGCTTGCGGGATACAAAGTGCTCTTCGTTCCTTTTGCCAATGGAAAACCGTCGGGGCAACCCAAGGATTTCCTGACCGGATTTGTGTCTGGGTCGGATAAGTCGCAGGTCTACGGGCGCCCCGTGGATGTGACCGTGCTGCCTGATGGATCGCTGCTGGTCAATGACGATAGCGGAAATACCCTTTGGAAAATCTCCTATTCAAAATAGATGTAGCGCGCAGCTTATTTTGTCCACGAGCAAGATTGATACTGCAAAGTCAGTGGAAGTTTTTTAGCTGACTTTGCAGTTTTTTGATTGGCTGATGAATAACAGCTGCTGTGGGTTTTATCCTCATCATGAGGAATTTACGAGACTAGAGGGTCCTCCGGTGGATCGAATTTGAAACCAGTCTCAATTATTTTTTAATGGCAATGCCGCAATCGATGTCTCAGGTAAATCATCGACAAAATCCTTAAAAGTGCAGGACGCGCCTCCATGCTTGGGTTTTCGCGCTGTGACTTTGTGAAACCGTATTCTTCCAAAAATCGATGAAAAATCTGATTTGCCGAGGAGGCTAAGCGAATTGAATTCCTTGGAATGTTTTTAGTGCTTTTCAACCGCATATCTACTAAAATCTGTAAGCCATGAGTGAAAGAGAAAAGGGCAAAATCTGTATTGAGAATGCCAAGATCGATAATCTCTACATGAACACAGACGACGGAAGTGACGAAGCGAGGACTACCAATCAGAGGTTGAGAATCAGCGACGACCATAACTCACTTTCCTCTGGAGAGCATGGTCCTTCCCTGACGGAGGATTTCCGTTTCCGTGAAAAAATAAACCACTTCGTCCACGAGCGGATTCCTGAGAGGAACGTGGACGCCCGGGGAGCCGCGGCGCATGGTTATTTCGAATCTTACGGAGATTTCTCTGAATTCACCAAAGCCGATTTTCTGGGAATGAAAGGCAGGAGAACGCCTGTGTTTGCCAGATTCAGCACTATCGCCGGATTTACAGGCTTCTCGGCTCTGGCCAGAGATGTGAAGGGTTTTGCGGTGAAATTCTATACCGACGATGGAGACTACGACCTCGTCGGTAACAACGTGCCGGTCTTTTTTATCAAAGACGCGATCAAATTCCCCGACTTGATTCATGCAGCCAAGCCAGAGCAGCACAATGAAATCCATCGGACTGCTTCCGCCCAGGATGCTTTTTGGGACTTTATCTCGCTGAGGCCCGAGAGTATGCACATGATCATGTGGCTGATGAGTGATCGCGCGCTACCGAGAAGCTTTAGCACGATGGAAGGTTTTGGGGTGCATACCTTTCGCTTCATCAACGAGAATAATGAATCTCATTTTGTGAAATTTCACTGGAAGCCCCGTGCCGGAACCCACTCGGTCAGTTGGGATGAGGCTCAGAAGATCTCAGGCCAGGATCCTGACTTTCACCGTAGAGAACTATGGAACGCCATCGAAAAAGGGAACCTCCCCGAGTGGGACCTTGGAGTACAGCTGGTGCCTGAAAAAGACGAGCACATGTTCGACTTTGATCTCCTCGATCCGACCAAACTCATCCCGGAAGAATTGGTGCCGATAAAACTCATCGGAAAGATGGTGCTCAACGCCAATCCGTCCGATTTCTTTGCTGAAACAGAACAGGTGGCATTTCACCCGGGGCATCTTGTACCGGGAATTGATTTCAGCAGTGATCCGCTGCTGCAAGGAAGGCGTTTCTCCTACCCTGACACGCAGCTTTCCAGGCTGGGCGGCCTGGATTTTAACGAAATTCCAATCAATCGACCCATCGCTCCTGTACAGAATAACCGATTTCGAGGCCACATGCGACAAGAAATCAACGTTTTTCCCTCCTACCTTGAGAAAATCGACGGGGACAAGATCCGCAAAGGAAGTAGCCGCTTCGCGGATCATTTCAGCCAAGCCAAACTCTTTTTCGAAAGTCAGACAAAGATGGAGCAGGCCCATATCATCGAGGCGCTGCGTTTTGAGCTCGGAAAGGTGACGTGCGGGAATATCAAAGAAGGGATGATCCGTATGCTGAGTTTTATCGACGACGAGTTGGCCAAGCACGTGGCCCAAGGGTTTAGGATAAATCGCCTGTACAGACCCAAGGAGTCACCAAATCACAGTTTTCCTGTAGATACTGACCCTCTGGATTATCAGCCAAGAGTAACGAAATCCACTATCGAAAAGCCTGAAAAGCTCATCCTGATGGATTTCTCTGGCAGAGGAATCAAAGGGAGACGCATTGCGGTGCTAGCAGCTGACGGAGTGGAAACAGATTCGCTCAACACCTTTTTAGATGCAATCGAGAAAGGGGGCGCGGACGCAAAAGTCATCAGCATCCATGGAGGATTTATCGGTGGTGCCAACGGTGAAGTGATCAAGGTAGACCAAAGTCTATTGGCTGCGTCTTCTGTCTTGTTTGATGCGGTTTTTGTACCTGCTGGCATGAGAAGTAGCCGTATACTGCGAAAGGATCCAGCCGCTATCCGGTTTCTGGACGAGGCGTATAAGCACTGCAAGTACATCGCGATCAACGGCGCGGGCGAAAAACTCTGGGAGAAGACCTATGCCTCAAGGAATGTTGATCCAAAAGGCGTGTTATTTGATCAGGATGTAAACACATTCATCAAGGCAGTCGCTCAGCATAGGATTTGGGAACGGGAAGATGCAATGACGATTCCAGTGTAAGGAGTGGGTTTAACTCCTCCATTCAAGGTCGTTCAGTCAAAGGTTTTGGAGCTGTCTGCGATCAGGGAGTTCAATTCCGCCAGTTCCTTTTCGGTGAGATCACGCCATTTTCCCACGGGGATATCCAGGTGGATATTCATGATCCGGATGCGCTTGAGCTGCTTGACGGTATAGCCCAGAAACTCGCACATCCGTCGGATCTGTCGGTTGAGGCCCTGGGTGAGGATGATGCGAAACTTAAACTTGCTGATCTGTTCGACCCTGCAGGGCTCCGTCACCGTCCCCAGGATCGGAATGCCGGAAGACATCTTCCGGACGAAGTTTGCGTCAAAAGGCCGGTCAACCGTCACGATGTATTCCTTTTCGTGGTTGTTTTTGGACCGTAAGATCTTGTTGACGATATCCCCTTCGCTGGTGAGCAGGATCAGCCCTTCGCTGTCTTTGTCCAACCTTCCAATCGGAAAGATTCGCTCCGGATGTCCGATGTAGTCGATGATGTTGTTTTTCTCACCCTTCACGTCGGTAGTTGATACTATGCCGACCGGTTTGTTGAAGACGATGTAGACATGCACCTGTTTGGGCTTTCCTACCAATTCTCCGTCGACTCGCACTTCATCCTGCGGAAAAACTTTGGTACCCAGTTCGGGAAGTTTTCCATTGATAGTGATTCTGTTTTCTTCCAAAAGCTTGTCCGCTGCCCGTCTCGAGCAGAAGCCCACCTCGCTGAGGTATTTATTGATACGAATCGAAGAATCCTCGGGCATGGTAAAAAGAAAATGGATTTGACCGGAAATTTACCTGATCAAATCGAGCATGTCGCTGGCGGCACATACTGAGATGATTATTGACTTTGCGAGATTCCATGTGGCCATAAAAAACAAATTATAGACACATGAAATCCACTATTAAAATTCGAGCGTGTTTTCCTTAGTACGTTGGCTTTATCGCCGGTGTTGAAGATTCCTGTTTCTTAAAGTCCAGTATGGGAAAGAGAGTCCGTGACAACTGCCAAAAGTCTCTTTTCACCGTTCATCGGGATCGCAGCAAGCAAGCGAAGCGATTCCGCTTTCTTGGCGTTGAAAGCAGTCAAGTTTGCCTTCGAGATCGGTTCGGAAGGAGGAATCTCCTCGGCCAGCCAATCTTCCTGCTTGCCATTTTTCCAGAATCTAAAGCAAAGATGCGGGCCTGTGGCCAAACCTGTACTTCCCACATAGCCGATCACTTGCCCTTGAGTCACGCGGGTGCCGGGCTTGATGCCTTTGCCGATCTTTGACATGTGCAGGTATTGAGTGGTGTAGGTGCCATTGTGTTTGATCTTGACGTAGTTGCCGTTTGCAGAGGAGTATCTGGCGTCGACCACGGTGCCTTCGCCTACGCTTCGGATCTCTGTGCCGGTTCTGGCCGCGTAGTCAGTGCCCAAGTGCGCTTTGTATCTTTTCTGGACGGGGTGAAACCGCTTCAGATTGTATCTGGAGCTGATGCGGGTATATTCCAATGGATCTCTCAGGAATGCCTTTTTCATAGAATTTCCCTCTTGATCAAAGAAATTCATCTCTCCGTTTTGCTCGAAAGGAATCGCATGGTAAGGCTTGCCATTGTGTTGAAAAAATGCAAGCTGGATGCCTGAAACCCCTACTACCACGTCGTCTACGAGCTTTTCCTGATAGACTACTTTGAAGACATCACCTTTTTGTAGTGACTGGAAGTCGACCGACCAGCCGAATAGGTCAGCAAACTTGTTGATAACACTGATGGACACATCTTTGGAATCCATGTCTTGGTAGAGCGAATTTTCGATCACTCCTCCGATCTCTTTGGTGCGGTAGATGGCGGGTTTTTCTGCCTTGTAGATATCCATGGAGTCCAGATTGAACACCACGTACTCTGCAGGATTCGGTTCGTAGATAAAAAACTGCGCCTGGTCTGAACCTGAGGGAGAGATGACAGTAAACTTTTTGTTGGCGGCGATTCCGCGTACATCAAAGACGCTCTTGGATTTTTTGGCGATCTCGTCGATGATCTGGTAGGGGACATTGAAGGGAGAAAGGATCGAGGCCAGTGTCTGGTTTTTGCTGACAGTGCCTTCCACTATATCGAGACCGGTGACGTTGATTCCGTAGAGGAAAACCTCTTTTTCGACTGGAATACTGTCTGTAGCGATTGTCAACGGATCTGCTTGCGCAGCTTCATTCTTGTTGACGATCTGGAAAACGGCACCAGCTCCGAGGGTGAGGGCAAGAGCTGCAATACCTATCCATTTGTTGTTCATTACTCGCTGATATTTAAGGGGTACTGATAAATTAACTTCTAATCAAGGGAAATCAGGGCTCAATTCCAAACATAAAACCCGGAAAGCCGTACAAACGCCAATTTTCGTGCCGCAATGTTGCAAAAAGTAAAGAAAAGGCGAAAAGGGCTGATTGATAACTTTTTAAAATTTTAAGGGAAATCGCTGGCTTTTCTGAAGTAAAATCTTGCTTTTGTTGCGAATCTTCAAACCAGAGACGCTGATCTCTGGATCAATTATTTATCTTTGACCTCCCAAAAAATCAAGGAATCAAAATGTTGAGATCTCACACTTGCGGCGAATTGCGCCTCGACCATGTAAATCAGGAAGTGACCCTTGCGGGCTGGGTTCAGCGCGTCCGCAACAAAGGTGGATTGATCTGGGTGGATCTTCGTGATCGATATGGCTTGACGCAGTTGATTTTTGAAGAGGGATCTTCCGAAAAAAGCCTGCTCGAAAAAGCAGCGCAGCTCGGACGTGAATTTGTGGTCTCAGCTACTGGGACAGTCATCGAACGTACCGCCAAAAATGATAAAATGCCGACAGGTTCGATCGAGATCAAGGTCAGCAAACTGGAAGTACTCAATGCTGCCAAGGTGCCTCCGTTTATCATCGAGGACGAGACAGACGGTGGCGACGAGCTCCGGATGAAGTACCGCTACCTCGATCTGAGACGTGGGGTCGTGCGTGAAAAGCTGCAACTCCGTCACCGCATGATGCAGGAAACCCGCAGATACATGGACGGGCAGGATTTCATCGAAGTGGAGACTCCTGTGTTGATCAAGTCAACTCCCGAAGGAGCGAGGGATTTTGTGGTGCCAAGCCGGGCAAATCCGGGTGAATTTTATGCACTGCCTCAGTCTCCCCAGACCTTTAAGCAATTACTGATGGTTTCCGGCTTTGACCGGTATTTCCAGATCGTCAAGTGCTTCCGTGATGAGGATTTACGGGCAGACCGTCAGCCTGAGTTTACCCAGATTGACTGTGAGATGGCCTTCGTCACGCAAGAGGATATCTTGAACACCTTCGAGGGCTTGGTAAAGCATCTGTTTTCGGCAGTAAAGGGAATCGATCTCGGCTATGTCGAGCACATGACCTTTGCGGATGCGATGAAAGGATACGGAAATGACAAACCGGATCTTCGCTTTGATATGAAATTTGTCGAGCTCAATGAACTGGCCAAGGGAAAAGACTTCGCGATCTTTGACAATGCTGAGCTGGTCGTTGGGATTTGTGCCAAAGGCGCGGCGGGCTATACCAGAAAGCAGATCGACGATCTGACCGAATGGTTGAAGCGCCCGCAGATCGGTGCTAAAGGCATGATCTACGTTCGTTACAACGAAGACGGCACGCTCAAATCCAGTGTGGATAAGTTTTATTCCCCGGAAGATCTCAAGACTTGGGCGGACGCATTTGGTGCAGAGCCAGGTGACCTGATGCTGATCCTAAGTGGAGACGCCAACACCGCCCGCAAGCAGCTCTCTGAGCTGAGACTGAAGATGGGTGAGGATCTGGGACTTCGCGACAGAACTAAGTTTAAACCGCTTTGGGTGGTGGATTTCCCGCTTTTGGAATGGGATGAGGAGACCAAGCGTTACCACGCGATGCACCACCCATTCACGTCTCCCAAGCCGGAGGATATTGCTTTGCTGGACACCGATCCGGGAGCAGTTCGCGCCAATGCCTATGATCTCGTGATCAACGGCGTGGAAGTCGGCGGAGGTTCTATCCGTATTCACGACCGCGGGACGCAGCAGATGATGTTTAGACATCTGGGCTTTAGCGATGAGGAAGCACAAAAGCAGTTTGGATTCCTGATGGAAGCCTTCGAATACGGCGCGCCGCCACACGGAGGCATTGCCTTTGGCTTCGATAGGATCTGCGCCATCTTCGGAGGATCTGATTCCATCCGTGACTACATCGCTTTCCCTAAAAACAACTCCGGCAGAGACGTCATGATCGACTCACCGAGTACGATTGCCGATGAGCAGTTGAAAGAACTGTCCATCCGGGTGAGTTTGAGCGAGAAATGAGATTTTAGATATAAGAGACTAAATAACCCATCCTGCAACTAGCGGGATGGGTTTTTTGATGTCAAAAAAATAGTCGTTTTCAAAAACTTAGCGCCCCTAGATTTTGACTGAATATAGATTAACATATATATTCATACCGTAAAGTTTACTCCATTTGACTTTTATCAAGTAAAAATTACAATGTTTCAGGAATCGAATCACTTTTAACTTATCGATATGAAAAACAAATTTTCTCTTCTCAAAACCGCAGTCCTGCTTCTTCTGTTTGTGCCGATGGTGGCGCAGGCGCAGGACAAACCCAACATCCTCGTGATATGGGGGGATGACATCGGGTGGTCCAACGTTGGGTTCAACAACAATGGACTTATGGGCTACAAAACGCCCAACATTGACCGGATTGCCAAGGAAGGTGCCGTGTTCACAGACTGGTATGGACAGCAGTCGTGCACCGCGGGACGTGCGGCATTTATCCTCGGGCAGCATCCGTTCAGAACCGGGCTCTTGACAATCGGTATGCCAGGTGACCCGCATGGGGTCAAGGCGACTCAGCCGACTATTGCAGATTTGCTGAAGCCGCAGGGCTATGCTACTGGCCAGTTTGGCAAAAACCACCTGGGTGATCAGGATGAGCACTTACCGACAAACCACGGCTTTGACGAGTTTTTTGGAAACCTTTATCACCTGAATGCTGAGGAGGAACCGGAAGGATACTACTATCCAAAGGATCCCGAGTTCCGCAAAAAATTTGGTCCACGCGGAGTTATCCACAGTACCGCGGATGGCAACATCCAGGATACAGGCCCCTTGACCATTAAGCGGATGGAGACGGTAGATGAAGAATTTGAAAATGCGGCGATTGCTTTCATAGAGAAAGCTCATGCAGATGGTAAGCCATTCTTTGTATGGCTGAGTGCTACCCGAATGCACGTTTGGACTCACCTAAAAGAAGAGAGCGTGGGCGTGACTGGCATCGGTCTCTATCCTGACGGAATGGTAGAACACGACAAAGCCGTAGGCAGAATCCTGGACAAGCTGGACGAGCTGGGTATCACGGACAATACCATCGTGATGTATTCTACCGATAACGGAGCGGAGAAATTTAGCTGGCCGGATGGGGGATCAACACCGTTTAGGGGAGAAAAAGGTACTACATGGGAAGGTGGTTTCCGTGTGCCTGCGGCAATCCGTTGGCCGGGTGTGATCAAGCCCGGTACAGTGTACAATGATATCTTCTCCCACGAGGACATGATGCCTACCTTGGTGGCCGCTGCCGGAGAGCCTAATATCAAAGAAAAAGTGCTGACCGGCTATCAGGCAAATGGAAAGACATTCAAGCAGCACTTGGATGGCTACAACATGTTGCCGTTTTTGAAGGGTGAGGTGAAAGAATCTCCTAGGAAGGAGATCTTCTACTTTGATGCAGGAGGCAATCTGAATGCAATCCGTTATGAGATGTGGAAGCTGCATTTTTCAATCATGGACGGGGCGATTAACACAGCTTACCGCAAGTCGCCGAGCTGGCCACTTGCTATCAATTTGAGGGCTGATCCTTATGAGGTTTCGTTTGAATCTGGTTTGTATACCAAATGGTATGGCGAAAACATGTGGCTGTTTGTTCCTGCTCAACGGTTCGCAGCTCAGTTTTTGTCAACCTTTAAGGATTTTCCTCCTCAAACGGGCTCTTCGCTTTCTGTGGACAAAGTAGTGCAGCAGTTAGCGAGTCCCGCTAGAAACTAGTCTTCAGCCATCACCAAAGGTTATCCGGTATTTTCCCGGATAACCTTTTTTATTACCTGTCATTTTAATTTTTAAAGCTGTTTTTATGACCCCACAAGAAGCGATACAGGAGCTCAAAAAAAGAATGTCTGCTTCCATTATCGGTCAGGAAGACCTGATTGATCGCCTGATCTTGGTCTTACTCGCCGATGGGAATATGCTGCTGGAAGGCCTTCCGGGCTTGGCAAAGACCAGAGCGATCAAGACCTTGGCGAGCGAACTGGACTGCGGTTTGAGTAGAATTCAGTTTACGCCGGATCTGTTGCCCTCTGACGTCACTGGTACGGAGATCTACCAGCCCGAGCTGAAGGAAAAGTTTGTCTTTCAGCAAGGTCCCATCTTCAGCAATCTGATCCTGGCCGATGAGATCAACCGGGCTCCGGCGAAGGTGCAGTCTGCGCTATTGGAAGCCATGGAAGAGCGGCAGGTCTCTGTGGCTGGAAAAACCTACAAGATGGAGCCGCTCTTCATGGTCATGGCAACTCAAAACCCCGTGGAGCAAGAAGGAACCTATCCGCTTCCCGAAGCCCAAATGGACCGCTTTCTCATGCATGTGGTCATCAGCTATCCCGATGACGCTTCTGAGCTTGCCATCATGCGACTTAACAGAAATGAGCAGGGAGGTGGAAAAAGCGAGAAAAAAGAAAAGCTTTCGCCCCAAGTCATCTTCGATGCCAGGAAAGAAATCAGCCAGGTCAAGATCTCTGAAGCCATGGAGAAATACATCGTGGACCTTATCTCCGCCACCCGTTTTCCAAAGAAATACAGTGAAGAACTCGACGGGTGGCTGGACTATGGCGCCAGCCCGAGGGGAAGTATCGCGCTGGATCGTGCCTCCAGAACCCACGCCTGGATGAGTGGAAGCGACTTCGTGACACCGGAGGATGTTCGGGCAGTAGTTCATGACTGCCTTCGTCATCGATTAATCCTCAGCTATGAGGCCAATGCAGAGGGAATTAATGCGGACCAAGTCTTGGATGAGATTCTCAAAAAAGTGGCAGTGGTGGCTTAGAATTTATTTCGAATGGCTAAAGAGACGACCTTTCCCGCTGATATTTTTTGTTCCCTGAAGGACTTGCTGGGTATGGAACGCTATGCCCATCATTTTGACTTGCTGGCTAGAAAGCAGCGGGTGAAAAGCATCCTAGGGGGCAAACATGCCTCCAAACTCAGGGGGCGCGGGCTCGATTTTGAAGAAGTCCGCCAGTATGTGAAAGGCGACGATATCCGGAATATCGACTGGAAAGTCACTGCCCGCACCCGGGAAACCCACACGCGGGTTTTCAGTGAGGAAAAAGAAAAGCCCGCGCTAATCCTCGTTGATCAGTCGAAATCGATGTTTTTCGGTTCACAGAAAAAGACCAAATCAGTGGTCGCCGCCGAGCTTGCTGCTTTGGCAGCATTTCGGATTCTAAAGGAAGGCGACCGGGTAGGTGGTATAGTCTTCAACGACCAGGAAAGTGACATCGTTTTTCCGAAGCGGGACAGAAGGAATATTCTGAGATTTTTTGAAAATATCGTAAAGCGCAATCACGAGCTCGCATCGGGCAAAACCGGGAGTTTTGAGGATCTACTCAAAGACGTAACCGCCAAGACCCAAAACATTGTCACCCACGATTTCTTGATCCTAATCATCAGTGATTTTCACCGCTATTCGCCCAGCGTGCTGAAATCTGTCACGATGCTGTCCCAGCACAATGACGTGATCTTGGCAAAGATTACCGATCCGTTTGAGCGTGATATTGCGGAAGTAAAGTTTGTCGCAGGAGATGAGCGAACGCAAGTTGCCGTGGATGGAAAGGAAAAATCCCTGCGTAAAAAGTTTGAAGAAGGCTTTGATGCCGATTTCCAGGAATTCCAGGTCAAGCTGAAAAAGCACCGGATACCGATTTTTCAGATCGATACCGTCCAGCCGATCGACCAACAGATCAAGGATCTTTTCAAATCCCCTGCCAAATGATCCAGTTGCAAGACAGCATAGCGACCGCTTCAGATACCGTGGCAAATGCACTCGCACCGTTTGAGATGGGCAAGCTATACGAGCCCGATCCGGTTCAGTTCACGTTTGAAACCATCGGCTGGCCGGTCTTGGGGGGCCTGATTCTGCTGGGATTGTTGATTGCCGCATATTTCTGGTATCGGCATTATCAACGGAACTTCTATCGCCGGGAAGCTTTGAAGAGCTTGGATTCGATCAGGCCGGATCAGGCGCTGGAGATCTTTGTGGTGCTGAAGCGGACGGCTATTCATGCTTTTGGCAGGGATAAAGTCGGCGCGATGTCGGGTATCGAGTGGCTCAGATTTCTGGAGCAAACCGGCAAAAACGTCACGCTGGTCACCCAGGAGAAATCCATCCAAACCGCGATCTATCAAGCTGTGCCCATCGCACCTGACGTGCAGCGTCAGATTTTGTCCAACGCCAAACAATGGGTAAGAACACATGCCGTCAAACTTTGAAATAGCGTACCTGTGGGTCTTATGGCTGCTGCCCTTGCCGCTGCTGATCTATTGGCTGCTTCCGCCACTGCGGATGAAAAGTGCGTCGATCACCTTGCCCACCTATGAAAAAGCCTTGAGTTATACGGGTCAGAAACCGCGAAAATCAGCATTAGTGAAGCGGAAGAATTTTTTTCAGTGGCTGGTATTGGGCCTGAGTTGGGTGCTGCTTTTGGCGGCGCTTTCTTCCCCACAGTTGGTCGGCAAACCGGAGATGAAGGTGAAGACTTCCCGGAATTTTCTGATCGCTGCAGATATCTCTTTCAGCATGGCTCAGAATGACTGGCTCACCGACGGGCAAAAAGCCAGGAGATGGGATGGGGTAAAGGGTGTCATGCACGACTTTATCCAAAAGCGAAAAGGAGACCGGATGGGGTTGATCTTCTTTGGATCCAATGCCTATATCCAAGCACCCTTCACCCCGGATCTGGTCACGGTGACCCAGATGCTCGATGAGGCGGATGTGGGGATGGCCGGGCAGATGACCCACCTCGGCAAGGCGATCACAAAGGGTGTCGGGATGTTTGACAAGGATACGATCAAGACCAAGGTGATGCTTCTGCTCACTGACGGGATTGACTCCGGGGATGATGTGCTGCCACTGGATGCGGCGGATCTTGCCCAAAAGGACTCGATAATAATCTATACCATCGGTATCGGTGATCCCGGCAAGGAAGGGACCGACTTGGACGAAAAGACCCTGCAGGAGATCGCCGAGCTGACCGGAGGGCAATATTTTTTGGCGAAAGATGAAGACAGACTTGCTGAGATCTACGACGAGGTGGATAAGCTGGAGCCGATCGAGTATGAGGAGATGGAAAACCGGCCGGTGACCTTGCTTTACCATTATCCCTTGGGAGCCGCTTTGGGATTGTTGATACTGAGCGCCTTGCTAGGAGCTTCTATCCAGCTGATCAAAGGCCTGACAAGAAAGGAGGAAAGCTATGTTTGACGGCATATTTCCGATCGACTGGGATGCTTTTCACTTCCTCCGAATGAAATTTCTTTGGCTGCTGATGCCGGTAGTGCTCATCTCGCTGCTCGGATTGGTCAGTATGCGACAGGAGCTCGCCTGGACGAAAGTAATCGCGCCGCATCTGAGACCATATGTGATCAAAAAAGGAAATGAGGCCTCGAAATACGGCATGCAGCTCATCCTTTTGCTGGCACTGAGTCTTGGAATACTTGCGCTGGCCGGGCCGACCTGGAAGAAAGTGGAGGTGCCGGGACAACAGCTCGAAACTCCCGTGGTCATCTTGCTGGACCTTTCCCAAAGTATGATGGCGACGGACTTGCAGCCCAACCGGCTGGAGCGCGCCAAATTCAAGATCAATGACCTGTTGAAGCAAAATCCACAGGCGCGTGTGGCGCTCATTGGTTTTGCCGGAACGGCCCACACCATCGTGCCGCTGACACGCGACTACGAGATCATCACCAGTCATATCGACGGCTTGACCCCTTCGGTGATGCCTTTCCCGGGTTCGGATTTGGACGTAGCTTTTGCAATGGCTGACTCCGTGATGAGCGTGACCGATGCACCGGGCACGGTGGTGCTGCTTTCTGACGATTTGGGCGAAAGCGAGTTTGCTGCGATACAGGGTTTTGCGCAGGTCCATCCTGGAAAAGTAGCGGTGATTCCCATGAGTACTGATGCGGGAGCTGATGTACCGATGCCTAATTCGCGGGCATATTTCAAAGATGAACAAGGCAATCCGATTCATTCCTCGCTTGACCGACAGATTCTTTCGCAGCTTTCCTCGCTGGATCGGGTTTCGGTGCACGAGCTGACGCTGGACGACAGCGACGTGGCGCTGATCAGCAAGTCGATCGCTGACAACCTCAAATTCACCGAAAAGCCCGAAGAAAAGGACGACGACTGGCGCGATATGGGGCTGCTTCTCGTGATCCCGATGGCGGCATTGCTGCTGCTCTGGTTTCGCCGTGGTTGGGTGATCTATGGCTTGGTGCTGGTAGTATTCTCTTCCTGCACCGACGGATCGAAGTTTTCGGAGCTTTGGTACACGCCGGATTTTCAGGGTCAAAAGCTCAGCGACAGAGGCGATTTTGCCGAGGCGGCACAGCGCTTTGAAGATCCGATGAGAAAGGGCGTGGCGAATTTCAAAGCCGGGAATTATGCTGATGCCATTGAGGATTTTCAGCAAGACACGACTGCTCAGGGGGCTTTTAATCTCGGCTTGGCCTATTTCCAATCCGGCGATACGCTGTCGGCAATGCTGGCGTTTCGGTCGGCGTCGGAGTTGGATCCTGACTTTGCGCCAGCCCAACAGGCCAGTCAGCAAATGCAGCAGCTATCCAGAGGCGAGGATGACATGACTCCTCAAAAAGCTGAAGAAGCTCAGGACGGAGATCAGGGCAAAAAGGCTCAAAACAGGCAAAACGACAGTATGGAAAACCTCGGCGGCGGAGGCCAGGAGGCAACCAAAAAGGACATGGAGACTTCCCGCAATGAAGAAACCGTGACCTCCAATGTCCACACGGGCAAGGAGCTGGATGAGGTGCCCGATGACTTGGGGCAATCTTCCATCCAACCGATGACCGGGACGATATTGATGCGCAAGGTGGACGATGATCCGGCCTTGTTTCTGAAGCGGAAGTTTGAGTTTCAGGTGAAGGAGAAAAAACTAAAACCCAAAGCAGATGGCAAGAAATGGTAAGCTGATCGCGGTGGTGGGATTTTGGCTGGGTTTGTCGATCCAGACCTTCGCGCAGACCATCTGGGCAGACGTGACGCTAAACAAGAGTTCGGTCTACGTGGGCGAGCCGGTGAGCGTATCTGTGAAAGTGTACACTTCCACTTGGTTTACGACTGGCTTGGATCTGGGAAATATCAAGGTTCAGGACGCTTTCTCGGTGTATTTCAGACCGGTGAGTACTTCGTTTCAGAGAGACGGGAAAAATTACGCGGGGGTAGAGTTGATCTACAATGTCTTTCCCTACGAAACCGGGGATGTGACTTTTCCGGTCTTGGATATCGAAGTGGAATCTCCGGCTCCGGGTGGCTACAAAGGAATAAAGCATACAGTCAAGACTAAAGAGAAAACCATCAAAGTAAAGCCGGCTCCGGCATCTTTTGCATCCGGCGAATGGCTGGTGGCGGGTGGGCTCAGCGTCAGCGATCACTGGAATGTTGCCCCAAAGCAGGTGAAGGTAGGCGACGTATTGCAGCGGCAAATTTCCCGAACGGCGTATGGTACGGTTTCCGAGTTGATACCTCCTATTGCCTGGGACAGCCTCCCCGGAGTCAGCGAGTACCCTTCCCGAAGTGCAGTCAGCAACAATAAGGACAAGACCTCCATCAGTGCTTCCCGTACGGAGACGATGCGCTACCTTTTTGAAAAAGAAGGTGAAGTGACCATCCCAGAGATGGTCTTTACCTGGTACAATCCTGCCCATGAGAAGCTATACAAGCGTACGCTCAAGGCGGTGACGATCCAGGTGGAGCCCAATCCGGATCTGGGCGTGCTGGCGACTGTGCGGGATTCCCTGGCGCAGGAGCAGGCCGAGGCCTTGGCAGAGACAGCCGAAGCGGGGCCGAAGAAGATTCTCGGGATGAGTCCGAGGCGGTTTACTGCATTACTTTTGGCGGGAATCATTGTTTTGATCTTCCTGTTTCGAGCACTTCGCAGGCTTTACGTACGGGGGAAGGTCAAAAGGGCCGCCTACCGGGTTTCAGAACCTTATTTTTTCAATCAGTTCAAAAAGGCCCTTCGCTCCGGCGATCCCGCTCAGATCTCTTCCAAGCTCTACTCCTGGATAGACTCGATGCAGCTGGAAGAACCCAGTGTGGGCTATTTTCTTCGAAAGTTTGGCGCTAAGAGTGCGCCCAAGGCGAAGATGGGATTCTCGACGATCAGTCTGGGAGAATGGGAAAAAGCCCGTCAATCCTACTTGGATCGCGAAGCACGGCAGGAGACAAGCTGGATCAACCCCTAGAAGCTTCTTTACTTCGGATTGATCAGGTAAGACCGGATGCCCATCACGATCAAAAGTTGCGCAGTGGCATAGGTTCCCATGATAATAATCCCTGATTCCGGGAAATCCTGGAAAAACCGGCTGATGGCAATCGCTCCGTCGGAGATGAAAAACAAGATCGCTCCGATGAAAACCTGCCAAAACGAAGCAGGATTACATTTTTTGAAGCGGTCCCGGGCCATAGTGACCATGCCCACGATGACAATGATGTAAGCGATGACCGGGATTTTCATCGTGCCGAGGCCTGGATTGATCAGGTAGAAGACCAATGCCGCCGCCAGGTAGATCGGCAGGTTGAAGAAAAACGACTTGACGAAATTGACATGCTCCAAGCGTGTTGGGCTCCTCTGAGCGATCCGGAATCCGATGATGTAGCATACATGGGCCATCAGAAACGATCCCAATCCATAGACGAAGAGCTGGGGCCACATCAGCAGGATGTCTCCAATCCAGGAAAAAATCAGTGCGCCGAGGACTGATTTGGTCAATAAAGTGGAAGCAATCGGCCGGGTAGTCTGGTAGAAATACGCAATTAACCCCAAAAGAATCAGGGGTTTTGAATAGAATCTGAACTCACTGTTTCCTTCGATCACGAAGGCCAGGTCGGCTAAAGTCGCCGCCAAAAACAAATAGAGCCAAACAATGTTTTTATCTCTCAATGGAATAATATTCTGTGTAGTGTGCTAAAGTAACTAGAATTGTTTGCTGTTTCTGGTACGCTGGGAAATTGAGTTTGGATATGCTCAAATGACTGATTGTGCAAACAGGGTTCAATTGACATTGAAATTTTCGAATTTTTAATTTATATTTTTTAAAACTCCTTCAAAAAATTCGCCCTTGGCTTCAAAAAAACACAAAAAATGTTTTGGAGGGGTTATTAAGCTTTCGTTAAAAAATGTGAAATTTGACCAGCAAAACTTAATATTAACTACCCCGACTTGCTCGGGCCCGAACTTAACTTTGCAGGGATTTTCTATCAAAACAGATCTTACCAAAACAAAAACTTATGAGGCAAAATTTACTGAAAAACTTGATGGCATTCGCCTTGGTAGTCATGACTACTCTTGGAGTGTCTCAGGCACAAGTCACGACAAGCTCCGTAGCCGGGCAAGTGCTCGATGCGCAAGGTGAAGCCCTTCCGGGAGCAAATGTCGTCGCAACGCACCAGCCATCAGGTACGCGATACGGCGCAGTATCCAATTTAGATGGCAGATATACCATTCCAAATATGAGAGTCGGCGGACCCTATACGATTCAGGTAAGCTTCATCGGCTACCAGTCTGCAGGATTTGAAAATGTGATTTTGCGTTTGGGAGAGCCCTATCTACTCACTGTCACGCTGACGGACGACAGTACCGAGCTTGGTGAAGTTCTAGTCTCCGCCGCCAAATCATCTGAGTTTGATTCAAACAAGACAGGTACTTCTACCAGTATTTCTACCAGACAGCTCACCGATCTTCCGCAGATCAACAGGTCTGTCACCGACTTCACCAGACTGACTCCTCAAGCTAACGGCAACTCTTTTGCAGGGCGGGATTCTCGATACAATAACTTCCAAGTTGATGGTGCAAACTTCAACAACGGTTTCGGTCTAAGCGGTAACGCCCTTCCGGGTGGTAGTGCTCAGCCAATTTCCCTGGATGCAATCGAACAAATCTCTGTAAACATTGCTCCTTTTGATGTGACCCAGTCAGGATTTACCGGTGCCGGTATCAATGCGGTAACCCGTAGTGGTACAAACACACTGCAGGGATCCGCTTATTATTTCACAAAAAATCAGGACTTACAGGGTAGTAAAATCGGAGACAATGAATTGGAACCGGTGGATGCAGGTTCCAAAAACTTCGGCTTTAGACTCGGCGGTCCGATCATCAAGAACAAGTTATTCTTCTTCGTAAATGCTGAACGTGAAAATTTAACCGGTGCCAATGCGACAGGAACGAATCTTTGGAGATCGTCGGAAGACGGTATTGCCGACGCCGAAAACAACATCACTCGGGTAAAAACTTCCGAAATGGAAGCAGTTAGAAACCACTTGATCAACCAGTGGGGATATGACCCAGGGAGATACGAAGGTTACGCAGACGAAGCCGAGCAGCACAACACCAAATTTTTGGCAAGAGTCGACTGGAACATCAATGAAAAGCACAAGCTGGCTGTGAGATACAATCAAGTCGTTGGGATTTCCAACCAGTTGACTAACGGCTCGTCAGGACCAAGTCCAAGAACTACCAGCGATGCCAACCGCGTTTCCCAAAATTCGATGGCCTTCGAGAATTCCAACTATGGCTTTGAAAACTCGGTAAGATCTTTGACCGCTGAATTGAACTCCTCCATAAGTTCTAAAGTGTCTAACCAGTTTCTGTTCACTTACTCCAAGATTCAGGACTTAAGAACTACTCCTAGCGACCAGCTCTTCCCGATGATTGATATCTGGGATGCAGGTAGAGGCGATGGAAACAAAAACTACATCTCTGCTGGTACGGAGCTATTTAGCTATAAGAACGACGTAATCAATGATAACTTTTCATTCACAAACAACCTGACTTATATCACGGGTAAACATACTGTGACTGCGGGTGCGGCTTATGAGGTTCAGAAATTTGGAAACAGTTTCACCAGAATGGGCACTTCGTATTACAGATATGCCTCTGTGGAAGATTTCCTGACCACGGGGACTGCTACTGAGGTTGCGCCGATTATGTTCGGCTTGACCTACCCGTACGAAGGGCAGGAGACTTACGCGAGAGTCAATTTTGGTCAGGCGTCCCTGTATGCACAGGATAAGTTTGCTGCTACAGACCGTTTGTCTTTGACCTTCGGAGTGAGATTCGAATTGCCTATATATTTGAATGATTTGACTCCAAATCAGGCTATCAATGACCTGACTTTGCTGGATACAGACGGCAATCCTAAAAATTACGATTCAGGTAGCTGGCCAGAGTCAAGATTGATGGTTTCTCCGCGTTTCGGATTTAACTACGACGTGTCTGGAGACAGAAGTTTTGTGGTAAGGGGTGGGACAGGCGTCTTCACCGGCCGTATTCCCTTCGTTTGGCTGACAAACATGCCGACCGGAGCAGGTGTCTTGCAAAACACCATTGAGCCTGGCAGCTATGCCGCAGTTGCCCCTTGGATCGGAAATATCAGGTTCCAGCCGGAGAAATATTACTATGTCGAAAATCCTCCTGCAGGTGGGGAGAGTGTGTTTATCACCAGCCCTAAGGAAGGTGCTCCGGGTTCCTTCGCATTGGTTGACACAGAGTTCAGAATGCCAATGGTATGGAGATCAAGCCTAGGTGCAGATTACCAATTGGGTAATTCTCCTTTTGTGTTGACTGCGGATCTCCTTTACACCAGAGACATCAATGCGGTATATCAGTTTGGTGCTAACCGAAAAGAGTCTCCAAACAAGATGACTTACGCTGAAGGTGACGACAGAGAGGTTACTTTGACTCCAAGCGATATCCAGTATAATCCAGCGATGGGTGCCAACAATGCAACTGTTTTGACAAACACAGACCTGAAAGGACATGCATTCTCTGCGACGGTTGGACTGTTGGTTCCAGATTGGAAAGGTCTTTCCGGTAGCGCATACTACACCTACTCTGAGGCGAAAGAAGTCAGTGCTAACTCCGGTTCATCAGCTAGCTCTGCATGGCTGGCTAGCCCAAGCATCAATAGCCCAAATGAGCAGATGATGAATATCTCAAACTACGCGCTTCCCCATAGAGTAGTGGCTAACTTGAGCTATAGAATAGAATATGCGAACCGTCTGGCTACTACTGTGGGTATGTATTATACCGGTTCTCACCAAGGACGATTCTCATATCTATATGGAAATGATTTCAATGCTGACGGCATTAATGCTGACATCTTGTTCTTGCCGGAGAATACGAGTGAGATTGTATTCACTGACATCGTAGCAAGCGGAAACGTCGTATTCACAGCTGCTGAGCAAGCTGCTGCGTTTGACAAATACATTGCAGACAATGATCTGGAGCAATATCGCGGACAGTATGTGCCAAGAAATGCTTTCTTGATGCCATGGTTGAGCAGATTTGACGTAAGAGTTCTTCAGGATGTTTTCACAAACATCGGCTCCAGAAAGCATACCCTCCAGTTGAGCTTGGATATCGTGAACTTCGGCAACCTGCTTAACTCCGATTGGGGTATTCAGGATAACCTGAGTGGTGCGCAAAACCTACTTTCCCGATCAGGTTCTGCATCACAGAATCCTAAATTCAATATGAACAGAGTATCCGGAGAGCTGCCGACTACCCCATTCCAAAATGCAAGTAGCTTCTCTACCACTTGGAGCATGCAGTTTGGTCTGAGATATATATTCTAAGGTTTTAAAATAAAACCTGACCTTTTTTAAAAAGCGCTCCTCTGGTTGGAGCGCTTTTTTTTGTCCATTTTATTTATCAAACTGATCACTTGACCCGGGCGCGTCTGGTGAAACTTACAACAGTAGCCACTTCGGTCCGCAGCGTTGGATTTGACGTAGTGATTGACCACACCCAGAAAGGTGAAAGCTTGTTTCCAATCGATGTGAAAAATGCTGCCATCGCTATTCCAGACAGGATTAGTATCCAATGGAATTCCTATTGATAATTCCCCGGATTCAAGTGGCTTACATAGTTTCGATAGGTTGGATAAACTTTGGAAAGCTCATGGAAAACATTCGCACAGGTCACCGCATCTTCACACACGTTGTCTCCAAGATTCACTTTAAACCCGATTTCTCGACCTAACTGAGCATATTTTTCGTAATTCCCGGATAATTCAAGCAGACCTAGGACATCAGTATACCAAATGCTGAAACTCTCTATCCCGTAATTCAAAAATAAAGTCTTAAGGATACTCAGATCTACTACCGAATCATAGATCACCAGTAGATTGTTATTGCAGATTTCTGACAGCGTAGAATCCCAAAGTCTTCTAAAATTTTGAACGTGCTCTATTTCGTGAAGTCTGACCTCACGGCAATTTGGCAAAAGCAACGCATCTTCCTCATCGGGGGGAAGAATATGGTAATTGGTCCAATGGACGAGCTCTCCATTTTTCACAAAAGCAAGTCCCACATTGCAGACGATTTCCTGGGGTGAATTGCCAAATTGAAAAGCCATGCTGATGAAATCAAACTCACTGACTCGTCCTAAAAACAGTTTACAGGTTATAGTTTAAATCCTGATACTGATTGACTGTTTTTGGTTCGTCCTTTTATAGGTTTACAAGTGTA
>NZ_AUBW01000037.1 GCF_000429445.1 Algoriphagus terrigena DSM 22685
CTGAACAGTCTTTACTTTTCCGTCGGAGGCTTTGATTCGAGGGAGCCGACACTTGATGTAAGTCCTATATTGCATCGTGTCCAAATGCCTCCAAGAACGCTCCGGCGCATAATCATAAACCTTGCAGAACTCTCCGGATCCAGCGTCTTCCAATTGATCCAACACACAAACAACCTGTATGTAGATCTCCTCCTTTGTTAAATCCGAATCTACAGATTCAACTATCCAACCGTCTTCCAGATCAAGCAGCTTTGTGAAAAAATTCTCTGTGAACATCTTTTTGCCTAAAGATACCATTTCCATTAAATTCGTGGTAGAACCTAATTTTGCAGGAATTTCTATTTCAGTAAGAAGATTCGTAGTAGCTATATTTGTTTCAAGCGTTACAAATCTTTTTGCAATATTTGAATATTTGTGAGCGGTAAACCAACCTGATTGAGCAATTATACGCTCATTATTTAAATTTGGTCTTAGAATTTTTGTAGTTGGATTTTTAAATGGTGATTCATTTTTTGATAAATCTACTAACATTGTTTCATCTGTTGAAAGTATGTATAGGTATGAATTTTCTTTCATTTTGTATTCATCTTGGCAAGCAAACCACAATGCAATTAGTGGGTTGCTTGTCCAATCTAATAAGCGGGTTTTTAATCCGAAATGTTGAGCAAATACAAGCCATTCCCAATCATTTTCAAGTTTTTTATTAATTAAAATACCTGATCTTCTCTTAAGCTCATCGAGCATTTTGACTTCAGTTGCTGTTGTGTCAATATTTGGAGAGTTTCTAGCAATTGAAGGTAATAGTGTGTTGTTACTTGATTGTCCTCGAAATAAATTAATTTCGTATCCAAGCATTTCTATTAGTTCAATATGGTTCATGAAATCTTGAAACGAAGAAATCTTTTGTTTTTTCATTGTGAACGTTAATTTGTTAAATTATTGATCCAGCACTAACCTGTCGGTGTTCTGCTTTCGGGCGGACTTCCGAGCACAAAAGGCCAAGTTTACGCGTCAGCCCGCCTAGCTGCCATGCAAAGTTGACCATTCAGTTTTATCAATTAATTCTTGCCATTTTCCTTTATCAATCCCTATCTCACGCTCAGTTTTCCTTGCCAAACAATACTCTCCAATGGTATTAAATAGGAATAAGCTGTCACTATCAAAAATACCAACCTTCCTAATTTTTAAATTGAAATTTATCAGTTTTTTCGTGTTTAAAGAGCCGTTTATGGTGTTGAGTCCCCAGTTTAAAGTGAATTGACCTGTTAGCCAATCCCCTTGTTCTTTTGGAAAGACTATTTGCATTGGCCATATCGGAAATTTCTTTGTTATTACTTTAATTTTCTTTTTAACAGGGTTGTATTTTTCATTAATTATCTCAATTTCAATGCTTGTTATTTCAGCAGATTCTTGTCCGCCGTACTCATACGCTTCGGTAATCATTTGCATATATTTGGGGTAGTTCTTTCTATGAAATAGCTTCTCTATTGAATCGCCGATAATAACATCAAGAACTGAAATCCAGTCTCCGCTTTCTGGCAATAAGTTTGACTCGTCATATGATATTACAATCATAGGAACCTGAAATTCCGTGCATAAACTGAGTTTTGTTTCCATTTTCAGAATGCGATGAGGGTCGATTTCGGATGTAGATTTTATGTAAAAATGACCTTCCTGTGAAAATCCGCCACTTAGACCATCAAACTCGACAACTAGGATTGGTAATCCGGTTTCTAATTCGCATATAACAAAGTCGAATGAAGTCTTCAATAGGAAGTCTTCAACCTTTTTGCTTTTAGAGAATTTTATAATTTCATCATACCCAACAATATTTTTTACAGGAATCTGTGGAAAGATATCAACATATTTACTCCAATATGTTTTTAATCTCTTGAAGATTGTTTTTTCTGATTTACTGTCAAAAATTGTTTCTTTCATCTAAATTTACATCAGTTTGGTATTCGCTGAACTTTGATAACGTTTGGTGATTTGAAGCGACTGACTTTTGTGGCGTAGGCCCATTTTGTCAATTTAACGGTTGGCGAGGCCGGATACTAGATTAGCAGTAGGACTTCTTTCATGCGAATGTCGTCCGTTAGCGTATTGTGTCATTGATTTTCGTAGTTTTAACTGTGTCGACTTGCGCTTTTGTAGAGTGTTTCAAGCTGTCATAGCTAAAAGTGATTTGTTCAATTCTACTTTCGAGATCTCTTTCGGAATTTCTTAAATCAAAGAGTTCATTGTTCGCACTTGTTCGTTCGTAAAGTTTCCCAAGTGAGAATGCACCAATTATACAGACTATTAGAAAAGAAAAAATGCTAATAAGTTGTCCTGTCGGTAAATTGAATAATGCTGACCACAGTTTTTTAAATGAAACGTTGTCAAGCTGAATTGTTTCCGTCTTTATTCGTTCTAATTCTTGGTCTTTCACTTCTATGCTTTCTAAAAGTCCTTCGGTGGTTGTCAATTGGTTATCATATTTTTTAATAAGTTCATTGTAGCCTGGGACTAATTCATTCCAATCTGTTAGAAGTTCAATATATTTCTGCTCATAGTCTCTTTCCTTGGTGATTTGCTTTTGATCGTCTATTTTGGAATATTGTTGAATGAAGTCAATGTAAGAAGATATTAATTGTCTTGCTGTTTCTTTAGCTTCAGCTAAAACTTTTGATTTTTCAGATGTTACAAATGTCTCGAAATGTATTTGACTTATTTGTAACCATTGCATTGAACCAAGCGGAAATATTTCTCTGAGGTCATTTTCTGTTTTGTCCTTCCAAGCCTTAGGGTTAAAGTTTGAACCGTTTATTTCTCTGAGTCTGTCTTGTAAGATTTTAGTTGCTTGTCCAGCTGGTATTTTTAATTTCATTACTTGTCGTTGGTCAATGGTTTGCTGTGTCGGCAGCTTTGCTGTCAATACCTCGATATTCCCCAGTGCCATTTCCATTGCTGCTAAATCGCGATAGTCCACAGGCCTTCTGAGCGGTGTTTGACTAAATTAATGATTTCGTCGATATTGTCAAGTAGGCCCCTAACATTTGTTTGTCAATGTTAGAATTAATTTGGACAATGATCTTCGACTCTCCAGCTGAACCAAGCAACCTTTGTCGATGTGAAAAAAAATATGCCAAGCAGACTGTGGTAGCCGATGATTATTCTCCTGCCACGCCAATCCGCTTGGCTATCTGAAGATGATTCTATCCCTTTTGCCGGTCTAACCACTTCAAGATTACCTCATTGGTTTCCTCTGGTTTTTCCTGCTGGATCCAATGACCACAGTCCAGACTCACTTCTTCTACATTGGGCACAAATGCGGACAGGCCTTCAAACTTTGGAATCACATCCTGATTTCCATAGATCATCAGCGTAGGCTGTTGGATGATGGGATCTGCATTCGCCAGCAAGTGCCAGTTGCGGTCGAGGTTCCGGTACCAGTTGATGCTCCCGGTAAACCCTGTTGATTCGAAAGCTGAGACGAAGACAGCAAGTTCGGGTTCTCCCATGACAGGCTCGCCCTGTGGTGCCTTGGCGCTGGCGAGATTGATCATCGCCATGCCCGGTTCGGGGATGCTTTGGGGGACGTTCTTCCGGAAAATATTGCGGAGGAACTGTGCAGCATTTTCATCCAGAATCGCATCTGCTACTCCCGGTTGCCGATTGAAGTGGACAAAGTAGTAATCGTCACCCAGTACTTCTTCCATCCACTCGATCCAGGGTCTTTCTCCGCGCACTTGGTAGGGCACGGCCAGGGCAATGATTCGCTTTACGCGGGTTGGGTGCAACAGGGCCAACCACCAGGTCACCATCGCGCCCCAGTCATGGCCGATAAAGGTCGCGTCTTGATATCCGTAATGATCGAGCAAGGCTACCAGATCCCCGGCCAAGTGTTCGATATCATAGGCAGTCACTTCGCTTGGATGAGATGAGTTGCCGTAACCCCGCTGGTTGGGAACGATCACGTGGTAGCCTGCTTCGACAAGAGCAGGCACCTGATGACGCCAGGAAAAGGCATGCTCCGGCCAGCCATGGCACAGTACAATTGGTTTTCCCGCATTTTTCCGGCCTGCTTCGAAGACTTCGAGTTCTACGCCGTTGACTGAGATTAAAGTGGGCTTTGGAAATCGGGTTTCCTCAAGGATTGAGTTCATCACGTTTGTCATTTTTGTGTTTTTTAAAAGTTTGAGACAAACGTATGCCTGACATGAGACAGCCCTATGTCAAGGGTCTGCGGGAATTATTGGTATTTGTCAAAATACTCCTGCAAGGTCAATCGGTGAGGTTCGAAATGTTCTGACAGAACCTCCATTCGGTGTATCCGGTCCGGGCGAAAAAATCGGAATTCCCTGCGCAAACGGCACCACGCAATCAAGTACCAGTTATCGGCGTTGACGATCGCAAATGGCTCGATCTCTCTGTCAGAAGTGATTCCCTCCTTGTTGGTATACCCGATCTTGACCAGCTTGTAATTGGTGAGGGCATCTTGCAGATCAGACAGATTGCTGCTGTTTCTTTCCTGATTAAGCGCCTCGTCGTATTGAGTTCTATCCGCCAATAGATTGGCTTTATCCTGAACCGTATCTCTGAGGATCGACTTGATTTTTTCAATTGCCTCCGCATAATCCTGTACAAAAGAGCCGTCTTTGCTTTTCAATACGAGTTGTTCTGCCAGAATCAAGGCATTGGCCTGCTTTTCGGTAAACATGATCGGCGGAATTCTGTAGCCCTCCATTAGATTGTACCCCTTGCCTTCTTCAGTGAGGATAGGGACACCGGCCTTTTCCAGGGTTTTGATATCCCGGTAGATGGTTCGGGTGCTGACACCAAATTTATCTGCAAGACTTGCAGCAGTCAGCCTTCTTTTGGTCTGCAACTGAGTTAATATGGCAGTCAGTCTGGAAATCCGTTTGACATCGTCTCCTTCCATTCAGGATTTTTGGGTTTGCGGTTCTACGGGAGGTATTTAGAATTGAATTTCATAGATGTAACTAATTCCTGTTAGTGTATCTCTGAAATAGCGTGATCCTAGATCAAGGTCGTCTTTGATTCCATACCTTATTGAGTTGTCCGAAGGTTTAAACCAGTTTGGGGAATCATCCGGTTTCGTCCATTCATCTTTGTCTTCAGGAATAAAGTTTTGCTCTAAAAACTCGTTCCACCAAGCATCAGTTGATTTGAATTTTAAATACATTATATACTCTCTAGTCCAGTGAGCGGATTGCCAATATTTTCCTTCGATTAAAACAATGTCCTCAGGTGGTTTTGTGCCAGCCCAATATTCAAACGTTTGGTGTGCGTCATCTGACTTTATCTCGTAACAACTTGTAAGCGAAAGGCTTATTAGTAAAATGGTCAAAAGTCGCTTCATAGTATTTCTTCTGTTGATTTTAGTCGTGATGGTGCTGCCGTTCCAAATTGCTGGTAACACCTCAATATACCTCAGTAACTAATTCTGTAGCATCGAGATCGCGATTGTCCATAGGCCTCCAGGGAGGTGTTGCGGCTAAATTAATGGTTTCATCGATTTTCGCTCGATGCCGATTTCTTGGCTTTGCAAGCCGGTTGAAAGTCGAGGGCTTGGGCGTTTGTCTTTAAATCTGACAAGTCCGCGGTGCTCTCACTAACCTTCATTTGTTTCAAGTTTCATTCTCAACAACGGATATTCCTTTCCTTGGTCGTCTTTGTCTGTTCGTTCGTACGTTTTGAATCCGAGTTTTCTGTAAAACTTAACAGCATTTGTGTTTTGTTCGTTAACGTCCACTTTGTCGGCTTTTAATTCGGAAAAAGCAAAGTCGGTCAGTTTTCTTCCAAGACCTTTTCCAATATATTCAGGCGAAAAGAAAAGCATCTCTATTTTTCGTTCAGCGAGACCGATAAACCCTGCTACTTCGTCATTTTGTTTTAGACAATAGACTTCAAAATCGTTAAAATTAAATGTATTTACGAGTTTTTTGATTTCTTCAAAGTCAGTCGGATTTAGAAAGTCGTGAGTCGCTAGTACAGATTTTTCCCAAACTTTGAGAATTTGCTCCCTGTCTTTATCTGTATATTTTTCTATTTTGAAACTTTGAGTTGTCATCATTTAACTAGTTTATAAAATGGCTTCTTGCCTGATTACCAGCACCTCGGTAAGCCCCAGAGCCCTATCAGAGATTTCTATAATCTCAGAAGGTTCTATAGGTATTGGTAGTATCGGATTTAAAATTGTATCATTTTCAAAATACTCTAATAATTGCTCTTCAAGTTTATAAACTGTGTCGTTTTCAATGATCATGAAATCTAACATAAATTTTTTCTGCGAATGGCCAGGGAATTCTGCTACTATCCCATAGTCAGGGCTATAGATATAAATCTGATTCCAAGGCCAATCATTATGGAAGATGCTAATCTTGGAAATTTCATTTCTTTACCAGATAAATTAAATGAAGAGTGTCTTCCTATTGAAATCTCAAATCCGCCTATCAGAAACTCTTGTTGATCATTTAAAAGACTGATCTTATTCGATTTAAGCATGGAGTCAATTTCATTCAAAAACTTAAGCGTTGAAGTGTTATAAGGAAATCTCCCTAGGGTATCGACAATCGCAAAATGCTCTTTACGATATTCTATAGTTTTCCATCCAACAATCGTCTGCTTCTTGCTTTTCACACATGAAAAAAGTAGAAGAAGAAATGCAGGAAAAATGAAGTATTTATATTTCATAATGCTTACCAGCAACTCGATAAACCCCATTGATCTATTCTATTGCGTTTACATCGCGATTGTCAACGGGTTTTCTGGGTGGTGTTGCGACTAAATTAATGATTTCGTCGATGGTGTCAAACGGGCTCTTCGGGTTTTGATGGCATCTTTTAGGATTAATTGGGCAGTGGTCGTCGGTCCTAAATGTCAGTGACTTGTGGTTTTTAATTTTTAAAAGTACTCGGTTCAACCACAGGGAATATTATCATGGCATCAAAATTCTTAGCCCAATCGGCCAAGATAGGTTCGTAACCTAAGATTCCTGAGTGAAATGCTGAATCGATTTGAGAAAGTGATAGGTAAGTTGGTTTGTTGTATTTTGAGACGATAGTTTTCTCCATCGAAGGATAAGTATCCAGTTGAAAGTCATAGTTTTTCCCATCTGTAAAGTCGCGAAAAGCCCCTTCATATCCTGTAAAAGCGATATTTAACTGCGAATCTCTAAACTTCTTTTTACTTAGCATGCCAACCGGAATGTAGTCGCTATAAGAGGCGTTAATTTCAGTAAGGTCTTCTGTGTCAGTTAAATGTTTAGGGCTTTCCAAGCCATGAGCGCTTGCTAGCCAAACAATGATTTTTTCATTGTCATTCGCTATGATTTTTAAATTCTCGAACATAATACTGTCTCTAAAATTCTGCTTTGCCCAAAAGTTGACAGAACTGTCAATGTTGTACAATTTCAAATAGTTGAGAATTGAGTTAATACCAGTAATCAGTTTTTTATTGGCGCCGTCTTTTGAAAGTTGTTCTCTAATATTTACTAGAATTTCCAGTTCGTCGTCGGATGCTGTTGATTTTCTTTTTTCAATAGTTGTTCCGCAAATTTGCAGTAGAATTTCTGACAAGATTTTCTTTTCACGATCATCAAGGTCGATAACCTTTTCTAAATCCTGTACAAAGTGAGTTTTCATCAAATGGTGCGGCTGAAAATCCATACCGCGAAATTTCAAGTCTTTCTCTTGAATTATGTAGTCCCACAAATCATCTAATTCCCTGACATTGCCCCAAATATCGAATGTTGCATTCTTAAAATCACTCGCACTGAGATTTCCGCTAGAATTGAGGTCATTTACTTTTTCAGCATCGTAATAGTTACTTTCAAATACTATGTTGTTAAACCCATGTGTTTCATGCAAGTATTTTATCATAGCCACCCTTGCTTCAAATATAGTCCCATCGCCATGACTTGGTTCACCTAAAAACACGATCCGTTTATCTTCAAAAATGTGATCTAACAGATTTAAATTGGTCAGTTCTTCATTTAGTGGGATTACATTGCTCTTCTCTTGTTCCTTACAACCCGGAAGGATCAATAGAAGTAAGACTAGAACCAGTATGCCGTTATTCATCTTCTGATTTTTTGGTATGCCTCATAGTATTTTGTCAATGTGGGCTGTGGCGGTTTTCGAAGTGCAGCCCGATAAACCCAGTCCGCTATTCTATTGCGTCTATATCGTAGTTGTCCATAGGTTTTCTGGGTGCTGCTGCCTAAGTGTAAGTTGTCAGGGAATCTGGTGAGACAAGCTACTCGATTGGCTGCAGGGTCACCTTATTGTTTTTTGTAGATGGACTTGCCTTCTTTGATGGTTTCCATTACAAGTATATCCTTAATGTCATCTTGTGCGACCTTCAGAGGGTTTTTGTCGAGCACTACCAGATCGGCTAGTTTCCCTTTTGTAAGGGTGCCCTTTTTGTCTTCTTCAAAATGCTGGTAAGCCGACCAATCAGTTATAGATTTCATGGCTTCGTAAGGACTGAGTTGCTCCCCATCTCCAATGATGTCACCTGACCGTGAGGTGCGGTTTACGGCTGTCCATACCATTCGCATCAAGTTGGGTAATGCTACCGGCGCATCGGTGTGAATGGTGATGCGCAAGCCTTTATTTAATGCGGTCCTTGTCGGACTTATCTTATTCCCCAGAGAATCTCCGATGATTTGTTTGTGCCAGTCGCCCCAATAGAAAGTATGCAGTGGAAATAATGATGCGATGATATCCAGTTTCTTCAAAGAGTCCAACTGATCTGTTCTGATATACTGTCCGTGAATCAATGTGTTTCGCCTGCCGGTATTACCATATTCTGCAATTGCGGGCTTTATACACCTGATCATTTGATCTATTGCCGCATCGCCATTTCCGTGGGTAATTATTTGCCAGTTGTTTTCGAAGGCCATCTTATAGATCGCTGTCACGTCTGTGTCATTTGCAATAGCGGGATAACCCAGATAGGTTTTCTTTTCCCCGGGTGGAGGCAGTAAATAGGGAACGGTGCGCCATGCTGTTCGGCCTTGTGGCGATCCGTCCAGGGTCAGTTTCAGTCCAGCGATCCTATAGTGGTTGGTATAGTCTTTACTATACCATTTGGTTTTGAGGATTTCCGGACGGCTATAGTCCACATAGGACACCACATCTATCTTGAAGAAGTTATTCTCCGCTAACTTGGCGAGCGATTCATCCATGGCTCTTCCTTCCTGTGCAGTGGTATATCCGTAGCTGATTGCCATGTCCTGTCCCGCTACGGCAAACTTCATTGCGGCTGCGTCAGTCTTGGGAGTAAGGGCTTTTCCGTAGAGTGGTATCGCAGCTAATTCTTCCAGCACGCCATTGGGTTCATCTGATCCCGGCATTCTTCTGATCACACCCCCGTCAGGGTTTTTGGATTTTGCAGTAATGCCCATCATTTGCAGCCCTTTTGAGTTCATCACACAAAAATGCCCGGAGATATGTATGATCATTGTCGGATATTCAGTAGATACCTGGTCCAGTTCCTGTCTGGTGGGATGCCTTTTCTCGTCCAGTACCGATTCGTCGTATCCAGCTCCAAAAATCCATCCGGTAAGCGCAATGTTTTCCGGAGTGGCCCATTCTTTCAGCGTCTTCTGCAATGAAGGGATATCAGAAACACCAGCATCGGGTGGCGGTAAAATCTTGGCGCCAATGGCCTGAAGTGGAAATCCTCCAAAATGCGCATGGCCGTCAATAAATCCCGGAAAGAGTGTTTTGCCCTTCAGGTCATTCATTTCGGTACTGTCCCCTTGCATTTTTTCAGCCTCGACTTTGCTTCCCACGAACATTATTTTCCCATCCTTTACTGCAATTGCTTCAGCATAAGAAGCACTGTCGCCTTCCATAGTGATAATGTCGCCGCCGAAGTAAATGCCATCCGCGTAGGTTGCTGAATCACCTTGTTTGGATGATTGATTGCAACCCACAGAGCCGAGTAAGATTGCCAGAATGGAGATTTTGAGCGTTGCTTTCATATCCGCTTAAAGGTGATAATTTCAATTCAACTTTCAAATGACCGACTTTTAGTGGAGCTTACACCGCTCGGACCTTTGCCTGTTGGAGACGTCGGAGAGCTATGCTCCAGCCAAAAAAAGCCCTTCCAAAACAATTCTGGAAAGGCTGGAAATGCGGTGATTTTTTAGATCGATGCTTATGCTTGGATTTTCTGGTCAGATGAAAGCCGGGTGGGTGTTCGTTTAACTTTACATCTTACAAGTTGGCGGTGCCAGCCTATTGCTGAGCATTTTTAATATAGTTTGGCGACTCGCATTCTTGCCAATATTCTACAATCTTCACCATCGTACTTTTTAATTTATCATAGCTGTGTGGCTTGACAAAGAACCCCTGGATAGACCTTGAATATGCGTCGATCACATGTTTTTGTTCGGCACTTGTAGAGAAGAATAGATAAGGAATAGACTTTAATCTTAGATCTTCATTATTGTGAACTTTTTCTCTCAGCTCCATCCCATTTAACTTGGGCATATTTATATCCGAAAGGACGAGAAAAGGTTCTATCTCTGTGTCAGTCAAATATTCCAAAGCCTTTACACTGTCGCTAAAGAAGATGAGTTTGTTTTTGTAGTTAAGTTCTCCAAAGATTTCAGCCAGGATATCTTGGTCATCGATATCATCCTCAATAATGACGATTGGGCCAGTTTTGTTCATTGTGCGGATTTTAGACCGGAAAGGTACACATTTTCAGATGCGATGTGTTTTTTTTAAAGATCACACAAAATGTACCGATTGCTTGGCACCAGAGGCTGTTTCTTGAGAATTAGTTTCGAAGATTTGCGGGGTTTCAACTTGGCAATTTCCGCCTAAAAAACTAAACCGGCTATCGCGTTCTGGACGTAGCGGCCAGCCTCAAATTCCCACACCGCTTCCGGCGATGACTTTTAATCCGCCGTCAAACATCTTCCAAACCCGGATATAACGGAAATTGCCTTCAAAGTTCTGCTCCAGCATTTTTCCCGTAATCTTTGAAGACAACGTAACGACGACGGTGTCATCAATTTGTTTGATGGAATCTATTGAGGAAGTGATCTCTTGGAGAGTTAAGTTTCCGGATTTATGGGTTTCCAAATCCATCTGCTTGGTAATGACGTCGCCGGAGGGAAGCACAAAAAGTAAGTCATCATGAAGCAATTGATCGAGGATTTCAACGTCACTTTTCTTCATCGCTTCGAGCAGTTTCTGTTCGGTTTCCAGGACTTTTTGCTTGTCAGGTGTTGTGGGATTCATAGGGCGATTTTTTTACGCGGTTTCTAAGAGGTTTGCCGCCAACGTTTTGTACATGGCAATTAGGGCAATAGAAAGCGATACACTTTTGGATTTACAATGAGCCAAAACATTGCGTTTTGTTTTTATCTTACTCATATTAAAGGCCAAATCAACGATTTGAGGTTATATAGCACTGAACTTTCGCAACCCACCCCACGCCCTGTTTATTATATACAGTGTTATCAATTTCTTCTTTTTGTCAAGAGTTAGTCAGCTTGTTTTTATATGTGCCAGAACTTGAAATTTAATTCTATTCTGACTTGTGGTTGAAGCAGACTTTGAAGTTGATGCGCCTGCACTAAAAACTTGCACAACGGAAACTTTTCCGCCCAAGTCATTTTTATTTTCTTCGTTAGATGTGATTGCAATATCAAAATCAATTTTTGTATAGTCGTCTCTTACACCTTCTGAAGAGTTACTTCTTTCTTTAATGTAGGAGCTTCCTTCTAGGATTCCGTCTGTCACCTGTTTGATTGTTTCAGATATAAAGTCTTTTAATTCCATTTTTTTATCCCTTACGGGCGGTGTTGTAACCAAATTAATGATTTCGTCGATCTTGTCAAGGCCGCTCTTGAGATTTTGTTGGAAATGGTCAAAGAGAGGATTGTGCCGTCTTTGTTTCTGGCTGTTGGAAATAGCCGCGTTTTTACTGAGGCGATGAGAAACAGACAAGACTGAACTTAGCCGATTTCAAAGAAATCCTTCGCCGGCTGCATCATCCATTTCCAAACAGGCATAACGGTTAGTCCATCCAGCAAATCCTCCTGATTCCAAGTCAGCAAAAATCCTTTGGATGCCTGAGTATCTTCCATCGCGGCCTTCAGTCCCTTGATTTCCCGTTGGAGATTATCAGAGTTCAGCTCCCAGCATACTTGTACGGCCCCGATGATTTCCTCATTCCACTTGACCACAAAATCGCATTCCGAATCCTTATTTTGGAAATACTGGATTTCCTTAAAAGATCTGCGGAGATGGAGATAAACATAGTTTTCAAGCTTTCTGCCCAAATCCTTGCTGAAGGAAAGTGAATTAGCTGAGGCCAAAGCAGGATCCACGCAGAATGACTTTTTTGGATTGGCCAGTTGCTTTCGGATCGAAGGGGAATACATCGGTATTAAGTCAAACAGGTAGCTTTCTTCCAGATAGTCACAGTAGTCGATCACCGTGCGTACCGATTTGATCTCAAGCAAGCTTCCTATTCGGGAATAGCTGAACGGTTTGCCAACATTGGAACAAAGAAATACCCCCAGCCGAATGAGTGAAGTCTCATTGCTGATATTTCTTCGCACAGCCACATCGCGCGTCAGGATGTCCCGGAAAAGTGTCCTTAGGTAGTCTTGGTCCTGATTTTGCAAAAACTCAGGAAATCCCCCCGTTAGGAAGTAGGTTTCGAAACTTTCCTCCCCGGGAGAAAAGTTTTTGAACAGTAAAAACTCGGTATAGCTGAATGGAAACAATTCGATTTGCTTATATCGTCCCGTCAGGCGAGTGCCCAGTTCACGGCTAAGCATGCTGGCATTTGAACCCGTGATATATAATTTTTTGCCTTTTTCATGGAGTGAACGGGCAAAGATCTCCCATCCGACCACACTTTGGACTTCATCCAAGAGTATGGAGGTTTTACCCAGTTGATCTCTCAGCAGTTCAAGTTTCGGGAAGTCAACTGCTTCAAAATCCACTAATCTTGGATCTTCAAAGTTCAGATAAAGGCCTGGTTCAGACGAAGGAAGGCTTTTGCGTATAAGAATACTTTTCCCACAACGTCTCACCCCACTCACCACCAATATTTGATTGGATTGAATAGGGATACTTTCTTCTCTGGATATTAGCTGTTTTTTGAGAAAGTTCTGGTCTTGCTCCTCTATTATCTGGGCTAGAAGGCCTATTTGTATCATATAAGTACCTATCAATCAATACAAATATAAAAGCTTGTATTGACAATACAAGATATCGTGTATTATGAATACAAGCTTTTTAGACTTTTTGACGGTTTGAACAAATCCTAGCCTGCGCTACTTCCTCTTCAACTTCAGCACCGTGATCTCCGGCCAGATGCCTACCCGGCCGGGGAAGGCCAGAAATCCAAAGCCACGGTTCACATGCAGGTAGCGGCCGAGCTCCTCGTACAGCCCGGCCCACTTCGGGTAGCGGAGGGAGACGGGGCTCCATTTGATCCATCCGGGGATTTCGATCCCAAACTGCATCCCGTGGGTATGGCCGCTGAGTGTCAGATGGATGAATTGGGAGAAGGACTTAACCTCCTCGTCAAAGTGGGAGGGGTCGTGGCTCATCAGGATCTTAAAGCTCTGATCGCTTAGGTTCGCGGCTGCTTTTGGCAAATCGCCATGTTGCGCAAAACCTTTCCCCCAGTTCTCCACGCCAATCAGGTCGATGCTGGCTACGGCCCCTTCGACTCCGCTCAGGGCGGGCTTTTGGAGTTGGACGCTTTCGTTGCGCAGCAGCTTAAATCCGAGTTCTTCCTGGATCTGGAACAAGCGCTGCATGTTTGCCGCCTTGGCTTCCTGGCTCGGCCAAGCGATATAGTCGCCATAGTCATGGTTGCCTAGGATGGAGTATTTGCCCATGGGAGCCTTCAGCTTTTTGAATGTCTCTATCCAGGGCTCCATCTCTCGGGATTGGTTATTGACCAGGTCTCCGGTGAAGAGGATGACATCGGACTCTTGCTGGTTGATCAGGTCTATGCCATATTCCAGCTTCTTCTTGTTGTCAAAGCTTCCGGAGTGGATATCGGAGATCTGGGTGATGGTAAAGCCGTCAAACTCCTCTGGCAGGTCGTCGAATTCCAGCGTGTGGCTAACTACCCGATAGCGGTACTTGCCGATCAATACGCCGTGCAGGATTCCGAGAAAAGGGATGGTGGAGAGGAGCAAGGCCGTCTGGCTTATGAACTTTCTCCGGTCGGGTAAGAAATCGCCCTGCCGGTTTTCACCCAGGGATTGAAAGATCCCGGCAAAAAAGCGGAAGACGTCTTCCCCAAAAAGGAAGGCCAGGATAATCAGCTTGGGAAGGATGGAAAGGACTAAAAGGGACATGAGCCTACCGAAATTTAATCCAATATTCCCCCGGTCGAATGTCAGGAAGACAAAGATGGTAAAGAGGTAAATGGCGATGGAAAATATCCAGAAACTGGCCTTAACCCAGGTTTGGGTGGGGAACAGCGTCTTGAAAGCTTGGTAGGAATACCAGTCAATCAAACCTAAGAAGATCAGGAAGATCAGGATGCGAAAGAGAATTGGAATCACTGGAGGCTTAAGAAAGGAGGAGACTCAAAGGGCGAATGGGTATTTCGGGCTAGAATACCTGAACGGGGACTGCGTGCGCAGGTTGGGAAATCAGCAAAGAGTATGCAGTGGCAGTCGCGGTCGCAGTAGGCAGTGAGGCAGTTTGCAGTAGGCAGAGAAAAGAGTAGGCAGTTGCAGTGCACAGTATGCAGCAGGAGCTAAGACAGGTGCTAGTTTTGGTTGATAGTTTCGGGGCTAATGTAAGGTGGCTACCAGCCTGTCAGTTTATCGATGGAGGAAGGCGGGACTATTTTTCCGATAAATTGAGGATCAAGGTTACGGTTTTCTGGTCGGAGGCTCTTCTTTTTCCAGCGGGGTCACACGGTCGCCTCCCAAGGCTGGTACTTTTCCTACATGGATTTCGTGGCAGACAGCCGGATATCGAGTTGCAACTAATTATCTTAGCTTGAAATCAGATAGCATGGAATCAGAAAGGAGCCAATACGATCCCGTCTTGCTTGGCAAGCTGCTGCTTAACATAGGGATGACCTTGCTCCATTCAGGCGCGCCGACGAGGAGAGTCAGTTTGATCCTGAACAGAGTGTCTGCTGCCTATGGATACCGGATCTATGCGGATCTAAGTACCAGGCACCTTTCGGTGAGCATTCGGGAAAGGGAAGGGGCAAATGTTTTTTCGGGAGGGCGCAGCAAGCCTTCTTTGCCGGGAGTGAATTTCCGGGCTGTCTCCGAAATCAGCAGTCTGAGTTTGGAACTGGAAAATAATCAAAAGCCCCTGCTGGAGGTAAGGGATGAGTTGCTCCAGATTCAAAGCAGAGCTCACTTCCCCAGATGGATGGTATTGTTGGCAGTGAGTCTGGCGGGATCGGCATTTTGCTACACGTTCGGAGGAGGAATCAGGGAGATGGGGATAACCTTTTTAGCTACTTTTTGTGGACTCTTTCTCAAGCAGCAACTGGGAAAACAGGAAATGAATACTTATGTCATTACCTATCTGAGCACCTTGGTGTCGGCTTTGACGATTGTGTTTTGTTGGAAAATAGGGGTGGTGGATCAGCCTGGACAGGCGTTTGCCACGAGTGTTTTGTATTTGGTGCCTGGAGTGCCGCTGATTATCGCATTTGTAGATTTGCTCGACGGGTTTATCCTTAACGGCATCGACCGGGGGGTAAATGCCCTGATCCATGCCTTTGGAATTGCGGCGGGCTTGGCTTCTGTTTTGTACCTTTTTAACGTCCAGTTCTGATGGAGATTTGGGATGTTTTTTTCAAGGGTTTTTGGTGCAGCTTGGCAGCACTCGGGTTTGGAATCCTATTCAACGCACCCAAAAAAAGCCTTTGGATGATCTTGTTGGTTGGGTTTTTAGGCGGCTTAGTCAAATTTGGACTGTTGCTTCCGGAAGTAGGTGCCAGCATCGTCTTTTCCACATTCTTGGCAAGTTTAACTATCGGCTTTACCGGAGTTATCTTGGGTAATTGGAGACGGTTTATCCCCATGATGATCACGATTCCTTCAGTAATCCCGCTGGTACCAGGCGTTTTTGCCTACAAGGCCATGCTGGGGTTGATGGAGCTCAGCCGGACACCCGACGAAGATTACAGTCAGATTGTCAACCAGACGATTTACAACGGAACTATGACGCTGTTTATCCTGCTGGCTATCACGCTCGGAGTGACCATTCCTCTGGTCATCTTCAGGCTCGAATATACCGGCAAAGCCAAATCGGCCCGAAGGGGATGACGGCGGGCTATCTTTCCGATAGATCCAGAATCACGTTGCCGATTTTTTGCCCGGAGGCCACGTAGATAAAAGCTTCCCTGGTTTGATCCAAGGTGTAAGTTCGGTCGATCAAGGGTTTGAATTTTCCCTGAAGGAGTAGATCCTGGATCGTTTTCATACTTCCGAGCAGGTTACTCGGAATCGGGAAGATCACCTTTCTGTCTCCGAAAAACGGGGTGGTCAGCGCCAGCGTCAGGTTTTCCCAGTTGGGACCGAGCTCGGAAGAGATGTAAATTCCACCCGGCTTCAAGATGGGTTTGCAAAGTGAAAACCGGCTTTTTCCCACCGCATCGAAGACAAAGTCATATTCGATTTTTTCCTGGGTAAAATCTTCTTTTTCCAGTGCGATCACCCGGTCGGCTCCCAAGGCCCTCACTTTTTCCACGTGGATCTCATGACATACAGCCGTGACTTGGATGTCGCGGGATTTCAGCAACTGGATAGCGGCCGAGCCGATGGCTCCAGTGCCCCCATTGACTAATACCTGGTCGCCGGGTTTCAGGGTCACTTTGTTCAGGAAATTGATTGCATAGTGGGCGGCCTCGGCGCAGGCTACTATCGTGGCGAAATCGACGCCTTCCGGAATCGGCAAGATGGCTTTTTGGGTGGAAAAGCAGACAAACTCCCCGTGCGTTCCGCAGCCGTTGTCAGCAAATCCCCAGACCCGCTCACCTACGCTAAAGCCGGTCACCCCTTCCCCGACCTTATCCACGACTCCTGCAAAATCCGTCCCCGTGACTGGGACTTTCGGGTTTGGAAACCCGGCAAATGCCCGCATCAGATAGGGCTTCCCTGTCAATACGCCGATGTCAGTGCGATTGACGTTCGTCGCCATGACCCGGACTCTTACTTCATCCGGTTTGGGTTCGGGAGTAGGTATCTCTGCTACTTGAATGGATTCTGGAGGCCCGTAGGCGTATCGAACTGCAGCTTTCATGAGAGGGGGGATCGTTTTTTTAAATGCGTTTCTTTTTTAAAATCACACCCTCAAAAAACAAGTCCAAGTCCGCCGGCAAAGCGGTTGTTATTTGAAAATGGAAAGACAACCGTACGTGAAAAGAGGAATGGTCTAACGGTGCTGATCGATCAGGATGGTGTTGCCGTCCGGATCAAAAAACAGGATGCTTGCCGGTCCGCTGCTGCCGTCGGCAGCTTCCTGGGCAAGAGGAATGCCCTTGGATTTCAAATGAGCCTGGATACTGCGCACATCGTCAAAGGAATCGAGGTTTTTGGCGTTTTGATCCCAACCCGGATTGAAGGTCAGGATGTTTTTCTCAAACATCTCATGAAAAAGCCCGATCAGACTGTCTTCATTTTTCATGATCAGGTAGTTCATCTCGTCGCTTCCCGCGAAAACCGAAAAGCCGAGATGCTCATAAAATTCTTTGGAGACCTGTAGATTTTTGACCGAGAGACTGATGGAAAAAGCGCCGAGTTTCATGGTGTTGGGGAGGATAAGGTTTACTTAAAGCTAGGGAAATAGGGGCACAAATTTGGAAGCTCGGAAGAGCGATTTTGAAACGGAAGTCAGGGTCAGTTTCTCACACTCACTCTGGCAGTAAGGATATACGCTGCCCGGTTCCATTGTCCAAGGCTGTTGTATCGGGAATAGCAGGTGTAGTGCTCGAGCGAAAAAGGCAAAAGAGAGACTCCGAAGGCATTTCCGGGGAGAAATTGGATGTAGTGGAGAGCCGGAATGATCTTCCCGTCGACGAGTGTGGAATCCATGACCACCCGCTCAGGATACTGCTCTTCAAACTGCCGATAGACCTGTTTCAATGCCTCTCGCTCATCTTCCTCCAAGATCCATTCAAAGGCGAGAAAGAAGGGGCCGTCCACCTGGATGTTGTACTGGGAAAGGTCAAAGTCCAACCAGCCTTTTTTGATGTCTGATTCCAGAATGATACTTCGGTCTAAGAATTCGTTTCCAGGCGCACCACTAAGGGAATCCACGTCATAGAGGCGGACGCGGATCTTGAACGGACCAGTTGTATTGTCATTGATCTTGAGTTTTGCGCTTTGCAAAAAGAAGGGATACGCCAAATCCTCACGGTAACTGGGATATTTGTTTTCGATCAGGAGAGCCACCGAAGCCCCCGCTGTCGCCTCGACGGCCGAACTCATATTCAGTCCGCCTTTCTCATATCTGTTTCCGAGTTCCCATACTTTGACCTTCTCTTTTTTCGCGGCGACGGTGATTTCCCGGAGGAGAATTTCTCTTGGCGCCAAAGCAAGAATAAACGGCTTGTCTTCTCCCAAGATTTGTATAGAGACGGATTTGAGATCGTAGCCCAAGGCAGAAAATGTGAGCGAATCCTTCAGATGCTCTTCGGGAATTGCAATGCTGAATGTCCCGTCTTCGTCTGAGATGGTGCCTACCCGGGAGTTGATGATCCCGATGTTTGCGTAGGAAATGCCCGCGTTGCTTTTCGCGTCTACCACGGATCCTCTGATCTGCTTTTGCCCAAACAGAAGTCCGGAACACAAGCTCAGAACGACAGACAGAAAAAATGAGGCACATACACTCTTTCGAAAAAAGCGATGGATGATGCTACGGCCTTTGCCCAAGCGCAACCTGCGATCCTTCATCTTCTGGCTTTCGCAGCTATAAAAGAAAGCGGCAGGCCGATACAAACGATGAGAATCAGCATGCCGATGCCGGCATTGATCCAGTCAAACTCTCCTTTCGGAGTGTTTGAGATCGGAACCACAATCAGGTTCATGACTATCCAAACCGCGATTCCATAGCCAATTCCGGTTACCACTTTTGCTTTCAGCAAAGCAGGAAACAGGGTGGTGATCAGAAAAAAGAATATGGTGAAACTGACGGCAATCGAGTAATGAAACAGCAGTCCATAGACAATCATGCTGTCTCCGGCGGAAAAGGCTTCGGCCCCAAATACACCGCTGGCAATAAACTTGAAAACCAGAGCCGGGCCACTTCCGGTCTTCAAATAATACTGGATGCAGGCGGCCAAGATATCGAGCGTGCCTACGAGGAGAACGGAGCCAAAAACCAGCGCTAAAGGTCTCTTTTGCATCGAATCTTACATTAGTAGCCTTTTACTCCCGCGTCTGCGATGATCCCGTCCTGCGCCGAAGTGACTCCCGACACGCCGATGGCTCCCACGATGATGCCATCCTTGAAGATCGGAAGTCCGCCCTCGATAGCTGTGGCATTGGGAAGTGTGGCGATTCTGGCTCCGCCCTCGGCCTTCATCATGTCTTCGAAAGCTTTGGTGGGCCGCTTGAAATAGACCGCCGTCTTGGCTTTGGCTTGGGCGACGTCGAGCGAGCCGACCTGCACGCCGTCCATGCGCTTGAGGGAAATCAGGTTGCCCCCGTCGTCCAGGATAGCGATCACGACGTTCCAGCCTTCAGCTTTGGCTTTGACTTCGGCTGCAGCGGTGATGCGTTCGGCATCGGCCAGAGTGAGGTAGGGTTTGGTTTGGGCAAAAGAAAATACCGGGATCGCCAGGAGGATGAGGAATAGTAATTTTTTCATTTTGGGATAGATTAATTGAAAACGTATTCTCAAGGTACTCTTTTTTGATAGCGGATCGGAATAGACTATCTTGATTTTCAGAAATTTCAGTGAAACCATTAATTCTCAAAAACCTATCAACAAACGCCCATTAACCTATCAAAACTATGACTACACGACGCGACTCTCTCAAAACCCTTGGACTTGCCACTGGATTGGGGATGATTTCACCCTTCACTATCCTGGCCAGCGGCAACCCTGTCAAGAAAGAAAAACTTGGAATCGCCCTCGTTGGCCTGGGTTATTACAGCACGGATCTGTTGGCACCGGCGCTGCAGCTGACCAAAAACTGCTACCTGGCGGGGATCGTCACCGGGACGCCGGCTAAAGCCGAGACCTGGAAAGCCAAGTTCAACATCCCCGACAAAAACATCTACAACTACGAGAATTTTGACTCCATCAAAGACAATCCGGACATCGATGTGATCTATGTGGTGCTTCCTCCCTCCATGCACCGGGAGTATGTGGAGCGGGCTGCCGCTGCCAAAAAGCAGGTTTGGTGTGAAAAGCCCATGGCGGTGACCGCCGAAGATTGCCAAGCGATGATCGATGCCTGCAAGAAAAATGGCGTCGGCCTCTCCATTGGCTACCGATGCCAGCATGAGCCGAACACGAAGGCCTACCAAGAGATCGTCAAAGCCGAGAAGTTGGGGAAAGTAGTGTCGCTTGACTGCGCCGCCGGATATCGGGAAGGACGAACCGACCACTGGAAGCAAAAGAAAGAGATGGGCGGTGGCGTGATCTATGACATGGGTGTATACGCGATTCAGGGCGCTAGATTGGGTTCGAATATGGAGCCGGTCGCTGTCAAATCTGCCAAAGTCTGGACCGAGCGTCCTGAGATCTACAAGGATGGACTGGGGGAAATCGTAGAAGCTGAGCTGGAGTTTCCGGGTGGAGTGACCGGTAAGATCAAGACCTCATTTGGCGAAAATGTGAACTTTCTCAACATAGTCTGTGAAAAAGGTACGATCGAAATGGAGCCGTTTTCCGCTTATGCAGGTAATAAAGGCAAGAGTCCGCTGGGAGAGATCAATTTTCCTTTCCAGCAACCCATGGAGCAAGTCTATCAGATGGACCAAGATGCAGCGAACATCATGGGCGGTAAGCCGGTGATGGTTCCGGGTGAAGAAGGCCTGAGGGATATCCGTGTCGTCGAAGCGATCTTGAAATCGGCCGAAAGCGGGAAAAGAGTGGTTGTTTGAGTAGCAAGTAGAAAGTAGCTAGTATCAAGTATCAAGAATTTAGATACAAGAGACAAGAATCAAGAGCCAAGAATCAAGCTGGGGAGACTCCCTCTTCATTTGAGGATCCGATCTTGAAAAGCAACCATTTGCAAAGGGGGCGGGGGATTTTGCAAGAAAACCGAGCAAAGTTTGGCCCGCAAAGTCCTTGAAACCGACTTGAGATCCTTTGAGGTTTTTTTAGAACCTCGAAGGATCTTTTTTATTCCGGCATAGTGATCGGAAGACCTGCTTCTGTCCAGGCAGTCAAGCCGCCCTGCAGGTTATAGACTTTGGTGAAGCCCTGGGCGATCAACAAATCCCCGGCTTTCGAGCTTCTGCCACCCACGGCACAGTAGAGGTAGATTTCACGATCCTTTGGGAGTTCGGCGATCTGAGCTTCAAAATCCCCCTGGCGGTAATCCATTGCAAGTGAACCATCAATCTTTCCCTGTGCGATCTCAGCGGCAGTTCTTACATCGATCAGGATTCCCTGGGCACTTTTACCGGCAAAATCAGCCGGAGCCAGATCTATCACTGCCGCTGGGGTCGGGGATTCGATGACAACTGATTCAGGAGCTTTCTCAGTCGAGCATGCGCTCAAAACACAACAAATCAGCAAGGAGTAGAGCAGGAGGGTTTTCATACTTCTGAATGTAGGACAAAGCCGGCAGTTTTCCAGCTAGGGCCCGATAAGCTTTATCCAAAGGATTTAGAGCAGGGTTTTCAACCGCGAATCTGCCCCTCACCCCGCACCACCCACTTGTAGCTCGTCAGCTCATTCAAAGCCATCGGGCCGCGTGCGTGGAGTTTTTGGGTGCTGATGCCGATCTCAGCGCCCAGCCCAAACTGGTTTCCGTCGGTAAAAGCCGTCGATGCATTGGCATAGACCGCCGCAGCGTCGACTTCCAAAAGAAACCGGTCGATGTTGGCCTGAGTTTCGGATACAATCGCCTCCGAATGCTTGGAGGAATAGTTGGCAATGTGATCCAGCGCTTCGTCCAAATTTTTCACGGTCTTGATCGCCATCTTCAGACTCAGGAACTCAGTGCCAAAATGGCTTTCATCAGCTTTCTGGATGAGTTCGTGCCGCTGGAGATGGGCAAAGGCTTTTTCATCAGCGAAGATCTTGACATTGTCCAGCATCAGCGGCAGCACTAACTCTCCCAACTCGTCCAGCAGCTCTTCGTGGATGATCAGACAGTCCAGCGAATTGCAGACGCTGGGACGCCGGGTTTTGGCATTGTGGATGATCTTTTTGGCTTTGGCCAGATTCGCAGATTCGTCCACATAGGTATGGACGATTCCGGCACCTGTTTCGATCACGGGCACCTTTGCATTTTCCCGGACAAAGTTGATCAGCCCCTGAGAGCCTCTCGGAATGATCACATCCACATAGCCGACCGCTTCCAGCAGGGCTTTCGTAGCGGCGCGGTCGGCAGGCAAAAGCTGGAACGCCGACACCGGCAAACCGTGCTTTTCCAAGACTTGATGGATCAAACTGAGGATAGCGCGATTGGAAAAGTCGGCGTCGGACCCTCCCTTCAGCACCAGCCCGTTGCCGGACTTGAGCGCCAACGTGAACACGTCAAACGTGACATTGGGGCGAGCCTCGTAGATGATGCCAATGACGCCAAGCGGCACGGTGACCTTGGTCAGCAGCAGGCCGTTATCCAGTTTTTTCTCTTCCAACACATGATGCAGTGGACTTGGGAGTTGCATTACCTGGCGGATTTCAGAGGCGATTCCGGCGATTCTAGTCTCCGTGAGCAACAATCGGTCATACATCGGATTGGAGACCTCCATCCGATCAAGGTCTTTTTTATTTTCCTCCAAAAGGAAGGCAGTTTCCCGTTCGGCAAGCGTAGCCAAGTCATTCAGGATCAGTTTAACCAAGTCGTTGTTGACTGAAGTTAATCTTCTGCTGCTTTTTTGGACTTGCTCAAAAAGGGGCGTGAACTCATTCATGATCGAAAAGATAGAGGTAATCGTAGTGAATCAGAGGCTTTTGGTTTTTTTCTCCCATGCGTTCCATCGCAAGTTTGGAGGCGTATTCTGCCCGGCCAAGGCCGATTTTATGGCCGCTTTCGTCGCGGATCAGCAGGATATCGCCCTTTGAAAATTCCCCCGTGATTGTGGTTATGCCGACTGGCAGAAGGCTCCGGATCACCGAGGTAGACAGTGAGTTTTTGGCGCCTTCGTTGACCGTGATTTCGCCCTTGTAATATTGCGCGCCATGAGCCAGCCATTTCTTGGTGGCATTCTTGACTTTCTGCGGCTCAAACCAGGTACAGCGAAGTGTTCTCGCCTGAAACTCGTCCAAGACTCCATCCCGTTTGCCATTGGCGATGATAACCTGAATGCCCAGATCGGCGGACTTTTTGGCCATGGTGTACTTGGTCAGCATGCCGCCGCGGCCAAAGGACGACTTGGTGGCTGAGATATAGTCGGAGACTTCCGGCATGGAGACAGCGACTTTTTCGACCAGTTCGGAGCCTGGATCAGAGGGATTGCCGGTGAAGATCCCATCCACGTTAGTCAACAGCATCAGCGTATCGGCATTGATCATGGCGGCGGTCAGACTGGCCAGTTCGTCGTTGTCGGTAAACATCAACTCGGTGATCGTCACCGTGTCATTTTCATTGATGATTGGCAAGATGCCCTGCTGAAGAAGCGCCTCGACACAGTTTTTCATGTTGAGAAAATGCTTCCGGTCGCGAAAATCTTCCTTCGTGACCAGGATTTGGGCGACGTGTAAGCCGAGATTGCCAAAGAACTGCTGGTACTGATTGATCAGCCGGATCTGGCCGGTCGATGCCCATATCTGCTTCTTGAAAACCGGGTTGAGCTTTTCCGGCAAGGGAATGGATTGCCTGCCAAAGGCAACCGCTCCGGAACTGACTAGGACGACTTTTTTTCCGGAGGAAATCAGATTTTGAATCTGGATGACCAGATGACTCATCCTGTCCAAGTCGGGCAATCCGTTGGACTGGGTAAGGACATTCGAGCCGATTTTGATTACCAGGGTCTTAGAATCAAGCATCATTGAAAAATTTGCATGAAAATAGGGAAGATGCTAGGGAATTGCTAATTGGGAAGGGAAGATCGGGGATAGATGGAAGAAGGTCAATTGACCTTCAATTCAATATTCGACGTTCGATATTCGAAATTTATAAATAATGAATATCGAACGCTGAATGACGAATGTCGAAGATACTTGCATCGTAAATCAAAAATCCCAAATCACAAAAACGCCATACTCATCGTGCCGACGAGCATCAGGACCTTGGCAATGGTACTCAGTTGGGTAAAGTGTTTTTTGCGGTCAGCCTGGTAGATTTTCCACATAAACCAGACAAAGACAAGCCCTAGAATCCCGAAATAGGCAAAAAGAACGGGGCTGTTGATCTTGAAAGTCACGATCAGGATCGAGCAGACAAAGCCCAAGGCAATCAGGAAAATCACCTGCTTGGTCTTTCGAAAGCCAATCGCGATGGGAAGGGTGCGGCAGCCGTGCTTTCGGTCGCCCTGTCGGTCTTCGATGTCCTTGATGATCTCCCGGATCAGGTTGAGGAAGAAGGCAAAGATCGCATAGGTCAGGACCAACAGCTCGGATTTTTGATAGTAAAAGGCCACGAGATAGACCGAAAAACCCGTGAGAAAAGCGACTGTCAGGTTGCCGATGAAGGGCTCTCTCTTGAGTTGGTTGCTGTAGAGCCAAAGCAGAAACGCCGCGAAGAAATTGACGGCGGCGATCTTGGGAGAGACGAGGTAGCCGAGTCCGATCGCGGTGAAATTCAGGAGTGAATGCAGAAAGATGACTACACGTCGCTTGATGCGTTTCCCGACAATCACCTCGTGGGGGCGGTTGACATAGTCGATCTTCACATCATAGTAGTCGTTGATCATGTACCCGGCGGCGGTGATCAAGACAGTGGCAAAGACAAGCAAGAACAGTTTGTAATCCTGAAAAACCGGAAGACCCGAAGTATCTGTTTCGACCAAAAAGTAGGCGGTCATTAGCTGAGCAAAAGCAACCAGCAGCAGGTTAATGGGCCTGCTGATGCGGAACAATCCACGAATGGAGATTCTTTGCTCGATGCTCAACGTGTTCATGGTTTAAAATTAGGGTAATTCATTCACTTCCCGTCGTGACTGGAAAGAAACGGACAGCGTTGGCTGCGTCGGTTCTGATTACTTCTGCTGTTGGAGACTTGAGGTGATTAAGCCGTTCAGCTTCCCGGTATTACGGGATAAGGTAGGAAAATAACCAGCGGATGAGAAAGGAAAACAAACCGGGAAGCGGTCTATTTTTTCAGTAGCTCCAGTTGTTCAGGGTTTTCGATGACCTGCTCCTCATACATCAGTGTCCAACCCATGGATTTGGTGAGGACATAGAGATTGGTAAGCTCTACCATCAGGCGTTCGCGGGAGTTTTCCATCAGGTCTGACTTCTCGATCTGAGTTCGGATCTGCGCAGTGACGGAGTTTTTGATCTTGTTGTAGTCCTTTGCTTCAAATGAGTTGAAGTAGTCCTGCGTCACGTCGTAGTATTCGATGTCCGGATAGATGTTGAGGACAGGCTCCGGGATTTTTTTCAGGATCAGGGTTTTGTTTTCGGCGTCGATTTCGGTTTCCAGTTGTCGGAGATCATACTCTACGGTGGCTTTTGCATTGACCACGACCAGCGCTTTTTTGTCCGAAGTCCAGAAATTCAGGAAGAGGCTTTGGGAGTTTTTGAAAGTAAAAACCTTGGAATAATAGCCCTCTGTGACGATCAGCTTTCCGACTTGCAGGACTTGCTTTTGGATCAGCTCCGAACTCGAACGGAGTTCTTCGCGCTCCTGCTTTGCGTTGAAAAAATACCAAATCCCCAAAAGCACGACCACCGCGATGAGAAAGCCAAATGCAATTCGTTTCATAGATCACCTGAAAAATTGAGACCTGAAATTGTGCAAAATTCGAGGGCTATCCAATCGCTGCGGGATGCAAGTTTCTGAAAAAAGGTGAAATCGGAGGGTTTTGGATGGAATGACAATCCCGGGAGATAGGAGGTCGCGATTTCAAATCGCGACCTTCTAGGCGGTTCTCGTCAATGTCGGTCGGGATTAACGATCCATTGCGGCATCAGACGCCCAAGCTGATTCTCCTGTCCTGCGGTCTGAAATGCCAGGAGACAATGGTCAGCATCAGTAGCAGCGTAGGGCCGAAATATTCAGAGGCTGTGTCGCCGACGGCTAAGTGTGTGAAGATCGCGCCGGACATCAGGAAGAAGCACCCGGCGTAGGCCCACTCTTTGACCAGAGGAAACTTGGGGACGAGGACAGCCACTACGCCCACCAGCTTCCAAATCCCGATAATGGGCAGAAAATACTTGGGATAACCGAGTGTGGTCATTTTTTGAACCTCTTCGTCCATCATGATAAGTTGGACAATTCCAGTAGAGACCATGCCAAGTGAAAGCCAGAGCGTGGCGACCCAGTAGATGATTTTATTTCGCTTTTCCATGTAGATGTTATTTCAGTTGGCTTAAGATTTCTTCCAATCGGTTGTGGGCCATGTTGAGGCCTTGCTTGAATGGCAACTTGAGCTGGGCGGCACGGTGCTCCGCGGAGCGATAGACGATGTGCATTGTTAGCTTGCTGCTCGTGTCGCTTGATTTTTCAAATTCCAAAAACTCCAGTTGCACGCCGATGGGTGCGTTTTCCATCTCAAAAGTCCGGGTAATTGCTTTGTTGGGGACCAGTTCGTGGATGGTGCCGTTGGCGCGGAAGACCACATTTCCGTCGTAAGAGGTCTCAAACTGGTAGCTGCCATGGGGTTTGCTTTCCAGTTTCAGGACTTTGGTTCCCATCCACTGTTCGACTAGGTTGGCTTCCGTAAAGGCTCTGAAGAGCAGCTCTACCGGAAGCTCAAACTCCCGGGTGATGACGAGATCCTGTTGCTGATCCTTGGCAGTTATCTTGGTTTTGGCTTCCATGCTATTGGTCTTTTAAGTTTTTCATGAGGTTTTCTAACTTGTTGAATCGCTGCTCCCACAGCTGTCGGAAGGGCTCTAGGAAGTCGGCGATTTCTTTCATCTTCTCGGGGTGGAGCTGATAGTAGACCTCCCGCCCGTGTTGCTCCTGCCGCAGCAGTTCGCACTCGGTGAGGACCTGGAGGTGCTTGGATACAGTCGGTCTTGCCGTGTCAAAATTGGCTGCAATTGCTCCCGCCGTCATGGCTTGCGAAGCGACTAGCAGCAGGATCGCCCGCCTTGTCGGATCAGCGATCGCCTGGAATACGTCTCGTCTCAGATTCATTATGAAGTCATTTGGCTACAAATATATATGTAGCTATTTGACTACGCAAATTTTTCTTAGATTTTTTGAGATGGCCTTTTTAAAAAAATGATTCGCTTATCCGATGTCGGATGGGGATTTCGAGGAGGCTGCCGCCGGTCTGGTCTGAAAAAAATAAAATAAATCTCAGCCCATCCTGTGTGGAAAGATCATTGGGTTGAGATTTATTGTATTGTATAATAGTTACTTACGCTTCTTGGGTTCGTTGTGCTTTTCCTTCTTGTTATGGGTCACATCGTCGCCTTTTCTGTGTTGTTCCTCGCGTTCTCTGCTGTCAAGATCGTCTTTGTTTTCTGGTCTTTTGTTAGACTTGTTTGGTGTTTGAAGTTGAGGCTTCATGTTTTTCTGGGAGGTCATTGGTTTCGTTTTCATAGCTAAATGAATTTGTTGTACATGGAAAAGAGGTCAATAACGTGCCAGTTTTTATCATGGAAGTCTTAGAACATAAGGGGTAAGCTCCAGGGTGAAAAAATGCTCCTCTGGCGTCGGTTTTCCAGTTTTTACAATAGGACAAAGACCCAAACTTAAACATTTCTACATTGTCGGTACGAGTCGGAGAATGGCCGAAATGGGGATATTCATGGATGAATTGTGTATTGAAATTCCTGAATTCGGCGGATTTTCCGCTTCAGACCAACGACATAAAACTTATATGAATTAGGGAAATTCACCCACAGCCATGAAAGTCGTAAAAGGAGTTACCACAACTTATTTACGATATGGACATGATAGAATTTCCCCAACTCATTGAACGAGGCTGCGGCCTTGATGTTCATCGCGACACGGTAGTTGCCACCGTTTCAGGAAAAGATCTGCCAGAGCAGACGTTAACCTTTGCCACCCATACCCAGGATCTGGAGAAGCTGATCGGTTGGCTTCAAAACCAAGGAGTAACCCATGTTGCTATGGAAAGCACAGGCGTTTATTGGAAACCTGTGTATTATGTTCTGGAAGGATATTTTGAACTTTTGGTCGTAAATGC
>NZ_AUBW01000038.1 GCF_000429445.1 Algoriphagus terrigena DSM 22685
GTTCAAAATATCCTTCCAGAACATAATACACAGGTTTCCAATAAACGCCTGTGCTTTCCATAGCAACATGGGTTACTCCTTGGTTTTGAAGCCAACCGATCAGCTTCTCCAGATCCTGGGTATGGGTGGCAAAGGTTAACGTCTGCTCTGGCAGATCTTTTCCTGAAACGGTGGCAACTACCGTGTCGCGATGAACATCAAGGCCGCAGCCTCGTTCAATGAGTTGGGGAAATTCTATCATGTCCATATCGTAAATAAGTTGTGGTAACTCCTTTTACGACTTTCATGGCTGTGGGTGAATTTCCCTAATTCATATAAGTTTTATGGGTGGAGTATCTTGTGCCTATGACCTATCCGTCTGGGAAATATGAGATCGTGGTGATTGGCCTTGGGGCTGTCGGAAGCGCGACGCTTTATCAATTGAGCAAAAGTGGGAAGAAAATCCTGGGAATCGATCGCTTTGAGCCGCCACACACCTTGGGATCGAGTCACGGCGAAACCCGGATTACCCGGCTAGCTGTTGGAGAGGGCGAGGACTATGTCGCCCTGGCAAAACGCTCCCATGAGATCTGGCGTGAGCTGGAGCTGGAATCAGGCGCGAAGATAATGACCACGACATCCGGAATTTTGATGGACTCGGGTGTTCAAGCTTGGGGAAAACACGGAGGCGAGGGCTTCTGGGACAGCACCGTTTCCTTTGCAAAAAACCAGCGGATCTCCCACACCAGTCTGGATGCGAAGACCTTGAAATCCCGGTTTCCGGCTTTTCAACTAGAATCCTCCGGAAAAGTATATCTGGAGGACGAGGCGGGATTTCTCCGGCCCGAACTGGCTATCGCGACGCAGCTGGATTTAGCCAGGAAAAACGGTGCCGAGATCCGGGTGAACGCTGCGGTGGAGGAGCTGCGCAAAGAAGGCGACTCCATCCTGATCCGGATGAAAGATGGAGAAATATTGGCCGACAGGGTGCTGCTCAGTGCCGGCGGATGGGTCAAGGATTTTTTGGGGAAAGAGGAAAAGCCAAATTTCAAGATCTGTCGCCAAATCCTTCATTGGTTGGAGGTCGACTCCGGTTTTACAGACTGGACTAAGTATCCGGTTTGGATGTGGGGATTTGGCCCCAAGGCTGAGGATTTCATCTATGGGTTTCCATCACTGGATGGCAAGACGGTCAAGCTGGCGACAGAGTCATTTGTCGAGGTCCCTCATCCGGATTTCCTTGACAGAACCGTCACGAAGGAGGAACAGGAGCAGTTTTGGGAGGAGAAGATCGCAGGCAGAGTCTGCGGTCTGCGTCGGAATTTCGTCAAATCGGCGGTTTGCTTTTATACGGTCACGGCGGACGCCCGATTTGTAATTAGGCGTCTGGATGAGATGGAGCATGTGTTGATGGTTTCGGCCTGTTCGGGGCACGGGTTCAAGCATTCCGCGGCCTTGGGAGAACGGCTTGCGATGGACTTGTTGCGTGACGCCTGATCATTACCCGCTGTATTCTTCCGGTCTGGTTGCTTGTCCAAAATGACTGAGATTTTTTTGGTCACGGGCGCTCATTTTTATTTCGTAGACAGCTTTTAGACCCCTATCGGGCTATTTTTGACTGGTATAGTTTGGACTTCTTTCAAGCGATGCCAGTCATCGCTTACGAATTTGCCCTCTTTCACTTCATCCTACTTTTCCCTGTCATTTCTCTTGGTAAAGCCCTACTTTTGCCGACTATTCACTACAGACTACAATGGCTAAACAAAGAGGGACCGCCCTGGATCCAGAAGAAAAACGGAAACTGAACAAACAGAATCTGAGCAAACTAGGCGGGATTTTTAGTTTTTTGATGCCATACAAGTGGACATTTTTCTTAGGGCTTGTATTCCTGTTGTTTTCCTCCCTGACCTTGTTGACTTTTCCTTTTGTCGCCGGTAAACTGATCGATACTGCACAGGGGACGAGCTGGATTGTGAGTGACGTGAATTCTATCGCCTGGATTTTGATCGCAATCCTGGCGATTCAGAGCATCTTTTCATTTTTCAGGGTTTGGCTTTTTGCCTTGGTGTCGGAGCGGTCCATGCGGGACATCCGCCTGGCGTTGTATTCGAAGCTAGTGCGCCTGCCCATGACTTTCTTCGATAAGCGACGAACGGGGGAGTTGATCAGCAGGATTACCGCAGACGTCAGCCAGTTGCAGGACACATTCTCAACTACCTTGGCGGAGCTTTTCCGCCAGCTGGTTACACTCGTGGCGGGAGTTGGATTTTTGCTTTACAATACGCCAAAGCTGACCGTCTTCATGCTGGGTACCTTCCCTGTTTTGGTGTTGATTGCGATGGTTTTTGGGAGATTCATCCGGAATCTTTCGAAGAAGACCCAGGACGAGCTCGCCGCGGCCAATGTCATCGTGGAGGAAACGCTCCAATCGATCAGCACCGTCAAGTCATTTGTGGGAGAAGCGTACGAGACTTCCCGCTATGGAAAAGGTCTGAGCTCGGTAGTTGGGGTGGCTTTGACCACCGCGAAGTACCGGGGAGCATTTATTTCCTTTATCATCTTTGCGCTTTTCGGCGGAATCGTGGCTGTGATGTGGTACGGCGCCAGCTTGGTAGCCGAGGGAAGTATGAGTGTGGGAGAGCTGGTTTCCTTTGTGCTGTATACAACCTTCATCGGTGGATCCATCGCGGGATTGGGAGATATCTACAGCAATGTGCAAAAGGCGATCGGCAGCTCCGAGCGGGTGCTCGAGATTTTGGACGAGGAGGCCGAATCGAGCTCCGGTGTCAGTACGGAGAAGTTTGAGGGCAAGATTGAATTCAACCAGGTTGGATTTAGCTATCCGACGCGGCCTGAGGTGGAGGTTTTAAAAAATGTTTCTTTTCAGGTTCAATCCGGGGAAAAGGTCGCCCTTGCGGGCCACTCCGGCGCGGGGAAGTCAACCATCATCCAGCTTTTATTGCGCTTTTACGAGGTGGAAAAGGGAGCCGTGCTGGTAGATGGCCGGGATGTGAAAGACTGGGATCTGAAGACTTTGCGAAGCAAAATCGGCATCGTACCTCAGGAAGTGCTGCTTTTTGGTGGATCTATCCGGGAGAATATTCGCTACGCCAAGCCGGACGCCAGCGAGGAGGAGATCATCACGGCGGCACAAAAGGCCAACGCCTGGCAGTTTATTTCCCGATTTCCTGATGGCATGGACACGCTGGTGGGAGAGCGGGGCGTGAAGCTGTCCGGTGGGCAGCGCCAACGCGTCGCAATTGCCCGGGCGATATTGAAGGATCCTGCGATTCTCATCCTCGATGAGGCTACTTCCTCTCTCGATGCCGAATCGGAGTCGTTGGTGCAGCAGGCGTTAGATGAATTGATGAAAGGAAGAACAACCCTGATCATCGCACATCGGCTCTCTACAATACGCAAGGTGGATCGAATCTACGCGCTCAGTGAAGGCAAGATCATCGAGGAGGGCAGCCACAAGGAGCTGCTGGAGAACGAGGCGGGATTCTACGCCAACCTCGTCCGACTTCAATTTGCCGATTAGCGTAGATTATGGGCAGTTAGGGATTTGATCATTCCCATAGTTTTTTCCTTCAGCATCTTGGAACCCGGAAATAGAGTTTTCATTTCCTTTTCGTTGAGCAGGCGGATTTCATCCTGGTATTGCTGGGCATCCTGAGGCTTCCATTTTGTCATACGGCTCAGGCGGGTTTTCGTCAGAAGGAAAAAAAGGAGCCTTTTGGGCATGTATTGGGCAAACGGAAGTGCATAATGCGCCTCTACCGGAAAGTATCTGTTCGGGGTCTGGACGAAGTATCGCTTGCCTACGCGCTGGATTTCTGCTGCCATTTTCGCTTGATTTTCATAGGTGTACACGTGCTCGATCACTGAATTTGAAAACACCAGATCAAATTTTTTGTCCTCGAATTCCGGCATGGCTGTGGCATCTCCCACCAAGGCCTTGATATGGGGATGCGTGGTTTTTTCGAGTTGGAGGTTGAGTAGCGTGATGCACACCCCCGGAACGTTGGGAATCTGACTGCCCTTCCAGAAGTAATCTGTCCCTCCTACATCCAGAATTCGAATGGTCTTCTCTGGGTTGAAATTTCTGAAAAATAGCTTTTCAAATTTTTTGAGCCGTCTTGCTCTGAATTTGGCGCCAATTGACTTGGGATTGTCCGATGGTGCAAAAAGATCGTTGATAATACTCATTAGAAGCCTTAAGGCAGTTGGGGGATACAAATAAATTCAAAAGTAATCAGTCGACAGGATTTCTTTCTTAATTTTAGGCCGCAAAACTTTCAGCTTGATCCCAAATTTGTACGCTTTTTGCATCTGATGAGAAAATCCTGCCGGAATTATTTTTATGAAGAGAAGATTTGACACGTATTTTCCCTGGCTGTTTACGGCCAGTGATTTTCTTGCGTCCCTTGTTTCGATACTGATCGCCACTTCGATTTTGCATAGGGTGGGAGTATTTGAAGGAGGAGAGTTTTCCGCTTTTCTTCCGCTTTCTGTTTTTTGGCTGCTGATCTCGGCGCTGCGAAAGGACTATAAAATTGGGCGGACCGACGAGTATGAGTTTACGCTGCGAAGGCTTCTTGTCACCATTCTTTGGTTTTTGATAGGCACGGCCATCTTGTGGACTCCGCTTCAGCAAGGGAATATCCGCTGGATTCCTATCGCGGGGCTCGGAGTGATCATGGCTCTCCTGATGGGAATGTTTCGGGTGGCGGTGCATCTCGTGCTCCGGAACTACCGTGCCAAAGGGAATAACTACCGCAATGCGATCATCGTGGGCAAAGGCGGCAGCAGTCCAAAACTTGCCGATGTCTTCAGAATCAGAAAGGACTTTGGGATCAATTTCTTGGGTTACTTTGATGATCAGTCGGATTGTGCTCAGACGCGGGGCGGCGTAGGAGAGTTCTTCGACCTGGCGCCGAGTTTGAATTTAGATATCATCTACGTCCACGAGCAGTTGGAAGCAGTTTTGGTCAAGAAGATCATCGAGTTTGCGGATGAAAACTACATCAAAGTCAAACTCATTCCAGGAGGGAGTCTTCAATTGGAGAAAAACCTGTCCTTCTCAAAATATGGAGATTTCTACGTCATCAATGTCAACGAAATTCCCCTCGACGGTGCGCTCAACAGTTTCGCCAAAAGGGCCTTCGATCTGATATTTGCGGGCTTCGTTACTATTTTTATCCTTTCTTGGTTGATCCCTTTGGTCGGAGTCCTGATCAAACTAGAGTCGCGGGGATCGGTGTTTTTTGTTCAAAAGAGAAATGGCATAAATAATCAAGTATTCAATTGTCTGAAGTTCCGGTCGATGACACCCAATGATTATGCGGACACCAAGCAGGCGACCAAGAAGGATCCCCGGGTGACGCGGATCGGGGCTTTTCTCCGCAATACGTCGCTGGACGAGATGCCACAATTCCTCAATGTGCTGACTGGTGACATGTCCATCGTGGGCCCACGGCCCCATACCATTCCGATGAACCGGACCTTTGCAAACCAAATAGGGCGATACAACTCCCGTCACAAGATCCGTCCGGGCATCACTGGGCTGGCTCAGGTGAAGGGCTATCGCGGAGAGATTGAAAGTTCTTTTCAGATAAGATCAAGGGTTCGGCTGGACTATTTTTATATCAACAACTGGTCCTTTCTGCTAGACATGGGCATCATGCTAAAGACTATCAACGAGCTGCTTTTCCACCGAGACAACGCTTATTGACGATACCGAAGCTTGCAAGTTTTGCGGTGGTGAGTTTAGGAAGAGCGAATGGCATTGCAGAAAAAAGCCCTCCGGTATAACCAAGAGGGCAAAGGTCAGGCCTGTTTTTATCTGCTAAAGCCGTTTAAAGCCTAAAGAGCGCGTCAAAGAATCCCATCGTTTCTCCTTTTTTCTTAAAGATCAACATCGGCAGAAACTTGTTGACGTGGATAAGTTTCTCTGCCGTACTGCCCAGGAGGATCGCGGCGGAAGTCGTGCGTCCCCTGGAACCCAACAGGATCATATCCGCATCGATCTCCTGTGCATATTCCAGGATCAGCGTGCCGGGATTCTTGCCGTCCGCGCGCACCAGGGCGCACTGGAGGTCAGGATGGTTGTATTTGTGGATGAATTTCTTGAAATCATTTTGCGCATTTTCTTTCATGATCTCGGAAAACTCCTCAAATGTCTTCCCCGTTTTTGAATAGCCGTGCGGTACTTCATAGATATGCATTGGCACCAGCTCAGCGTCCAGTTTTTTAGAAATCCACTCTCCAAACTCATAGATGATATGATTGTGCGTCGAAAAGTCGGTCGGGATGAGGATTTTCTTGGGAAACTTGATCGGACGCAGCTCCTGCACCAGCAGGATCGAGCAGGGGGCTTTTTTCGCCACGCCGTCAGCCAACACGCCATTGCCGACGAGGTTATCTTTGCGGCCCATAATGATCAGGTCGACGTCTTTTAGTTTTGCCCACCGGAGAAACGTGTCGAGCGGGTGACCTCCCTCTTCGACAAATACTTCGGTTTCTATATCCTCGGGAAAATTGAATTCTTTGAGCTTATTCTTCACGATCATCTCAATTGACTCATCTGTCGGAGAGACCAGATTGGGATATTGATCGAGGATCTCTTTGGGAACCTCCAGGTTTTTGGCAACATGAAGGAAGTAGCACTTTTCGATCCCTAGAAACTTAATAAAAACAGCCGTCTTTTTGATCAGGATATCGTCCATTTCTGTGAGATCCAGGCCAATCATGGCTTTAGAAAAGAATTTCATGGTATGAGGTTTTATTTAGCCTTAAGTTAAAAGATTGATCGAGTAAATCGAACAGATTTTTTAAAAGGAGGTTTGGGATTGTTTTCAAGGTAGGTTTACGGGATGAAATCCGGCATGATCCGCGCGAAAGACTGTGAGACGATGATCAACCACGCCGGATTCTTCCGACGAAAAGTCGGGACGGGCTATGTGTTTGTTCAAAATAATTATAATACATGAATTGCCAAATCGGGAAAGCTCTAACGGACGGGGTAACTATAATAGAATAACTTGAAGGATATGAAATGCCCAGGATGAACGCTCTCACAGGGGGATGATTATCGTAGGGCATTCCATATGGCCTTTTAAAAGACAAATTATAATCATATGAAAGTAATGCAGAAGTATTTTTTGGCGCTGGTGCCACCCGCAGAGATTTTGGACAAAGCCCATAAGATCAAGATCGCCCTTCGGGATCAGTTTGGAATCAAATATGCGCTCAAGTCGCCTCCCCATATTACGCTCAAGATGCCGTTCAGCTACAACGAAGCCAAGGAAGATGTGTTGGTGGCGAATCTACAGGAGCATTTAAAAGGCCAGGAAGCATTCCGCGTGAAGATCGACGGCGTCGGGACCTTCGGAAATCGGGTGATCTACCTCGCTATCGAAGATTCTGAGATTCTGCGAAGCTGCCAGCGGGGATTGACGAAGTTTTGCAAAGAGCGGTTGCATCTGACTCAGGAATTGAGTGATCGTAATTATCATCCCCATCTCACGGTTGCATTCAAAGATCTGAAAGCCAATCATTTTTCGGATGCCTTGGCATTTGTCAAGCAGGAGAGTTTTACGACAGTATATTATGCGGCTGAGCTGACGCTCCTTAAGCGAATCGATGGAGTCTGGATATTACATCGCTCCCTACGCTTTTCTTCCGACGAGTTACCGTCGTCCTAGTTGGGATCAGTCCGTCGCAGTACGAACGTGGAACAAAAAGGTCTGGTAGGAGCCAGGTAGCGCCGATCAGCAAGGTGAATTCCCTGGCTACTCGTTTTACAAAACGAAAGGAGAAGGGTGTTTTGGGGGTGCACCCCAAAGGTGTTGAGAATGAAAGTCCGCATCAAAGAGCTGACTCACGCAGCAACGGGTGGGTAACGAACGCAGGAAGGACACATTCCGCCAATTCATTGGCGGCTGGGTGAATTACTTCCACCTGTCAAATATGCAAAAAATGTTCACCAAAGTTAACGAGTGGTACAGATGACGACTTATGGTGCTGATCTCGAAACAATTGAAATGAATAGGGACCAAACTTTCGAATCTGATCAGACTAGGATAGGTAAATCCAAAACGCGGACTGGGCGAACTCGAGGAAGGGCTATTAGCACTAGTTAACAACTTTATCCTTGCTAGGACCATCACCACAGAAACACTCCAGCACGCGGTTTAGTCTCCTTATTTGCCCAATACCAAAAGGTTAGGATCAAAACCTAAGGAGTCACCGTATGCCGAACGGTACTTACGGTGGTGTTGGAGGTCGAAACGGAAATTAATCCTCTTTCTCCTACCGATTCTTCAGGTGAAGGTTCGGTATCAGCAGGCTGACAGGAAACTTACTAGACTTGCCAAGTCCAGTCAGTCCCTCTATGGTAGAGTCTGCTAGGGGCTGGGAGTTCGTCCGGTATACTGATGTTCTCGCAATAGTTATAATGGAAAGGCTGATGTTTTAATATATATATTCTGACTTGTTTGTTTTTGAGGTGACAATCTTCCATCTGTTTTTTTTTATAGTATAAAATGTGAAATTCGTCATGTAGTTAATGTTGTATGAATATTTAACAGTGAGATATTTGATCTTAATAATTGCCGCTTGACGGAAAGAGGACTAACTAAGACTGTTCTGTTGACAAGAGGGTAAACTATATAAGTAGAGACCGAATCTACAACAAGACGCTATGCGGATTTTGCAAAGCATGGTTCCTTCGGAGATGGATTTTAATGACGTTTCAATTTTTCGTCCGATTGACATGAAAAAAATGAAGATTTATCAAAAAATGTGGAGTTTTAAGAAATTTTGAAAATTTCCAGTTGCTTATAGAATCCTTTCGATTTCATATTCGCTGATTTTTACTTCCTCAGAAGATTCGATTGATTAGGAGCGAAATATATAGTGTTAACAAAATATTATTTTAACATCAAGACTGAATCGTTTAAAAAAAAAACTGGACTTTTTTAATAGTCCGAATTTAGACAAAGCTATTTCTCATAAGATAGAATTTTGTTCTTCACTTTTCCGTTGAAGCCGATTTTTTTATCCATACGTCCCCTTATTTTCTTTTATAAATATTTAAAATTTGTTAAAATGGGCCAATTGCAAAATATAATATTTATTTCTTTCAAACGGCTGCTGTTTTTGAGTTTTTTTCCTGCCATAGAAAAATCTTATATTGAAATGCAGAATTTCATATAAAACCAAATTAAAAACCCTTATGAACAAAATTTTACTCCTAGGGCTTACGCTGTTTCTTGCAAGTGCCATGGCATTTGCACAGGGGCGTAACGTATCCGGAATAGTAACTTCGGCTGAGGATGGTGAACCAGTTCCTGGTGCCACTGTATTAGTCAAAGGTACTAGCGTAGGTGCTGCCACAGACCTTGAAGGCAGGTACTCCCTGACTATCCCCGAAGGCGGGACAGTGTTGGTGTTCTCATTTATTGGCATGGCTACTCAGGAAATTCCGGTAAACGGTCAGTCAGTAATTGATGTTGTATTGGAGTTCGATGCCTCGGAACTATCCGAAGTAGTTGTAACTGCGATGGGTATTGAGAGAAATAAAAATGAGCTCGCCTATTCTGCCCAGCAGGTTCAAGGGGATCAGGTTTCTCGGACAAGATCTGCGGATTTTGTATCCACGCTTTCCGGTAAAGTTGCCGGTTTGGATATCCGATCCAACAATACGATGGGTGGATCTACGAACGTGGTAATTCGTGGTTATTCCTCTATTTCAGGTAACAACCAGGCTCTCTTCGTGATCGATGGAGTGCCCGTAAGCAATGCCAATAACAGCCCTTCCGCTGTGGACTTTGGTAATACTGCCTCGGATATCAACCCTGATAATATCGAATCCATAAACGTGCTGAAAGGTGCTGCGGCGACTGCACTATATGGCTCTCGTGCCGCAAACGGCGTGATCATGATCACAACCAAGAAAGGTAAGAAGAACAGCATGAGTATCGACATCAATTCTGGTGTGATCTGGAGTAGCATGGACAAGTCCACTTTCGTAGAATACCAAAAGGAGTACGGCGCTGGTTACATTCAGTCATTCCGTGCTTCCCAGGATCTTGGAAGTGGAGAGGCTCCGGTCGTGCGGTTTCAGGATGATGCGTCCTATGGGCCTGCATTTGATCCAAACTTGCAGGTTTATCACTGGGATGCAATCGATCCTACCTCTCCCAACTTTGGAAAGACCAAGGCCTGGGTCGCTGCAGAAAATGATCCCAGCGCTTACTATGAGACAGGGCTGAATTCCAATCAAAGTATCACTATTAGCGGTGGCGGAGATGAGACCACATTTAACTTGGGCTATACTCGAAACGATATCAAAGGCAACCTGCCAAACAGTACCATTGATAAGAACATGATCAACTTCTCTGCTGCCTACAATGCTACAGAGAAGCTGACGGTAAGTGCGTCGGCCAACTACACGCGAACTGAAGGTATTGGTAGATATGGTGTTGGATACAATGGTACGAACCCTAACCAGCAATTCAGACAATGGTGGCAGACCAACGTGGATGTCAGAGAACAAGAGTCTGCTTACTTCAGAAATAGACAAAACGAAACCTGGAACTGGAACGGCGCCAATACCGGACCTATCTATTCCGATAACATTTATTGGTCTCGCTACGAAAACTATTCTAATGATGCCAGAGACAATATCTATGGGTATGTCATGCTCAACTATGAGCTTACCGACTGGATGAGCGTCATGGGTAGAGCGACGTTGAATGCTACCACTGATATGCAGGAGGAACGACTGGCAGTAGGCAGTGCGGGTGTGCCGTTTTATTCAAGATACAATAGGGATTTTAAAGAGTCCAACTATGATTTGATGTTGAACTTCGACAAGGATATCTCCGAAGATTTGAGTTTCAATGGTTTGTTGGGCGGAAATATTCGTAGAGAAGAAACCAGCTCCATTGATGCGAGCACTAACGGTGGACTTGTCGTTCCAAGACTTTATTCCCTGTCCAATACGGTCAACCCAATGACCCCACCAGTTGAAGGATATTCCCGTAGGGGTGTAGATGGTATCTATGCCAATGCCAACTTTGGGTATAAAGAGAAGCTGTTCTTGGAATTGTCTGCACGCCAGGATAAGTCCACTACTTTACCGGAAGGTGACAATACCTACTTCTACCCTGCTGCGGGTTTGAACTACGTACTCAATGATGCTCTAAAAAATGTATCATGGATCTCTGCGGGTAAGATCAGGGCCAATTATGCTGAAGTAGGTAATGATGCCGCTCCTTTGAGCGTATATGATATCTATGACAAGCCAACTGCTTTTGGTTCGGTTCCGCTTTTCTCACTTCCAAGTACTAAGAACAACTCCAGCTTGAAGCCGGAAAGACAGAAAAGTTATGAAGCTGGATTGGAAATGGATTTTTTCAACAGCTTGTTTGGATTTGATTTTACCGTCTACCAGACCAATACCGTTGATCAAATCTTGCCTGTAGACATTACCGCAGCTACAGGCTATACCCGCAGATATGTCAACGCAGGTGAAGTTGAAAATAAGGGTTTTGAAGTGAGCGCTTACGTGACTCCGATTCAAACCAATAATTTCACCTGGGATATGCGCCTTAACTTTTCCCGTAACCGAAACGAGGTGATCAGTCTTTATGGAGAGGGAGACAGCAAAGTTGAAAACGTGCCTTTGGCGTCCTTCCAGGGCGGAGTTTCTGTCAACGCGGCAGTAGGACATCCTTACGGTGTGATCCGTGGCAATGACTTTGTCTATACTAATGGACAAAGAACTGTTGATGAGAATGGCTACTATATGGTGGGCGACGACCCTAGCGCGATCATTGGAGATCCAAATCCGGACTGGTTGGGTGGCATCAACAACACCTTTACTTACAGAGGATTATCACTTTCGTTCCTGATTGATATCCGTAAAGGTGGCGATGTATGGTCACTTGACAGATGGTACGGAGATGCCACCGGGATATATCCTGAGACTGCCGGCCTGAATGATCTAGGCAATCCTTCCCGACTTCCAGTATCCGAGGGTGGGGGAATGTTGTTGCCTGGTGTAAAAGAAGATGGTACGCCTAACGACATCTATGCAGAAAACCAGAATGGTGACGGACAGACTCCTTTGGGCTATGCAGCCAATAACTATGTGGGTACTCCAAGATCCTTGTACGTCTACGATGGTAGCTATGTGAAATTGAGAGAATTGGTTCTTTCTTATTCGTTGCCGTCTTCACTCTTTGGAAGCAACAGCGCGATCAAAAAGATCGACTTGCAGTTGGTAGGACGCAACTTGTGGATCATCCATAAGAACATGGAGTATTCTGACCCTGAAGAAGGTTTGGGCAATGGAAACTCTGCGAGAGGTTACCAGAGTGGTGCCTATCCGGCCATGAGAAACTATGGTTTTAACGTAAAATTGAATTTCTAAAATTACAGAAATGAAAAAGATAATTTTAAGTCTATTGTGTTCATCCATGTTAGTAGCAACGTCCTGCGTTGACAGCTTGGATGATTATAATGTGAGTCAAAAAAATGCAGCTGCAGTGCCCAGTGAGACGCTGTTTACCAATGCTGTCAAGAATCTGACAGATGCTTTGACCTCTGCGAGTGTCAATTCAAACAACTATCGCTTCTATGTGCAGCATTGGACTGCAACCACGTATCTGGATGAGCCACGCTATAATATGACCTCCAGGACTATTCCACAGTCTATGTGGCAAAGTCTCTATCGCGATGTCCTGTCGGATCTTAAGGAATCCAAGAGACTGGTCATGGAGAATACTGCGACTATTGAGAGTGTCAAGAACAATCAATTGGCTCAGATCGAAATCATGGAAGTGTATGCATGGTCTGTTCTGTTAAATACTTTTGGCGATGTTCCTTACTCCCAGGCGCTCGACCCAGAGAATTCCCTGCCGGTATACGATGATGCGCAGACTACTTACAATGCAATCCTTGTGCGCCTGAACAACGCACTGAGCTTGATCAACTCCACAGCCGAAGGCTATGAGGGAGGAGATCTGCTGTATAAAGGAGATATGGAAAAATGGGTAAAGTTTGGAAATTCTCTGAAATTGAAACTGGCTATGGTGATTGCAGATGTGGATCCTACACAGGCTAAGACACTCGTAGAGGCAGCTGCTCCCAACGTGTTTACAAGCAATGCGGACAATGCCATTTTCCAGTATTTAGTTGCCCAGCCAAACAACAATCCGGTGTCCAATGCTGTAACCGGCGTATATAGTACGCGGGAAGATTACGTAGCTGCGAATACCTTGGTAGACGTCATGAATGACCTGGAGGATCCAAGAAGAGAGCAGTTCTTCACTCAGGTGAATGGTGAGTATGTTGGGGGTATATACGGTTATACCAACAGTTATCCAGACTTTTCTACCGTGAGTGCCAAAGTCGCCGCTCCTGACAACAAAGCAGTGTTACTGGATTATTCTGAGGTAAGTTTCCTACTTGCAGAAGCTCTGGAAAGAGGGTTTGCTGTAGGAGGAACTATTGAAGATCACTACAATGAGGCTATTACAGCTTCCATCGTGTATTGGGGAGGAACTTCTGCCGAAGCGGATGCTTATTTGAGTCAGCCATCCGTGGCCTACAGTAGTGCAGGTGGGGACTGGAAAGATAAAATTGGCACCCAAAAATGGATTGCCCTGTACAACAGAGGGTATGACGCCTGGTTGGAATGGAGAAGGTTAGATGCACCGACCTTGTTGCCTCCTGTTGAGGGACTGGTTGTTCCACAAAGATTGATCTATCCCGTAAATGAATCAACCCTGAACGGAGCCAATAAAAATGCTGCGTCCGCGGCCATAGGTGGTGATAGTTCTGACACCCCGCTATGGTGGAATGTCGATTGATAGCGATGCCTAGTCCGGAAAATAGGCCGGTTCCAATATAAAGCAAACTTTATTGATAGATGTGAAACCTCGGCGATACTAACGCCGGGGTTTTGCTTTTTCCAGGGACGATGAACGATCCAAGACTTTCCCTGGGAAAGCGGAAGTTTTTTAATTTAAGAGTAAGGCGGGTGAATTGGTATTGGATTTTAGTGACGTTTTTGTCAAAAAATTGATTTTTGGACTAATTCAAGCCCAGAAATGAAGATTTGATAAAAAAAAGTCAACTTTTAGAAAATTTGGAAAAAAGACCGTTCATTGTATTTTCATTTCGATGTAGTAGCTTTTGATTTTCGTCAAATCGAAATTATCTATTGTTTGATGGATAGGTCTGAGATATTATCCAAATATTATTTTACTGTTATCTCCGAATCCATAGAGTTGTACTTTGAAGAATGATAAAACTCAAAATTAAATTGAAGTGTTTTTTTACCTAAAAAAATATTATTTCGCTGTTGTGTTGATTGCCCTCATTTTGTAGAACTTTGCCACGGGTTTAGTGCAGAGATGTTAGTAATATTTGCCGTAAATGGCATATTCAAAATATAATTCTATATCTATTTCGAGATAGGTGCTTTTCAATATTTGTTTAGATGGATTATAACATGTGATATTAGCTTCCTGAATGTTAAAAAATCTAAAACAACAACCTATGAAGAAAGTTTTATTAGGCTTTGCTTTGAGTTTCCTGACTTTGGTGTCAGTACTCGCGCAGACTAAGACGATCACTGGTAGGGTCACCTCAGCCGAAGAGCCAGAAGGTGTCCCGGGAGCCAGCGTAGTGGTTAAAGGAACCACCCAAGGTACCATCACCAACCTAGACGGGGGCTATTCGATCTCTGTGCCGGACAATGCCGCAACTCTTGTGTTCAGCTTTGTGGGTTACCTGACCAAGGAGATGCCCATCGGATCCAATTCTGTGATCGATGTAGTGATGGACACGGATGTGAAAACCCTGAATGAGGTAGTCGTAACTGGCTACGGCACGCAAGAAAGAAGAGAAATCACCGGATCGGTGACCTCTATCAACAGTGCCGACATCGAAAACCTGGTGACACCTTCATTTGAATCACAATTGGCAGGCCGTGCACCGGGTGTGCAGATCACCACTCCAAGTGGAGTTCTCGGTACCGCCCCTATCATCCGTATTCGCGGTGTCAACTCCCTCACCCAAGGAGCTGGCCCGTTGATCGTGATTGACGGTGTACCAGTGGTTGATTCCGATCGGTCCGCGGTAATCTCCTCCAATCCATTGGCCAACATCAACCCTTCTGACATCCAGTCTTATGAGGTGTTGAAGGATGGTTCTGCCACTGCGATCTACGGTTCCAGAGCTGCTAACGGTGTGATCCTGATCACAACCAAAAGAGGTGCTACAGGTAAGGCTAAAGTAAGCTTCAACACCGCCATGGGTATGAACCAGGCGGTAAATCGTTTCGACCTTCTTTCAGGCGACGAATTTGTGGAGATCGCTAATGAGAAAGTATCCAATGTTACTCCGGGTGCAACTGGAAATGCCAGACCGGGAGTCAATACGGATTGGCAAGACGCCGTATTGAGAAACGGCTTTACCCAGCAGCACAACCTGTCTATTGCGGGTGGTTCTGAGGCGACTAAGTATTTCTTCTCTTTAGGTTTTACCGATCAGGAGTCTGCGATCGTGGCTAACGACCTGAGCAGATATTCTTTCCGTGCCAATGTAGACCACAGCATCTCCAAAGCCGTGAGACTGGGTGTTTCCCTCTCCTACTCGCTGACCCAAATCAACGGTCTGAACAACGGTGCCAACTCCCTCTCAGGAGCAATCTACAATGCCACCCGCGCATTGCCTAACGTGGAGATCTACGACCCTGCGAACACGGCCTTTGACGGATACAACGTGCAGCCAGACGGCTCTACCACAGGATGGGGCAATAACCTGTCCGGTCCAGACAACAACATTCCAAACATCGCATTTGTGTTGGACAATAACATTTTCCGTGCAAGAGCACACAGGATCCTCGGATCAGCGTACGGAGAGGTGGATATCATCCAGGGTTTGACTGCAAGATCCCAAATCGGCGTGGATTTGACCTTGGCAGATGACTTGCAGACTTGGGACAAAAGACATGGCGACGGACGTGGCAACAACGGGTATGTGTACATGGCCTACAACCCAGCCATGATGTGGAATTGGCAGAATACGCTGAACTATCAGACTGTAATAGCTGATGCGCATAACATCAACGTGACTGCAGGTATGGAGTATCAGCTGGCCACCTACTACGGTTTCTCAGGTTCCGGTACAGACATCTCTGACAACTTCTATGCGCAGCAGAACCTGATCACAGGATCCTACAACAATCAGTTCTCCAGCGGTAGCTATTCAGAGCGTGGATTCGACTCCTACTTCGGTCGATTGAACTATAGCTTCAATGGCAGGTATCTGGCCTCTTTCACCGTCCGTAACGATGGGATCTCTGATCTGGTGGCTGACAATAAAAGAGGAACTTTCTTTGGTGGATCAGTGGGATGGAGACTTTCTGACGAGGGATTCTTTAATTCTGAATTGATCTCTGATCTGAAGATTAGAGCATCCTACGCGGAAGTGGGCAATACCAATTTGGGATCATTTGCGGCATTCGGTGGATTCTCCCCAGTATTGGGTGGAGCTGGAGCCGGTATTGGTTATTCACGAGTTGCAAATGCTGCGCTTCAGTGGGAAACTTCCAAGAAATTTAACGTAGGTTTTGACATGACTATCGGTAAGGTAACAGTGTCTGCCGACTACTTCTCCAACAACGTGGATGGTTTGATCTTGGCGGCCCCTACGGCTCCTTCATTGGGTATTCCTGGTAACAGTATCAACCAAAACATCGGAGCGATGACTAACACCGGTTTTGAATTCAGAGCGTTCTCCAATATCATCAACCGGGGCAAGTTCTCTTGGGACACTGACTTCAACATCACCTTCCTGAACAATGAGGTAACGGAGCTGAATCAACCTTTGATCAACACCTACAATAGAACTGTAAAGGACGGGCCAATCGGCCAGCTCTACGGCTTCAAATGGGCGGGCGTAAACCCAGCTAACGGTAACGCTATGTACTATAGCGGCGAAAATATCGTGCAGCTGCAGGGCTCGTCTTCTTGGAGAGCATTCGATCCGAATGATCCTTCGAATGTGGCTGTAGCAGGAACATCCCCAACCCAGTTCTTCCTTGGCAATACCCTTCCTAAGTGGCAGGGCGGGTGGAGCAACACCTTCAAATTTGGCAACTGGGATGCTGAGATCTTTACCAGATTCTCAGGGGGCAACTACATCATGAACGAGTCAGTAAGGGGCTTGCTCGGCCTTGGTTTCTCCAACAACCATGCTTCTATCCTGAACAGGTGGACTGAAGGTGGACAGGTTACAGACGTGCCTAGACTGTATTCCGGCAGAGACACTAATACTTGGATGACTTCTGCTTCCAACAGCAGATTCGTGGAAAAAGGCGACTTTGTAAGAATCCAGAATATCGTGCTGGGTTATACAATCCCATCCGCTGCACTGACATCCGCATTCAACGGAGCGATCACCAATGCGAGATTCTTTGCTCAGGTACAGAATCCGTTCACGTTTACCAGCTACTCCGGATTGGATCCGGAAGCAAACCAGTATGGTGGTCAGACACAGTTTGGTGTAGACTGGAACGTTGCTCCGGTGATCCGTACCTATACCTTGGGTCTTAACGTTGGGTTCTAACTTAAACCTCCTAAACGAAGCATTAACATGACAAAGTTTTCTATAAATAATATCAAACTTGCCCTTGCCGGATTGGCATTGGTGGGTGTGACTAGCTCTTGCGAAGTCACTGAACTGACGCCAGCCAACCTGATCCCAGATGCGGAAGCATTTGCAACAGCTGAGCGGGTCGAGTCGGCTGTCCTGGGTGTATATGAATCTGCTCAGAGAGGCTTTTATAACGGAGCTGCGGATCGAGGCTATCCGTTCGGCGCGGCCAACGTGGAGCAGGGGGATATGAGAGGCGAGGACATGTACAATGACCAGGCTTTCTACGAAATCACCTACACCAACGCGTACAATCCACAGTCGGCGAACAACAACGGGATGTGGATTGCTACCTACCGTATGCTAAACCGTGTCAATATCGTGCTAGAGGCGCTGCCTGGTGCGGTTGAAGCTGGAGTTCTTGAGCAGGCGGATGCTGATGTATACAGGGGAGAGATGCTGTTCTTGAGAGCACTTGCGCATCATGAACTGTTGATCCACTTTGCCCGGCCTTATTCTGACGATCCCGATGCTCCAGGAGTCCCTTACAGAACGTTTGCTATCAATGACGTATCCAAGGTTCCGGCTGGTGAGGCTGTAGGAAGAGGTACAGTAGGCGAGGGGTATACCCAACTTCTTACTGACCTGGACGAAGCGGAGCTGAAATTGCCGGCCGGTACACCTGACCGTGCAAATAAAGGTGCTGCCATCGCACTGAAATCCAGAATCAAGCTGCATATGCAGGACTGGGCCGGCGTCTTGACCGAAGCGGCTAAGCTTGAAGCTGGCTATGATGTGACTGCCAATCCTTCGACACCGTTCAGAGGCGGCACTTCTACTGATAACATCTTCTCTTTCATCAACTCAGAAGGTTCTAACCCTAATACTAACGGTGCGCTTGCGGCGATGTATGGTAACCCGGCTGACGGTGGGCGTGGTCTGGTAAAGATCTCTCCACTGATCTGGAGAGCTGACTTCTGGCATGCAGAAGATACCAGAAGAACTACTCTTACTGCAAGAAATGGAGCCGGAATCTATACTTCCAAATACCTCGATTACGTAACCCGTACGGATCCTAACCCGATCCTGAGATACTCTGAAGTGGTGCTGAACGCTGCTGAAGCCAATGCTCAATTGGGCAATCTCGACGCAGCAGTTGCTTTAGTTAACTCCGTAAGAGACCGTGCGCTTCCTGATACTGTTCCTTCCTTCACTGCTGCCGGTTTGGGTGGTCAGGCTGGAGTCTTGACTGCGATCTACAACGAACGCAGGATCGAGTTCCTCGCCGAAGGCAGAAGATGGTCAGATATCCATAGACTTGCTGGCGCAGGTGTGATGGTAGGGACTCCGCCAAAGGCTACCTCCAGATCTATCACCAACGTGGACTTCTATACTACAAATCGCACGATCACTACTGACTATGCGCTGCCGTACGATAGCCACCTGTTTATCTGGCCTATTCCATTGGAAGAAATCCAGACTAACGCCACTGCACCTATCGCGCAGAACCCTGGATATTAATTCCGATTTTATTTTAACTGGAAAGTCCGGCTCGAAAGAGTCGGACTTTTTTATTTTTAGTTTCTTCCGTGCTGCTGTTTACTGATTGTCCAACAGCTGCTACCAGCTCATCGCTGTGTAGCGCCACCACCAACGCGGGTTCTCGGGGCTCCCGAAAAGCTTCGGCGGGAAGTCGTTATTGCTGGCAACATTCAGGGTAAAAGAGAGGAGCCAGTTTTAAAGCGATTTTGATATTCGATTAGGACAAGCCAAAAGGACAAAGAGAAATAGACGATGGAGGTCCCAAAGGCCTCACCAAAGCCTTCTCCTCCCACCTGAAGGGATAGCAGAGCCGGACAGGACCGGTAGCGACTGAGGAGTAAACCATGGGATTGATAAGCCGCAGTTAGGGCTCATTATGGGGTCTTACTGGTTCGATTTTAGGCTTACACCGGTAGGATGACTTCAAAACCAACCACATTGTGGTTGTACACGGCGAAGCTGCTGACTTGCAATTTCCTTGGTAGCAAAGCCACTGCTGCGTTGGGGTTCCGTCATACCATCGTCATACATACGTCACACATAGGTTGGGTTTTGTCCACATTTTCCACGGATTACCTTAGTTTTCCTTTGTTTCCATAGATTCCACATTCGTTTTGATATTCAGGTTGTTGAGTTCAGTTTAGGGCCATGTTTCACATCTAAACAATCCAAAACTATGGCAAAACAATCTGGATATATCAAACTCGAGGGCACCATGGGTGACCTCACATTTTATAAAAACCGCGATGGAAAATTCATCGCCAGGAGAAAGGGAGGGGTGACCAAAAAGCGCATCCAAAATGATCCCCGCTTCCAACGGACCCGGGAGAATTTAAAGGAATTCGCCGAGGCCGCTGCCTCCGCCAAATTTCTCAAGAATGCGTTCCGTGAGATCGAACTCAAATCCAACGGTGGAAAGCTGCACAACAGACTCTATTCCGCGGCCATGAAAGTGGTCAAATCCGACTCGGTGAGTCCCCGGGGAGACAGGAAATTTGATCTGGGAGACATGACCTCGCTACTGCGGTTCGAATTCTCTGAAAAGGCATCCATGCGCAACGTCTTGAAAGTGAAGACAACGGTCCTGGATGAGCCGACTTCCGTGACGGTGACGATACCGGCTCTGGTTCCCAGCAAGTTTCTGCTGTTTTCTGAAGGATCAAAGTTCTACCGGTTTTCCCTGATACGCGCAGCGATCAACTTTGCGGAACAGGATTATTACACCGAGACCGCCACAATAGCGCCCCTGCCGATCATCAATCTCCCGGCGGCGCAAGTTTCGCTCTCCCTGCCCAAACCGGGCGTTGCCGGTGAAAAGTACTTCTTCGCTTTGGCCCTGGAGTTCTTTCTCGACGTCAACGGCAATCAGTACGACATGAACGATGTATCGCAGAATCCTGCGATCATCCTATCGGTCTCCTGATTATGAAATTCCTGCTCACACGGGAATATTGGCCCGGCGGCACCAATGGATCGCTTAGTTACAACGGCAAGATCCTCTGTGCCACGGCCGAGCTGCCCTCAGCATGCTTCCATCCTTCGATGGCCTGTCTGCCGGAAGGAGTCTACGAACTAGATCTGGTCCAAAGTTCATCCGAACAGCAGATCGCCGTGTTCCAAAACTCCGGCTCACACAAATCGAAGATCCCAAGGAAAGCAGAACTGGGGCTAACGCAACTGCACCGAAACATCGTCCTGGTGTCTGAAATTACAGGGGAGGGGAGAGGTGTTCCCGGCAGGGAAGTCTTCCAGAATCTCACTTCCCTGATAGGTCAAACACTCGGGAAAGGGGAAAAGGCCACACTGGAGATAAGGAGCTGTCCAGAATGTGCCCTGAACCTGACCTACCATCAAATCCAATGGATGGACTGATGTTTCAGGCAATTGTGGGAGGGGTCTTCGGACTCCTCCTTTCTGTCATCGCCTATTTCCTCAAGCTCCTCATCCAGGATATCAGGCAGATGAATAAAGAATTGGGAAAAATGAAGGAAGTCATGGTGCGCCTCCAAAGCGAACAGGCATTGATCAAAACGCTTTTACAAATACCTGGCAAGTTGCCCAAAAGCCGAAAGATCCAGCCCTGCGCCTAATTCTCTCAATTGGTGAGCAACTGATCACTGACTCTGATCACTGCGACTGAACACTGATCACTCCCAATAAACACTTAACCTTTAACATTTAACTAAAAAAAACTATGACAACAATAGAAGAAATAAAACACCGGGCTCTCGCCCCAACTCCTCCTTTCTTCCAGTTGCTGAAGAAGGCAGGTCTCCTGATCGCCGCCGTCGGCAC
>NZ_AUBW01000039.1 GCF_000429445.1 Algoriphagus terrigena DSM 22685
ATTTTTTGCTCCATTTCCTGAATTTTATGGGTATCACTCATGGGTTCGATGATTTGGCGAATTTGCTTTTTACGGTGAGCAGAATATTTATAAAGCCATTTGTAGACCGCTGCTCGGGTCACCCCATACACTTTACTCACCTGCATCACTGTAGTTAAGTTACGCTCAATTTCCCGAACCTTTTCCTGCTTGAAAGATTCACTGAAGTGACGCACCACTTGCACTTGTTTCTGATTTTCCATTTTTTGAAAGTTTTGTAACTCCCAAAAACGGTCAAGCTATTTTAGTCCTTTACAAAGTGAAAACTGTCCACTGACGACGGTCAACGGTCGACAGCTCGTGGATTTGTACTCCAAACCTCCTTTTCCAGGAAGGGATGAAAAGAAAAAAACCGTGAGCGTTTCCACTCACGGTTTTATAGATGTCAATTTTCGATTGCTTTCTGCTGTAAACTGCCTACTGCGACTGAAAACTGATCACTGCAAATTGGCCTATACTTCGAAGCCTTTTCTGTAAGTTCTGGTCACGAACTGGTTTGCTTCCTCCAGGTTGGTGATTCTCATGTTTTCACCATCCCACAGCAGTTTACGACGTCCGAAGAATTCGTCTCTGCCTTGGGCATTTTGACGCTTGAGCATGAAGCTGCGGATGGCCAAGTTACCCATCAAAACCGTCTCAGTAAATGGTCCGGCATAGTCGAAAGAAGATGTGAGGCCTTTGTGCTCTGTAGAGCCAAAGCCCGCCTTACAAGCATCCACCCACTTGCGCTGATGTCCATACTCAGGTTCTGTGTTTTCAAGACGATCTGGCCCAAACTCCTGTGTGCCGTCGTAGAGATACAACTTTGGCATCAGAGGTGAGGAATCGTTGATGTTGTGAGAGATGATTCCCTTTTCACCGATCAGCAATACTCCGTTGGCGGAATTGGCGCCCCCAAGCTCGTGATCTGCAGGAATGATGTCAGGGTGGGAAGGACGAATACCGCCATCCATCCAGGTCATTTCCAACGGTACCGGATTTTTGGCAGTCGGTGCGTAGTGAAGTGTGATCGAGGAAGAAGCCGGGCAGCCTTCAGGATTGTAGATGGCACTTCCCAGTTTGGAGTACAGGGTGCCGACGGAGCATTCCGCATCGGTCGGGTACTGAAGTCCCAGGGTTCTAAACGGAATATCCATCAAGTGGCATCCTACGTCACCCAAAGCGCCTGTTCCGTAATCCCACCAGCCTCTCCAGTTGAAAGGATGCAAGTTTGGTGTGAAAGGGATCTCAGGTGACGGGCCGAGCCACAGGTCCCAGGACAATGGATCTGGTTTTGCACTGGCATCAGGAGTCGGGAAAGCACCTCCTTGAGGCCAGACCGGACGGTTAGTCCAGACTTGAACCTTGGACACTTTACCGATTTTGCCTTCATTCATCCAGCCTTTGATCATGTCCATCAATGGGTTGGAAGCACCCTGATTTCCCATTTGGGTCACGACTTTTTGGTCGCGGGCCATCTGTGTCAGCAGTCTTGCTTCACGGATATTGTGGGTCATCGGTTTTTGCACATAGACGTGCTTGCCGCGTTCCATGCAGAATTTAGCAGCCGGTCCGTGCACGTGATCCGGGGTGGAGATCGTCACCGCGTCGATGTCTTTTTCCTGCTCCAGCATGATGCGGTAGTCGGCATATTGCTTGGCATTTGGGAAGTTTTTGACCGATTCTTTGGCAGAACCAGCGAAGTCTACGTCGCAAAGGGCTACTACTCGTTCACGTCCGTTGACGGAGGCGTTCAAGATATCGCTTCGGCCTTTTCCACCTGCACCGATAGCGGCGATGTTAAGCTGATCAGAGGGTGCGGTAAATCCCGTGCCTCCCAGGACATGCCTGGGGACGATGAAAAATGAAGATGCAATTGCTGCATTCTTGATAAAGTCTCTCCGGGTTTGTCCCGCAGAGGGTTGCTCGGGGTTTTTCATGGGCTATAGTAATTGTGAGGTTTAATAGTAAAACAAAATAAGAATTAAAGTGTCCTGTGGGTAAAGAATTTATAAGAAGACTGAATATCGGGGATAAAAGACTATTTCAGTCCATAAGATTTTCGCCCTACACCCAAGGATGGTACGTCGGATTGCTTTTTAGATTTTGCATGAAGAAAAAAAAGTCGCCGAAACCGAAGGAAATTAAGAAATCGATTGCGGTTTTGATGGAGAATGAAATAGAGCCTTTTTTGCCTTAAAAATTCTAATTTTAGCTCAGTTTGGGCAAGATTGAATCAGGTGTGATTTCTCTTAAACCAAAGCTTTCCTTTACTTTGAGTAATAATAGTCGAAAATAAATTTTGTCCCAGCCCAGAACAACCTTATAAAATGGTAGTCGGAGTCATCAAAGAGACCAAGGAATTTGAAAAAAGAGTAGCGCTCAGTCCTGATGTGGTTAAGCTGCTCAAAAAGAAAGAATTTGAAGTCATCGTCGAAGCGGGAGCTGGCGAAGGATCTTATTTTTCGGATCAGGACTATGTGGATGCCGGAGCCAAAGTGGGCTCAGCCTCAGAGGTGTATGGAGCCGATGTCCTGCTCAAGGTCAACCTCTTCACGCTTGAAGAAATCGCCCGGATGAAGAATGGAGGTGCATGTATTTCCTACATGTATGCCTATCAGTTTCCCGATGTGCTGGATGCGATGAACAAGAAATCCATCTCCTCCTTTTCCATGGATGCCGTGCCGAGAATCTCCCGTGCACAAAAGATGGATGCCCTTTCGTCCCAAGCCAACCTTGCGGGGTACAAATCGGTCATCCTTGGAGCGAATTATCTCGGAAAGATCTTTCCGCTGATGATGACCGCCTCGGGTACGATCACTCCTGCGAAAGTCCTGATTTTCGGAGCTGGTGTAGCAGGTTTGCAGGCCATTGCTACCGCCAAGCGCTTGGGTGCCATTGTGGAAGTGAGTGACGTCCGTCCCGAAACCAAAGAACAAGTAGAGTCACTCGGCGGTAGGTTTCTGACTGTAGAGGGTGCCGAAACGGTCAAGATCGAGGGCGGCTATGCCAAGGAAGTCTCTGCGGAATTCCTCGAAAAACAACAGAAACTCATCCGTGATAAAATCAAGGACGCGGATCTGGTGATTACCACGGCACTCGTCATGGGGAAAAAATCTCCGATCCTAGTGACGGAGGATATGGTGAAAAGCATGAAAACCGGCTCGGTGATCGTGGATATGGCGGTAGAGTCCGGCGGAAATTGCGCCATCTCCGAAAAGAATAAAACCGTGGTCAAACATGGTGTGACCCTAGTCGGTGAATCCAATTTGCCTTCCCTTCTGCCTGTCAATGCCAGCCAACTCTACGCGACCAATATTTCTACGCTCTTGCTTCATTTGGCTACCAAAGACGGATTCGCATTGGATCTGACAGAGGAAATCACCAAAGGAGTCCTGATTACCCATCAGGGAGAATTGGTCCACGAATTCACCAAAAGTATCATCAATAAATAGACCCTCAACGATGAATGCATCAGCCTTATTGATACTAATCTATGTCCTTGTCCTGGCCAGTTACCTGGGATTTGAACTGATCTCCAAAGTCCCCCCGACGCTCCACACGCCACTCATGTCCGGATCGAATGCGATCTCGGGGATCACGATTGTCGGCGCTTTGATCGCCTGCAACGAGATGGGGTACACCTCCATCGCCAAGTGGCTGGGAATGTTTGCACTGATCCTGGCTACCATCAACGTGGTGGGTGGCTATGCAGTGACAGACCGTATGCTTAAAATGTTCAAGAAGAAATGAGTATTGCCATAGAAATAGCCTACCTGATTGCCTCGATTTTATTCATCACGGGCATCAAACTACTGGGTAAAACCAAGGATGCCCGCAGAGGCAACGTGCTGTCAGCGATAGGAATGCTGATTGCGATTGTAGCGACGCTTTTGACGATCAACGTGCTCACGTTTGTGGAGATTTTTGTCTGTATTTTGATCGGCGGAGCCATCGGATTGTTTTATGCGACCCGGGTTGCCATGACCAAAATCCCAGAGATGGTCGCACTGTTCAACGGATTTGGGGGGTTGGCCTCTTTTGCCGTTGCGTTGTCAGACTACTTTCTGAAAAGTGAAATTTCGGCAGCGTCGCTGGACGCAGTTAATCTCACCAGTATTATCCTTTCGGTCTTGATTGGCGGAGTGACCTTCACCGGTTCCATGATCGCTTACCTCAAACTGGACGGCAAAGTCTCCGGGCAGCCAATCACCTTTAGTGGTCAACACCTGCTCAATCTCGCGCTGTTAATTGCTTTTGTGATAACCTCAGTAATGGTCTTTCTTGATCCTACCAATTTGATTTTGATTGGGATCTTGGTTGGCATATCCTTGCTTCTGGGGATTCTCACCGTGATTCCTATCGGTGGAGCGGACATGCCGGTGGTAATTTCTCTTTTGAATTCCTATTCAGGCATGGCGGCTTGTGCCACTGGCTTTATCCTGAGCAACAATGTACTGATCGTGGCGGGTTCGCTGGTCGGCGCCTCGGGGATTATCCTCACGCAGATCATGTGCAAAGCCATGAACCGCTCCCTGACCAATGTACTCTTGGGAGGTTTTGGACAAACTGTAGCGACAGGCGGGCAAGATGGCCCAGCCATCGTCGTCAAAGAAATCGGAGTCGAAGAGACCGCGATGTTATTTGACGCGGCATCTTCTGTATTGGTCGTGCCGGGTTATGGAATGGCTGTCGCACAAGCGCAGCACGTGATCCGCGAGCTGATGGAGCAATGCGAAAAGCGTAATATCGACTTCCGATTTGCTATTCACCCTGTCGCCGGACGGATGCCTGGGCACATGAACGTGCTCCTTGCTGAGGCGAATATCAGCTACGACAAGCTGATCGAGATGGAAGCGATCAACGACGACTTCCCGAATACAGATCTGGTCTTCATCGTGGGCGCGAACGACGTCGTCAACCCAGCCGCCCGAACCAATCCTCAAAGCCCGATCTACGGCATGCCGATCCTCAATGCTGACAAAGCGAAGACAGTGATCGTGAGCAAGCGAAGCATGGGTAAAGGATACGCAGGAATCGAAAACGAGCTCTTCGGCTATCCAAACTGTCTGATGCTCTTCGGTGATGCCAAGCAGACGATCACCAAAGTGGTGAGCGAGATGAAGGATATGAGTTGATTTTTTCTCCCTAAAACAAAACAGGCTTTCTCAGAAATGGGAAAGCCTGTTTTGTTTTAGATGCAGATGATTTACAAAGTCAGGCGCTTGGATGTCGATACTCCGGTAAATCAAAATGCCCCGCTAATTTTAGGACAAGTTCAGATGCCATGAGTCTCCCAACAAGGCGGTTTTCAATCTGGCAAAATTATTGTAACGAGCTCGTACATGCATCTATCTCTACTTACCTCCTTTTTGCTGACTTGGGCAGCGGTATTCAACCAGATCGAATACAAGCAATTGATTGGAAGCTGGCAATTGACCCATTTTGAGGGGATGGAGAAGCTGGTCAATTCTTCCCAATACCAAACTGCTAACGCTATGGAGCGGGCAAGCATGGATGCGAGGATCAACTATAGGCTGGAAAATACGGTCTATCAGTTTGAGGCCGGGGATGTCTTGAAGTTTACGGATTTTGAGAATCAGCAGGTCGTCCAGAAGGAAGCCAAGATTGAACTGATCGAGGGAAATATGCTGCTGATCCACGAGGAAAAGGGAGACCGACTTGCCAAGATCATCGAGTTTACCGACAAGAAAATGGTGCTGCTGCCAGTCAGCAAAAGCTCAGCATCTGGGAAGTTGATTTTCGAAAGAATCGAAAAGAAATAACCTTTCGACCCGCTCAGGCTCAAAAGCGACCAGTCGCGGCTCACAGCCATCCGAGCTTTGAAAGATCAAAAGAGAAGTGAAACACCCTTAATATAAACTAAAAGCCTCCTGAGTTTCTCAGGGGGCTTTTTACTTTAGGGGCAATTCATATTGCCTTGACAACAGCTGGAAGCTTTTCCGATGCCAAACTGTACTGCCGAATTTTTCGATTCCTTCACGATGGGCCAGGGTGGGGTAGCCGGCGTTTCGCTCCCATGCAAAATGCGGAAATTCCTCTGCCAGTCTTTCCATCATTTCGTCCCGGTAGACTTTTGCCAGGATAGAGGCCGCCGCAATGCTGGCCATCTTTCCGTCTCCTTTAATAATGCAGGTATGAGGATAGCTCAGGTCGGATCTCCAGCGATTGCCGTCAATGAGCAGATGTTCCGGCACTATTTTCAGTTGAAGAATCGCACGCTTCATAGCCAGAAAAGACGCGTTGAGGATGTTGATCCGGTCGATCTCTTCTACGCTTGCCTCGGCGATCGCCCAAGCCAGTGCCTTGCTTTTGATCTCTTCTATGAGGTCTTCCCGGTTGGCTTTGCTGAGTTTTTTGGAGTCATTGATCCAGGGATTGATGTAGTCGCCCGGCAGGATCACGGCGGCAGCAACCACGGGCCCTGCCAAACAACCTCTGCCCACCTCGTCACAGCCTGCTTCGATGCGGTTAGCTTCTAAATAGGGGAGTAATGACATCGTGATTGACTTCGTCGGTTTTGTAGTATTTGTGGATCATCTCCGCTACCAGACCTGTCCAGCCGGTTTGATGCGAAGCGCCGAGTCCTTTGCCCGAATCCCCATGGAAATACTCGTAAAAGAGAACGTAATCCTTGAAATGGGGATCTTCTTGGAATTTTTTATTCTTACCATACACGGGGCGATGGCCATTTTCGTCTTTCATGAAGATCTTCATGCACCGGAGACTGAGCTCCTTGGCGATGATGTCCATCGTGATGAATTTGCCCGAACCAACGGGATACTCGATCGAGAAATCTCCGCCGTAGTAGAAGTCAAATTTCTTCAGCGACTCGATGATCAGGAAGTTGATCGGAAACCAGATCGGTCCCCGCCAGTTGGAATTCCCGCCAAACATCCGGGTGTCGGACTCTCCCGGTGTGTATTTGATAGAGAGGATTTCCGAATTGATCTTGAGTGTGTAGGGGTTCTTTTCGTAGTATTTGGACAGCGAGCGGATCCCGTAATCGCTGAGAAACTCGTTCGAATCTAGCATGCAGCGGAGGACGCTTTTCATGCGGTGTCCACGTAGCAGAGAAAAAAGGCGACGCTTGTCGTAGCCGGGCTGGATCCAGCTGGAGACCAATGCCGCGAGTTTGGGTTTTTCCCGCAGGAAAAAATCCAACCGTTTCTTGAACTCGGGCAGATTGTCAAACATGTCCTCACGGATCGGCTCCACTGCGAAGAGCGGGATCAAGCCAACAATGGACCGTACTTTCAGCTTCTTCGGTTCTTTGCCCTTGTAGTGGAAGATGTCGTAGAAGAAGTTGTCCTCATCATCCCAGAGTGACATATGCTCGGAGGAGATATTGTTCATCGCTCCGGCGATGTAGAGGAAGTGCTCCAGAAATTTGGTCGCGGTGAATTGGTAGACCTTGTTAAACTCGCACAGATCGAGCGCGATACGGAGCATGTTCAGTGAAAACATCGCCATCCAGGAAGTACCGTCCGCCTGTTCGAGTTTTCCCTGATAGTACTGCGCGTGATTTCTGTCAAACAGGGAGATGTTATCCAGGCCCAGGAATCCTCCTTCGAAGATGTTGTTTCCTTCGGAATCCTTGCGGTTAACCCACCAAGTGAAGTTGAGCATGAGTTTGTGCATGGCCCGCTCCAGAAATTCCTGATCACCTTTGCCCCCGTTGGCCTTCTTGTCGATCTGGTACACCCGCTGCACGGCATAGGCGTGGATGGGTGGGTTGACATCGGAGAAGTTCCACTCATAAGCGGGAATCTGCCCGTTGGGATGCATGTACCATTCGTTGAGCAGGAGCAGCAGCTGGTTTTTGGCAAATTCCGAGTCTATCCTGGCAATGGGGATGCAGTGAAACGCCAAATCCCAGGCGGCATACCAAGGGTATTCCCACTTGTCAGGCATGGAGATGATGTCATAGTTTTGCAGGTGGCGCCAGTTGTGGTTTCGTCCTGATTTTCGCTGATCTGGCGGTGAATAGCGTCCCGCATCGCCCTCCAGCCAGCGCTCGACATCATAGTAATAAAACTGCTTTGACCACATCATTCCGGCAAAGGCTTGCCTTTGGATGGATTTCAGATCTGGATCGGTTACCCGCTCTTGAATCGTCTCATAATACTCATCTGCTTCTTTTCTTCGCAGATCCATATTTTCGTGGCATGCATCCAGTGGATTGTCCTCCAGCTGATGCTGCATGCGCATCTTGATCGACTTGGAGCCGCCGGCGGGGATTTCCAGCTCGTAGATTGCGGCAGCCTTGGTCCCAGTATTTTGAGGATTCAGTCTGGCGCGATTTCCCTCGACGATGAAATCATTGATCCCGTCCTTGGTGTATTTGCGTTCGTTGGGGATTCCATAAAGTTTCTCCCGGTTGGTTTCGTTGTCGCAGAAGGCGAGGTCCTTGTTGGAACAAAAAGTGAAGATGTAATTCCCGGTTTTGGGATTGAAAGCTTTGAAAGAACGGTCGTCGAGCTTGGTGATCCTGGGCATAAAGGGCTCATGCCCAGTAAACCAGGTTTTCCGAAACCACACGGTCGGCATCAGGGTGAGTTTGGCCGCTTCCGGGCCTCTGTTGTGCACAGTGACGATCGAGATGAGGTCTTCCGTGTCGTTTTTGCCATACTCGATGAAGATGTCAAAGTACCGGTCCTCGTCAAAGATCCCCGTGTCGATCAGTTCGTATTCGTCTTGAAGCTTGCCTGCTGTTGCGTTTTGGTCGACGAGTTTTTGGTAGGGAAATTCCGTCTGAGGATACTTATAGAGCATCTTCATGTAGCTGTGAGTGGGAGTGGAGTCGAGGTAATAGTAGATCTCCTTCACATCCTCACCATGATTTCCCTGGTTACCGGTCAGGCCAAATAGGCGCTCCTTGATCATCGGATCTTTGCCATTCCAAAATGCCCAGGCCAGGCAAAGCTTCTGCTGGTGATCCGAGACCCCGGCTATTCCCTCCTCGCCCCATCGATAGGCTTTGCTTTTGGCGTCTTCGTGCGTCACGTTTTCCCAAGCCGCTCCATCTGGGCTGTAATCTTCCCTGACGGTTCCCCACTGGCGCTCGGTCAGGTAAGGGCCCCATTTCTTCCAATGCTTTAGGTGCGCCTTATCCTCCTGTAATCTCTTATTTTCAGCTGACATGTAGGTCTTATAGGTTGGGCAAGCCTCGAAATTAGAATTTTCTCGCTATTAACTCTAAAGAAAAGCCGAAGGTTTTTTGTTCTACACTTGTAGAATTGAAATATGCTTCTACATTTGTAGAAAAGATTGTAAAATGAAACTCTCCCGCGGCGAAGAAGAACTGATGAACTATCTCTGGATGCTGAAGAAGGCCTTTATGAAGGACTTGCTCGATGCCTATCCGGAACCCAAACCGGCAGCCACGACCGTGTCCACTCTTCTGAAGCGCATGCAGGAAAAGGAGTTTGTAGGCTACGAAACTCACGGTAATTCACGGGAGTATTTCCCGCTGGTGAGCAAGGAGAGCTACTTTTCGAAGCATATCAAAGGATTGATCAAAAATTTCTTTGACGATTCGCCTGCTCAGTTTGCCTCCTTTTTTACCAAAAAGGTGGATCTCTCCGAAGCCGAGTTGCAGCAAATCAAAACACTGATTGATGACAAATTAAACAAGAAGAACTAATGGACTATCTGCTCAAATCCATGCTTTGCCTGTTGGCTTTGCTGTTCATTCACCGGCTGCTGCTACAGCGGGAAGTGCTGCACCGCTTCAACCGGTTTTTTCTTTTGGCCTCCGTGTTGGGCTCATTTTTTATTCCGCTCTATACGATCGAAGTGCCGGTACAAAAGACTGAGTCCATCGCCTTTGAAGCGGTGTCGACGGAGGAAAATGGGGATTTTGAGCACGAGCGCTTTTCAGCGGTGGCGGAAGCGGAAATCCCGGAGGCAGTCGTCGGGGATGAATCAGCAGCGGCTCGAGTTGCCACCAGTTCCTTTCCTTGGGAGAAAGCCCTTTGGGTAGCTTACTTCATTATCTCAGCTGTGTTCTTGTTCCGTTTTCTGAGAAATTTTGGAAGGCTTTTGCATCAAATCCGAACCAATCCACGCTTGGCTTATCGAGGCGAAACCTTGGTCTTGAATCCAGATCACCGATCTCCTTTTTCATTCTTGAAATACATCTTCGTCTCTCGACGCAGCTTTGAGCAGGAGGGGATTTCCGATGCGGTTTTTGCCCACGAGCGATGTCACGTACGGGAAAAGCACAGTTGGGACATCCTGCTTGTCGAAGCGCTGCTGGTGCCGTTTTGGTTTCATCCGGGCTTACATCTGGCCAAGCAAGCGATCAAGCTCAATCATGAGTTTATCGCGGATCAAGCCGCGCTCAGCACAACTTCGATTCAGGATTATCAGCAGCAGCTTCTCAATATTTTGCTGGACGGACCGACTCAGCGCATGGTCAGTAGCCTGAATTTTTCCCTCACCAAGAAGCGGATGGAAATGATGAAAAAGGACGGCAAAAACCCTTTCAGATGGCTGAAGATTTTGGTGCTGGTCCCGTTGATTGGAGCCCTAGTTTATTTCTTCAGAGAAAAGGTGGAAGTCCAGCCCGAAGAGGAAGGTATCGAGAGCCAAGTGTCGGCGACAGTGACCTCCTTTGAGGAGGAAGAGATGAAAATCAAAATACTCTCTGACCGTTTAGTAGAGGTTGATGGCGAGCCTATACCGATCGAAGAGTTGTCCAAATGGCTGGACGAAATCAAGGCTAGTCAACCAGTCGTGCGATTCTCTACTGATCCTGGTGTGAAAATGGGCACTTTGGCGGATGTGCAGGAGATCTTGAGAGGAATGGAGATGCGGTGGGTGGTGTTTGACAAGCAAGGTCATGAATGGGAAACATCAAGTAAGGAAAAGGATAGTGAAGAATACTATCGTCACGCCTACATTCTGGTTGAGGACGAAAACATGAACTACACCCGCAAATCCTACGGACAGCTGATCGAAGAGGAGAAAAAGAGACTTCTCGGCCCATTCATAATGAAGCCCACAGGAAGTCCAGGTCCAGCTTTGTATGAAAAGTGGAAGGATAAGGAAACCTATGCGATATGGATAGACGGTATCGATATTGAAAATGACCGGCTAAATGATTATTTGGCAGTAGATTTCAAGTATTATTTTCAATCCGGCGTGATGAAGAATGCCCGATCAAAGCAGTTTCCCCAGCCCTACCAAGTTCATCTTTATACGAAAGATTATGGCCTCCCAAATCCACTAACCAATCAAGATACCATTACCCTGACTTCTAGATTTGTGACCTGGGGAAGGGATATTTCCAAATACCCTGATCCCAACACCGCCTATCTTCAGAAAAACGCCCGCTATGAAAACCTGAGAACGTCCGGGACGATCTATCCGCAGAAAAGTGCCCAAGAGAAGGCTTTGTTGGATAGTTTGTATAGGGAACTGAGTGATGAATATTCCCAGTCCTCAGACAAAAGGAAAAAAAGTCTGAAACAGCCAATTTCCCCTGATTCGGATAGTCCAAGAAATGGAAATGCTACACAAAACAACGGCGAAAAAATAGCTGTTCAAAACAAAGGGTCTCTCGGTGGGAAAGAGCTGGTCTATGCATTCGCGTCGTCTAATGGAAGCAGAAGCGCAGGATTGCAGGAATACTTGGCTCTTTATGGTAAGTACCAAACTGTCACGTACGAAAATAGACTATTTGAACAGCCTGTAGTCTGGGGTGTTTTGCATCAGCAGAAGATGTTCAAGCAGTTGGAAGCCAAGTACAATGGGCTGTCCTTTGAGGAAAGAAGACAGGTTAAGCGTGCGACGTTTCCGTATGTCAAGATGGAAAGTGGCGGGAAGGAAGTCTTCGTGAAGATCGAAGACCTGACACCACAGCAAAGAAGGGATTTGGGCTGTTAGCCAGCCCAAATCTGGAGCGTATTCCTACGTAAGGATAACTGAAATAAGCAGTACCTTAAAGAACTTACTTACCATAAATGACCGACAGTATGATGCCTATAACCAAGAATTTCGCCGCATTGCTAAGAGTTGGCTTATTTATTCCAATTGGAGCGATAATGATTTATACTTTTGGTGACAAGGCGCTTGCCGATTCAGGATCCAACAAAGGAGATTCTACTGAAGCAGTCAGTGGAAATTGGGAGGGTGATAAATCTCCCGCAATGGCCGCCTATCTGGACAAATACGGCAAGTTTCAGGTGAAAGCCTTCGAAAATCTGATCTTCAAAAATAGGTCAGCGGAAGAAATTCAGGCACTTTTTGGAGAATATTTGGAGTTTAATGTCCTGTATCTTGACCTTACCATTGAGGAAAGGATGCTGGTAAAAAGACCTGATTTTCCCTACGTCAGATTGGAAAAAGAGGGACGATCGTATTACAAAAGACTGAACGAACTGAATGCAGAGGAGCGAAAAAGTATCGGCTGCTAGTTCCCGTCGATCTGCAATCAGCTTTTTTGCCAATGCCAGTTTTGCATTAGTTTGATTTCCAGTGAATTTCGAATGAACAAAGAGCCAATTTGTCGGAATAGAAGACATTTAGACTGTGCGAAAATCAAAACTTATGAAGAAAATCCCCCTTCTGTTCCTGATTTTGCTGGGCTGCTCTGACAAGTTTATCTCCACAAAATCCGGATTGCAGTATCAAATCTTGGAAGAGGGATCTGGAATTCGGGCTCAAGCTGGCGATGAAGTGTTCATCTACGAAACGACCAGCTATAGAGGTGGTACGGTCCTGTATTCAAATTACGACACCACTTCACCGGTCAAAGTTTTGATTGGCGGAAATCAAGCAACCGCCGCTGTGGATGAAGGACTGAGAGGAATGCAGGTTGGGGAAGTCCGGAAGCTTGTCGCCCCGCCTTATCTCGTAAAGTGAAGCGGCTATCCGCCAAATGTTTCGCCTGACTCTACTTTGCTTATCAAAATGAAATTGGACAGAATCGAACGGAAATAGAGTCTATCGAAACTGTAGGGACGGCGAGGGCTCAATTCCCGTGTCTGACCCGATTGACGTTTCCTGGGATTCAGCTTGCTCGATGAGCTGTCGGAATATACTTGGCCAGTTGCCATTCCAATCCCTGATTTCCGCAGAGGAGTGAAACCGTAAGCCTGAGATTGCTTGGTCAAACTTTCCAAAATCAAACATTTCGGAGGCGATCCCTGCCCCAGAAGTCTCAGCATCCAGCGCATTGCAGGCCTGTTCGTACTGCCCCGACACGGGTATCATCATAACGGGTTTTCCCAAGTACATCGCCTCGCACACCGATTCAAATCCGGCCGTACAGACCAGACCCTTGCAAGCGGCCATGTCCTGAGGAAATGTTTGATCGTTGACCTGATGGAAGCTGAGATTGGGGAGTGGGAATTCGGTCTCAGCTGCATCCTTTTTATCCCAATAGGCTTTGATTTTAAGGTTTGGATTTCCCTTGGCAAAGTGAATCACCTCTTCGGCATAGCCCGGATTGACCATGTAGGTGAGGTAGAAATTTCCATCTTTTGGCACCAGTTTCTTCACTTCCTGTCGCAAAAGAGGCGGAACCACGCGGAAAGAAGCGGCGGGATTTTCCTTGGGTAAAAACGAAAGTGCCAGTCGCTCGTCTGCACCCAAAGCAGTCAGGTAGGTGTTGATCTGGAAGAGCGCTTTGTCCACAACTTTGTTTGGGACAAAGGGAAATTCAGGGTGGTGGATCAGATACTGATGGCCAATCACCCAGAAGTGAGCATTTGGGCGAAAAAGAAAATTGTAAAATCCACCGAGCAGATCGTAGAAATTAAGAATCACGTCCGGCTGGGTTTCCTGCACCAGCTGGTCAATCTTCTTCAGACTCCCCCAAAATGTGCGCAACCTCAAGCTATTTTTCCAAAGGGTCTTTCTGATCAGGATCTTCTTGCTGGAGCTGTCACATTCGAAGTTTGGGCTGTCGACAGCATGAATCGGAGCTTTGATTTCCCGGTTGAAAAAGTCGGGAATCCGCCGCCGCGGGCTTTTTCCCACGATCACACCGGAGAGTTCATGGCCTTGTGAGGCGAGCAAGCTGGCAAAAGCAATGGCCTGCGTCATGTGGCCTCTTCCTTCGCCCTGGACGATAAACAAAAACTTCATCAGAGTCGAATGCTTGGAGGCGTGATGTCTTCGTCGTCTCTGGTTTCGAAGGAAACCTGTCGCATTGGGACGATAGTGGCTTCTGAAGACGGGTACGCGCTGATTGGCGCCTGATTTTGGATGCCCTTGAAGTCTATCTCGCGGTAGTAGATCAGTTGCCAGTTGCCTTCGTGATCTTCAGCCAGCGCGCTCATCGTCTCCACCCAGTCGCCGGAGTTGAGGTAGTGGATGCCATCGATCATCCGGTTTTCGGCCTTGTGGATGTGTCCGCAGATGATCCCGTCGCAGCCCTTGGCTTTAGCCATCTTGGCAAGTTCGGTTTCGTAGTCGTCGATGAAGGAGACCGCTTTTTTGATCTTACTTTTGATGTACTGCGAAAGTGAATAGTAAGGCAGTCCAGCCTTGAAGCGGTAATAGTTGACCACTCGGTTGAGCCAGAGGAGGAAGGTATAGCCCACGTCACCGAGGTATGCGATCCAGCGGAGATTGGTGGTGACCGAGTCAAATACGTCTCCGTGGGTGATGAAGTATTTCTTGCCTTCGGACTCGTAGGTCATGTCAGTCAGGATATGGAGACGGCCGATCTGAAGAGGCAGGATCTGCTCCAGAAAATCGTCGTGATTACCCCGGAGATAGTAGACGTTCGTCTGGCTTTGCTCGATCATCTTCAGGATGCGGTTGAAGAAGCGAGTGTGTTTTCGCTTCCAGCTGCCCGATTTCTTGAGTTGCCAGCCGTCGATGATGTCGCCGTTGAGGATGAGGTTTTCGCAGCGGTACTGCTTGAGGAAGCGGGAGATCTCCTTGGCTTTGGAGCCTTTCGTTCCCAGGTGAACATCAGAAATGACGATCGTCTTGAAGGATGTCTTCATTCTACTGGTTTTGCTCGAAAATTAGGGCGCCAATGTAAATCCATCATGTTTAGGTTGTTATGGATTTGTTTTGAATTCGGAATTTTCTTTTGCGGAGATGAATTGCAGGTTACGGAAAGATGAAAAAGACGGGTCTCGGATTGAATGATTGGAAAATTTCAAAATTGAAAAATTAGATCGTGAGATACATCTTACCTTTCGTGCAGTGCGTAAAACTATTTTTTCATCATCCTGTGACAAATTCCTGAGTGATGCGACTAATGGTGTAAACAGGTGTAAATGGCTACAGAAGCTGATTTGAAAAGTGCGTTTATCTCGATGATCCAAGCCAATCAGGGCTTGGTCAACAGCCTCTGTAAGCTATACTCGCGATCAGACGAGGAAATGAAAGACTACCGTCAAGATGTGTTGCTGGCTCTCTGGCAGGCGTTCCCAAACTTCCGGAAGGAATCAAAGATAAGCACCTGGATGTATCGGGTGGGGCTGAACACCTTGATTTCAAACCATCGAAAGAAGAGCAGCCGAATCGTCACAGAGCCTTATTCCGAAGCGGCCGAGCTTCATCCGTCTTCAGAAGCAGGTTCAGATGATGGATTGCTGGTACTGCAGCGAGCCATCGGCATGCTCAATCCGATGGACAAGGCTGTGGTCATTCTTCACCTGGAAGGGTACGCCCACAAAGAAATCGCAGATCTGCTCGGCCTCTCTGAGACCAACGTCAGTACCCGGCTCAATAGAATCAAAAAGCAACTCGAAAAAAGTATCAAATCATTGGAACATGAATCTATCTAATCTAGCCCCTGCTTGGCAGCAGTATAAGTCGGTGAACAGCCTGACTGATATCCCGGAGGCGGAAATTTTATCGGCTATTGAGCCCCGGAGGACCGGCGCGGGCAAATTTCTTTTGAAGCGGTTTGTTCAGAATGCATTTGCTTACTCGCTGTTGATTTTTGCGCTCCATGGCTGTGCTGTCTGAGCTGTCTCCGCTGCTCTTGTCGATCCGTTGGGACCATGACGGGAGCATTTGGAATCTTGGTTTTTATGACCTGCGCTGGTACTCGGTTCTGTTTGCAGCAGGATTTGCCCTGAGTTTTTTTCTCCTTCGAAAACGATTCAGAGACGAACTGGTGCCGGAGGAGAAGGTGGATACGCTGCTTGTCTACATCCTGTTTGCGACGATTTTTGGAGCAAGGCTTGGGCACTGTTTCTTTTACGAGTTGGACTACTATTCCCAGCATCCCATTGAGATTTTGCTTCCCTTTCATTTTTCTCCCCAGCTTGAATTCACCGGATTTCGAGGGCTGGCGAGTCACGGCGGAGCGATTGGGATCGTAATTGCGATCCTTGCTTACAGCAAGATTGAAAAGATGAATGTCTATTGGGTGATGGACAAGTTGGCTCTGGCGATTCCGCTTGCCTGCGCGTTCATCAGGCTGGGCAATCTCTTCAACTCTGAGATGGTCGGCCATTCAACTTCCGTTCCTTGGGCGGTGGTATTTCTCCAACTGGACGACGTGCCACGCCATCCTGGCCAGTTGTACGAGGCCATCGCCTATTTCTCGATTTTCCTATTTTTAAATCTCTTTTATCAGAAATTCAAAAAGCAAGATGGGTTCATCTTCGGGCTCTTTTTGGTCTTGATGTTTTCGGCAAGGTTCGCCCTTGAGTTCTTCAAGATCGACCAAGTTTCATTTGAGTCTGAGATGGCCCTGAATATGGGGCAACTCTTAAGTGTTCCGTTTATCCTTGCTGGCATTTATCTGATGGTCAGGAAGGTGAAATCGAATGAAGGGCCAGGTGTTTCAATTCCCGAAAGGGCCTCTTAAAACTTGAGCCGAAAAGTCCCAAATCTTTATAAACGGTAAGCAACCTTCCTTCCTCACTTTTTAGCTTCGTCTCAACGAAAAACCAACTCAAATGAGGAAAGCTATACTTGCGTTTGGGATGATTCTGGCCTCGCTGTCAGGATTTGCCCAGGAGAAAATCTATCCCGGAAACTACGAGCTTGCGGCTCGTTTTTCTCCCGAGAAAATGAAAAAGGTGGTCTTCTCGACCAGCGTGGATGCACACTGGATGAAGAAATCGGACCGGTTCTGGTACGAATACGAGACTTCCGACGGGAAGAACTGGTACGTGGTCGATCCGGTCCGCAAGACCAAAACCCAACTTTTTGATAAGGACAAGCTTGCATCCGAGATCACCAGAGCTGTGAAGGACCCCTTTGACGGACAGCATCTGAAGCTGGACGATCTGAAGCTGATGGAGGACGAAAACACGATTCGGTTTAAAGTGAAAAGTACCGCCGAGGTGCTGAAGTCGGACTGGGCAGAGATCAAAGAAAAGAACAAAAGCGCCAAGGACTCCATGGAGAAGAAGACTCACACCTTCCTCTACAACATTTCCACGCAGCAATTGACGGAGATTGCCACGGAGAAAGACCCCAAGCGTCTGGCGTGGGCGAACATTGCCCCAGACTCGTCCAGAGTCGTGTACATGAAGGATTTCAACCTCTATTGGATGGACAAAGCCAACTTCCTCAAGGCGGTAAAAGACGAAAAAGACTCGACCATCGTGGATAATCAGCTGACTACAGACGGGGAAAGGGACTACAGCTACGGCTTTGGTGGCCGTGGGGATGACAATGTGGAGGAGGAGAAAAAGGCAAAAGAACGCAAGCGAGTCGGCGCGCTGTGGAGCACAGACAGCAAGCAGTTTATCCTGACACGCACGGACGAGCGCGCGGTGAAAGACCTCTGGGTGCTTCACAATACGAAGGATCCCCGTCCGACTTTGGAGACCTACAAGTATGCCATGCCTGGCGAAAAAGAGCAGCCGAAGACCGAACTGCTTCATTTTTCCTTCGAAAACATGGAGTTGAAAAACCTTCCGATCGATACGTTCAAGGACCAGACGGTCAACCTCTGGTCGACTACTCCGGCGACAAACACGAGAGACGATGACTTCCGTCCGGCTACCTGGTTGGGGGACTTGAATTCATTCTATTTCGCAGTGACTTCCAGAGATCTGAAGAAGGTGGATGTCCTGAGATGGAACCTCTCCACTGGCCAAAAGGAAATCCTGATTGAGGAGCGAAGCAATACCTACATTGACTTTGAGAAGTTGGAGATCGTAGGGAATGAGTTGATCTGGTGGTCTGAGCAGGACGGATGGGGGCACTACTACTTGTACGGGAAAGACGGGGCGCTTAAGCGTCAGCTGACATCCGGGCCTTATCATACAGCCGGTGCGGCGCGGGTGGACGCCAAAGCGCGGAAGCTTTACTTTACCGCGAATGGGCGTGAAAAAGGCGAAGATCCGTATTATGAACACTTGTACAGCGTCAGCTTAGACGGAGGAGCAGTGACCTTGCTCAATAAAGGTGACTTCAACCACGATATCAGCATCAATGACAACGCGAGCTTTTTTGTCAACAATTTTTCAAGAGTAAATACAACTCCGGTGACTGTACTTTACGATAAAAGCGGAGCGAAAGTCATGGACTTGGAGACTGCGGATCTGAGCCAGCTTTTTGCCGCAGGCTATCAGTTTCCCGAGCCATTTAAGTTCAAAGCCGATGATGGAATCACTGATCTGTATGGCGTGATGTACAAGCCCTTCGACTTTGACTCGACCAGAAAATACCCCATCATCGAGTACGTCTATCCGGGACCTCAGACCGAAGCGGTCAACAAGGCTTTTGGCAGAAGTCTGGATCGCACGGATCGCCTGGCGCAGTTTGGATTCGTGGTGATCACTTTGGGAAATAGAGGCGGACACCCGGCCCGATCCAAGTGGTACCACAACTATGGCTATGGAGATCTGAGGGATTACGGCTTGGCGGATAAGAAGGCGGCTATCGAGCAGCTCGCGGACAGGTATGACTACATCGACCGCAGCAAAGTCGGGATTCATGGGCATTCAGGCGGCGGATTTATGTCCACGGCGGCGATGTTGGTCTATCCGGACGTGTTCAAAGTGGCCGTTTCTTCCGCAGGAAACCACGAAAACAACATCTACAACCGTTGGTGGTCTGAGAAGCATCACGGGGTGAAGGAGCAGGTTTCGGCAAAAGGTGACACGACCTTTGTCTACCAAATCGAGAAAAATCCCGAACTGGCACAGAACCTCAAAGGTCATCTCATGCTCAGCACCGGCGACGTGGACAACAATGTCCACCCGGCCAATACAATCCGTATGGCCAATGCTTTGATCAAAGCCGGAAAGCGGTTTGAGTTTGTAATCCTTCCGGGTCAGCGACATGGCTTTGGTGACATGACCGAGTATTTCTTCTGGAAGATGGGTGACTACTTTGTTCAGCACCTGTTGGGTGACAACACGCCTCCTCCGGTGGACATGATCGAGATGCAGCGGGACAAGCCGAAGGAGAAATGAGAATTGTAGAATTATGAATTAAAAGTGAAAAGCCCGATTCTGGAAGGATTCGGGCTTTTTTGTTTCTGGTTGCGGCTCGTCAGAATTCCTTTTTCAGGATTGTATAGTTAACCGAATCGTCAAAAATCTTGACAGGCATTCGGCTGTCGGAATCCGGAAGCTTATGAATCGGCATCCGGCTCTGAAAGGACATTTGAGAGGGTATAGGGAAAATTGATGTAATCTCCCGATCTATTGAGAGACTTCTTGGCAGAAATGGGATCTTGGAATTATTGAGAGTGGTATCCAGAGTAAAGGATTGAAGGTTCTCGGGGAGCAGAAATTTAGAGCCAGGCAAGAGGAGCGGCTCATCAAACTTGAAGTCTGGTATTTTGTGCTCCTGTGCCATCCCTTTCGTGGCAAATCCCAAAATCAAGAACAAAATACTTCCAAAGATTTTCATCGCAGGTTGGGTTGTGATTGATTGAAGATACTTACGGAACGGACACTTTCAAAGTTTTTAGAACGTGGGCGGGTGTGTGCACTATAGTTGTTTACAAGTTAGAGTTCATAAAAAGTCGTGTCATTGTGGATTCACTTTACCTAAAGTAAAGCAGAATGTATTGAAATGAAATAGAATGACGTTGAAATAAGTTGTTTTATTGACTTTTCCAAAAAACAAAAAAAGCCTCTGAATCAATGACTCAGAGGCTTTGGGAGATGTTCTTTAAGGATTACCCGACTAGATTACCTTCTTCATCCCATTGGGCGATGGTGCCGCGCTCTTCGGGTTTGAGGTAGAGGTCTTTGTATTTGTCGGGGTTGGCGAGGCCGTACTGGTCGAGGACTTTTTGCGGGACGCCGTCCCAGACGTTGGGGGTGTTGCCGCGGTAGTCCATGTATTTCCAGCCGGCCTGCGTGGAGAAGTACCCCGAGCAGGTCAGGTTGCGCAGCATGTTGAACCAGCGGACGGCACCGGCATACTCCGGAGCGGCCTTGTCCGGCCAGGCGACCAGCTCCACGATCTGGATGACCTGGTCTTTGCCCAGCTCGTTGAAGGACTTTCCGAACAGTTCGTCCGACTCGAAGTCCAGCCACATCAGTCCGCCCCGCATCGGGGTCTGGTTGCCGGGCTGGTCCTTCATCATGAACTCGATGAAGTCGGGCACTTTGAGTTCCGTAGCCGAGGGAGAATCCTCGCCTGCGGGCAGAATGATGTCCACGAGGGTATTGAGCTTTTTCACTTCCGCTTCGGTGAAGAAGGTCTCGGAGAGCAGCTGTGAATCCCGGAGCTTCTCCTCCTCGGTCCTGCCGCCGATCGTGCCTCCGGTGAGGACTTGGTTCTGTACGGCAACCTGCTCAGGCTCGCAGCCTGTCAACAGCAAGCCCGCTCCCACGGAGCCTGTAAAGAGGAGTTTGAGGTTTTCTCTTCTGTTCATGGCTTAGATGTTTTTTTGTTTGAGTTGGTCCACGATGTATTCGGAGGTCCTCCAGGAGAGGGCCAGGATCGTCCAAGTGGGGTTTTTGTCTGCCTGGGACACGAACGAACCCGCATCGACGACAAAGACGTTTTTGCAGTCGTGTGCCTGGCAGTTGGAGTTGACTACCGAAGACTTCGGATCGTCTCCCATCCGGGTGGTGCCCACTTCGTGGATGAT
>NZ_AUBW01000040.1 GCF_000429445.1 Algoriphagus terrigena DSM 22685
GCAAAACGTATCTTTCGGCCATCGGGCAAAGTAGCTGTCACCAGCGATAGCGTTCTCTGCTCCGTATCCGGTGCCTCAGGAAGCTGAATTGTCTCCTGCTCAGAGAGCGGAAACTTAGAGAGGATTGCCGTGCCGTATGCCCCACCCTGGTAATCAATCCCTTTGGAAAAGTAATGGTACATCCCCGTCAATTCGCCCAGCTTTGCTGCCTGATCCAGGTTGACCCCGGAGCGTCCGTTATTGACATCGATCTCCTGCAGCCCTACCAATTCCGCCTTCGAATCCTTAATGATATTGGCGATTGCTTCCACATCGATGAGGCTTGGATTGGCTGGCGGACTGCAGTGGCGGACGTTGTAGCTCAGGATAGTGAGGTTGATCGCTTTTTTATCATCCTCTCCGCGCGGGCTGGTGGTGGTTGGTTTTTCCTCCGAACCTAGTTGGTAGAAAGAGGAAATTGACGATAAAATCAAAAACAAAATCGGTCGTAACAGCATGATCAATTTTTTCAAACTAATAAAAGAACATTAAATTTTTGGTCCCAATTTTCAGGGAGGCCACTGCAAAGAAAATTCCGCTTCCAGCGGTAAATGGTCCGAATGTAAAATTTCCACGGGAACTCTCACCACGGTCAAACCCCTCCCTATCCGGGGATCGGCAAAGATATAGTCAATCTTTTTGATGGGTTGGTGATACGGAAAGGTGGGCTGCAGGCTCGAATCCTGCATAGGATATCTCCGATGAATCAGCTGGATTTCCTCCGTATCAGGAAGCGCGTTGAAGTCTCCGGTTAACACAACCGGCAAATCCCCGCTTACGTGCTCCAGCACTTCCCGGGCCTGGATAAGACGCGTGGTCTGATCGAGTGCGAGGTGGACGGTGGAAAACAGGATCTCTTTGTCACCGATAGCTACCCTGACCGAAAGTTGAGCGAGAGATTCCTTTTTTCCGTTTTTGACAGAAGTGATCCGATCATTTTTCTGCTCCAGTATGGGAAACCTGGACAAGACACCCAGGCCGTAAGCGCCGCCATCGTAGGCAAAATGCCGGTAAAAGGCGTAATGCATCCCGGTCATGTCCGCAAGCAGCTTCATCTGATCCTGGCTTCCGGACCGGCGACAAAGACTGTCTACTTCCTGCAACCCCACCAGATCCGCCCCGGAGTCTTTGATATACGCGCCGATTTGGCTCAGGGTCAGTTCCTCCTGCGCATTGGCGCCATGATGGATGTTGTAGGAGATGACTTTCAGATTTTGTGAAAAAGAAGAACCGGAAAGACAGGCGAGCAAGAAGGTAAAAACAACAAGTAAGGGATTCCGAAAACGGAGCCCCCTACTCAAATGTGGCAAATCTTGTCTGTTTACGCGCATAGCATTATTGAATCGGTCATTGTTCAATTATACTCGATTACTTTTTTGAATCTAAGATGAAATCTGTCTTCAAAGCTTCGCCCGGGCTGATCAGTACATTCATTACAGCCACATCCAACTTTACCTGAGCAGGGTAGTCCCAAAGAGACTTCAAGATCACCTCGACAGAATCCTTCGCGGGGATTTTCACCTGACCCAAGGGAAACAGCTCGACGTCATAGTCAGCCTTGAGCATTGTTTCAAAAGGGATACTGCTGTGGTTTTCCAGCGTGACCTTGAGGATCGGCTCGCCGTTACGCATCTCAAACTTCGAAGTTGCTGTAACGCTAGCTTTAAACAATCCTTCCGCCTCAGGCTGCCTGGCCACGATGTAGTCACCGAAATAAAGCGCTGTCCTCTTGGCGAAGAGCGCCTCTTTGATCCCCTCTTCCGATCGCTCTTTGGCAAACACCAAGGTCATGGGACGATGGGAATCGGCATAGCGGGGATACATGTCGTAGTGCTCGTCCGTATTGCAGAGCATGGTCAGGTCGTACTTGATCGCCAGCTTATGAGCCAGGATATTGTACCTGCCGGAGTTCACGACCTCGACCCCATTCAGAATCCCTTTTTCCAGCAACTCGTGATGAAAAGAGGTGAAAATTGCAGTATCCTTCTTGTCCCACCAGGCATATCCGGGATGGTTGTAAGACACAAAGGCCCCCTGCCGCTGCACCTCAAGGAATGGGCCCATCAGTTCGTCGTGTGTGATGCTGTCCTTCATGACAAACTTCTTTTTCCCGTCCTTCATGTATTCGGAAGGGATAATATTCGCATCAGTGAGAAAAAGCGCATTGTTGTGATATGGCGGGACCCGCGGGGAGATCTCAGCACCCCGGATCACGATCAAGCCCTTCTTGTCTGCAGCTTCCCTGGCTATCTCATAGGACTTGTTGTAGTCCCGGTCCACGACTTCCGGGAAGCCTTCGTAGTCGATATGCTCCGTCAGGGAGATCGCGTCCAGCCCATCTCTGACAGCTTCATTCACCCGGAATGTGGGCCAAACGTGTCCGTCTGAAAAGACGGTGTGCATGTGAAAGTCACACTTCAGTGTCACAAAACCCGGCACATCCGGAATCGCTATTTCTCTGGTCTGGGCGGCGGAGAAAGAGCTGACGCTCCCTATCAGGAGCATCAGCAGTGTTTTGGAATAGGAATTCATGTGCGCGTATTAATCCCAGCCCGGGTTTTGAACCAGATTTGGATTGATCACGATGTCTGCATTGGAGATCGGATGGAGGTATTTCTTGTCCTCAAACTGGCGATTTTCATCGTCTCTCCAGATCACGTGGCCTTTGTTACCCTCCGAAAGCTTGGAGGCTTTGTCGTCGATCACGAAATAGATCACCCCCGGAACTTTGGAAGCGGGCACCGTCCGCACAAAAGCAACGTCTGGGGTATTGTTACCGTCCAGATCCATCGGTACATCCAAGGCTGGGACGTAGATGCCTTTCCAGGACATCTCAACCAGTTCACCCTTCTTCCATCGAAGCAAATCATCGTACCTGAAGCCTTCGTAGCAAAGCTCAATGCCTCTCTCCCGACGGATTTCCAGGAGGTATTTATCCCCGATCCCCGGAAAGTAAACTTCCTGAAGATAAGAATCGGCACTGGCCGGAGCGGCCGAAGCAACCCCCGCTCTTTCTCTCAAAGGCGCAATCGTCTCTGCCCAAACGGACTCGTCAAACAGTCCCAGCTCAGCTTTCGCCTCGGCGTAATTGAGCAGGACTTCTGCATATCGGATCAGCGGAATGGAGTTGTAGGCTTCGGCGATCCCGTCGTACCGCTTGTCATCCAAGCTAAACTTGAGGATATGGTAACCGGTAAAGGTGTAGCCAAAGTTGGGCGGCGCAGCGCTTCCGTCGCTTCGCTTGTAGCCGAGCGATCTCACGGTCTGAGCCAGGCGATGATCCCGGTCCTTCATCTCATCGACGAAAACCAGCTGGTCGTAACCGGATTTGTCGGTAAATCTGCTCCCGTCTGTCATCAGGTAGGTATTGATAAACTGCTTATTCAAGCCCCATCGTGCTCCATAGGTGGCGGAATTAAACTTCCAAGTAATCTCGTGCCATCTTCTCAGCGCGTTGTTGTACACCACCGAAAAGAGGACTTCACGGCTCACCGGATTTTCGGAGATAAACAGGGAGCGGTAGTCGGTGGCCGGGCTTCCGGTATCCTGGATCGAGTATTTTCCGGCATCCATCACTGCCTTTGCCGCTGCTGCAGCCTGCTCCAACAGCGGATTTGCCGATCCGGAAAGGCCCAACTCCGGGTGATATTTTCGATATGTTCCCTCAAAAAGCGCCACACGGGACTTGAACGCCAAGGCCACCTGTCGGGTCACCATCGAAGAGGTGTTGTCTTTTGTATCGCGGATATTGGCGATGGCAAAGTCAAGATCCTCCAGGATATGCTGCATCACCTCTTCGCGGGGATCCTGGCTCTTATACAGATCCTCGTCGTCGGTAGAAAGTGTCTTGTCATACCAGGGCACATCACCGTATTGCTTTACTTTGTCGAAATAGAACCACGCTCTGAAGAAACGGGCAATTCCGGCGTAGTGATCACGGCCTTCCTGTGGGATCGTTTCGTTGTTGTAGTTTTCCAGAAAGTAGTTGATGTTTCGAAGGTTGGTCCAGTTCCAAGCCCCTTCATTCACTGACGAGTAAGATCCGGCGATGAAGGTTGGGCTCTGATTTTTGGAAGTGAACTCTCCCCACTCATCGCTCTGCACGACGGCCAGCCCGGTGGGGAGCATGCGCTGATAAAACGAATTGGTGTAAAGCTCCAGATCCTTTTCGGACTGGAAAAAGGTGTTGGGCACCAGCTTGTCAAACGGCTCTGTTTCCAAAAACTCATTACAAGAGACCAGTGTGGCTAAGATTGCCAGGTTGGCAAGTAGTACTAGGAATGATTTTTTCATGATCAACTTATCAATGATTTAGAAAGAAAGATTGAGACCGATGGTGTAGGTCTTCAGCATCGGGTATGCGTCGCCCTGCCCGTGGCTGTTGGTCATGTCACCTGCAGGGTTTTCGATGACTTCCGGGTCAAAATTGTCCGTATGCTTGTACAGACCGGAGAAAGTCAGCAGGTTTTGACCGCTGATGTAGATCATCACATTGCCGAGGCCGACTTTTTCAACCCAAGCTTCGGGCAGCGTGTAGTCCAACGTGATGTTTTTCAATCTCAGGTAGCTGGCATCCTGAAGGTATCGGGTCTGTGGAGCTCCCAGAGATCTGTTGGTTCCCAATGCAGTGTATCCCCGGAATCTAGGCCAATACGCATCCGGATCCTCTTCGGTCCAGTAGTCATCCATCATGATCTTTGGCTGAAAACCGTAGGGTCTGTTGTAAGGTCCGTAGAAAAGATCCGCCTCCGGAGCGAAATACCAATCTCTCTTCCCAATACCTTGGAAGAAGGTCGAAAGTCCGAAACCTTTCCAGTTGGCAGACAGGTTAAATCCAAACTGGAACCTTGGCGCGCTATTGCCGATGATCTTACGGTCACCGGGATTATCGACGGTATTTTCGCCTTGGTTGATCACTCCGTCACCGTTGAGGTCGGCGAACTTCAGATCACCGGCCAGCCATTGGCGGTTGTTGGAGTTAAGCAAGAAGGATTGGTCTGCGTGCAGGGCAACCTCTTCGTCGGAGGTGAAAAAGCCCAAGGTCTCATAACCCCAGATCTCACCGATCTTGGAACCTTCGTAATAGGTGCTGGAGATGATTTTCTCCGGGTTGTTGAACTTCAGGATTTCAGACTGGTTGTCCCACACCGAGCCTGAAAAGCTGTATTGGAAAGGGCTGCCGCCGACTGAAAACTCATCTTTCCAGGCCAGAGTCAATTCAAAACCGGTAGTCTTCAGATCTGCAAAGTTTCCGTAGGGAACCGTCGCACCAAATACGTTGGGAAGTGGAGGACCAAAGGTGAACATGTCCGTGGTGACCCGGCTGTACCAGTCAAAGGTCGTATTGAATCTACCGGAGAAGAACGAGGCATCCAGTCCAAAATCGAGCGTGGTGGCTTTTTCCCAGGTCAATCCGCTTGGAATCACTCCCGGAAGCGAGGTGTAGCCTTTCTGGATTCCCTCGAGGACCACGCTGGATTTGGAGACGGACATCGTTTCCATGTAGCGATAAGGAGCCACGTTGCCGTTGCCCAATGTGCCGTAAGAACCTCTCAGCTTCAGGTTGTCCAGCCAGGAGCGGGTGTTGGCCATGAAGCCTTCCTCGGAGATATTCCAACCCGCGGACATCGAAGGGAAGAAACCATAGCGCTGATCCTGGGGAAACTTGGAAGATCCGTCGTACCGTCCATTCAATTCCAGAAGGTATTTATCCTTGAAGGAGTAGGTGACACGATAGAAAACACCGAGATATTTCCACTCATTGCCCCCACCGCTGACGGTATAGTTCAGCCCATCCATCAGGTTGAAATCCGGCTTGGTAGGGACGAGCAATCCGTCACGCTGAGTATCTGTATTGATCCACTTGTTGCTTTCAATATTGTACCCCACCAAGAGGCCCAGATTGTGGGCATTGTTGAAAGACTTCTTGAAATCAGCAGTGATGTTGGATCCCCAGTAGGTATTTTCGTCAGACAGATTTCTCAGCAAGCTCTGGCCAAACCGGGAGCTTTGACCGGGAGCGTTGCTGTAGTTGATGAAGTTGTTGTAGCGTTTGTCGGTATTGAAGGTCTTGGAGAAGGTAAAGTTGGCCTTGAAGGTCACCAGATCTCCAAAGGGAGTAGCTGTGAGGCTTGGGGTATTTCTTACGAAAAACTTCTCCTGATTTGACTTGCTGCTTCCATCGACAAACGACGCGCCGTTGCTGGTGCCCAGCTGGGTAAAAGTCCCGTCCGGGTTGGTCATGGTCGCCATGGGAAAACCACCTACTGCCAGGTATCTCCAGATGCCTGCGTCCCCGTTGGCCAGCAGCGGATATTCGTACTGATAAGTGCTGAGGTCAAAGTTGTTTTCCAGGGTAAACCAGGAATTGAGATCCACTTCGCCTTTTGCTCTCAGGTTATACTTATCAAAATCATCAGGGGACTGTCTAAAGATCCCGTCCTGGTGGTAGTAAAGTCCCGAAACGAAATATCGGGCTTTGTCATTGCCGCCGGATGCACTGATGGAAGCTTCAGTTGCGGGCATTTTGTCCTTGTGCAAAAGCTTGAACCAGTCCGTACTTCCAAAATACTCGTAGCGTCCCAGTTCCTCGTTGAACACTACCTCACCAAGAGCAGGGTTTTCATTGTGCTCCTTCAGTCGCTCGAGGTATTCCAGAGAGAAGGGGAAGTTGGCGTTGACAGAGATGGGATGGGTCTTGTAATCATACCATGCGAAAAATGACTCATCGAAGTTCTTCGCCCATTCGTAGCCGTTAGTCACCAGGTTGGGCACGACGGTGCGCTCATTGACCGAGTGGCTGATCTTGACATCAAGATTTGACTTTCCTTTTGCTGGATTTTTGGTGGTGATCAAGACCACACCGAAAGCGGCTCTCGAACCGTAAACTGCCGCTGATGAGGCGTCCTTGAGGACGGTGACACTTTCGACGTCATTTGGGTTGACCAAGTTGGCGTCCCCTTCTACCCCATCGATCAGCACAAGGGCGTCTCCGCCGGCACCGATAGAAGTGGTACCGCGGATGTTAAAGGCTGCCGAACGGGTTGGGCTACCATCGACCATCTTGATGTTCAGGTTTGGCAGGGTACCCTGCAGCATTCGCGTCAAGTTTGGTGAGGGGCGGTTTTCAATCGCCTCAGTTCCGATCTGGGAGACTGCTCCGGTCAGGTTCAGTTTCTTCTGAGTACCATAGCCCACGACCACCACTTCAGCGAGCTCCTGTGGTTTGAGCCGAAAAATCTGCTCTCCACCGGCGATATTCTCCACCAGTGGCTCGTAGCCCAAGGAAGTCACACGGATTGGCTTTCCGATTAGATTTTCCTCGATCTCCATGAACCAGTTTCCATCCAGATCGGACACCGTACCCTGGGAGGTCTCGGCGATGTAAATATTTGCACCCATGACCGGCTCTTCGGATTCCCTATCCAGCACTTTGCCTGAGATAGTAATGGAGACGACGACAGCAGGAGCGCTAGGTTTGGGAGCTGGCTTTACTGCAATGGACTCGTTGACCTGTTTGAAAGACATCTTGGCCTGATCAGCTACCTGATACAGCAGGGTTTCCAAGTCGGACTTCTGACTCAGCTGCAATTTTTGGTTTTCCAGCGTCTGGGGATTGAACTGAAATCTGAATTCAGACTGCTTTTCGACTTCAGAGAAAAAGTCCAACAACATCAGTTGAGAAGCACTAAGCTCGATGTTTGTCTTGTGCAGGTGTTGTGCACGGGACTCATTTGCCAAGGCGAGGCCGCTGAAGCAATAGGCCATCAGAAAAGCTGTCATCAGGAATCGCGAAGTGTTCCACATGAGCTTTAGTAGTTTTTTTTCCATATTTTTAAAGCATAAAGGGTTAATGACTTCCGATGCCTATTCGCCAAAATTGATCATCAGAAGTCGGTGTAATCCGAAAAGAACGCCGGGCGGGATTTCCTGCCCGGTTTTTTGTTAGCAGGGTTTTGATTTTATCTTGACAGTAGTTTCATGGATCTGATAGCTTAGGTTGAGTGTATAGGATAAGACTTCAAGGATCTGCTCGAGCGAACTCCGGTGGAATTCACCTGAAAAACGACAACGCCCCGCTTGGCCGGCAACCTCAAATTCGACAGGATACCACCTGCCGAGTGATTGCACGATGTCCTCCAGACTGGCATTTTCAAATCGAAACACACTGGACTTCCAATCGGGACCGAGCGCCGAATCAAATGACTTGATCTCCGAAAAACCCGACTGGGCGCTCCAGGAGATAGTTTGGTTTTTGGTCAGTAGGAAAGCACCGCCTGTACTGTCCGGCTCCCCAAACTGCACCTTGCCCGTGAATACCGACAGATCAACCCCCTCTCCGGGATATGCTTTCAAGTTGAAGGAAGTCCCCAGTACCTCTGTCTCCACCCCACCTGTGGTGACCTCAAAGGGAAAATCGGGATTCTTCCTCACCTCAAAGAATGCCTCCCCCTGAAGCAGGACTTTCCTGTTTTTCGGGAAATCCGCCCCGTACTGCAAGGCTGAGCCAGTACTTAACCAAACCCGGGTACTATCAGGAAGGAGAAATGAAGAGACGCTGCCGACTTTGTTGCTGAAGGATCCGGCAGGCAGAGATACCTGCAGGTCGGCATTTCGATTGGAAAACTCCATCCACCACACCGATGCACAGAGGAGCACGCCGGCAAAGACCGCCGCCGCCCGATACCAGGATGTGAAAGACCTGATCTTCGATTTGGACGCTATAGGGAAGTTTTTCAGTGAAAATCTTGTCCAGGCTACGTCCTCATCTATGCTCTCCAACAGCGCGAGATCCTCCTTGATTGACCTGTTGGATGCGATGGCCTCTACGGCCCTGGCAAAGTCGCTGTCGGTTGCCTTCCAGTGAAGGAATAACTTGACTTCTGCGGGACTGAGTCCCTCTAGATGAAATTTTTTTGCAAGCTGGATTTTGTTCCAGTCCAAATTCTGATGCCTCACTTCGGTGGTTTTTCAGTAAGACAACCGAAAAAAAATTATGGGTATCGAAATACCCTGCATTTCGCCAAGCTTAACAGTAAGAAAACCTAGAATATTATTCTGTAATACCGGTATAACAATTCAGTAACATCACCCAGGCCAGCTCTTCCAGTCGGGGTTTCAGGAATGCGAGCGCGCGCTTGCGCCGTGCCTTGACCGTATGGACAGAGATAGCGAGCTCTTCCGCGACTTCGTGATATTTTTTTCCCTCAATGAACAGTTCCAAGGCAACTTCCCGACAGCCGGCCGGTAGCTCCGCGATCGCCGCCCGGATTTGGGCGATGATTTCTGAATGGATGATGTGAGTCAGCACCGGCTCCTGAATCTCTTCGTTCTCTGCCTCGCTGATATGATTGTGTACGATCTTTTGATGCTTGAGGTAATTCAGGCTTTCGTTGCGGACGGTCTGATAAAGAAAACTTTTTATAACGTTTTCCTCTTCATTCAGCAATGACTCTCTTTTTTGTAAAAACTTAGAAAAAGCCTCCTGGACAATATCCTCGGCATCCTCCCTGTCGCTGACGTATCTAAGGGCAAAAAACACCAGCTTAGAATAGTGTGTCTTAAAAACTAATTCCAGAATCTGAGGGTACATTGGCTCACTTTTCAAGGGCCAAGATATGGGAAAGGGGAGAATCAAGAAGGCCCCAAACCGAACCTTCACAGGATCGTAATATTCATTTAACACCGGGGAACACATCTCGAAAAGCAAGAATTCTCCCCTCTTGTCGGAAAGTCGATCCAGAAAAGTCCTGGCCTGTGAAAAACAGCAAGCGGAAAAGTACCAAAAGACAAAAACCAATCTAGGCGGCGTTTGGATAGGTGGGCACCAACTAGGGTAGTCTGCCTGTCACCAGATATCATGCTTTGGCCTGCTTGTGTCAAACGATCTTTTTCGAAATCCGGGTCCAGCTCCAGGCTCTTTTTCCTGGTCTTTTGCTTGGCTGCGACCTCATATTTCCCCAGTAATTCCAGGATGTCTCAGGCAGTGCAGGATTTCCCGGATCCAAACTTTTTGGCAAAACTATGTCAGTGATCCCGGTTGAAGAAGTAGCACTTTTTGATGTTAAACCGTCCTCTGTGGAAATACATAGGGTATTCTATGTAATCGTATAACCAACTATTATGATGAAAAAAAATCTTTTCAGGGGAGCAGTATACGCTCTCTTACTACCTCTTTTAGTGTCCTGTTCAGATGACAGCGATTTTACACCCATCCAGTCCGGGCCGTTTAAACTGGTATCCCACACGCTCGAGGGGGTCAAAGTAAACGAACTGATCCTGAAAGGAGACATGATCTTTGCCGCCACCGAAGACGGAGTATACGGCAGACAAGTCAATTCCCCCGATATCCGGTTTATCACCATGGGATTAAAGGGGAAAAATATCCGGGATATCCATCCGTTTACCGTGTCGGAGGTCCTCGCCTCTGAAGTCACCTTCAGTTCAGAAGGAAACCAAATCCAGTTGTATCGCACCGGGAACGCTGGAACTGACTGGGAGGAATACGAAACCAATTTTGGCGACAGCTTGGCGGATGCGGATGGTCTCGGGGATTTTGAACCGGTTCCCTCCCAGCCCAATCACCTCTATGCCAGCGGCAACCGCGTGGTTGCCAAATCAACCGACAAAGGAAAAACATGGGAACCGGTATGGGGGGAATGGGGAATGGCCGGAACGGCTGATATGATCTTAAAAGTAAACCCGAAGAAGCCCGATGAAATCTGGGCAGGCGGCCAGGGCAACATTGAAAACGGCTTTCTGGTAAGAGTAACAGGCAATGAAGAAACGGGATATTGGGACGATTTGGTCCCCAATCCGACGGTGGTGAAAGAACTGGTCTTTGACCGCGAAAATCCACAGACGATGTATGTCGGCTGGGAAGGTGCACTGACCAAAACCGTTGACAACGGAGTCACCTGGACCACCCTGATCGACCGGGTTGAAACCAAAGATTTCTACTTTGGAATCGGAATAAGCACCCAGGATCCGAACATCGTGTTCGCAGGCAAATGGCTAAAGGGCGGGGTCTCACAGCCTCTTGAGATCTCCTACTCCAAAGACAAAGGGGAAACCTGGGAATCCCATTCCTTTCCACACATCACCAACGGCGGTATTCTGGATCTAAAAGTAATCAGGCAGGGGAATCTGGACCGAATCTTTGTCGGGTTGGACAAAGGAGGAATTGTGGAGCTCCAGTTCGAGCTGGACCAATAGACAAGCTTTTTGGAAGAGCGATCCCCGGCGTCGATCGCTATAGATTTACCTTTTTTGACAACCCGATCAGGTAAGTTAAATAGAGGAAATGTGTACTGTAAAAACCAGTGGAAGAACTTGCTTAACACACAAAAAAGAGCACCCACAAGGCTGATGGAATAAGCTATTCCGAATGCCTTGTGGGACTCTTATGATTGGCAACTTAATCCTTTTCAATCTTCCGGGTCATAAACACCTCCGGCTTTTCCGCCAGTTTTTCATCTGCCAACAGCCCAAATTCCCGTATGTAGGGTTGCTGGAAGTGCAGGTCCAGTCCTTCCCTATTTTCCCATATCTCATAAAACACAAACAGGTTTGCATCGTCAAGACTCTGGTGAAGATCGTATTGCAGACATGCCGGTTCCTTTCTTGTCTGCACGACCATATTCTCCAGGGCCTGCAAGACTTCAGCTGTATGTTCAGGCTTGCTTTTGATGAGTGCTGTAAGACAGATTTGCATTGGATGTAGTTTTTAAATGTGGTTCAACAGTTTGTTTCAGATGAGAAAGGTAATCAGCACGGTACTCGTCAAAACGTCTTGGTGTCAATCCTTTCACAATATCATAAAAATGAAATCCATCCAATTTTTCATGTCCTCAGTCCTTCCAAATAGACACCTAGGGAATTGAGACCGCAACTCTACGGATGTCGACTTGCTGTATTACCACTCCTGGTGCGCTCCAGTCAGCTGCAGGAGGAGTAGCAGATTTAGCTTGATGTGCATCCGCAAATAGAAGAAATCCAAAACCTTCGTCATCTACAGGATCGACCCAATACCCGCTGACAAACCCAGGGGCATTTTTTACTCGTGGTAGAATAGATTCAGTAAATGTTACTGCCGCTTGCTGAGCCAGTTCAGGATCGATTGTCAGTTTAATAAGAGCTGCGTGCATTTTTCTTGACTTTTAAGTTTCTAAATCTGTTATTTAACAGCTATTTGAATAGGTATATTTCTCTCTGCATCTGGGCGAGGAATTTGGCAATTCTGCAATATTCGGTAACGTCCAGCAAATACTTCTGGTATACCCCAAGCCTAATTCAAGACAGGCCGTGTTCATTTATTGAATTACTCACTAATTGTAGATCTCATATTTTCTATTCGGTTTGAATAACGAACAGCTAGTTCCGCGACTTTCTCCTATTCGCGTATCGGTATATAATATAAAATTACCGCGCCTCCAGTAAAGGTTTTAGTTCGATCAAGCTTAAAAGTGGTGCCGCTGTGCGTTTTGTCGAACAGGGCCAAACCGCTTCCCGCAATAACTGGATATATACAAAGTTGAAATTCATCAATCAAATTAAGGTTCAGCAGTTGTATAATCAGACTACGACTCCCAACAAAAATATCTCTCCCGAGTTGTTGTTGGAGTTCTAATACAGATTCTTCTAAGTTACGATCTGCTAAGGCTGCACTTTTCCAATCGATAGCGCTCAAGGTATTGGAAAAAACAAGTTTTGGAATTTTGTCGATCGCGATGGCAAAGTCATTCATGGATTTTTCTTCTGAAGGTTCTTCCAAAAATGTTCGCCAAAATTCCATAAGCTGGTAGGTAGTCCTGCCATATAGCATGGCATCACCCTGCCCCAGTAATTCCGTATAATGCTGATGTATCTCCTCATCAGGCAGCCCTGCAGTATGGTCGCATATCCCATCCATTGTCATGTTAAATGCTGCAATTACTTTTCTCATGGTATCTTGTTTAATCTACTAATCAATTTTGGTGAAGGGTCTTTCTTTATCAAGTTCGTAAATCATTATTCATGGGTAGAAGTCCCATTGGGATCCAAAACGGTCTTAGCGATTTTGGATCCATTCAGGACATTGACGATGAACTGATGGGAGTCACCGTATTCGGGAGTAACTTTATCCAGATTTACACTGATCACAAATTCACTGTTTGGGTCAAAATTTATATCCTGGCCATTGTAAACCACCAAGAAGTTGATGATTCCGGGGTAGGTCAGCAGAATTTTACCGTCCCAGATCACCTGAAAATCATCCACCTCGTTTCCACCTTTGAGCGAAATTCTCAATTCATTGTCTTCACGCACGACTTCTACTATCTCAAATACATTAGCCTGAGTACGGCTTCTCTCTTCCATTCCGCTGTTAAATAGGGAGTGACTTTTTAGAAGGTTAGTATCCAAAACAATGGGGTCACCAACTTCTGCATCCACTGTGGGTTCACAGGAGGAAAAAAAGAAAATGCTGAAGCATGCAAAGGGAATGGATAAATGGGAAAAGTGTATTTTTTTCATAGTTCTTGTGTATTTGTTATAAAATTAAATAAGTGAATCATCTTGAAGGCAATTAATTTATAGTATAACGGACGTCACTATATCAGGCGCTACATCTCTTCAAAAAAAAACTTAATAAATATGTGAACATGTCGATGCTATTCCGATTTCGAATCAACTCATTCCAAACAAGTTTTTTTTAACTAATTAACTATTACACCTTTTAATTAAGAACCGTAAACATGTATTTACTGAAAGGTTAGATTCGATGATCCTATTGCATTCTATCCCGAACAGTTCTATCCAGAGGATGTCCGTTGTCTGAAAAGCCGACCTTCAACAGGCCAATCGCTTATTTATTATCCCTCGACAGGACTTCCGTGAGCATATCGCTCAACCAATTCTATTGTTTAGTCGATGGTTTCCTGTTTCGATTTCTGAAAATTAATCTCCCGATTGAGCCTATTTCATCACTCGATTTGTAAGCGTCATACCATTCCTCACTTTCAGGGTCTATGGAAAGGTCGCCCAATTGAAACACAATATTTGTTCCTCCAGCGGTTTCTGTAAGATGAAACTCGTAGGTTACGGTCCCTTTAGCGACAATCTCTTTCCAACTTCTGTCTTGTAAAGAAATTACAATTTCTTGGTTTGGGACAAAAGCAATCACTTCGCCTGTTAAGTAAGGAACGTTATGGTCGTCGATCCATTCGATTTTGCTTCCTATTCCAAACTCGTAATTTTCTGCTACCTGTCCTGGCACAGTCATCCATTCTTCAAAGTATTTAGGTGTCGTAATTACTTCCCAAACTTCGGCTGGACTTGCATCTATCAGCCCTTCTTTTCTGACAATAAGAGGTGTTTTCATTTTTAGTTTGTTTTTAAATAATTAATAATGTTTTTGAGCTGTTGGATATGTGGTTGCGTGTGCACGGTCTGAAGATGTAACCGTTCAAGTCTTGATAGGTGTCCAAGAGTAGGAAATTCAAAATCCAGGCAAAGCACACCGAGTTCCTAGGCACTCGAAAAGTCTATCATGGTTTTTTGCTGCGGTTTGAATGTCTGCAAGCGGCGATTCTTGATTAAATAAAGTAGGCGATTTCAAAGCCGAATTCGTGAATCGAGGCGGGCACATACCTCTTCCCTATCAGGCAACTTCTCCCAAACCTGGTCGGCGATTCAGTACTGAAATTTGATTTCCTTTAGCAATGCATTCAATTCTATACAAAATATATCTCCGAGGCCATTTAGGGGCGAATCCAATAGTTTCAGGTATTCCCCTGTTGAAACCGGACTGTCAAAAGCATACTGCTGATTATCTCTGAAACTCGTAAAAAACAGAAATTGCCCGCTACTTGACACTGTTGGACATTGTTCCATATGGATTGTATTCACCTTTTCTCCAAGGTTTTTTCCCTTTGTCCAATAATCCCCTTTATTAAAGCTTATATATAAGTCACCACTTCCGAGATTATCTTTGCCTCCCATATTTGTATAGATAATATATGACTCATCAGGTGCTACAAAAGCGTCAAATTCCGTCGCTTCGGTATTAATTGAATCCGCCAGTGCACTTGGTAGTTGGAACGTGTTGTTTTCAATTTTGCTGACCATCAAGTCATAGCCGTTTACACCATTTTCTGTTGAGAAAAAGAGATCACCGGTGCGCGATACCGAAGGATACAGCTCGTCATTTGTCGTGTTAACGGTAGTGCCCAGATGTTTTGGTTCTCCAAACTTTCCGTTTTTGTAACCAACGGTCCAAATGTCAAAGTCACTCTTCACAGCGTTCTCGGTAGTGGGCCTGGTTGAAATAAAATAAACCCCGTCACCATTTGGTGAAAAAAAGGGATCGGCATCACTGTATTGACCTGAAAACGGAGCGATCTGGGGCGTCTGCCAGTTCCCGTTTTTCTTTTCACAAAGAAAAATCGTATAGTATCTGTTTGCGGAGGAATTGTTTGCAACCGTAAACAGAATCATGTCACCTTCGGGTGCAATCGTTAGATTATATTCATTTCGATGGGTTGAAATAATATCGTTTCCAAAGAGTAGCGATGAGTCTTTAGGAATATCGGATTTCTGCTGACCAAAATCTTGAATTGTTATTTGGGCTGCTACTGTTGGGGAGGAGTAAAATATCGCCAGAAATATGAAAACCGTTCTCATGTTAATAGGGATTCTTAGAGGTTGAAAGAAATTATCAATAAAATGTAGTCTACTCGGGAGTGTTCAATAAACTGTGGGTTCTTTCCCGTACGGCTATTCTAATTCCTTTAGCATGCTATCAAGTCCTTCAATCGGCCGCTTAAACATGTTTCTGTTTTCCCTCCAAATAGCCGTTCCGCAGGCCGCCAGGCTCGCCAGATAGACCGCAATCGCACTCAATGGGTATGCCCCTGTTCCTCCGGGCATGTACAAAGTGAAAAACAAATGAATCCCCAAAGCACAGCTGACTGGAATCAGAATCAACTCGTACTTCCATTTAAAGGCATAAAAGGCTGCGATTCGGTTTTTCTGGCTCGTAATATGGTCTTTCAGGGAATGGCTGTTTACGCCCACCGGTTTTGCACTGGCCATCCCTTTAAACCTTACCAGCAGTGTTACCAAAAATGGGAGGTAAAGCAACATGATCAGGGAACCGTACATCAGAATGGCCCTGTCAGAGTTATTCGAAATCATTACATGGGACAGAACCCCGAAGATGATCAGTTGAAAAACGAAAAATGCCCAGAAATATCGGAAGACCTGTTGTATGTGTTTTTTGGCTTTTAATTTGATCAATTCGTTGATTGCTTTTTCGTCCATGACCTTACCCTTTGAAGCGGCATTATTGCTATTGTTCCAGGCTTTTAGATTTTCTTCAAGATTCTCCATGATTCTAGATTAAAAGGGTTTCATTTTTAATTCCAATTCTTTTTTAATCCTCACAAGTCTGACACTGACATTTGACCTACTGATGCCGATCACGGAGGCGATTTCATCGTAACTCATTTCGTCAAGGTACAGCAGAATGACAGCCTTGTTTACAGGACTGAGCGTTGAAATAGCCAGGTTAAGCCGGTTTAACTCATCTTCAAAACCTGTTTCTTGGGAAGGGGAAGCCAGTCGCTCATGTTCTTCGTCGATGGATATGGTGTCGGATTTGGACTGCTTTCTTCTAAATGTCAATGCGGTATTCAGGCACACACTATACATCCAGGTCGAAAACTTGGATCCCCTTTTAAACTGGGGATATGACTTCCACAACTGGAACATCATTTCCTGTAGGGCATCTTCCCTGTCAAGATTACATCCGTTAAAATAGAGTCTCGAAATTTTCACCGCTATCCCCATATTTTCATTGAGGAGCCGTATAAAATCTCTGTCCACTGTTTCAGCCATAGTTTCCAATTAGTTGACTTCCTTTTGGATTAGTATGCGCTTGTTTCAAAAAACTACAGGACTCCCGATATTTTTTTGCGAGGCTGATGTAATATTGCAAAAACCGGTCAAACTGACCCCCGCTAGCCGGAGCAAACTGGCCCCCTTGGAGGGATATTTTTTGGGACGGGAATAGTGGCGTTCGAAGGCTGTTGGTTCAGGATTAACTACCGAGAACCGATGGCTAACCGAGCCCTAACCATGAATAAGATGCGACAGATTTTGAGAGGCCATTTCGAGGGCCGCGGCACCAAACTACTGAGGCAGTTTTTTGAGCACAAACCGGACGATAAAGTTTTCATTGAGTATGTCGGAAAGCCCCTTTACATCACCGATCCGAAGACCGGCCAACATATTCCCGTACAGGTGTTTTTTGGGGGTGCTGGTTCCAGAATTTAAATAGCCTTTAAAATCTCTAATCCTAAATCCCACGTGGTATGCCCACTGGAGACGTTTATATGTCCTGCCGGACCAATATTTATCAGTTTACTTCCCCATTTGTCGGCAAAGTAAATTGCTCGGTCCAGGCTAACCCATTGATCATTAGTACTGGCTACCAGCGTACTTTTAAAACCGAGGGGATTTAGGGGTATGGGTGAAAACCCGGTGGTATCGAATACATAATTAGCGGATTCAACATCACTGGGAGCTACAAGCATTGCCCCTTTGATTTTCCGCTTATACCTTGCCGCCCAATGCGCTATCGCGATACAACCAAGGCTATGGCCAACCAAAACAACTGTATCAGGGGAACCCACTGTTTCTATTGCTTCATCGATCTTTTTTATCCAGTCGGCACAATCCGGGGTATTCCAGTCTTCTTGTTCTACCCTCTGAAAACCTTTCCCGGATTTTTCAAAATAGGTTTGCCAGTGCGTCGGCCCGGAATTACCTAAGCCGGGGATGATTAAATAATTATTCATACATTCTTTTTTTGAGGTGTATTGAAAGCCTTTTTTGAATACTTAACAACAGATTCTCGCTACTTCAATCAGTTGAATTGGCCTGTTCTTGAAGGTGCATTATACTGTTACCAATTTCAGGGACGGTAGGATCTGGATCTCCACATAGGACAGTAGCAATAAAAACCAAGAGGGCGGTTTAATTTTTACAGATTTTATGATAGCTCAGAGAAGAAAAGCGCTTCAACCACAAATTAACCTACCTGATTTCGTGTCTTACCGCACGTAAAATCCCTCTATAAACTTCGGAGATTAACTGATCTGGCAAATCATGGCCCATTCCAGGGATAAGAACCAGATCTGCTCCCGGAATAACGGAGGCAACTTCAACACCGGCTGCTACATTGACAACAGGGTCCTTCTCCCCATGGATCACCACCACCGGAATTTCTATTTTTTTCAACTCCTCCCTCCTATCACAATGATCACCGATGATCACTGCTGCTGCCTGCCTGGCCAAACCTTCAGGGTACCAAGACCTTGAAATGGCCTCCCTTGCCCTTGCTTGTAGTACAGCGTCTTCTGTAGGAAAGTCAGGACTGCCCATTAGCTTATTTAACCGGACTAAATAGGAGGAGATTTTTTCCACATCATTGGATAAAGGCGCAGGCGTTGCCATAGCACTGAGTACCTCGGGATTACCCGGAGGAAGTGAAGGATTACCCGAAGAAGCCATGATGGAAGTCAACGAGAGAACTCTGTCGGGATACTTTATTGCCATTATCTGGGCTATTGCGCCTCCCATTGAAGCACCTACAACATGTGTTTGCTTAATTTTCAGGTAATCAAGCAACCCTGCTGCATCCTTTGCAAAATCATCCAGTTTATAAGGCAGTTTAACCTCATCACAGCTCCCAATATGTGGAATAATAGATGGCCAATCTGGCGAGCCCAATGAATCCAGTTTGGAAGAAAGTCCCACATCACGGTTATCAAACCGAATTACTCTAAATCCGTTCTCGGCCAATCGGACGCACAATTCCGCGGGCCATCCTATTAATTGAACTCCTGTACCCTGAATTAACAGTATGTTTCTCCACTTTCAGGGCCAAAGCTTTCATAGGCAATTTCGATTCCGGAAGCCAATTTGGCCAGTCCCTTTTCCGGACGATTACCGGGATTGTTTAGAACAAAATTAAACAGGACTACAAGGAACATCATCAAATAATTCATACAATTCGAGTTTAGACAAGGAAATACCAGTGATCAATTAAGTTATTCAATAAGCTCCTTTACCATTTTCATAGGGCTTTGAAAGCTTTTTTTGTTCTCTTTCCAGATAGTATAAATCAGGACATTAAGATCATGATTAACACTATATAAACGCCGATGGTATATTCATCATAATCCACCGTTAACATATAGTATGTTTTTATTCAGGTATTCTAAAAAAAGTCTGAGAATCTAACATTCCATCTTTAAGTTATCGTTCAGTAATATTAGTACCGGAAGTGCCCAAAAAACTACAGGAATTTCAAATAAAACCCATCTTTAAAAAAAACGGATGGTGTGATGTGTGAGCTATTACTGCCTTGCCGACTACTTCAAACAACAACGCACCGGCATTTCCTAAGAGGTAAATCCAGACGGTTCACACCCTACAATGACATTTAGCAAACAATTTGGAGTGCAATCCGTGGTCTAATCTACAAGATCATGATAACATAACGTATAGTCAATAATAGTTCGCTGTAATAGGCTCAATTTAAATTTTTTCATTCTAGTACGGGATTAAATTTGTTAAGCCATATTTCCATATATGGTTCTACCACGAATTTAATGGAAATGGTATCTTTAGGCAAAAAGATGTTCACAGAGAATTTTTTCACAAAGCTGCTTGATCTGGAAGACGGTTGGATAGTTGAATCTGTAGATTCGGATTTAACAAAGGAGGAGATCTACATACAGGTTGTTTGTGTGTTGGATCAATTGGAAGACGCTGGATCCGGAGAGTTCTGCAAGGTTTATGATTATGCGCCGGAGCGTTCTTGGAGGCATTTGGACACGATGCAATATAGGACTTACATCAAGTGTCGGCTCCCTCGAATCAAAGCCTCCGACGGAAAAGTAAAGACTGTTCAGCCCAACTGGGCCTCGGGTTATGAGCGCCATACG
>NZ_AUBW01000041.1 GCF_000429445.1 Algoriphagus terrigena DSM 22685
AGCTGTTATGTTTGAAACTAGAAAGGCAAAGCTAGAATAGTTAGATTAAAAGGTCTCTAATCAATTCAATCATAACTACTTAGCTTATGCCTTCTACTAAAGTTAACCCAAATTCGTTTTCGGGCCAAACCCTTTACGTCGGCCTTGATGTCCATAAGAAGAACTGGGCAGTTTCCATTTTCAGTGATCATCATGAGTTAAAGACGATGAGTACAGATCCAAATCCTGATACATTGGCAAAATTCCTCCTCAGGAACTATCCTGGCGCAGACTTTCGGGCTGTTTATGAAGCTGGATTCAGTGGATTCGGTACATGCAGAGAACTCAAATCACTTGGCATAGCCTGTCAGGTTGTCCATCCTGCTGATGTTCCTACCACTCATAAAGAGAAGATTCAGAAAACCGATTCCATCGATAGTCGAAAACTGGCTCGGATGCTTAGAAACAACGAGATATCTTCCATCCATATTCCGGATGAGGAGCTGGAAATCGACCGCTCTTTAATTCGACAGAGGTTCAATCTATCTAAGGATCTGACCAGACAAAAGATTCGGGTTCGCTCCATGTTGTTACAATATGGGATAGAGATTCCCGAACGCTTCAGCAAATCACAGTATCGGTCCTGGTCTAAGCCTTATATGGAATGGTTAAGAGACATACCCCAAGTCTCAGCCCAACTTCAGCAGGTGATCAACAATTATCTGGAAACAGGCCTGGTTCTCAAAAAACAGCTGTTAGATGCCACACGGCAGATACAGGCTCTTTCCAAAACAGACCGATACAAGAGAAACTGCGAACTGCTACTATCTACTCCAGGGATAAGCACCCTGGTTGCGATGAATTTACTGGTTCAGCTGGGTGATATCCATCGCTTCAAAAGTTTTCCAGAGCTGTGCAATTATGTGGGAATTGCACCTACTATGCATAGCAGCGGAGAAAAATCAGTGACCGGAAAACTGAGTAACAGAGGAAGAAAAAGCATCAAAATCATGCTGGTAGAAGCCTCCTGGGTTGCTGTCAGGAAGGATCCAGCCTTAACGCTTTGCTTTAATGAACTGGCCAAAAGAATGAATAAAAACAAAGCCATCATCAAAATCGCAAAAAAGCTATTGAACAGAATCCGGTATATACTCATCAATCAAACTCCTTATGAATTGGGAGTAATCGAATAAGATCTTCAAAAGCCTTAAAAACAAGGAAGGGGAGCAAACGGTATGTGTGTCTGCGGCAATCCAATAGGAATCGACCGTTCAGTGAAGACTACGTCCCCTCCTCTTTAAATTGAACAACAGATTGCAGTCCGACTGCTGATAGGAGATTGTTTAGAGAGGCTAAAGAAGAAGAAAAAATAACAAGTGACTGACGACCATCACTTCTCCAAAAGTGCAAAGATAGTTTCCACCGAACACCTGTAAAGGCTAAATAAACGGTGCTGCGCACCGGCCTTGACAGGTGTTCTCCGGAAACTGAAAGGCACTTAAGAGAAAAGTGACGGAAAAGTATTGTGAAATTTTAGCTAAACCCTTGTTTTTCAACATAGGAGACACTCAGGTTGGCGGAGAAGTAGAAAAGTGCGAATGTCCTTCCGTCCGAATACCTTAGACAGAACATAAAAAAAGGCCCAGACACGCGCCTGGGCCCTTAAGTTTACTAAGTCAAACCGTCTATTTCAAGGTAGGATCGAAGGTGCCACCCCAATCGATGTTTTGCTCGATACTGGGGTTTTTGTCAATGACAGAAGCCTGGATCGGGAAGAAATAATAGGTATCGGGCACCACGCTTACCCGCACACCGGATCTGGGCACCTGAAGAACTTGGTATTTGAAGTTTTCTTCCACCAGACTATAGGTCCCAGCCCTTTCTCTGGCTTCGGCAAGTGATTGCTCGCTGCCGTCTGGATTGACAGCGATTGCCTCCACGCCATGCTTGGTAGCTCCGTCGAGTCTATCCAGCATCCTCAATCTCCTTAGATCCCAAAACCGGCGCCCTTCGAAACTGAGTTCAATGTTTCTTTCCGCAAGGATCGCCTCCCTGATTTCCTCCCTCGACCCTACATTCAATCCATACATCTCATCGTTTCCCGGCAGGATGCCAGCCCGTTCACGGATCATCTTCAGCATCTGGACGGCAGTGGCGGGATCGCCGGTCTCGTTAGCTGTCTCAGCGTAATTCAACATGACCTCGGCAAATCTCATCACCACATAGTCCACATCGTATTGCTGCACTTCGGGTTGTGTCAGATCGAGCAGGCTGTTTTTCAGTATGAAAAAGCCCGTGTACCGATCCAAGTTTGTCGAATTGGTTGCCGCTTTGGGGTTGATCCCAAAATCATCCAACTCATGGGCCACTCCCAAGGACGTGTATTGTCTCTTGCCGGACTTTCCGGAAACCTCATAGACTTTCCCGTTCCATACAATGGACTTCTCAAATCTTGGATCCCGGTCTTTCCAATAATTCTGGAGAAACTCCTCCTCATCCATGTAGTATTGGCCTGAGGGATCGTCATAGCGCTTGCCGTCGAGCATGGGATATTCTTTGATAAATTCCCAAGTAGGACATGCCGAGGCCGGGCCTCTGCTTTCCGATCCGGGGCGCACGCCAAAGTCCCAGTTGGCCGACTTGTCCGGATAGCTGTTGATTACTGAAAACACCACCTCGGGATTTCTTTCTTCCAGGGCCACTCCCCCATAGTCGTCTACCAGGGCAAAGCCTTGGGAAAGCAGGGATTCATAGGCAGTCTTATTGGCTTGATAGGCTTCCTGCCAGTGCGCATTGTCCCAGGGATTGGTAGGGTTGAATTGAGGAGAAGCCTTGTAGAGCAGGACCTTGGCTTTGAATGCCTTGGCGAAATTGCCGTCAATCTTGCCATAGTCTCCGGAGCCGGTTTCGATATTCTCAGGCAAAAAAGCGATAGCCTGATCCAAGTCCTGAATCAGCAAATCAAAACATTCGGCAGTAGAATTTCTCGCGACATAGAGGTCATCTTCGTACCGGTCCTGAGGCAGCGTGATATACGGAACGCCGCCGTGATAGACCACCATATCGAAATAGGTGTAGGCACGCATAAACAGGGCCTGACCTGTAATGTTATCCTTGACTTCCTGGGGCAGCTCTCCCGCATTGACATCGACTATCGCCTGGTTGATCTGCCTGATCCTGTTGTAGTTCCAGGATTTGTATTCGCCATTGCTGATGTTGATCCGGTTGTCATACCAGTGTATGCCAGCCAGCTGCTGGCTGGTCTGATCGGCGCCTGTGTTCCAATTGCCAAACATCTGATACAGATTGGCCATGTAAGCATTGGCCAGGTTCTCATCATTCCAGACCAATTCAGGGCTGTAATTGTTGATATCATCAATATCAAGCACATCTGAACAGGACGAAAACACCAAGAATATGCTGAGGGTATATAGTAAGTTTTTCATTGTGTGCTGCTTTAAAATTTAACATCCAAACCCAGTGTGAACGTCCTCATGAGCGGGAACGAATCGTAGTTCTTTTGCTCAGGATCATGGAATTCCTTCATCTCGGATACCGCGAAGAGATTGGTGCCGTTGAAGAATATCTTGGCAGAGGTCACCTTGAGATTAGAAAGGATTTTCTGCGGGACGTTGTAGCCGACATTCAAGTTCTTAAGTCTGAGGTAAGCTCCGTTTCTGATCCAGAATGAAGTAGATCCCGTTCCCGACTCATACCAGTTTTGGCCAATGGGTCTTGGGTATTGGGCATCCGGATTCTCGGGAGTCCACACGTCGTCAGCCCAAATCGGATAATAAGGCCTTATGGAGCCGCCGTGTTGTCTCATCCCTGCACCTTCCTGATTGCTGATGATGCGGTCGTAGACACCCACTCCCTGAAAGTGTGCATCTATGGAAAAGTTTGCCCAATCGAGATTGAAACCGAAACCATAATTCAACCGTGGAGCTGCATTGGTGGAAAGCAGCTGGAAGTCGTTGCCGTCAATCTTCCCGTCAGGTCCCGGAGCGTAACCGTCACCCCGGATGTCCTCGAAGTACAGCCCCCCCAGATAGGGATCTCTGCCATACTGGGTAAAGCCAGCTTCCAGCAGCTCGTTCAACTGCTCTTGGGTACGTATCATACCAAGCGCTCTCAAGCCTTCTATCCTGTTAACCGGTTTGCCGATAACCGACTCTGCTTCCCGCAGGCCTCCTTCCAAAAAGATCGGATCCTGATCCAAAACATCCCATTGGTCTTTGGCCAAGCCGAGGTTACCATAGACAGAGTAGCTGATGGTGCCTCCTTTGGCACGGTCTCTCCAAAGGATGGAAAGCTCGCCCCCTCTCCAGGATCGCTCCGCGTAATTCTCCGGTGCCAAGGCCTGACCATAGTTGTCGGGCAGCGTTACCAGACGCGAACCGAGGATATCCACTTCCTTCTTGTAAAAGACATCCAGTGAACCCGAGAGCCTGGTAGTCATCAGTTCGAAATCCAAGCCTCCGTTGAAGGTGGTGGATGTGGCCCAAGTCAGATTGGGATTGGGAGTAGCTCCGGGTATGATACTGCTGTAGAGGTCATCTCCGAAGATGTAGCTGCCGCCGTTGCTGTAGGTTTTCACATATGAAAAAGGCGTGATCCGGTTGCCGTTTATATCCAAATCATTTCCTGTGGTCCCATACGATGCCCGGAGCTTCAGGTCATCCAGCCAACTGGAGGTAGAAGACATAAACTCCTCACCTGCAATTCGCCATGCCGCCGAGACTGAAGGGAAAAAGCCCCATCTGCTTTCTTTTGGGAACAGCGTGTTTCCATCGTATCTGAAGGAAAACTCGGCGATGTACTTTTCGTCGAAGTTGTAGTTGGCTCGTCCGATCAGGGAGCTTCTCGCGCCAATCTCTTCCCGGCCACTCCCGTATCTTCGCTCAGAATCCTGCGAGTAGACAAAGTCCTGGTCATAGTGGGTCAGGGGATCTTCTGCTTTGGCAAATGCCCCATACAAACCGTTTTCCGCTTGCTCGTAGACCAGCATGGAGTTGATACCGTGCTTGCCAAAATTCCGCTGGAAGTTCAAAAACCAGTTAAACTGATAGCTCCACTCCGTCTCCAATTCATAGCTCAGAAACTCCTGGTTTTGGCTAAAGTTGAAGATATTGGTATTGTTTGGATCGGGCGCTGCCGGGAGAAACCTGTTTCCGTCAGGATCGGCTTGGGTAAACACGTAATTTTTCTGATAGGTCAGGTATTTCTTTCGCATGTAGTCTTCCGCCAGATAGTTGCCTGACACCCGTGTAGAGAGTCCTTCCAGAAGGTCTCCCAAGTCCACGTTCAGCGCCAGGATGGCGTTGGCTTGGCGCTTTCTGGTGTTGATGTACCGATCACCGACGATCTGGTCAATCACACTCCAGGCCTGCCAGCTTCCCATCGGGGTCTGTACCGGATAGTCAGTGACGTAGTCGGCTGGAGTTCCATCTTCTTCCAGGTAAAATGGATACACTTTGGGCCAGTTGAAGCTCACCCGGTAGAGATCTGAGACATCGTAGTCGTCGTCTCCCGAAAACGGCCAATAGAAACGGTCGTGGTTGAGCTGCGTTGCGGAGACGTTGAGGTCGAGCCGGATCTTTTCGGTGATCTTGGCCGACACGTTAGTCCGGAGGTTAAACTTGCCATTCTCCACACTTTTGTAGGAGCCCCTTTCGCCGATGTAGCTCAGGAGGGAATAGTAGGTGACGTCATCATTTCCGCCTGTTACACTCAGCGCATAGTTTTGGCTGAGGGGATTTTGCCAGATGAAGTCATTGACGTTGTAGCTTCGGTTTTCGAAATACTCAAATTCCTCGGGTCCATTTGGCAGACTGGTGCCCAGGTATTCCGCCACTCTGTTTTGATAGATGAGTTCGTCCGTTGCGGTGGTTTGGTCGGACAAGAGCTCTTGAGTTGGTCTGGCGGTGGTAAACGTAGAGAGGAATCCCACCGTCATCTTCTGCTTGGTTCCCGTCTTGGTAGTCACCAACACCACGCCGTTTCCCGCACGTGATCCGTAGATCGACGCAGAGGCGGCATCCTTGAGAAAGGACAGCTGGTCAACCTCGTTGGCGTTGAGTGCATCAAACGCCTCTTTGTCCCGTACGATTCCGTCAATTACATAAAGCGGATCCCCAAAACTTCCCCGTATGCGAATCGAAGAAGATGCGCCAGCCATGCCGGAAGTTCCGGTGACATTTACTCCAGGCGCACGTCCCGCCAGGGTGTTGGATAGATTGGTGGCGGGTATTTCACTGATATCGGCGGTTTTCACAGGGGAAATCGCTCCGGTTAGGTTTACTTTTTTCTCCGTGCCATAGCCTACGATCACCACCTCATCCAGAGAGCGGGTATCCTCTCCCATCGTGATATCGATCTGGCTTCTGTTACCCACTTCGACCGTTTGGCTTTCATAGCCTATGAAAGAAAATACCAGGACCGCATCTTCATCGACGGTGAGGCTGTATTTGCCGTCCACGTCGGTAACAGTCCCTTTGGTTGTCCCCTGTACGGTGATCGTCACTCCGGGGAGCGGGGCCTGGGTCTCGTCTACGACCGTACCCGTTACCGTGATGTCGGGCATCTTGACCACCACTGGTGAAGTCTCCTTTTTGGTACCGACGTGGATCAGGTTGTTGACCTGTCGGAATTTGAGATTTGTATTTCTGGAGATCTCCTCCAGGAGCTTTTCCAGGGAGACCCTCTCCGGGATGTCCGCGGGGTCAAAGACTTGTCCCTGAATATCCACCGGCTTGTATGAGAAGGTAAAATCTGTCTCACTTTCAACTTTTCGGAACACCTCCATCAAGGGGCGGCTCTCTTTTCCGATTGAGACAAAAGTCTCATCCAATCTGGACTGGGCATTGCCGGGCGCTGCCAGGATCGTGCTGTAAAAAAAGCACTGGAAAACGAAACCCAACAGGGCACGTTTTCCCATGGTTACAATTATTTCCTGTAACTTTGTCATCATAATAATGCTGTTTATGGATAATTTAATTCGTCTGTAAACTTTCAGATCATTGGTCATTGCTGCACGGCCAAATCCAGCTTTGATCGATGATCTTTTTTATTCTCTCTTCTTTTGGTTCTTCATAGGCATCTTGTTTTGGTGGTTAGCGATAGATGGTTACTGTGCTATTGTCAATCCGAAATTGGAAGTCATAAACAAAGGAAAGTCCCAACAGGACTTCTTCCAGAGTTTGCTTTTCGAACCTTCCGGTATAGTGTGCTGTGGGACGCCAGCTGTCAGGCAATAGGATTTTCACCCCATACCACTTTTCCAGCCGTCCGACAACTTCCTGAAATTCAGTTTCCTTAAAACTTATTACATCGTCTTTCCATGCGAAGACCTCATCGTACTCGACCGGAACACGGTCGAAAGATCCCGCAGCCGAACTGACCTTTACTGCGTCCATTGGCTCCAACACGACAACGTCCTTTTCCTCGTCCATTTGCTGATCTGCCGGCAGGGACACCTGAACCTTTCCGGTCAGTACCGCAACCATCGCGGGTTTGTCGTCCGCTGTCCTGACCAAGAAGGATGTTCCGAGCACTTTGGTCTCCATCTGATCAGAACGTACTATAAAAGGGCGGTTTTGCTCCGGCGTCACCTCGAAAAAGCCCTCTCCCTCCAGAAAAACCTCGCGTGTCTCTTCTGAAAACTTTCTGGGAAATCTGATAGAACTCAGCGAGTTTAGGATGACCTCCGTGCCGTCGCCGAGCCTTAACTTCAGCTTTTGCCCGACCGGAACGGACCTTTCGATCCATTCAGCCTGAAGACTTGCAGTGCGGGAGTCGCTGATCCCCTTTTGGGAGTAAAAGTGCGCAACACCCCAGACCACCAGAAAAACTACCACGCAGGCTGCCACGGTATTTCTCAGATAGGCGAGTTTCTCCATCCGGAAAATCTTTCTGTCTACCGTCTTTTCGAACACGACCTCCGGTTCGGCATCAAGATCGATCCTATCCTTGATCTTAGCCAAGATCCCTTCGCTTACTCGGGAATCCATGGTGTAATCCCCATGATACCCGTCGAAAAAGCGCTCCAGTTCTTTTTTCCCCTCGGGAGTGTTGATCCAGCGCAGGATGGAGTAAACCTCCTCGGCGCTGCAATCACCTTTGAAAAATTTCCTGAGTTTTTCGGGGTTCATGGGTCGAATTTTAAAGTAGTACTGAAAAAAGGAGCCTACCCCCCAAAAGAATTTTCGAAAAAATATTTTCTCTTTTTAATACTGGGAAAACACCAAATAATCATGAATCTTCCCCATGATTTAGAAAACTTTCAAAATATCTTTGATAGCTTACACAAATAATTTTTGAACCGTCTGTTTTTTTTGAATGAGTCCGTCTTTACAAGAAATAGCCAAAAATCTACAAAGGGGATGCAAAACGTCTTTCGAAGAGATCTATAAGCTCTACCACGGAAGGGTGTTTGGGTTCTGCGTGAAGTATGGGCTTGACCCTTCCGATGCAGAAGAGGTGACTCAGGAGGTGTTTGTGAAGATTTGGGAGGCTCGGAAGCAATTGGATCCTGAGCGGAATATTCAATCTTACATCCTGACGATTGCCAGGAATGTTGCCGTAGACAGCTTCAAGGCCAAGATCAAGGAGCAGGCGACCAGAAAGTACCAGATGAGCTATCTGGAGTCGGGTTTCAACAATATCGAGGAGGCTATCGACTACCAGGAGCTTCAGGCAACAGTCGAAGATGTCATGAATAGAATTCCTGAGAAACGGAGGAAGGTTTTTGAGTTGTCCAGAATAGAGGGACTGTCCCATAAGGAAATCTCCCAGGAACTGGGAATCTCCCCCAAGACGGTAGAAAATCATATTGCGCTTGCGCTGCAGGATTTTCGTGTGGCCTTTGCCGAGAAGAAGATCGTGAGTGTTGCTGCGTTGATGGTGGTTCTGTCGGGTGTGGTGGGAGTTTAATGTTTCGACTACGCTCAACACAAGAATTTAAAATGGAGAGTTTAAAGTGGACCAAGTTCCGTCGGTGTTGGTGAGTTTTCACTTTGTCGGAGACGTCTTAATGAGGAGCAGTAAGTCATTCCATCATTTTTACGAAAAATTCCCGCGACAAAGGATATCGTCGGTAACAGGAAATCAATGCCGAGGTACGGAGATGGTGGTTATTGCAAAACTCCCCTGCAGCCTGGCCTCCCGATACGCTGCGCTTCTCGGGACAGGCTCTCGCTAAAACAGCCCGCCGCGGCGGGCTGTTTCTTAACGCTCGGTCCTCTGGAGAAGCAGGACAACGGGAACGCCGGCCCGCTGGCAAATCGCCCTACGCGCCCACAAAACAGTGATTTGTTTCCGCCAAAGGCTGAGGTTTGACCTCCGACCCAGAATGGGTCAAACTTTTCAATAGCCGTGGGTGAAGACTGAGGCACGAAGGCTGTAACCCATGGTAAAAAGAAAAATGGTCGCTTACCTCGGCGCAGAGATGTCGTCGGTAACAGGAAGTCAATGCCGAGGTACGGAGATGGTGATTGGTAAATAGTCCAGCTTTCGGAGAAGCGGGACGAGGCTTGAGTGAGGTCTCAGGAAATTCCAAGGTCGTTTTCTTCGTCACTTTTTGACGCAAAAAGTAACCAAAAACTTCGGGCCTCAGTCTTTACTTCCAATCGGTGGTGTTTTCTGCTAGACGAGTATTGGTGGGCGATTGGATTTTTGGCCCTGCTCCAAACCTAAAAACAGGTGGATCTCCTTCGTAACCTCAGGAGCTAACCTGTTTTTTTACGGTTTTCCGCAGAACCAAAAACCGTAAATCCTGCAGGGCCCTTCTCTAGCCGGCTGTGTCTGGTACTTTTTTTGTATTGGCTATACGTCTGATACGGCTTAGGGGCCACAACAACAACTCGTGCCGTAGGTACGCCAGATGGGTAGCCTGGGGTTTTATGGTTCGACACTTCGACAGGCTCAGTGCAGGCAGCTCACCAACCGACCCCAGGTAAATGTCGTTACCCGTGATCCACCTCGGCGCAGAGATGTGGTCGGTAACAGGAAGTCAATGCCGAGGTACGGAGAATGTGGTTATTGCAAAACTCCCCTGCAGCCTGGCCTCCCGATACGCTGCGCTTCTCGGGACAGGCTCTCGCTAAAACAGCCCGCCGCGGCGGGCTGTTTCTTAACGCTCGGTCCTCTGGAGAAGCAGGACAACGGGAACGCCGGCCCGCTCTTGCGCCCGTCCGCCCGCCTATCTGAATTGGGATTTGTTTCCGCCAAAGGCTGGGGTTTGGCCTCCGACCCAGAATGGGTCAAACTTTTCAATAGCCGTGGGTGAAGCCTGAGGCACGAGGGCTGTAACCCATGGTAAAAAGAAAAATGGTCGCTTACCTCGGCGCAGAGATGTCGTGGGGAACGGGAGGTTAATGCCGAGGTACGGAGAATGTGGCTAATGGGAATAGTCCAGCTTCTGAAGAAGGACGTCACGACCCAGAATGGAAGAACGCGTCGCAAAAAGTTTACTTCAGCCGGTTTAAACCATCAATACCCAAGAAAACAATCCCTGAGAATCTGAGTAGACAGAATCCAGGGATAAACCCGCGGCCGATGAAAGTTCTTGCAAGAGTGGAAGGTCATACTTTTGGGAAATTTCCATCTGGATTACTTCATCTCTTTGAAATTGGATCACTTCATCGCCGATAGTCACGGCTTGATCCCTGAGGCTAAACAGAAAGCTCTCTGCAGCGCCGGTGATCGGATGATAAGTGGCATAATGCTCAAATGACTTCAAGTCAAAATCAGCCTTCAGTTCCCGGTTAATCCTTGTCAATAGGTTGAGATTAAACCGTTTGGTAAGTCCCGTGGGGTCGTTGTACGCAGACAGGATTTTCTTTGGATCTTTCTTTAGATCTACGCCAAGCGCAAAGAAGTCTCCGGGCTTCAATTCGCCTTTGATGAATTTCAAAAATTCAACGGCTTTGCCTTTTCTGAAATTCCCAATATTGCTTCCTGCAAACACGATCAATCTGGGATTTGTCCGGTCTTTAAGAGCCGGGAGTGTCTTGAAGTAGTCCCCCGCCAAACTCTCGAAATGCACCGAGGGGACAGTTTTTCTGAACAGTTCTTCGTTTACTTTCAAGATCCCTTCAGAGATATCCAACGGAAAATAGCTGAGATCAGCAGAGAACTGACTCATGACCTGAACCAAATGAACCATCTTTCTCCCGTCCCCGGCTCCGAGCTCGATGATATCGAGTCGGGTCTGGTTGATTCGCCTGGCTATTGCCTCGGACTGGGTCTGAATGATTTCAAACTCTGCCTCCGGGAGGTAATACTCCGGCATGTCCATGATTTGCTGAAAGATGCGGGATCCTTCATCATCATAAAAATATTTGGAAGACAGCGTTTTAGGACTGCTTTTCAAGCCCTGCAACACCTCTTCCATAAACAGTTTCACACTTTCGTTCATCTTGCCAGTCTTAGTCCTGAAAATATCCATCGAGCGGATGGGTGAAAGAAATTCCGATAGGTGATGCGGGAATGCCCCGCGGGTGTGGCTACCGAACCTCCGCGGAGCACATGGAGACCGACCATAAATTTCCCATTGTATTCTCCCAGGGCTCCCGCAACTTTTTTGAATCCCGGATAGGGCAAGTAGGCACTGTTGGTCCATTCCCAAAGTTGCCTCCAATCCAGCTGCGCTGCAGCCACTTCCCATTCAAACTCGGTAGGCAATCGGCACCCTTTCCACGCCGCATAGGCCATGGCTTCATAAAAACTCAGATGCTGTACCGGGAGTTCCAGATCGATCCGTTCGAATCCACCCAAGGTGTAGTTCCACCATTCCCCATCCTTCTGATGCCAGTACAGCGGTGCGGTGATTCCCTCTTTTCTGATAAAATGTAAGCCCTCATCCAGCCAATAATCAAAATTTTGATAGCCTCCGGCACCGATGAATTCCAGGTATTCCCCGTTGGTCACCAAGCTGTCCGATAGTTCGAACGCTTCCAGAAAAACCCGATGCCTCCCCAACTCATTGTCGTAGCAAAACCCATCTCCGGCAAAACCGATCTCATAGATTCCTTCCTCAAACTTCAGGAAATCGCCTTTTCCCTTAGGCTTGGTATGAAATTCGGTCCCATACACCGGAAATGTAGGCTGATTGCCGAGGATATACTTCAGATCATAGACCAACAGTTCCTGATGCTGTTGCTCATGGTTGATGCCCAACACGATCCTATCGAGAACCTCGTCACTTAGCTTTTGTAAACGCATCATCTCAGAGAGTTTTCCCGTCACATATTCCCGGTATCGCATGACTTCCCTTACCGGCGGCCGACTCATCAGGCCCCGGTTTGGTCGGAGGACGCGATCACCGGCATGGTTGTAATAGCTGTTGAACAGATAGGCAAAGTCCTCGTCAAAGATCCGGTAACCAGGCGAAAAGGGGATCAAGACAAACTGCTCAAAAAACCAAGTGGTGTGCGCCAAGTGCCATTTTGGAGGGGACACATCCGCGATGGGTTGCGGGACGTAATCTTCCACCTCCAAAGGGGCGCAGATCGCCTCGGTATGCTTTCGGATCGTTAGAAAATCGGTCTCAATCAGTTCCTGATTTTTCATGTGTTTATAATTTGATTTTTATTTGCCACATAGCCTGTCCCGATTTTTCTTCGGGAGAATCTCGCATCGCCGACAATCCTTCCAGTGTGTGACTTTTTAGTCATGCTCGATTTCATCTGGATTCGGTTTAGCGATCCTTCGGAGGAATTGGACGATTAGAAACAGAAAGACAAAACTGAAAGGCAGGGCAAACAGAATCAACAGATTACTCACTGCCTCTAACAGTCCGTCTTTCCCCAGCCATACCAGGATCGCGGTGAAAAGGAAGATGCTGATCCCCCAGAAAATCCGGATCCTTGAGTTGGGTTCTGCTTTTCCTTCGTCAGAAAATATACTCAACACGAAGATCGCCGAATCAATTGAGGTGATCAAAAAGGTGGAAACAAGCAAAGTGACAAGCAAATTGCTGACCAACGGAAACGGGAAATGCGAGAAATAGTTGAACAATGAGCTATAGATCGAAGAAAAGGATTCGGGTGCCACCTGACTGGATTCGATCAGTTCGATGCCGTTCAGCCCAAATACAGAAAACCATAAGAAGGTCCCCAAAGCCGGGATAATCAAGGTAGCTGCCACAAGCTCCCGGATGGTCCTTCCCTTGGAAATCCTCGCTATAAAAACGCCCGTAAATGGTGCCCAGGAGAGCCAGAATGCCCAATAGAAATAGGTCCAGTCTTTCAGGAAATCATCTGAAACCTGTGCTTTCCCATAGTTGAGACTCATCGGTAGAAAGTCCCGAAGGTACATTCCAATAGCAGAGAAAAAGTAGGAAACCGAACCGAAGGTATCACCCATAATCCAGGCGAAGAGCAACAGGACCGTAGCTCCCAGGATGTTCAAATTAGACAGCAGACGGATCCCCCTCCTGACCCCAAAATGAGCGGAAAGCGTCGCTATCACCGATACCAGGAGAATGGGCAGGATTACCGTGTGCGAAGAAAATCCCCATCCTGTCCAGTAAGCCACAGCTTCCATCAGCTGTCTACTGCCCAACCCAACTCCTGCTACCACGCCAAACAGGGTGCATAGCACAGTCAGCAAGTCTAAGCATCCAGCCAACCAGGGATGATTCAGCCTTCCCAGGAGGGCCGAGGAACTCAGGGCGGAACCTTCTTTGATGTAGAGATTGTAAGCGACAATCAAGGCCATCAGTCCATAAAAAGCCCATGGAGTCAGCCCCCAGTGGAAAAAAGTGTACTCAAGCGAGAAGGTTTTCGGGTCTATGTCAACTTCCCGGGGAGGATTTTGAAAGTAAAAGACAGGTTCCTGTACTGCCCGTAAGATCAGGCCGCCACCCATCCCTGTGCTATATAGCATTGCAATCCACGAAAGCCAGCCAAACTCGGGTTTCCCAGCTCCCAGTTTGATCTTTCCCAAGGGAGAAATCCCCGCCAGCAACATCAACAGCACCGATCCAAGGCCCAAGAAGAGGTAGTACCCGCCAAAAAAAGAAAGCACCCATTCGGTCCAAACGCCCAATGACCCAATCAGGTAAACATTGAAAAACAGCACCCCGATCAAAAAGATCAACAACACCGCAGCAGTAAGCCGGAGTAAGATTGATGGATTGGAGGGAAATGGACTCAATTCAATTGCTTTGGTTTACTGACACTATAATTTCAACTTTTCTCTTCTCAAACCTGACTCTTAAAATAGGTTTCGACTTTGATCGGCTCGTGCAGGGTTTTATGGACAGGACATTTGTCTGCGATTTCCAACATCTTTTGTTTCATCTCCTCCGTAACGTCACCCTTGACCTCAAGCCATCGGGTGAACTTGGAAAGCATTGCATTTTGGGAGCTGTCCACCGACTCACTGTCTTGCTGATGGACCCGCTCATGATTGAGGTATACGTTGATTTCCTTCAAAACCCAGCCTTTTCGGTCGGCATACATCTTCAGGGTCATTGCAGTGCAGGTGCCCAGAGAAGCCATCAACAGGTCATACGGAGTGGGTCCCAGGTTCTTTCCTCCCACGGATTCAGGTTCGTCGGCAATCAGGTGATGAAAGGGAGTCATCACCTCTGTGGTGTAAGAATCCCCGGCAAGACGGACCTTCACCTGATGCCCTTTTACATTATTTTCGGATACTTCCGTGGGCAGATACTTCTTGGACCAGGTGCTGATCACTTCACCGGCATAGCGGCTTTCTTTCTCATCCGATAATAGATGATCTGAACCGTCGAGGGTTACAAAGCTTTTGGGATGGAAGGCCGCTTGATACAGCTCGGCAGCATTGGAGATATCCACTACTCTGTCCTGTGGGGAATGCATGAAAAGAAAGGCCTTTCGCATCCCATGGAGTAATTCAAGTAGATTCTGTGATTCAAAATCCTTTAGGAATTCCTGACTTAAGGTAAAGGGCTTTCCTCCAATATCAACCTTCGCCTTTCCGTCCTCTTTTATGCTATCCAGCTCATCCGAAAACAGCCGCTTCACATGATCCGGTTGCGAAGGCGCGCCAATGGTGACAACGGCTTGGATACTGTCCAGTCTTGCGGCTGCAAAGATCACTGCTGCCCCGCCCAGGGAATGACCGATGATCAACTTGGGAGCCTCGTAGTTTTCTTCCAAAAATTGGGAAGCCGTGATCAAATCGGAGACATTGGACGAAAAACCGCCCTCTTCAAAGTCGCCGTCAGATTCCCCCAAACCTGTAAAATCAAGGATCAACACGGCCACACCCAACTGGCTCAGCGTGGCTGAAATATTGGTCACCGCCTTGAAGTTTTTGGAGCAGGTAAAGCAATGGGCAAATACCGTATAAAACCTCGGTACTTCATCCAAGGGTAGATAGAGTCTGGCGGAAAGCTGCTCCCCTGACGCATTGGGGAAAGAAAGATTTTGAATTTTCATAAGGCCAAATTTAAAAATGGCAAACTTCCAGACACTAGCTCAGGTACCGGGAAAGTGCCCCTTGGGTAGATCTATCGGATATTTTTCCTATTCAAGTTCAATATCCATCCGTCTCAACAGATCATCTTGAATCGTGTAAACGTGTTTCACTATTCCGTCGAACAGCTGATTTCCTTCTAGATCCTTAACAACCTGATGAACTTTTACTTCTAAAGTCCCGTCTTCCCTCTCGTTAAGCTCAAGTGGTTGGACGGTTGGATTTATCTCAGCCCATTGTCTAGTCCAATAAGCCCGAATTTCATCGTGACCGCTTACATAACCGCCTTCAAATGCTTTTGGCCACTGTACGTCTACATGAAATGTTGCAAGCGCACTGTCAATATCTCTGGAATTGAAAGCTGAGTAAGCTTTATGTATTAAATCAGAAATGTGGTTATTCATATAGATGCTGTTAATTTTTGGTTAGGCGGTTTTTTGATGGTGTTTCTACCCCGCAGGTTTCTTCCCGTCTGCCGTCCAAATTAATGATTTCGTCCAAACTGGCCTTGGACTGTGGTTATTTTTGTTGGTGTTGGGTAGATTGTGGTTTGTTTCAATACTCGAATCGGGATAAGCGATATGGATTGGAAAAAGCGGGCGGTGCCGAGATCTGCTGAAAGCGAATCTGTTTCGGCCGGTCCTCTTTCTCTCAGGAGGCATGGGTGGGGGAAATGAGGTTGCGTCATTTATCATTTGACAGCCTTAAGTTTCACATTTGACTATCGGGAATTCGGAAAAGCCAAAATTTCGGGATTCAAAAGGAACTCCTTTAGCTAACAGGGGTCGAAACGAAATCCTTTTTTCCTGAATAGATAGTTACTTGCCTTAAAAAGCTTATATTGAGGATAGTAAACGATTTACATGAACAAAATCTTCATTTTTATTACCGGTGCTTTTCTGGCTTTTCAAAGCTGTTCGGAACCTGAGGTTTTTGAAATAACGATTCCTGAAAGTTCGAACCCATACGACAGCTTATTCATTCAGGAATTAATCACCGGTGAGACAATTGCCAAAATCCCGCTCAATTCTCCTCAGCGAAAATTTTTCTTCCCGATCAAGCACCCTCTTTTGGTCGGCATTCAGATCAAAGGAAAAGAATCCCCTTATTTAGCTATTCTCGAGCCAGGAAGTAAAAGAGAGCTCGTCTTCGAGGGGGAGAATGTCAAGACTAAAAACCAACCCGCTGATTCGTTGAGCAATTACCTCTGGCATTCCTCTGACGAAATGCATTCAAAATACGGTAGACTCTATGAATACGGCGACGTAGCTGAGGTAAAACAGAAGTTTGATAGCTTGATCGAGAAAAGACAAGAAGTTATCGCTGGGGATTCGAAACAACTATCTGAAGGTGAATACGCAATATTGAACTATCAAAATAAGGCTCGAGCTCAAAATTTCCTTTTTTACTTTGGTCGGATGATGCGAAAACTAAAGCCGGAAGATCCGTTTTTTGATTTTGTCGCTGACATTCCAGCTTATGGAACTGAAGCCAAATCACTTCCACATAATATCTTATATCAGTATGAGATTGAATACCTAAGAAAGAACGATTCCATACCGTCTATTCCGTTCTTCTTGGATATCATCGAATCCAAAAACACCGATCCAGCCCTAGAAGATTTTCTGAAAGCCTTTTACATCCAATCAGTCATCGAACATCCTACTTACTGGCGACCTCATCAACATTTATTTACCACTGATAAAATCAAGGAAGCCTTAGAACGAGAAAAGAATAATCCCTATATCTACCTTATAAATAGAGCGTCTGACTCATTCTTTTCGTCTATGGCAGGTATATCCGCCTTTGATTTTGAAGCAAGAAGACCTGACGGTTCTTCCTTTAAACTCTCTGAATTAAGGGGGAAGCTTGTGCTGATCGATGCGTGGGCTACTTGGTGCGGTCCCTGTATCCAGCACCGTCCAAAAATCCTGGAGATAGCGGCTAAGTATTCCTCAGATCCGAGAATTGAGGTCGTTATGATATCCTTAGATTCTGAATTGGATAGATGGAAAGAATTTGTATCCAACACCAACCCCAATGAGGATGGATCCGAAGTCAATATTCCAGATGGGATGAATGATACGTTTGGAGACAAATACCTGGTCAAGTCAATTCCCAAATATTTTTTGATTGATCCTGAGGGTGTAATTATCAGTTCCGATTTACCTGATCCCTCTCTCGGTATGGAGCAGATGATAGAAAGAGAGTTAAGTAAAATGCAGTAATCTCACGCAGCATAGTTGCGCATGTGCTTATAAATGGATTAAAATCTTGTCATTCTGAAAGTAATTTGACGCTGTCGGCACATTATCTCCGGTGGGTCTTTTCAAAGTTATATTTGATATAAAATTTACTAACCATGATCGAGTTTATAACAAGGAAACTGGGCATATCACGGGCAACACTGAAAGCCAACGTTGTCTTTGGCCTGTTTTTGTTTTTTTCGACCTCTTGCAGTCCAGGTCCTGAAGACGAACCGCTAAATCAAGATCCGGAAATTGATATTTCTGCCATTCTCCAAAAGTCAGTTGCACCCGGCCAACATCCGACCTTGCCCAGCCTGACCACTTTCTATCAGGGCTCAGACGTGACTGGCTACTTACATCACTTTTATGATATCGAAGGCAGGCCCCTGCTGGAGATAGGATTCAACTCCCAGAAGGATACCGTAGGTTTTACGACTTTTCATTTCACGGACACGGGATTACTGAATTCGAAGGCCGAATACAGTTTCCAAAATCTTACTCATCCTTTCACTACACTTGAATACCACTATGACAATGCCGGCAGACTGAAGCAAATCTTGCGAGACGGCAATAACTTTGAGCTGTATGAGTACAACACGGCTGGCCAGATCAGTAAAATAAGCCTGGGTTCCAATCCCGGTTTGTTCTATCTTTTTGAATATGACGAAAAGGGAAGGATTTCCCGGCAGGTCTACGTCGCCGAAAACCAATATGACACACCTTTTAGGGACTGGTATTTTGGGTATGATGATGGCGGTCTTTTGATTTCCAAGTCTGTACCTGTGTCCAACACAGAGAGAAGACCCATGTTTGAATATCGGTATGACACCAAAAAAAGACTGGTGGAAGAGATCGAATATTACCCCGAACACGGCTTTGCACTTTGGCTTTGGAAAGCTCTACAGTATGATGGTTTGGATGGATTTTAGACAGGGAACGGGGATGTTGATTTTGGAGATGTAAAAAGTCCGACATTGGACAAGGCTTGAGTTGAGGCCTTGGGAAGCTCCACAGTTGATTTCTTTATGTTTTTTTTCTTGATAGAAAAGAAAGAAAAAATCAAGACTGGGCAAAAACGGGAGTTTTTGAGCCAGGTTGTGGGGAGGAAGCTTCTCCCCGCGAGGCCGAACGCCGGCCCGCTTTTGCGTCGGCCCCCGCGCCTATCCTAACCATGATTTGTATCCGCCAAAGGCCAGAGTTCGAAGTCACGACCCGGAATGGGTCAAAGTTTTTAATAGCCGTGGGTGGAAACGTGAGTGTCCACACTCACGTTGGCGAAGCAGTCCGACGTACCATACAACAAAAAACCCAGGCAAGACCTCCTGCCCGGGTTTTGATTTTCAAGGTTACTGGTTTACTTCACTGCCTGCAGCAACTTTTCTTCCAGCCGGCTTTCATCCACGGTCAGTTGGCAGATGCTCACCAGGATGGTGCCCGCTGTCACTGCATGGCCAGCATAAGCCAAGAGCATTTCAGGTACTTCTCCCGGTGCGGTCAGCATTGCGGTGCCGATGGCGGCGATCAGGAGTCCTGCCTTCTTCAGCCACTGGAAGAAAGGAGGGGTTGGGGCCAAGGCCCGGTTTTTTACTTCTGAGAGTATGTTCATAGTGAATTAGTTAAGAGTTAT
>NZ_AUBW01000042.1 GCF_000429445.1 Algoriphagus terrigena DSM 22685
AAAAATTGATCATGCTGTTACGACCGATTTTGTTTTTGATTTTATCGTCAATTTCCTCTTTCTACCAACTAGGTTCGGAGGAAAAACCAACCACCACCAGCCCGCGCGGAGAGGATGATAAAAAAGCGATCAACCTCACTATCCTGAGCTACAACGTCCGCCACTGCAGTCCGCCAGCCAATCCAAGCCTCATCGATGTGGAAGCAATCGCCAATATCATTAAGGATTCGAAGGCGGAATTGGTAGGGCTGCAGGAGATCGATGTCAATAACGGACGCTCCGGGGTCAACCTGGATCAGGCAGCAAAGCTGGGCGAATTGACGGGGATGTACCATTACTTTTCCAAAGGGATTGATTACCAGGGTGGGGCATACGGCACGGCAATCCTCTCTAAGTTTCCGCTCTCTGAGCAGGAGACAATTCAGCTTCCTGAGGCACCGGATACGGAGCAGAGAACGCTATCGCTGGTGACAGCTACTTTGCCCGATGGCCGAAAGATACGTTTTGCGAATACCCATCTGGATTTCACAGCAGACGAAAATGCACTGGTCCAAGCCAAGGTGATCACCGAGAAGTTGAAAGACGAAAAAGTGCCTGTTTTTGTCGTGGGAGACTTCAACGTGGTCAAAGAAAGTAAGACAATGCAGCATTTGGGTCAATACTTTACATCGACCTGTGAGGCGAATTGCATGCCGACGATTCCGGCTGATGTACCCAAGAAGACAATAGACTTTATCCTTTTTTCCAACAATCAGGACATCACCGTCCGAGCCCATGAGGTGCTCAATCAGCCGACAGCTTCCGATCACAGACCGGTTTGGGCGAGAGTTAGCTTAAAATAGAGCGAAAACGGATTACCTACTGGCCAGTTTCTAGATGCCCCCGATTTCCGATACCTGCTTGGTATTGTGAATTGAACCAGCACCTCCAATCCAACCACTGCTCAAGCTCCCTCTCTTCAAGGAGAGAGCCTGTCCCGAGGAGCGTAGCGGATCGGGAGCGGGACGTGAGGTAGGAGAGCCCGTCCCCAGAATCGGCAGCTGAGGTGAGCTGAGTTAGGATTCCTCAATTTTCTCTGCTCTGATAGTTCCGTTAGGGAGCGGTTGGATTGAACCTGCATCATCAAGCCTACCACTGCTCAAGCTCCCTCTCCTAAAGGAGAGAGCCTGTCCCGAGGAGCGTAGCGGATCGGGAGCGGGACGTGAGGTAGAAGAGAGCCTGTCCCGATGTGTTAATCCCGATCGCTACTGTATCGGGAATCGCAGCGGATCGGCAGCTGAGGTGAGCTGAGTTAGGATTCCTCAATTTTCTCTGCTTCTGATAGTTCCGTTAGGGAGCGGCTTGGATTGAACCAGAATCTCCAATCCAACCACTTCTCAAGCTCCCTCTCTTCAAGGAGACGGGGGACAAGCCGTAGAGAAATCTTCCGGTTGGAGGGCCGAGCGTCAAAAAATGATCCCTTCGGATCATTTCAGCGAGAGCCTGTCCCGAGAACTGCAACGGATCGGGAAGCCAGCCTGCGGGGAGGAGGCTTGGGCCAGCTTGCAGGGTGGGCTGTGTGGGGTGAGGTAGTGAAGGGCGTGGGGTGAGGTAGTAAAAGGCGCAGAATCGCTAATGCCCATTTCAAATCCACTCCTTACTCATACTTCAGCGACTTGATCGGGTTGGTAGTGGCCGTCTTTAGAGAATGAAATGCCACAGTGAAAAAAGCCACCAGCAATGCCAGTCCCGTTACGGTCAGGAATGTCAGGTAGTTGAGTGAGGTCTGGTAAGCAAAATTGCCCATCCAGCCGGTGATGATGTAGATGGCCGCGGGGATCACCAAGACTCCTGACAGCATCACCAGTAGCATGACTTCCTGATAGAGAAGGTAGATGATCCTTGGGATACTCGCTCCGTGAACTTTCCTGATTCCGATCTCCTTGGTGCGCTGCGCTGCCGTAAATGCCGACAATCCCAAAAGCCCCAGCAGAGAGATAAAGATGCAGATGAATGACAAGCCTGACAGCAGTTTGTATTGGATCTCATCGGCACGGTATTGCTCATCAAACCGCTGGTCCTGAAAGAAGAATTCAAAAGGATGCCTCGGATCAAATCCTGCCCATTTTGTCTTGATATAGTCCAAGGTAGCAGGTAGGTCATCACCGGAAACCTTCAGATGAAGAAATCCGCCTTCCTCACCGGATTTGACGATCAGCAGAGGTTCGACGGCATTGTGAAGGGACATAAAATTGAAATCTTCCACCATGCCGATGATTTGGCCATCTTCCTCGCCGTGAAACCATCTCACTTTTTTGCCGATGGGATCGTCTTCCCATCCCATAAGTTTGGCTGCGGCCCGATTGCAGATGAAGACGTTGCTTACATCGGCTTTGGGACCGGTTTGGAAATCCCGTCCTTCCACCAATTTGATTCCCATCGTCTTGAAATAGTCATCCCCAACCGAGATCAGACTGAACCGCTGCTGGATCATTCCTTCATCGCTTTCGGCCATCATGACCGGACCGCCCACTCCCATGCCCAGGACATTGTAAGAAGTGGTGGCTTGGGTGATTTGGGGATAGTTGAGAAATTCATTCTTGATCGAACCGATCTGTCGCTGCACCAAGGTGTCTTGAATGGGCAGAATCACCACGTTTTCCTTATCGAAACCCATGTCTTTGCTCCGCATATAGGAAATCTGGTCACGCATAAAAAAGGTGCAGACCACCACAAAGATGGAGATGGAAAACTGCGTGGTGATCAGGACTTTTCTCAGTCTGAGACTTGATTTCTGGTTTTTAAACCCTCCCTTGAGGGCACTCAGGGTGGGAATGCTGGGCAGGTAAAATGCCGGATATAGGCCTGAAATGACCCCAATCATCAGCGCAATCCCAATGGCACCGAACGTGAGCGTCGGATTGGTCAGGAAATTTGCCGACAGGTCTTTTTGAACCAAACTTCCAAACGGAGAGAAATTCAGTACCAGCTGGACGATACCGATGGCCACCAATAGGGAGATCAGAGACAGAAAAACCGATTCTCCCAAAAACGACAGCACCAAAGAACTTCTAGTACTGCCCAGAGTTTTCTTCATCGCTATCTCCGAAGCGCGATTGACTGATTTGGCTGTCGACAGGTTCATGTAATTGATACAGGCCAACACGATGATAAACAAACCGATCGCCGAGAATGCATAGAGGTAAGCTTTGTTTCCGGTAAGCTCATCATCCTGAAGGCTCGAATCAAAGTGGATCGAGGCAAGTGGCTGTAGGATGGCGGAATACTGACCACCTACCTGATCTCCAAATGATTTGAAATACTTGTCAAATATCCCGGGAAACTTGTCGTAAAAATTTTGAGGGTCATACCCTTCCGTCATCAAAAAGTAGGTGTAGACATCAGGATTCCAAAAAGCCTCGGATTTGATCTGTCCTGCATCCACCACCCATTCCCGGCTTTTGCTCAACCCGGACAGCAGCATGTCAAACTTGAGGTGGGTATTGTCAGGAAGGTCCGCTATCACGCCGGTGATCTTCCAGTTTTCACCGTCGATCATCAGGGTTTTGTCGAGGGGATTGGCATCTCCAAAATACCGTTCTGCCGTCGATTCACTGATGACCATGGCATTGAGGTCCTGGAGTGCGGTAGCAGGATCGCCAGAGATGAATTCGTGTTGAAAGACCGTGAAATAGGTGGAGTCCGTCCGGACTACATTTTCTTCATAGAAGGACAGTTCCTCACCGTCATTTTCATACCTGACCAAGGTATGGTCCCAACTGTTGGCCCGGGTGACAGCCATGACTTCGGGAAATTCCTCCTGGATGATCATCCCCAATTCCCTGGCCGAGCGGGCAACCCGGATATCAATCCCGGTAGCTTTCAGATGGCCACCCAGGCGGTAGATCCGCTCATGGTTTGCATAGTGCTTGTCATAAGACAAGTCAAACTGCAGGATCAACAGCAGGATGATGCTCACCGATATTCCCAGGGCAAGACCGAGGATATTGAGAACAGAAAAAAACTTGTCCTTAAGAAAAATCCGAACAAAGAATTTGAGATGTGTGGCAAACATAGCGGGAATGTTTCAGGGGAGGAGGGAATCAGGCAACAAAATTCTTCCAGAGATTGACAAAAACGATACCACGGCAAAGTGCAGCCATTCAGGGTAATACGGGCATAAAATCAAATTCCCATTGGTCAAATGCGGACAGTTGCGTTTGCTTTTGGACAATACGGTCTATCGGTGATTTCAATATTCCAAGCAGTCAATAGTCCCATCGGGACGTCCGGTCCCATAGCCAGCCACGGTTGGTGAGCTCGGTCACTGAGCTTGTTGAAGTGTCGAACCATAATGGCTGGAGAAAAGGAAGATGTTAGATTTCAGAGTCCCATGGGGACGGCACATATCTTTTTCTTGCTCCTGATCGCTTCAGCTTTGGATGTATGCAGTTCTGAAAGAACCAGCATCTCTAAGCCTATCACTGCTCAATCACCTTCTCCTTAAGGAGAAACCCTGTGTCCCGGGAAGCGCAACGTATCGGGACAGGGATGAGGTATATACGCAAATTGCACATCGGTACGGATATTGGCATAGAATTTAAATTCCTACCCAGTCACCAAGATCGTTTTGACTACACCCAGAATCGGAATTACCTGATGTCAATCTCTTTTGCGCAGACGCACAGGGTGGCTGTTGCGACTTGGATGTTAGCTTTTTCATTCTGATCGGAGTGATTTTACCGGATTGGCCACTGCCACTCTAATTGCCTGAAAGCTCACCGTTGCCAGGGCGATGACTACAGCGGCAAATCCAGCCACGGCAAACATCCACCATTTGATCTCGATGCGGTAGGCAAAATCCTCCAGCCAGTTGTTCATTGCCCACCAGGCAATAGGAGAGGCGATTAAGATGGCAATGCATATAAGTTTGACAAAATCCCCGGATAATAAAGCCACAATACCAGCTACCGACGCGCCCATTACCTTGCGGATGCCGATTTCTTTGGTACGCCGGAAGGCAATGAGTGTGGCCAGGCCAAAAAGACCCAGACAACTGATCAGGACGGTGATTGCAGTCGCAAGATTGATCAACCTGGCGATTTGACGTTCTTGTTGGTACAGGGCCTGCAGCGTCTCATCATAGAAGCTATATTGGAACGCATGAGCGGGATAAAAACCATCCCATTTCTCCTTTATGTTTTCTAAAGTGGATTGCCAACGACCTGTATCGTGACTGGCAAGTTTTATGTTGAAAGTCAACATGTTGAATTTTTCATTCATTAATACCAATGGGGAAATTGGCTCATAAAAATTCAAGGTGTGGAAATCTTTTACAACCCCCACGATGGGGAATTTATTATTTCCCCTTTGTCCAATAAACTGGCCGATAGCTTCTTGGGGATCTATAAATCCAAAAGCCTTAGCTGCGGATTCATTGATAATGTACTCACTGAGGGTATCTGAGGGATAAATGTTTCTTCCGGCGAGCAATTCCAGTTGGTACACTTCTAAATAAGATGTATCAATCCATTTTTTAGCAAGTTGCCTTTCTTCAATATTCTCATCTTTACTGACACGTTCAAAGGGGGATGAAGAATTACCCGACGATAAGGGAGCCGTACCTAAAGACACATTTTCGACTCCCGGGAGGTTACTAAGTTCGGTCAATAATGTGAATTGCTTATTTTGATATTGTGGATCGCGCTGGTATTTCCAGGGAATATTTACGAGTACAATGGCGTCTTTATTAAATCCCATGTCGGCTTTCAGCGTGTAGCGCAATTGGCTACCTACGATAATGGTGCTGATGATAAAAACCAAAGCAATAAAGAACTGAAAAACTATAAGTACTTTTTGAAGGCTAAAGCGGGTTGACAGCGATGTTGGGTTAAAGTTCTTCAGGACGCTTACCGTTTTTACTTTTGTAATAAGCCAGCTTGGATAGAGACCCGCACACAGGGTTATTAGCAAGACCAATCCAAGCGTAAATATCAGGTAAACATGAGACTCTCCCTGAGGTGTCACGCCCGCCGGAATGATATCACTTAGCAATCCAAAGCCCAGCCAGCTTAAAATAGCAGCCAAAAATGAAGCTGCAAAAGCAGTCATGGCTGTTTCTGACAAAAACCTACTGATCAAATCTTTGCGACTGCCGCCAAGTGTCTTGCGCACACCGATTTCTTTTGCCCGTTCAGGGATTTGGGCCGTACTCATATTGATATAATTAATGCAGGCGAGGATCAATAAAAAGACGCCTATGCCAATCAGACCACGCATCACCGGTTTACTTGTCTTGGTTATCCCAAAATAATCACTTACATGGGTTGCAAAATGGACATCATCGATAGGTACAAGCTCGTAAGATTTTCCCCGCTTCATCTCATTTCCACGTTCCTGTTCCAACGCTTCATAGTACCTAAGCTCTAGGTTGTTTATCAATGCTAAGCTAGCCTGAACGTCCGTTTCTTGTCCGAAATGGAGATAAAGCTTGTCACTCCCATTGGTATTGGTCCACATGTATAGCTCATAGACACGTTCTACCAATGTGAAAAATTCCTGTGCAATAAATTCGGAAGGCTGGTCAAAGTCAGCCACCACGCCCGTTACTGTTCGTTGCACAGTATCTGCCCCGTAGTAGGTAATGGTTTGGCCTAACATATCACCCAGGCTGATCCTGGGAAAGTACTCTTTAGCTCTACTTTCGGTAAGCACCACACTTTCGGGTGCAGTTAGGGCTTTGTCCTTATTCCCTGCCAGCCAGGTATAAGGCAGCATGTTGAAATAAGAAACATCCGTTGCCACAATATACTGGGGATCTTCCTTTACAAAAACCTCTTCGTTTTCCCGAAATGATTCAGCTTGGTTCACAAACTGGAAAAATACCGGGACTGCTTCCACTCCAGGTATCTCCGCTCGGATCCCCTGATAAAGCGGCGCGCCTACTCCCGCCATTTTAGAGTCACTTGAAAAAGAGGAAACGAGCTGATAAATATTTTCTTTATCGGGCAACTGAGCATCGTAGCTAAACTCATGATCTACGATGCGGTAGATGATCCAACAGGAACTGATGCCTATGGCGAGACCCAATACATTTAAAGCCGTGAACAACCGATTACGCCACAGGTGGTGGAGCAGTGTCCTAATGTGGTGATATACCATACTTATCCCTCTTTTTTACTTGATTACCTGATTTTTCTCGATTGAAGAACTCACATTTCTCATTCCCATGGAGTTCCATCTGTCCCGGGGTTTTGCCACAAACGTGCCATCCTCGAGACGCCTAGATTTAGGACAATAAAGCTTTTTGGGTCTTGAGCTCAAGAATTTCGGACGGTTTTGCCCACCCTCGGACGATCTTCCCTAAAGTGAAAAATCCTTAACTACTCCGGGGTTTTAATATGCCGTGATTCGTTTTTGTTGAGGGGCAGGGTAGCTGTTATAGGTTGTGGCCAAATTTAGAGCATCCTTCCTAGCTTAAATCAACCTAATCCCTTCCTCCAGAGCCTGTCCGGAGATAGTCAGCTCTGTAAGCAGGGTAAAGGAACTGGGGCTTCCGTTTCTGTTTACCGACAGAAATGCTAAAATTTCTTTGGCCAAGTTTTTTGAAGATGAGAAGGATTTCGATAAGTTGAAGTGGGATGTGATTTTATCGCAGGACTGGAAAAACACCGAGTCGGATATCGCCCGCAGGGACTACAAACAGGCGGAGTTTTTGGTCTGGGATTATGCGCCGGTTAGCGCAATAGAATGCCTTGTGGTAAAGACAGAGGCAAAAAAGAGAATTTTGGAAGAGATGATAGCAAATATGGGAGGAAGCGTCCCGGTTTTTGTTGATGAAAGGAACAAGCTCTACTATTAGATGATACACTACAAAAAGGGGAATTTATTGGACTCGGGTGCCGATGCACTGGTAAACACAGTGAATACCGTGGGTGTCATGGGAAAGGGTAGTGCTTTGCAGTTTAAGAATACATTTCCCGAAAATTACAAAAGATATAAAGCCGCCTGCCAATCCAAGTCCCTGGATGTGGGACAGCTGTTGATTGTGGAAGAAAAGACATTGCTGGGAGAGAAGACAATTATCAACTTCCCGACAAAGAAACACTGGAAATCACCTTCCAAATACGACTATGTCAGTTCGGGTTTGGTTGCGCTGAGGGAGACGCTGCCCAAGCTGCGTGTTTCGAGCGTGGCTATTCCTCCCCTCGGTTGTGGAAATGGTGGATTGGACTGGGGCATAGTTAAGCCAATGATAGAGAATGCGTTGGACGGGTTGGATATGGATATTTTTGTCTTTGAGCCGAATGAGGAGATTAAGGAACTCCTGAAGAAAGAGGAGTCGACTAAAACTGCCAGATTGACTCCCGCCAGGGCCATGCTTCTCTATTTGATGTTTCAATACGAATCTGTCGGTGACCAGAGCTGCCTTTTTGTTGCCAACAAGCTGGCCTATTTCCTCCAAAGAACAGGGGAGAATCTTAGGCTTAATTTTGAAGCCCATCATTACGGCCCCTATACGGTACAGCTAAACCATGTACTGATGTATCTCAATGGCGTATATTTGAACGGGATGGAACAGAATACCCAAGGGCCCTTTGACCCGCTGGAATTGAATTATGAAAAGTGGGGAGAGATTAAAGACTATGTAGATACTAGATTGAGTATCGAGCAGAAGGCGCGCTTGAGCAGCGTGACCAGGGTCATTAAAACCTATGAATCCACCTATGCTCTTGAGCTGCTTGCCTCAGTTGATTTCGTTTTGAACTCTGGGCCTGTAACGGATTCAGATGACTTAGTCTCCAAACTGAAAAGCTGGAACCGAAGAAAAAACGAGCTTTTTGCCAGGGAAGATATCGAAATTGCCCAGAAGCATCTTCGTGAGTATAGTGATGCTGTTTTTCAACTGGTGTAGCGGATTTGGAAGTGTCCGGTCAGCCGATTACTTGCTACACGTGATCAGGCGCGTGGTAAATACCGTTATGCTGATTTTGGAGTTGTGCAAGGCGGACTTGCACAATCTGATCAGGACCAGAGAATCTTCAAGCAGGCCGCTGATAAGTTAGAATAGAGCGGGGCATCATTTAGCAATAGATTCATTGTCAAAATAATTGGCAACAGGTTTTTTGTCACTTCGTAGACAATGACCCACTTCAACAACCTTTTTTACGGTGCTTCAATACTAACTCACCAAAGAGCCAGAGAATTAAGGAAGTCACTTACTCTCGCTGAGCGGATTCTTTGGAATGTTCTCAAAAACAGACAATTGGAAGGATACAAATTCCGCCGCCAGCACCCAATCTGCCGATATATTGCCGATTTCATGTGTTTATAATTGATTTTAATTGGCCACATGGAATGCCCAAAATAATCACTCCACTGTGTGATCCCGTACTGCGGGATCATGGGCATTTCTACTGCCACGAACTCCGTCTGGTGATCGAGCTCGATGGTGGAGTACATGAGGAAATAGACCAACAAGAACACGACAGCAATAGAGACCTATTAATCCGCGAATTCGGTGTCAAAATCCTTAGATTCAAAAACGACGAGGTCATAAATCAGCTTGGAAAGGCAGGAGAAAAAATAAAAGCATTTCTGCCTTGATTTACCCCACCCTGTGCCTGCTAGTGGCCACCCCTACAATCTGGCCTCCCGATCCGTTGCACTTCTCGGGATGGGCTTTCGCTAGATTAACCCGTCGCGGCGGGCTAATCATTTACGCTCAGTTCTCCTTAAATGCCTGTCCCGCAGAATTGCGGGAGGAGGGCACTAGAGCAGCGGAGACTATCAACATTTTTCATTCAAACCTTAATTCAACAACCAAAAACACTAGAAGTCGGTCGGGCGCGGTTCGGATTGGAGCAGGACCTTCCAGTCTATCACTGCTCAGGCTCCCTCTCCTCAAGGAGAGAGCCTGTCCCGAGGAGCGTAGCGGATCGGGAGCTGGGGTGAGGTAGAAGGGTTGGGAGGTAGCAAGGGTGAGGGTTTTATTTTTACTGCCGGATATTGAGGTCGCGTTCTGAATCCGGAGATTGCTTTAGACGATATCTTTATCTGGTCGAAAATGATTTGAATGTCTAAAATCCATCCAAACCATCATACTGTAGAGTTTTCCAAAGCCAAAGTGCAAAGCCGTGCTCGGGGTAATATTCGATCTCTTCCACCAGTCTTTTTTTGGTGTCATACCGATATTCAAACATCGGTCTTCTCTCTGTGTTGGACACAGGTACAGACTTGGAAATCAAAAGACCGCCTTCATCATATCCAAAATACCAGTCCCTAAAAGGCGTGTCATATTGGTCTTCGGCGACGTAGACCTGCCGGGAAATCCTTCCCTTTTCGTCATATTCAAAAAGATAGAACAAACCGGGATTAGAACCCAGGCTTATTTTACTGATCTGGCCAGCCGTGTTGTACTCATACAGCTCAAAGTTATTGCCGTCTCGCGAGATTTGCTTCAGTCTGCCGGCATTGTCATAGTGGTATTCAAGTGTAGTGACAGGATGAGTAAGATTTTGGAAACTGTATTCGGCCTTTGAATTCAGTAATCCCTGATCCGTCAAATGAAAAGTCATAAGGCCAAGGGTATCCTTCTGGGCATTGAATCCTATTTCCAGCAGGGGCTTGCCTTCTATATCATAAAAGTGATGTGAGTAGCCAGTCACCTCTGAGCCCTGATAGAAAGTGGTCAGGCTGGGCAAGGTCGGATGTTGGCCGGGTGCAACTGACTTTTGGAGAATGGCAGAAATATCAATTTCCGGATCTTGATTTAGCGGTTCATCTTCAGGGCCTGGACTGCAAGAGCTCGAAATAATCAAAAACAGGCCACGGAGAAGGTTTGCTTTCAGTATTGCCCGTGATATGCCCAGTTTCCTTGTTATAAACTCGATCATGGTTAGTAAATTTTATATCAAATATAACTTTGAAAAGACCCGCTGGAGATAATGTGACGACAGCGCCAAATTACTTTAAGAATGACAAGATTTTAATCCATTTATAAGCACATACGTGACTACCCCGCGTGAGATTACTGCATTTTACTCAACTCTCTTTCTATCATCTGCTCCATACCGAGAGAGGGCTCAGATAAATCCGAACTGATAATTACACCCTCAGGATCAATCAAAAAATATTTGGGAATTGACTTAACCAGGTATTTGTCTCCAAACATATCATTCATCCCATCTGGAATATTGACCTCGGATCCATTACCATTGGGGTTGGTGTTGGATACAAATTCTTTCCATCTATCCAATTCAGAATCTAAGGATATCATAACGACCGCAATTCTCGGATCTGAGGAATACTTAGCCGCCATCTCCAGAATTTTTGGACGGTGCTGGATACAGGGACCGCACCAAGTAGCCCACGCATCGATCAGCACAAGCTTCCCCTTTAATTCAGAGAGTTTAAAGGAAGAACCGTCGGGTCTTCTTGCTTCAAAATCAAAGGCAGATACACCTGCCATAGACGAAAAGAATGAGTCAGACGCTCTATTTATTAGGTAGAAATAGGGATTATTCTTTTCGCGTTCTAAGGCTTCGTTGATTCTATCAGACGTAAATAAATGTTGGTGAGGTCGCCAGTAAGTAGGATGTTCGATGACTGATTGGATGTAAAAGGCTTTCAGAAAATCTTCTAGCGCTGGATCGGTGTTTTTGGATTCGATGATATCCAAGAAGAACGGAATAGACGGGATGGAATCATTTTTTCTCAGGTGTTCAATCTCATACTGATACAAAATCATATTTGGAAGTGATTTGGCTTCAGTTCCATAGGCTGGAATGTCAGCGACAAAATCAAAAAATGGATCTTTCGCCTCTAATTTTCGAATTATCCGGCCATAGAAAAAAAGGAAATTTTGAGCTCGAGCGTTATTTTGGTAGTTCAGTATTGCGTATTCACCTTCAGATAGTTGTTTCGAAGCCCCAGCGATAACTTCTTGTCTTTTCCCGATCAAGCTATCAAACTTCTGTTTTACCTCCGATACGTCGCCGTCTCCGAAAATTAAGCTGCCGTATTTTGAAAACATTTCATCAGTGGAATGCCAGAGGTAATTGCTCAACGAATCAGCGGGTTGGTTTTTAGTCTTCACGTTCTCCCCCTCGAAGACAAGCTCTCTTTTACTTCTTGGCTCCAGGATAGCTAAATAAGGGGATTCTTTTCCTTTGACATGAATGCCGGCCAAAAGAGGCTGCTTGATCGGGAAGAAAAATTTTCGCTGAGAAGAATTGAGCGGGATCTTGGCAATGGTCTCACCGGTGATTAATTCCTGAATGAATAAGCTGTCATATGGGTTCGAACTTTCAGGAATCGTTATTTCAAAAACCTCAGGTTCCGAACAGCTTTGAAAAGCCAGAAAAGCGCCGGTAACAAAAATGAAGATTTTGTTCATATAGATTATTTACGATCCTCAATATAAGCTATTTAAAACAAATAACTATTTATTAAGAGATAGGATTTTTTTTTTCGTTTCTTGTTCACCAAGGGAAGGGGATTGTGCGAAAGGTTGACAATTGATATTTTAATAAGAATTTGGACCAATAATTTTGAAATCAATCAATATGAGAAATCCCTCTATCTCCATATTTTTCTTTTTGTTGATGCTTAGCTCCAATTCAGTCTTTGCCATCAATCCAGACAGAGAATACATCCGTACCCCGGATTCAGTCAAATGGAATTATCAGCAACTGGACATCCATACTCCTGATGGTTTCCGTCTCAATACCTGGATCTATGAGGCAAAACCCGAAAACGACAAGGATACGGTTTTAATTCTTGCTTATCCAGACGCTGGAAATATGTCCTATTTCGTCTATCACGCAGCTATCTTGGCTAATTCTGGCTACACCGTAGTTACATTTGATTATCGGGGATTCGGGAAAAGCCAAGATTTCGAGATTCAGAAAGAATATCTTTATTACAGGGAGTTTGCTTGGGATCTAGAGGCAGTAGTGGACTCCATTTCTAACAAAATGCCAAACAAGAAAATAGGAATCTGGGCAATGTCTATGGGGACTACCATCACCTCAACGGCCTATCCCAATATCAGAAGCCAGATTGACTTTATTATAGGTGAAGGCTTCGTTACAGATCCTGACGCAATTGTGGAGTTCTACAAAGAGAAGAATAAAGGGATTCTCCTTCCTGAAAACAGCAATGAGTTTAAGAAATCCGTTGAATCCATCGACTGTCCCCTCTTGATTTTAACAGCATCGAAGGATGCAGTCACTACACACGATTCAGCCTTGAAACTTCAGAGTAAGCTTGGTGCTAATTGTCAAATCATCCGATATGAAGGAGATCATTTGACGGGGTTTCAGGTGGACTATGACAAGGTGGGCTTTGGAGGGTGGTTTGTGGATCAGGTAGATAGATTTTTGGGAAAAGCAGCAGCTTGATAGTGTGTCTTTAGCGATCTGGGTTACTCCCCGTCAGCGCCACACTCATGCCTGAATTTTTCACGGATGAGTGAATGAAGTTTTTTCCTAGTGAATATTTCCCTCCATCCTTGGTTTTTGGAGAAAATGGGTAAAGGAAGTCATGTCGATACAATACCCCAAACAATACCCGACATAATTGACCTGCCGGAGAAGGAGAGCCTGTTGGACACTCCAGTGGGATTGCACTATTACTGTCGTTGGGGAAGCCACCCAACCGGGCAGTGATTTAACAGCCCGTCGCGGCGGTAGAAAAAGTAAAAGCATTCCGGCCTTGATTTACCCCACCCTGTGCCTGCTAGTGGCCACCCCTACAATCTGTCCTCCCGATTCGCTGCACCTCTCGGGACAGGCTTTCGCTAGATTAGCCCGCCGCGGCGGGCTAATCATTTACGCTCAGTCCTCCTCTAGGAGAGGGAATTTGATCCGTGACACATGGAATACTCTTCTCCAATTTTCTTTTCTCTGGTGAGATGCTCCGAATTCTGTGACCTTCTGGCTCTACTTTTAGCAGGAAACACTTTACTCACCTATTAGTGATCAGGAACATTATCCTTTTGTATAGCCTGATTCGGTCCCGATATAAAATAGGTTCCATCCGTTCTTTCATGGAGTAGATTGGTGTTTTATTGATTCGGCGATTAAGGATACAAAAATGAAGGAGGACAGAAAGACCACATCTACCAACTATCTCAACCAGACCCATTTGGAAGAGAAATGTTCATTGAATGAACTGCTCCATGTAATGAGCAAGAGGTGGACTACAGATGTGCTTTTTGAAATCGAAGGAGGAAATGACCGTTTTTCCAGTTTAAAAAAAGCCCTCGATTTGATCAGTGACAACGTTTTGGCAAGCAGGCTTAAACTCCTTGAGCAGTATGGACTGATCAGAAAAAACGAAGATGATTCAGGAGTGGCGGGCAAATACCAGTATTTTCTTACGTCCAATGGAATCAGACTCAGTGAATTGTTAGGCCAACTGTGCGATTTCTCGGATTCACACATGAATAGCCGCTGCATCAACTGGAATGCAGAAGCTATCCATGGATAGAAATCCGTGCTTTTAAAGATCCGAATATTCGGTAGGATATAGGAAGGTGGTCACATTCTTGGAAACGTTGTGCTGATATTCGGGCATAGCAGACAGTTCTTTCCAATAAGGATCGCTGCCAAAGGACTGCCAGTGCGCATCCCGGTCCGCCTTGTTTTCAAAGGTGGTCATGTACATCAGATTTGGCATCGTACTGCCGGCGATTACCTCTCCGTAGAAGACTGCGTTGAAGCCCAGTCTTTTAAACAGGCCTACCTCATCCCCGTCATTAAACATCCTGATCTTGTTGGCGGAGATCTTTTCGGTGTGTCCCTCATAGCTCCGCAATTCATAAATCCGGTCTTTTTTGGGCCCCTGCAAATCCGGAACCGCGTAATGCGGATGCTTCTCAAAAGCATTCAGCAGGATGGTTTCGATTCGGGTAAACGGTGGATTGGAATAGGGAGCATTCAGGTACTTGGCGCCGGCAGATTGATAGAGTTGATCCTTGGCGAGTTGTGCTTCTATCTTGGCAAACTTCTGCTGGGAGTCAAACGGAATCAGTACATAAATCAACCTTTCAGCAGCACTCCCGTCTGCAGGAGCAACCGGCTTAAATACGCCTACATGCTCTATCCCCGCTCTGTGCATTGCCGGAAGATATGCCTGTTCGAGATATTCATCCACCACCTGTTCCTGCTCCGCGGACGACAAATGATATACTTTTAGCTGGTAAAAGTCTCCCTTTCCCGCAAATGATGGCCCCATACCCAGTAGCAGGATAGCCATTGCGGTGAATAAAATAATTGTGTTTTTCATGGTATTTGTAATTTATTGTTGATGCGCTGAAATTAGATGAAATCATCGGACTGACCCGGGAAATACGCACTCACTTTTTTCTAAGTCCCTGTGCTAAACCATCTTCTCGCCCATGCTTTTGCAGGTTTATTACAAAACCAAAAACTACAAAACATGCAATTCAGAAGCTGGGAAGATCAGATTTAGAAGTATCTCTTGATGGCTTCGGTAGGGAGTGGCTTGGATTGGAGCAGGATCTTCAAGTCTGCCACTGCTCAAGCTCCCTCTCCATGTGGAGACGGGGGACAATCCGTAAAGAAATCTTCTAGCAGAGGGCCAAGCGTGAAGAATCTTTCCGGTGGAAAGATTTAGCGAGGAGCCAGCATGCAGGGAGGCGAGGCTTGGGCCAGCTTGCAGGGTGGGTTTGTGGAGGGTGAGGTAGTGAAGGGAGTGATGAGGTAGGAGAGAGCCTGTCTCGACAGCTGTACGGGAGCAGGGTTGTTTAGTTCCAGATTTTTCCATTTATTGGCAAC
>NZ_AUBW01000043.1 GCF_000429445.1 Algoriphagus terrigena DSM 22685
TTCTCGATTTTCTCTGTTCCTGATAGTTTCGGTAGGGAGCGGGTTGGTTTGGAGCAGGATCTTCCAGTCTTCCACTGCTCAATCGCCTTCTCCTTGAGAAGGAAGGGATGAGGTAGAAGAAAGCCTGTCCCGAGATGTTAATACCGATGGTTAGAGAATTGGGAAGCCAGTTTGCGGGAGGTCAGAAAGGTGAGATTTAGCCGGAGGCCAGCATGTATTCCATTTTCTGTTTCCTCCCTAGTGCTTTGGCTTTGGATGTAAGCAGCTTTGAAAGAACCAGCATTTCAAAGCCTACCACTGCTCAATCGCCTTCTCCTGAAGGAGAAGGAAGGGATGAGGTAGAAGAAAGCCTGTCCCTAGATGTTAATACCGATGGCTAGGAATCGGGAAGCCAGTTTGTAAGAGGACAAACCGTTAAGAAACAACCCGCCGCGGCGGACTGTTTTAGGTTTGGGCCAGGTTGCAGGGTAGGCACCCAATAACCCAACGTAAAAAAACAGCCCTCCATGAGTCGTTATTTTTCAACAAAGACTCTTGCCAGATTGGTAATTGGGTATCAAAACCGACTTTATGTCGTCAATTACATCTTCAAATTCTGCATCTCCAGTTGCGGAGCAAAAGGCTGCTCGTAATACCTTTTTCCAGTTGCTTTGTAGAGCGAGTTGGCCAAAGCCGCAAAGACAGGAGGGAAGAAGGGTTCGCCCAGTCCGGTCGGGTCTTCCTTGCTATCCACAAAGTGGACCTCAATCGCTCTTGGAGCCTCCTTCTGACGGATCATGCGGTACTTATCAAAATTGGTCTTCGTCGCTACGCCGTTTTCAAAGGCCAATTCACCGAAAAAGGCATTGCCGATTCCATCCACGATGGCACCTTCTCCCATGTTGGTGGCTGCATCCGGATTGACCACAATTCCACAGTCCACGGCTGCATAGACCTTTTCTACAACAGGTTTGGAATCCACAATCTTGGTGTCCACTACCTCAGCGACATAGGAATTGTGGCAGAAATAGGCCGAAACCCCACGGTGAACACCTGCTGCTGGAGTGTTCCAGTTGCATTTCTCACGTACGAGTTCCAATATACCGGCGTATCGCTTGGCATCGTAATCGTTTCTTTCTCCCACTGGATTGGTCTCGGCCCGCTTGAGCAATTCCAGTCGGAATGCGATCGGATCTTTGCCCATTTCCTCCGCCAGTTCGTCCAGAAAGCTTTGCTCAGCAGCAGCCATGAAGTTGGAGCCAGGTGCACGGAAAGCACCAACGGTAATATTGGATTCAACTTGCCAGCTTTCAGCCAAGTAGTTGTCCAAAGCTCCGGCGGGAAAACGATTGGCACTGAGTGGGGATTCTGGAACACCACCTGCTTTCACATGGAGGGCGAGGAGGTTATCATTTTCATCCAAAGCAGCCCGATAAGTTGCTGAATAGGTGGGGCGATAGATGCCATACGTCATTTCGTCTTCCCGGGTATAGACCATCTTGACCGGCGCTGCGATCTTTTGGGAAATCAATGCTGCTTCCAACAAATGGTGACCATAAGCTCTTAGCCCAAATCCTCCGCCCATTCGGGCTAGATTGATCTTGATGTTTTCTATCGGCATTCCTAACCGATCAGCTAAGGCTGCACTCATAGGCTCTGGCCATTGGGTAGGACCATAAAGTTCGGCCTTGTCAGCAGTCACATGGGCAAAGAAGTTGGCGGGTTCCATCGTGTTGTGGGCCAGGAAAGGAGCAGTGTAGGTTCTTTCCAATACTTTCGTCGCCTTTTTAAACGCCCCTTCCGGATCACCGTCCCGTCGGACTACATTCCCGGGTTTTTGAGTGTACTCGGCCATTTTTTCCTTGTGGTATGCTGTGCTTTCCAGCCCTTCGGGTACGGTTACTTTGAACGGATTTCTACCTCCAAATCCCGTCTTGGTAAAGCTCGATTCGGGGGCATTTTCCCACTCGACTTTCAGATTCTTTTTTGCCTGAAAAACTTCCCAGGTGGAATTTCCCACGACAACGAGAAGTTCGGGGAAGGTCGCGACATCAAAGAAGGTTCTTACATAGTTTTCATTGAAGATATTAATGGTAAACACATCCTGGATTCCGGGCATTCCCAAAACAGAAGAGGCATCAAAGGACTTTACCTTCATCCCAAAAGCAGGAGGATGTACAATGCCCGCGTACTTCATTCCTTCTACTTTGTAGTCGATCCCGAAAAGCGGCTTGCCAGTCACAATTTTTTCGGCCTCCACATTTTTCTTTGAGTTACCGATGATCTTGAATTCGGCAATGTCCTTTAATTCAGGGTTTTCAGGTACCTCAATCGTAGTGGCCAAGGATGCCATTTCGCCGTAGTGGGCTTTTTTTCCACTTCCTTTGTGCTCCAGGATCCCGGCTGAAGTGGTGATCTCTGAGGCGGGGACATTCCAGGTTTTTGCTGCCGCGCCGACGAGCATCGCCCTGGCGGAGGCTCCCGCTGTCCGAAGTGGTGTCCATCCCTGGCGGATAGATTGGCTACCTCCTGCAGACTGCCGTTGGAATCGCTGGGTATCAAAATTGCCCTGCTCCACGATCACTTTTTTCCAATCCACATCCAGTTCCTCGGCAAGGATCATCGGCATGGATGTTTTTATGTTCTGCCCAAACTCAGGGGAAGAGCTGTAAAGCGTCACGACACCGTTTTCGCCGATCTTGATATAGCTGTTGAGCTCAAACCATTCCTTTGGCATCGCCAAAAGCTCCTCCTCTGTGGTAGGCTTACATCCTGCCAACCAGCTAAAGCTGAGAACCATTCCTCCGCCTGCCAAGGCCGAGACTTTCAAAAATGACCTGCGGTCCAATTTTTTGTCTAAAGTTGCCATAGTTGTCTTGGGTTAGAGGTTTTGGGAGGCAGTCATCACAGCGGCTTTGATGCGGGTGTAGGTGCCGCAGCGGCAGATATTACCGTTCATGGCGTTTTCGACCTCTTCTTCTGACGGGGTGGGATTTTGCTGAAGCAAGGCCGCAGCTGTCATGATCTGACCGGCTTGACAATACCCACACTGAGGTACATCGTGTTCCATCCAGGCTTTCTGCACCGGATGGTCACCTTTTTCAGAAAGCCCCTCGATTGTGGTAATGTTGGTGCCCTCGACAGACGAAACTGGAAGTTGACAGGAGCGAACTGCATTGCCATCGAGATGGATGGTACATGCCCCGCATTGCGCGATTCCACAACCGAATTTGGTTCCCACCAAGCCTAAGTGGTCGCGGAGTACCCAAAGCATGGGAGTGTTTGGATCGACATCGACCTGTTGGGACTTGCCGTTGATGTTGAGATTGTATTGGGCCATAGTTGTAGTAATAAAGTGTTGAAGATAAAGATTTCCCGTTGGGGTTATCTTAAGAAAATCAAACAGAAAGTTGCGGGATTCAAACGGATCTCAAGGGATGTATGCGTTGATGGCCAATACCTTAATTTAATTGGATAATTTTACTTCCACGACTTCTCTTTTGACAAAATTGGAGGCACCATGCCAGTGTCTGACTAGTGGATAAATTAATTCCCCGAGCCCAAACCAAAAAGGTGAAGTGCATCAAATCCTTCAGATCACCCTTGATGTGGATTCTAAAGCAAAGGCAAGGACCTAATATTTGATTTTCTTAACTTCAACGATGAACAGTTCACTTCCCCGACCCATCTCCGATTTCAACGCACGGCTTAAGCTCAAGGGATTCAATGCATTCCAGATTGAAAGCGACGGAGCCGCCACTCGCGTTTATAGCCGCAAGGACTTTTACAAGATCTGCCTCACCACCGGGAAAAGTCGGATTCACTATGCCGACCGCAGTTTTGATATGGACGGAACAATCCTCTTCTTCGGGAATCCCCATATTCCTTACTCCTGGGAGACGATTTCCACCTCGTATGTGGGATACACCTGCCTGTTTTCCGAGGATTTCCTGAAAGTGTCCGAACGGTCAGAAGTACTGCTCAATTCGCCCTTTTTCAAATTGGGAGGCACACCAGTCCTGCAGATCACAGAAGCCCAGCGTGATTTTCTCAACGGCCTGTTTATAAAAATGATCGAAGAACAGGAATCTGAATACACCTACAAGGATGACCTGATCCGCAACTACATCCAGCTGATCATCCACGAAGCCATGAAGATGCAGCCTTCGGACAATTACGAGCAGCATAAGAATGCGGCTTCCCGGATTTCGGCAGTCTTTCTTGAACTGCTCGAGCGGCAGTTTCCGATCGAAACCCCGGACCAACCCCTGCTTTTGCGAAGCCCAAAAAGCTATGCAGACAACCTAAGTGTCCACGTCAACCATCTCAACCGGGCCCTGAAAGAGACCACCGGCAAGCCGACCTCAGTTCTCATCAATGAGCGGATCATTCAAGAGGCCAAGGCCCTGCTCCAGCATACCAACTGGAATATTTCGGAGGTAGCATTTGCCCTGGGTTTTGAGTACCCAACCTACTTCAACAACTTTTTCAAGAAGCTAACCGGTGTCAACCCCAAGGCATTCCGGGCCGTGGAGGTTTGATTTTCTTAAGTGTTGATTTGATTTGCTTTAACACGTAGAGCGGAATTTCATCGAATTTTGCATTGTTTCCAAAGAAAACTGATGCGCATTCAAACTCAACCCCTCCTCATGACCTTAGCTGAAACTTTTGACAGATTCCAGTCCGGGGAAGTGGTACTTGCAAGCGACCCGGCATTCGCCGTGGTCAATGCGATCGTGCCTGAAACCTTGCGATTGATCGGTAAACTCAATGCAAGTGGGGATATCGCCGAAGCCAGGGAAATCCTGAGCCAGATTTTCGGTCAGGAGCTGGACAAAACAACAACCGTTTTTCCTCCCTTCACCACCAATTTTGGCCGATTCACCACGATCGGAAAGAATGTATTTATTAATCATGGCTGCTCATTTCTAGACTTGGGAGGAATTACAATTGAGGATGATGTTTTGATCGGACCTCAGGTAAAATTGGTGACCGAAAATCATCCGTTGGATCCGACTGCACGAAAAGGTCTGATTACCAAACCGATTATCATCCGGCGAAATGCCTGGATCGGTGCTGGAGCGACCATCCTTCCCGGAGTGACAGTGGGCGAAAACGCTGTCGTAGCCGCCGGAGCAGTGGTCTCAAAGGATGTTCCTGCCAACACGGTGGTAGGAGGAGTCCCTGCTAAGTTCATCAGAAATATATAGCAGCGCGGGATCATCCAAGATCCTAAGCTCCCTCCCGTATTCCTCACGTCTTCCTGAAAATCTGAGCCTAAGCTGAGTCAATACTTTCCTGCCGGCAATTGTTTGAAATCCTTAAGCTTTGGATTGAAAAGCTTTAACCCTTGACCTTTCCCACCGCCTACCTTTGCTTCTGAACTTCAAACCAACTCAAGGTGATGAAACCGGATCTTACTGGGCGGTCAAACTCTAGTTCGACAAGCTGTGATGCGAGATTCCATCTAGCCAACCAAAAACCAACTATTACGAGATGAAAAGAATTATCAAATCCATGGCCCTGTCCCTGATGCTTGTCGGACCGGCCTACGCACAAGACGCAGCGATAGCGACTGCGCAATCAGAGAAAACAATGACGATGACAAACGAACAATACACCTTTCCACTCAGCGACGCGGTGACACGCCAAAAAGTAACCTTCAAAAACAGGTATGGGATCACCCTGACCGGAGACCTCTATCTTCCAAAAAACACAGGAACCGAACCGCTACCCGCATTGGCGATCAGTGGCCCTTTCGGCGCGGTGAAGGAACAATCCTCGGGCTTATATGCCAACCAGATGGCAGCGCGTGGCTTTGCAGCTTTGGCCTTTGATCCTTCCTACACAGGTGAAAGCGGTGGTGAGCCCCGCAACGTCGCTTCGCCCGATATCAACACAGAAGATTTCAGTGCGGCAGTGGACTTTCTTGGCATTCAAAAAAACATAGACAGGGATAGAATCGGCATCATTGGCATCTGCGGATTTGCCGGTTTTGCCTTAAATGCTGTTGCTGTGGACAAGCGCGTGAAAGCCGTCGCGACCACAAGCATGTATGATATGAGCAGGGTAAATGCAAAGGGTTACTTTGATGCAACCACACCTGAGCAACGCAATGACTTACTGGAGCAAATGGGTGAGCAACGATGGAAGGATGCCGAGAATGGAACGTTTGCACCTTCCTCAAATAACCTTCCTGAAAAATTGCAAGGCGATGAACCTCAATTCGTAAAGGAGTACTTCGATTATTACAAAACCCCCCGTGGTTTTCATCCGCGTTCTTTAAACTCAAACGGTGCCTGGACAGCGACTACTCCGGTATCGTTTATGAACATGCCGCTGCTGACTTACATCAAAGAAATTTCACCAAGGCCAATGCTAATCATTGCAGGTGCCGATGCCCACTCACGGTATTTTAGCGAGGATGCTTACCAGGCAGCTTCGGAACCCAAGGAGCTGATGATCATCCCTGACGCTGTTCATGTAGATCTATATGACAGGATTGAAATCATTCCCTTTGATAAACTTGAAAGCTTCTTTAAAGAAAATCTGTGATGGAAAAGATGAAAATCAAAACCAGTATCCTTTTATTCCTGTTGATCACCCTTGGTTTGATCCAAGCCTGTAATGAAAAGCACGGCGATGAAGAACTTGACTTTATCTTTCCAAAAGGAGCACAGGGCTCTGCGGAGACCTTCACCGGCCAAGTGTGGAACTATGGGTTGCTTCCCAGTGATAGCGCCTTGAGTACATTGGTAGGCAATGTCTACTTTGAACCGGGGGCCCGAAGTCACTGGCATTCGCATCCGGCAGGACAGATCTTGCTTATCACGGATGGGGCTGGATTCCACCAAATCGAGGGTCAGCCCAAGCAAACATTGAAAAAAGGCGATGTGGTAACCTGCCCACCCAATGTTCTTCACTGGCACGGTGCCAGCCCTGACATGGGGATGCAGCAACTCTACATCATTCCCAATACAGAAATAGGCATTGTAGAATGGAAACATGCTGTATCAGAAGAAGAATACCTATCCAACTAATACGTCAACAAACAATGCTACTGACCATTTCGGCTAAAGGCTACGCAGGCTTCGATACTTCCGGAAAATTAGTCCCCACTTTCTAGATGAAACACGATGAAACTTCCACTCAAAATCAGCTCCCTGACTTTGGTCCTGCTTTTTGGATTGATTTCCCAGGCATGTACCTCCTGTCAAGGGGCAGAAGATGCCCGACCCACTCCAGACTCTGAAGAAATGAAACTTACGGAAACAAAAATCAGCATTCAGGTAGGCAACACGACCTTTACCGCCACCCTGGCTGACAAACCCGCAGTCGCTGCATTGCTTCCTTTGTTGCCCCTGACCCTGGACATGGCCGACCTCAACCGGAATGAGAAAACTGGCCAGCTTCCCCAAAATCTTCCCACCCAGACCTATTCCCCGGGGACTATCCAAAACGGGGATATCCTGCTTTGGGGAGCCAACGACTTTGTGATCTTCTATGAGACGTTTTCTTCTTCGTATTCCTACACCCGTTTGGGCAAGATCGACGATCCCAGCGGATTGAAGGAGGCTTTGGGTACGGGAGACGTAAAAGCCACCTTGACTCTAGTGGCCGAGACGAATTAAGGAGCTTCTGTTTTCGGTTTCCCGTCTTCCACTGCGTATAGCGATCGGCGTTTATGGGAGGTTTTCTAGGAATGATTACGGCTAATACTCATCTATTCCAAAGGCCCTATCAGTTCAATGAAGATCCCATCAGGGTCCTGAACCAGCACAAAGTATAAATTCTCATTTAATGGGGTAGGCGTACTGCCCAACAACTTCACGTTCTTTTCCTTCAATCGTTCGATCACCGGATTCAGCGCTTTTACATTGATGGTGATATACTGAACACCAGTTCCATCCTGGATAAACTCCGGTTTGGACTCCGCTTGTTCATTGCCAAAGCTCATCAGCTTCCATTCATTTGCATTCGGGCTATTCTCTAATTTTAGAACGGTGACATCCACAGGAACTCCGTTCGAAAGACCCGAACGCTTGGAAAACTCCTCATTGATGGTGAAGCTATAGGCCTTGACCATACCAATCCCGTCGACATAGAAGTCTAACGAACGGTCCAGATCAGATACCACCACACCCAAACCAATCAAATTACTGCTAAAGTTTGATTGAGAGTAGGCTGTAGCATTCACCAGTAGAGCAGCGACAATAACAAAGATTTTCAACAGGGAGCTTTTCATGAGTTTCAGACAGTAAATCGTTGAGAGGTTGTAGACCGGCCCAAATTAGCAAAAAATTCATCTTATGTGCGGAGTTGCAGAGTGGAGGTTAGCGCGAGCCTGTCCCGAGTTGTTAATTCCGATCATTGGATAATCGCGAAGAGCAGCGGATCGTGAAGCCAGCCTGCAGGGCCGGGTCTCATCTTGTCCCTGATGCTTTCGGGATGGTACTTTTGGATCAAATCCTGTCCGGACCGCCGCAGCGGATCGGGAAAAAGGACAAAGAGAAATAGAAGACGGAGGTTTCCCAAGGTTCACTCAGCCCTTGACCTGCTTCAATTCTGGACTTGGGATCGATTGGCGAAGTTTTTGTTACTTTGATAGCTATAGGCCGCGCCGGAATTTTGATCTTTTTCTTCCCGATTTCCTGCGGCCCGTTACACAAAACCATCCACTAGCTCCTGTTTCGTTCCGGTTGCCCTATCGGAAGTACAGGTTCACTAATTTGAAAACGCATGGATTTCAGAAAACTGGTTAAGGAATCACTGTCCATGCTGGACAAATCCGACAAGGGAATCATCTTCCAGGATATCGACAACCAAGTTGTCCACGTCGCTGATGCGGCATTTTACGGGAAACAGGTTTTTCCGAAGAATCTTGTCCAGCTCCTCAATGACAATTTTAATATGTCCGGCTTTCCCATCGACGATCCGCAGTTCCGAAAAGATATCCTGGAATTACTGGGAAAGTACGAAGTCGCGGCAAAGCAAAAAACCAGGAAAAAGAGCCTGGTACTGGATCCGGATTTCGGAAAGATCGTTTGAACGGAGGAGGAAGATTGCGGTAGAAGATAAAACCTCCGTTACCCCTTATTCAAATACTGCCACAGCCCGTACCGGTGATCCGGTTCCGCCCCTTATTCTAAGCGGTAGAGCAATAAATCTAAAACGTCCGCGGCCTATCAGTTTGTCCAGATTGATCATGTTTTCGTAGTGGGTAAAGCCCATTTCGCCGCAAATCCGATGAACTTCTTTATTGGATATCCCCGGTACACCGGGCGACATGGTCTCTACCCCAAACGCCGCTATTCCTTTGTTCCCCAACCATCGGGTGGCTTCCGCGGTGATGCCGGGACCATTGTTCCAATGCTCAGTCCCAAAGAACCGCTTATAATGATCGGTGCAGAGCAATACAGTATCACCTTCGCGGATGGACAGCCCTGCGTCTTTTAAGGATGATTCGATCTCCTGAGTGGTAATCAATTCTGACAGTCCCTTATGCGTGAAATCCAGACAAATGCCTTCCGTGTAAAACATCGAAAGCGGCATGGTGTCAATTGACTGTTCCGAGTACATGGAGCCCATGTGATTTAATGCGTCTACGTGGGTACCTGTGTGTTCGCCCAGCTCCATCTTGAGCACACTTGGAGTCCTCGTCGTGGCGTCCTCGATCCGTTCCCATTGTTCATGCGTGGCGTGGATGCTTATTTTTACTTGCGGAAGGCCCTTGAAAACAGGCATTCCATTATATATCTCTTGGCTTAAATCGACTATCTCTACCATCAATTTTTTGGTATATCCCACGAAAGTTAAATGCAGGAGAATCGGGATTTCGCTCCTGACAGACACATCAAATTTAAACAAACCTGTCCGCTTCCGGCGTAGGTCTTCTATACTTCTAAGCTGTGGTGAGAAGATACAGGTGAGGTAATTGAATTAGTGTGGATTTTTGGAGTTTTGTTATTAGAATTGTTAAGGGTCAGGGCTATGGTGAGACAGCGAAAAAAATAGATACATAAGATAACATCCCTATGAGCGAAATTGAAATTGAAGCCAAGCAAAGAATTTTGATTCTTGACGGTGCAATGGCGACAATGATACAACCACTGAAACTTGCCGAACAGGATTTTAGAAATGAAGCATTACAAAATCATCCGATTGATTTAAAAGGGAATAACGACCTGTTAAACTTGACGAGACCGGATGTGATCAAGAATATTCATTTAGAATACCTGCATGCAGGTGCAGACATCATTTCCACTAATACATTTGGTGCAAACCGTATTTCCCAGGACGACTACGCCGTTTCGGATTTAATATTTGAAATCAACTTAGCAGGGGCAAGGCTTGCCAAAGAAGCAATTAACGAATATCAGAAAAGGAGCATTGACAAGCCATTATTTGTGGCCGGAGCAATGGGACCGACCACAAAACTCGCTTCCATGTCGCCCGATGTCAACAATCCCGGTTTCCGGGCAGTTAACTTTGACCAGTTGGTAGATGCTTACACAGAGCAGGCAGATGCTTTGATTCAAGGCGGTGTTGACTTGTTTTTGCTTGAAACCATTACAGATACACTCAATGCAAAGGCAGCTCTGTTTGCGTTGATGACACTGTTTGAAGAAATCGGCAGGGAATATCCGATAATGGTGTCAGGGACAATCACGGATGCAAGCGGACGGATCTTGTCAGGTCAGACTATTGAGGCATTCCTGATTTCAATCTCTCATGCGCCACTGTTGTCTGTTGGGCTAAACTGCGCCCTAGGAGCAAAAGAACTGAGACCCTATATAGAAATATTACACAAAGAGAGTCCTTTCATGGTTAGCACGCATCCCAACGCAGGATTGCCCAATCAATTTGGAAACTACGACCAATCAGCCGGGGAGTTTGCGGACTTAGTTGCAGGGTTTGCCTCTAATGGCTGGCTCAATATTGTCGGCGGCTGTTGTGGCACGACACCCAAGCATATAGCTGCGGCGGCCAAAAAAGTTAAAAACATACTACCGAGAAATTTGCAAAGAGAAACAGATAAAATGAAAAGCAGACAAACTGAAACCGACTCCAAGACACGAAAGGCTATCTCTGATTGGACTGTTTCAAGTTCCCGACCCACGTTCAATTTAAAAGATTTGATGGGGCTGGTTTCTTCAATTGAAGACGAACAGACATTTTTAACTGTAAAATCAAAGTTTGACAAGGAGCGGCAACTTTATCACACTGAGCAGTCAATGCTCTTAAACGCGCACTTGTTCAGCAGGTACCAGTATTTAAGGGTTGAAAACCGGCTGTCGAGATGAAAAGGTCCAGTCGATTGTAGGCGTATTGATCTCGACAGTCAACCGGATAACCTGTCCCGAGATTTCAATCCCGATCGTTTAAGAATCGGGAATCGGGAGTTGGGGGTGAGGTAGATAGTCTGTACCAAGTTTTCAATCCCGATCGTTACAAGCATCGGGAAGCGCGGCGGATCGGGAGAAAGAAACAAAGAAAAAACAACAATGACTGCTCCCAAGGCCCAAACTATGGATATCGGACGAGGTATATCACGCCATTGGTGTCGTCAGAGACCAGCAGTGAACCGTCCGGCCTGACAGTCAACCCTACCGGTCTGCCAAAGTGAGACCGGTCGTCATCAACTAGGAATCCGCTCAGAAAATCCTCGAACGCCGTCGGTCTTCCCTCTTCAAAGCGGACTCTGCAGACCTTATACCCGGCAGGGGAGCTCCTGTTCCACGAACCTCTAAAAGCAACAAACGCGTCTCCCTGATAGTCGGCAGGAAACTGGTCACCCTCATAAAACACCATATCCATTGGTGCTGCATGCGCATCATACATCAACGAGGGGACTTCAGTCATCTCCCGATATTCAGCATAGGTCATGTCTTTCGGCCTCGGGTGTGGGTTGTATTTGCCGTCGTCGTAGATGTACGGCCAACCGTAGAATGCACCCTCGCTGATTTGATTCAACTCCTCGTGCGGTTCGTTGTCACCGAGCATGTCGATATTATGGTCCATTCCCCACAGATCCTCCGTGACGGGGTGCCAGTCAAACCCGATGGTGTTCCTTAACCCCTTTGCGTACACCCGGATGTCGCTTCCGTCCGCATTGGCTCTGAGTAGGGTGGCATGCAGTTCATTGGGTTCTGCGCAGGCATTGCACGTGCTGCCGACCGAGATGTAAAGCATGCCGTCGGGACCCATCCCGATGGTTCGGTTGGGATGTTGGCCCCCGTCGGGCAATTGGTCGGTGAGCAGTGTCGGGGTTCCCAGTGTCCCGTCGCCGTTCATCTCGGCCGTGTATAACTCTTTGAGCGTCACCATGTACAGCATGCCGTCATGCAGGGTGAAGTCGTGGATGCCCGCAATCTCCGCTACGACCTCTTTTCGCTCCGCCCTTCCGTCGCCGTCAGCATCTTCCAGCAACAGTACCTGCCCGGCTTTCCGGTTTGCAACATACACCTGCCCCTCAGGATTGGCCACTATCATTCGGGGTTCTTCGATGTCCTCGGCAAACTTCTGCACCTGAAAGCCAGCCGGAACCCTCAGTTGAGCGACGCGGTCATCCGTGGCTTCTACCAACGCCGGGATAAAAACAAAGGTGTTTTTTTCCGACTGGGTAGGATCGTCGGATGTCTCTGGAACAAACGTTTCCCAAAAATCGTCGTCGACACAGGCTACAACTAGGGCCGACACGGCCGCCAGCAGGATGAAGGATTGGATGACTTTTTTCATGACGGGATGCTTGGTGCTTTGATTCGAACCCACCAAAAATATTCCATACCTACTCTGCCCTTGTCTCTGCGGCAACCAGTCGTCCGATCCGGTGACACCGCCAAAGGGCCGAGCCGTCACGAAAACGTAAATAGAGAGCCATACCAGATACATAGATAGGTTTCAGTACTTGGAAGGACCAAGAGGAGGCTCGGTGTTTAGTTGAAAAAAAATGCCCGGAAATCCGGGAGCTGCTGTGCCCGGTCAATCACCTGTGAGCTTTCGTTCTCACTCTGTGCAAAAAAGCTTCCTGTAGAGAATCGGGAACTGCAGCGTATCGGGAGGCCAGAAGGGTGAGATTTAGCCGGAGGCCAGCATGTATTCCATTTTCTGTTTCCTCCCTAGTGCTTCGGCTTTGGATGTAAGCAGTTTTGAAAGAACACAGATCTCCAAATCTTCCACTGCTCAAGCTCCCTCTCCTAGAGGAGACGGGGGACAAGCCGTCAAAAAATCTTCTAGCAGAGGGCCAAGCGTGAAGAATCTTTCCGATGGAAAGATTTAGCGAGGAGCCAGCATGC
>NZ_AUBW01000044.1 GCF_000429445.1 Algoriphagus terrigena DSM 22685
AATGGTCACATGGAATCTCGCATGGAGGAAATTAATGCATGGATATCATACGGTAGGTCATGCTCGATTTTAACCCCAGGTAAAATGGATCAGATGTTTTGACCTCGGCGCAGGAATATAGTGAGTAAATCGGTGTAGAAGCCGAGGTACGGAGATCGTGGTTGCTGAGGACGAATTTCATTTCGGAGTGGTCTGTGAGAACACAGACCACGGCGAGGCGGGGTGGTCCGCTGCACTGTTGTCGGGATGTTAGATGAGGGTTTCGTACCCTGATTTGAGGGGTTTGTACCCTGGGAAGGGGGTGTATGTGGCCAATAATTGCTTTTATCTTTTCTGTGCCGCGAAATTTGAATAACTAATTCGCGGAGCTATGAAGGGTTTGGATACAGCATTGAGTTCAGTTTTAATCCTTGTTTTTGGATACACAGGCCTGGAGAAATTTTTACGGTTTGAGCACAGCCGGAAGGCTTTTCTGAATCAGCCGACGCCAAATTGGCTGGAAGAGTACTTAGCATTTCTTATACCCGGAACAGAGTTGCTGATTGCCCTGCTTCTGCCCTTTTCAATGGCGCGGTCGGGGAAGCAGTGCCACAGGGTGTCATTCGTGACTAAATTGATTAAAACTCCGTTGTTTGTCCCTACTGACCAGCCGTTTGTCCCGGTTTATTCATTTTTTGGCAATCGATTAGGTATTAGCCTGCACAGTTCCACGGACTTGCGGAATATGCCTCTTCGGAAGGTCGTTTATGCCAAAATCGCGTCGTTTATGCCATTTTTTCGGTTTACTGGAGATCGTTTGAGAAATTTCATCAGCACCTATTCCGAACAAGTTATGAACCGCAGTCCGCCAGCATTTATACAAAAAGGCGTTGTCCGTCCCAAAACTCACTCAAACTCCGTTGTCTGTCCCTACTGTGGTGTCGTTTGTCCCTGCCTATTGACTATCAGGTTTAAATGATTTGATATTTGCTTCTACATGGATTAGTAACGGAAAACGAAATGTTGATTGCGGAGATGTAAAAGTCCAGCATTGGGTAAGACTCGGGTGAGGCCTTTGGGACCTCCATCGTCTATTTCTCTTTGTCCTTTTGGCTTGACCCAAAAGGACCAAAAGGTCAAGATTTGGCCAAGCTCCTACCGCACAAGGCCGGACGCTGGCCCGCTGCCAAATCGGCCCACGCGCCTATCCGAACTGGGATTTGTATCAGCCAAAGGCCGGAGTTTGAAGTCACGACCCAGAATGGGTCAAACCTCTCAATAGCCGTGGGTGAAGCGCAGCGGAACCCACGGTAAAATGGAAAATGCCATTGACCTCGGAGCAGGGATATCGTGGGTAGCTGGCAGTTGATGCCGAGGTACGGAGAAGGCGGTTGGTTGGTAAATAGTCCAGCTTCAGGAGAAGCAGGGGCAGGACCTCGGGAATGTAAATGGTGAGGAGCCGGCAAGGCTATACCTCAGTATTTGCCGGTAAAAGCAAAAAGTCAGTTGTCCCATAGATACGGCTTTGTTTCAGCATTATCCCCTGACTCAACTCCCACTTATCTTCCACTCTTCTTCGCTAGAAACCCGAAGATGAGTCGAAGAAGACTCGAAGAAGAGTCGAAGAAGAGTCGATGGAAATAAGCCTGGATACTACTTGGGAAAAATATTTAAAATCGGCGGGAAGTGACCTATGTAAGTCTTTTCGGTGGATAAACAGAACAACAGGGTGAAGGAGATTACGAATCCCCAAAATAAAAAGGCGGAATTACAAATTCGGCCTAGCGGAGACTGCGGCCGTGGGAGGAGAACAACTACAACCCGAGAGAAATTAGGCCTACACAGCATCTGGAAATTGCCAGTTATACCCTTTCAGGTGTCAATTATACCGAAATCCCTGCTGATTATACCAATTTCTTGAATGTAGAAGGATTCATTAGGAAATTTATTCAGCCAGAAATCCAGATGAATCTTCAGACTTCAATCTAAGGAACTGCGCCTGGAGAACCGACAATTGTCGGAAAAATTTACCCGCTGCGAAAATACCGTCATTTGACGTTTAAAAAGTCATTTAAATAGTTAAAATTCAACCTATTAACACTTAAATCAAACATGAAGCCTTCCTCAATTCTTATGGATATCCTAAAAACCCGAAGCCCATCTACATTTCGACAGTTAATCCCTGTCAAAGGGTCGTTTGTCCTCAAATCCCTCCATTTCGTCCTAGATATTTGCATTTTAAATAAAAAATACAGGGTTGGAAAATCGAGCATTTCGGGAGGAAAAAACCCCTCCAAACAGGAATTAACGTGGCCATTTTCGGGATTTGGTATTCGGAAAAATTTAGTGCTTCCATTTCGTCCGTTTGTCCACAAATATCGGCTGTATGTCCTAGAAATTTGAAGATGAGTTCATTCTGCACTAACATCATCGAACAGTTAAGGAAATCCTTGCCTAGCCGCTGTCTGACTGAGTTTCATGTCGAAAAAGGTCCTGTTCATGTCGTTTCTGGGGTTGTCTATGACATTTCATTGACTTTTGGACGGGGAGTTTTGAAATACGCGCTGAAGTCTGGACGGTTTTCTCCGGAGATACGGCGAAACCAATCGAAGTAGAATTAACACCCTAATCGCGTGAGTTAGCTATGGGTAATGAGAATAGCATCGAGCTTGGGAACCTCCTCCGTTTTAATTGGAAAGTCGATCATGACCGGCATATCGAAACCCTTCAGCAGCGGGTCAACCATTAGTGTTGTGCCGCGGCTGTTGATGAGAAATCCGCCCATGCCCAGCCAACGGATGGTTGTCTCTTTAGATTTTCCAAATGCTTCCTGGCCGAATGGTTGGGTTGGAGGAGCTTTGGCCTGATATTTCCTTTCAGTCTTAGCTTTAATTGCGTCATTGTCATGCTGTGCGTTGACACCGTTTGTGAAGGTAAAGATCATGACCACGATCGTGATCCATGGATGAAGTCTCATAATTGTTATTTATACCATTTCGTGAATAGATTCTAGCATTCGACACGCTCCTGCTGTGTGGCATCGTATCGTTCTCCCATTACCGGGAACTTAGAGACTTTATCTTCCAACTCGGTAATTTCATTTTGAGAAAGTGTAAAGTCAGCAGTTCGCAAATCTTCTTCGAGATGCGACAGTTTCGTTGTTCCAAACAGTGGTACGATGAACGGATACTTGTGCATCATCCAAGCCATGCTGACTTGAGCGGATGTCATCCCGCGCGTCTTTCCAAAGTCACTCACAACTTGAAGAATGCGTGCGTTCGCTCGAAGTGCTTCGGGTGTAAAGCGAGGCCAATCTCCGCGAATATCATTTGTCTTCATATCTGCATACTCCGTCAAAGAACCACCCAGGAAGCCACGGTTTGTTGGGCTATAGGCTGTAAAACCTATGCCGAGTTCCTGGAGAGTTGCAAAAACCTCTGTCTCGGGTTTCCGAAACATCAGATGATATTCGCTTTGCACGGTAGTGACCGGATGCACTTGATGAGCGCGTCTGATTGTTTCGGCGCTCACTTCGCTCAAGCCGAAATAGCGGACTTTTCCTTCCTTAATAAGATCTGATACCGCACCTGCAACATCTTCGATTGGAACAGAACGGTCGATGCGATGTTGATGGTAGAGATCGATAACATCCGTTTTAAGCCTTCGGAGAGATGCCTCGCATGCTGCTTTGATCCGCTCGGGACGGTTATCATTCACAGGAGAATTTTTCGTGAGATCGACTGTAAACTTCGTACTTATGAGAACGTTCTTTCTGATCGATGCAATAGCACGGCCTAGCAGCTCTTCGTTCTTTCCACCACTATAGCCCTCGGCTGTATCAAAGAAATTGCACCCACGGTCATAAGCTTGTTGGATCAGTTTTTCCATTGACTTTTCATCAGGAGTCAAACCACGTCCACTTTGCATCCCCATACAACCAACATAAAGTGCAGGCACCGTTAAAGCTGCCTTGCCAGTTCCAAGCGTACGCTTTTTGGTTATAATTGTACATCCGCCAACTTGAGGAATGTTCCTTCTGTCCGTGTTAGCGACTGCGGTTGAAGCCAGTGAACCGGTGAGCATCGCCCCGGTACCAGCTATTAAGCCAGATTTCAAAAGATCACGTCTGTTCATACAGTAGATTTTATTTGACCGCGTATAGATTCGATTGACTATGCAAAGATGTAACCTCATCAAAAGAAGGCACTTACCCGTTTTACGGTATCCTCTACCACTTTTACTGATTCCGGTATTTCGTTGTACAACACGCGCCCGTTTGGTTTATTTTTGTTCCATATCTGAAGACCATGGACCAAATTGAAAGACTTCAAAGCGTCACGCAATTCAATTCGAAAAGGGGACAGGTGACTTTGCATCCATTGGTGAGTGTATTGGATCAAACCAAATCTTCACCTATAAAGCCCTACCGCTGTCTGTCTGAGATCTACATCATCTTCCTGAAAGACCTGAGGTGTGAGGATTTTCAATACGGGAGAAACACCTACGATTATCAAGAAGAGAGCTTACTGTTCATCAGTCCCGGACAAGTTTTTGGATTTGATTCACCTGAAGAGATATTGATTCAGCCCGTAGGATGGGCTTTGGTATTTCACCCTGATTTAATAAAAGGTACCTTCCTTGGTAAGAAAATCAGCGAGTACAAATTCTTCGACTATGATGTAGCCGAAGCCTTGCATGTCTCGGAAAGCGAAAGGCTGATTGTGTTGGATTGTTTCAGAAAAATCCGTGAAGAAATGGAACGTGGCATCGACAAACACAGCAAGACTTTGATCCTAAGTAATATCGAACTGTTCCTGAACTATTGTGTGCGCTTTTATGATCGTCAGTTCATTACCCGCGAACCGGTCAACAAAGATATTTTGACCAGGTTCGAAAGCTTGCTCAAGGAATATTTTCAATCCGAACTGCCACAAGAAAATGGAATACCCACAGTGGCATGGTGTGCTGATAAACTCAATCTCTCTAGCAATTACTTTGGTGACTTGGTAAAAAAAGAAACCGGGATTTCCGCCCTTGAATTTATACAGGCTAAAGTGATAGACCTTGCCAAAGAAAAAATCTATGACAGAAGCAAGTCAATCAGCGAGATCGCTTATGAGATGGGTTACAAATATCCCCAGCATTTTACCCGTTTATTCAAGCAACGTGTTGGGATGTCGCCACAAGAGTACCGAATTGCGAATTAATCGGCTATAAATCAAACTTGGAAAGTCTTCCAACACGCTACGCTCCCGATTCTAACTATCGGGATTAAAATCTCGGGACAGGCTCTCTCCTACCTCATCCCGCCCTTCTCCTTGAGGAGAGGGCGCTTGAGCAGTGGTAGACTTGGAGATGCTGGTTCGATCGGAGCTGCTTACATCCAAAGCCAAAACGATCAGGAGGAAGAAAAAGATATGGTCCGTCCCCATGGGACTCTGAAATCTAATATCTTCCTTATTCCAGCCATTAAAATGGCTGGCTATGGAATCGGCCGTCCCGATGGGACTCTGGAACTGGGTTGTAACATGAAATCCAGGGGTTGAAACCCCTGGCTATGGGATCGGACGTCCCGTATGGGACTTTTTGGATGAATATTGCTGGACACCGGGTCCAAACTCCCGATTCGCTTCCGGATTCTGTAACGATCGGGATTAAAAACTCGGGACAGGCTCGCCTTCTCCGGCAGGTCAATTGTATGGGGTATTGTATGAGGTATTGTATCGACTTGACTTTCTTTACCCATTTTCTCCAAAAACCAAGGATGGATGGGAACATTCAGTAGGAAAAAACTTCTTTCACTCATCCGTGAAGAATTCAGGAATGAGTGTGGCGCTGACGGAGGCACTCTGATCTCTATGTATCTGACTACCTCAACCGTCTGTTTCTCTTTGTCCTTTTGGCTTAATCCAAAAGGACCAAAAGATCAAGATTTGGCCTACCCTGCAAGCTGGCCCCTCGCTAGATTAATCCACCGGATTAATCTCTAACGCTCGGTCCTTACCGCACAAGGCCGGACGCTGGCCCGCTGCCAAATCGGCCCCGCGCCGGACGCAACGGGGTCGCTGCCGGTTCAGTGGCTCTTCTTTTTGCTGAGGTTTTAGCTCTCAGATGCGTTTTGATGTGGGTGGTTTGTGGACGCTGAGGCAGGTCAGGCGTGGAGTTGGTTTGACACCTCGGAAAAACCATTGAAATGGTTTTTTGAAACAAGCCTCAAGCCATAGACCACGGTTTAAACCGTGGTCTATGGAGTGCTGTGAAACCCAAGAAAAAAATAAGCGGTTTATTCTACGTACCTTAAAAAGAAATGAAAATTGCATTTTTAGGAACGTATCCTCCAAGGGAATGCGGTATTGGGATTTTTACCAAAAACCTTTTTGATTCGGGACTCTGAAATCTAATATCTTCCTTTTTCCAGCCATTAAAATGGCTGGCTATGGAATCGGCCGTCCCGATGGGACTTTTTGGATGAATATTGCTGGACACCGGGTCCAAACTCCCGATTCGCTTCCGGATTCTGTAACGATCGGGATTAAAAACTCGGGACAGGCTCGCCTTCTCCGGCAGGTCAATTGTATGGGGTATTGTATGAGGTATTGTATCGACTTGACTTTCTTTACCCATTTTCTCCAAAAACCAAGGATGGATGAGAACATTCAGTAGGAAAAAACTTCTTTCACTCATCCGTGAAGAATTCAGGCATGAGTGTGGCGCTGACGGAGGCACTCTGATCTCTATGTATCTGACTACCTCAACCGTCTGTTTCTCTTTGTCCTTTTGGCTTGATCCAAAAGGACCAAAAGATCAAGATTTGGCCTACCCTGCAAGCTGGCCCCTCGCTAGATTAATCCACCGGATTAATCTCTAACGCTCGGTCCTTACCGCACAAGGCCGAACGCTGGCCCGCTGCCAAATCGGGCCACCGCGCCTAACTAAACTATGATTTGTATCCGCCAAAGGCCGTGGTTTGAAGCCACGACCCAGAATGGGTGAACGCATACCGTCGCACACCTTTAAAATCTACGTGCTTAAAACTCTATAACCTGTCAGTATGCTAAACTGGCCTTCAGGCGGTCGTTGATAGCCAAAGCGATGGTTTTTTTAACCAAGTCACTGGCATTGACAAAAGTGGATTTAGACTTCAATTCTTCGAAGGAAAGTTTCAAAAGTATTTTGCCAAAGCACTCATCAGAAAAGCTGTGTGAAACAAATTCAACCCCTTCAAAGTCAAAAACAACGAAATCCTTCGAATCCAGGATTGATTCAATTTGCGCACGTATCTCCTGTCCAAGAACCCTGGTTCCCAGATTGCTGGAGAAGCTATTGAATGCGATTGTTCGTGTCATTTTGATTTCTAAAAATATGTGCGAAGCTACCAAAGGTTTTCAAGATTGCCAAACTGTGAATCCTTAAACTCCTGAAACATATCGAGTTGATCCGACTTTTCTCCAAATATTTCTATATGATTAACCGGGATGTCCGTGTTTATTCTCAGGTAATTTATGGTGCCATTCCAGTGTGGGGATTCCAATAACTCCCCATTTCTAAGGCAAGAACTTCCTGAATAGATCTTGAAGTCCCCCTGATTCTTAATCATCATTTGAGAGGTGGCCCATAAGCCAAATCCCAAGCCAAGACTGTTGGTGACTCCTCTTTCTATACATCTTGATACGGCTTCTGGTTCGGAAAGATCACTAAATCTCGAATTTGGATGCCCCGTGAGCGCTGCGTGGATTCCCTGTCCGGTATCGGCAATCATTATGCGGATCTCCCTTGCTGTCGGGAAGAACTGGGCAATTACGAATCCAGTTCCTGCACCATATCTAAACTCCGGACTTGAGTGATTTAGGGTGTTGTCGAGAATTTCGTTTAAGCAAAAATGGAGCACTACCAGCATATCTTCGTTCACACCATTCACCATTAGAATTCGCATGATTTCATCGAACACGTGATAAATGTTTGTCTCGGTGAAGGCTGAAATTTCGATAAATCTGCCCTGTCTGTCTCTCCTTACAAATCCTTCTTCCAGAATGATCCCAAGAAAATCGAAAAAATTGATGCGGCTCGCATAATTCACGCGGCTGGAATTGGGGGCGAGATTAACTAACGAACAATTGACTTCAACCCCTCTATTTTTCAGGCCTTCCACTCTTGCCACGAGCAACAGCAATAGATCAGGATAAATCAACCCTGAACCATTAAGATCGATTTCCAGATATAGGGTATCACTCCTCTCCAAGTCTGCCAATGGAATCATGGCCGCCAGTAAATCATCGTGGGATGAGATTCTATTAAAGTCTATCGAGACGGTAATTTGGCGAAGCATTTTAGACAAGGTTGATATAGAAATTCGTTAATTCTGATTTTCATTGAGGTTTTATAATTGTCTAGAAAAGCCTTTCACATTCTGGAGCTGAACTTTCTGTCAAAGCATGGGCGATTTTACCCCCCCAAATACCTCCTTTTTTAGAAAGGGACCGTCCAATTTGCATAAACGGCATCAAATGAAAAAATTGTACTCGCTATTCGGACAGTGATGGATGGCAAGAAGTACGTGAGCTCAAAACTTCTTGAGTTACTGTCACCCTCCTATTCTGAAAGAACAACAAACAATCCCTTTAAAAACCTTTCGTTAAAGGAAATGGAGATTGCGAAACATCTTGACGAGGGAAAGTCTTTGCCTGAAATCAGCAACATTTTAAAGATTCAATATTCTACCGCAAACACCTATAAGCGCAGAATCTTTGAGAAACTGAATGTCCATAGTGTGCTGTTGCTCTCGCGGTTAATGAAATCCTTCGAGGTTTAAAGTACAGTTCAAAACGAAGACTTGACTTATGCAGTTTTTTTTTTAAAGGCCCAGATAATCCCGACATATTTAGGTAAGTCCTTTTCTTCAATACATCTACCTTAAAATCCGGTAAACACTAGTAAATCGGTTCCGATTGGTTTGAGAACTGCACAAAAAGCCTCCGGTTTCCCAGAGGCCTTTTGCACTACGTATCAATCAGTCACTTGCTTATAGGGTATCGACTTTCTTCTGTCTGCCGGTGTAGCCGTAGGAGGACTTGCCTACGCGCAGTTCGGTCCGGCGGTTCAGCTGGTGCATCGCAGGGGTGCAGGTCACCTCGTCGCAGTTGTGGATCGGACGGGTCTTGCCAAACCACTGGGACTCCAGCCGGTTGGTTTCCACGCCCCGGTTTTTCAGGTACTCCATCACCACCTGCGCTCTGCGCTCGGACAGGGCTTTGTTGTACTCCCCGTCTCCCCGCTGGTCGGTGTGCCCCTCGATGTACAGCATCAGGTTCGGCATCCGCTTCAGCAGGATCGCCGTGCGCTCCAACTCGGTCTTGTGCACACTGCGCAGCATCGATTTGTCAAAGTCAAAGTAGATCGTCGGGATCTCGCTCAGCTCGTCGGAGATCTTCTCAAAGATGTCCTCGGGCTCGCAGAAGTCCATGTCCTTCAGCTCCTGCGGGATCTCATACTGCTTGGTCGGATCCGGGAACGCTTCCAGCACCAGTTCGGAACGTCTGTTCAGCTGGTGGTTTTCCTCGTTGCACGGCTTGCCGTTGCCACAGTCGTTGATCAGCTGGCTTTCCCCAAACCACTCCAGTCTCACCCGGTCGGCGCTGATGCCCCTGGCTCCCAGGTATTCGGTCACTGCCTTGGCCCGGCCGTTGGACAGCGTGATGTTGTATTCGTCACTGGCCCTGGAGTCGGTATGTGAGGCCACCAGCAGGTCCAGGAAGCTGTATTTCTTCATCATCTCGGCCAGCTTGTCCAGGATCGGCATCGCGTCCTTGCGGATCACATACCTGTCCAGGTCGTAGTACACGATGTCCACATACACCGGCAGCTGGTACGGGATCGGCACCAGGCGGTACTCCCGCTTTACCGTATCCCCTTCAAAGCCTTTGGTCGTGATGCTCTCGTCAGTCAGCGGGAAGTACCCCGGCTTGCTGATCGTGATCCCAAAGTCACTCTCCGGCTCCAGCTGGGCGGTCAGCTCGCCTTTGGCGTTTCTGGCCGTCGGGGTCAGGATCCCCTGGGTCTTGTCCCGGAAGGTCGCCAGGTAGCTCGCTGTGATCAGCTCCCCGTTGCAGTCCAGCACCCGGGCCAAAAACTGCTTGTACAGGTCCTTGGCCATGTACAGGTCGTCCAGACCCTGGCCGCCTTTTCGGTTGGAAGAAAGGTACACCGTCTTGTCCTTCCCTTCCCGGTAGGCAAAGTCATCGGCCAGGGAGTTCAGCGGCGTGCCCATGTTGCGGGTGCCGCCGACCGCCGTCGGGCTGTAGGTTGCCTCGAAGATGTCCAGTCCCCCCAGCCCTTCGCGGCCGTCGGAGGAAAAGTAAAACTTGTTGCTCTTTCTGAAAGGATGGGTCTCATTCCCTTCGCTGTTCACTTCCGGGCCCAGGTTCACCGGTGCGGTGAAGCTCAGGCTGTCGCCGGTCTTGCTGTATTCACTGTAGTACAGGTCGTACCCGCCCAGGCCGCCCGGCATGTCCGAGGCGAAGTAAAGCCGCTTGGCTTCCTCGTCCACAAAGGGGTGCATCACCGAATACCCCAGCGAATCGTTGTACGGGAAGGCCATGGCCCCTTCGAGCTTGCCCTCCGCACTCACCCTGCTGTAATAGATCTCCGGCTGCACGGTGATGTCCCGCGTCTTTTTGGCTTTGGTGATCGACCGGGTCACGGAGTAAAACAGCAACTGGTCGGCCCCCGCGTAGCTCGGATCCGAAAAGCTCTTGGTCCCCGGCACATCCGATACCACCGTGCTGATGTTGCCGTCCTTGTCCTGACGGTACACCGTGAAGTAGCCCCGTCCGGTGTAGTCACTCTTCTCCTCACTGAAGATCTTGTTCCTCCCGTCGATCCGGATCCCCGGCATCTTGTCCGGATAGCTTCCCCCCCGGTCGGACACAAAATATCTGTTGCCCAGCCCGTCTTCGGCCAGCGAAAAATCCGACTCGCTGCTGTTCAGCGCTTCCATGCTTTCCACCTTCAGCTTCCGGGTGCCCGCCGGCACACTCCCCGGGTGGATGCCCAGGCTGTCGGCGTTGAATCCCCTGCCGTCGGCCAGTCCCCGGGCCTCTGTAAAGTTGTCGGTCATGATCCCGGTCCGCAGCAGGGCGGCATAGTCCTCTCCGCCCGCCTGCCCGTAGCCCACCGTGGTCTTCCACCAGGTATACGCGCTTTCGTAGTCCCGCAGCTGCTCGGCCGCCAGGGCCGTCTTCCGCGCGGTCGCGTAGTTGGGCTTCTTGGCATACGCCTCCTGGTACACCTCCAGCGCATGCCGGTAGTTCATCTGCTTCATCTGGTCGTCCGCATAGCGGACTTTGGACCGCTGGGCTTCTGCCAACTCCGTCGCGCCAAAAAATAAGCCGGCCGCGAGCCCCAGGATAGTAAGTGTCTTTTTCATGTGATTATATTTTTTTTTCAGCGGCCATATGGAATCTCCCATACCCATAGCCGTATCCAAAAGAACCTTTCCTCTGATACCCATCAGACCGGGTCTGTCTTGCTCATGCTGGCTCGATTTCATAATCAGAACCATCTTTGGTTTTTCATCGTGGCAGTGCGCGGGATCATGTAGAAGCCCACCGAAAACTCGTGCGAGTTGTGTTTGTAGTCCTGCAGCGCGTTCAGGTTGTGGTCATAGGCATACCCCAGCCGCAGCCGGTCCGTGGCAAAGATCTCGATCAGGGCTGCCACCGCGTTCCGGTTGGACAGGTTCTCGTCCAGCTCATCGGCCCAGATGTTCACGTTGGATCGGTACGAAGCCCCCAGCCACAGCCGGTCAAAAAACAGGAACATCCCGTTCAGGTCGTAGTTGGTCGGGGCCCCTTTCACCTGCTTGACCAGAAAGCTCGGCTTGAAGTCCACCTGCTCGGACAGCTCAAACATCGCCCCCGCGGTCAGGTAAAAGTGGAAGTCGTGGTACGCCAGGGCGATGTCCTCTTTCTCCAGCGCCTTCTTGCCGATCATGTTGTACACGCTGAAGCCCGCATAGAACCGGTCGGTGTTGTAAAACAGCCCCGTGTTCAGGTTCGGCGTGAACAGGTTGATCCTGCCCCCCGGGATCTCCGGGTCGTTCGGATCGTTCGGGTCCAGCTCATCCCCGTCCACCATGTACTCGGACACCCCCACGCTGGCGCCCAGGCCCAGGAAGCCTTTCTGACCCGTCTGGATCCGGTACGCGTAGGTCACCAGGCCGGTGGTCGTACGCGTCGGACCCAGCTGGTCACTCAGCAGCGACACCCCGAAGCCCATCGTCCCCTCGTTGGCACTCAGGTCGGCGGTCACCGTGAAGGTCTTCGGTGCTCCCGGAAAATCCATCCACTGGCTCCGGTACGTGCTCTGGATGTACGGCTC
>NZ_AUBW01000045.1 GCF_000429445.1 Algoriphagus terrigena DSM 22685
CTTGGATCTTGCAGGTTGTCTTTGGTGGCCAAAACGGGTTGTTGTTGTCTGGTAAAACCCGAAGATAAATGTCTTTTAACTGGATTTTCGATTTTATCAGAATAACCGAGCATTCGCATCCACTTAAGAATTTTCCCATGTTCTGTAGATTGACCCGTGTACTTGTTCCAAATCTCAACTTTAGAGTAATTCCCCGAAAGATATTCTTTGATCATTTCTTCCCGCTCAGCCCAACTCAGAGACCCTATTCCTCTCGTCTTTTTTTCTTTTTGTCGTTTCATAGTAGTTTACCTGGTGTAAACTCAATTCAGGACAAGTCACCTGCAACCTGGCCCCTCGCTAAAACAGTCCCCCCGGACTGTTTCCTGACGCTCGGTCCTCCAACCGGAAGATTTCTTTACGGCTTGTCCCCCGTCTCCTTGAGGAGAGGGCGATCGAGCAGTGGTAGGCTTGGTGATGCTGGTCCTTTCAAAGCCGCTCACATCCAAAGCAAAGCGCCTTGGAGAAACGTCTACCAAAACATTAAGTAGCAGAAAACCGCTCGTCTAAGAATTAATTAACCTACTGGCTACGATATCTGGAATCGTCACACTTTCAACTAACTTCACGTTTCGAAATTGAGTCGGTCTTATCAATACCACCCCGTTCATGCCAAAAATCCTGAGCCTAATTCTACTATTTATCCTGTGTCAAATCGCTATATGTCAAGACATTGTACCACTAAACAAATACGGGTATGCAATTACTGACACCCTGACTTACAAGCCGGTGCTTTATCAGCACACTGTGGAAAACTCTGACAGTTTGTTTTCCACTAAAAATTATGACACAGCAGGCGTCCTGATTAGCACGAGGCAAGTATGGATGACAAAAGAGAAGAAAAGAAAAATTCCGACCCGATCCTACGCTGTCCAATTTTCTCCATCCGGTGATACAACCGGAGTAGAAATCAGAGATCTAGTAGACGAGAAGGATACTATCCAATTTTTTGAAGAGGGGATATTGTTTGCTGAGGTGTACCGAGAAAAATCACTGTTTACTTCAGGATGGGAAATTACCGCATCTAAGGACACCGTCCCTCTCCCAAACAATCGTTTTACATCTCAACTCAACAATCAGGAAGAATTATATTCCCGCCTTAAAGAAAATCTCTCATATCCCCCTAAAGCTCGTCGCAGGGGCATTGAGGGTTCTCTCATTGTTGTTCTGGAAATTGACAAGGAGGGAAAGGTTAAAGAAATGATTATTGGCAATCCAGAATTCGAACCTTTATTCGAAGCTGAAGTCCGACGGGTTTTGGACGGCTTTCAATGGGATTTTTCCCCAAAAGAAGCCAGAGACGGAACTCATGAAGAGGGATTCCTGATCCTGCCTGTAAGATTTATTATGTAGCTGGAAACTTAAATTTGATTGAAAACCCTCGCATTTTACAGGACATCTTTCCTGCGAGTTTAAAAATATTTATGCCGCCGTGAACAATGGCTCGTGCCAAACCAACGCTGTACAAAATAAAAGACCCTCAAGCAATCTTGGTTTAAAAATCGAAAGGCATTCTCCGACTGCACCGAAGCGGAGAAGGAAGCACGCAGAAGAAGGGAAGTTAAAAAAAAACCTGAATGCAGGGATCATCGAGGGATATATGGGTTGCAATCGGTGGTAGTAAGGTTGGTACCTAAAGGAAAGAATTAGTTAGGAGAAAACCAACCTCGCAGGCTGGCTTCCCGATCCGTTGCACTTCCCGATTCTAACTATCGGGATTAAAATCTCGGGACAGGCACTCTCCTACCTCACCCCAGCCCTCTCCTTTAGGAGAGGGAGCTTGAGCAGAGGTAGACTTGGAGATGCTGGTTCGATTGAAGTTGCTCTCTGCCTTTACCTGTGTCACAAGAAAAGTCAGCCCCCATAATCCAGGCGAAAAGCGAGCTTTAAGGGGTCAATCCCGATGCTCAGGACAGGTTATGCTCCGGAATGGCAGGCGAAGTTAACTTCATCGGTTTTCCCGAAATAATCGGAGCAGCTGGTGCAGCCTAGTTTTCATTGTTTCCAGATTGTCAGCGGGACAGGCTGTGATGCGTACACAACGGAAGCTTAGTAGTTAGCTAGTGTTTTTTGTTTCACTCGCTGATAATGTCCAATAATTCTTTGTTGTCATAGTTGTCTTTGACGCCGCCTTTGCTTCCTAAATATTCCAAAATTGTTTTGTCGTCAAAATTATGAGCTTCTTTAATTCCTTCACTAATAGTTTTGATGTAGTTCCTACTTGGTTTTGTCAAAGGCTGTAGATCATTTTCGTTTGTCAGTGTGAAAATTGGATAGTCATTTTGTTGTCCCAAATATACTAGGTTTCCGTACCACGATTTTTGTTTAAATATATAGTATCCGTCCTCGATGGCTTTGTCAAAGTCTATTGTTAATTCATTTTTTGTATTCGTCTCTTGTCTGGCGATGTCAATTAGCTGTCCTCTTGTAACTAAATATACTCTTCCAATTGTCGATGCTTGTGGCCCAAACAAAGTCCTAATAAATGCAACACCACCATTATCCCAGTTTTTGGAGCCTTTTGCGAAATATAGTTCCGAACAAATATAAAAGTCTTCATTATCTGTGGGGATTGCCTTATCGGTACACCCCACATAAGTTGTCATTGCACCTTTCGGCTGTCCTCCCTTTATGTAACACAGAAAACGTTCTTCCAAAAGGTTGGAACCGTAGCAAGCATACCAAACTTTGTCTTGTAGATTTGTCATAATAGTTGGGTCTGAAAACAGATTAACGGATTCGGTCCTTGGTTCGGGCGGATTTTGGAGCATTAAACTGTCAACCAGCGCTGAAACTGAGCAGCACAAAGCTCAAAGTTTGCATGTCACCATTTCCGGAAATAAATTCATGATGCAGGTACCAGAAAAGCAAAATGTGATTTGTAGTCGAATGCTTGTCGTCCAGCCAAAATTTTATAAACACAGTGTTGATTGCATATGCTTTTGTAAACTATATTTTCCTTTTCATTTTAATATAATCTTCAAATTTCATCTGTCCAACCTGTGGTGCAATCGTATCTTCCTGCATTACAGCTGCGAAAAATGCGAACTTATCGTACATATTTTTTTTGATCACTTTCAGGACAGGTAACGAAAATTTGAAAAGCCATAACGGGATATTCTTTACGTTTTTTTCAGGACAAACCTCCTCTTGAATTATTTTGTTTAATTGTCGTCTTGTGTAAATTGACCTACCCCCAATCTCTTTTGTAACATTGTCATCTTTTATTGAATTCACACATTCGTTAGCCAGATCTCCTTCGTAAATAGGATTTGTTCGTTTGTCGCCTTTTCCTATATTAGAAAGCAATCCCCTTTTTGCCATTTCGATCATATCTAAAAAGGCACTAAACATTGCAGGTGGCTTAATTATAGAATAGTTTACTCCTGATGCTTTCAATCGTTCTGAAAACTCGTGATGAACCCTGAAATATTCCAGATGCAAATATTTTTCGCAATGGAATGCAGAGACATAAACGAATTTTTTCACGCCACTTTTCTTCGCCTCCTCAAGAATATTTGAATTTGCAATTAGGTCAATGTCGTTAAATGATTGTCTACTGGTTTCGTTTGGCGAAACACTTTTTCCTAATGTCGAAATTACGATGTCAAAACCATTACAAATGTCAGTCAATTGATTTCGTTTTGTTATGTCTGCCACAATAAACCTGTCTGTAATACTTGTCAACTGCCCTGTCTTGCTCTTATTTCTAACAACAACAGTCAAATCATAGCCTTGCTGTTTTGCGGTTTTTGCAACTTCTTTTCCTAAGTTGCCTGTCGCTCCAAATAATAATAGTTTTTTCATTTTTCGATTGTCATCCGAGGTTTCGTTTGGGGTACAGTCAACGTCCGAATACACGAACCAATTTCGTGTATTTCTTTTAGGTCTGAAGAATGGGTTTAACAAAACTGTTCTATTTGCTCTATTAGTAGTTTGTCCGGTTTTAAACGTTTATTGTAGGGTCAATTTCCATCATCCCGATTGCCGATTCTGTAACGATCGGGATTAAAAAACTCGGGACAGGCTTTCTTACCTCACCCTCCACAAACCCACCCTGCAAGCTGGCCCAAGCCTCGCCTCCCTGCATGCTGGCTCCTCGCTAAATCTTTCCACCGGAAAGATTCTTCACGCTTGGCCCTCTGCTAGAAGATTTTTTGACGGCTTGTCCCCCGTCTCCTCTAGGAGAGGGAGCTTGAGCAGTGGCAGACTTGAAGATCCTGCTCCAATCCAAGCCACTCCCTACCGAAGCCATCAAGAGATACTTCTAAATCTGATCTTCCCAGCTTCTGAATTGCATGTTTTGTAGTTTTTGGTTTTGTAATAAACCTGCAAAAGCATGGGCGAGAAGATGGTTTAGCACAGGGACTTAGAAAAAAGTGAGTGCGTATTTCCCGGGTCAGTCCGATGATTTCATCTAATTTCAGCGCATCAACAATAAATTACAAATACCATGAAAAACACAATTATTTTATTCACCGCAATGGCTATCCTGCTACTGGGTATGGGGCCATCATTTGCGGGAAAGGGAGACTTTTACCAGCTAAAAGTATATCATTTGTCGTCCGCGGAGCAGGAACAGGTGGTGGATGAATATCTCGAACAGGCATATCTTCCGGCAATGCACAGAGCGGGGATAGAGCATGTAGGCGTATTTAAGCCGGTTGCTCCTGCAGACGGGAGTGCTGCTGAAAGGTTGATTTATGTACTGATTCCGTTTGACTCCCAGCAGAAGTTTGCCAAGATAGAAGCACAACTCGCCAAGGATCAACTCTATCAATCTGCCGGCGCCAAGTACCTGAATGCTCCCTATTCCAATCCACCGTTTACCCGAATCGAAACCATCCTGCTGAATGCTTTTGAGAAGCATCCGCATTACGCGGTTCCGGATTTGCAGGGGCCCAAAAAAGACCGGATTTATGAATTGCGGAGCTATGAGGGACACACCGAAAAGATCTCCGCCAACAAGATCAGGATGTTTAATGACGGGGATGAGGTAGGCCTGTTTAAAAGACTGGGCTTCAACGCAGTCTTCTACGGAGAGGTAATCGCCGGCAGTACGATGCCAAATCTGATGTACATGACCACCTTTGAAAACAAGGCGGACCGGGATGCGCACTGGCAGTCCTTTGGCAGCGATCCTTATTGGAAAGAACTGTCTGCTATGCCCGAATATCAGCACAACGTTTCCAAGAATGTGACCACCTTCCTATATCCTACCGAATATTCGGATCTTTAAAAGCACGGATTTCTATCCATGGATAGCTTCTGCATTCCAGTTGATGCAGCGGCTATTCATGTGTGAATCCGAGAAATCGCACAGTTGGCCTAACAATTCACTGAGTCTGATTCCATTGGACGTAAGAAAATACTGGTATTTGCCCGCCACTCCTGAATCATCTTCGTTTTTTCTGATCAGTCCATACTGCTCAAGGAGTTTAAGCCTGCTTGCCAAAACGTTGTCACTGATCAAATCGAGGGCTTTTTTTAAACTGGAAAAACGGTCATTTCCTCCTTCGATTTCAAAAAGCACATCTGTAGTCCACCTCTTGCTCATTACATGGAGCAGTTCATTCAATGAACATTTCTCTTCCAAATGGGTCTGGTTGAGATAGTTGGTAGATGTGGTCTTTCTGTCCTCCTTCATTTTTGTATCCTTAATCGCCGAATCAATAAAACACCAATCTACTCCATGAAAGAACGGATGGAACCTATTTTATATCGGGACCGAATCAGGCTATACAAAAGGATAATGTTCCTGATCACTAATAGGTGAGTAAAGTGTTTCCTGCTAAAAGTAGAGCCAGAAGGTCACAGAATTCGGAGCATCTCACCAGAGAAAAGAAAATTGGAGAAGAGTATTCCATGTGTCACGGATCAAATTCCCTCTCCTAGAGGAGGACTGAGCGTAAATGATTAGCCCGCCGCGGCGGGCTAATCTAGCGAAAGCCTGTCCCGAGAGGTGCAGCGAATCGGGAGGACAGATTGTAGGGGTGGCCACTAGCAGGCACAGGGTGGGGTAAATCAAGGCCGGAATGCTTTTACTTTTTCTACCGCCGCGACGGGCTGTTAAATCACTGCCCGGTTGGGTGGCTTCCCCAACGACAGTAATAGTGCAATCCCACTGGAGTGTCCAACAGGCTCTCCTTCTCCGGCAGGTCAATTATGTCGGGTATTGTTTGGGGTATTGTATCGACATGACTTCCTTTACCCATTTTCTCCAAAAACCAAGGATGGAGGGAAATATTCACTAGGAAAAAACTTCATTCACTCATCCGTGAAAAATTCAGGCATGAGTGTGGCGCTGACGGGGAGTAACCCAGATCGCTAAAGACACACTATCAAGCTGCTGCTTTTCCCAAAAATCTATCTACCTGATCCACAAACCACCCTCCAAAGCCCACCTTGTCATAGTCCACCTGAAACCCCGTCAAATGATCTCCTTCATATCGGATGATTTGACAATTAGCACCAAGCTTACTCTGAAGTTTCAAGGCTGAATCGTGTGTAGTGACTGCATCCTTCGATGCTGTTAAAATCAAGAGGGGACAGTCGATGGATTCAACGGATTTCTTAAACTCATTGCTGTTTTCAGGAAGGAGAATCCCTTTATTCTTCTCTTTGTAGAACTCCACAATTGCGTCAGGATCTGTAACGAAGCCTTCACCTATAATAAAGTCAATCTGGCTTCTGATATTGGGATAGGCCGTTGAGGTGATGGTAGTCCCCATAGACATTGCCCAGATTCCTATTTTCTTGTTTGGCATTTTGTTAGAAATGGAGTCCACTACTGCCTCTAGATCCCAAGCAAACTCCCTGTAATAAAGATATTCTTTCTGAATCTCGAAATCTTGGCTTTTCCCGAATCCCCGATAATCAAATGTAACTACGGTGTAGCCAGAATTAGCCAAGATAGCTGCGTGATAGACGAAATAGGACATATTTCCAGCGTCTGGATAAGCAAGAATTAAAACCGTATCCTTGTCGTTTTCGGGTTTTGCCTCATAGATCCAGGTATTGAGACGGAAACCATCAGGAGTATGGATGTCCAGTTGCTGATAATTCCATTTGACTGAATCCGGGGTACGGATGTATTCTCTGTCTGGATTGATGGCAAAGACTGAATTGGAGCTAAGCATCAACAAAAAGAAAAATATGGAGATAGAGGGATTTCTCATATTGATTGATTTCAAAATTATTGGTCCAAATTCTTATTAAAATATCAATTGTCAACCTTTCGCACAATCCCCTTCCCTTGGTGAACAAGAAACGAAAAAAAAAATCCTATCTCTTAATAAATAGTTATTTGTTTTAAATAGCTTATATTGAGGATCGTAAATAATCTATATGAACAAAATCTTCATTTTTGTTACCGGCGCTTTTCTGGCTTTTCAAAGCTGTTCGGAACCTGAGGTTTTTGAAATAACGATTCCTGAAAGTTCGAACCCATATGACAGCTTATTCATTCAGGAATTAATCACCGGTGAGACCATTGCCAAGATCCCGCTCAATTCTTCTCAGCGAAAATTTTTCTTCCCGATCAAGCAGCCTCTTTTGGCCGGCATTCATGTCAAAGGAAAAGAATCCCCTTATTTAGCTATCCTGGAGCCAAGAAGTAAAAGAGAGCTTGTCTTCGAGGGGGAGAACGTGAAGACTAAAAACCAACCCGCTGATTCGTTGAGCAATTACCTCTGGCATTCCACTGATGAAATGTTTTCAAAATACGGCAGCTTAATTTTCGGAGACGGCGACGTATCGGAGGTAAAACAGAAGTTTGATAGCTTGATCGGGAAAAGACAAGAAGTTATCGCTGGGGCTTCGAAACAACTATCTGAAGGTGAATACGCAATACTGAACTACCAAAATAACGCTCGAGCTCAAAATTTCCTTTTTTTCTATGGCCGGATAATTCGAAAATTAGAGGCGAAAGATCCATTTTTTGATTTTGTCGCTGACATTCCAGCCTATGGAACTGAAGCCAAATCACTTCCAAATATGATTTTGTATCAGTATGAGATTGAACACCTGAGAAAAAATGATTCCATCCCGTCTATTCCGTTCTTCTTGGATATCATCGAATCCAAAAACACCGATCCAGCGCTAGAAGATTTTCTGAAAGCCTTTTACATCCAATCAGTCATCGAACATCCTACTTACTGGCGACCTCACCAACATTTATTTACGTCTGATAGAATCAACGAAGCCTTAGAACGCGAAAAGAATAATCCCTATTTCTACCTAATAAATAGAGCGTCTGACTCATTCTTTTCGTCTATGGCAGGTGTATCTGCCTTTGATTTTGAAGCAAGAAGACCCGACGGTTCTTCCTTTAAACTCTCTGAATTAAAGGGGAAGCTTGTGCTGATCGATGCGTGGGCTACTTGGTGCGGTCCCTGTATCCAGCACCGTCCAAAAATTCTGGAGATGGCGGCTAAGTATTCCTCAGATCCGAGAATTGCGGTCGTTATGATATCCTTAGATTCTGAATTGGATAGATGGAAAGAATTTGTATCCAACACCAACCCCAATGGTAATGGATCCGAGGTCAATATTCCAGATGGGATGAATGATATGTTTGGAGACAAATACCTGGTTAAGTCAATTCCCAAATATTTTTTGATTGATCCTGAGGGTGTAATTATCAGTTCGGATTTATCTGAGCCCTCTCTCGGTATGGAGCAGATGATAGAAAGAGAGTTGAGTAAAATGCAGTAATCTCACGCGGGGTAGTCACGTATGTGCTTATAAATGGATTAAAATCTTGTCATTCTTAAAGTAATTTGGCGCTGTCGTCACATTATCTCCAGCGGGTCTTTTCAAAGTTATATTTGATATAAAATTTACTAACCATGATCGAGTTTATAACAAGGAAACTGGGCATATCACGGGCAATACTGAAAGCAAACCTTCTCCGTGGCCTGTTTTTGATTATTTCGAGCTCTTGCAGTCCAGGCCCTGAAGATGAACCGCTAAATCAAGATCCGGAAATTGATATTTCTGCCATTCTCCAAAAGTCAGTTGCACCCGGCCAACATCCGACCTTGCCCAGCCTGACCACTTTCTATCAGGGCTCAGA
>NZ_AUBW01000046.1 GCF_000429445.1 Algoriphagus terrigena DSM 22685
CTTTGGTGATGTCCACTGAGATCTCCTGGGCAATGCCCACGGTCTCAGTCGCTGTGTCGGTTGCTTCCTCGCTGCTGCTCACCGTGGCCACGTTCACGATGTCCTGATTGGCATCGATGTCGGACTGCTCTACCGTGTAGGCGGCAGTGCCGGAGGTAGTGGCGCCCGGTGCAAGGGTCGTCTGGTCAACGGCGATGCCCCCCAGCTTGTCGTCTTCCACGGCAAGGCCGGTCAGCGTTACTTTGCCCGTGTTGGTCACCGTGTAGGTATAAGTGATCACCTGGCCTGCGTCCGATACGCTGGTCACGTCTGCCTCTTTGGTGATGTCCACTGAGATCTCCTGGGCAATCTCAGTCTCTGCTGTATCTTCCTGCTCCGCAGTCTGGTCAGTAGTGATTTTGACTGTATTTATCAATATTTCACCTGCGTTAATATCGCTTTGAGTTGCTTCATAAGCTGCAGTGAAAATCCAAACCTCACTCACGTTCAATACCCCCGAATCAACATCGTCTCCCGATTCAAGCGTCGCCGTGCCTGCCAAGTCATCTGTCACGACTACATTGGTCAGGTCTACGTTCCCAGTGTTCGTCACTGTAATCGTATAGTTCAGGGTTGTCGGTGCACTAATCTCCGCCTGGTCTACATCCTTGGAAATGGTCAGGGACGCATTTTGGCACAACTCAACCACAGTCAGACCAGATTCTTCTGAAACCTCCTCCTCTGTTATACCGGAATAAATCGGCTGCCGAATTGCCCCTTGGGTGGTCAGCGATTTAACCACTACAGTCCCATAGATTTCGCCTCCACTGAGATTCAGGGCAGCGAAGGGAGCCAACACAACTCCCCTAAAGTTGTTATTGATAGTAAGAGTGGTGGCCTCCTTAAAATTCCAGATGATTTTGGATGAATTTGTATTGAAAGCTCCTGTAAGGTTTGGCGGAGCGTTGTAATTAATATTGGCGCCCGAGACATTGATAACGACCAAATCTGCCGAGCCGAAGTTCAAGTTCAAATCCGAACCGGAAATGCCGGAAATCTCATAAACGGCAACATTTTTACCATCTATTAAAGTCGGTGTCGCGGTCATATTTCCACCGGAAACGCTACCGTTTGCCGCAAGAGATCCTAAGTAACTGGATCCAACAACTGCTCTATTAAAAAGGTCTCCAACATACGAAAGCACATTAGGATCATTGGAAAACGATCCGCCGCCGTTGTAGTTAATGCTAGAAGCTCCATTAGTAGAGCCAGTCTGAAGAATCAAATTTCCTCCGGAATTGAGGTTAATAGTCGAACCGGAAATATTCCCGCCGACCATCAATCCTGCTCCATTACCCGCAGAAACTGCGTTTTCTGAAAAATTTACTGCATTGTTCAGTATTAAATTTCCCCCCACCAATGTAGAAGCAGAGACTGAACCCGAGAGGACCGTGTAGTTGTTTTGGACAACAAGATTCCAGTTTTTAAACGATTCCAGTCCGAACAGGCCTGTCAGCGAGAATGGCGAAGAGTCTTGCTCCAAGGCATAACCGCCAAGACCTGTTGCAGATATCTTTGCTCGGTTTTCAACTTTTCCCGCTGCGATATCCTGAAGCGAAACACTGTAGGTAGCGGTAAAAATCGCAACTCCTCCCGGCAAAAGTGACGATGAATTGCTGCCTGGAGAAGCGCTCACAAACGAAAGTGTAGGAAGTGAACCGGATCCCGAAAATTCAAGCTCTGTTAAATTGATGTTGTTCAGGGTAACCCCGCCGGTGTTGGTAACCGTAAACGTGTATAAAATATTATCTCCATCCTCCGTACACTCACCCTCACCAAGCAACTCACCGGTTTTTGTTATGGAAATCGCACAGTTCTTGATTTCCACAGTCACCGTAGACTGTGCGCTTTCGCATTCTCCGTCCTTGGTCTGGCTCACTTTGTAGGTAAACAGGCCCGGCGTAGCCCCATCTACTGACGGTGCACCCGGCAATACAGTAGTTCCTGTTTGGTCATACCAAACCAGCGTGTACCCAGGGGTCGGTGAAATTGAAATCAAGTGCATCCCGGAGCCATTGCAATATTCAAAAGATGCCGAAGGAGGCGCTGGAGCCTGAGCCGGTTTTACAATTGTAAATTCTTTAATAACAGAGCAATTTTTACCGTCAGTTATAGCTACCGAATAAGTTCCCGTAGAGAGTCCTGTCTGATCTTCAACATCCGGAGTCAAACCTGATCCATCTAGGGTACTCCACTCAAAAGTATACGACCCATTCCCTCCCGATACGGTCAGGTCGATCGACCCGGTCGCGGTCTCTGAACAGTCGTCGTCTTCCACATCCCCACTGGCATTCAATAGCGGATAGATGATGACACTTTTCATCAGTGACTTCACGATACCCGACTTGGTGGCAGTAAGGGTCACCGAATAGGTGCCTGCTGTCGCATAGGTATGGCTTGGGGCGGTGGCCGTGGAAGATCCGCCGTCTCCAAAATCCCAGCTGTAGGTAGCGGTAGTTGCCGGATCTCCTCCCGTGGTTAAATTCTGGAAATCAACCTCAAAATCGTCGCAGTTGGTAGTGAAATTAAAATTGGCAACTAAGGGAGTGTTTACCACCAGGCCCGTCGGGCTGTAATAACACTGAGAGTTTTGAAGTTTTGGCTTACAGTCTCCGTCTCCGGCATTACCGGTCGTCCAGGTCATGTAAATATTCTTGATCTCAAGCTTGTCCCCATATTCCCAAGTGAAATCACTGATATAATGGAATAATCCGTCTTGATTAGGAACATTCACTCCCCCAAACAAACAGAGCGTACGGGTAGATCCGTCTTTTACACCGTTGATAAAAACATCGAATTGCGCATACAAATTGTAAGCATTGCTCGTGCTGCCACCAAATTTCACCCAAATCTCTCCAGGTATCGCATCTCCAATTTCCAGTCCTCCCGGATTAAAGGGAGATGGAAAAGGAATTCCACTCTCATCCCGAAACTGAATATCAGTAATGCTCACGTTATTTTGGGGACAGCCGGGAGCGCTGTTCGGGTCAATTACAATGGGAACTGTGCCCACAATTGCACCCTGAGAAAAACCAGTTGATGGAAAAAGAAAACTTGCCACCCAGAAAAAAAGAAAAATCCCGCCAAAGCGGTTTAAATTTTTGAAACCTTCCAAAAATCTACCGGCATGTGGTTTAGGGTTGAACTGAAAATGGGATAGCATGTCCATATTGTATTGTTTTAAAATTTTCAAGCCTGTAAAATGTGTTTTCATCAAGACCCTCTTTATTAGGACATTGACCGCTCCCTGGCAAAATCAGAGAAACCTAAACGGGCGTTTTTTTCGATTAATTTAAGTATTCGGAAACGCGAGTGATTTTAATCTCCAAATATTTGCTATAAAAATACACTTTTATGTTTTTCATATCCTAATCCCCGCAGAAAATATTTATTCGTAATACAATTTTTTTGGTGTGAAATGTATTTTTGATGATGTTTTTACCTCAATTGTGCGGAAAAAAGCAACAGAAAACCCGCCACGAATTGATATCAATCAAAAAATGTTCTCCCTCCTTGGTCTTTCTTATATTGGAAAGAATATTTAGACCGATATTCTGATCCATGGACGCGCAGATTTCCCCTATAACAGATTTTTCAAAGCTTCTTTTCCTCCAAAAAAAGACTGCGGTCGCTTGGAGAACCTCGACTGCCACGGAGAGACTGGATAAACTCAAGGAACTGAAAAACTGGATTTCAAAAAATCAAACGCTGATTCAACAGGCACTTTGGGACGATTTTAAAAAACCTTCCGCGGAGGCTGACCTTTCGGAGATCTTCCCCGTCACTTCCGAAATCACCCATGCGATAAAACACCTGAAGTCTTGGATGGAACCGGCAAAAGCCTCGATGCCGATGCCGATGTTTGGAACCGGCGCCTATATCCAATTCGAACCAAAGGGATGTGCGCTGATCATTTCTCCTTGGAATTATCCCTTCAATCTGGCCATCGGACCCTTGGTCTCCGCCCTCGCTGCAGGATGCCCGGTCATCTTGAAACCCTCGGAACTGACACCGAATACCTCCGCCTTGATCGCTCAGATGATCTCAGAACTTTTCAAACCTGAAGAAGTTGCTGTTTGCGTAGGTGGGGTGGAAGTTTCCCAGGAACTCTTGTCTTTACCTTTCGACCACATATTCTTCACTGGCAGTCCCAAAGTCGGAAAAATCGTCATGGAGAACGCCGCCAAACACTTGACCTCCGTCACGCTGGAACTCGGGGGAAAGTCACCCACAATTGTAACTTCCTCTGCCGATATCGCTGACGCTGCCAAAAAAATAGCATTTGGGAAATTTGTAAACTGTGGCCAAACCTGCATCGCTCCAGATTATATCTTGGTACACGAAAGTAAAAAAGACCAACTCATTGCCGAACTGGTTCTTGCCATTCGGGATATGTATGATCCCCAGCACCGGGGAATCGAAAAGTCGCCCGACTTGGCCCGAATCGTAGACCTAAGGCATTTCAGCCGACTCCAGTCTTGTCTCGACGACGCAGTTGAAAAAGGCGCAAAGGTCGTATTCGGTGGCAATATATTGGAAGATGAGCTGTACATCGAGCCTACGCTCCTGACTGAGATCAACCCTGAAATGGAAATCGCTGCAGAGGAAATATTTGGCCCGATCTTACCAATAATCACCTATCAAGATATTCAGGAAGCCATTGACTATGTCAATCGAAACCCAAAACCTTTGGCACTCTACATCTTTGACTCCAGCGGGCACACAAAAGAAGTATTGGGAAAAACCAGCTCGGGCAACGCCGTAGTCAATGATTGTGTGTTGCATTTTCTTCACAATAACCTTCCGTTTGGTGGCATAGGGAACAGCGGGTTGGGGAAATCACACGGATATTATGGGTTTTTGGCTTTCAGTCACGAAAAGGGCGTCCTCAAGCAGCGAATAGGCTTCAACAATGCGACACTTCTACGCCCCCCCTACGGATTGAAAACAAAAAAAATCATCGACTCTCTCATCAAGTGGTTTTAATATGAAGCTTTTTCCAATCAGTTATCTCTTACTTGTTGCCCTACTGGTTTTCTCTTCCTGCGGAGAGGATTCTGAGCCTGATATCCTCACTTCGCTGCAAATCCTAGATGAACCCTACGGGAGTCACCTCAAGCAAAACATGGATGTCTACCTTCCGGCAGGAAGGTCTTCTGAGCAAACATCGCTTCTGGTCTACATCCACGGCGGAGGCTGGATTGATGGTGATAAAAGCGAGTTTTTACAAATCAAGTCACTCGTTGAAAAGGAATTCCCCGGCTTTGCTTTTGTCTCGCTGAACTATCGGCTCTTTGATTTTGTGACCGAAACCAACGGAATCTCGGAGCAGGAGCAGGATATTGTCTCGGCTTTCCACTATATCGAAAGCCAACTGGCCGATTGGAACATTTCCGGAGAAATGGTCATTTCCGGTGCCAGCGCCGGGGGGCATTTGGCGCTTTTGCATGCCTTCAAGAACAATTTCTCGGACTTGAAAGCAGCCGTTGCCTTTTTCCCTCCTACGGATTTGGCGGCTCTTTACGGTGGCAATAATCTCACAAATCTGGGACTGGAGGCCTTGCTTAGGGGAACTCCCGACTCCGCACCAACCAGCTACCACGATTCCAGCCCGGTAAATTTTGTCGACGCACAGGATGTGCCGACTATCTTTTTCCACGGGAATATGGATCCGGTCGTTCCGATCAGCCAGAGTCTACTGTTGGAAGATGTGCTACAGGCAAAAAACGTCCGTCACCAGTTCACCGTCGTCCCCGGACAGGGACATGGCTTTACAGAGCAGACCTACGCCGCGCTACTTCGAGAGGCCAAACAGTTTGTCGGTGAATTCTGATCCTAAACGTCTCAGCAAAATTGGAAGGCGGTTTTAAACTACTAACTGCAGCTGACTTCTCACGAAAATAAGATACCCGGCAAATCCGGCTTCTGGAAAAGCAAGATAATCGCGTTGGCCGTAACATAAAGTGTATAAAAAAACCCCGACTGATGCCGGGGTTACCAATGCTTTTTAGACTCTTTGAAGTCCCGTAGAATGGGCCATCTCTTTGATGGCTTTCACTATTCTCTCCGAAGGCTGCAGGCGAACCTGATTCAATTGCTCTATCGTGCTCAGCATCTCCACGTATTCTTGCATCAGTGATTCATCGCTGCGCAAGGCTTGCATCAAGAGTTCTTGTTCTACTTCCGGCATTTCCTGGTAGATGTATCGTACCAAGTCATTTGGGGTAAATGGTTTTGTCATAGGCAAAATTTATCTGTTTCATTTTCTTTCTAAGATGTATAAGAGCATACCGCATTCTTCCCAACGCTGTATTGATACTGACCCCCGTCTGATCCGCTATTTCCTGAAAACTCAAATCCAAATAATGGCGCATCACCAATACCTCCTTCTGAGCCTCCGGCAATTCCTCGATCAGCCTTTTCACCATCTCCAACGTCTCCTCTCTCACCCGGTGATCCTCTATCGAAGACTCCGCAAACTGTAGAGAATTGAAGAGATTTGATCCGTCGTCCATCAGAATAGTGGGATAACGTTTGGCTTTTCGGAAGTGATCGATGGCCAGATTATGCGCAATGCGCATTAACCACGGCTGAAACTTCCCCTCTTCGCTATACCTGTCTGAATGGATCGTCTGGACGACTTTGACAAAAACGTCCTGGAGCAAATCCTCCGCTATATCCTGATCCTTAACGATCAGGTAGATTGTGGTGAAAACTTTACTTTGGTATCTATCTACCAAATGGTCAAAAGCAGCTTCGCTGCCATTTCGATACTGAGCTATCAACTCGCTGTCCTGCGGACCTATTCGCTTACTCATTTTAAGTTGGTTTATATACAACGTAAAGGTCTAGGCCATAGTATCTGTTAAAAGTGAAAGAATTAAAATCAGGAAGCGTTTGGAATAAAGCCAATCAATAGGTTCAATCTAAGGGGTTTTTTGAATACTTGTCAAGTGTATGCTGTAATTCAAAAGAAGGTTTGGAAAACGACCCGAAAAACAATCTTTTGTTTCAAAAAACCAATCCATGAATGTTAGCTTGGCCAAGGTCATGCCAAAATTTGTTAAAACGGAAGAAAAAGTCATTTCTTTTCCGCCTCAAAATACCCGGAAAAATTCGCCTCAATCGTTACCTTCGCAATCTTATCAAGTAAAAATAAATAGCATGGATTTAAGCGGAAAAGTAATCAACCTCCTCGCAGAAGTAGGCGGAAATTCGAAAAGTGGCAACGCATGGAGAAAGCAGGAATATATCATTGAGACCGGTGGTCAGTATCCAAAAAAAGTCTGCGTCTCCATCTGGGGGGACAAAATTGACCAGTTTGGACTCAAAGTGGGGGAGCAGGTTACTCTTGGGATCGACGTGGAAAGCCGCGAATATAATGGCAGATGGTACACCGAGGTGAAAGCATTCAAAGTCGACCGCACCAATGGCGGCGGTGGTGCACCGGCCATGCCAGAAGTAGACAGCTTCTATTCTGAAAGCGACGAAGACAAGCTTCCGTTCTAACATTTACAATATTCAGCTTTTTTAAACTTTACTTTTAAATGTGGGATGATTTTGACGAAAATGAGGATTGGGATGAGGAGAGTGAATTTGATCCTAAAGCACAGCGGGATCAGATTTACTCCCACCCCCTCATGAAAAAAGCGAATGAAATCCTCTCACTTACCCACGCGCTAGTTGGCAGCTTGGACGAGGCCCGAAGGGAGCTCTACGGAGGAATGATGATGGAGGATGCCATGATGCTCAGCGCGAAATTCTCAGGTGCCGAGGGCGTCAGCGATTACATCCTGAAGATGGAGAACGCGACAATCATGAAAGTCCACGCGCGAAATCTCCACGCCATGACCTACCAACTCGGCATGGAAGAGACCCACGCGGAGGAGCATCTCAACCTGCTCCGTGAGGCGATCGGGGAATTCAAAGATCTCTTCGTCGGATGGGTGCAAGGCTTTGATCCAGCAGACCGAATGGATGACGGCTGGGGACTTTTTGTCTAACCATTATTTTTCGGGAGAAAACCCCATAAAACTTATATGAATTAGGGAAATTCACCCACAGCCATGAAAGTCGTAAAAGGAGTTACCACAACTTATTTACGATATGGACATGATAGA
>NZ_AUBW01000047.1 GCF_000429445.1 Algoriphagus terrigena DSM 22685
AGCTCTCTTGGATCTTGCAGGTTGTCTTTGGTGGCCAAAACGGGTTGTTGTTGTCTGGTAAAACCCGAAGATAAATGTCTTTTAACTGGATTTTCGATTTTATCAGAATAACCGAGCATTCGCATCCACTTAAGAATTTTCCCATGTTCTGTAGATTGACCCGTGTACTTGTTCCAAATCTCAACTTTAGAGTAATTCCCCGAAAGATATTCTTTGATCATTTCTTCCCGCTCAGCCCAACTCAGAGACCCTATTCCTCTCGTCTTTTTTTCTTTTTGTCGTTTCATAGTAGTTTACCTGGTGTAAACTCAATTCAGGACAAGTCAACATGAGTTTTTTTCAAAGGGGGTAGGGGGGCCAGGCTGCAGGAGGACAAACCGTTAGGAAACAGCCCGGTGGGCTGTTTTAGGTTTGGGCCAGGCTGCAGGGTAGGACAAATCTTCATCATTTCGTTCCCTTGTCCTGCTTCTACCGCACCATGGCCTATGCCAGCCTCGCCGTGGTCTGTGTCACAGACCACTCCGAAATGAAATTCGTCCGCAGCAACGATCATCTCCGTCCCTCGGCTTCAGCAACATTATCCCGATGATATCTCTGCGCCGAGGCGGGGATGTGTGATCCATTTTTCCTGGGGTTGAAATCAAGCATGACCTACCGTACGATATCCATGCATAAATTTCCTCCATGCGAGATTCCATGTGACCATTAGATATCAATTAAACATCACATGAAACCCCAGGCTATGGTATCGGCCGTGCCTATGGCACTTTCCTTCTCACATCACCCCCTTCCATCTTTCCCATCTCAATCTTCCAATATTGCAATTCCTCAACCCGACAACTGGTCAACTGGACAACAGTGCAGCTGACAACCCGACAACCTCAATTTTCCAATTTTTCAATTTTCCAATTTTCCAATCTCAATCCCCACACTCCAATCCCGATACAAATTATATTCAAAACGAAATGCTCCGCCCAGCCCAAACTCTCCAAGATTCCCGCACAATTGCACGGTACCCTCGGAAATGCTCCCACCCAGATCAGCCCGACATAAGTGATGAATACCGTCAGCAGCAAGACACTGCCCAGGTATCCCCACCACCGCGTCACTGAAAAGAGCAGGAGCAGGGCAATCAACAACTCAACTCCGGGAACGGCATACGCCAATACTTCTTCAATTTCATTGGGCATCGGCTGATTCAGGAACGCCTTGCGGCTTTGATCAAACCGTACCAGCTTGTCCAGTCCGGTGTAGCTCCAGAGGAGAATGAGCAGGATAAGGGGTATATTTTTGGCCGGTTTCTGTTCCATAGTCAGAATCAATTTCAAGATTGAACACCCAGTTGAAAGAGAGATAATAGATTCTTTTGTTGGGCTTTAGGGAAGGTAGATGGACGTGCTAAAAAAAATGCAAGCCAATTGGCACAATTAGATTTTTCACATTAAAATTCTGCCAATTGGCATATTTTTAACGGAATTGTGAAAAAATTGCAGAATTATTTGTGGTTATGAAGAGTTTTTTCCACATATTTTGATACTCAATTGTTAGTTAATTCTGACGATTACCGAGTTCCATAACGCTTTTTCACCCCCATTTGGCTTTTTAATAAACTTAATCGATATGGATAAAAAGTATGAACTCCAGTTGAGACTATACTATAGGCAACTGGTACATCTACCAGAGGCGGAGTACGACAAGGTCTTTCCTCTGATGACCCAAAAAACCCTCAGGAGGGGAAGCGTCATCAAGAATGAACACGAGGTAGAAGAAGCCACCCGCTTCCTATGTGAAGGCTTCATCGGACTGTATTTGATTGATGAAAATCTGGAGCTGCAGTTGGACCAGATTTTTTGCCAAAACGATGTGGTCAGGGAGGATGTCTCCTACCATTCCCGAAAGAAAAACGACAGCATCTTGAAAGCCATTTCTGATGTGGTCTTTCTAGAGCTGGGCAGGGATGCCGAAATAGAACTGTTGGAAGAGTCTTTTTCTCTCAACAGGCTATACCGGGAATTGACTCATCGGGTCGCGGCCCAGAAGACGATGCAGTTTAGAATCCGCATGATGGGATTGAACATGGACTGATGGCCCTTCATCAATCTCAGCCCGGATTGGTGATGCACCTGAAGGATACGGATCTGGCGGCATTTTTCAGGACGAGCATCCGAGATGTCCAAAGGAAAAAGAAAAAAACCAATTTCCTCTAGCATGACTACCCGGCCACTTGTCCCTGTTCAAGTTGGGGGAGTGATAATAACAGGCTCGCTATCCAGGGCAGTGGAGTGAGCTCTTTTGCCTTGGGTAGGATGAAAGAAGGGGGATGGGGATAGAAATGGCTACCCTGCCTTGATAAAAGAATTTTCGGGACTGGAGGAACTAATTACCCATCGGGAATTGGCTGCCTTTTTTGGAATATCCAGCCGGTCTGTGGACCGTTTCAAACAAAAACTAAAATCTAGGCTGAAATGAAACTATTTGACCTTAAACCGGCGATGCACCCCCAAACAATCCAATTGGATACCGGCACCCTAGTTTGGGCCTGGCGCAATAAGATGTTTGAAGACTACGGGACTTTTGAAAAAGTCAGACGCCGAACGAACAACCTGCTCGTGGGATTTTTATTTCCCGATGGCGAAGTCAATGAACTACAACTGATCATGCGTTTTTCCCTGACGAAGGACTTGTTCCTGGATTATTATGATCAAAGACCTGAACAGGAATTTATCGCGGTCGTGAAAGCAATCCAGCGCCAGGACTTGACGGGCTTGACCGGTACCATAGGGAATGTCTGTGAGAATCTGATCCAGTTATCCAAAGTGTGCAGTCTTCATTTCGCCGTTTCCAACTGGCAACAAAACTGGGATGACTATCTGGAAGGGTTGATTGATGCAGAGGAGTTCTTTCTGAGCGGAAGTGGAAAGCTTGAAGATTTGGATAATTATGAATACAACAGAATCACCGGGCTGGGTGTCTGGCTGATGTTTGGTATGGTAAGGCATCCTTACCGCGACAAATATGAGGTGACATCTGAACTGGAGCTGGCGATCGGTAAGATGATCCAGTTTGTGGCGGACAGAGATTTTGGAACCGATTTACTGTCTCAAAATTGCCTGCACCCATTGAAGTATAAGATGGTGATCGATTATTATCCCGGAGAGGAGGGCTTGCAGTGTTTTTTTGACGCTGAGTACTTGGCGGAATTGGGAGCCGATGCAAGCGACATCGGTTACGAAATAGTTGAAGAGCACCGCGAACTGGAGAGCTGGGTTTGTGATGCTTTCCAGGTGATGGCCGGATGGTTTAACTGGAATTACTATACGAAATGTTCTGACTCTTTTCTCAGGATTTAAGGTCCGCCGAAACCGCATCTTGTCATGATAAAGAAACGAGTGGTCATTTATGCCAAGGATATCCAGATCATCACCGGCCGAAGTCAGCGTTACAGCAATTCAATGCTGACCAAGATCAGAAAATATTTTCAGAAGGAGGCGCATCAGTATGTCACACTGGATGAGTTCTCGGAATTTTCGGGTATCCCGATACATAAGATCGAGCAGTTTATCAGTTGACTCCAGTCAAAGTCCCCTTGGAATCAACTGGGTTTATCCTACCAGTCCTGACCTTAATTTAAGAGCTAATCCAAGCATCAAACCCATATCAACGTCGACTCTTCTTCGACTCTTGTTCGAGTTTCCTTCGACTCTTCATTGACTATAACCAAACGATGACACTTGATTAAGACCTCGAAGAGTGAACGTAGCTATAGCGTATCTAACCCTAACAAAACAGAAATGGCAAAGCCTCCTCGTAATTTAAACAGACTGGTTTCCGGTAAGATGGGAAACCTTGTAGTCTATGAGCGTGATGGGAAGACCGTTTTACGATCCAGGCCAGTTAAGACCAAGAAAAAGCCTTCAGCAAAACAGGTCTATACCAGAAAAGCTTTCAAAAAGGCCAATGCTTTTTTGACACCTATCCGTTCGGAGTTGGAATTGGGATTTTCCGGACTCTCCGCCGATAAATCCAAGCGTTTTGGAAAAGCACTGTCCCTGGCAATCAAGCAGGCAATACTGCCGGTGGATGGCGAACCAAATCTGTATCCTGAAAGGGTGAAAATTTCTTCGGGAGATGTGTTGGAGCCAGCAGACGCTGCAGCATCATGGGAAGCTTCAAATAGACTGGTGTTAACCTGGCGGCCCAATTCATTTGAGGGAATGGCTAAAGATGGGGATGAGATTTTTTATGTGGCATTGGATCCGGTTACCAAAAGGAAATGGAGTGTTGAAAAGGGCGGTTATCGGAAAAACGGATCACTGACCATTGATTTTCCCTGGACGGGACCACTTGCCGGACAGTTTTATCATTACCTGGCCTTCTATACCCAGTCCAGCTCAAAGGTGGAATTTTCGGATTCGATCTGTTTAGGTCGAATCTGATCAAAAGCAAGATGATATAGGGGATAAATTACTGACACTTCTGGCCTGAAAGGCTATTTTTTACATTTTAAAACGGAACGGACTTTTCGAACGGCTGAAGACATTTTATTAGAAACTGTGCCCTTTTTGGTTTAGTTGGCAGAGTTGGCCTATATGGCACATTCAATTGATAGTCAATCCACTAGCCTGCACCTTAGCTCCATGTTTAACCTAAACCCCATATACATATGGCAAAACAGACAGGAGTGATC
>NZ_KE386905.1:0-1135 GCF_000429445.1 Algoriphagus terrigena DSM 22685
CCCAATTACTCACCATATCCCTGCGCCGAGGTCGAAAAATCTGATCCATTTTACCTGGGGTTAAAACCCCAGGCTATGGTATCGGCCGTACCTACGGCACTTTCCTCTAAGCTTAAGACCTTGCCGTTTTCCCTCTTCGCAAGTTCCAATTCTCCGCTTCTTTCTCCTACACAAGGTTATACAACGCCATAGCAATCCCTTATCAACGTGCAGTCAGTCTCATACTTAGTTCGGGGATTGTACCGGCACGGTCCGGCATGGCTTCGCTCAGCCTACCGCCTGAAGGAATAACAGAGCAGGACAGAGCCGGTAGCGACAGTGGAGTAACCATGGGATTGATAAACCGCTGTTAGGGCTCATTATACGGGCTTATTGGTTCAATTCTAGGCGTACACGGGCAGGATGACTTCAAAACCAACCACATTGTGATAGTACATGGCGAGGCTGCTGACTGGCAATTTCCCTTGCAGCAAAGCCACTGCTGCGTTGGGGTTCCGCCATACCATCGTCATACATACGTCACACATACGTTGGGTTTTGTCCATATTTTCCCCGGAATGCTTTATTTTCCTTTGTTTCCAAATAGTCCACTTTGGGCCCGCCGACGTGCCTGTTACTCACTTTTTCCGTTGTCCTGCTTCCCCCTTCATCCTGTTGTCCTGCTTCTCCTGAAGCCGGACTATTTACCACTCAACCACCTTCTCCGTATCTCGGCATCAAGATCCCTGTGTCATCGGAATTTCTGCGCCGAGGTTGAAACATCTTATCCATTTTACCTGGGGTTGAAACCCCAGGCTATGGTATCGACCGTACGTACGGCGCGCGTTGTTTTGGCCCCAAAGCCGTACCAGACAAAAAACCAATACGAAAAAGTACCAGGCGCAATCGGCGAAGGTAGGGCCCTGCAGGATTTACGGTTTTTGGTTCTGCGGAAAACCGTAAAAAAACAGGTTAGCTCGTGAGTGGGCGAGCGAGATCCACCTGTTTTTAGGTTTGGAGCAGGACAAAAAATCCAATCGTCCACCTAATAATTGTCTAGTAGAAAACACCACCGATTGGAAGTAAAGACTGGGGCCCGAGGGTTTTGGGTTACTTTTTGCCCCACAAAAAGTGACGAAGGAAAAAATCTGCGAGC
>NZ_KE386905.1:2005-5000 GCF_000429445.1 Algoriphagus terrigena DSM 22685
AAACACCACCGATTGGAAGTAAAGACTGGGGCCCGAGGGTTTTGGGTTACTTTTTGCCCCACAAAAAGTGACGAAGGAAAAAATCTGCGAGCTCGGTCAAATGGGGAATCGAGGTTCACTTACACGCAACCACCTCTCCCTTAAAAGTCCCTTGTTGTCCTGCTTCTCCAGAGGGGTGAGCGTGAAGAAACAGCCCGCCGCGGTGGGCTGTTTTGGCGAGCAGCCAGCCTGAACGGCGGGATTCCCGCTCCTCGACATTTGTATTCAACTCCTCCTCGGCATCGACACCCATTTACTAACTATATCCCTGCGCCGAGGTCAAAACATCTGATCCATTTTACCGTGGGTTCCGGCCTTCGTACCTCAGGCCTCACCCACGGCTATTGAGAGGTTTGACCCATTCTGGGTCGTGACGTCAAATCCCGGCCTTTGGCGGATACAAATCATAGTTAGGAGAGGCGCGTGGGGGACAAACCGTCAGGAAACAGTCCGGCGGACTGTTTTAAGTTTGGGCCAGCCTGCAGGGTGGGCAAAGTATCTCCGGCGTCCGCCCTTGTGCCAGGATCGAGCCTCGAAGCTTATTCCATTGAAATTCCAAATCTTTCGAGATCCTGTCCCGAGCAGCGCAGCGTATCGGGAGGTAGGAGCTTGGCCAAATCTTGACCTTTTGGTCCTTTTGGGTCAAGCCAAAAGGACGTGAAAGAAAACAACCATCGAGGTTCCCAAGGCCTCACCCAAGCCCCGTCGTACTTTAATGTTGGACTATTTACCAATCAATCATCTTCTCCGTACCTCGGCATCAAGATCCCTGTGTCATCGCAATTCCTGCGCCGAGGTTGAAACATCTTATCCATTTTACCTGGGGTTGAAACCCCAGGCTACCCATCTGGCGTACCTACGGCACGCGTTCCGTCAGTCAATTCATTCCGCCGCAACTCCCCCTTGAATTGTAATATTCAAAAGGAAGAAGAATCCTCTTCAAAGGGGGTAGGGGGAGGACCGAGCGTTAAGAAACAGCCCGCCGCGGAGGGCTGTTTTAGCGAGAGCCTGTCCCGAGTAGCGAAGCGTATCGGGAGGCCAGCCTGCAGGAGGACAAACCGTTAGGAAACAGCCCGGTGGGCTGTTTTAGGTTTGGGCCAGGTTGAAGGGTAGGACAAATCTTTATTTTTTCGTTCCGTTATCCTGCTTCTCCCGAAGCTGGACTATTTACCACTCACCACCTTGCCCGGCTCCTCGAAATGGGATACATCGACGTCCGACCATAGGATTTGCAATCCGACAACCAAAAAATCCCTTCCAACTTCCCACTCCTTACACCTGTGCTGAGCTCGGTTGGTGAGCGTGTCGAACCATGTCGAAGTATTGGCATCGACCGCCTTTTCCAAGCTGTATTTCTGCGTCGAGTGCAATTGCTTTTTACTGTGGGCTACACGGTTCCCGAGCATATCCGCATTGAGCTTGTCGAAGTGTCGAGGGATCGTGCCTCAGGCTTCACCCACGGCTACAAAGCTTCCGCACCTACGGAGCTTTTTCCGCACTCGACAACCCGACAACCAGCTGTATAACACTTCCCACGACTGTCATTCTCTGAAATAGGTTGACCGTTTTAAAGCCAAGAAAGAAATGCTAAAAACGGGAAAAAGGATCAATTCACGTCGTGAATTTTCAGAAGGATTCAAACGTAAATTGGTTGATGATTTTGAAAAGGGTGTGATGTCGGTACTCCAGATGGAGCGGCAGTACGGAATTTCAAACAAATCTATTTACAAGTGGATCTATAAGTATTCTACCTACAACGAGAAAAACATCTGTATCGTGGAGATGAAAGACAGCCAAACCCATCGGGTAAAAGAACTGGAAGAAAAGGTCAAGGAGTTGGAACGGGCCGTTGGCCAGAAGCAGATAATGATTGATTATCTGGAGAAGATGATTGATCTGGCAAAGGACACTTATTCCATCGATGTCAAAAAAAACTCCAACACCCCACACTCTGGTGGTTCCAATCCAACAGACAAGTCATGAGCTATTCCCTTAATGAACTCTACCGAACTGTAGGAGTAAGCAAACAGTCGGTTCAGCAGGCTAAAAATCGGCAGGAATCCTTTGACCGGGAGTTGTCTGAACTGATTGTATTGGCCAACCAGCTCAAAGCAGAGCATCCCGGGTGTGGGGTTGAAAAGATGTACTATGCGCTAAGACCGCACTTCATGGGAAGGGACAAGTTCTGTGAGCTTTTTCTGGAGCTGGGCTATGGGGTCAATCGGGTGAAGAATTACCATCGGACCACCTTCAGTGGAGCGCTATACTATCCTAATCTAATTGAAGGGATGTGTGTCACCAGGCCTTTTCAGGTGATCCAGAGTGATATCACTTACTTTCAACTTAAAGGCGATCATTATTACTTGGTGTTTATCATAGATGTGTACACTAGATTGATCGTCGGGTACGCCGTGAGCGATCACCTGCGCACAGAAGCGAATATCAGGGCATTGAAGAAGGCTTTGGGGATCATGAACTGTACTCCTTGGGATACTATCCATCATTCAGACCGGGGATCGCAGTATGGGAGTCATGCCTATACCCAGTTGTTGTCCGGCCAAAAGATTCATATCAGTATGGGATTAGTCGCTTGGGAAAACCCCTATGCAGAACGGATCAATGGCATTATCAAGAATGAATACCTGAAACGATGGGCAATCCGTGACTTCAAAGAGCTAAAGAGAAAAGTGGCCAAGGCGGTCAGCCATTACAACGAAAAACGGCTCCATCGGGCGTTTAATATGAACTACACCCCCATGGAGTTTTACCAAAAACTGATAGATTTACCTACCCAAGAAAGACCGACGGTGAATATTTATACCGAAGGAAGACAAAACTTCTTAGGGACATCGAGCCCCTTCGAAGTTTACCCAAGAGAAGAACCTCTGGCTCATAATTGTCCGATGGAATTAAATAAATGTTGAACCAAACGGTCAACCATATTTAGGGAAGTACA
>NZ_AUBW01000050.1 GCF_000429445.1 Algoriphagus terrigena DSM 22685
ATTTCAATTTCCCTCGACACCGTTCGCCTCGACTCGACACCGTTCGCCTCGATTGGGAGTGCAAATATCCCCCTTTTTTTCTCCACAACAATACCTCAACTGAAAAAAAACCACCCTTTCCCCTAACTCCCTGAAAATGATCAAAGAAAAGTTTTCGTGGTTTTTCCAGAAAATCAAATTGAGCACAACCGTCTGAACACTTAAATCAACCCCGAAACAGAACAATCTTCCAAAAAGCTCTGAAAATCAATACCTAAAGAAGGACTGCCCGGAGTACCTGCGGTTCTTGGGCTTCTTCGGCGAAAAAACATATCGTAAAGACAATTCGTGGGATCCGCCAGAGGCAGACGTTCCGAGTTTGGAAATAGCATAGTCAAAACTATAGCCCACATCTAAGCCGACGGGAATATTAACTCCTAACAAGAATACCAAGGATTCATTATTCGGCAAGGAATACTTGGTCGGAAGACCGCGATACCACATTCCCAAAACCAACGGCTCAAAGAAAAATTCCGCTCCCAAATCCAATTGAGAAAACTCCCCTTGCTTTTTATAATTGAAACCCAAGCCCAGTGACCGCTCCTGGTCGGTATTATTGAAATAATCATTGATATCCCCAGCCGCCAAATCGATTCGGTAGCCACCGTGAAGGGAATATTTCATCGGAAGCTGATTGGAGTTGTCAGCCAAATAGCTGATCTCCGGCTCAAGCAAATGGGCAACTGAAACTCCAAACCAAGCTTTCTCACCATAATATAAGAGACCTGCGTTCGCATCAGCCGATTTGATCTGGCTATCTCCTTCAAATCCCTCGCCGGGTTCTCCCACTATTTGTCCCGTATCGATATTCAACTGTGTACCCAAAATAACGCGATCAAATAGCGCGTCCCTCGCCACAAAGCTCCCCTGAACGCCTGCTTGGATATAGTTTTTCTCATTCAACTTCAATCGATAGGAATATGTCAAGCCGATTTCATTCAGTCTAGTCTGGGTAAATGACTCTTGGGCCCCTTGAATAATCAGCCCAAACCCTGAATTGATTCCCTCCTCATAATGATCGAAGTACGCTGTGTAAGCCACAAAGCTTGCGTCCATCGCTGGCCACTGATTTCTAAAATTAACCCCGACTCTGGTCAGGCTCGTGCTTCCTGTGAACGCAGGATTCAAATAAATGGGGTTTGCATAGTATTGGCTGTACTGGATATCCTGGGCGAAAGCCAAAGAGCTCCAGAGAAAAGGCAGCGAACACATCAATGCCCTTTTCATGTGTTTATAATTGATGTTTTTTTGGCCACATGGAATCTCGCATAGCGAATAATCATCCCAGTGTGTGACACTTGAGTCATGCTCGATTTCATCGGATCAATCTGAATTTGCCACTATCTACCACCTTTTCTCCATCTGTAGCGATGCCGTTGATCCGATAGGCATAGACGCCGGCATCCAAGAGTTTCCCTTCAAGGGTACCATCCCATCCTTCGGTTTCCAGATCTTCTGATCTGAAGATCAATTCTCCCCAAGTATTAAAGATCAACAATTCGAAATTCACCAATCCTTTCTGTTTGGGGAGAAATGTTTTGTTCTCAGCGGCAGTTGGAGTAAATCCTGTCGGCACCATCAAACGATAACTTCGGGTAATTGAGACAGTCTTCACCACACTCTCCTGACAACCATTTTGGTCTGAGATAGTCAATTGCACCCCAAACTCTCCTTTTTTCCCAAAAACATGTACCGGGTTTTGCTCCTGAGAAGTCGACCCATCTCCAAAATCCCAATCCCAGCTCACGGTTCTCTCATCCGACAGGTCTTCAAACTGAATCACATCGTCCGGGAAAACACCTCCCCCGGTCTCGTCTTTCACCCCAGTACCCTCCACTCCAAAATCAAAATCTACTGTCAACTCTGTCTCCTGAATAAATATCTCCACCGGCACCGGCTCAGAATAGCATTCTAGACTTTTCAGTTTCCCCCGAAGCTCATAATTACCAGACAGACCAACAGATTTCAATTCATCATTCATGAGTGAAAGTCCCATTCCAGAAATCTGATAGTCGTAAATCTCGGCGTTGTACCCAGAAATCTGCGCTGTGACATCCACCGGTTGACCAGGAGTACAGCCCACCAGAGGAGAATCAATTGCCAATTCAGGAAACTCCGGCATTGCTATCCGCACCTTATTACTGACGGCGGGGCAGTTTTTTGCATTGTATCCCCTCATCTCATACTCGCCTACCTCGCTCGCAGTAAAGATTGGCTCGACCGCCCCCTCAATCAATTCACCATCCTTGTACCATTCAAATCGCTCGTACTCTTCTTCACCAGATCCCTCCATATCCACCGATTCTCCGGGGCAAATATCAACGACGTCCAGCACCTCGTTTGCCTGTGACACTGAGAGCTTGATCGGCATAGGCGATTCCTCGATTTTCAGGGTAACCGAATTACCCTTGGAGGACTTGCCATAGCTGTCCGTGATGGTATAAAAAACCGTCACTTCTTGCCCGGCATATTCTTCATTGGGAAAAAATGTAAACCCTCCGGCCTGGTCACTCGCCGCGAAGGTGCCTTGGGGCAAAATCAGGAATCGATTCTGCTCCAAGCACCGGGCCTGTGAGCAAAGATCTTCTGACTCGCTTTCGATATCTCCAATCGACTCATAAAATTGAAGGCATCGGATTACACTGTTCTCATTGGGCAGGACAATATCGTCATCGGTGATGTAATACTGATTTTCTTGACCGGCGCAGGCCGCGAAATCCGTCAGGTCAACTCCAACAGGATCTTGAAGTTTATCATCAGCGGAAACTTCCACGATAAGGTTTCGGATTTCATGAAAATTGGAATAGCCACCGGTGGACGCGGCAAATCCGATCTTCAGATTCTTCGGAGCGGGGAAATTATAAGGTTGCTCAAATATGGTAATCTGTCGCGGCAGAATTGGCTGGGTAGTCACTACCATCGACAGGATTACAAAAAAACCTACGCCGTTGGGATTTGGCTCCAAGTTCAAATTGACCTTACGATATCCCACCGCATTGCGGTCTGTGACCCTTGAAGTACCTGCTCCTCCGGAACTGATCTCGAACTGACCGCCTGGTAACACACCGTCGGGGCCAGAGCTCATCGTCTTTTTACCTGTTATAAAGGGGTATCCCGAATTTCCATTTCCCGGACCACGCAAGACAACCGTATTGGGTACGAGCTCATTCTGACCGACTCCTGCAAAACCGCCGTTCTTGCCTTCAGAACTATTTCCAAAATTTCCAAATTCATCAAAGCCAATTCCTAAGTATCCATTCGAAACACCCGGCTCAGCACTTCGCGGCGCATACCCCAACGATCCCCCAAACCCTCCGGAATTAAAGCTCTGGGTATCTCCATCAAACAGAAACATCGAAAGGCCGTCGGCTAAAAACTGTCCGGTGCCGCCGTAGCTGAAGTATTCGAATTCTACCTTCAAACCGTAGGATGAGGGAAAGGGTACATCTATATATATGTATCCTCGTTGGTTTTGTTGATTGCTGGTGAGACGAAGAACTCCGTCAACTAATCTTGCGTCGCCGCCATAGATTGTGTTTGCCTGGGTACTTGGCGTCTGAAACGTTTCACAATAGGGAAAACCAACTTGCGCCGATGCCTGGATTCCAAGCAAAACAAATCCGAACAGCGCGAGTAATCTTAGATATCCCTTCAACCCCAGTTATTTAGAATCATAAATAAATGACAAAGGGATTATAAAACAGGTTCTACCACGAATTTAATGGAAATGGTATCTTTAGGCAAAAAGATGTTCACAGAGAATTTTTTCACAAAGCTGCTTGATCTGGAAGACGGTT
>NZ_AUBW01000051.1 GCF_000429445.1 Algoriphagus terrigena DSM 22685
TCCGTTGCCGGAGGATCATGCGTACACATACTATCTTAAGTTCTGCCGGTGTAGTTCATCGGTCACCCGACAGCTGACACCCAGCATAAATCAACACATATCAGTAGAAATTGTAACAAACCGTAGGTAAGCTTTTGGGCAATTAGTACTGCTCGGCTATGCCATTGCTGACTTTACACCTGCAGCCTATCAACGTCATCGTCTCTGACGGCCCTATATGGAAGTCTCATCTTGAGGGGAGTTTCGCACTTAGATGCTTTCAGCGCTTATCTCTTCCCGACGTAGCTACCCGGCAATGCAATTGGCATCACAACCGGTACACCAGCGGTCAGTCCAACCCGGTCCTCTCGTACTAAGGTCAGGTCCTCGCAAACTTCCCACGCCCGCAACAGATAGGGACCGAACTGTCTCACGACGTTCTGAACCCAGCTCGCGTGCCACTTTAATCGGCGAACAGCCGAACCCTTGGGACCTTCTCCAGCCCCAGGATGTGACGAGCCGACATCGAGGTGCCAAACCTCCCCGTCGATATGAGCTCTTGGGGGAGATCAGCCTGTTATCCCCAGCGTACCTTTTATCCTTTGAGCGACGGCCCTTCCATTCAGAACCGCCGGATCACTATACCCGTGTTTCCACCCTGCTCGGCTTGTCGGCCTTACAGTCAAGCTCCCTTATGCTATTGCACTCCTCGTACGGTTACCAAGCGTACTGAGGGAACCTTTGGAAGCCTCCGTTATCCTTTTGGAGGCGACCACCCCAGTCAAACTACCCACCAAGCAATGTCCCCCGTATGGGGTTAGATACCAAACAAACAAAGGGTGGTATTTCAACAGTGGCTCCACAGATCCTGGCGAACCCGCTTCATTGCCTCCCACCTATCCTACACATCATTTGTCCAGTACCAATGCTAAGCTGCAGTAAAGGTGCATGGGGTCTTTCCGTCCCGTTGCGGGTACGCGGCATCTTCACCGCGACTACAATTTCACCGAGCTCATGGTTGAGACAGCGCCCAGATCGTTACACCATTCGTGCAGGTCGGAACTTACCCGACAAGGAATTTCGCTACCTTAGGACCGTTATAGTTACGGCCGCCGTTTACTGGGGCTTCGATTCAATGCTTCTCTTGCGATGACATCCCCTCTTAACCTTCCAGCACCGGGCAGGTGTCAGGCCTTATACTTAGTCTTGAAACTTTGCAAAGCCATGTGTTTTTGTTAAACAGTCGCCTGGGCCTCTTCACTGCGGCCCCCATCGCTGGGGGCGCCCCTTCTCCCGAAGTTACAGGGCCATTTTGCCGAGTTCCTTAACCATGATTCACTCGAGCACCTTAGGATTCTCTCCTCGACCACCTGTGTCGGTTTGCGGTACGGGTAATTATACGCTTAACGCTAGAAGTTTTTCTTGGAAGCCCTTAGGATCACTATCTGATTGTCCGAAAACGCTCAGTACTATCAGCTTCGGCTAGTCCAACGCATTTAACTATCGGACCAATACCTACTGCCTTTAACCCGGTATTCCGTCACCGGGCGGATCTTTCATCACTCCGTCACTCCATTGCCTGTATAACCAGTATGGGAATATTAACCCATTGTCCATCCACTACCCCTCTCGGGTTCGCGTTAGGTCCCGACTAACCCTGATCCGATTAACGTTGATCAGGAAACCTGGGTCTTACGGTGGGCGGGTTTCTCGCCCGCCTTATCGTTACTTATGCCTACATTTGCTTTTCCAAAAGCTCCAGCACCCCTTACAGGATACCTTCACCGCCGTTGGAATGCTCCCCTACCACTCGTCCATTGCTGGATCGAATCCTTCGCTTCGGTACTAGATTTGATGCCCGATTATTATCGACGCCCTGTCGCTCGACCAGTGAGCTGTTACGCACTCTTTAAAGGAATAGCTGCTTCCAAGCTAACCTCCTGGCTGTCTCTGCAACTGGACCACCTTTGTTCAACTTAATCTAGATTTGGGGACCTTAGCGGAAGGTCTGGGTTCTTTCCCTCTCGGACTGGGACCTTAGCACCCCAGCCCTCACTGCCGGTTCTGTATGACGGCATTCGGAGTTCGTCAGGATTTGGTAGGATGTGACTCCCCCTAGTCCTATCGGTAGCTCTACCTCCGTCATACAATTCCCGACGCTGTTCCTAAAAACATTTCGGGGAGTACGAGCTATTTCTCAGTTTGATTAGCCTTTCACCCCTACCCACAGCTCATCCGGAAGCTTTTCAACGCTTATCGGTTCGGTCCTCCAGTTGGTTTTACCCAACCTTCAACCTGGCCATGGGTAGATCACTAAGTTTCGCGTCTACCCCCTCCGACTCAATCGCCCTTTCAGACTCGCTTTCGCTCCGGGTACGGCACTGAATGCCTTACCCTTGCCAGAGAGGAGTAACTCGTAGGCTCATTATGCAAAAGGCACGCCGTCACCACATCGCGTGGCTCCGACCGCTTGTAAGCGCACGGTTTCAGGTTCTATTTCACCCTCCTATTCGGAGTACTTTTCACCTTTCCCTCACGGTACTCGTTCACTATCGGTCTCTCAGGAGTATTTAGCCTTACCGGATGGTGCCGGCAGTTTCAATCGGGATTTCTCCGGTCCCGACCTACTCAGGATACCCGTCTCGATCACAATCCTTCCAATACGGGACTCTCACCCCCTACGGTCTGCTTTCCCACGCAGTTCTCGTCGGATTGTTCTCAATTATACAGGTCCTACAACCCCGTCCATGCCGTAACATGAACGGTTTGGGCTCCTCCGCGTTCGCTCGCCACTACTTACGGAATCATTGTTATTTTCTCCTCCTATGGGTACTTAGATGTTTCAGTTCCCCACGTTCGCTTTCCTTACGGAATAGTCTTTACAGACTGGGTTGCCCCATTCGGACATCCACGGATCAATTCGTATTGGCCGATCCCCGTGGCTTTTCGCAGCTTATCACGTCCTTCTTCGCCTCTGAGAGCCTAGGCATCCCCCGTGCGCCCTTAATCACTTACTTCTACTTGCTCCCGTATCACTACGGGAT
>NZ_AUBW01000052.1 GCF_000429445.1 Algoriphagus terrigena DSM 22685
CTTACACCGTGACCCAGGAAGATGTCGACAACGGCGAGGTGACCAATATTGCAACGGCAACCGGCACCGATCCTGATGGCGGCGAAACCGACGGCACCGACACCAATGTGGTTCCGGGTACGGATGATCCAGGCCTGACCGTGGACAAAGTTGCCGATGTGGCAACCTACTCCGAAGCTGGCGACGTGATCACCTACACCATCGTGGTGACTAATACCGGAAACGAGACGCTGTCAAATGTACTTGTGACTGATCCATTGACAGGAATGGTGGAAACTATTCCGAGTCTAGAACCCGCTCAGTCGATGACGTATGAAACCATCTATACGGCGACTCCGGCAGATCTGGAAAACGACAGCATTGTTAACGTAGCTTCGGCGACTGGAACGGATCCAAACGGAGAAGATGTAGAAGATGACGACGATGCGGTTGTTGATTTTATCGGTACTCCAGCGATTGAGATTATAAAAGTTGCCGATAAGGATGCTGTAATTGTAGTGGATGAGGTCGTCACCTATACGCTGACTGTGACAAACACAGGAAGTGTAACACTTGACGAAGTCGTTGTGACCGATCCTCTTACAGGATTTGAAACTGTCATTCCAACCCTCGCACCGGGTGAGTCAGAAAGTTTTGAAACGACCTATACTGTTACGGCAGCGGATTTTGCGGAAGCTCAACCAATTGTAAATGTGGCTTATGTAGCAGCTCCGAATCCGGGAGGTGGTGAAGATCTCAAAGATGACGATGACGCTGTTACCACCCTGACATGTGAGGGTCAGACTTTAGTGACTGGCTTGCTTTACAGCATTATAAGCCAAGAACCACTTCCAAATGTACCTGTGGTTCTTCTTCCGGGTGAAAATACAGATGGAGACACACTCATCTCTGTAACCAATGAATTGGGAAGATATTTCTTTAGAGATGTCGCAGTTGGTGACTATACCATCATCGTTCTGGATGAAAATCTTGAAGCAACCAAAGGGTACAGACCTTTGGATGGGGATACTGCAGAAGTTACAGTTGAGCCTTGCGTGTATGAGCCGGTGGACTTTAGATATACCAAGTTTAGCCCTGATCCAAATGGAGGGAATCCGATCTTACGGGGCTTTGTGTGGTATGACCTGAATGGAGACCGCCTCCAAAATGAATGGCTTGATGCCGATGGAGATGGCCAAGTAACCCGAAATGTAATCGCGCCTGGCCAGCCAATAAATATCCTGAATTGGGAATGGTTTGATCTGAATGGGGATGGCAGATACGACGGGCCTGAGAATGAGGCTGAGTTGAATCGTGCAGGATTTGGAAACCCAACAGGTCAGAATATTTCTATCAAGGGTCCAAACGGTTATGAAGCTTTGGCAAGGGTGAATCAGTTTGGTTTCTGGAAGCACGAGTTGCGCCAAGCTGATCCTTATGGGGAATATGTGGTGACCTTGGTGCCTGACTTGAACTTCGACGCCCAAGGGTTCCAAGTGGGTGGATCTGGTTTGGTCAGAGTAGTTCCAGATCCGGATGGAAGGATGGTAGAGACAGACGCGACCAGCGGATTGGTCTGTGAAGTCACAACGCCAATTGTTCAAACTGGAAGTGTTTCAAGGGAAAACCCAACAAACTTCGATTTCGACTATGGCCTGAGATGCTTCTTTGTGGCTGACGAGGTGAACCTCTCGGTAGAGAAGACCTCGTTTGAAGCGGAGATCTATGAAGGGGACGAGTTCGAATATGAAGTCAAACTGCGAAACATCGGTGGCACTGACGCAAACGAAGTCGTACTGATAGATGACTTGCCAATCAACGTGACCTATATAAGTGACGAGGTGACCGCTAATGCAAGCAATGCCGAAGTTAGTTCCAATGTCTCCGGAAATAGAATCACGTGGACTATCCCATTCTTTGCATCAGATGCGGAGATAGTAATTCGAATCAGGGTGAAAGCCGGAGATCCTGGCACGATTACCAATTTGGCTACGGTCAGCTCCAAAGAGGCTGACACGGATGAATTGGATAACCAAGCCACTGATGTGAATACCATCTTGCCTTTCCATATTCCAAATGTCATCACTCCAAACGGTGACGGAGACAATGACACCTTCGAAATACAGGGCCTTGGCAAGTTTGTCAGCAATGAGATCGTCATCTTCAATCGATACGGTGATCATGTACTCGAGACAGAAGATTACCAAAATGACTGGGATGCCCCTGGTCAGGTTGCAGGCACGTACTTCTACATCTTAAATACAGTGGACAAAGCTGGCGGCAAACATGAATTCAAGGGTTGGATCCAGGTGATCAAAGACTAGGTGTACAATTTTTCCGGGCGGAAGTTCTGTCTTGGGCTCCTCCCGGTATTTATAAAATTTTAAATGCAGGCAGCATGAAATCGAGCATGACCAAAATGTTAGACCCAGAGGTGATTAACAACCCTGCGAGATTCTATGTGACCGTTGGACAAGCAAAACACAAGCACATGAAAACGACTTTTAAAATCATAGGAATGACCCTTCTGGTGGCCGTATTGGCCACCGGGGGTACTTTTGGCCAGCAGCTCCCGCAGTTCAGCCAGTACATCTTCAACGGGTTGCACGTGAATCCGGGGTATGCGGGGTACAAGGG
>NZ_AUBW01000053.1 GCF_000429445.1 Algoriphagus terrigena DSM 22685
GGCACGGCGACCTACACGGTATTGCAGTCTGACATTGATGCGGGCTTGGATATTGTGAACGTGGCCACGGTGACCAGCGAAGAGGACGCGACCGACAATGCTACCGAGACGGTAGAGGTGAACGGGGCGACATCGGTGGACATCACGAAAGTTGTTGTTTCGAATGACGACGAGTTGGGCGGCGAGGTGAATTTTGCGATCGAGGTGACCAACACGGGTAATGTGACCCTGTATGACATCTATGTGGAAGATAACGTGACGGGAGAATCGTGGGTGATCCCGAGCCTGTCGCCGGCAGCCCAGGATGTGAAGACGATCACGGTGGTGATTACCCAGGAGATGATCGACGAGGAGTGCTACGTGAACACGGCTACGGCAGAGATCCGGGAATATCTTGAAGGTGAGCAGAACCCCGGACAGGGCGGAGAGGGCGAGGAGTACCGCGTGGTGTTGTCAGATACCTCACAGGAGGCCCGAGCCTGCTTTACGCAAGGTCCTGCGTTGACTTTGGACAAGCAGATCGTGGGAGAGGATACCTACGAGGTGGTCGGAGATGTGATCAGCTATCAGTATGTGATCACCAACACGGGCAATGTGACCCTTCAGGGACCGATCCAGGTAATAGACGATAAGATTGCGGACATCGAAGCACTAGCCGGTCCGCTGGCAGTAGGCCAGTCTGTAACCGCTACGGCGAGCTACACGGTGACGGCAGCGGATATAATAGCCAAAGAGGTGACCAATGTGGCCTCGGCTACGGCAAGCTTTGAGGGTGAGCCGGTGACCTCGAACCAGAACAGCGAGACGGCCGAAGCAATCCTGTTGATCCTGAATGAGATCGACACGTATTGCGAGCTGGACGCCCCGTACATCCGCTGGGATCTGAGCGGCATCAACCTGGAGCTGCTGGACAGCGAAGTCGGGCCAAATCCGATTACGATGACCTGGTACGACAAGGACGGCAACGTGGTGGTGGTGTATGGGAACCTGCCGTTTGAAGGAACGATGCTGTTCCCTGGAGCAGCGGTCGATGAAAACGGCTATGGCACGCAGTGGCCGGGCTGGAAATACGAGAACATGCAGTGGGTAGCGGGAGAATTCAACTACTACCAGGTGCGGGAAGAGGGAGCGTATGTGATCTTCTCGCTGAACCCTGAAGTGAGTGCAGAGGTGACTTATCCGGGAGCGACAGAAGCCTGTAACCCGAATCCGAACCCTCCGCTCGCCGTGGATGACGACATGACGGCGATCCCGGTATACAGCGAGTTGGGATACAGCGACATTGTGAATGTGCTGGACAACGATCAGCTTGGGGATCTCATCGGTCTGAACACCACCCTGGTGACCGTGACCGAAGTGGCCCAGTCTACACCGGGAGCACTGATCCTGGATACAGCTACCGGTTTGGTCAGCGTTTCCACGGGACTTGCACCGGGCATTTACACCCTGGAATACAGAATCTGTACCAACCCGAATCCGACCAACTGCGACACGGCGATCGTGACAGTGCGGGTGGTATCACCGGGAGTGGCGATAGAAAAGACAGTTCTTGAGAATGACAATGAGCTTGAAGGTTTTGTAACCTATGAGATAAAAGTGACCAATACCGGAGATGTTGAGTTGACCGGCATCGAGGTATCGGATGACCTGACAGGAGATACCTGGACGATCGCTTCACTGGCACCGGGTGCGACTTGGACAGAGACAGCCCAGCTTGAGATTGATCAGGAATTGATCGACGGCGGCTGTGTGACCAACACGGCAACAGCGGTGGTTTACCTGGGAGGCGATTCGGAATCCGGGGAAGAGCGGACTGTTCTTGTGAGAGCTGTTGACAGCGTGGAAGCATGCTTTGAGCAGAACCCGTCGATTGAGCTGCTGAAAGAAGGCATCTTCAACGACGAAAACCAGGACGGCTTCGGAAATGCGGGTGAGACGATCACTTACGCCTTCACGGTGACCAATGACGGCAACCTGACCCTGACTGATATCACAATTGAAGATGATAAAGTAGCTGTGGTAGGCGGACCGATTGCCACTCTGGCACCGGGAGCAAGCGACAACACGACCTTCACGGCGAGCTACATGCTCACCCAGGAAGACATCGACAACGGCTTTGTGATCAACCAGGCCCTGGTAAGGGGTGAAGCACCGGGCGGAGATCCGGGAGATCCGAGTGATGACATCACGGACGAATCTTCTGATCCGACTCCGGTGGAAGAGCCAAGCACCGAGTGCACGACGTGTACGGAGACAGAGCTTCCGCAAAACCCTGCGATCCAGGTGGTGAAAACCGACAACGGAGCTGAGGTAGA
>NZ_AUBW01000054.1 GCF_000429445.1 Algoriphagus terrigena DSM 22685
ATTTCAATTCCAGTATGGTGCGATTGAAGGCACGCTGCGGATCACGGGTAATCACACTTTCATCGAATTTCAATTCCAGTATGGTGCGATTGAAGGTCCCTTCCGCTTTAGCACCAGGTCCTGAAGTTCCTTATTTCAATTCCAGTATGGTGCGATTGAAGGTTTCTTTTCTCTCAGCTCTGCCAGCTTGTCCAGCCATATTTCAATTCCAGTATGGTGCGATTGAAGGTTGAATGTTCCGGGAACTCCAACACAATATAATTTTATTTCAATTCCAGTATGGTGCGATTGAAGGTCAGTCAATACCATCAAGGAGATCCGAGGGTATGTCATTTCAATTCCAGTATGGTGCGATTGAAGGCATGCAGAAGACGGCACAATGGCTACAGGCTTGCTATATTTCAATTCCAGTATGGTGCGATTGAAGGAGAGTGCCGGCAGCCTTAATCAGGCGCTCCAAGCTAATTTCAATTCCGGTATGGTGCGATTGAAGGTCGATCAAAGACACGCATGTGAGTTGCATCAAGTCCCATTTCAATTCCGGTATGGTGCGATTGAAGGAGTCCCCGCCGTGCTCCATACCGGACGGACATACTGATTTCAATTCCGGTATGGTGCGATTGAAGGGGTCTGGAGTACTTAGAAGCGAATGAGGCCAACTCAATTTCAATTCCAGTATGGTGCGACTGAAGGATCGCTCGGATACGCTTGTGTCCAGAGGCTCGCCGCATTTCAATTCCAGTATGGTGCGATTGAGAGGAAGGTAGACGGATATCACTACTTCATCTACACAGAGTTTCAATTCCAGATTGGTGCGATTGAGAGAACGGGGTGTCGGATTTTATGAAATACTACCAGATATTTCAATTCCAGTATGGTGCGATTGAAGGATCAGTGAAATACTCCGCTTCTTCATCTCGGGCCAAATTTCAATTCCAGTATGGTGCGATTGAAACCATCTCAGGCGCAACCAACGAACTTGCCTATTTCGCATTTCAATTCCAGTATGGTGCGATTGAAGGCCACGGGATGCTTTTCGAGCAGTTTGAGATCTTCTATTTTCAATTCCTGTGTGGTGCGATTGAGAGTGCCATCCTCCAACAGCCCCAGTCACTGACCTTTGTGTTTCAATTCCAGTTGGTGCAATTGAGATGTTTTTGACATATCGGTTTCAACATCGTTTCAACAGTTTCAATTCCTGTATGTTGCGATTGAAGGTGACGTCGAGGGTCTCGATGTCGATCATGTAATGAAGTTTCAATTCCTGTATGTTGCGATTGAAGGTTCGGTTCCCGGATCCCAAACTTGATTTGAAAATGAATTTCAATTCCAGAACGGTGCGATTGAGAGCCGGAGGAGTCGACAAGGCGTGCGGCGAGTTGATAGGTTTCAATTCCAGTATGGTGCGATTGAAGGTGGTCAGAGATCAAGATGCAGGGCGAAGCTGAAGTCATTTCAATTCCGGTATGGTGCGATTGAAGGTAAAGAGGTTCAACATAATCCAGATTATTATTTTCAATTTCAATTCCAGAATGGCGCGATTGAGTGAAATAAAGAATTCAGGCTCCGGGTCTTCGCATTCTAGTTTAAATTCCAGTATGGTGCGATTGAAGGCCACTGAATCATTTTTATTAGTTTCCCCTTTCCCTATTTCAATTCCAGTATGGTGCGATTGAAGCAGCATCCCCTCTAAGAGCTGTACAGCAAGAAGTACAATTTCAATTCCGGTATGGTGCGATTGAAGGTGATCTCCGAGATGTTGAAGAATCCGGCGATCGCTTATTTCAATTCCGGTATGGTGCGATTGAAGGT
>NZ_AUBW01000055.1 GCF_000429445.1 Algoriphagus terrigena DSM 22685
CCCTTGTACCCCGCATACCCCGGATTCACGTGCAACCCGTTGAAGATGTACTGGCTGAACTGCGGAAGCTGCTGGCCAAAAGTCCCCCCGGTGGCCAATACGGCCACCAGAAGGGTCATTCCTATGATTTTAAAAGTCGTTTTCATGGCTCTTGTCTTTATTCTTTGATTACCTGAATCCATCCTTTGAACTCGTGTACTTTTCCTGATCCGTCAGTCAGCTTCAGCACGTAGAAGTAAGTACCCGCTACCTGACCCGGGGCATCCCAGTCGTTTTGGTATTCTTTCTTCTCCAGTACGTGGTCCCCCAATCTGTTCAGGATCACGATCTCGCTGGAAGCAAACTTGCCCAATCCCTTGATCTCAAACGTGTCGTTGTCCCCGTCACCGTTTGGCGTAATCACGTTCGGGATACGGAACGGAAGGATCTCGTTCTCATCGGTCGCCTCATTGTCCTCCCCGTTGGTGTCTTCTTCCCCAGAGTCCACCGTCACCACGTTCCGGATCTGGCCCGCGTCTCCGGCACGAACCCGGATGCGGAGCGTGATCTCCCCGTCTGCCGGCAGGAACGGTACGGTCCAAGTGACTGTGCTGCCGTTCACCGTCGCATTGCCTACCTGGATCTGTGGATCGCTCACGCTGACCACACCCGAACTCACGTAGCTGACGTTCGCAGGCAGATTGTCCACAATGTTCACCTGGGTGGCTGGAGTGCCGCCGATGTTGGACACCACGATCTGGTACTCAAACTCGTCGCCCTCGTAGATCTCGGCCTCGAAGCTGGTCTTGGTCACCGACAGGTCCACGTTGTCGTTCAATATTCTGAAGAACACCAGTGCATCGTCGTTGTTGTCCGGGAAGGCCGTCTCTCTCAGGATATACTTCAGGGTATAGTCTCTTACCTCATTCACTCCGGGGATCAGGCTCAGCTCGCCGTTTTCGTCAATCAGCAAACCGATGATGCCGTCCAGCTCGGTGAATTCGAAGTCCACATCGGCCGGATCAGGACGCTGTCCTTCCAACAGGTCGTTGTCCAGGATGTTGCCGATCACCCCGCCGAAGCTCAGGAAGTGTGATCCGAACTCGTCGTCGTTGGCGATGATCTGCCGTGCCTCAACTCCCACGGAAACCTCGTCCTGGTCGCTGACCTCCTCTTCCGAAGGAGTCTGGGCGGTAACCGTAGCCACGTTCAATACCGATGGATTCTCCAGGTCGCCCGCCGTGACTGTATAGCTGGTCACAAACTCCCGCACCTGACCCGGCAGCAGCAGGTTCACCTGCGCTTCAAATCCGGTCAGCGGATCGTTCACTTCCACGTTGACCAGCGGTGCGGTGCCCGTGTTGGTCACCGTCAGGGTGTAGTTGATCACGTCCCCAATCCCGCTTATCGTGGATCTGTCCGCTGTTTTTGTCAGCTCAATCGAAGGGGTCAGGTCGATCAACACCACCGCATCATCCTGGGCACTGTATGGGGTTCCCGTAGGGCCATCCACCAGGTTCACCTGCGCAATGTTGACAATCGGCTCTCCGCTCAACAGATCCTGCAGGGTCACGGTATAGGTCGTGCTGTAGGATTTCTCCTCGCCCGGTGCCAGGGTAACTCCCGGTACCGACAGGCCGGTCTTCGGATCTGTCAGCGTTCCGCTCGACAGGGTCACGTTGCCGGTGTTTTTCACCACCAGGGTATAGTTCAGCACCACGCCCTCCAGGCTGACCGAGTTCAGGTCCACCGACTTGTCCAGGGTTACCGACGGGTTTCTTTCTATCGGAGTCTCCTCTTCGTCTTCGTCTGTCGGATCTTCTCCCTCAGGGCTGTCGCCGGTCACGAT
>NZ_AUBW01000057.1 GCF_000429445.1 Algoriphagus terrigena DSM 22685
TTTTTTTTCTGAAAGTCTGGTTAGCTTACCCCATAGTTGTTCCAGGACATCAGTTTTGGCTAAGTTTTTTCTTTAGAGAAAAGTTTTTTCTACGTGCTCTTAGGCAACAGCTGTGGGTGCTTAGCGTCTGATATCAGTTTTATGCTCGGGGTATAGTCCACCAAAAAAAAGACGACCTTTTCTAGTTGGACGCTAATGATTTAAGTTTTTGGAGCCTTTTTTCTAGGCGCTCCATTTCCGCTTTTCTTCGTTCATCAATGATCTCCTGCCTGAGTTGAGGTTCTTTATAAGGGGTATTGTCCCTGAGAATATGATAGGCGGCTTTGAGTATTTCGTGTCCGATGGCCATCGCGGCTTTTTTCTTTCCCCTTTTTTGGGCGAGCTTCCAATACTTGAAAGACAGGTAAGTGTTGAGGGTATGACTGCATGCCCAAGAGGCTTCGATCAGATTGGTTTTGAGATAATTGTTGCCTTGTGTGACCCGGGAAGACAGTTTCTTGCCGGCACTTTGGTTGTTTCCGGGGCAGACTCCCGCCCAAGAGGCCAGGTGTTTGTCAGAATGGAATTTGTCCATCTCTGTACCGATTTCGGCCAGTATCCCCAAGGCAGCCATCTGAGAGATGCCCGGAATGGTCTGTAGGAGATTGAGTTGATGTTCAAATGGTTTTGCGCAAATCGCCAGTTCTGCTTCCAGCTTCTCGATTGCTTGGTTATGGGAATCTATGGTGTCCATGATAAACCGAACCATGTAGCTGTGATGGTCGGTAAATCGGCCGTGGAGAGCCAGTTGGAGTTGTTCTTTTTTACTAACCAACGAGCCTTTAGCCTGATTGGCTAACACGATTGGATCGGTTATTCCTTCCAGCAGTTTTTGGATAATAGCGAGTCCTGTTTTGGAGAACACGTCACTGACTACCGAAGACAGTTTGATATTGGCATCCTGAAGGATGTTTTGTAGCCGGTTTTTGGCTCGGGAACGCTGATTGACGAGTTTTTTGCGATGTCGGAATAATACCCGCATAAACCGCATTTCCTCCCGTGGAACGAAACTGGGTTTGAGCAATCCGCTGAGCAACAACTTGGCAATCCATTCAGCGTCTTTCTTGTCAGTCTTATGTCCGGGTACATTTTTGATGTGCCGGGCATTTACGACCAAAAGTTCAAAATATCCTTCCAGAACATAATACACAGGTTTCCAATAAACGCCTGTGCTTTCCATAGCAACATGGGTTACTCCTTGGTTTTGAAGCCAACCGATCAGCTTCTCCAGATCCTGGGTATGGGTGGCAAAGGTTAACGTCTGCTCTGGCAGATCTTTTCCTGAAACGGTGGCAACTACCGTGTCGCGATGAACATCAAGGCCGCAGCCTCGTTCAATGAGTTGGGGAAATTCTATCATGTCCATATCGTAAATAAGTTGTGGTAACTCCTTTTACGACTTTCATGGCTGTGGGTGAATTTCCCTAATTCATATAAGT
>NZ_AUBW01000058.1 GCF_000429445.1 Algoriphagus terrigena DSM 22685
TGTACCGTCCTAAATAGAGTTGACCGTTTTGAAGTTGGTTTTGGTTAGAATTTGATTTCGTTCAAACTGATCAGGAGTTAAGCCTCCCAGACTTTGGTGAGGTTTCTCCTGGTTATACATTTTAACTGCTTTGGCTGTTTTAATTTCCAGCTCTTTGAATGTTGCAGGATGATATCCATAGAGGTAATCATTCTTGATTGTCCTGTTTAATCGCTCTGCTTTAGGATTCTCATAAGCTGTTTTCCCCATACTATTTTGGAATTGCTTTTGGGTCATTGCCACAAATTGCCTGCAATAATACTGACCTCCTCCATCTGAATGGAAAATGGGCTTCAACCCTTTGGGCAAATATTTCATGGCCATTCTGAGTGCAGGAATAGTCGTGTCTTCAGCCCTGAGCGTCTTACTTACCTGATAGCCCTTTATCTTTCTGCTATAGGCATCCATAATCAGGGTCAGGTAAGCAAACTTACCGTTGAGCTCATAATAGGTGATGTCACTTACCCAAGCCTGGTTGACATGTGTCAACTCCAAACTCTCCATCAGGTTGGGAAAACGGATCACCCCACTGCTATCGGTGGTCCTGCGGAAGTTCCTCTTGGGAGCAAGCATAAAGCCGCTTGCTCTGTACCATCCCAAAAATCGATCCCTGCCCATAAAGCTGGGGCTGATTTTTTTGTACAGATTCTTTCCGCCCATTCTGGGATGATCCGCCCGTAGTTGTGCGGTCTGCTCGCAGAGCTGCTCCTGATGCACTTCTTTGGACTGTTGACGGCGAATCCACTGATGCACATTTTGCTTGGTTGTCCCCAAAACTCGATAAAGCTCGTTCATTTTCCAGTGTTGCCCTTTCCGGTTAATCCTAAAATATTCGATACTGGCGTGCCAAGTTTTTTTTTGATGTCGATTTTGTACATCTCCTCGGCTATCTCAATTTGCTTCTCACGGAACTCAAGCAAGATCTGCTTCTGGCCAACCAGACGCTCCAATTCCTTGATTTTTTGCTCCATTTCCTGAATTTTATGGGTATCACTCATGGGTTCGATGATTTGGCGAATTTGCTTTTTACGGTGAGCAGAATATTTATAAAGCCATTTGTAGACCGCTGCTCGGGTCACCCCATACACTTTACTCACCTGCATCACTGTAGTTAAGTTACGCTCAATTTCCCGAACCTTTTCCTGCTTGAAAGATTCACTGAAGTGACGCACCACTTGCACTTGTTTCTGATTTTCCATTTTTTGAAAGTTTTGTAACTCCCAAAAACGGTCAAGCTATTTTAGTCCTTTACA
>NZ_AUBW01000059.1 GCF_000429445.1 Algoriphagus terrigena DSM 22685
CCGGAATTGAAATGACTTCAGCTTCGCCCTGCATCTTGATCTCTGACCACCTTCAATCGCACCATACTGGAATTGAAACCTATCAACTCGCCGCACGCCTTGTCGACTCCTCCGGCTCTCAATCGCACCGTTCTGGAATTGAAATTCATTTTCAAATCAAGTTTGGGATCCGGGAACCGAACCTTCAATCGCAACATACAGGAATTGAAACTTCATTACATGATCGACATCGAGACCCTCGACGTCACCTTCAATCGCAACATACAGGAATTGAAACTGTTGAAACGATGTTGAAACCGATATGTCAAAAACATCTCAATTGCACCAACTGGAATTGAAACACAAAGGTCAGTGACTGGGGCTGTTGGAGGATGGCACTCTCAATCGCACCACACAGGAATTGAAAATAGAAGATCTCAAACTGCTCGAAAAGCATCCCGTGGCCTTCAATCGCACCATACTGGAATTGAAATGCGAAATAGGCAAGTTCGTTGGTTGCGCCTGAGATGGTTTCAATCGCACCATACTGGAATTGAAATTTGGCCCGAGATGAAGAAGCGGAGTATTTCACTGATCCTTCAATCGCACCATACTGGAATTGAAATATCTGGTAGTATTTCATAAAATCCGACACCCCGTTCTCTCAATCGCACCAATCTGGAATTGAAACTCTGTGTAGATGAAGTAGTGATATCCGTCTACCTTCCTCTCAATCGCACCATACTGGAATTGAAATGCGGCGAGCCTCTGGACACAAGCGTATCCGAGCGATCCTTCAGTCGCACCATACTGGAATTGAAATTGAGTTGGCCTCATTCGCTTCTAAGTACTCCAGACCCCTTCAATCGCACCATACCGGAATTGAAATCAGTATGTCCGTCCGGTATGGAGCACGGCGGGGACTCCTTCAATCGCACCATACCGGAATTGAAATGGGACTTGATGCAACTCACATGCGTGTCTTTGATCGACCTTCAATCGCACCATACCGGAATTGAAATTAGCTTGGAGCGCCTGATTAAGGCTGCCGGCACTCTCCTTCAATCGCACCATACTGGAATTGAAATATAGCAAGCCTGTAGCCATTGTGCCGTCTTCTGCATGCCTTCAATCGCACCATACTGGAATTGAAATGACATACCCTCGGATCTCCTTGATGGTATTGACTGACCTTCAATCGCACCATACTGGAATTGAAATAAAATTATATTGTGTTGGAGTTCCCGGAACATTCAACCTTCAATCGCACCATACTGGAATTGAA
>NZ_AUBW01000060.1 GCF_000429445.1 Algoriphagus terrigena DSM 22685
TCAATTCCGGTATGGTGCGATTGAAGGTTTCAGCCCTTTCAGAAACTCCGTCACTGTGTACTCATTTCAATTCCAGTATGGTGCGATTGAAGGAGGGATAGGATAGTCCTGAGGGATTTTGATTTCGGTATTTCAATTCCAAAATGGTGCGATTGAGCGGTTTCTATCTGGGTTGACTTTGTCAGCCTCTTTTTGATTTCAATTCCGGTATGGTGCGATTGAAGGGGTCGGCGTAGGCCTCTTTGACGAAGCTCCAGGTGGATTTCAATTCCAGTATGGTGCGACTGAAGGTAGACATTTGTAGCAGGTATCCGCTTGCGTCAGGGATATTTCAATTCCAGAATAGTGCGATTGAGGGTCTGAGGTTGATCTCCACAGGGACTCTCCATACTTCGTTTCAATTCCTTTATGGTGCTATTGAAGTCGATCTCCGGCCGGATGTCATTGCCCATCGTCCAATTTCAATTCCAGAAGGGTACGATTGAGAGTGGGAGAACGCCGGGAAGCTCTTCCAGCCTTTCCGATTTGAATTCCAGTGTGGTGCGATTGAAGCGTCGAGAGAGCCGCCTACCGTCGGGTTGAATCCGTCATTTCAATTCCAGTATGGTGCGATTGAAGCAGCCAATAAGGATGAGATCAACGTCCTATTCGTCTAATTTCAATTCCTGTATAGTGCGATTGAAGGTCAGCCGAATGGTGCTGAAGTCTCCGGTGGTGCCCTATTTCAATTCCGGTATGGTGCGATTGAAGGGGTCCATGTTTCGTTTATTACTTCAGCCTGTGTTAAATTTTAATTCCGGTATGGTGCGATTGAAGGATTAACCGAATATGGTTGCCCATCTTCCCCCAAGTAATTTCAATTCCGGTATGGTGCGATTGAAGGCATGATACTTTTGCAGCGTCGCGGCGTTCTACGTTCATTTCAATTCCAGTATGGTGCGATTGAAGTCCTACATTTTCATCTCATTATGGATAGGTTTCTCCCTATTTCAATTCCAGTATGGTGCGATTGAAGGCGGGGCACAA